>NZ_JAINVU010000009.1 GCF_019880555.1 Hephaestia mangrovi | reverse complement strand
GCTGCTCGAGCCCATCGGCAACATCCCGCCTGCCGAAGCGGAAGACCAATATTATGCTGCCGCGGACAACATCGATATGGCAGCGTGACTCACAACCCAAGGCCTCCGGCAAACCCGGCGCGGTTCAACAGGCCATCGCGTACCGCTGCAGCGTAAGCACGGCACACCCGCTGGGCACCCAAGACACGCAGATGTTCTATGTCCGCTGTTCGGCGCGCGGCCACCGAGCAGCTATGGCCGTCATTAGGGCGCATAGCAGAACGGCGGCATCGCGCCCTAGTTTCTGACGTTCCCATCAAATTTCAACCAGCCCAAAGCCGGACATTGCTCGGACAATTTCTATTGCCTAAATAAAGGGGGCAACCTTCCTAACTGAGCACGCAGGAGTGACTGCGGTTTCCTTCCAACGGCTAACAACAAAGTGCTGCACCCGGCAAACAGGACCAAGTCAGTCGTACAGATTCCAACGTTCCTTAAGACGTTCGACTGTGGTGCGCCATTTTGGTGTTGTGGGCTTGCAAACGGTGTTCTGGTTCCCGAACATGCCAATCTCATTGATCGCGGCTTCGATCGGGACTGAGTGTAGCCATTTGACTGGGACGAAATACTCCATGCGTTCGGGGTCCTCGATTGCCTCCCGGTGGTACGTACCACCACGTAAAACTTCCGCCGCAGGACGCTCCTCTCCGTCAACTTCAATCTTGAACTCGGTTATCGGTTCACGTGGACCTATAACTTCACCCACGCCCACAAAGCCGTAGCCAGGTGCCTTTACCCAGACGTGGTCGCCAGGAGAGAGTAGGTTGAGGGTATTGCTATACCACGTCCCGCCGCCGCCACTGATGAAGCCGTACTTTCGTCCTTCTGACCAGTCGCGCGTCTCGCTGTGGCCAAAGCAGGCATAGAACTGCCCGTTCCAAGGTTCGCGTTCCCTCGGACCTCGCGAAGTCGGCGTAGAAGCGCTGACCTGCGTCTGGACCGGATCGACCAGCCAAGTTCTGCTCAGCAGTTGCTGCCCGCCGTGATCGAACACCTGAAAGCAAAGAACATTGATGGCGATCCCCTTGTCGCCGAGATAGCGCACGATCCTCTCACTGCTCTCGTCGAGATGCGTTGCGACGATGACCACTTGATGGCTTTGGTTCAGTTCGTCCTCATCCAGAGCTTGACCGAAGCGAACTCGGAAATCGGCCGCCAGGTCCCGGCCCGGTGCGAAGCGATCATAGATCGCGGCGATGTCATCAGCTTCCAGATCTTCGACCCAACATGCATAGTCTAGCGCCTGAGCTACCACCTCCCGAGGCGTCCGATCGCGTTTGAGTTCGATGAGAACGAGCGCACCATCCGGAGCAACGGCCAGAAGGTCGAGCCTTCCTGTCACCGTCCGCTCTTGACGCCCGATTAGCATCCACTCGTCGGAGAGAATGCGCGGCGCGGCAATGATCATATCCTCGAGCAGGCGCTCGGAAGGAAATGTCGCTTCAGAAAGCGAGGATGGCTGATCGGAGACGGTCCAAAGAGCAGTACGTTGGGGCATTAGATGTAGTGCCTCCATTCCAAGGCAGTGTGCGAATGCTCGCTCACATTAACGAAACTCCTGCCTTCAGCCTGTACCGCGCGGATCACGTACTCTGATGGATGATCGTAGCTATTGGGTCCGGCGGCGGCTGTGAATTGGGAGGCATTCGGCAATGCACTGAAGAGCGTAAGGCTGAAGTTTGCGCGTGAACCATGGTGAGGCAGAGCAAAGACGTTCACTTTGTCTAGGAGGCGGCGGTAGTGCTGGATGAATGCATCTCGGCGTCGGACGACGTCCAAATGCATATCACCTGTGCAGAGCCAGCCTACTGCGCCGCGATGATGTCGACGCGAGAACCACGGAAAGCGGTAGTGACGGTCAGTCCAGGAAATCCAAGCGTCGCTCTTCACCGGTCCAGCATACAAGGCCATCGAAACCAAGTTATGATCCTTCCAGATAGCGTCGTAACACTCTTTGAGTTCGCTTCTCAGGCTCTGGTCGGCGAGGATGATTTGCAGAAAGTCTGGATCGGAGTGCCCCCCACTGAATCGCTTACTGAGTTCCGCTTCGAAAGCGGCCAACGCTGATTTCGACGGCCTGTGCGCGTGGGGGGACAATATCCAGTCCAACGGCTGGCCCGCCCAAAGATGCAACGTTGCCCCGTCCTCCAGCCGCTGCACCGTTGGATTTTCCGGATAATGGGCAGTCCCGTCACCGTCGGGTGGAGCGACAGGCTTGCCAACCCATTTGGATTTTATTGGTTCGTCACCTCCGCCATCGCCAACTTCAGGAATGAAAGGGCCATCACCGCCTTCATCGTCGTCGTCCCTCGGCTCGATAAACGTGATCCGCTCAACGCCACGCTCGCGAAACCAGCCCTCTATGTCATTCAGAAACCTAAGAAATCCACCTGTTAGCGCCCCCATTGCGGCATCATGCGCTACGGCAACAATCCGGTCGATGTCGCGAAGGTAGGGCAGCACGACCTCCTCCACGCGAGCTTTCGCCAGCAGGCTGTCAATGCCGTTCACGTGATCGCTGTCCAGATGAGACAGGAACAGCAATTGCAAGTCACCCTGCGCAGCGACAACCGCAATCTCACGGTTAAGTGCGTCAGTCTGGTTAGACCCGCAATCGTAGGCCCAATGCAGGCTTCCCCCGTGATTTTCGAGGAGCCCGCTCATCAACCCTCCCTGACCAACGGGATGCTGGGCCATTGTCACGTCCATCATGCTCAACCTCCGCCGCAAAAGCATGCGATCGCATTGATCAGACTGCCGATCTTCTCGCCGATCCACTGGTAGGGAATTGAGATCAGAAGTGCGGCCAAGCCCAGAATAACGGAGGCCCAACCAAGCCACCCCGACAGCCGAACTGCCGGGTCGGGATGTTTGAGATATACCCAAGGCCGTTTCAAAAGCGGGACCCGACTCACCGTGAGTGTGAGCGGGCCGTCGACATCCTCATCCCGGTTGTGCAGATCGATCCAGCCGATCCAGTCGATAACCATCTTTCCGGGGCTCTGGTCGTCACCCTTGGTTATGTTCGGAGAAAAGCGCAGCATCCGATAAATGGTGCCGCGATCTGAGGAAATCTCGAACCACTCGCCATGTGCTATTCGGCGATCAGCCTTCTCCGGGATGTGGCTGTGGTGGACTACAATCCAGCCTAGCGGAATGCCGACCTTATCGGCGAAGGATGCCGGCGATGAGCGTTTGAAGGTTCCGCTGAAGCTGTACTTGCTCATGCCGCCAACGCCTCTTCGCTCTCAACCCACCCCTGCACTTCGCGATGGAGCGCTTCTATCTCGGCAAAGTGCGGATGGTCGGCGAACTCGGCGATGTCGAACCTGGCGCAGAAATCGAGGTCGATAAGCGACATGTAGTTCTCGTGGATCAGGACCTCGCGGACCTGGTCGATCGCGTCGATATGTTCTCGTTCTTCGGGGTCGGCGGAGTCGAGCAGGAAGCGCTTGTAGCCATCGACGATGATCGCCTCGCTGTGGCTTTGTATCTCTGTGACGATGCGCAGGATTTCGTGGATCTTGGCGGCCAGCTCGGCCTCGGTGCTGAAGAAGATGTTGCCGTTGGAATGTGCCGTCTCGTTCCGGTCCTTTACTAGCTTGGTGTAGGTGCCGATCTTGCCGTTGTCGCACTGGATGAGCTTGAGGAAGCGCATCACGTTGCTCTCGTTCACAACGTGAAAGGTGAAGGGGCTGGTGGACTCCAGCAGTTCCTTCTCCATGTCCTTACCGAAACCGATCAGCGCGGTCGCAAAGTCGGCTGGCTTGATCAGCTTGATCTGCCAGATGTTGAAGTACACGAAGCACATGGTGAGCATGTGGTAGGCGAGGAAGGCGAACTGGTACTTCCCGCTTTCGCAATTGTCGTTGAACGCCTCCCACAGGAAGCGGACATACTGCTCTTCCTTCGGCGTGCGATAGGAGATTGGCAGGAAGCCTTCGAGTTGTCCGGCTTCGTCTATCACACAGAGTCTCCACTAGGTTCTGGTCCCCAGACTTTCGAAATGGCCTGATCTATCGCCTTCTTGCGGTCAGCTATTTGGGATTCAAGCGCTGTGATTTCCGCCTCATATCCTTTGATCTCTGCTACAATTTCCTGCTGCACTTCGAGCGGCGGAAGGGGAATCTGGAACGTCTTGAAGAAGCCTGAATGAAAGCTCTGTACAGTAACGCCAGGCTTGATACCTTTCGAAAGGATTTCAGCTGCGCGTCCTTTCAGGGACCAAAATAGAAAGAGCGGGTCGAGCCGATCGGCGTCGCAGCTCAATGCAACAATGTCTTGGTTGAAGCACATTGGTCGCGAGGTAAGAGCGACCGGAAAAGTATGCTTTAGAATACCGGAGCGAACGACGCACAAGACGGTGCCCGCAGGGACCAGAGAAGTCGCACTGCCTTCAATTGCGGCCTCCGATATATGATCCTCGGTATCATGGATGACATCCGATTTCATATCCTTGGGTGACACCCATGGAATTTCGCCGGACCAAAAGTCTGAGTTCTCCTTAGATGGAGTTCCGCCACTGAATCTGCGGGTAACGTCTCCTAATGGGACGAGAGGCCAGATACTTTCTCGCTCAGTGGCCTCTCGATAGCGGTCGCTGCTGAGATTGTATTGGCCGTCTTCGACAACGCGGCCTCTTTCAATCGCAAAGCCGATGGAAGAGTTCAGCTCAGATTCTGCCGCGTTGCGCTTCGCATTGAGCCATGCGGTCAATTCAGCTTTGGCCTGAGGCAGCTGGGTTCCCTCTACGGCTTTGCGCTGCGCACCGAGACCAAAGCCGTCATTTTCGATCTTGATGAAGGCGACTTCATCGCTCGCCTTGGCAACTGCGCTGTCCAGAATGAGGATTGAAGTTTTTACGCCCGAATAGGGATTGAACACGCCCGCTGGCAACGAAATCACCGCTGCGAGGTATTTCTCAACCAAAGCCTTCCGTAGTTCGACATAAGCGCTCTGGCTCTGAAAAATGATGCCTTCGGGGACGACAATCGCCGCGCGGCCTTTGGGCGTCAGGTGCTCAGCGATGTAGTCGACAAACAGCACCTCACTCCGCTTCGAAGCGATCGAGAATTTCGTGTGCGGCTTGATCCCGCCCTTTGGCGACATGAAGGGCGGGTTGGCGAGGATCACGTCCGCCGTCTCGCCCCATTTGTCCTCGCTGGTAAGCGTGTCGTATTCCTCGACATTGGGATCGAGGAAGCCGTGCAGGTACAGGTTGACCAGGCTCAGCCGCACCATGTCCGGCGAGATGTCATAGCCCTTGATGTTGTTCGCCAAGCGCTCGCGGTCATCTGTGGTCAGCAGGTCGCCCGGATAGCGCAATGGGCTGTCGAGCGTCGCCTCCGCCGCATCGACCTCTGCGCCATTGCCGCCATTGCGATCCTGCACGGTCGAGTTGGCTTTCAGGATATGCTTGTAGGAGGAGATCAGGAACCCGGCTGTGCCGCAGGCGGGGTCAAGGATCACCTCGCCCTTCTTCGGATCGATGATCTCGACCATGAAATCGATGATGTGGCGCGGTGTGCGGAATTGCCCGGCGTCGCCCTGGCTTCCCAGCACTGAGAGCAGGTATTCGAACGCATCGCCCAGCCGCTCGCTGTGGTCATAGGTAAAGCCGTTAATCTCACGCAGGAAGCTGCGCAGGGTCTCAGGATCGCGATAAGGCAGGTAGGCGTTGCGGAAGATGTTGCGGAAGAGCTCGGGCAGTCCTTCGTTCTCGACCATCTTTAGCAGAGCTTCGGAATAGAGATTGAGCATCTCCTGCCCGCTCACGCCCGGCGCCAGCAGCTTCGACCAGCGATAGCGCTCGTATTCGCCTGTGAAGAATTTTCGGTCGAACTCCATTTCCTCCGCTTCGAGGTCCATATCGTCCATGAACTTGTAGATCAGCGCGATGGTGATCTGTTCGACCTGGCTCTTGGGGTCAGGAACCTTGCCAACGAGGATGTCCCGGCAGGTATTGATGCGTCGTTTGGTATCAGTGTCTAGCATGGGGCGTCTTTATGGGAGGAACGGGTTCAGGGACACATAGTCCTTGATGTATTCGGGGATGCGGCGGACCCATTCTTTCGGCACTGCCTTCAGATCCTTCATGCCGAAGATCGGATTGACGTTGAGATCGGCCACCCGACCATCGTCGATGATGCGCCGGACATTGGCGTCCTTGATGTAGGCTTCGAAATAGTAGCGCATCTGCGCGATCCGGTCGGCCTGCTCGGGCTTCTGGTCGAGCAGGAACTTCTGGAACTCGTCGTCGATGAGCTCGTCCTTCGACTTGAAACGCGGGATATGGCCAAAAGCCTTCTCGATCAGCTCGCGCACTGTCAGGCGGCGATCGAGCCCGGCGGCACGGCGAAGCTTGTCGAGGCTGAAGAAGTCGTCTGGCTTGTCGAAAACGGTCTCCACGACGCGCCGCACGGCTGCCTCCCAGTTTTGCTGCTCGACCATGGCGGTCAGAGCCGCATCCTGGCGGACGGTGTCCTCGAATTTCTGGAAGAACTCGCGATCGATCCGCATTCCCTCCAGGCCGATCTGTTGCTCGTTCTGTGTGGCGATCGCGTCCGGCTGGAAGGTCTCGAAACCTTTGAATCCGGGGCGTGGCGCTTCGACCTTGTTGATGAAGGGCTGTGTCGACGGCTGGGGAAGGGTCAGCTCTTCATCGTAGTCGAACTTCTCCTCGAAGAACTCGCAATTGGCGAAGAAGTCGAACAGGCGAAATTCGGTCTTCTGAAGGTCGGCAATCTGCACCTTGAGTGCCGGGTCACGCATTTCCTCTGCAAACCGATGTCTGCGGGTCCCACGGCCCTTCATCTGCACGAAGTCGGAAGGGCTGAAGATTGGCCGCATCAAAGCGAGGTTGAGTATGTCGGGACAATCATAGCCTGTTGTCATCATCCCGACCGTCACGCAGACGCGCGCCCGGCTGGTCCGATAGTGCTCGTTGAACCGGCTTCGCCCACCAAGATTGTTGTTCGCGAACTGCACGGTCATGGCCTGCGCGTTCATGACCTCGCTCGTGACCTGCATCGCGAAGTCTGACTGATATTTTCCCGGCCAAAGCTGATCGGCCATCTCGTTCAGGGTCTGCGCCAGTTTGGCAGCGTGGTTCTGGCTTACCGCGAAGACGAGCGATTTGCCGAACTCACCCGTTACCGGATCGCGCAGGCCGTGTTGCAGGAAGGTCCCGCAGAACACCTCGTTGGTTGCCTCTGCGAAGAACTTCTTCTCGAAGTCCCTCCCGCCGAAAGCCTCTTTGACCTCGTTGCCGTCCTCATCCGTAACTTCGACGGTGAAGCCTTCGTCCGAAAGCAACTGTGTGGTGATCTCAGTCCGGGCATCCACGACGTAGGGGTTGATAAGAAATCCATCCCTGACCCCATCGAGCAGCGAATAGCGGAAGGTCGGATCGCCACTTTCGCACCCGAAAGTCCGGTAGGTGTCGAGCAAAATGCGCCGCTCGGTTTCGCGGGGATCACGCGCTGTGGAGGCCTTCTTCGACTGCTTGACGTAGTCCTTCGGCGTGGCGGTAAGGCCGAGTTTGTAGCCGACGAAATACTCGAAGACGGCGCGAGCGTTTCCGCCGATCGACCTGTGCGCTTCGTCTGAAATGACCAGGTCAAAATCTGTCGGCGCGAAGGCCCTGCGAAACTTGTCGTTGAAAAGCAGCGACTGGACAGTGGCGACGACAATGTCGGCCTTTCGCCAGTCGTCTTTCTGTTCCTTGTAGATGACGCAAGTGAAGTCCTTCTTGAGCAAGGCCTTAAACGCCTTGTCGGCCTGGATTTCCAGCTCGATCCGGTCGACCAGAAACAGGACACGTCGCGCGTTGCGGGTCTTGAGGAAAAGCTTGATGATTGCTGCTGAGGTGAGGGTCTTGCCGGTGCCCGTCGCCATCTCGAACAGGAACCTGACATCACCCTTCTTCACTGCCCGTTGAACGGCGTGGACTGCCCGTTTCTGATAGTCCCGCAGGAAGCGAAGATTGTTCTTGTCGACAAACGCTGGGCGCTCATCTTCGTTCTTCCAACCAGCCTCGCTGGCGTAGTTCGGCAGCTGCGTGAGCGCGATAAAGTCGCTCGCTACCGGCTCGCTTGCTAGACGGCCGGCGTCGGGTTGAAATGCATGGTGATCCTTGATCTCGCCAGGACCAGGGAATTTGGTGATGACACTCGGGTTCCCCTGCTTGAGATCCCAAAGATAGTGAATGTTCCCGTTTGAAAGGATCACGAAGCGAGCGTCCTGCTCCCGCGCATAGCGCCTAGCCTGCTCCTTGGCGGACAGAGGATTTTTGCTCTCAGATTTTGCTTCAAGGACAATCAATGGCCGCCCATTTGAATCTAGCAGCAGGAAGTCGATGAAGCCGTTCTTCGTGGCTTCAAAATCTTCACCGAGGTCATTGATCTGAGTTTCGGTGACCTTGGTGTTGGGCTCTAGAACGATGTTCGCGGGACCGTTGGCATCGTCAAAGAAACGCCAACCAGCCTCTTCAAGAAGCCGGTTGATCTTGATCCTCGCAGCTGCCTCTTTATCTCTCAAAGTGCCCCCCGTAACCGTCACTTGGCTCCTATCCGGGTGCAAGCCTCTAGTTGCAAGCGCTTGTCATGCCCAATTACAACGGCTGCAAAGCTTGCGATCAGTGATGCGCTGGTCGGCGTGACGACCAGGGCATGACCTTCCATAACGGCCTCGGACTGCTCACAGCAAAAGGTGCCTGCTATCAACGCGCCTCTCCTTCTTTTGGTCTCTAGCGGCTCTGGGATAAAAGTGACTACTTTCTGCGGTTCAGAACCGCAAAGCGGACCTACCGCTAACGGCCCAGAAGTCGCCATCAAGGCCTTGCCCTGCGCTGGAGCCTCTCCCGCCTTGGACCGCTACCAATCGCCCCCAGCAATCAACCGGCCTCCAGCAGAGTCTCGACAATTCGTGCTGCCAGGCCGTCCTCGGCCTTGGATCGCGTGAGCTGGTCGGCTGAGTTCAGGCCGCCTCTTACCTGATCCGTCATATGCGCCAGCGCCGCGGTGATTACGGCGTTGGCGAGAAACGGGTGCATCGACATTATCTGCCGCTCCCTTTCCCGCTCATCGGGGATAACGGCGGCACCGGAGCGCGCGATCAGTCGCTCGATGCTGGTCACGGGGATGAGCGTGATCCGACCGATCTTGATCGAGTCGATCTCGCCCAGCTTGATCAGCTCATAGAGTTTCGACCGGCCAATCCCGGTTGCGCGGCAAGCATCCGGAATGCGCAGCGTGATCGCCGGGTGGCTGACGGGATGCGGCGCGGCGGTGGGCATGGCTTCCTCCTTCATTTCTGATCTGCGGATAGAGCTGGTGGCGCGCTCGACGCGGCTCCGGCAGAATTGCGCGCCAACAGCCGCCCCGCCAGCTTCACGAACTCGTCGTAGCGCAGCCGCCCCAGCCGCTGCGTTTCAGCATCAAATGCGGGCTGGTGCGCGGTGAGCGTCAGCTGATGGCGAATGAACAGCCCGAGCGCCTCGGTCAGATAGTCGAGCTTCTGCTCGGTGCGATCGGCGGTGCGGCTCTGGCGATCGAGCCGGATGCCGAAGCGCTGGTCGAGCTCATTGGCGGCGCGACGATCGAACCAGGCGGTCAGCGCGTCGGTAAGGATCGCGGTCTTTGACGACCCCGATCGCGCCGCCATCGCATCGAGCTTCGCCGACAGATCGTTGGGCAGATAAAATTGATGGCGGGTCTTTCTGGTTTGCATGGCTCGCATTGTCGGCGACGCGCGTATTCAGCGACAGAGCCTGTCCGGTGCCACGGGCCCCCTTCTTGGTGACGCTCAGAACCCGCCGATCTCCGGGCCTGTTCGCTGGCGACCGAACGTCCAGCTGATCGAGCCGCCGCGCTGGATGCCGGAGACGTAGCGACCGACTTGCTTTTCGAGCACCGGTCGCCACGGCACGAGCGTGAACTCTCTCGACTTCTCGATCAGCGCAAACTTGCTTGATCCGACCTGTACCGGCTTGCGGTAGATGCCTTCGATCGGTCCGCCGCGATGCTCGGCGTAATCGAGCCCGAGCTCTTTCGACAGCTGCCCCGCGACCTGGCGCAGCTCGCGCTGGCGAAGCGTCTCGATCAGGCCCGGTTTGAAGTGAACGGCGTCACCCTCTTCCCAGGCCAGGCCCTGCTCGATCAGCCACTGGCGCCGCAGCGCCAGCGCCTTGCGAAGCTCGGCGCCGAATCCGCGCTCCAGCTTCTCGGTAGCGTCGCCTTGTTGCCGTTCGTCGAGCCAGGTCACACCATCGTGTCGCGTGAGCTTGTCGAGCGGCTGTTCCGACAGAAGCTCGATTTCGACCGGGCGCGCTATAGCGACGCGCTGTTCGCTCGCCAGCACGCGGTCGAGATGGTCGGGCGCGATCGTCCAGCTGCCGTCGAGCCGCCGCTCGGCCACGCCGTCGCGCCGGCGCAGTGCCTCGAGACGGCGGACATGCGCTTCGGCGAACCGCTGGGTCGCACTCGGGTCATGCCGCAAATGCCCCTCGACGTTATAGATGCCGTCATTGTCAGCTGCGACCGCGGCGATCGTGCGATCCGCCTCGCGGACCGCCGGCACCACCGGCTTTACCGCGACGATCTCCAGCTGTTCGAGCGTCTCGCCAAGCGAGCGCGCGCCGAGCTCGACATAGTGGCTGCGGCCATCGGTTGCCGCGACGATCATGTAGTGACGATCGCGATGCTCGTCGGCGAGCCCGCGCGCGACCACACGTCCGATCAGCGGCTTGCCTTCGGCTGGATCGTAGATCGCATAATCGTGCGGCGGCACCTCGGGCGTACGCCGCTTCAGCTGCTCATGCATGGTCGCGATGATGTCACCCCGCCGTCCCATCGCGCGCAACGTTGCTTCGAGATCATCGGCGAGACGGTAGCGCCCCCTTCCTCCCTCGATTGCCAGCCCCATGCGTTCGAGCGTGCCCAGCCGCGCGGCGCGCAGGCCCTGCTCGACGCCGTCGCGATGCCAGGCAGAGACCAGCCCGTCAGGCTCATGCGCGAGCAATAATTTGCGATCGATAGTGGTGAACCGCTCCTGGGTAATCTCGCGCTGGCGAGCGATGAAGATTTCGCGATCGGTACGCGGGCCGAGGTCTAGGTTGACCAGCTCGGCGGCACGGCCGGCGAGACCCCGGCTGATATACTCGCGCGCGATGATCAGATCCTGGCCGCGATCGTCGACGCCGCGCACCAGCACATGGCTGTGCGGATGCCCCGTGTTGAAGTGGTCGACCGCGACCCAGTCGAGCCTCGTGCCCAGGTCCTGCTCGACCTGGTTCATCCAGCGGCGCACCAGCGGCTTGAGGTCGGGATATTCGGCGCCGTCCTCGGGCGCGACGATGAAGCGGAACTGGTGGCGGTCGCCGGCGCCGCGCTCGAGAAATGCTTTGCCATCGGCGATGTCTTGATCGGCGGCGTAGAGCGTGCCGCGCTCGCCGTCGCGCGTGGTGCCGTCGCGCTGCAAATAGCGCATGTGCGCGACCGCCGCTTTGGCACCCTTCCCGGCGAGCTTCACGAACCGGGCTTTGACCACCACGCGACGCGCGCGAAAACCGCCGAAGCGGTTGGACGAACCGAGCATCCTGCCGACGCCTGACCCACGGCCGATCCGGCTGCCATCGAACCGGGCTGCCCGGGTGATAGACGACCGTGTCCTTGCGCCAGCCAGATTGACCGAGCGTCGAAGCTGATGCGCCATCGGTCGATCGGCGCCGATCCGGCCCAGCCATAAGCTGAAATCATCGTCCGCCATGGTGGTTTCCTCACGCCAAATCACTCAGATGAGGATGGTGAGAGGGCGCGCTCAAGGGCCTCCACGCGGCTTGCGCCAACAGCCGCGGAAATGCTGGCGTTCGGGGCTAAGGGAAAGAAATTGGAGGCACGTCAGCCGTAGTGCCTCCATCAAAAACGACGTGCAGACGCCACTTTCGGCGCCTCGTGGAGGCACCGCTTTTAACTTGCCTTACCCCGTCCCCTTCGAACTCCTGCCCATAACCGCTTTTCGTCCCGGTCGGCTCAGTCGTCAGGGCGGAGCCGACGCTAGCAAATACGTCCGCCGATTCAGGCCGCAAATCGATTATTCTTGATCGAATTGCGGCCCAGAAGGACAGCCTCCATCGCCGTCCGAAACGTGCTTTCAAGGCGCGTTTCGGACGGCAGAAGATGCGTTTTGATTGCTCAAAAGATGGTCGCGCGAGCGGCGTCGAACTAGGCGCCTGCGTTACGCCGTAGCGCCTCGATCCGATCGGTGCAGACGGCATGAACCGCCTGCCCAAGGTCCTCGACGCGAGCCGAAAGCCACGCCAGTTCCTCGGCGTTGATCTGGTAATGCTTCGAGTAGCGCGCCTTCACATAGGCATCCTTGAGCTTCTCGAAGCGCGCACGATTTTCTCGCGTGTCACGTGGCCAGACATGTACCAGACGGGCGTCAAGCTTGTCGGCCTGGGTACGCAGGAAGCCAATGTTGTGAACGTGCGGCGTGTAGAAGGTGCAGACTAAAAGGACGCAGTGATAGAGCTGCTCCGTCACCTGATGCAGGTCGAACGCAGCCTGCTTTTCATGTCCTCGCCCGATTAAAAATTGAGCGCTTTCGAAGCGCTTCATCGCGTTTGGGAACCACTCTTCGAAATATTCCCGCGCCATGTCGAGCGCCTGCTGCGGCGTCTTGGGGCGCGGGTTGTGCAGCGGCTTGTCGTCGGCCTGGTAGAGCGCGACGCCGTCGCGCGCGATGTCCATGAAGAAGAATCGGCCGTGCGCGAGCGCGTCGTTCACCTCCTGAAGCGTATGGACGATGAAGTTGACCGGCGTACGCAGCGTCTTGGTGATCGTCATCTCGCGCATCAGCCGCTCGTCGGCGCGATACCAATAGGTCGCGCGGTCGGTGAGCTCATCCTGGTTGACGATGATCAGCAGGTCGTAGTCGGACTGGTAGCCCTTTTCGGTGTGCGGCTCGTCGACCCAGCCACCGCGCGCATAGCTGCCGAACAGGATGATCTTGAGGATGCGTCCCGCCTTGCGCTTGCCGGTGGCCAGCTTGGTCGCGTCGCCGAACTCTTCAAAGATAATCTCGACGACGCGCTCGAGTTCGCGCTGCTTGGCGGGCGGCAGATGATCGAGATCGGTGCGCATATTGGCGGGACCTTAGCGACTGGAACGGCGCTGCAACAGTCTTGCGGCATGCCATCTGGGCCAGACGATTGCAGCCATTCTGGCACCTGTTCCGGGTTGACGAACGACGAACCTCGCCCGGTTTGCACCGGGCGAGGTCTAGGTTATCAGCGCAGCCATCGTCGCCACCACGGTGGCCGATAGCCGGATCGATGGCGGTCCAGTTCGTAGAGCGCGCGGGCCATCCGTCGCTCGACCTCGGCGACCCCAAGTCCGGTCATCACCGCGATGTCCGGATAGCTCATCGCACCGACGCAGTGGGCAACGAACACGATCCGGTCGAACCTGCGAAGGGTCTGCAAACCGGCTTGCACCGTCTCGACCACCGCCGGGGCCGGCTGCTCGGCGATCATGACGCCGCCTCCGGTTCGATGATCTGATCGTCATCATTGGCCGCTTGCGGTGCGGTAAACGTCTCGCCCAGCTTGGTCAGCGTGGCAACTTCCTCGGTCCGCACCACGCTGCCGACGCCGCCACGATCGGTATAGACCGATGCCGGGAACGCCATCCAGCGCGGCACCCAGCCCTCGACCTTTTCACGGCCATTGGTGCCATCGATATGATCGACGAGGATGCCACGCAGCACCTTGGCCTTGGCGTCGGCATTGCCATCGGCAACGACATCGCCGCCGATCTCGCGAACCATCGCCAGCAACACCGCGCGGTCGCGCAATCCGTCGAGGAACGCCGCATCGGGCTGCCACACCGCCGCCATATCGACCGACAGTTGCTCGCCGATCAGGTCGGTGATGCTGCTGCGCGCATCAAGCGTCTCGCCCATGACGATCGCCAGAATGTCGAGCACCTGCGCATCGTCGAGCGTAGACAGCCGCACGAACAGCTCGGGCAGGCCGGTGTCGTAATCGTTGCCGTGAACGACGGTCGGCGCTTCGGCGTCGAACCCGAGCAATTCCAGCACCGAGCGGCGCTTTTCATCGAACGCGGCTTCGGATGCGCTGTTCTCGACGCTCTCGGTGATCGCATCCTTGCCAGCGCGCTGCGGCTCGATGCGCAGCGACCAGAACGACGAGCCGACGATCATGTGCGCGACCGCGGCCCGCAACGCTACCCCCGGCGCATCCGCCAATCTGGCACGCACGGCAGCATGGCGATGCAGATCGACATAATCCTGCATCGCGCTGGTGATCTCGGGCCGCACGGGCTTTTTGACCGTTTCGCCCGCCGCCTGCTTGCGCGCTTCCTTCAAGGTCACGAACCCTTCATGGAAGACGACAGCACCGCGCCGGCCGATCTCGACATAAACCCGCCCGCCCTTGCGCTTCGCGCAATGCTCATGCTCCCAGCGATGGAACGGCGCGCCGCGATCGAGCACCGCGACCTCCCAGCCGGCGTCCCGATAGTCGGCGACCTTCGCCTCGATCGCAGCCTGCTGCGCTGCCCAGAACGCCTCGCTGCTGGCGAAGTAGCGCTCGTCGCCGAACAGGTCGGACACGATCTCGCCGTCGAAGGCGGCAAGATCGAACAAGGCCGCGCTCACTGGAATCGTGTCGCCGCCGAACAGCCATGCCTTCAATGACTGACCAGTCGGACAATAGATGGTCGGATCGTCGAGCAGCGTCAGCCAATCGCGTTGCTGCACTTTGTTGGCGAGAGTCAAATGCCGGACGGTTGCCGCATCGATCTCGCTGCGACGGTAGAGCGAGCGGATACGCGGCAACAGGTTACCAAGCGCCAGGGTGCGCCGCACTTGAAGATCGGTGAGGCCAAAGGTCAGGGCGATATCAGCGGCGCTGCGGCCCTCGCGGATCAGCCGTGTGAAGGTCTCCCACTGCGTCACCTCGTCGGGATCGAGCCGCGCGATGTTCTCGATCAGCGACGCTTCTAGCGCGGCGGCATCGTCGCCCGCCTCGATCACCGCGCAGGGCAGCGGATCGATCTCGCCGGCTTCGGACGCCACCGCACACGCCGCCTCATAGCGCCGTCGCCCGGCCACGATCTCGTAGGTTTCGGGCGATCCGTTGGCCCGCACGATCAGGGGCACCAATACACCCCGCGCGCGCACCGAAGGCAGAATACTCATGATGTCTGCGCCCTTCCTGCCGCCGCGCATGTTGGCGCGCGAGACCGACAGACGCTCGATAGCGATATGCTTCAGTTCCATTGTTCCACTCCTTCTCTCAACCGCCGCAACCGGCGCCGGACTGGCGGGGTGGGCGGCAGGAGCGGACCGTCGGTCCCGCCGTCAGAGGCGGGCCGCACCCGCAGGGCTGCAACGAAGTGGAAGACCGGCGAAGCCGGTTGCGGCACGCCGCGGCGGGACCAGAGGGGAGTGACGCCCACCCCGCCAGATCGACGCCGCAGGCATACGCCGCCGGCGCACCGCGCCGGCGACATCATGCGGGACGCATGTCCCGCCCTGGCATCAGTGATCGTGACCCGAATGGGCCGAGACGCGTCAGCGGCTCGGTGCGGCGCACGCGGCATAGAGCGCGGTCGCGCCAGAGGCGCGGGATGCAAGGCTGGTGGCCGCTTCCCGCAACATCGGCTAAGAGGGAAATCCGCTTGCAATAGACAGCAAGCGACCGGAATGTCGGAGGATCCGGAAGGGCTCCCTTCAAGGCGCCGCTTTCGGGAACGGACGGCCGCGCGGAGAACCGACCTGTTGGCCCACGCTCTCTCGCACGCTCTCTTTACATCTTCTCCTTCCACCCAATCCCGATCAGCAGCCAGTTGACCGGATAAGAGGTGCAGAAGCCCGCCAGCATCGCGATCTGCATGGCGAACCAGAATTCGGTGGTGTTGACCTCAGCCGTCCCCCCGAACGCCTGCTTGAACCAGAGAAACTGCAGAATCGCCATCATGCCATACATGCCAACCTGCCAGGACGTGATCGACGCGGTGTCGGCCTTGACCGCCGCCCAGATGCCTTCCCCGACCGACAGGCCCCGCATCGGCTTGATCGTGTAATATTGGAAGACGACGCCGATGAGATAGGCGAGGATGAAATCCGGTATCCACACCGCGAAGATTTTCTCCGCTGTCCAATGATGCCAGCCAAACCAGACCGCAATTGCAGGAACGGCGAACGCCGCCCATTCCGCGATGATGTCGCCCAGAGTGCATCCGGCACCGCAATGGCTCGATCCCTTGCCGACCATTACCGCCATCGGCGGCTTGGCATTGTCGCCCTGCCCAGGCCGGGCGCGGCCCCATTTGAAATAGGCTGCGAGCCACAGGATGCTGCCGAACAGCGCGGTCAATGGCCAAACCAGGTTCATGATCCACATCTTCTGCGGCCGATTGACCTCGTCGACGATGATGATCGCAGCGCAGAACCCGCCGGCAACGAGGGTGACGATCGAGAGAGCATGAAGCCAGGCGGGGAATGTTGCGTGCATCGAGACCCTTTCAAAGGCGGGTGGTGTTGAGGCGCAGCGCGTTCAGCACCACGGTGAACGACGACAGCGCCATCGCGGCGCCCGCGATCATCGGCGACAACAGGATGCCGGCGATCGGGTAGAGCGCGCCGGCCGCGACGGGCACGCCGATGCCATTGAACAGGAACGAAAACAGCAGATTCTGCCGGATGTTCCGCATCGTCGCCCGGGCGAGGCGCCGAGCGCGGACGATCGCGGCGAGATCGCCCTTGGTCAGCGTGATGCCGGCGCTTTCGATGGCGACATCGGTGCCGGTGCCCATGGCGAGGCCGACATCGGCGGCGGCAAGCGCCGGCGCGTCGTTGATTCCGTCACCGGCCATCGCGACCGAATGGCCGGCCGACTGCAGCTCTCGGATCGCCCCCGCCTTATCCTCGGGCGTCAGTCCGGCGCGAACGTCGTCGAGGCCGCCGACGGCGTCCGCGACCGCCTCGGCGGTCGTCGCATTGTCGCCGGTCAGCATTACGACCCGAAGCCCATTTGCGCGCAACTCGGTGATAGCGTCGCGAGCTCCCGGCCTGACGGGGTCCGCAACGGTCAGCACTGCTGTCAGCGTCGCGTCGATGGCGACGAACATCGTGCCACCACCGGCAGCCCGCAGCTGCGCAGCCCGCGCTTCCATCGGCGCTGGGTCGGCACCGACCTGATGCATCATTGCGGCGTTGCCGATCGCAACGCGGTGGCCATCGACGGTCGCCTCGACGCCCATGCCGGTGTGCGACGTGAAGTCGCGCACCTGCAGCGCATCGGCACCTTCGGCTTCGGCCGCCGCGACGATCGCACCCGCCAGCGGATGCTCGGACTGGCGCTCCACCGACGCGGCCAAAGCGAGAATGTCGCTCCGTCCGAGCGCCCCGTTCGGCTCGATCGCAGTAAGGCGAGGCTTGCCCTCGGTCAGCGTGCCGGTCTTGTCGATGACCAGCGTGTCGACCGTCTCGAAGGCCTGCAATGCCTCGGCGTTACGGATCAGCACGCCGGCATGCGCGCCGCGGCCGGCGGCGACCATCACCGACATCGGCGTCGCCAGACCCAGCGCGCAGGGGCAGGCGATGACCAGGACAGCGATGGCGTTCAGCAGAGCGTGACCGAAGCGGGGATCGGGTCCGACCAGCATCCAGACGATGAACGTCAGCCCGGAGACGCCGACCACGCTCGGCACGAACCATCCCGATACGCGGTCGGCGACCGCCTGGATCGGCGCACGACTGCGCTGCGCGTCGGCGACCATGCGCACGATGCGCGCCAGCATGGTGTGTGCGCCGACCGCCTCGGCGCGCATGACGAAGCTGCCGGTGCCGTTGACCGTGCCGCCCGTCACCGGATCGTCGACCTGCTTCTCGACCGGCTCGGGCTCGCCGGTGAGCATCGACTCGTCGATATGGGAATGCCCCTCGACGACAATGCCGTCGACCGGCACCGCGTCGCCGGGGCGGACCCTCAGCCGATCGCCGGGCTGGACCTTGTCGAGCGCCACCTCGCGCTCTTCGTCATGCTCATCGATCCGGCGCGCCGTCTTCGGCGAGAGGTCCATCAGCGCTCTGATCGCCCGACCGGTGGCGGCGCGGGCGCGCAGTTCGAGGACTTGACCGAGCAGGACCAGCGCGACGACGACGCCGGCGGCCTCGAAATAGACCGGCACCTGACCATGTATGGTATGGAACGCCGGCGGGAACAGGTGCGGCGCGATCGTCGCCACCACGCTGTAGGCGAACGCTGCGCCGACGCCGATCGCGATCAGCGTGAACATGTTGTAATGGCCCGAGCGGATCGAGGCCGCGCCGCGCGCGAAGAAGGGAAAGCCGGCCCACAGCACGATCGGTGCGGCGAGCGCGAGTTGCACCCAGGGGGACGCCGCGGCGTTGACCAGCCTGAGCCCGAACATGTCGGCGCCCATCGACAGTACGAGCAGCGGCACCGCGAGAATGCCGGCCACCCACAGGCGGCGGGTGAAATCCACAAGCTCAGGGTTTGGCGCGTCATCGAAGCTCGGCTCCTCGGGCTCCAGCGCCATGCCGCAGATCGGGCAGGTGCCTGGTCCTTCCTGGCGGATCTCGGGGTGCATGGGGCAGGTCCAGATCGCCCCTGGTGTCGCCTCCGGCTCGGGAGCGCCGTCACCGGCTAGATAGCGGTTCGGGTCGGCGATGAACTTTGTGCGGCACCCTGCCGAGCAGAAGTAGAATTCCTGACCGTCGTGAGTCGCCTTGTGCCGGGCCATCGCGGGATCGACGGTCATGCCGCAGACCGGATCGGTTGCTCCGTCGGATGCGTGATGATCCCCATCATGTTGATGATCGTGCCCGTGCTCGGCCATTGGTCGTTTCCCTCGATCGTTCGCCTAAAACAATTACGCACGCAGGCAGATGATCCCTCGGTCGGCCAAGGAAAACTGAGGGAATGGACGCGGCGGCGCGTATAAGCTGTCGATACAGGAGATTGACGATGCCCGACCTCGACCAGCGTCTGCACGATCTGGCGGCCATGCCGACACCGTCGCTCGATGGCCTCGAGCGACAGGTGCTCGCGCGTATTCACGATCTGGCCGAGGCGGATCGCCGGATGCCGCGGCGCCTGGCGATACTGGCCGCGCTTGCGGCGACTGGACTGGGGATTGCCGGCGCGGGCCTGCCCCTGTCGAGCGCGGCCCCGGCGCAAGCGGCGTCGCTCGACGGAGCGCAACTTGCGCCGTCGCAGCTGCTGATGGGCGAGCAGTGACGCGCGGTCGCTGGACGACCCTGGTCGCGGCGATCGCGTTCGTTGCGGCCGTGGCCGGGGTCTTCGTCGGTCGCGCGCTACTGCCGACGCCGCCCAGTCCGAGCACCGAGCTGCACGAACTACTGCACCGCGAGCTCGATCTTGATGTCAGGCAGAAGGCGCAGCTCGAAAAGCTTGAAGCGCAATATGCTCGGCGACGGACGACGATCGAGGCGGCGATGAAGGCGGATAACGCCCGTCTCGCGGAAGCAATCGAATCGGAGCATGGCTACGGGCCAGAGGTTGCGGCGGCGGTGGATGCCTCGCACGCCGATATGGGGCGGCTGCAGAAGGCGACGCTCGCACATGTCTTCGCGATGCGCCAGATCCTGCGGCCCGATCAGGCCGAGCGCTATGATCGCGCGGTGGTGAAGGCGCTGACCGCCGACCAGCAGTGACCACAGCGCTCGACCAGTTCGACGATCGGAGGCTCGCCGTGCTCGCCCGCGACGGCGACGAGGCGGCGTTCGCCGAGATCATGCGGCGGCACCGCGCCGCGATATATCGGCTGGTCGCGATCTGCTCGGGCGATGTTGAAGAAGCGCTGGACCTGACCCAGGACAGCTTCGTCGCGGCTTATCGCAACCTGGCGCGCTACGACTCCGCTCGACCGTTGCGCCCGTGGCTATCGGCGATCGCGCTCAACCGCTGCCGCGACTGGCGGCGTCGCCGGCGGGTCCGCGCGCTGTTGGCGTGGGGCGATGCGGTAGCCACGACCGTCCCCGATGATAGACCCGATCCGGAGACGGTCGCCGGCGATCGTGCGGCGCTCGATGCTCTGCGGCGCGAGATCGCGCAGCTGCCGGCGAAGCTGCGCGATGTGCTGATGCTACGGACCATCGAGGGGCTCAGCCAGGCCGAGACCGCCGAGGCGCTGGGCATCACCGTCAAGGCGGTCGAAACGCGTCTGTCGCGCGCGCGGGCGCGGCTCGCGGAAAAATTTGCGGCGGAATGAGGGATCGCCCAAGCGCCCGCGTATCTCCGGGTAACAAACCGCCACGCGGCGGTAACGACCGGGAGTTTCCATGAACCAGCCAATCGACCGTCGGCAACTGCTGCGCGGTGCCGCACTCGCCGCCGGCGGTGCTGCCTTGACGAACTGGACTCCCGCCTGGGCGCGCTCGGTGTCGAGCGGGATCGCCGCGCCGCTGCCGTCCGTGTCCGGCGAGGACATCGCGCTGGAACTAGCCTGGCGGACGGCCACGATCGACGGGCGCCCGTTTCGCGCTATCGGCATCAACGGCACCACGCCGGGACCGCTGATCCGCCTGCGCGAAGGCCAGGAGGTGCGGCTGCAGGTGCGTAACGCGCTCGACAGGTCGAGCTCGATCCATTGGCACGGCTTGCTGGTGCCGCCGCAATATGACGGCGTTCCAGGCGTGTCGTTCCCGGGCATCGATGCCGGAACGACCTTCCTCTACCAGTTCCCGATCCGGCAGGCCGGCACCTATTGGTATCACAGCCACACCGGCGGGCAGGAGCAATCGGGGCTGCATGGCCCGATCGTGATCGATCCGGTGGGCGCCGATCCGGTCGGCTACGACCGCGAGCATGTCGTGTTTCTCTCCGACAACAGCCAGCTGTCGCCCGAGGCGATCTTCCGCCGGATGAAGCTCAACCCCGGCGGCATGAACTTCCAGAAGGAGACGCTCGCCGGGCTGCTGGCGGGACGCGACCAGCCGGAGAGCGAGCGACTGAAATGGGGCGGCATGCGGATGGACGCCGCCGACATCTCCGACGGCACGGGATCGATCTACACCTACACGATCAACGGCTACGGTCCTGCGGACAACTGGACCGCGCTGTTCAAGCCGGGCGAGCGCGTGCGCCTCAGGATCATCAACGGGTCGTCGATGACGATCTTCAACGTGCGCATCCCCGGCTTGCCGCTAGTGATGGTGCAGGCCGACGGGCAGAACATCCGCCCGGTCGAGACCGACGAGTTCCAGGTCGGCGTTGCCGAGACGTTCGACGCGGTGGTCAGGCCGCGAGAAAACTGCGCCTACACGCTGGTCGCCGAGGCGGTCGATCGCTCAGGGATGGCGCGGGCGACTTTGGCGCCGCGTGCCGGCATGGTCGCGGCGGTGCCGCTGCTTCGCCCAAGGCCGCTGGCGACGATCGCCGACATGGGCATGGCCGGGATGGCGATGAAGGCGATGACGCCGCGCGGGACGGATCCAACCGCCGAGCAGAACCGCTCGCGGTTGCTGGCGAGCGGGCCGGTTGACGCGGGGTTCGGCGCACCGTCGAAACGTGCGACGCCGCTTGGCGACATGCAGGGCATGGCGATGGCGAGCCAAGGCACGTCCGGAATGAAGATGAGCGGTGGCGACATGGCCGGCATGGACATGGCGGGCAGCAAGAGCGGCGCCATGGACATGGCATCGATGTCGATGCGCGATTTCAAGAACGCGCCGCAGGTTGCCAAGAATGCCGGCGTGTCCACCATCGCGCCGATGCCGCAGGACCGCACGGGCGATTTTGGTCAGGGGCTGGAAAATGTCGGCCACCGCGTGCTGGTTTACCGCGATCTCGTCGCGCTCGATCGCAATCCCGACGTGCGGGCGCCGTCTCGGTCGATCGACGTCCACCTGACCGGCAACATGGAACGCTTCATGTGGTCGTTCGACGGCGTGAAGATGTCGGACCATGCCGCGCCCATTCCGTTTCGCAACGGCGAGCGCGTGCGCGTCAACCTGGTCAACGACACGATGATGGCGCACCCGATCCATCTCCACGGCCATTTCTACGAGTTGGTCACGGGGCACGGCGATCACGCGCCGCGCAAACACACGGTGGTGGTGGCGCCCGGCGGAATCGTGACGTTCGACCTGACCGCCGACGCGCCGGGCGACTGGGCGTTCCACTGCCACCTGCTCTATCACATGATGGCCGGGATGATGCGGGTGGTGACGGTGCGCAAGGAAGGAGACGAGGCATGAAGCCGGTGCTGCTCCTCGCCGCTGCCAGCGCCATGGCCGTAACGGCGAACCCCGCGGCGGCTCAGTCGATGCAAGGCATGCAGGTGCCCGGCATGGACATGTCGAAGCCGATGCCGGCCAAGAAAAGGGCCGCTCCTGCGACTTCCCGAAGGAAGACGGCCGTCGCGCAGAAGCGCCCGGCAACGAAGGCGGAGCCGAAGCCGGGCCACGACAGCCATGGCGATCCCATGAAAGACATGACGATGCCCGCAGAAGGCGGCGAAACCTCGTCGTTGCCGGACATGAACATGACGGCGGATCACGATGGCGCGGCGGCGTCCGGCATGATGCCGGGGATGGCTATGCCCGCGAGCGGACAACTAACACCGAGTGGCACCGATCTGCCGCCGGGCGACGCCCCGCCACCCCCGGTGCCAACCGATCATTATGCCGACCGCACCTACACCCCAGCCGCGATGCAACCTGCGCGCGCGATGTTCCGCCACGAAAACGGCGGCGAGCCGTTCTCGCAGGTCATGATCAACCTCGCCGAATTGCAGGTCCACGATGGCCGCGACGGCTATCGCTGGGAAGGCGAAGGCTGGTTCGGCAGCGACATCGACCGCCTCGTCGTCAAGTCGGAAGGCGAAGGCACGTTCGGCAAGGGCGTCGACTCAGCCGAAGTGCAGGGTCTCTACAGCCGCGCGATCGGTCCCTATTTCGATCTGCAGGCCGGCGTCCGTCACGACTTCCAGCCGTCACCGACCCAGACCTTCGCGACCCTAGGGATCGAGGGCCTGGCGCCCTATCAGTTCGATGTCAGCGGCGCCGTGTTTCTGTCGACCAAGGGTGACCTCCTGGCGCGCACCGAAGGGACATATGACGAGCGCATCACGCAGCGCCTGATCCTGCAGCCGCGTGTCGAGCTGAACTTCGCCGCACAGGACGTGCCACGGGATCGCATTGGCGCGGGCCTGAGCAATGCCGAACTCGGTGTCAGGCTGCGATACGAGATCAGCCGCCAGTTCGCGCCCTATATCGGCGTCTCCTATACTGCGAAGGTCGGGCGCTCGGCGACCTTCGCCCGGCAAGATGGCGAGGCGCCGCATAGCACGAGCCTCGTTCTCGGCATCCGCGCGTGGTTTTAAGAAAGGTATTGCCGTGACCCGTTCGAGCCTTCGCCATCACCTCCCGAGCTTGCGGTTCGTCATCGCGGCGGTCATCGCCGCGCTCGTTCTGTTGGCAGCGTTCGTCTGGTTCGGGGTCTACAACATCGCCGCCGACGCGCCGCACAGCCGACCGGTCTACGCGCTGCTCGAGAGTCTTCGCGACCGATCGATCGCGGTTCATGCCCGCGGCATCCAGCCCCCTGCTGATCTCGGAACGCCCGCGCACGTTGCCACCGGTGCCGGGCTCTATGCCGAGATGTGCCAAGGCTGCCATCTTGGACCCGGTGTCGAGCCGACCGAGATGGCGCAGGGCCTCTACCCGCAGGCGCCCGAACTCGCCAAGGGCACCGACCTGACGGCGGCCGAGAAGTTCTGGATCATCAAGCACGGCGTCAAGCTCACCGCGATGCCTGCATGGGGAAAAACGCATCCCGATCCGCTGATCTGGGACATGGTGGCGTTCCTCGAAAAGCTGCCGTCGATGTCACCGGAACAATACAAGGCGACCGTCGCCAGCGCACCGGAAGACCATGACGCGATGATGAAGGATGTGGGCAGCGCGGCGCACGACTGATGGTCGATAGATCAGGTCCGGACCGCTGAGTTTCCTCGAGAGGCGCAGTGCCCGCTCTGTAGACGGGCGCTGACTTACTCTGGTTGACGATTAGGCCGTCGCTGCGCCGCGAGCGAGTAGACGAAGGATCGCAATGGATTAGATTACCAGCGGTACGATCGCTTTAGCGGCGAGCTCCTCCAATCCATCTGCAATGTAACGCGCATAATAGCGCTCAATCATGAGCGTCGACGTATCATGTAATGCGGCCACCAACCTGATCGGAAGCCCAGCGCGCAGACCGCGCACAATCGAAGTGTGACGCAGTGTGTAGGTGGTTACGCCAGTGAGACCCGCCGCAAGAGCTATGGTCTGAAAGCTTTTTGTTATATCATACGAGGCACGCCAGCCAGTCCGGCTATCGCGCCTCCACCGGCCGTGTCCCAGCGCCTTATGATACCATCGCTCGAGCAAGATAGCGTTTGCCGGGCGCCCCTTCATGACGGGGGCCAGCGCATCTGCTACATCCTCACCGATCGGGACCGGAGTGTGGTTCTCTGTTCGTCGCAGACCTTTCCGGCTCGACGGCATGAATATTCGATGGCCTCTGACATCTCCCACGGTCAATCGGGCCACTTGAGAAAAGCGCGCTCCCGTGCCGGCGATTACGAGAGCAATCCGCCAGAGATCGCCTCCCCATCCCTTCTCTGCGTCAAAGCGCGCCGCCTCCAGCAATAGATCTCTGACCTGCTTGTCGGTCAGGATCTGGTCTGTTCTCGCAATCGTTTCGCCCGGACCAGCCGCTTCACTTTCGGGTGATTGCAGCCCGTATTTAATTATGCTTGGAAGTTCCGGGGGGAGTACCTTTCGCCCGGCGCGCGCAGCTTCGTTCAGCGCTGCCCGAAAATCGGCGGTCAAGCGGCGGCGCGTCGCGATTTTCCCACCTAGACGCGCGCGCCATTTCGCCAAGTCGGTTTCGAGTAGTTCGTGCAACGGGACGTCAGCAAGCTCGGGCCGGCTCAGCACGTGCAAGCTGAGCCGATGATCAGCGCTAGAGCGGATCTTCCTTCCGGCTCGTGCAGAGGACCGCTCGTTGCGTTTCATGATGTATAGCTCAACCGCAGAGCGAACCGTCTGGATTGGTCCAGCTTGCGCCAGAGCGGCCGCTTGACGGGCCGCGATAACGGCCTCGCGTGCCGAGCTTACCGCCGCATTGAAGGACAGGTTTCCCTCAACTATCACATCATCCGCGGTGCCTAGCGTAATCTGTGCATATCTACCTGCACCCTCGTACCAACGCGCAAGCCAACGTCCGCCTCGCTTTCCTTTGCGGTAGCCAAGGTGAGTGTCTGGATCGATACTCCGCCAATAGACACCGCACCGCAACGCGGCTCGTGCGCTTCGTGTCGTAAGCGGCGCTTCTTTCAGCGTCTGGGGCATCGGCGAAGGCCCTCAACTTGTCAAATATACGTCAAATATACGCCCTCGTACGCCGGTGGACGGCTGCGAAGCGTATTCCTCTATATAACTGTTTTTAGGAGAAAATGATAGATTTTCGTGGACGCAAAAAACGAATTTCAGGGGCGCTCCGAAGGCAGAGGCCACAGGTTCGAATCCTGTCGGGTGCGCCATCGCAATAAAGGGCAGGCCGGTTTCAATCCGTGGCGTGCAGATCCCGGTCAAATCCGCCGCGATTGCAGCGACCGTGCCCGATCGACACCTATAGCGTATGAAAGCGGACGAAGTCATTCCGCGCGGCGGCCGTAAGCGTCTCTCGATAGGCCTGATAAGCGAGCGCGCCCGGTTCGATGAGGCCCAGCGTTTGGTCCTCGATCCGGTCGGTCTTGCGCAATGCGATGGTCGTCATTGCCGGCACCAGTTGCGAGCCGTGGCCGATCTCCAGCGTCGCCAGGATGCCGTAGAGCACATCGTCGACCGTCGGTCGCGACAGGATCACCAGGCGGTGCTGGCCCTGCTCGCTGGTCACCAGATAGATATGCCCGGACAGGTTGGGTAGCGAGACGTGTCCGGCCTGCTGGAACCGGGCGTCGGTCCGCTCGGATTCGGCGAAGCCCAGATAGCCCTTGTCGTCGAGCCAGCGGATCGTCGTCACGTAAGCGAAGATGCCGCCGGGCGTGCCGAAGCTCGGCCGCAATGTGAGGTAGCGCCCTTCGATCCAGCCGACCGCCGAACGGGAATAGGCGCCCATGTCGTCCGGCGCGATCGCCGCCGGTGCCGGCGCGACCGGCGCGCCGTGGCGAAGCGGCACGCCGAGCGCTTCCTCGATCCGGATCGTCGTGGCGAGTGTGAAGGGTCGCGTACCGGCCAGCGCCTTTTCCAGCGTCGACAGGCTGATCCGCGCCATATCCGCCAGTGCCTGCCGCGAGATGCGGCGGCGCGCGATCTCTTCGCGCACGCGCCGGGCGATGGTATCGGCTTCGGCGGCGGGCGGATCGAGATCGTGCATCGCTGTATCCGTACATCTGCGCACATTTGCGCACAACGGCTCATCGCGCCGCCAGCGGCTGCCGGCTGCGGCAAACAATGCCCGATGTTGCTCGTGGCTGTCCGGCATGTCGTGCGCATAGAGGGAAGGCTCCTCTTTACCGATGGAGCCTGCCATGCCTCGATTTCACCACATCTGCCGCGCCCTCATTCCCGCGGTGGCGATCGCGATGAGCGTCCCCGCCACGCTGGCGATGCCCGCCGCACCCGCCGTCGCGCAGGATAGCGCCCTCGCCAGCGACGACGGCCCCGGCGCGGGCACGCTGATGCTGCATGGCCTCCATGCGAGCGAGACGTTGCCCGCTGTCCGCCTCGGCACCGACATGGACGTGACGGTGACCGGCGAGATCGCCCGCGTCCGCGTGACGCAGGCGTTCCGCAACACCTCCGACAAATGGATGGAGGCGACCTATCTCTATCCGCTGCCTGAGGATGGTGCCGTCGACAGCCTGAAGATGGTGGTCGGGCAACGCGACATCATCGGCCATATCGAGAAGCGCGAGGCCGCCCGCCAGATGTACGAGACCGCCAGGGCCAACGGCCAGAAGGCCGGTCTGGTCGAGCAGCAGCGGCCCAATATGTTCACCAACAGCGTCGCCAATATCGGCCCCGGCGAAACGGTGCTCGTCCAGATCGAATATCAGGCGCCGGTCACCGCCACCAACGGCACCTTCTCGCTGCGCCTGCCTTTGGTGGTCGGCCCGCGCTACACACCGCCGCACACGCTGACCTCCGCGGCCGCCGTCAACGACGCCAATGCCGTGACCAGCGCACCTGTGCTCGACCCCGCTTTGGGCGCCAAGCTCAACCCGGTTTCCATCACCGTTCACCTCGCGCCGGGCTTCAAGGTCGCCAACCTGATCAGCCGCTATCACCGCGTCAGCGTCTCGGGGCCCGGAGACGACCGCACCGTCCGGCTGCTCGGCCCGGCGCCGGCCGATCGCGATTTCGAGCTCGACTGGCGCTCGGCCTCAGCCGATCCGACGGTGGGCCTGTTCAGCGAGCATGGCACGGACGGCGATTACGTGATGGCGACGATCACGCCGCCGGCCGATCTCTCGAAACTGACGACCCCGCCGCGCGAAATGGTGTTCGTGATCGACAACAGCGGCTCGATGGGCGGCGATTCGATGCGCGAGGCCAAGGCCAGCCTGGTCCACGCCCTGGCGACGCTCAGGCCGCAGGATCATTTCAACATCATCCGCTTCGACGATACGATGACGCAATTGTTCGATCACAGCGTCGCCGCGACGCCCGATCAGGTCGCGCTCGCCAAACATTATGCCGAAGGGCTGGAGGCGGATGGCGGCACCGAGATGCTGCCGGCGCTCAAGGCCGCGCTGACCGACGCGGCGGCGAGCGGCGGGCCGGACGCGCTGCGCCAGGTGATCTTCCTTACCGACGGCGAGATTTCCAATGAGCGGGAGATGCTGGCCGCCCTGGGCCATGACGGTGGCCGCAGCCATGTGTTCTTCGTCGGCATCGGTTCGGCGCCCAATGATTATCTGATGGAGCGGATGTCGACGATCGGCGGCGGCACCTACACCCATGTCGGCACGCCCGAGGAGGTAGCGGCACGGATGATGCCGCTGCTGGACGTGCTCGATCATCCGGCGATGCGCGATCTCAAGGTCAGCGTGTCCGGCGGGACGCTCGACCTGACGCCGAAGCGCTTGCCCGATATCTATGCCGGCCGCCCGCTGGTGCTGGTGGGCAAGACCGATCATCTCGCCGGCACGCTCACCGTCAGCGGCACGATCGGGAACAAGCATTGGCAGCGCAGCGTCGATCTCGCCAAGGCGCAGGCGAGCTCGGCCGTTGCCAAATTGTGGGCGAGGCGCCGGATCAGCGACATCGAGGCTGATCGCACGCTCGGCGTGATCGACGACGACAAGGCCGATGCGCAAATCGCCGAGATCGGCCTGGCGAGCGGCATCGTCACCAGCCAGACCAGCCTGGTTGCGATCGACGAGACGCCGACGCGGCCCACCGGCGAGGGCCTGACCAGCGAGGATCTGCCGATCAACCTCCCCGCGGGCTGGGATTTCGGCACGCTGTTCGGCGGCAAGGCCGGCGCTGCGGCGCTGCGCAATGCCGACACGATGGCGGCGCGCGCGGCGGAGCAGGCGACCGGGCTCGATCTGCCGCAGACCGCGACCGATTTCGCCGCGACGATCGCGCAAGGGCTCGCGCTGCTGCTGATCGGGCTGGGCGGGCTGTTCCTGCTGCACCGCCGTCGCCGGGGGGAAGCGTGATGGCCGCCCGCGCGCTTCCCAAGGGTCGCGTCTTCGGGCGCGGCCTTGCCGCCACCCTGCTGATCGCGCTCAGCCTGGCTGGCATCGCCCGCATCGCTGCCGGGGCAATCGTGCCGGCCAAGGCGGTGGTCGCGCAGATCCTGCTCGAGCACGCCTTCGATCGCAGTGTCGCGCGGCATCATTCGGTCAAGCCTTGGCCCTGGGCCGATATGGCGCCCGTCGCCCGGATCAGCGTGTCGCGGCTCGGCGTCGATCGCATCGTTCTCGATACCGGCTCGGGGCAGGCGATGGCGTTCGGCCCGACCCTGCTCCCCGCTGCCGCGCGTATCGGCGAACCCGGTACTGCAGTCATCGCCGCGCATCGCGACACCCATTTTCGTTTCCTGCAGCATGTTCGCAAAGGCGACGTCATCGTGGTCGAGGGGGTGGGCGGCCGGACGCGCCGCTACGTCGTCACCGGCGCCGAGATCGTGCGATGGGATCGCTTCGCGATTGCGACCGGCGGGGGCCAGCAACTCGCATTAGCCACCTGCTACCCGTTCGGCGCCACGCGGCACGGGCCGTCGCGCTATGTCGTGCATGCCGTTCGCGTTGGCGCCAAGGATTGAAGCGGTCACCGAGCGCTTCGCCTTTGTGTGAAGTTGCGATACAGCGCGGGGCAAAGGGAATACCGAAGCCGATGACCGAAACCAACGCCCAACGCCGCGCTGCCGCCTTCCGGCGCACCCGCGAGGCGCACCAGAGCGAGGTGGCCGAGGATTATGTCGAGCTGATCGGCGATCTGATCGCCGAACAGGGCGAGGCGCGGCTGATCGACGTTGCCGAGAATATGGCGGTAACGCAGGCGACCGCTTCCAAGATCGTCGCGCGGCTGAAGCGTGAGGGGCTGGTCGAGAGCAAGCCCTACCGCTCTCTGTTCCTTACCGAGGCCGGCGCGCGCATGGCCGAGGAATCGCGCCGCCGCCACCGCATCGTCTATGATTTCCTACGCGCGCTCGGACTCGACCAATCCACCGCCGAAGCCGATTCGGAGGGTATCGAGCATCATGTCAGCAATGCCACGCTGGACGCCTTGCAGCGATTGACTACCCGCTTCGCGTCGGGCGCGATAGATAATTAGCCAAGGCTATACTTGAACGAAAGGGCTATGGGATTAGTTTGGCATCTGCATGATGGTCGAACCCGGAGCCTGTTGATGAACGATTCGCCCGCCTCGGCCCCGCTCGAAGGCGGCTGGCGAACCGGCGGCGCCCCGTCCCTGCCGGAGGTGTTCCGATCGATCGCGGTGCCCAGCTCGGGGGCGGGATGGCGCAAGCTGGCGGCGTTTACCGGGCCGGGCTTTCTCGTCGCGGTCGGCTATATGGATCCGGGCAATTGGGCGACCGATCTCGCTGGCGGATCGGCGTTTGGCTACACGTTGCTGTCGGTCATCCTGCTATCGAATGTCATGGCGATCGTCCTCCAGGCGCTTGCGGCGCGGCTCGGCATCGCCACCGGCCGGGACCTCGCCGCGGCGTGCCGCGATGCCTATAGCAAGCCTGTCGTGCTGGCCTTGTGGCTGCTGTGCGAGATCGCCATCGTCGCCTGCGATCTGGCCGAGGTGATCGGCACCGCGATCGGCCTCAACCTGCTGTTCGGTATCCCGCTGGTGTGGGGCGTGTGCCTCACCGGGCTGGACGTGCTGTTGATCCTGCTGCTGCAACGGCGGGGCTTCCGGCGGCTGGAGGCGTTCGTCATCGCGCTCATCGCGATCATTGCCTTGTGCTTCCTGTATGAGCTGATCGCCTCGCAACCGGCGATCGGCGCGGTGCTCGCCGGGTTCGTGCCGCAGAGCGAGGTCGTCACCAATCCGACCATGCTGTACATCGCGATCGGCATCCTCGGTGCCACGGTGATGCCGCATAACCTCTACCTGCATTCCGCCGCGGTGCAGACGCGCGCCTTCGAACCGACCCCCGAGGGCAAGCGCGACGCGGTCAAATGGGCGACGCTCGACAGCACGATCGCGCTGATGCTCGCGCTGTTCGTCAATGCGGCGATCCTGATCCTGGCGGCGGCGGCCTTTCACACGATCGGCCGCACCGACGTCGCGGAAATCCAGGACGCTTATCGACTGCTCACGCCGACGCTGGGCGCGGCACTGGCGAGCACATTGTTCGCGGTTGCGTTGCTGGCATCGGGGCAGAATTCGACGATCACCGCCACGCTTGCCGGCCAGATCGTTATGGAGGGGTTTCTGCGGCTGCGTCTCCAGCCGTGGCTGCGTCGCCTCATCACCCGCGGCCTGGCGATCGTGCCGACGGTGATCGTCGCCGCGCTCTATGGCGAGAGCGGCACCGCCCGGCTGCTGATCCTGAGCCAGGTGGTGTTGTCGATGCAGTTGCCGTTCGCGATCGTGCCGCTCGTGCAATTCACCTCCGATCGCGCGAAGATGGGCGGGCTGGCCAGCCCTGCATGGCTCAAGGCGACGGCTTGGTTCATCGCCGCCGTTATCATCGTCCTCAACGTCAAGCTGCTGCTCGACACGATTGGTGTGACTGGCGGCTGAAGCGTGGCGCAAGTCACGGTATCGGCGAGAGGCTCTGGCAGCGACAATTGAATAAAAGGGCGGCATCGACGGGATCCGACGATTTATGGCGTATCATGGGTTGAACATCTCGCCGTGCGGCGCCCATTGGTCATTGAGGCAATGCTGCATATCGACGAACGCCAAGCTGACGCCACGCCAGTCTCGCTGCCGGGCTAGTGCGGCATAGGTGACTTCAAACGACGATCGCTTCCCCGCGAGCATGGCCCGGACGTTCGGCGCGCTGACCCCGATCCAAGCGCCGTGCTCGATCGCAACGCGCATGTAAGACGCGCGACCGGGTTCGATGCGGCCGACTCCAGCATTCGCTTCATACCCAGGGAGACGATGCGTCGCCGACAGCAGTGCGTAGCAAGTGGTCGCGCGCGCCACCTCGCGCGCGCCCAGTCGATGATACCACCAGGTCCAATATAGGTTGAGTGCGAATGCGATCGAAAGCGCCAGCAGGAGAACGGTTGGCTCGCCCGCTTTCACGGCGCTGGTAACGCCTGACTCGTCTTCGCTCAGCGCGCGCTTTCTGCCGAATTGAACATGGCAGAACTTAATCGTCCCGTAGAGGCAGAGCACCGAGATAAGGAGCGTTCGCATCATCCTGGTGTTGCCGTGCACAGGGGCTTCTTCGGATTGCGCTCCGGAATCACGCGCAACCGGCGCTTGCTCCAATAGCTGATATCGATCGCCACCCTCACGGGTGATCCCTGTCGCGTGTAAATCTCATAATCGCCGTGCGTGCCGCTGCCGGTCATGCACAATTTCCAGCCCGTCATGTGCAGTGCATCGCCCGCCGCCTGAACCGCCATCTGGTCGTCGTCGTGCCATAGTGTCAGCTGGTCGAAGCCACCGCCGCCATCATCGCCGTCGAGATCGACCGCCGCTTCATACGGTCCCTTGCCTTGGAACATCACTGAGCGGCGACGGCAGCGCATTGAATCCGGTCCCGCGACGCAGTCGGTGAAACCCGCGCGCCTGGCATCGGCAAGGGTGCCGCTCACCGGCAAGTTATCGAACATCAGCCGCGGCGGCGGAGGGCCCGGATGGTGGCAGCCGGACAGCATTGCCACGATGGCGACCGCGACACCGATGCTCGCCGAGCAAGTTCGGTGCGAACCGATCATTGCGCCGCGCCGGGCGTCGAATTCTTCGGATCGAGAAGATGCTGCAGTTCCTTGAGCCTATCGCCAGTGGCGCTTGCGGCAAGTTTCTCCAGCGCTAGGTGTTTCGCGGTTTCCAAATCGTCAGCGGCTGCGACGGGGACATCCGGCTTGACGCCGGTTCCTTCCCAATTGCTCTTCGAGATCGGATTCACCGCCATGCCGAACGGCACGAAGACCGCGAAATGATCGTCGATCGGTTCGAACGTGCCCGGATTGGCGCCGCCCCATGTCGGCTCGCCGATCAGCGTGCCGCGCTTCAGCTGTTGGACGTCATAGGCCATTTCCTCGCCGCCTGACGCTGTGTGCTTGCTGATGAGGATATAGACCGGCTTGTCGGTGCTCCAGCGTCCGCCCGGAACGAAGGGCAGCGACCAGATCTGGTCGTTCACGGCCTGGTCTCGTTTGTGGAAGGTGTTGATCAGCGTGGCGGGCGGCACGAGATAGCTCATCGCCAGCGCGACCATCTCCGGATCGCCGCCGCCATTGTCGCGCAGGTCGATGATCATCGCGTCGCTGTGTCTAAGCACGCCCATCGCCGCAGCGAACGTGTCGCCCGCCATCTCGGCCGGGGGGAAACCGTCGATCTTCAGATACCCGATATTGCCGTCGAGAATCTCCACCTTGCGGATGCCGTAGTTCACGCGCGCCATGCGCTCGTCCATCATCTTCTTAATCGCGGGGTCGATCTTGCCCGGATCGGGCATCGGCGGCAGCGGATCGGCGGACCAGATGAGGTGGAGATGCCGGTCGTTCGCGGCCTTCTCGATATCGTCATTGACCGCGGTGATGAACGTGTCGGGAGCGGTCAAGGCGTCGTATTTGCCCGAGGCGAGGGCGGCACGCAGCGCCTTGGCGATGGTAGGCACCTTTTCCGGAAATACGTAATCGGCCCGCATTTTGACGATCGCGGCGTCGAGCACTGCTTTGCGCTTCCCGGCGTCGAGCGCTGTCGCCTCGGTGGTTCGGGCGGGCGCGACTTCGGCCGCGGATGATGCCGTGATCGGCAATGTCGGCATGAAGCTCAAAACCGGAAGCAATAGGATAGCGCGGACCTTCATGATCGAACTCCCCTTGGGATCGTCGGCGATGCGATGCGGGGATGTGTCGCTTTCGCCTCGCTTGAAGCATAATACGACATATGTAGATTTAAGAGTCAAGCGGTACCGGTAAGCCGGTTGCATTGCCCGGTTGCCAGTGAGCGATTGCCGCTAGATGGTTTGCCAGCACGAGGCGACATCGCCGCTCGGGAAGAGCTCGCGATGCCAGCGCGCGGAGCAGGAAAGGGCGATCAGCTCGACCGCCAATGCCGCCACATGAAACATCACGTCGCGACAATCGAGGAACAGCACCGCCATGAAAATCGCGAGCGTCACGATCAAGGCCATGATGAACGCCGCAGCCCGACCCGCCCGTGCCCAGTCGTGATCGAGCACCGCCCAGGCGAGCCGCAGATGGCCCAAGCCGAGCAACAGCCAAAGGGCAAGCAACAGCGGCGCAGCTGCCGCGTAGGCACCAGCCAGATAGGGATCGCCGAAGATTCCCGGCGCCAGCATGCTGTAAAGGCCGGTCTGTCCCGGCACCGATGACGGAAAGCCCAACCCCCAGGCGAATTGCAGCGCCGCCATCGGAACGACGAGGCCGATCACGAGAATATAGTTCGCGAGGACGAATCGCCCCTCCTCGTGCATCGGCATTTCTCGCACGGCGGCGATCAGGCAGCCGGCCGCGAACGCGAGCGGCCGTCCTTCCGCGCGAGCAATGTCGAACTCCGATTGCATGGCGAGCGCCCAATCGCGTCGACTTTCCCCGAGGCAGCGGCCGGCCAAAGCGATCAAGGCCTTCGCCATCGCCTCGGTCATGCGAGAGCCGCCTTCGACGGCGGCGCGTCGGCGCGGTCGGTAGCCGATCGGGCGAGCTCCAGCCCCTGGGTCGTCAGCCGGTAGGCGTGACGCGGCGGCCGCCCGGGCTGGACAGGTTCGCGCCATTCGGCCTCGACCAGACCCTGATCGGTCATGCGCATCAGCAGCGGATAGAGCGTGCCCGAAAGAAGCCCGGTTTCCTTCATTAGATCATAGCCATGGCGCCATTGGTGCGCTTGAGCAGCCAGCGCCTTCAACAGGACGAGCATCTGCTTCGAAGGACGCCGACGACGGATCATTCGCTATAAACAACCTATGTAGAGATAGAAGTCAAGTTGGGTGTCCTGCGGAACGATCGCAGCCCCGCTCCGTTGGTGGGGCACAGCGACAGTCCGGTATTCAGATAGGAGATGCGACGATGGCGCAGACGGTCGGCGACTATTTCTGGGAACGGCTTCATCAATGGGGCGTCCGCCGAATTTTCGGCTATCCAGGTGACGGCATCAACGGCCTGCTCGGCGCGCTGGATCGCCAGAAGGACAAGTTCGAGTTCGTCCAGGTGCGCCACGAGGAGATGGCGGCGTTCATGGCGTCTGCGCACGCCAAGTTCACCGGCGAACTCGGCGTCTGCCTGGCGACCTCTGGGCCGGGCGCTGCGCATCTTTTGACCGGGCTGTATGACGCGCGGCTCGATCATATGCCGGTGCTGGCGATCGTCGGCCAACAGGCGCGCACTGCGGTGGGCGCGCATTATCAGCAGGAGCTAGACCTGCCGGCGATGTTCAAGGATGTCGCCGGCGCGTTTACCGGTTATGCCGCGGTGCCTGCCCAGGTGCGCCACCTCACGGACCGCGCCGTGCGCATCGCAATGGGTGAGCGGCGAGTGACGGCGCTGATCTTCCCCAACGACATGCAGGAAGTGGAGATGGAGCAACCGCCGCGCAGCCACGGCGCGGTCTTCTCCGGTGTCGGCTATCGCGAGCCCAAGGTGGTGCCCAAGGCCGACGATCTGCGCGCCGCCGCCGAGGCGCTCAACGCCGGCAAGAAGGTGGCGATGCTGGTCGGCGCGGGTGCGAAGCACGCGGTTGACCAGGTGATTGCGGTCGCCGACAAGCTCGGCGCGGGCTGCGCCAAGGCGCTGCTCGGCAAGCAGGTGCTGCCCGACGATCTGCCTTGGGTGACCGGCTCGATTGGCATGCTCGGCACCAAGCCAAGCTACGACCTGATGATGGAATGCGACACGCTGCTGATGCTCGGCTCGGGCTTTCCCTATGCCGAGTTCCTGCCCAAGGAAGGGCAGGCGCGCGGCGTGCAGGTCGATCTCGAGCCCGGCATGTTGTCGATCCGCTATCCGATGGAGGTCAATCTGCAGGGCGATGTCGGCGCGACGCTCGATGCGCTGCTGCCGCTGCTCGACCAGAAGACCGACACCAAGTGGCGCGACACCATCGCCGACTGGAAGAACGAATGGGAGGAAACGCTTGAGGACCGGGCGATGGTCGAGGCCAACCCGGTCAACCCGCAGCGGGTGTTCCGCGAATTGAGCCCCAAGCTGCCGAGCAACGTCATCCTGACCAGCGACAGCGGCAGCTGCGCGAACTGGTATGCGCGTGACATCCAGATGCGGCGCGGCATGATGGGATCGCTTTCGGGTGGGCTCGCGTCGATGGGGGCTGCCGTGCCCTATGCGATCGCCGCCAAGTTCGCGCATCAGGATCGGCCGGTGATCGCCAGCGTCGGTGATGGCGCGATGCAGATGAACAACATGGCCGAGCTGATCACCGTTTCCAAATACTGGCAGAATTGGCGCGATCCCCGGTTCGTCGTGCTGGTGCTCAACAACCAGGATCTTAATCAGGTGACCTGGGAGCAGCGCGTGATGGAAGGCAATCCCCGCTTCGAAGCGACGCAGCAGCTACCCGACGTGCCCTATCACAAGTTCGCCGAGCTGATCGGGCTGAAGGGGATATTCGTCGACAATCCGGACCGGCTTTCTTCGGCCTGGGACGAGGCACTGGCGGCCGACTGCCCGGTGGTGATCGAAGTCAAAACCGATCCCGAGGTGCCGCCGCTGCCGCCACACATCACCATCCAGCAGGCACGCAAGTTCACCGAGATGCTGATCAAGGGCGACCCGGAGGAGGAGGGTGTCATCAAGGGCAGCGCCAAGCAGGTTCTGGCGCACGTTTTCGGAGATCACGACTGAGCCATGGCGCAAGCGTCCCAAGCCGATGGCACCGTGGCGATCCGCCTGATCGCCGGTGGCGCTACGACGCTGGCATCCTCGGTTCTCGCCGATAGCGGGCTGGAACATTATCGCGGCTCATTCGCCAACAAGGCTATGGTGCTGCCGCTCGCCTCGTCGGCGTTCGGCATCGCCGTCAACGGGCGGCGCGCACAGCAGCCCGAAAGCCGCGGGACGGCGGCGCCGACCGTCAGCCATGTCGGCTCGACCGCGATCGGGCTGATTGGCTTGGGTTTCCACGCCTACAACGTGCTCAAGCGGCCGGGCGGGCCAAGCTTCACCAACCTGTTCTACGGCGCGCCGGCTGGCGCACCCGCGGCGCTGGTGCTCGCCGGCGCGCTGGGCAAGGCGGCCGATACGCTGGCGCAGGGCAAGGATCGGATCGGCCCGGTCGAGCTCGCCTCGGGGCGAGCGATCGGGGCGATGGTCGGCGTCGGCCTATTCGGCTCCGTCGGCGAGGCGGCGTTGCTGCATTTCCGCGGCGCGTATCACGATCCGTTCATGTGGCTGCCGGTGACGTTGCCGCCGATCGCGGCGGTGTCGCTGCTGCGCGACGTGATCGACGATCACCCGCGACAGGCGACGATGATCCTGCTCGGCACCACTGCCGCGCTGGGGTTGATCGGCATGGGCTTCCACGCGTACGGCGTCGCCCGCAACATGGGCGGCTGGAAGAACTGGCGGCAGAACATCCTTGCGGGCCCGCCGCTCCCGGCGCCACCGGCCTTCACCGGGCTGGCTATCGCCGGTTTCGGTGCGCTGCTGATGATGCGGCAAAGGCGCCGGCATGGTTGATCGTTTCCCCCATTACGACGTGCTGGCCAAGCGCGACACGCCGAGCTGGAACCCGCAGACGCGCAAGGTAATCGGCGACCGGCTGGCGACCGAGGAGCCGGAGGTGCTGACGCCCGGGCAGCGCGCGACGTTGCGCGCGGTGGTGGACCGTATCGTGCCGCAGCCTGAGCAGCGTCCCGCGACCAACGCCACGGCGCTGGTGTTGCATAAGATCATGACGAACGAGTCCGATGGCTTCCGCCATCACGAACTGCCGCAGGTCCGCGAGGCATGGGAGCGCGGGCTCGACGCGATCGACGCCGAGGCGCAGGAACGATTAGGGCACCCGTTCGCGATCCTCGACGGCGACAAGGCGGACGAGATATTGCGCGCTATCGAACAGGGTGATGTGCAGGCGGCGGCATGGGCCAGTTTGCCGGCAATGTTGTTCTGGAGCTGGCGGCTGATTCCCGACATCGTCTCGGCCTATTACGCGCACCCTTCCGCATGGAGTGCGATGGGCTTTGGCGGCCCGGCTGCACCGCGCGGTTATGTCCGGCTGCAGGCCAATCGCCGCGACCCTTGGGAGGCGGCGGAGCGCGATGACGGCCGGGTGATCTCCGCCGAGGAGCGCAACATTCATGTCGGCTGACCCGCAACACGCGCCACAGGCGAGCGCTGGTCGTGCGCCCGATGTGTTCAAGCCCGGCGGCTGGGTGCCGATGCGGCAATATCCGGAAATCGACGAGGTGGATTTCGTCATCGTCGGCACCGGCGCCGGCGGCGGCACGCTCGCCTGCAAGCTGGCTGAAGCGGGCTTCTCGGTGGTCGCGATGGACGCGGGGCCTTACTGGCGCCCCCTCGAGGATTTCGCCTCCGACGAGACGCACCAGCAGAAGCTCTACTGGACCGACGAACGCATCGTCGATGGCGACACGCCGCTCAAGATGGGGTCGAACAATTCGGGCAAGGCGGTCGGCGGCTCGACGGTCCATTTCGCGATGGTGTCGTTGCGCTTCCGCCCCGATCATTTCCAGACGCGCACCAAGCTCGGCTATGGCGCCGACTGGCCGATCGGCTGGCAGGAGATGTGGCGCTATTACGACGAAGTTGAGGAGATGCTGAAGATCGCGGGGCCGGTACGCTATCCCTGGGGGCCGAAGCGCGGTCGCTACCCCTATCGCGCGCATCCGCTGAACGCCGCGGCCGAATATCTCGCGCGCGGGGCAGAGGCGCTGGGCATCGACTGGACTGAGACACCGATAGCCACCCTCTCCGCTCCACGCGGCAAGGCGCATCCCTGCGTCTATCGCGGCTTTTGCGTCACCGGTTGCTCCACCAACGCCAAGCAATCGGTGCTCGTCACCTGGCTGCCGCGCGCGATCGAGGCGGGCGCGGAAATCCGCGACCTGGCGATGGTCGGCCGCGTTGAGACCAGGAACGGCCGCGCCACCGGCGTCCATTATCATCGCAACGGCGAATGGCGGTTCCAGAAGGCGAAGAATGTCGTTGTCGCCGGCTATGCGATCGAGACGCCGCGCCTTTTGCTCAATTCGGCCAATGACGAATTCCCCGATGGCCTCGCCAATTCGTCGGGATTGGTCGGCAAGAATCTGATGGCGCAGCTCAACCAGGCCGCCTGGGGCCAGGTCGAAGACGAGGTGCGATCGTACAAGGGGCCGCCCAGCCTCGCGATTTCCGAACATTGGAATTACGAGGATAGCGGCAAGGACTATTTCGGCGGCTGGAGCTACATGAGCCAGGGGCCGCTGCCGATCATCTGGGCCAAGTCACTCGCCGGCGGGCGCAGCCTGTGGGGCCAGGACCTGATCGACGAGATGAACCGCAACAACCATTCGGTCGGCCTGAAGATGGTCGGCGAGACGCTGCCCGACGAGCGCAATCGCGTCACGCTGGCCGATGAAACCGATCAATATGGCCTGCGCATCCCGCGCATCACCTTCGCTTTCCGTGACAATGAAAAGGCGATGATCAAACATGCCGTCGACTTCATGGACCAGAGCCTGGAAGCCACCGGCGCCACCGAACGGTGGAAGGAGATGAACGACACCTGCCACCTCAACGGCACCGCGCGGATGGGCGACAATCCGACGACCAGCGTAGTCAATGCCGATTGTCGCTCATGGGACATTCCCAATCTGTGGATTTGCGACGGATCGGTGTTCCCGACGGTGGGCGGCGTCAACCCGTCGCTGACCATTCAGGCGGTGGCGTGCCGCACGGGCGACCGGATCAGGGAGATGGCTGCGCGGGGCGAATTATAGGGGATAGGGGGCAGGAATATTGTTCCCGTCGCTCAGCCCATCGCCGACCCGCGGCGACCACCGGGATAAGCGACGCGGCTGATCGACACCATCATCTCCGGCGTCAGGTCGGAAAGGCGCGCAACGCCCATCTGCCCCATATCGTTGGTCGCCTCGTCGTGCAGGATTTCGAGCGCGCGCGCCGCCCCTTCGGCGCCCGCCGCGCACAGGCCGTAAAGCGGCGCGCGCCCGGCGATCACCGCGTCCGCGCCCAGCGCCATGGCCTTCAGCATGTCGGTCCCGCGACGGATGCCGCCCGACATCATCAGCGCGATCCGCCCGCGCACGATCTCTGCCGCTTCGGGCAGCACGTCGAGTGCGGCGACCGACCAATCCTCCTGCCGGCCGCCATGCGTGCCGAGGATGACGCCATCGACGCCGCTGTCGATTGCCTTGCGAATATCGTCCGGGTGTAGCAGCCCCTTCAGGAGAAACGGCTTCTTCCACCGGTCGCGGATTTTCGCGACGTGGTTCCAGGATAGCGATTTGGGCATTTGCGAGCGAATCCAGTTGGCGCTTTCGAAAAAGCCGCGCTTGCCCTCCGGCACGAAATCAATGACGTTGGCGAAGGTCGGCATGCCGTGCGCCATGCTGCCGGCAAACCAGCGCGGATGGCTTGCCGCGTCCATCATCGACGAGGCATCCGGCCAGCCGCCGCCGATCCGGTCGCGGCTGCTCCATTCGCGGTCGCCGAAAATCTGCGAGTTGGTGGTGAGTACCAGCGCCTCGCAACCACAGGCATCGGCCCGGCGCAGCAATTCCTGCCAGATTTCGTCGCCGCCGAGCACGTAGAGTTGCCACCAATGCCGCACGCCCGGCGCCGCGATGGCAACCTCCTCCATCGTGTCGTTGGACATCGTGCTCTGGATATAGGGCACCCCCGTGCCGACTGCGGCCTGGGCGAGGGCGCTATCGGCTTGATGCATGAACAGCGCGTTGAGCCCGGTCGGCGCGATCGCAAGCGGCATGGCGGCCGGCTTGCCGAGGATCTCGGTTTCGAGCGACCGGCGGGATACGTCGACCAGCTGGCGCGGGATGAACCGCCATTCGGCATAGCATTGTCGCTCGCGTGCCAGGCTCGCCTCGTCCTCAGCACCGCCTTCCAGATATTCCAGTACGAAGCGCGGCATTAGCTTGTGAGCGCGAGCGCGCAAATCGCCGATAGACAGCGCGCGCGACATGTCGCTGCCGGTGTAGAAGTGCCGCTGTGGCGTTCGCTCCAGTTGCGGCAGGGTGATATTCTCGTTCGGCTGGGTCATGGCTGAAGTCCTCTGCCGTCAACCGCTTGCACAAAGCGAACGTTCCCGCTTTAATATTCCTATAATATGGAATATAAACTCATTTATTGAACACTCGGCGACGTTCTATATGGTGGCAGCGACATAGCCAGAGAAGGAGAGGGTATGCTGGACGAGTCGCTAAGCCGGAGGCATTTCCTTGCCGGTTCGGCAATCACCGGAACGATGATCGGTATGAACGCGTCTCCGGCGCTTGCCGAGCGCTCGCCCAAATCTTCCGCGCCCGATGATGGCGTCGCCTGGCTCGACGACGTAGTGCCGACGGAACACGAGGGCCAGACTTGGGGATATCCCTGGCCGCGCGGCACGCGCTATTCCGAAGCCGGCTATCAATTGACTGGGGCAGGCGCCGTTCCGGTCCAGACCTGGCCGCTGGCTTGGTGGCCCGATGGATCGATCAAATGGACCGCCCACGCCATCCCGGCGAATGCGGCCTTGACGGCGCCGGGAGAAGTTCAGCCCGGCAAGGCTACGACGCCCGATCAGGCCATTTTCGTCCGCGAGCAAGCCGACACCATCAAGGTCGTAAACGGTCCGGTGCAATGGGAAATCGGCACGCGCGGAAAGGCAATCATCCGCGCCGCCTCGCACGGTCAACGAGAGGTGCTCAATACCGTTCGATTGGTTGCCCAGTCGGTTGCGGCGGTCGATGACGAAGGGCTGGCGGCCGGCCCACGCAACGCCTTTATCGCGACCATCGAGAAAGCGACGATCGAGCAGCGCGGGCCGGTGCGCGCGGTAATCAAACTCGACGGCAAACACGCGGGCGAGGCGGGTGAATGGCTGCCATTCTCGCTGCGGCTCTATTTCTACGCCGGCAGCGAGTCGGTGCGGATCGTCCACAGTTTCATCTATGATGGCGATCCGGCCAGCAGCTTTCTGTGCGGGTTGGGGCTGAGCGGCGACGTGCCGATGCGCGATGCCGGCTATGATCGGCACCTGCGGTTTGCCGGGGAAGATGGCGGCTTATGGGGGGAGGCGGTGCAGCCGTTAACCGGGCTGCGTCGCGATCCCGGGCAAGCGTTTCGCTATGCCCAGGTTGCGGGCAAGGCTGTGCCGCCCCTGGGGCAGATGGCCGATAGCGTGCGCGGCAAATTGCAATATATCCCCCAATGGGATGACTTCACGCTGTCGCAACCGACATCGGACGGCTTCGCGATCACCAAGCGGACGAGCCCGGGGCATGGCTGGATCGCAGTGGACAGCGCCGGCCGTGCGCCCGGCCTCGGCTATGTCGGCGGAGTGAGCGGCGGTGTTGCCTTCACGATGGCTGATTTCTGGCAACGCTGCCCGACGCGGCTCGATATCCGCAATGCGGCAAGCGACAAGGCGAGCTTCACGGCCTGGTATCACGCGCCCGATGCGCCTCCGATGGACATGCGCTTCTATCATGACGAAATGGGCATGACCGATTACGCCCATCAGAACCTGGGTCTCGACATCACTTATGAGGATTACGAGCCCGGCTGGGGCGATGCGCGCGGGATCGCGCGGACGACCGAGTTCCGGCTGTGGGCGTTGCCCGAAACGCCCGCGCGCGAGCGGCTCGCGACGATGGCCGGCGGCGTCGCCAAGCCGCCGCGTCTGCTCGCCTCGACACGGCGCGCGCACGATACCGGCATGTTCGGCGTCTGGAGCCTGCCCGACAGCTCGACCCCGTTGCTCGCCAAGATCGAGGGCCGCGCCAAGCGTGAGCTCGATTTCTACATCGGCCAGGTCGACGAGCGACGCTGGTACGGTTTCTGGAACTATGGCGACGTCATGCACAGCTATGACAATGATCGTCATGTCTGGCGTTACGATATCGGCGGGTTTGCCTGGGACAATAGCGAGCTCTCGTCGGACCTTTGGCTGTGGTATGGCTTCCTGCGCACCGGCCGCGCCGACGTGTTCCGCATGGCCGAGGCGATGACGCGGCATACCAGCGAGGTCGATGTCTATCATATCGGGCGCTTCGCCGGCTTCGGCACGCGCCACGGCGTGCAGCATTGGGGCGACAGTTCGAAGCAGCCGCGCATCTCCAACGCGCTGTACAAGCGCATCTATTATTATTTCACCGCCGACGAGCGCGTCGGCGACTTGATGCACGCGTTGATTACCAGTGGAGAGACGCTGGAGCGCGTCGATATCGGTCGCAAGGTCAATGCGCGCCCGCAGGGATCGAAGCCGCCGGGGGGCACCTCGGCGGTGCAGGCGAAAACGCCGTTGCCCCAAGGCCAGGTGTTCATGCAGTTCGGTACGACCTGGGCGGCGCTGGTCGCGGCCTGGTACACCGAATGGGAGCGCACAGGCGACACGCAATGGCGCGACCGCATCGTCGCCGGCATGGAATCGATTGCCGCGATGCCGCACCAATGGTTCACCGGCGGATCGCCATGCGAGCTGGCGACCGGGCGCTTCGTCAATCCGCCCGACGCGGTCAGCATCAGCCATCTGAACGGTGTGTTCGGCATCTGGGAAGTGACCGCCGAATTGCTCGAACTGCTCGACGTGCCCGAATACCGCGAGGCATGGCTCGATTATTGCCAATATTACAACGCGCCGGAGGCCGAGTTCCGCGCCAAGACCGGCGCGCCGGGCAGAGGGCGCGCGCTGACGCAGGCGCATTCGCGTTACACTGCTTATGCCGCGGTCAAGCGCAATGATCCGGCGCTCGCCAAGCGGGCATGGGCCGAGTTCTTCGGCGCTGGCGACCACGAGAATCGCGATCAGTATCGCGGCAGCCACCGCGTCGACGGCGCGGCCGTGTTGAAGCCGATCGATGAGATCAGCAGCGTGTCGACCAACGATGCCGCGCAATGGGGGATTGCCGCCAATGCCAACGAGGCGCTGATCAAGGACCAGTTGGGGTGAGGGGGCGAACCGTCAGATCCAAACCGTTCGTGCCCAGCTTGTCGAAGCACTGTTCTTCACGCCTTTTTGGGGGAGAGAAGAACGGCCCTTCGACAAGCTCAGGGCGAACGGGCGATAGGAGATGACCTTTCACATCAGGCATTAAAATGGATGGCAGTCAGCCGACCAATATGACGTGCAGGAAGCGCGGGCCGTGGGCGCCGCGCACGTACTGCCCCTCGATGTCGGTGGTGCCGCTGACGCCCGTGACCCAGTAATGCGCGCGCGGCTGCGGGCCGGCAGGGAGCAAGGCGTCTTCCAGCCAGCGCACGACATGCGCGCGGTGAAGCACGACGAGATGGTGGAGCGCGAGGAAGTTGGGAAGCATCGGCGCGACCGGCGCGGTCTCGAAGATCAGTGATCCGGTTTCCGCCACCCCGGCGCGGGCGATGGCGAGAACCGCGCCATCGTCGACCGGACAGGAATGAAGCGTCGTTACGCTCTGCCAGTCGAGATCGAGCAGCTGCGGATCGGGCGGCAGGTAGAGCGCACGCGCCCCGACATTGGCGTCGAGATAGCGCGTGACCGCCGCCGGCAAGTCGCCAAGCGTATCGACGGCATCATGCGTCGCGGCGATGCTCGGTTGGTCGAGCTGCGCCAGGAACAGGTCGATAGTGTCGCCGTCGAGCAGCGGGCGTTCGGCGTGGCCAATCAGCGCATCGGCTTGCGCCGTGAGATCGGCGATCGGTCGCGCCGGGCCGAGCTTGCCGAGGATGGCGTCGCGCGCGCTCATCGTTCGCCCTTGCGGTAGCGCGCCATGAAGCTGCCGGCTTCGGGGCGCGGGAAGTCGCGGCCGTCGGTCCAGCCCGAGGCGAGGGGGAGGCGGGCGATCCAGCCCCTTCGCCCGAACCGGCGCAACGCGGCGATCGCGACGCGGGTGCCGAGCCGATAGAGCGCCGGCCGCTTCGCCGCCCAGGCCCAGAGGCCGAGGCCGCGCCGCATCGTCACCGGCTCTAGCCCTTCGCGCCAGCTCTTCTCGCGCCAGCCGCGCAGCAGGGTCGGCAGCGGAATGTCGACCGGGCACACCTCGCGGCACTTGCCGTTGAGCGTGCAGGCGTTGGGCAGGTCTTTCGCCCCGGCGAGGCCGTCGAGCGCCGGCGTCAGCACCGCGCCCATCGGCCCGGGATAAGTGCCGCCATAAGCGTGCCCGCCGATCTGACGGAACACCACGCAATGGTTCATGCACGCGCCGCAGCGGATGCAGCGCAGCATCTCCGCCAGCCCCTCGTCGCGCATCCGCGTACGGCCGTTGTCGACCAGCACGATGTGCATTTCTTCGGGCCCCTCGCGGTCGCCGGGTCGGCGCGGGCCGGCGTAGAAGGTCGTATATTGCGTCAGAGCCGCGCCCGTCGCCGAGCGGGCTAGCAACCGCAACAGGTGGGTCGCGTGGCGCATCGACGGCACCACCTTCTCGATGCCCGCGGTAACGATATGGACGCGCGGCGGCACCAGCGACAGCTCGGCATTGCCTTCGTTGGTGACGGTGCACACCGCGCCGGTATCGGCGATCAGGAAGTTTGCCCCCGAAATGCCGACGTCGGCCGACAGCATGTCCTCACGCAACTGACGGCGCGCACTCGCTGCCATGGCGGGGATCGTGTCCTCGTTCTGCGGGCTGCGGTGGCTGGCGCGGAACAGATCGGCGACCTGTTCACGGGTCTTGTGCAGCGCCGGCCAGATGATGTGCGACGGGCGCTCGTGCGCAAGCTGGATGATGTGTTCGGCCAGATCGGTCTCGACGCGGGTGATGTCGGCGGCCTCGAGCGCGTGGGGCAGGCCGATTTCCTCGCCGAGCATCGACTTCGATCGCGCTACGCGCTTCGCATCCGCTTTCTTGCAGATGTCGATGACGATGGCGCAGGCCTCGTCGGCAGTGCGCGCCCAATGCACCGCCGCGCCCGCCGCCTGCGCATTGGCCTCGAACGCGGCGAGATAGGCGCCTAGATTGGCGATGACATGATCCTTGATCGCCGCCGCGCGTCGGCGCGCCGGCTCGAACGACGGGAAAGCGGCGATCGCCGCGGCGCGCTTGGCCTGCGCGGTGCCGGTGGCGCGGTCGATTGCGGTCTTGAGCAACGGATCGTGCAGCGCGGCATCGACGCGCTCGGCGAAGCTCATCATGCCTCCTCGCCGATCGCCGGGCCATCGCCCATCCCGGCAAGCAGCTCGATGGTGTGGAACGCGCGGGTGCGCGCGCCGCGCCGGTGGAGCTTGCCGGCCATGTTCATCAGGCAGCCGAGGTCACCGGCGAGCAGCAGGTCCGCCTCGGAGGCTTCGATCGCGGCGGCCTTTTCGGTGGTGATGGCGTCGGAGATCGCGGGATATTTGACGCAGAAGGTGCCGCCGAAACCGCAGCAGGTTTCCTCGCCGTCGAGCGGCTTGAGCGTCAGGCCCTCGACGCCGGCGAGCAGGCGGCGCGGTTGCCGCTTGACGCCGAGCTCGCGCAGGCCCGAACAGCTGTCGTGATAGACCGCGGTGGCGTCGAGCGCGGTGTCTGGCCTCCAGCCGCGCACCTCGTCGAGATAGGCGAGGATTTCCCAGGTGCGGCCGGCGAGTTCCTCGGCGCGGGGCAGCCACTCGGGGTCGTCCGCAAGGATTTCTGGATAGTGCGCGCGAATTGTCGCTCCGCAGCTTCCCGACGGCACGACGACTTGGTCATACCCGTCGAGCATCGCGATGTTGCGCCGCGCGAGATCGGCAGCGGTGGCGCGGTCGCCCGAATTGAGCGCCGGCTGTCCGCAGCAGGTCTGTGCGTAGGGCACGATCACCTCGCACCCGGCCGCCTCCAGCGCGCGCAGCGCGGCGAAGCCGATGCGCGGCCGGATCAGGTCGACCAGACAGGTGACGAACAGGGCGACGCGCGGGGCGCTCACTGGAGATTGACGAAGGCGCCGCCGTCGACGAGCAGCGCAGCGCCGGTGACGTAGCGCGCCATGTCCGAGGCAAGGAACACCGTCGGCCCCACCATGTCCTCAGGCTGGCCGAGACGGCCGAGCGGGATGCGGCCTTCCATATAGTCGCGCTTTTTCTGGTCGGCGAGGTCTTCCTTGTTGATCTCGGTGAGGATGGTGCCGGGCAGCAGCGAGTTGCAGCGGATATTGTATCTGCCCAGCGCGATCGCTGCCGACTGCATCAGCGAATGAAGCCCGGCCTTGGTCGGCGTGTAGTGCGTCTGAAACTCGCCGCCGACCAGCGCCGAGATCGACGACATCGCGATGATCGACCCGCCGTGGCCTTGCTCGACCATCCGGCGCGCCGCCGCCTGGCACATGAAATAGCCACCGTGCATGTTGACGCGCATGGTCCGCTCGAACGTCTCGACGGGCATGTCGATAAAGGCGTGGAATGGGCAGATGCCGGCGTTCGAAACCATCACGTCGACCTTGCCGAACGACTCGACCGCGCGCGCCACGAAGTCGGTGGCGGTTTCGGGGTCGGCAACGTCGCCCTGAACCGCCAGCCCGCGCTGCCCCGTCGCCTCGATCGCCGCGACGCAGGCCTCGGCGCCGGCATTGTCCCGCGCGAAGTTGATCGCGACACTGGCGCCATGTTCGGCCGCGCCGATCGCCACGGCGCGGCCGATGCCTGCCGAGGCACCGGTGACGAGAACGGTCTTTCCTTCGAGCAACTTCACGAGTGATCGGTCCTTTCCTGCTATTTCCTGGTGGCTTTTTCGTCCTGCCAGCCGAGATCGGTGCTGATCGCGCGGGCGGTGGCGAGCACGTCGTCGCTCAGTGCGTCCATCCGCTGGTCGTCCATATATTGCGCCGCGCTCGAGACGCTGATTGCGCCGACGATGCGGTTCGAGGCATCGCGGATCGGCGCGGCAACGCAGCGGATCTGGTCCTCGTTCTCCTCGAGATCGAAGGCGCGTCCGGCGGCGGCATAGCTCTTCATCCGTTCTTCCCAGACGGCATAATCGATCGGCACACCGCCACTGGCGTGATCGGTATCGAACAGGCGGCGCCATTCACTGGGCGGCGTATCGACCATCAATGCCTTGCCGAGGCCGGTCGACGTCAGCGGCTGACGATCGCCGACCCGGCTAGAAATCTCGACGCGGCGACGGCCGGGAATCTTGTCGAGATAGAGCGCGCGCTCGTCGTCGAGCCGGCCAAGGTGCACCGTGTCTTCGGTGCGCATCGCCAGCGATTCGATGTGCGGACGCGCGGTCTGGATAAGGTCGACCTGGCTCTGCGCGAGGAACCCGAGTTGGAGCAGCTTCGGGCCGAGTTGATAGCCCTCACGCGGGAAAAAGACGAGGAATCCGCGATCGATCAAGGCATTGGCCAGGCGGTGCGTGGTGGAACGCGTCAATCCCATGCGCGCTGATAGCTCGGGCAGCGGGATCGGCCCGTCGACCACCTGGTCAAGCATGTCGAGGCCACGCAGCAATGTTTGGCTGCCTTGCGGCCCGGCGCGCTTTTCCGATGCGGCCGGCAATTTCTCATTTGACGACTTCTGTCTCATCAACTAGCATCCTATCCCATAAAATGAGAAAGTAAAACGAAATCCATCGGAGAGGAGGATCACGTGTGCGGCTCCTATCACAGCTTCTCGATTGTCGTCCCATGATTTCATATGCTGGAATATGTACGGACGTCTCGCGCGTTGCGAAGCGCATCGGCTTTCAAGGAAACGATAAATGACACTGCCGAAGATCGCCCAGGTCCGTGCCTTCGTGGTGCGCGGGGGCGGGGCGGATTATCACGATCAGGGTGACGGCCACTGGATCGACGATCACATCGCCACTCCGATGGCCCGGTATCCCGAATATCGGCAGAGCCGGCAGAGCTTCGGCATCAATGTGCTGGGCACGCTGGTCGTTGAGATCGAGGCTGAGGACGGCACTGTAGGTTTCGCGGTGACGACCGGCGGCGAGCCCGCCTGCTACATCGTCGAGAAGCACCTCGCGCGCTTCCTCGAAGGGCGTGATCCGGCGGATTACGAGAAGATCTGGGACCAGATGTACTTCTCCACGCAATATTACGGGCGCAAGGGGCTGGTGATCAACGCGATCTCGGGCGTTGACCTGGCGCTGTGGGATCTGCTCGGCAAGCTGAGGCAAGAGCCGGTCTACAAGCTGCTTGGCGGCGCGGTGCGCGACGAGCTGCTGTTCTACTCTACAGGCGCGCGGCCCGATCTCGCCAAGCAGATGGGGTTTATTGGCGGCAAGCTCCCGCTCCATCATGGCCCTGCGGAGGGCGTCGAGGGCCTCAACAAAAACCTTGCCGAACTGACCGAGATGCGCAGCCGCGTCGGCGACGATTTCTGGCTGATGCTCGATTGCTGGATGGCGCTCGACGTCGATTACGCCACGCGGCTGGCGACGCGCGCCTGGCGCGAAGCTGGGCTCAAGTGGATCGAGGAAGCGATCAGCCCTGACGATTATTGGGGGTATGCCGCGTTGAAGCGCAACGTGCCCAAGGAGATGCTGGTCACCACCGGCGAGCACGAGGCAACCCGTTGGGGCTTCCGCATGCTGATGGAGATGGAGTGTTGCGACATTATCCAGCCCGATGTGGGCTGGTGCGGCGGCATCACCGAATTGCTCAAGATCTCGGCGCTGGCAGATGCGCACGGCAAGCTTGTCGTGCCGCACGGATCGAGCGTCTACAGCTATCATTTCGTCGTCACCCGCCACAACTCGCCGTTCGCCGAGTTCCTCATGATGGCGCCCAAGGCCGACGAGGTCGTGCCGATGTTCTCGCCGCAACTGCTGGGCGAACCGGTGCCCGAGAATGGGCGCATGCACGTCTCCAAACTCGACAAGCCGGGGTTCGGCGTCGAGCTCAACCGCGACATTCCGCTCCACCGTCCCTATACCCACTGAGGAAATCGTTTCATGAAGCTTTGCCGCTTTGGCTCTGCCGGCCGCGAGAAGCCGGGCCTGATCGATGCCGATGGCCGCATTCGCGACCTTTCGGCCGAGATCGACGATATTGATCCCACCACGCTGACGCCGAGCCGGCTTGCCAAGCTCGCTGCGCTCGATCCTGCAGCCTTGCCGCTGGTCGATGGCAGCCCGCGGTATGGCGTCCCCGTCTCAGGCACGCGCAAGTTCGTCGCGATCGGTCTCAATTATGCCGATCATGCCGCTGAATCGAACCTGCCGATCCCTGAGGAGCCGGTGGTGTTCAACAAATGGGTGAGTTGCCTGCAGGGGCCCAATGACGATGTCATCATCCCGCGCGATTCACAGAAGACCGACTGGGAAGTCGAACTCGGCGTGGTGATCGGCAAGCGAGCCAATTATGTCGAAGAAGCCGACGCGCTGGGTCATGTCGCCGGCTATTGCGTGGTCAACGACGTGTCGGAACGACACTGGCAGACCGAGCGCGGCCCGACCTGGGACAAGGGCAAGGGTTTTCCGACCTTCGGCCCCGTCGGCCCCTGGCTGGTTACCGCCGACGAGGTGGGCGATCCGCAGGCGCTCAAGATGTGGCTCGATGTCAACGGCAAGCGCGTGCAGGACGGCTCGACCGCAACGATGATCTTCACCGTCGCGCAGATCGTCGCCTATTGCTCGCAATTCATGACGCTGGAGCCGGGCGACATTATCACTACCGGCACACCGCCGGGCGTCGGTCTCGGCCAGAAGCCAGAGCCCTGGTATTTGAAGCCGGGCGACGTCGTCACGCTCGGCATCGAAAAGCTCGGCGAGCAGCGCCAGCGCTTCGTCGCGTTCAGCCCGGAGGCGCTGGCATGAGTGTCTTCGCAGGGCGTTTCGCGGGCCGCAACGCGATCATCACCGGTGGCGCCTCCGGGCTCGGTTGGAGCGTAGGGCAGCGCATCATTGCCGAGGGCGGCAAGGTTGCGCTGTGGGATCTCAATGCCGGCCAACTCGACAAGGCCAAGGACGATGGCGGGGTGGTGCACACCGCCGTCGTCGACGTCGCCGACAACGACGCCGTCGAGCAGGCGGCGCGCGAGACGATCTCGGCGCTCGGCAGTGTCGATATCCTGGTCAATTCGGCCGGGATCACCGGGGCGACCGCACCGGTCACCGAATTTGCGGTTGAAAGCTGGCTCAAGGTGGTCGCGGTCAACCTCAACGGCACCTTCTTCTGCTGCCGCACGATCGGCGCACACATGGTCGAGCGCGGCTACGGCCGCATCGTCAACGTCTCATCGGTTGCCGGCAAGGAAGGCAATCCCAATGCGTCGGCTTATTCGGCGACCAAGGCCGGCGTCATCGGCTTGACCAAGAGCCTGGGCAAGGAATTGGCCACCAAGGGCGTGATCGCCAATGCGCTGACGCCGGCGACGTTCGAAAGCCCGATCCTCGACCAGTTGCCGCAAAGCCAGGTCGATTACATGCGCTCGAAAATCCCGATGGGCCGGCTCGGCGAGGTCGAGGAATCGGCGGCGATGGTGTGTTTCATGGCGAGCGAGGAATGTTCGTTCACCACGGCGTCCACCTTCGATACGTCGGGGGGACGCACGACGTTCTGAGATCTGGCGGCGGGCGACCGGCATGACAGGCGCCCGCCGCCCGCGGAGAGGAAGATGACGCGACCGCCCTTCGTCGATGCCCATGTTCATCTGTGGGATCTGGCCCATATCCGCTATCCGTGGCTGAGCCCGCCGTTCGATGACAGCGGGCCCAACGGCTCGACCGAGGCAATCGCCCGCAACTATCTGCTTGACGATTATCTGGCCGATGCGGGCAAGTGGAACGTCCGCGGCATCGTCCATATCGACGCTGGCGCCCCGCCGGAGCGCGCGCTCGACGAGACCGAATGGCTCGAAGGCATTGCCGCAACCCGCGGCATGCCCAATGCGATCATCGCCTATGCGCCGCTCGACAGCGATGACGTTGAGCCGCTGCTTGAGGCCCATGCGGCGCATCCGCACGTCCGCGGCATCCGTCAGATCGTCAACTGGCACATCAACCCGATGCGCACCTATTCGCCGCACGACGTGACGCAAGAGGACGATTGGTGGCGCGGTTATGGCCTGCTTGCCAAATACGGGCTGTCGTTCGATCTGCAATGCTATGCCGGGCAGATGGCGGGGCTGGCGCCGCTGATCGCGCGCCATCCCGACATTCCCGTCATCATCAACCATGTCGGCATGCCCGTCACCAGCGATCGCGAGGGCGTGACGCGCTGGCGCCATGGCCTGCAGACGCTGGCGGCGTTCGAGCATGTCTCGATCAAGCTGTCGGGGCTGGGGTTCGTCTATCGCGACTGGACGATCGAACAGGTTCGCCCGTTCCTCATCGAGGCGATCGAGCTGTTCGGCACGCACCGCTGCATGTTCGCCAGCGACTCCCCGACCGACAAATTGTTTGCGCCCTTCGACGCCTATCTCGAAGCCTATCACACGCTGGTCGCCGACTTTTCGGAAGACGAGCGCCGTGACCTGTTTGGCCGCAACGCCAACCGCATCTACCGCCTCGGGCTGGACCTCTAGGGGACCGATCGCATGGGTAATCCGCTGATCGGCGTTGTCTATCACTGGCTCGGTGGTCTGGCATCGGCGAGCTTCTATGTGCCGTTCAGGGGTGTGAAGCGCTGGTCATGGGAAATCTATTGGCTGACGGGCGGCATCTTCTCCTGGCTGCTGGCGCCGTGGATCATCGCGTCGATCCAGACGCATGACCTGTTGGGCACGCTGGCCGCGGCGCCGACGCCGGTGATCGTCTGGCCGATCGTGTTCGGCGTGCTGTGGGGCTTCGGCGGGCTGGGGTACGGGCTCACCATGCGCTACCTCGGTCTATCGCTGGGGATGGCGGTCGTGCTCGGGCTGTGCACCGTGTTCGGCACCCTGATCCCGCCCCTGTTCCAGGGCACATTCTACGACCAGCTCATCGCCAATATGTCGGGGAACATCATTCTCGGCGGTATCGCGTTGACGTTGGTGGGCATCATCGTCGTCGCGGTAGCGGGTGCGCAGAAGGACGCGATGCTGTCGGACGAGCAGAAGGCCGAGGTGGTCGCCGAGTTCGACTTCAGGAAGGGCATCATCGTCGCGATCTTCGCGGGCGTGATGTCGGCGTGCTTCGCGTTCGGGCTGGCGGCGGGCGGTCCAATCAAGGCGCTGTCGGCCGCGCGCGGCACCGGGCCGCTGTGGACCGGTCTGCCGATCCTGTGCCTGGTAATGTTCGGCGGCCTCATCACCAATGCGATCTGGTGCGCCTGGCTGATCGTGAAGAATCGCAGCGCCGGCCAGTGGATCGGCATGAGAGTCGCCCGGGAGGAAGGGCCGGCGGCGCAATCGCCGGGCGCGGGGCAGGGCGGGGGTCTGGAGCCGATCGAACTGCACGATGACGGCACGATGCCAGGCCGGGCGCCGCTCCTCGCCAACTATCTGTTGAGCGCGCTGGCGGGTACGACCTGGTACTTCCAGTTCTTCTTCTACACGATGGGCGAGAGCCAGATGGGGCGCTTCGGCTTCTCGTCCTGGACGCTGCACATGGCGTCGATCATCATTTTCGGCACCTTGTGGGGTTTTGGCTTTCGCGAGTGGAGGGACGCCACGTGCGGTACCAAGACGCTGGTCTGGTCGGGCGTAGCACTGCTGGTGATCGCGACCGCCGTCATCGGCTACGGCAACATGCTGGCTGCCTGAAGTTGATCTTCGTTTCAATCTGACGGCCGCGTCTTTGGCGCCTTTTCGCGCCTTTTTCCCTCACGGATCGCGGCACGTCGGCTCCTTAGAGCATCGCATTGCCTCGCACCGGGATAGTCGAAACGATTTGTCTCAAGGCCCATCAAGCACTGCGCTGACCGCCGCTGCAAGACGGCGCCGCAATATGCTCCGCATGAAGCGCTTGGAACGCGAACGCCGGTTTTCAAAGAACCGGATCGAAGCAACCAATAGCGGCTAGCGACGCAAGCCAAAAAAACGGGCGCCCGTTTTGGGGCGCCCGATAGGGGGAGTATGAGGGGTGCTTCGCGAGCACTCCCGGATCGTTCAGAACTTGACCTGGAACCCGGCGAAGAAGCGGCGGCCGGCCGAATAATAATCCACCGGCATGTCGCTGTTGATGTAGCTCTCCGAATATTCGTTGGTCAGGTTCTGCGCTTCGACGAAGAAGTTGGTGTGCAGTTTCGGGAAGCGGAAGGTGACCTTGCCGTCGAGATAGCCCTCGCCGCGGCGATAGATCGGATTATAGCCGTTGTTTTTGTCGCTAACGACGACCAGCCAGCTCGATCGATAATTATAGGCCAGCTTCGCGTTGAGCCAGCCTTTGTCATAGAAGATGCTGGCATTGTAGGTGTATTTCGACAGGCCCGGATAATCATTCAATGCGACGTTGGTCGCATCATTGGTCAGGTTCGTCTCGATCGCGCGGGCATAGGTGAAATTGGCCTGCACGCCGAAACCGTCGAACGGCCGCGGCAGGAACGAGAACACCGTCTGGCCGCTGATCTCGATACCGTCGAGCTTCGCGCCGTGCCCGTTGACCGACTGCCGCACCGTGAAGGTATTGCCGTCGTGGAACAGGTCGACATTATCCCGCGTCACGTTGGGAACGATGAAGCTGCTCTCGTATTTCTTGTAATAGCCGATGCTGACCATCGTATCGCGGTTGGGATACCAGGCGAGGTTCACTTCCCATTGATCCGCGCGATATGGCTTCAGATCGGGATTGCCGGCCGAGCAGACCGTCTCGTCGGTGACGTCGACCGTGTCGTAGGTACAATTGATGTTGGGCACCAGATCGCTTGGCTTCGGCCGCGCGAGATTCTTGGCGTAATTCGCGCGCAGGAACAGTGTCCGCGTGATGCCCAGATTGGCGTTCACCGCGGGCAGAATGTCGGTGTAGCTATGCGAGATCGAGGCCGAATCCGCGCCTACCGTGACGGTTTCGGTGCCGCCGCCGCTGCCAGGCTTGATGCGAATTTCGGTGCGTTTGTAAGTGCCGGTGCCCGCGTCCTTGGTATATGCGTAGCGCACGCCGAAATTGCCGGTGACGGGCATGCCGAAGAGGTGGAAATCATAATCCGCCATGAGATAGCCGTCGGCGATCGTCTCATCGATCTTGTAACTCGGGATCTGCGGCAAACCATTGGCCTGGAACAGCAGGTTATGATTGAAATTGGACAGATCGTAATATTGTCCGAGGACGTCAGAATTGAACTTCGGAATGGCAAGCTCCGACGGCGCGTCCGACGGTGCGTTGCGCAGCGTGGAGAACAGCGGCGCGCCCGGGATCGTGCCGGTCGTTTGTGACAAGAGCTGCTGATACTGATCCGACGTCAGATAGACGGTATTGGCCGCCGGATTGGCCGGCGGTGTATCGGTGATGACCGTATAGATATTCTGGTTGGCGCTGTCCTGATAGGTCATCGTCGTTGGATCGAGCAGCCGCGTGCCGCCGCCGTTATAGGCCTTGAAGCTCGACCAGCGGAATTGGCCGCCATATTCGATGCGGTTGACGAACGACGCGCCGGTATCCCAATCGGCGTCGAGCTTGAGCTGGTTTTCGGTGCTCCTGCCCCAGGTCGGGCGGTATTGCAGCGTCGGGCCAGATTGGATCAGCGGCTGGCCGTCAGCGCCGACCTGATCGAAATGCGAATAGGAATTGGGGTCGGCGGGGTCGAACGAGCCCGGGAAAACGAAGGATGGGGTTCCCAGCGCATTCTGCCGGTCGATCGTCAAGCCCGCGACACTGGTCGAAAATGCATAGGAGTTGGTGTTGCCACTGGTCGTCGCGATCGAGTGCGACGCAAGGCCCTTGAGATTGAGGCCGCCCAACGTCCAATCGAAGCCGGTCTGATAATATTGCGAATTCTGATCGTAGCTGAAATCGCGGGCCTGCACCCCGATGATTCCATCGGCACCGCTGTAATTCGGCGCGGCATCGGTCCCGATGTTCACCGAATTGAGCGCCGTCGTCAGGCTGGTGACGACATGGTTGGCGTTGACCGTCGCTGAATCGAGCGCGACCTGCGGCTGCAGGTTGCCGATCGCCGGATCGAGCTGGAAGCGCTGGTAGCGCCCGAGGTCGATCGAATAATTGTTGTCGTTCAGTTCCTGGTTACGGAAGTTGAGCTGCGCCTCGACATGCGCGCGGAAATTGTGCGCGACTTCATATTGCAACTGAAGATCGGCCGAGATGCGCTTGTCGTGGCGAATCCAGCTCCGATAGCGCGGCACCGTCGGTGCCCAGTCGAAGAACTGGCGTTCGCAATCGAGCCGGTTGGACGAACCCGAAACCGTCGCGCAGCTCGCATAGGTGTCGTAGTTCGCATAATCCGGGTTGGCGACGGTCTTCTGGTCGGAATGGTCGAAATCGGCGAGCTGTTTCCAGTTGGTGTTGCTGATGTAATCCTGCCGCGTGTCGACGTTGTCGTAAGTGATGTTGGCGAGGACGCCGAGCCGGCTGCTGCCGAACAGGTGCGGCGTGCCGACGACCAGCGTGCCGCGCGGCTTCCAGCTCTTGGTCAGTTCGAGATATTGTTCGGACGCGACGAGGCTGACGATCGGCGCCTTCAATTCCAGCGGTCGCCGCGTCTCGACGCGCACGGTGCCGCCGATGCCGCCTTCGGTGATGTCGACCGCATAGCCCTTGTACACGTCGATCGACTTGACGAGTTCGGCGGCCAGGTCGCGGAAGTCGCCCGAGCGGCTGCCGTCGGTGTTGCCGCCGAGCATGCTGACGCCATTGACCTCGATGCGGTTGAGATCGGGCTCGACGCCGCGGATCGAAATCTGCGTGCCCTCGCCGAAGTCGCGGCTGAGCTGCACGCCCGTGATCCGGGCGAGCGCATCGCCGACGTTCTTGTCGGGGAAGCTGGCGATATCATCGGCAACGATCGAATCGACGACGGTATTCGCGTTCTTCTTGCGCGAGATGGCCGAGCGGAGTGACGCGCGTGTGCCGACGACGAGAATGTCGCCTCCCGTGCCGCCGGCCGTTGCGTCGGTTGATTGAGCCGCGGCCTGGTTGCGAGACTGTGCTGTACGACGCGCGTCTTCGCGATCGGTCTGCGTTTGGGTCGGTGCTGTGCTGTCCGTCGCCGACGACGCCCCGTTCTGCGGCGCGGCGGCCAATGCCGGCGTTGCGATCGAACAGGCGATCGCCATGGCAAGCCAAGACGTCGTCGTGAATGTACGCGGGCTTCGTTCGCGCGAAGCGTTCATGATTTTTCTCCTCTCCTGGACGAGCGCATCCGGTCGTCGTCGAGACCCCCTCGATCGCCGTTGTGCTCGCTTATTCGATATATTCGGGCGGTTGTTGTGCGCGCCCCGTCGGGCCGCTCGTGCGGCAATGCTGATTAGCTGACGCTTCTATCTGGCCGGTGCATCCCTTCCCCTTTTGTCTCGCAGGCTGTTGCCCGTCGTGGTTGTTCGCCGGTTAGCGGCGACCGTGATCGCTCCCCTTTGCGAACGATCAGACAATTCATAAAAAAAGACTACATTGCCAAATTGTGAAACGCAATCATAATTGATGGGATAAACACACCGGCCGGGAACGGTCGCTTGAGAGGGGATGCCGGAATGGCTCGAACACGTCTTAATTGCCTGTATTTTACGCTCTTGCCTTTGGCTCTAGCCGCGCTTCCATCGGCGGCGAGCGGCCGCGAAATGGAGCATCTCGATCGCGGCGTGGTCGCGGTGCCGGGGCAGGCCGGGGGTGTTTTCGTGAGTTGGCGCCTGCTGGACAGCGATTCGGCAAATGCACGATTCGACGTCTTCCGGGACGGCACCCGGATCAATACCCGTCCCCTGGCCGGGGCGACCAGCTTGCTCGATCCGAAAGGCACGGCGCGATCGCGCTACAGCGTTGCAATGGTTGGCGCCAAGGGCGATGGAGAGCGTTCGGCGCCGGTCGCGGTCTGGGCCAAAGGCTATCTGTCGATCCCGCTGTCACCGCCCGCCGATGGCGTGACGCCGGCGGGCGATCATTACAGCTACACCGCCAACGATGCGAGCGTCGGCGACGTCGATGGAGACGGCCGCTACGAGATTATCCTCAAATGGGATCCGACCAACAGCCACGACAATAGTCAGACAGGTTATACGGGCGACGTCTATATCGACGCCTATACGCTGACGGGGAAGCGGCTGTGGCGGATCGATCTTGGCCGTAACATCCGCGCCGGCGCGCACTATACCCAATTCCTCGTTTACGATTTCGACGGCGATGGCCGCGCCGAGGTGGCGATGAAGACCGCCGACGGCACGATCGACGGCACCGGCAAGGTGATCGGCGACGCTCACGCCGACTGGCGCAGCAAAGACGGTGCGGTGCCGCAGCGCGACCATACCGGCGCGCGTGTGCTTGCCGACGGCACGATGGTCGCGCCAATGCAGGGCCGGATCGTCAACGGCCCCGAATATCTCACCGTGTTCGACGGCCGCACTGGCGCAGCACTGGCCACGGCACCTTACGATCCGCCGCGCTATCCCGGCGGCAACCCGACGCCCGAGCAACTCGCAAAGAGCTGGGGGGACGGTTACGCCAATCGCTCGGACCGCTTCCTCGCCGGCGTCGCCTATCTCGACGGGCAGCATCCGAGCATGATCTTCGGTCGCGGCTATTATGCACGGACGGCGGTAGCCGCCTGGGACTATCGCCACGGCAAACTCACTGAACGCTGGCTGTTCGACAGCGCCAAGCCCGGCAACGAAAATTATGGCGGCCGCGGAAACCACCAGCTGAGCATCGCCGACGTCGATCACGACGGCCGCGACGAAGTGATCTACGGGTCAATGGCCGTCGATGACGACGGCAAGGGGCTATGGACCGACCCGCTCTATCATGGCGATGCCATGCACGTGTCGGACCTCGATCCCAACCGGCCGGGCTTCGAGAAATGGGGGGTGCACGAAGAGGTCGATCGCAACGGCCATATCGGCTCGGCGCTGCTCGACGCGCGGACCGGGGAGATTCTCTGGACCAAACCGGCCACCCGCGACGCCGGCCGCGGCCTCGCCGCCGATATCGATCCGCGCTACGTCGGCGATGAACTATGGGGCGCCAATTCGCGCGACCTGTTCGATGTCCATGGCAACGCGATCGGGCCGGCGCCGCGCCAGACCAATTTTGCGATCTGGTGGGACGGCGATCTGCTGCGTGAATTGCTCGATGGGACGACGATCTACAAATGGGATTGGCACAAGGGCATCGCCGATCCGATCCTGCACCCCGACGATATCGCGTCGAACAACGGCACCAAGGCCAATCCGGCCTTGCAGGCGGATATTCTGGGTGACTGGCGCGAAGAGGTGATCTGGCGAACCGCCGACAATCGCGAACTGCGCATCTACACCACCCCGATCCCGACGACGCATCGCTTCGTCACGCTGATGCAGGATCCGGTCTATCGCGAGGGCGTGGCATGGCAGAACGTCGCCTACAACCAGCCGCCGCACGTGAGCTTTTATCTGGGCGAGCGAACCGCGTCGGAGCAGGCGCAATGACGATCTGAGAGCGGGGTGGCGCTGCCGTTCGGGCGCCGCCGCCCGCCCTCAATTCGCCTGGTCGGGCGCCTCGACCATCTCCACCGGCACGCCGCCGCGCACGTGGTACATCGTCACCAGCTTGACCGCCTCCAGCGCATCGCCCGGCTTGCCGTCGCCGGTCACCGCCAGCGCCAGCGTGTTGGCGCCGTGGTTGTTCATGATGCCCGGCGGGATCGGGAACACGCGCTGCGGCCCGACATTGGCAATGAACTGGCCCATGTTCCAGCCGTTGACAAAGATCAGCACGCGATAGCGACGCGGCGATCGCGGCGTCGTCGGGTCGCCGATCTGGACGCCGATCGTCGCGTCGTCGCTTTTCGGCACGTCGAGCGTGAAGCGCGTGCGATACCAGGCGGTGCCGGCGAACGGCATCGTGGTGGGCACCTCGACGCGCTGCCAGCGGCTGTCGTCGAACCCCGGCAACGACCAGCCGACCCGTTCGCCATAAAGCCCGCCGTTGTTGAGCGGCCCGCGCGCCCGATCGACCAGCGTCTCGCCGCCCTGGCGGCCCTGAATCTTCCAGTCGATCGGCACCGCGAAGCTGTCGCCGCCGGGGCGCGACAGCGAGGCGGAGATCAGCCCGCGCGGTTCCTTGTGCGCGTCGTCGGTTTCCAGGTCCCAATTATGGCCGTCGGGCCGGATCATCACCGACAGCACGTGCGTGCCCGATTGCTGCGCAGCATCGGGCAGGTCGAAATCGGCCATACCGACCGTGATCGGGCGGGCGAGCCCGGCGGGCAGCTCCTGCTCACCGACGAACCGGCCGTCGAGCCACAGTTGCAGCATGCCGGCACCGCCAGCGCCATAATGCAGCGCGATCTGCTGCGCGTCGGCACTCCCTTGGAAGCGCCCGCGATACCACACGTCGCCATCGTGAAAGCCATAGGCGTCCATCTGCAGCGTCGGCTCGCCGGTCGGCGGGCGGATCGTCGAGCGGTCGGGCGCGCCATCGGCCTTGATCCAGTCGCTGTCGTCGAAGCCGGGCTGCGCCTCGGGCGACCCCGCGTGATAGCGCCACGTCGCGCGGGTGAGGTCAGGCAGCACGATCGGTTGCGGCCCGGCGAGCGGCGCGGTGGCGATCAGGCTGCCGCTCGCGCTGCGGCGCGTCGCGACCGGCGTGCCGTTCCAGGTAACGCTGGTAACCTGCGCCGGAGCCCACACCTCGAGCGGTTCGGCCGCCTTGGTGTCGCCGGTCATCGCCAGCGTGCTGCCCGACACTGTGGCATGGCGGACGAGCCACGGGCCATGGTCGAGCACCTCGTCCTGGCGGAAGAATTGCTGCGCAGCATGTTCGTCGCCGATCAGCAGCAACAGCGATGCCCGCCCGCCGCCGCTGATCCGCACGCGCGCCAGTCCGTCATGGGCGTAATCGAGGCGGAGGTCGTGGTGCGCGGCATCCCAGCGCGACTGTACCGATCCGGCCAGCACCTCGACCCTGGGCGCGCTGGCATAGCGCAGCACGGTCTGGCCGGGTTCACCAGCGCGGCCGTAGAACAAGGCGATATCTTCGTCACCATGGCGCAGCACCGTCTGCAGCTCGGACGTCGAATAGACCAGATGCTGCCGCGCGATATCGGTGCTGGCGAGCAGCAGCTTGGCGTCTTGCCCGTTCAACTGCATCGGGAAGCTGTAGCGGCCATCGGGCAAATCGGCGGTGACGGTGAAACGGTCGTCGGTGCGCGCATTGGACGGCTTGTGCACGACGAACAGCAGTTGCGCGTGCGTATCGGGGTTCTGGTCGTGATAGACCTGCACGCGATCGCTGGAGACGGCTACCGGCGGCGCCTTCTCCAGCCGCGCAAGATCGGGCACCGCCTGCACGAATTCGCCGAGCTGCTTGAGCTCGAGCGCCTTAGGCCGCAGGGCGCGCGCCTCGTCGATCGCGGCGCCGTAATCGTAGGAGGCGTAGACCACGGGCGCGGGCAGCCAGCCCCAGCTGGTCCCGCCATAGGTCATGTAGAAATTCTGGATGGCGATGCCGTTGGCGATATTGGTGCCGTAGAAGACGCGCTGATAGCCGTTGCCGCGCTGGATCGCGTTGCACGGATACATGCCGTTCGATCCCCAGTAATCGAACCAGCCGCCGCCGAACTCGGCGGCAAACCCCGGCGTATGCGGCGAGGCGCTGGCGCCGCCATCGGCGCCGCCCGCGCCGTACATGCCCCAGTCGGGCGCCGGGCTGCCCTTCGCCGGCTGGTTGTGCACCGAGCAGACGCCGCCGGGATAGCCGTCGAAAGCGTAGAGGTCGTTCGGCCCTTTGACCGTGCCCGGCACGTCACTCGACGCTGGCACCCACCGGCCGTGGCGGCCGGCATCGTTGTGGAAGATCGGCACGGTGATGCCGTCCGCGCGCGCCTCGTCGTAGAGATGCTGCATGTAGCGCTGCTGCGTCGGCGCGGTCGCGCTCAATTCGTTTTCGATCTGGTGCAGGATCACCGTCCCGCCCCCATTGTCGAGCTGGTGCCGCGCGATGATCCGGTTGACGCGGCTCAGCCATTGATCGGCGGCCGCCATATATTCGGGATCGTCGGTGCGCGCTTTCGCCTTCTGGTTGACCAGCCAGCCGGGGAAGCCGCCGCGCGACAGCTCGGCGTTCACATACGGCCCCGCACGGGTGATGACGTAGAGATGCTCCTCGGCCGCCATGTCGAGCAGACGATCGATGTCGCGGATGCCGGTGAAGTCGTACTCGCCCGATTTCCACGTGTGATAGCCCCAGTCAAAATAGAGCGACACCGCGTTGAACCCGCTCGCCTTCATCTTCTGCAACACGTCGCTCCACAGATCGGGCGAGGGCAGGCGGAAGGGATGGAACTCGCCCGACCAGATCATCGTCGGCTTGCCGTCGATCATCAGCGAATAATGATCGAACGTGACGCGGTGTGTGACCGGCTTGGCCGGTACAGCAGGCGCCGCCGCGGTCAGGCTGGTCGCCGCCAGCAATACTGCGGCGGCGCGCCGGGTGATCGATGATGTCATATGCCCCCTCCTGTTTTGTCGTTGGTCAGCTCGGCCAGCCGTGATCGCGGGTGAAGGCGATGAACAGTTCCTGCCAGGGCACCGGTCGGCCATCCTTGTGCGGTGCGGGCGGGCCATGGCCGCCTTTTTCGAAGATCATCAATTCGGTCGGAATCTTCGCCGCGTTGAGCGCCTGAAACATCAGAATGCTGTTTTCTGGTGGCACCACCGGATCGTCGGCGTTGCAGGCGACAAACGTCGGCGGCATGTCGGCGGGCAGGTCGAGCTGCGCCGACCAGCGATGCTGCGCGGCCGGATTGTGCAGGCGATCGCCCAGCAACTCCTCGCGCGACTGTTTGTGCACGCCCTGGTCCATCATCGTGATCACCGGGAAGAACAGCCCGGCGACGTCGGGCCGGTCCGACTGTCGGTCGATCGCGTCGATCGGCTGGTAGGTCTGCAGCGCCGACCGGCTGGCGGTCCGCGCGGCGAGATGGCCGCCGGCCGAATAGCCCGAAATCGCGACACGCCGGGGATCGACGTGCCAGCGCGTGCCGGCGCCGGCGCGGATGATGCGCATCGCGCGCTGCGCATCCTGCAGCGACACGTCGGGCCCCGCCGCCCAATGATCGTGGGGCAGGCGATAAAGCAATTCGAACGTGGTGATGCCGCGCGCGGCGAACGATCGTGCGATATCCGATCCGTGCGTGCCCACCGCGACGCGGACATAGCCGCCGCCCGGCACGACCAGCATCGCGGCGCCGTTGGGGTTCTTCGGCTTCAAAGCCGTCAGCATGGGAGTCGCGACGTGCGTCCAGGCGATGTCGTCGGGCGGCCCGTCAGGGTGGCGCTTGACGAACACGTCCTTCACCGGCGTTGCGGGGGGACCGGGCGGTGGACCCGGCCAGATCGGGAAGCGCTCGATCGTTAGATCGTCGTCACTTGCCGCCAGAGCCGGTGCCGCCGCCACGGCGAGCGCGCCGGCTAGGATGCCGCGTCGGGTTGCCTCCATCGTTCCGCTCCTCATCATGCTCCGCGCATCGCGCGGCCCCACAATTGATCGTACCGCCAGCCCGACAGGTTCTCGGCGACCGCCTTGGCCTCGGGCGAACTCGGCTCGGTATGACCGGCGCGCAGATGCTCGATCTCTTCCATCAGGATGTGGTGCGTGACGGGATCGATGCGGAAGCGCAGCGAGACCAGAATGCCGAACACCAGCACTGCCAGCGTGCCCGCGCCGAGCACCCAGACGACGACGTGGATCGCCTGCGGACTCTGCACCGCCGCTTTCGACTGGAACCCGCCCCAATCCATGATCAGCCCAACGCCGGCGACCGCGGCGGCCTGCGCCGCCTTGCGGATGAAGGTCATCACGCCGGCGAAGCTGCCCTCGCGCCGCCGCCCGGTGACGATCTCATCGACATCGGCCATGTAATTGTAGGTCGCCCAGGGAATGTAGTTGAGCGCGCCGCGGCCCAGCCCGGCGAACACGATCGGGATCCACAGCATCCAGCTGTCGCCGCGCACGCCGGCCATCCACTGCGCGATCAGGATGACGGTGCCGACGCCGAACGACACCGCGGCGATGCGATAGGCGCGTCCCGGCGAACTGCGCAGCGCGACGTTGATGGCGATGCCGACGGCGACCAGCTGCACGACGTACATCCACCCGAGCAACCCGGAGGCGATCGCGGTGGTGCCGGCCAGCGCGAAGATCACGAAGAAGGTGAAGGCGGCGTTGAATACGTCCTGGCTGATATAGCCGCCGAGATACATGCCGAGGTGCAGCCGGAACGCGCGGATGCGCATGGTCGAAAACAGGTTGCGGTAAAGCGTCGTGAACGTCTCGACGATGCCGACACGCTCGGCGGCGGTTTCACTCGGCTGAGCCGGCGGGCGCTGCCGCTCCCAGCTGAAGGCGTACAGGAACCCGGCGGTTGCCATGAAGAGCACCGCAAAGATCGCGCCCATGTAGAAGAAGGTCCAGGCGCTGTCGCGACCGAGATAGTCGATGATCCACATCGGCATGAAGCCGGCCAGGATCGCCGCGATCTGGCCGGTGAAGATGCGGAAACCCGCGAACTTGGTCTTGTCGCGATAGCTCGTCGACATCTCGGCGGCGAGCGTTTCGAACGGGATGATCTCCATCGCATAGACCATCTCGAACAGGATGTAGGTGACGAGATAATAGAGGAACGCCTGTCCCGGCAGCCACATCAGCGCGAAGGCCGGCAGCAGCGGGATCGCCGCAAGGATGAAGAACCGCCGCCGCCCGAACGTCCGCCCCAGCCAGGTGCCGCCGAAATGATCGGAGAGATGGCCGATCACCGGCGAGGTGAAGGCGTCGAGGATGCGCGCGATCGCAAAGATCGTCGCCGCCTGCCCGGCGCTCAGCCCGCAGAATTTGGTGTAGAAGATCAGCACCCAGCCGGAGACGACCGCCATCGACCCAGCGCCCAGGAAGTCGTTCGACCCATAGGCGAGGAAGTTGATCAGCCGGATCGGCCGCTGCCGGGCCGGGGCAGGGGCGGTATCCAGCGTGGCGACCGGGTCACTGGCCATGATGGGCTTCCTCTCGTTGGGCGCGTGTCGAGCCGCGCCATTGTCGCGGGCGGGCGCCGTATGGTCGCCCGCCCGGCTATCGTCAGATGTAGGTGCGCAGGAACTCGCCGAGCGCGCAGATCGCCAGGCTCTGGCCATAGGGCATCGAGGTCAGCGCGATGTCCTTGTAGAATTGCATCGTCTCGCCCATCGCGGTGCCGAAGCTGACCTGCTGCAGCTCGCCGGTGTCGTCGATATGGGCGAGCACACCCTCGATCGCCTTGATGCCGACGGCCTCGTACTGCCGCGGCAGATAGCCCTTCCGCACGGCCTTCAGGATGCCATAGGCGAAGCCGGCAGTGGCCGACGCCTCGAGATAGCTCGACGGATCGACGATCAGCGTGTGCCACAGCCCGCTTTCGTCCTGGTGCTCGGCGAGCGTCTTCACCTGCGCCGCCAGCGTGTCGATCAGGAAGGTGCGGAACGCGTCGCCTTCGGGCAGGTCGAGCATCTCGATGATCTCGGGGATCGCGATCGTCACCCAGCAATTGCCGCGCGCCCACAACGCGCCGGCGAAATTGTGCCGCCCGTCGAACGTCCAGCCGTGGTACCAAAGACCGGTCTGGCGATCGAACAGATATTTGATGTGGATGAGGAACTGGCGCTTCGCCTCCTCGATATAGTGCGGCCGGCCGAGCAGCTGCCCGATCCGCGCCAGCGGCAGCACCGACATCATCAGCGTGTCGTCCCACATCTCCTGCGGGTTTTCGTCATTGTAGACGATGTGCTGGAAGCCGCCTTCCTCGGTCTTGGGCAGGCCATCGGGCGCCATCAACCACTCCGCCCAGACATCGAGATAGGGCAGATAGGTGATGTCGCCGGTCTGTTCGTAGAGATTGGCGAGCGTCAGGAACGGCGCCATCGTGTTGATATTCTTGGTTGGCGTGCCCTCGGCGAAGCGGTCCTCGAACCATTTCAGCATGATGTCGAATGCCTTCTGGTCGCCGGTCTGCTCCCAATAGCGATAGAGGCCGAACAGGCCGACGCCGTGCGTCCATTCCCAGCCGGCCCAGCCCTTGGTGTCGATCACGCGGCCGTCGTCAAGGCGCAGCAGGAACTCGCCGGTCTCGTCCTTGATGTTGACCAAATTGTCGATCAGCCTGTCGATCGACGCCACGACCTCGTCGCGGGGAATGGAATGGGTGATCGCAGCCATGAATGCTCCTTGGGGCCCTGGTGTGGCCGGTGTCAGTCGAGATGAAAAAGCGGAATGAGCGGCCATTCGACCGGCCGGTTGTCGGGATGCACGTCCATCAACGGCGCCATATAATCCCACCATTTCTTCATCACGGGGTGATCGGGCAGGGCGTCGCGGTTGTTGTCGTCGGTCAGTTTCAGCACGGCGAACAGCCCCAGCGTCTCTTCGTCGAGGAAGATCGAATAATCACGGATGCCGCTGTCGTGCAAAAGGTGCGCGAGCTCGGGCCAGATTTCGTCGTGACGCTTCTTGTATTCGGCGACGACGCCCGGCTTGAGCCGCATGCGGAAGGCGTGGGTGGTGGTCATTTCACGATCCTGCGCTGGGGCCAGAGCGGCGTATCGGCGACGTGCATGTCGGCGGCGTTGCCGATGACGATCGGTGGCCGGGCATCGGGCGCGGCGATGATCATCGTCAAGCGGTCGAGCGTGACGGCATGAACATGGCGCATCCACAAGCCCCAGGCAGGCAGCACGCCGAACATGCTCGGTTCGGGATAGGCGGTCGGCACCGCGGGCGGCACCCGCGCGGCGTCGGTCGCGGTGCCGCCGCCACGAAAGCCGAGGTCGACGCGCGTGATCGTGACATCGTTGACCGGACGGCCGGGCAGACCGGCGAGAATCGCGGGATAGCGATGATCGATGCCGGTCGCCTTCACATCGGCAATACGAATGCCGCGCGTTGATCCGATGCCGGTGCCAGCGGGGCCGCGCGCGCGATTGCCGATGCGGACGAAGATCGGCGCGGTGGTAACGTCGTTCATCACCAGATCACGCGCGATGACATTCTCCATGTCGCCGCCGTCGACTGTTTCAAGCGCCAATCCGCGGCTGTGATCGAAGCGGCACCGTTCGATCAACACATTACGATAACCGCCATTGCTTTCGGTGCCGAGCTTGATGCGGCCGGTCGGCCGATCGCGGTCGGGCGCGAGCTGCTGCGTCGTGCCATTGCTGCCGCCGAGCATCGTGCCGAGATCGTAGCCGGAGACATGGCAATCGCTGATCGTCACGTTCTCGGCGGCGATCGGCCGGCCCAGCGCCAGGCTGGACTTGAGGACGATGGCGTCGTCATTGGGCGTGTTGATGCGGCAGCGGCGGACGGTTGCGTCTCTCACGGCATCCAGGTCAATGCCGTCGCGTTCGGCATCGATCCGCAGATTGTCGATCTCGATCGCCTCCGTCCCGGTCGCCAGGATGGCGATATGGCCGCCACGGCTGATCGTGAAGTCGGCGAGCCGGATGCGGCGGCCGAGCCTCAGCGCGATCGCCTTGTCGCCCAGCCCGCGCATCGCCGCTTCGTCGCTTTCCAGCTTGGCGATCTCGGCCGCGCTCATGTGCTGCATCGACAGCGGGCGCTCGCCGGTCTGCGCGTGCCAGCGGGCGCCGGGTCCGTCACGGGTGAGACCGGTGCCGAGGATCAACCCTGGGCCGCTGATCGTCACGTCCTCGACGCCATCGCCCCAGATCAGGCTGTTGTGCCAGTGGCTATGGCCGAAATCCTGATAGAGTTGTGGGCCGCGATCCTCGGCCGCGTCATATTGGCCGCCGTCCCGTGCCGGATCGGCTGCGATGACCACCGCGCCGGCCTCGAACAGCAGCGACACCCGGCTCGCCAGCCGGATCGAAAAGCAGCGATAGTGCCCGCGCGGGATGTGGACGACACCGCCGCCGCGCCGGGCCGCTTCGACAATCGCGGCGTTGAAGGCATACGTGTCGAGCGTCTTACCGTCGCCGCGTGCGCCGAAATCCCGCACGTCGAGCAATGTTTCGGCCAGCGCCGAAAACGGCACCGCGGCGATCGCGCTAGCGGCCAGGAGTTCGCGGCGCGTCATCAATTGCCTGCCGGGCGTATATCGCTGTGGGCGCCGCTCGCGGGAATCGCGATCGTGCCGGGCAGCGGCGGATGCGCGGGATCGAACGCGCGAAATGCCGGCTGCACATGAGCGGCCAATGTCGGCGCGGCCTTGGTCAGACCGGCGGCGACCACGCGCGCCAGCATCCAAGCGCCATAATTGTCGTTGTGCGTCAGGTCCCGCCCGCCATCGTTGAACGCGAGCGACGCGCGCTCGGGGCCCAGTGTTTCGTAGATGCGGCGGCTGGCCGCGTTGAGATCGATCAGCGACACGCCTTCTTCCGCCGCGACGCGCTTCATCGCGTCAACATAATCGGCCAGCGTATGCTTTAGCGTCCCGTCGGGCTGGAACATCCGCCGTTCGGGCGAGGTGACGAGGATGGGGTGCATGCCGCGTCGCCGCGCCTCGGCGATATAGGCCTTCAGATAGGCTGGATAGGTGTAACGCGGATCGGCATAGGTCTGCGGCCAGTTCGCCTTCTGGTCGTTATGGCCGAACTGAATCAGCAGCCAGTCACCCGGCTTCGCGAGCGCCAGCACCTTGTCGAGCCTCAGCTCGGTAAGAAACGATTTCAGCGTTTCGCCCGACCAGGCGTGGTTATCGACCGCAACCGTGTCGTCGATCATCGCCGGCAGCATCTGCCCCCAACTGGCAGTCGGCTCATATGGTTGATCGGTGACGGTAGAATCACCGGCCAGGAACACGGTCGGCGCGTCGACCGGGTTGATCGAGATGGTCGAAACGTCGCCATCGCCCAGCAGTTCGAGCGTCAGCCTGTCGTCCCATTCCCGGGTTTTGCGCTCGATATCGCTGATCCGCACCGCCGCCCCGCCCGGCGCATTGGGCGGCGGCGGTGCAAGCGCCGGCGTACGCACGGGCACCAGGAATTCGCGCGATGCCTGGTGGCCTGGTCCGGTCGGCACGTCGAACAGCATCAGCCGCCGGTTCTCGGCCTTGACCGTTACCGCGCCGGGGCGATCGCCAAATGTCAGCCTGACTCGATAGACCCCCTCGGGCACGGCGACCGAGAACAAACGGTCGCCGGGTTTCGACGTCGCTTCATAGCCATAGGTGCCTGGTTCATAGAGATGGTCCGCGGTGACGTCGGTATAGCCGCTGCGTGCACCGTCCAGCGCGAACGCCAGATGAGGGGCGTCGGCGGCGTGCGCACCGCTACCGAGCAACAGCCCCGCGGCGATCATGCCTGCGCTCCATCGCGATACCACGCCCCCCAATGCTCCATATTTGCCAAATGATGACAATATATTCCATTTTATGATAGTTGGCCAGTATCCGATGCCGATCGATCGCAGGGGAATGCCATGTTGTTGCTCGCTGCCAGCCTCGCCGCTGCCGCGCCGGCGCTTACCGATGATTTTCGTCACGGCTTGGCGAAATGGCGCATAGAGGCGGAAGCGCCGGCCAAGGTGTCCGCGCGCGGCGGAATTCTTGATGTCGATACGCCCAAGGGCATTTCGCTGTGGTTCCGCCGTCCGCTGACCGGCCCCGTCAGCATCAGCTTCGACGTGGAGGCGGTTGCGAAGGGTGGTCCCAATGACGCCGTGAGCGACGTCAACGCCTTCTGGATGGCGCATGAGGCCGGCGAGCCGGGGACGGCGCCGCTTGCGCAGCGTAGCGGGGCCTTCGCGACCTACGATACGCTCCAGACCTATTATGTCGGCATCGGCGGCAATCGGAACACGACAACGCGATTCCGCCGCTATGTCGGCCGTCCCGGGGATCGGCCGCTGCTGCCGGTCAACGATCTCAAGGCAAAGTCGGCCATGTTGCGGCCCAACGCCTGGACGCACATCGAACTGATTGCCTATGGTGGCCATGTCGTCGTGCGCCGCGACGGCCAGACGCTGTTTTCCTATGACGATCCGCAGCCTTATACGCGCGGTTGGTTCGCGCTGCGCACGACGAAGAGCCACCTGCGCTATCGCAACTTCAGGATCGATCCGCGCTGACACGTCAAGTGGCCGCTCACCAGCAGGTCGGCGAACCGTGCGCGGTGATCGTGGCGGGGTCGGGCGTGTGGACCTCGCGTGCCAGCGGACCGTCGATCGATTTCAGCCCCTGGCCGACCAGCACCGCCGCGACGCGCGCGCCAAGCTCATTGAGGTGCGTGGTGTCGTGATGTCCCTGCGGGAATCGCGCGATATGATCGGCGGGCGTGTAGATCATGTAATAGCGATCGGCCTTGCCGGCGCCGACATGGCCGAAAAATGCCTGAGCGCGGGCATCCAGATCGATCAATGGCGTATGCGTATCGGCGGCGACCTTGTGAACCGCCTGCGCCCAGGCGCCATGCGTTTCCTTGATCGTGCCGTCCGCATTGAACTCGTCGCGCGCGATCGGGGTGATCAGGATCGGTTCACCCTGCCGCGCGCGAACGTCAGCGACGAACTTGGTCAAGTTCTCGGCATATTGCGGCGGATCGACATGACGGTACATCTTGGTCGTGTCTTCGTCGTTATGGCCGAATTGTATCAGCACCGTATCGCCGGGTTTCAATTGGTCGAGCAATTGCTGCCAGAACCCGTCGGATACGTAAGTCTTGGTGCTGCGCCCGCCGTGCGCCATGTCGATCACCTGCAGGTCGGTTGGCACCATGCACTGTAGGAACATGCCCCAGCCCATCTGCGGATATTGCGAGCGGGTGTAGCGCGCCGCGGTGGAATCGCTCGCGATGAAAATGCGCGGGCGCGTCTCCTTGGCGGTCGCAGGTACGGTCGGGGCTGGTTTCGGGGGCGTCGGCGGCGCGGCCTGGACCAGTGACAGGGTGGCGGCGGCAACGAGCCACGATGAATTCATGTCGGTTTCTCCCTGATCTCTACCGCCGCGCCTGGGGAGGATGGCGCGGCGGCAGAGCCTTCGAAATCAGAATTTGTAGCGCGCACCGAAGAAGAACTGGCGGCCGGTCTTGCTATAGACCTGCTGATCGCGGCGATCCTGGCCGTCCCAATAGCTAGTTGCCTCATTGGTCAGGTTAAGGGCGTCCATCGTCAGCGTCACGTGCGGCGTGATCTTGTACGACAGCGACGCGTCGACATTGGTGCTGCCATAGGCGCCGGTGACATCGGCAAGGCCCGACCGCAGCGGTACCTGACGGACATATTCGTCGCGATAGGCGAGCGAAACGCGCGCCGACAGCTTCGAATCTTCATAATAAAGCGTCGCGTTGGCGGCGTTGGGCGAGGCATCGACCAACGGGGCCGACAGCGAAGGGCCGCTGGCCTGGGTCGTCAGGATATAGCTGATGTTCGAATGGATATGCGTGTAATTGACGATCGCTCCGAAGTGCTTGAGGAAGCCCGGCAGGAAGGTGAAGGGCTGCTGATATTGCACCTCGATGCCGTCGATCTTGCCGCCGCTGGTGTTTTCATAGGTCGTGATGTTGGTGGTGGTGTTGGGATCCTGATTGGACGTCAGCAGCGACAGCGGCAAACCGGCTGCGGCGTAGGTCGTCGTTGAGGTGATCTGCTGCACGAAGCTGCTCAGATCCTTGTGGAAGTAGTCGAACGACAAGATTGCGCCATGCTGAAAATACCATTCCAGACCGGCGTCGAAATTGGTCGCGCGATAAGGATCGAGATAGGGATTGCCGACCGTCGCGGTGAACGGTGTCTGCGCCGTGCCGATCGAGCCGCCCGGCGTCAGATAGCCCAGTTCGGGTCGAGACATCACCTTCGACGCGGCGATGCGCGCGGTCAGCTTGGGCGTGATGTCGAGGGCGAAGTTGGCTGACGGCAGCCAGTCTCCATAGCTGCGTTTGGCGATCGTGAGCACGCCATCGCCGACATAGCCCTGCGAGCGCTGCCACGTCTTGGCATAGCGAACGCCGATGTTGCCGCGCAGCGTCATGCCGTTGGCGAAATCGAAATCGAAATCCGCCTGCAGATAGGGGCTGAGATCCTGCTCCTGCACCGAGCGGTTGTCGCCCTGCGATCCGGTGCCCAGGCTGCCGATCCGCCAATCGCCATATTGGTTCTGGCAGAGGCAATCGACGCCGTACAATTCCATGATCTTGTCGATGTTCGGCACGATGAACGAATTGGTCGAGCCGGCGGGCAGCCCGATATCGTTGATCGTCACCATCGAACTCAGGTCGCCGATCGTCACGCCGCTGGGCAGCGCCGGGATGTTGGTGTTCGACACCAGCCGCTGCTCACGGGTCGAAATGAAATTGAACCGCTTGGCGGCGACGCCAGCACGCGCCGTGATCGCATCGTTGAGCTTGTACTGAAGATCGAGCTTCAGGTTCTTCAGACGGTTGTCGACCGTGGAGGCATATTCGCGAATGCTGTCATAGCCGTTCTGGAAGCTCCAGTTCGAGGGATCGGTGGCGTCGAAATTATAGTCGAGCAGCGGCTCCTTGGGGTTGGTGCGCGCATCGTAGACGAAGCCGTTGCTGTCGAACCGGCTGAACGTCACCAGCCGCGAATACGGATTATCGAAATAGGAATCCGCCTGGCCGTACATGATATTGAGCTTGCCGCGATCGCCGAGATCCTGCTCGATATGAATATCGGCCTGATAGAAGCGCGTCGTCGAGATATCGTGCGAATTGACGACGCTGAAATCGGTGTCGTCGAACACGCCGTAGACGAGCTGGCCGTTGCTATCGACCTGGGCATCGCGAATCTTCATGTTCGGACGCCCGGCGAACAGCGCCGGATCGAGCCCCGAGCCCGCCGGCGGCGAGCCCAGCCCGCGATTGAGGCTGATCGGGTTGGTGGCGAGGTCGTTCTTGTCCTGATGCAGGCGCGAGAAAGCGGCGTCGATCGTGATCAGCGAGTGATCGCTGGGCCGCCACTGGACCGATCCGGTGATGCCCAGCCGCTCCTGACGATCGATGAAGCGCCCGTAGCCAGGCAGGCGCGGCACGAAGACATTGGGCTGATTGACGGTATTGTACGCATCCGGTGTCGAGCCGGGATAGTCGCCGGTCGCGGGCACGCATTGCGAGGCGTGCGGGGTGCTACCGACCAGCGGGTTCACCGGCGTGACCATCGAGCCTGGAACGACCGGACAGAAGCCGCTGTTGATGTCGCTGAAATCGGCCAGCGAGGTATCCGAATAGGCATCCTCCTGGATCGTCCGCTTGCTGTATGCAGCCGAAAGCAGGATGCCGAAGCGGTCGTTGTCGAACGTCTTGCTGACGAGGCCGGCGAGGCGAGGCTCCCAGCTCTTGTTGATGTCGTAATAGGCGCCTTGCGCCGATACCGCCGCCTGGAAGCCGGGGTGATCGAACGGACGCGCGGTCTGGAGGTCGACGGTCGCGCCCAGCGAGCCTTCGTCGACATTCGCGGACTGTGTCTTGTGGACGACGATGGAGTTGAACAGTTCGGAAGCGAACACGCTGTAATCGAACCCGCGGCCGCGATTGACGCCGGCGCCCAGCGTGGAGCCCGTCGTGCTCGATACCGTCTCCATCCCGTTGAAGCGGGTGCGGCTGAAATTGCCGCCGAGCCCGCGCACGGTGATGTCGCGACCTTCGCCACCGTCACGTTCGATCGAGATGCCCGGAATGCGCTGCAGCGAGTCTGCAAGGTTTGCGTCGGGGAAGGACGCGATGTCCTGGGCGTTGATCGCGTCGACGATCTCGCTGGAATTGCGCTTGGTCTGGATCGCCGAGGCGAGGCTCGCGCGGAAGCCAGTGACGACGATGTCCGCGCCGGCAGGCTGCTGTGAATCGGCTTCCGGCGCGGCCGGCGATGTCACCGGTTCCGGCGTCGTCGCGCTCTGCGTCTGGGCCGAGGCGGCGGCTGGGCACAGCAGCACATTCGCAGTGGCAAGTACCGTGGCCGATAGCCAGATGCTGCGGCGGCTAGAGACAAGGCGAACGCTCGACAAGGCTTCCTCTCCGATCCATAATGTGGAATATTATTCTATAAAATGAAATTGAACCCAGTTTGGGCATCTGTCAAGAGTAGCGTCCCGCTGGTTCCTGGTTATCGGGGCGACTTGGCGAGCTCGACCGCGAAAACATAGCTCGGGCCGAACATGTTCGATCGGAAGATCAGCCATTTGCCGTCGGGCGAGAATTTGCCGTTCGGCTCCAGCCGGTAATCCTGCTTTGTCATGTCGACCAGCTTTTCGGCAGTGAAATAGCCGGGTTCGATCAGCGATGCGGAATTGGGGGAGGGAATGCCGGCATCGGGAATCACGCGATGGGGCGTGAACAGGTATAGCCATTTGCCGTCCGGCGCGTGGGCAACCATGTTCGGGTCCCCGCCGTCGCCGGAGAACATCGAACGATCGGCCGACTGGTTGTAATGAACCGACCATTCGTTGCGCGTGAGGTGATACCAGGTGCGCTTGCCCGTCGCGATGTCATAGCCGGCCACCCAGAAATCCTGTCCGCGCGGCGTTTGCAGGTCGTACCAGATGGTCTTGCCGTCGGTGCTGAACCATTCGTGGCCGGCGATCTCCATGTTCATCGTGCGCTGGTGGATCTTGACCGGCTTGGCACCGGGCTGGTCGAGATGCAGTAGCCACAATCGATCGACCTTCTGCCACGGGCCTTCATGGCAGAACATCAGCAGGGCGGGATCGGTCGGCGAGAACTGGAGGTGGTTCAGCCAGTCGGTCGAACTATAGATCGCGCGTTGCTGGCCGGTATGCGTATCGACGACGAACATCGTCATAGGGATTTTCGCCTCGAGCCGCTCGTTCATGCGGATTTCCTTGGCATCCGCATAGGGCAACGGCTTTCCATCGGCGCCTTTCGCCTGATAATTGGCCTGGCCGAAGCGGCTGTCGCTTTTCTTGAAATAGTCGAGCGATTGCGATGAGGCTGTTGGGTCGGTCATCACCCCGCCCAAAAGCGTCTCGTCGGCATTGATCGTCTGGATGTCGCCATGCGCGATGTCGGTGATCTTGCGCTGCTTGCCGGTATCGATGTCGACCGCATACACGGTCTTCGGGCCGTCGGCGTCTTTCGACAGCGTCTCGTAATAGACGTTGCGCGTCTTGTGGCCAGTGAACAGCAGCCGATAGGGCACCGCGATGTCGCGAACCGGCCTTTCCTTGAACGTCTTCAAGTCGATCGCCGCGATGCCGCGGGGCGTGGTGATGACCATCTTGTCGCCTTGGGGGGTATAGGCGTCGTAGTTGAAATAGAGGCTTAGGCTACCCGGCTCGTTCGACAGGCGAACGATGCGATGCCCGGTATGCGGATCGATCCAGTCTCGCGGAACCTGGGCGGTGGGGGAGGCCTGCTGCGCTGCCATCAGCGGCATGGCTGCAAGCTGCGCCGCAGCCACGAGCCCGATTTCCAGCGCGGCAATTTTCAACCGCGATCGCTTGCTTGGTCCCATCGCGTCCTCGCCTACCCGATTTCTATATAGTGGCATATTATTTCATCAAATGGAATTTGATGTCAATGGCGCGATTGACACCGATCACCCAGGACCGACGTCGCTTTTTTTCCGTATTTCTCGATTGCCGGTCGCGCAGCCGGCGGCGCGTGCATCGGCTTCCGCCGAATCGAACGGGGCGGCCGATCGGCCGAGAAAAGATCTATGCCCGAGGCGGCAATTGACCGATGTCCCGCGCTATTTGGACAGCGCGGGCAACAGTATGAGATAATAGTCGATAGCGGGACGGATGTTTGCGATCGGCGTACGCTCGTTCAATCCGTGGCTGAAATCGTCCGATTCCTTGATGAACACCGGGCTCGCGCCATAGCTCGGCACATGGTGATAACGAAACCACATGCTGTCGCTCGCGCCCGATGCCATGCTGGGGAACACCGGCACGCCGGGATAAACCTTGCTCATCGCGTCGTGCACTGCGTCGATGAAGTCGGCGCGCCGGGGCGAGGCGTCGTTGGGTACCGATCCCACCGTTACGTCTTTGAACGATACCGCGGGATCGCCAACCACCTTTTGCAGCTCCGCCATGATGTCGGCGGGTTTGTGCCCGGGAAAGATCCGGCAGTTGACGTTCGCAGTGGCGCGTCGCGGCAGGGCGTTGAGCGCGTGCCCGCCGTCGATCATCGTCGCGACACAGGTCGTGCCGATCTTGCCGATCGTCGCCGGGTTTGCCGAAAGCGTGGCGATCGCCCGCGCGTCGGCGGGATTGCCCGCGAACGCGCGCATCGCCGCGCCGATTTCGGGGTCTTCATATTGTGCGGCGGTAAGGAAATAAGATCGAGTCAGATCGCTTAGCTCGGGTTTGAACTGATAAGCACCAATCTTCACCAGCGCTTTTGAGAGTTGGACGATGGCATTGTCCTTGCGGGGCATCGACGAATGGCCGCCAGGATTGGTGACGGTCAGCTCGAAATCGGCATAGGTCTTTTCGGCGCCTTGCCAGGTGAAATATTCGGGTTTGCCCGTCTTCTCGTCGAGCGTGCCGCCCCCGCCGTCGATATTGAGCACCAGATCGCTGTCCGCGAGCTTGTCGGCGATAATTGCGCTGGTCTTCATCGCGGTTTCCTCGTCGCCCGAGAATTCCAGAATGATGGTCCGGCGCGGATGATAGCCTTCGCGCTTCAGCTCGATCAACGAGGCGATGGCGAGTGTCCCGTCGAGTTTCATGTCGGTCGCCCCGCGCCCGAACAGATAGCCGTTTTCGACCACCGGCTTGAACGGATCACGCTGCCAGTCGGCGGGATTCGCCGCGACCACGTCCATATGCCCCGAGATCACCAGTGGCTTGAGCTTGGCGTCGCTGCCCGGCCAGCGCGCGATCAGATAGGCGGTATCGTCGACCGGCGTGATGGTGACGTCGCTGTCGGCGAAGTCGCCCGCAACCAGCGCGGCCTTGTAAAGCGCGGCGACCTGGGGCGTTTGGTTGCCGGGGCCGCTCACCGATCGCAATGAAATCGCCTGTTCGGCGAGGTCGAGTGCCTGCGCTTCAGCCTTCGGGTGGCTGGGAAGGGTCGGCTGGGCATTCGCGGCAAGCGCCAGCGCTGCGCCGCCGATAAGGATCTGTTTCCGCAACGGTGAGCTCCTGAAATCGAATATCAATGCTCTATGGCCACTAGAACCGGCCAAACTGAGCCGATGCGCAAGTCTCTTCGGTGGCGCATGCTCAAGCACCGCCATCGAACATGGCGGACGAGATGGGATCGGCGCGCGGGCGTCGCACCGCCCCGAAAACGGGCACGAGCCTTATTTGCCGGCAACCTCCAGCACCGCCAGCGTCAGCACGCGGACGCCGGTGCGGATCGCCGGCTCCGGTACCGGCGCGAAATAGGGCGAGTGGTTTACCGGCAGCGGCTTGCCCTTCGCCTTGTAGTCGGCGATCATCTTGGGATCATAGCCGCCGATGCTGAAATAGACCGATTTCTTCAGGCCCGCCGCAACGAATTCCGAATAATCCTCGCTGGCGTTGCCGCCCGGCTTGTAAGCCGGCGCCAGCGTCACATTGTCATCGCCCAACGCGGTTTTCATGACGCCGCTCATCGTGTCGGACAAGGCGATGTCGTTGATCACCGGCGACGCGCCGAACATGTGTTTTACCTCGGGTTCGGGCGCGCCCGCCATCATCGCGGCTGCCTTCGCCGTGGTCGCGACGCCGTCGTTGATCAGCTTGCGCACATCCGGCGAGAAAGAGCGCAGAGTAAGCTGCAGATTGGCGTGATCGGGGATGATGTTCGCCACCGTGCCCGCATTGAACGAACCCACCGTGATCACGCCGAACTGCTTCGGGTCCTTCTGCCGGCTGATCACGGTCTGCACGTCGGTCACGAAATGCGCGGCTTCGGCGATCGGGTCGATGCTCTTGTCGGGCATCGATCCATGCGCACCGACACCGTGGAAGGTGATGTAGATCGTGTCGGAGGCAGAGCTCATCACGCCTTCCTTGATGCCGACGGTGCCGATCGGCGCCGGCCCGACATGCGCAGCAAAACCGTAATCGGGCATCGGAAAGCGTTTGAACAGGCCATCGGCGAGCATCGCCTTGGCGCCGCTGATGATCTCCTCGGCAGGCTGACCGATGAACATCAACGTGCCGTGCCACTGGTCCTTCATCGCCAGCAAGGCCTCGGCAGCGCCCAGCCACCAGGCCATGTGCGAATCGTGCCCGCAGGCATGGTCGACATAGGTCAGCTTGCCGTCGACGGTCTGCTGTGCCGTGCTGGCGTAGGGCAGCCCCGTCTTCTCCTTCAACGGCAATGCGTCGAGCTCGGTGCGCACCAGCACGGTCGGCCCCTCGCCATTCTTGTAGATCGCGACGATGCCCGTCTTGCCGACATGCTCGGTCACCTGGAAACCAAGCTTGCGCATTTCGCCGGCCAGCAACGCGGCGGTGCGGTTTTCCTGAAAGGCCAGTTCGGGATGCTGGTGGATGTCCTTGTAGACCTCGAACAGGTGCGGATAATCCTTGTCGAGCGACGCATCGATCCTCGCCTTTGCGGCGGCAACGTCCAGCGTCGGTGCCGGCACGGTCGTCTGGGCATGGGCTGGCAGGGCTGCAAGCGCGGCGGCGAAAAACGGAAGCGTGTGTTTCATTCATATCCTCGACAAATGTTGCGCTGAACGAGGCGAAGTCGAACGCCGGCTCCGCCATGCGCGATCCCCGGCGACGATCAAGACGCGGTCGAGCAAGACGCGGTCGAGCATTTCCCTCTCGACGCCGGATCGCATTTCCGCTCGGTCCCGCGCTATAGCCTGAAATTGCGATCGTGCGCGGGATGACGATATGGTCAGCGGACCCCGAGCGCCAGCGCGTCGGGACGGCGCGTGTCGGCGGCGCCGAGGAAGCGATCGCCGTTGATCATGATCGATTGCGTGCTGCCCATCGTCTTGGACGGCACCACCTCGTGCCCCTTGGCTTCAAGCAAACGGGCGACGTCGGGCGAATAGCCGCCTTCCATCTCCAAGGGGCCGTCACCGCCATATTGGTTGATGCGCGGGCGTTCGGCCGCCTCCGCGATGTTGAGGTGGAAATCGATCACGTTGGAGAGCAGTTGCACCATCGTCGAAATGATCGTGCCGCCGCCGGGCGTGCCGCTGACCAGCCACGGCTTGTCGTCCTTGAACACGATCAGCGGCGTGATTGTCGAGCCGACGCGTTTGCCGGGCACCACCTCGGTGGCCTTGTGCGTCTTGGCCCAGTCGCCCCAGGCGAGGTTGCCGAGCGAGTTGTTGAGCAGGAAGCCGGTCCCCGGTGCCACGACATGCGCGCCATAGGACGCGCTCAGCGTGTAGGTGTTGCTGACCACGTCTCCTTGCGCATCGGCGACCGAGAAGTGCGTCGTGTCCTTGCCCTCGAACGGATAAGGATCGCCGTCGGGCATCGTCTTCGCGCTGAGCGAACTGTCCGGCTTGATCAGCGCGGCACGTTTCGCGGCGAAGGCCTTGCTCGCCAGCCCGTCGGTCGGCGTGTGCCAATCCGGCCCGCCACCGACCAGGCGACGATCCGACGAGGCGATCTTCAGCGTCTCGGCGAGCGTATGCAGGTCGGCGACGCTGCCCCAGCCCATCCTGGTGATCGGGAAATGTTCGAGGATGTTCATCGCCTCGGCGACACTCACGCCGGAAGCGGTCGGCGGCATATAGGCGATGCGCTGCCCGCGATAGCTCGACCAGACCGGCGCCGTGACGTCGGCGTGATAATCGTCGAGGTCCTGCTGGTCGATGATGCCGCCATTGGCCTTCATCGCCGCGACCAGCTTGTCGGCGACCGGCCCCTTGTAGAACCCGTCGCGGCCATGGTCGCGGATCGCCGTCAGCGTCGCCGCGAGGTCGGGCTGGCGAAACAGCTCGCCGGCCTTGTAGGGGCTGCCGTCGGGCTTCAGGTAGATGGCGCGCGCGCCGGGGTCCTTGGCCAGTGCCTTGGCTTCCTGCGCGGTGGCGTCGGCTTCCGCGTCGCTCAGGATGACGCCGTCGGTAGCGAGGTCGATCGCCGGCTGCACCACCTCGGCCCAGGGCAGTTTGCCGAACCGGCTGTGCGCCGCCCATAGCCCCGCGACCGTGCCCGGCACGGCGACGCCCTTGAACGACCATGTAAGCGCGTGATCGAACTTGCCGGTCTTGTCGAGCAGCAGGTCGGGCGTCACCCGGTGCGGCGCGATACCGTAATAGTCGATCGCGACCGTCGTTGCCGGCTTGCCGCCATGCGCGGCCATGTGGACGAGCATATAGCCGCCGCCGCCGAGATTGCCCGCACGCGCCAGCGACACGGCTTCGGCGAACGCCACCGCCACCGCCGCGTCGACGGCATTGCCGCCCTTGCGCAGGATCTGGACCCCGACCTTCGTGCCGTAGCCGTTCTGGGCGACCACCATGCCGCCGCGGCCGATCACCGGATGGTGGATCTCGCCATAGCCGACGATGTCGCCGCCGGTCTTGGCATAAGCAGCCGGGTGGGGCGGGGCTGTCGCCTGTCGCGCGCCCGCCGGTGTGAGGGAAAGGCCGGCGAGGGCAGCAAAGGCCGCCGCCCGCCCAATCGGGCTCCGCAGTTCGAGCATGAAAGTCATCCGATCAGAACGAGGTGCGGACGTTGACGTAGAGATAACGCCCATACGGGTTGTAGAGCGACGCGTAATAGCCATCCGAACTCAGCGGCGGGGCCTTGTCGAACAGGTTACGCGCGCCGAGCCGGAACTGGTACTGGCGCGAGTCGCGCTGGCCGACGGTAACCTGGCCGTAAAGGTTGAAGGTGAGCTGGTCGGACACCAGCCAGGCCTCGCCCGCGCTGTCGGTCAGGCCGTTGTCGTAGATCGACCCGGTATATTGGCTGTAGGCGCCGATCTGGAACTGCTTGTAGGACCAGGTCAGGCTACCCGAGCCCTTCCAGCGCGGCTTGCCGTCCTGGCGGACGAGATCGCCGCCGCCGCTGATATAGGTGCTGGCGTCGATCTCGCCGGCATCGCGCGCGGCCATCAGCGCGGCGACGTCGGGTGAGGGCGACTGATAGAATTTGCGCAGATAGGCGGCATTGAGATTCAGCGTGAAGTCGCCGATCCCGGTATCGCGCAGGCGCCAGGTCAGGCCGAAATCGATTCCCGAGGCGTGCTGCGGCAACAGGTTGCGATAGGCATCGGTGACGTACAGGATCTGGCCGACCGGATCGATGCCGGTGCCGGCGAACTGGGCAATGTCGTCGGCGGTCGGCGCTGCGCGGACGACATCGGGATTGCTGCTCCCCTGCGTGCGCAGCAGATAGTCCTCGATCGTCGCATTGTTGGCGCCGAACAGGCCAACGATGCCGGTCTGGTGGACATCCCAATAGTCGGCGGTCAGCGTCAGCCGCCCGAAGCGCGACGGGATGAACTTCGGTTCCAGCACGATGCCGGCCGACCAAGTGCGCGATTCCTCCGGCTTGAGGTCGGGATTGCCCGAGCGCCGTGACGTCACCGAATAGGATTCGCTGCAATCATCGAAGCTAGCGATGCGCCCGGCGCGCAGATCGGCCTCGCATCGCACCCAATCGGTCTGCGTGTTCGATCGGGTGACCAGGGTTGCGTTGACCTGCTCGAGATTTGGCGCCTTGAAGCCTTCGGAATAGGAACCGCGCAGTCTCAGCCCGTCGAACACGTCCCACGAGCCCGCGATCTTGGGCTTCGCCACCGAGCCGGCATCGCTGTAATGTTCGAAGCGGCCGGCGATCTGCAGCTCGATATTGCGCATCAGCGGCACGCCCATCTCGGGAGAGATGACCGGCACGGCGAGTTCGGCATAGGCCGCCTCGACGGTGCGCGCGCCGAAGGTGTCTGGTGAGGCGCTGGTGCCGATCAGGTCGCTGTCATAGGTTTTGCCGGTGACCATGTCGGTGAACGTCGTGGTGCCATCGACACGCGGATCGCGATTGTCGCTTTGCGTCTCGCGCCGCACCTCGCCGCCGATCGCGATGCCCAGATCGCCGCCGGGCAGCGACAGCAGGCGATCGGTGGTTGCCTTGAAATCCCACATCGCCAGCGTCGCCTTGGAGACGCGGTTGGCCCAGATCCGCGCGGCATCGATCGACGACTGGCTGCTCACGGTGTCGTCGCGTAGGCTGGGGTTGGCGAGATTGGCGCCGTTGAACGGATCATAGGCGTCGGGCGTCGACAGGGCGAGCTGCTGCTGGAGCAAGGTCGCGCTCAGTCCCTGCGAGCGGTCATGGACGCGCGCTTCCGAATAGGTGCCCGCCGATTCGAGATGGAATCGGCCGAGCTGCCAGCGCAAGCCGCCGACCAGCCGATACTCGCTGTTCTTGACCAGGACGAGGTTGGCCCCGGTGTCGGAGAAATCATATGTCTTGAGCGTCACCGGCAAACCCGAATCCGGCACGTTGGTAAGCCCCGGCAGGCGACTGGGATTGGCGGTGCCGTTGGCGAAGGTCACGGGGCCGAACGGGTTGTAATAATTGGAAGCCGGAATGGTGATCGGCGTCGCGCTCAGCGTGTAGGTCGAAGTCTGCCAGCTACGCGTCTTGGCGAGATAGAGTCCCGCTTCGCCGAACAATTCGAGGTCCGGCGAGAGGTCGTAATGCCCGGTCGCATAGATGTTGCCGCGATCGGTTTCGGGCATGATCGTCTGGTTCGATGCCGCCACCCGGTCGTAGCGCAGGTTGCGATCGTCGCCCGAGGTCGAGATCGAGCCGTCGTCGATGCAGATGCCGTTGGCGAGGTCCGACAGGCAGCCGGGGTTGGTCTGCGGCTGGATGTGGAAATAGCCGCCCGACGAGGTGATGCGGGTGCTGCCCTGATAGGCGCCGCCGCTGGCGCCGACGACCTGGAAATAGCCCCAGGGCGTGGTGCTCGATCGTCCGTCGAGCGAGGTCGAGCCGTCGAACCGCGTGCCGGCGAACAGGTCGCGCTTGTCGGAGGATGCGGTATAATCCTGGTCGGCGGCGCGCAGCATCGAACGGTGCGTATAATCGCCGAAGATGGTGATGTTGCCCTTGTCGCCGAGGTCGAGCCCGGTCACACCGTTGACGCTGAACTCGTGCATCGAGGTGCCTTGGGCGAGCCCGTATTGCATATCGAGGCTGGCGCCGTGGTAATCCTTGCGCAGCACGGCGTTGATTACGCCGGCCACCGCGTCCGAGCCGTAGATCGCCGCCGCGCCGTCGCGCAGCACTTGCAACTGGTCGATGCCGGCGACGGGAATCGCGTTGGTGTTGTAGGTCAGCACCGGCACCAGATTGTCGTCGGCCCGGCTGGTCGGGTGGTGGACGACGCGGCGGCCGTCGATCAGCACCAGCGTGTTGCCGACGCCCAGATTACGCAGGTTGACTGAGCCGACGTCGCCGCGCGCCGCGTTCGAGCTGTTGGGCAGATAGGCCGAATTGAACGAGACGTCGCCGAGCTGCGGGATCGACCGGAACAATTCATCGCCGGAAACCGCGCCGGTCGCGGTGATCTGGTTCTGGTCGAGCACGGTGACGGGCAGCGCCTTGCTGACCTGCGCTCCCTGGATCTGCGTGCCGACGACGACGATCTCGGGCTGCGCTTCGGTGGACGCCTGCTCCGGCACGGACGCGACCTGCGTACCGCCTGTGGTCGGGCCGGACGAAGCAACCGGCTGGTCCTCGGATGCCTGATAGTCGATCGCGCTTATTCGTGCCTTGCCGTTGCGAACGATGCGCACCGCGTCTCCGGTGGTGAAGCGGTAGGTGTAGCCGCTGCCGGCGAGAACCGTGTCGAGCATCTGCGGCGGCGTGTAATGGCCGATCAGCGGCGGCGCCTTCAGCGCGGTGATCGCGCGATCGGTGAACAGGATCTGCAGTCCGGTCATGCGTGAAATCTGGAACAGCGACGAATCCAGCGATTGCGCCGGCAGGTTGATCGCGAACTGATGCTGGGCGATCGGCGTGCTCGCCTGCGTGGCGAAAGCCGGCGTCGCCATCATGCCGGCCGCCCCGGCCAGCAGGATCATCTTCATCTTCATGTCGGTCCCCTTTGCGCGGCGCTGTTGCGCCTTTCAGATAACAAGACGGGTTTGCTTGTCCGAAACGAACTCGAATCTGCCGCTTATTGAAAATTTTTTGCGCAAATGCCTTTTTTGGTTCGCTTTTGATCGGGTGCGCCGTCAAATGCTCAGGGGGAACCATAAGGAAGCATCACCGCGATGCGTCGCGATCTGGTCAGGGTGGATGAAGCGCCGGCACGCCCGGACGATGAGGTCACGGTGTATCTCGCCGCGCTGCGGTCGTTCGTGGCACGACGGGTCGCGGATCGCGATCTGGTCGAGGATCTGGTGCAGGAATCATATGTTCGCCTGCTTGCCCGCACTCGTGATAATCCGGTCAGTGAGCCGCAGGCCTATCTGTTCCGTATTGCCAGCAACCTGCTCGCCGACCTGCATCGCGGTGGCCGGGCCGCGCTGGCGGCCGCGGAGCCGCTTGCGGAAGATGCCGTGGCGGTTCCGGCCGAGCAGGAGGATCGCCGCAACCACGGCGACCTGCAAGCCCTATTCGAAAGCGCGCTCGCCGAGCTGCCGGTGCGATGCCAGCAGGTGTTCCTGATGCGTCGTTTCGACGATCTCGATACCGGCACGATCGCGGCCCGGCTGGGGATTAGCCAGCGCATGGTCCAGAAGCATCTGATTGCTGCCGCCAGCCATCTCTACAAACGGCTCGGCCATCGCCGGACGACCGGCCGATGATCGACGAAGGTATCCCGTTGGGCGACCGTCCCGATCGCGCCTTCGAACGCATGTTCGACGAACGTGATGCTGCGATCGACGCGCGTGAGCGTGACGAGGCCGAGGCGTTCTGGTCATGGCTCGGCACGTTCGATCGTCCGCCTGATCCGGTGCCGCGCGCGTCGCGGTGGCGATCGATCGCCTTGCACGGTATCGCGCTGGCCGCCGCGGCTTCGGTCGCGGGCGTGACGCTGCTGGCGGCCGGGCTCCACGTGCCGCTGTTCGGCGAGCATGGCACCCCGACGCTCGCTTATGCCTCAGGCGATGGCGAGCGGCGGGTTATCGACATGAACGATGGGTCGGTCATCACCTTGGCCGCGCAGAGTCGTGTCGAGGTCGCCTATACGCCCGGCCGTCGGCTGGTCCGGCTCGATCGCGGCGAGGCGCTGTTCAAGGTGGCGCACAACAAGCAACGCCCTTTCATCGTGCAGGCTGCAGGTGGCGAGGTGAAGGCGGTCGGCACCGCTTTCGACGTCAAGCTCGACGGCGAATCGAGCGCGAAGGTCACCGTCGTCGAGGGCGTCATCCGGATCGCCGTCGCTTCGGCGAGCAAGGACAATCAGGAGCAAATCGCCCGCATCGCACGCAAGGGCGATCAAGTCTCGTTCGGAGTCAAGCCGGAGCAATCGGCGCGCGTGGCCTATATCGGCGCCAGCCAGAAAGCCGATGCCGATCTTGCCACGTCGTGGACGCGCGGCATGCTGTATTTCCACGGCGAGCCGCTCAGCCAGGTGGTGAAGACGGTGAACAGCTACGCCAAGGACAAGATCGCGCCGCCGCCCGCCAGCAAGGCCAATGTCCCCGTTTTTGGGATTATAGCGGAGGGCGATACCGCTGCCGTACGCGAGCTCGTCGCCAGCGCGAATTGAGGCTGTGCCGAAAAGCCGGATAGGTTCATCGAGGCAAGGATTGTCGATTACTGCAATGGCATGCCCGCCGAGCGCGTGCCGGCGACGGTGATCGATATTCGGGAGTGGATTGGCGTGAAGCCGAATCCGTCGGCATGACCGCGCTAATCGAAACCAAATCCGATTTGCACGCCGGCGACGGCATCGGGGGCGCCTCGCGAAACGCCAGCGCTGCCGTACAGAGCGAGCGTCATCTCTTTGCTGACGCCCACGTTGATCCCCGCCGCCAGCGATTGTTGATCTTCGAGCGTCGGGCTGATTGCCTGAGCATAAGCATAGCCGAGATGGCCGCGCACCCGCTTGCCGAGCTGCACCGCCGCGCCGACCTGCCCAGAGAAGCTATCGTCGAGATGGTAGCCGGCCGGACTGCCCGGGATGGTGTAAGCAAGGTCGACATAGGGCGTCACGCGCCCCACATGCTTGAACAATTCGCCGCCCACGGCGACGTCAGTCTTGCCGGTTCCGATCCCTTTTGATGCCGAGGCCGTGGGCAGCTTGACCTGTGCCGACAGGCTGACGCCGATCGGCGCTTCCGATAGCGTGTACGACCCGGTCAGCCGCAGATCGCCGACGCCGCTGCGCGTCTGTCGCTCGGAGACGGTGGCGGGCGGGACGATGATCGGCACGCCCAGGATGCCGCCGCCGGTCACGACATTGGCCGGCGCGCTGAAACGGACATAGGGCAAGCTCGCGGCGATCGTCAGCTTGCCGTGGCGCGCCGTCAGCGTCGTCGGGGCTGACAGCAGATCGACATTCGCGTGCAAGCCGTAGCTTCCCTGCTGATATTCAACGCCCGTGCTGACCTCGACCGAGGTCTTGGCGGATTGGGGCGACGCGCTCTGCGCCAGGGTAGGGGCGGGAAGCAGGCACAAGGCGGTTGCAGACGCGAACCAACGGCGCATCGTCGAATCTCCGAAGGATCATCAGGAAAAATGCGGCGGGGCGCTAACTTTCACGCCCCCGCCGATGATCGAGCGTGCGGTCAGCTGTCGCTCTTGGCCTGCTGTTTCGCCGCGCTGTCGATTTGGCCCTTGGTCATCGCAGAGGTCAGCGTAGTGCCCGAGCCGCTGAAATTAGCGGCGGGCAGCGTTGCCAACCGCTTGCCGGCGGCGACCGTGATCGATTGCACCTCGCCGCTGGCGGTGGTCGCGACGTTCTGCACGGTGCCGATCACCCGGCCCCGCGCATCGGTAACGTCCATGCCCGGCGAAACCGCGAAGCTGCCCGAACCGTTGGCCGCACCGGACCCGGCGAGCGCGAGCTGGCCGAGGCTGCCGCGAGCAGCTCCTGCGGCATTTCCCGCGCCGGCGAGCGTGCCCGACGCGCTGTTCGTGGCGGCGCCGGCTGTGGAGCGGACGCGGCCGATCGTGTCACTGGCCGCGGTGCGCGTCGCGCCGACGGCGCTGCGCGCGCCGGCTGCGACCGAGCCAACCGTCGAGCCGATCGCATTGGTGCCGACCGCGGTGGCACCGGCCGAACCGTTTCCGTTCGCCGAGGCGCTGCCCGAACCGTTGATACCGACCGTCCTGCCGGCAGCATCGATGGTGCCGTTCGCCGCACTGTCGAGGCTGCCCGAGCCGTTGGCGCTGGCCGAGGCGCTGCCGGTTGCGGGGTCGACGCTTGGACTAATGCCAATCGAGCCAGCTCCACCCAGCGTACCCCCGGCGGCCCCGCCGAGCTGGCCAACGGCGCCGCCGAGCTGCCCGGCGGCCCCGCCCAGCAATTGCGCCGAAGCGGGCGCGGCAAGCAGCAGCGCCAGCGTGCCGGCGGCGGAAAATGCGAACTTGGTCATTGCAGGTCTCCTTTCCTGTCGACTGCGAGCCGCCTGTGCGGCTCTCAGTCAGGGGAACGGAAGGCCCGCGCCGTTTCATCCCGAGATATCGCAAAAAATTCGTAACCCGGTGATTTTTAGTAGAAGAATCATGGGCGAGTCGCACAGCCGCCGCATATCAGGCCGCGACCATAAATCTTGTCCGGCCCTTTCGGCCCGAGATCGCGCGCCTCGCGGTCGAGGGCATGGCGGGCATCAGCGCCGTTTGCCGCCATCAACGCTGCCAGCCGTCCCGCGACGAGCGGCGCAGCGAACGAGGTGCCGCGTACGGGCGCGGTGCCGTCACCAGGCGTTGCCGCCAGCATGTCGGCGCCTGGCGCGGCGTAATCGAGATGCAGTGCGCGCCCAGCCTCGACCAGCACCCTGTCTCGCGCGTCGACCGCCGTGATCGCCAGCACGCCGGGGTAGGAGGCTGGATAGGCGGGTGGCGCCGCGGGCCCGTCATTGCCGACCGCAGCGATGATTGTCAGCCCTTTGTTCTCGGCCAGCGCGACGGCGCGGCCGAGCAGCGCATTCTTCGGCCCGACCAGGCTGACCGTCACGACGCGGACCCGATTGTCGATCATCCAGCCGAGCGCCTTGGCAATGGCGAGCGCGCCACCGCCGGCCGGATCGCTACCGTAGACATCGGCGGCGAAGAGATGCGCGCCGGGATCAGCACCGCGCACTTTGCCGTCGCCGATCAATAGCGACGCGATGGCGGTTGCGTGAGGATCCGGCGCGGGTCCGCCGGACGCAAAGGCGCGCTGCGTAACGCGGGCGGGGATCAGCGGGGTCGCAGCGACGCCGCCATCGATCATGCCGATCGGGACGGGCTGCGCGGCGCCACCGCGATACTGCGCCGTCGCGATAGCCGCAATTGCGCCGCCGTGCATCTCGCCGCTGCGGAAATGGATGTTATCGGCGCTGATCCGGTCGCCGGCGATCTTCCGGGCAAGCTTGAGTGCCTTGCGCAATGCCATGCCGCTGGGCGTGGCAAGCGTTACGGTACGCAAGCCGAGCCCCGCGATGACATTATCGTCGATCACGGCGAAGCCGCGCGCGGTTAGCCGGGGCAGGTCGTCCGGAGCCGGCGTCATCAACACCAGCTCGCCGCGAACGGCCGGGAAGCCGCGATCATCGGGCGCGACGGTCGTCCGATTGTCGTGAAGGAACGCGGTAACGCGCTGCAGCCGCCTGCGCTCGAGCACATGCGCGGCGTGGTCCGTCAGAGTGTCGACGCGATCGAGCGGCTGTTGCAGGATATCGGTCGGCAGTCGCTGCAGCGGCACGCCGGGCAGCTGCGGCAGCAACTGGGCAGGCGCGGCGGCGGCGGCCAGCAGCGCGATCAGCATCGGGATGGCAAAACGGCGCTTCATCGTGCATCCAGGGGGCGGTGGCGGCGCCAGACAGCACGAAACGCGCTGCCGGACAAATTTTCTCGTCTCATGTGGATGAAACGGTCGGGACGATCCGTTTCATCCCGGAAGGCGGCCAAGGATGAACCGGGCTTGCGTTTCGAAGAGCAATTGCTGGCATTGGTGCCGCGGCTTCGGCGGTTCGCAATGAGCTTGTCGCGCAACGAGGCCGATGGCGACGATCTTTGCCAGATGGCGATCGAGCGCGCGCTCAAGTCGCGCGACAAATGGCAGCCGGGAACGAGGCTGGATAGCTGGGCAATGACGGTGATGCGCAATATCTGGATCGACGAGGTGCGGGCCCGCAAGCGCCGCGCCGAGACCTTCGTGGCTGCAGAAGCAGGCGACTGCATCGGCGACGGGGGCGACCGTCGGGTCGAAGCGACGGTCGAGCTCGGCCAGGTCGATCGCGCGCTGGCGACGCTGCCCGACGAACAGCGCGAGGCGATCGCGCTGGTGCTGATCGAGGGCTTCGCCTACAAGGAGGCGGCGGATATTCTGGGCATTCCGATGGGCACGTTGAGCTCCCGGCTGGTGCGCGGTCGCGAGGCGCTGATGCAGGCGCTGGGAGAAGTGGCATGACGATCGACACGGCAACCCGCATGGCCTATGTCGACGGCGAGCTCGATGCGATCGCGCGGCGCCGGGTCGAGCGCGCGATGGCCGACGATCCGGCGCTTGCCGAGGCGGTAGCAAGAGACCGAGCACTGCGCCAGACGCTCGGCGCTCGATTCGCGCCTTATGTTGCGGCGCCCGTGCCCGATCGTCTCGCGACGCTCCTCGACACCAAGGTGACGCCGATCAGCGCCGCGCCCCGCCGCTCAAGATTTGTCTCCCTCGGCCTAGGCCGCTGGATGCAGGGCGCGGTAATTGCGGCTACTCTGGTACTCGGCATCGCCGTCGGCCGGCAGACGGCGGAGATCGGTCCGGTCGCGACGCGCGACGGTGCACTGGTCGCGCAAGGACGGCTGGCGTCGGCCCTCAACACGCAATTGGCCTCGACCCAGCCGAGCGACGCGCCGATCCGCATCGGCCTGACCTTCCGGTCGACCAACGGCGCAATTTGTCGCACCTTCGAGGAGCAGCAATTGCAGGGCATAGCCTGCCATGCAGGCGGCCGATGGGGCCTCGTCCGCACCGCTGTCGAGAAACGCAGCGGCACCTATCGCCAGGCATCTTCGGACTCGCTGGCGAGCGTGGCCGAAACGATGATGGCGGGGGCGCCGTTTTCGGCTGCTGCGGAGATCGAGGCGAAGGACAAGGGCTGGCAATAGAAGGCGTCGATCCGAATAGATTTCGGGTTCAAAGGGGCCGACTGGGCCCGGCATTTAGAGTACGCATGAGCGGTTACAGCGACCGAGGTGACGTCGTTGCCGTTCCCTCTGCGAGATCTTGGATTACTGAAACCGGCTGCTCATTCATTCGAGCCGGAAGCCTTCGAAGGGCGGCGGGTAATCGTCTTCCGCAATTCGCAGCGAAGGACAATTTGGAGGCGCGTGTTCTGCCCAATCATCCCGCAATCAACGCCCGAGCATATCGCATTGGCGGCATCCCGACGTGACGGTTGAAGGCCGTGCTGAAAGTGCTCGCGGAGCCATAGCCGACCTGTGCGGCAACTTGCTCGATTGCCAACTCCCGCGTGCGCAGCAGGCGCTTGGCCAGCGCCATGCGCCAGCCCAGCAGATATTCCATCGGCGGCAACCCTACGATGCGGCTGAAGCGCGCAAAGAAGGCGGAGCGCGACATCGCCGCCTCCGCGGCCAGGTCGGCGACGGTCCAGCCATGCGCCGGCCGCGCATGCATCGCGCGCAGGGCTGCGACCAGGCGATCGTCCGACAGTCCGCGTGCGACGCTCGGTATCGGAATGGTGTCGGTCCCGCACCGCAGCGCCTCGATTAGCAGCACTTCGAGCAGGCGTTCTAGCACCAGCTCGCGCCCGGGTCTGGCCTGGCGAGTCTCGTCGCCGACCAGCTGAAGCAGCAGCATGAGCCGCGGCTCGCCGCGGGCAACGATCATCGCCGGCAACAGCGAGACCAGCAAAGCGGCATCGGGCGACGCGAAGCTGCACAGGCCAACCTGCATTCGGAGATTGACGGGCTCGCCGGGCCGTCCGACCCGAAAGCGCCCCTCGCCGATTTCGATCGGTCGCATCTCGACCCCGTGCGGGGGGGCGTCAATACTCTCGATGATTTGATCGTTGGTGGAAGGCGACAGCACGAAATCGCCCTGTCGCACGACGATCGGCGGTCTGCCGCGCGAGACCATCCGGCATTCGCCTTCCAGCACTGCGAAAAAGACCGGCTTTCCCTCGACATCGCGGTGAATGCGCCAGCGCCCCGCATATTCGACGAGCTTGGAGAAGCTGGCCGAGGGCTGCAGCAGCGTTACGATTTCGGCAAGGGGATCGACGCTCATATCAGGACTATCGCCAACGGATTCGGGACGATGAACCATAGGCGGTCCCGTAGCTTATGGCCATATCGAGGCAACCGCAAACAAGCTCGGAGCAATTTTGTGCCCACTGTTCTCATCACCGGCTGTTCCTCAGGCTTTGGTCTCGAAACCGCAAAACTGTTCCTCGACAAAGGTTGGAAGGTCATCGCCACAATGCGCCATCCGACGACCGATGTCCTCCCGACCGCGGACAATCTCACCATCCTGCCGCTTGACGTCACCCAACCTGCGAGCATTGCGAGTGCGCTCGAACAGGCTGGTGACCTCGACGTTCTGGTCAACAATGCGGGCTTCGGCGCCGCCGTCCCGATCGAACTGATCGAACCCGAGACGGCGCGCCAGCTCTTCGAGACGAATACCCTCGGTACCTTGGCGATGCTACAGGCCGTATTGCCCCGATTCCGCGCACGCCGCGGCGGCACGATCATCAACGTCACCTCGACAGTGACCCTGAAGCCGCTGCCGCTTGTCAGCGTCTATCGCGCGAGCAAGGCGGCGGTGAATGCGCTCACCGAGAGCCTCGCGGTCGAGATGGAGCCATTCGGGGTGCGGGTACACATCGTACTGCCCGGCCGTTCGCCCGAGACGCGTTTCGGCGACAATGCGATGCCGCATCTGCGCGGGCTCGACAACCCCGACTACAAGCCGATGATCGAAGGCATGATCGCCAGCTTCCGCGACGACGACGGTCCGGTCACTCATGCAGCCGACGTGGCCGCAGCCGTGTGGCAGGCGGCAGCGGATCCGAGTGCACCACTCGAAATCCCGGCGGGCGAAGACGCGGTTCAGTGGATGGCCGAGGCTCGCTGATTGCATCGCCGCGATCACGGCGATCACGGCATCCTCTCAAGGGAAGGCTGCGCTACCACAGATATACCATCAAATTGCTGGTATTGAGGTGGTATCCAGCCGCCCCGCGTGAAGCGAGTCCGCCACAATAAACAGAATCGGAGCGGATAACGGACCGGCGACTTACGAGAGCTGGCGCTGGAATTGCTGCCCTTGATCCATACCGCAACGCAGCGTAATTTCCCCCGGACCCGTTGGGGAGTAGCTGCCGGCGTGGCCGGGGTCGCGTCAACATAATCGCGCCCTTCGAGGGGCGCGTGGTGCGGTCAGCGAGATCATTTCGCCTAGCGAGACCAGCGCATTCCTCGCTGCGCCGGACGGCTGGAGTGCGCGTCTTGCTGTCCGGCGGAGTTGACCATGCCCCCTGGTGCCATTGCCTTGCTTTCTATGAGTATGTCGACCGACGCTTTCGCCGCCGCGGTCGGGCGCGGCGCGTCCAGACGCCCCTCGGTCGCCAAAGCGATGCGGGCCGGCGCGGTATTCGGCATCATCGAGGCCCTCACCCCTGTCATCGGATGGATGCTCGGCATCCTGGCGGCCAGTTTCGTTCAGCAGGTCGATCATTGGATCGCATTTTCGCTGCTGGCGATCGTGGGCGGGAAGATGATTATCGATGCGATTGCTGTCGAGAAAGTCGAAACAGCGCCCGCTCGCTCGGGTCTGACGGCCCTGATCGCTACCGCCGTCGGGACGAGTCTCGATGCTGCCGCGATCGGCGTCGGCCTTGCCCTCATCGGGGTCAACATTTGGGTGATCGCTGCGAGCATCGGGTTTACGACGTTCGTCTTCACCACCTTCGGGATGCTGATCGGCGGCATGGTAGGCGCGCGCTTCGGTCGTTGGGCAGAGATTGCCGGGGGCGTCGTTCTCATCGGGATCGGCACGGTGATCTTGCTGGACCACCTCGGCTATCTCGGATGATAACGGAAAGTTGTGACAGCCTTTCTGAAAACGGAAAAAGGTGACGCGACCGCCCACGGCCCGGCGTCGAAGCAATAATACATCGTAACAGCGAATTGATTTCATTGGCGACCCTCTTTCGCGGCAGGAGGTTTGACCCTATTGAAACGCGGATGGCACGCGTGGTCGCATTCCTTTTCGGGCTGATGCTCTGTTTGAGCGTTTCAGTCGGCTCGGTGGCTCATGCCGCCGAAGGGCCGATGCCGCTCGAAACGAGCTGTGCGGTCATGGATAGCCATGAGGACGATGGCGGCTCGGGGGATACCGACAAGGCGCTGTCGCAGGGGCATGCGTGCCACGGTCATCATGTCGGTGTCCCGCATTTCGGCGTCGCTGCGCCTGCCAACCCGGAACTGGTGCGGGTGCTGATCGCGAGCACCGAGCGCGCGCTGCCCTCGATCCGCGCGCGAACACCCATCAGACCACCACGAGCCTGACGAGCCGGATTTCTGCCCGGGGACGCTGAGTGTCGCCTGGGATCCGACATCGTCAGGAGATTTTTTCCATGTATCGTATCATCGCCACGACCGCGCTTGCGGTCGTGCTCGCGGCGCCGTCGGTAACGGCGACCGCACAGACCATCGCGCCGGTTGGTCCGCGATCCGCGTCGCGACCGGGTCCGTTGCCGCGCCAGCTCACGCTCAATCAGGCACTGGTCGAGGCCGAGGCGCGGTCGCCGACTCTTGCGGCGGCCCGTGCGGAGGTCAGCGCGGCGGAAGGCCGCGTCCGTCAGGCAGGCTTCCGCACCAACCCCGAGTTCACCGTCGAACTGGAGAATTTCGCCGGCAGCGGCGTCTTGTCCGGGTTTCAAGCGACCGAGCTGACGGCGTCGATCAGCCAGCGCATCGACCTCGCCGGGCATCGCCGCGCGCGGGTGTCGGCGAGCGAGGCGCGGCTGTTCGCGGCGCAGCTGCAGCTGGCGATCGCGCGCGCCAATTTGATTCGGCAGGTCCGTAATCGCTTCGCCGAAGGAGTAGCGGCACGCGATCTGCTCGCGGTCGCGAGAGACAATGTCGGCCGCGCGCAGGAGCTGGCGCGGGTTGCCAAGGAGCTCGTCGATGCCGGGCGCGAGCCGCCTTTGAGAGGATTGCGCGCGCAGGCGGCACTCACACGGACCACGGCGGTACTGCAGTCAGCCGAGGCCAACGAGCGCAATGCGCGTAGCGCGATCGCGGCGCTGCTCGGCAGCAAGGTTCCGCCGGAACAATTGGTCGGCGATGCCCCGGTGGCGGTGCCGGCGGCGCTCGATGCCGAGGCAACGCTCGACGTCGCGCTGGCGAAAGCCCGGGCCGCGATCGCCCGCGCCGATGTCGAACAGGCGCGCGCCGAGGGGCGGGTCGACCCGTCGGTCGGGGTCGGCGTCCGGCATCTGCGCGAGAGCGGCGATGTCGGGCTGGTCGCCAGCGTGTCGATGCCGTTGCCGATCTTCGATCGCAACCAGGGCAACATCGCCGCAGCGCGCTCGGATGTCGCCGCGGCAGATGCGCGGGTGACGGCGGCGACCAACGCGGCGGCGGCGACCATCGCCGATGCCCGCGCCTCGCTCGCGGCGGCCGAAGCGCGGCTCGGTGCGCTCGAACAAAGTGGGCTCGCCGAAGCGCGCGAAGCGCTGCGGCTGGCCGAGCTTTCCTATCGCGCGGGCAAGGCGTCGCTGGTCGAACTGCTCGACGCACAGCAGGCCTACGCCCTCCTCCAATCGGATCTCATCGCGGCGCGCCAGGCGCGTGCCGAGGCCGCTGCCACGCTCGCGCGTGAAGCGGCTGCGCAGTGAAGGACAGGTTTCTTATGAATCGCACATTGCTCGGCACCGTCGCTGGTGCCGCCCTCATCGCCGGCGCGGCCGGATATTTCATCGGCAGTAACAACGATCTTCCACAGCCGGCCAATGTCCCGTCGCCGGCGGCAGCAACCGCCGCGACGCCCGATAGCATTCCGATGGATGCGGCGCGGATCACGGCCGCTGAGATTGGCCTCTACAAAGTCGGCGACGGCGGCTTCGGGTCGCAGGTCATCGCCCAGGGCGCAATCGAGGCGCCTCCTTCCGGCCACGCCGTGCTCACCGCCGGCGCCGACGGACGCGTGACACGGATCAGCAAGCAGATCGGCGACGCCGTCGCGCGCGGCGAGATGATCGCGACGATCGAAAGCCGCGACGCCGCCTCGATCAGCGGATCGTTACGCGCGGCACAGGCCCGCGCGGCGCAGGCCAAGGCCAATTACGCGCGTGAACAGCGGCTCTACGACGCCAAGGTCACCGCGCGTGCCGACCTCGAGGCCGCACGCGCCGACTATCAGGCGGCGGCCGCGCAAGTCGCCAGCGCGAGCGGCGAGGCAGCGGCCGCAGGGGTGAGCGGTAGGTTCGTCTCGGTGCGTTCGCCGATCGCGGGGCGCATCACCGCCGCGCCGGCCGTGCTCGGCAGCTATGTCACTGCTGCCGACGAGTTGTTCCGCATCGCCGACCCGGCGGTCGTCCAGGCCGAAGTCTCGGTGCCGGTCCGCGATGGCGGCCGCATCAAGCCCGGCGCAGCGGCGGTGATCGAGGCCGACGGCAACGAGGTGAACGCGCGCGTGCGCTCGATCACGCCGAGCGCCGATGCCGAGAGCCGCACGATGACAGTGGTGCTGACCCCCACCAGCGGCGGCAGCACACTGACGCCCGGTGAGTATGTCCGCGCGCGGATCACCGCGCGCGGCGGCGGCGCGGGCGTCGCCGTGCCGAGCGAAGCGGTGCAGTCGGTCGGCGGCCGTGACGTGGTGTTCGTGCGGACGGCCAAGGGGTTCGCCATCCGCCCGATAGAGGTCGGCGAGCGCACCAGCGAGGCCGCGCAAATCCTGAACGGCGTGAAGCCCGGCGAGACGGTCGCCGGGAAACAGGCCTTTGTCCTCAAGGCCGAGCTCGAAAAGGGCTCGGGCGAAGAAGACTGACCGACCCTTCAGGAGACACGCAAATGCTCGCTAAGCTCATCGATGTGTCGGTCCGCAACCGGTTCATCATCTTGTTCATCACCGCCGCGCTGGCGGCGTTCGGGCTCTATCAGCTCAAGCGCCTGCCGATCGATGCGGTCCCCGACATCACCAACAAGCAGGTTCAGATCAATTCGGTCGCGCCCGCGCTGTCGCCGACCAACATGGAAAAGCTCGTCACCTTCCCCGTCGAAACCGCGCTCGCTGGCATCCCGGGGCTGGAGACGACGCGCTCGATCTCGCGCAACGGCTTCAGTCAGGTGACGGCGATCTTCGACGATTCGACCGACATCTACTTCGATCGCCAGCAGGTCGCCGAGCGGCTCAACCAGATCGGCAGCGACCTACCGGACGGGGTGCAGCCGAGCATGGGGCCGGTCTCGACCGGGCTCGGCGAGGTGCTCATGTGGTCGATCCGCTACGCCGACGACGCGAAGCCGGTCGCCGGCAAGCCGGGGCCGCAGCCCGACGGCTCATACCTCACGCCCGAAGGCGCCCGGCTGACTACTGAGATTGCCAAGGCCGCTTATCTGCGCACGGTGCAGGACTGGATCGTGGCGCTTCAAATGCGCACCGTGCCCGGCGTCGCGGGAATCGACTCGATCGGCGGCTATGAGAAACAATATCTCGTCCAGCCCGATCCGGCGCGGCTGTCGTCCTTCGGCCTGTCGTTCAACGATCTGGCCGAGGCCCTGGAGCGCAACAACCTGTCGGTGGGCGCCAATTACGTCAATCGCGGCGGGGAGGCGTTCCTTGCGCGCGTCGATGCACGTATCACCAAGATCGACCAGATCGAGAATGCCGTCGTCGCCAACAAGGGCGGCGTGCCGGTGCGCGTGCGCGACGTCGCCGACGTATCGGTCGGCGGCGACCTGCGCACTGGCGCGGCGTCGGTGAACGGCGAGCAGGCGGTGATCGGCACGGCGCTGATGCTGCTCGGCGAAAACAGCCGCACTGTCGCACGTGATGCTGGTGCGCGCATTCAGGAAATCAAGAAATCGCTGCCGCCGGGCATCAGCCTCGACGTCACGCTCGATCGCTCGGAGCTGGTCAACGCGACGGTCGAAACGGTGCAGAAGAACCTGATCGAGGGGGCGCTGCTGGTCATCGTCGCGCTGTTCCTGCTGCTCGGCAATATTCGCGCGGCGATCATCACCGCGCTGGTCATCCCGTTGTCGTTCCTGCTGATGGCGATCGGGATGAACGCGCTGAGGGTGCCGGGCAATCTGATGAGCCTTGGCGCGCTCGACTTCGGGCTGATCGTCGACGGCACGGTCATCATCGTCGAGAATTTCCTGCGCCGCATGGCCGAGCGACAGGAGCATGAAGGCCGGTTGCTTGGCGTTGGCGAGCGGCTTGAGGAGGTTTCGGCCTCCGTCAAGGAGATGATCCGGCCATCGCTGTTCGGCCAGGCGATCATCTTCATGGTGTTCGCTCCGCTGCTCACCTTTCAGGGCGTGGAGGGCAAGACCTTCTCGCCGATGGCGGTGACGGTGATGCTGGCGCTGGCAGCGGCGTTCGTGCTGTCGCTGACCTTCGTGCCGGCGATGCTTGCGGTCGTCATCCGCGGCAGGGTTGCCGAGAAGGAAGGGCGGATCATCGTCTGGGCCAAGGAGCGTTACGCGCGCGGCCTGCCCAGGGCGATGGCGCGGCCGTGGGCGACGATCGGCGTCGGCGTTGCGGTGTTCCTGGTCGCAGCGGTCACGTTCCAGTTCGTCGGGCGCGAGTTCATCCCGCAGCTCGACGAGAAGAACCTCGCCGTCTCGGCGCTGCGCATCCCCTCGACCGGGATCGAGCAATCCACGGCGATGCAACGAAAGGTGGAGAAGGCCGTCGCGACCTTCCCCGAGGTTCGCTACGTCTTTTCGAAGACTGGGACTGCCGAAGTGGCCTCCGACCCGATGCCGCCCAACCAGTCGGACAGCTTCGTTATCCTCAAACCCCAGGACGAGTGGCCAGACCCGAGCGAAACCAAGGACGATCTCGTCGAGCGGATGAACAAGAAGCTCGAGACGCTGGTCGGCAACAGCTACGAGTTCACCCAGCCGATCGAGATGCGCTTCAACGAGCTGATCTCGGGCGTGCGCGGCGATGTCGCGATCAAGCTCTATGGCGACGATCTCGACCAGATGATGACGACCGCGTCGTCGATCGGCCGCGTGCTGCAGTCGATCCCCGGCGCGGCCGACGTCCGGGTCGAGCAGACCGGCGGCTTCCCGACGCTCGACTTCCGCTTCAACCGCCCGGCGATCGCCGGGCTGGGGCTATCGGTCGAGGAGGTCGCCAATACCGTGGCGACCGCGCTCGGCGGTCGCGAGGCGGGCATGGTGTTTGAAGGCGACCGGCGGTTCAATATCGTCGTGCGTATGCCCGATGATGCGCGCAACGATATCGAGGCGATCGGGGCGATTCCGGTTGCGCTGCCGCCGAATGGCGCGGGCGTGCGGCGGACGGTGCCGCTGCGCCAGCTCGTCGACTTTCGGGAGACCGACGGGCTCAATCAGATCAGCCGCGAGAACGGCAAGCGCCGCGTGGTGATCCAGTCGAACGTCCGCGGCGTCGATGTCGGCACCTTCGTCGACCAGGCGCGCGCCAAGATCGATGCTAAGGTGAAGCTGCCGACCGGCACCTATCTGGAATGGGGCGGCCAGTTCCAGAGCCTCCAGGCGGCCTCGGCCCGGCTGATGGTCGTGATCCCGATCGCCGCCTTGGTGATCTTCGTCCTGCTGTTCATGGCACTGGAGAGCGCCGCGATGGCGGCGGCGATCTTCGCGGCGGTGCCATTGGCGGTTTCAGGCGGCGTGTTCGCGCTGGCGCTGACCGGGCAGTTGTTCTCGATCTCCGCCGCGGTCGGGTTCATCGTGCTGTTCGGCGTCTCGGTGCTCAACGGGCTCGTCATGATGACCAGCATCCAGGCGCGGTTGCGCTCCGGGATGGCGGTCGACGAGGCGATCAGCGGTGGTGCGATGGAGCGCTTCCGCTCGGTCTTGATGACCGCGGTGGTGCCGTCACTGGGGTTCGTGCCGATGGCGCTCGCCCACGGCACCGGCGCCGAGGTGCAAAAGCCGCTCGCCATCACCGTCATCGGCGGGCTGATCACCGCGACCATCCTGACGCTGTTCGTGCTGCCCGCCGTGTCGCGCCTTGTCCTGGGGCGCACTCAGCGGCGCGAGAAGCCGGCGACTGACCTGGCAACAGCCTGACCAACGAAGGAGTGAGATAATGACGATGCTGCTTCGCCTTTACACGGACGAAAACGCGCATCTCGGCGACCGGCGCCTGGTGGACGAAATTGTTCGCCAGGCGCGCGACGCCGGATTGGCCGGCGCCACCGTGTTGCGCGGGCGGATCGGGTTCGGCACGCGCGCCGGCCCGATCCACCAGCACCACAGCCTCGGCGTCGGCGACAACATGCCGATGGTGGTCGAGATCGTTGACGAAGAGGCGCCGCTGCGCACCTTCGTCGCCGGGCTCGGCGGCCTGCGCCACATCGGTCTCGCTACGCTGGAGCACGTCGAGGTGCTGGCGATCCCCGCTACCGAGACAGGAGAATGACGATGGCAGGCGCCTTCGAGGAGAGCGTATCGGTATGAGTGTGCCCGCGATTGCCTATACCCTGATCCCGCTCGCTGCCCTGGCGCTGTGCGCGATCGCGACGACGATCGGCAAGCCGGGACCGCGGCTTCGCAGCGGCATCCAGCACGTTGCCGCGGGCGTCGTGTTCGCTGCCGCCGCGAGTGAGATCCTGCCCGCTTCGGCACGGGCAAGTTCGGCGACCTCGCGGGGTTCACCAGCGCCATCGTGCTGGCGATGATCGCGCTGCTGATTGGCTATGAATCGGTCAGCCGCCTGCTGGCGCCGGTTCCGATCCATTTCAGCGAAGCGATCCCGATCGCCGTGCTCGGCTTGTGCGTGAACGTCGCCAGCGCGTGGCTGCTGAGCGGCGGCCACGATGACGGCCATAGTCACGGCCACGCGCACGGCCACGGCGGCCATCACGATCATGCCGACGATGATGGGGAGGCGCGTCAGCTCAGCGTCGCCGGCGTGGCGGTGACGCTCTCGATCCACGAGGATGGCGTGCCGCCGCGGTTCCGGCTGGTAGCCGCTGGCGGCGGGCCGCCGCCGTCCGACGTCAGCGTCGAGACGATCCGACCCGATGGCGCACGGCAGCGCTTTTCGTTCGCCGATCGCGGCGGCTATCTGGAGAGCCGCGACGAAATCCCCGAACCGCACGCATTCATCGCACGGGTGACCGTCGCCGGCCAATCGACCGACGCCCAATTCGAGGAACACGATCACCACGGCGCCCATGACCGCGACAACAACATGCGCGCCGCGGTCATCCATGTGATCGCCGACGCCGCGGTCTCGGTGCTGGTGATCGTTGGACTCATCCTCGCGCGCACGTTCGGCTGGCTGTGGATGGACCCCATCGCCGGCATTATCGGCGCCTTCGTGATTGCCAGTTGGTCATTCGGTTTGATCCGCGACACCGGCGCGATCCTGCTCGACATGATACCAAGCGCCCGCACGGCCGAGCGACTCCGCGGCGCCATCGAAGGCCTGGGAGATCGGGTGCTCGATTTGCACCTGTGGCGTCTCGGCCCAGGCCATTTGGGAGCGATCGTCGCGATCGCGACCGAAAGCGACCGCGACGCGGACGTCTATCGCGCGCAGCTTGCCGAGGTGCCGGCGCTGTCGCACGTCACGATCGAGGTCAATCGGATCGCCGCATGAAAAGCCCTTGCGTCGAAATCTGTCGGTTCGATCGCGGCATGGGCTGGTGCATCGGCTGCGGCCGAACGCTCGACGAGACACGCAAGTGGCGTAAAGCGCCGCGGCCCAAGCTACTGGGCATCAGCGCGGAATTGCCGAGGCGGCTCGCCAAGCTTGGTGACCGTTCGGCACGTTGATCGCAGTAGCGGCAGCTTCCATCAGTGGCGCCAAGGGTCCTCTAACGGCTGGGTTTGGGCGTTTTGCCGATAATTCGCTTCGAACAGCGCGATTGGCATCTGTGGACGCCCCTTCGGATGCAAGCGCTAAATCGGGGTATGTTGGCACGTAGTCGGATGCTGTCATCTGTCCGGCCTCGATGAGCAGCGCCATATGCTGCGGGCCAGTATGGGAGTTCGC
>NZ_JAINVU010000008.1 GCF_019880555.1 Hephaestia mangrovi | reverse complement strand
CTTCCTGCACCGCGCGGCCGAGTTCCTCGACGCGCTCGCCGAGCCACGTAAGCTCTTCCTCGGTGATGCGATAGTGCTTGGAGTAGCGCGCTTTCACATAGGCGTCCTTGAGCTTCTCGAACCGCGCCCGATCCTGGCGCGTGGTGCGCGGCCAGACGTGCACCAGCCGTGCGTCGAGCTTGTCGGCCTGCTTGCGCAGGAAGCCGATATTATGGACGTGCGGCGTGTAGAAGGTGCTGACCAGTAGGACGCAGTGGTAAAGTCGCTCCACGGCTTGGTGCAGCTGAAAGGCTGCTTCCTTCGGCCGGTTCTTCTCAACGTAAAACTTTGCTCCGTCCGCGTATGCGGCAGCGCTCGGAAACCACTCCTCGAAATACTCCCGCGCCATCTCCAGCGCCTGCTCGGGCGTCTTCGGCCGCGGGCTGTGCAGCGGCTTGTCGTCGGCTTGGTAGAGCGCGACGCCGTCGCGCGCGATGTCCATGAAAAAGAACCGGCCGTGCGCGAGCGCGTCGTTCACTTCCTGGAGCGTGTGGACGATGAAATTGACTGGGGTGCGCAGCGTCCTGGTAATCGTCATCTCGCGCATGAGCCGCTCGTCGGCGCGATACCAATAGGTGGCGCGGTCGGTGAGCTCGGTCTGGTTGACGATGATCAGCAGGTCGTAATCGGACTGGTAGCCCTTTTCGGTATGCGGCTCATCGACCCAGCCGCCGCGGGCGTAGCTGCCGAACAGGATAAGCTTGAGGATGCGGCCGGCCTTGCGCTTGCCGGTCGCCAGCTTGGTCGCATCTTCGAATTCTTCGAACAGGATCTCGACAACGCGCTCGAGCTCGCGCTGCTTGGCGGGCGGCAGATGGTCGAGATCGGTGCGCATCGGCAATGATCCTAACGGCATGACAGCGCAGCGAACAGCCTCGCCAGCAATGCGGGCGAGGCGGTTACAGTCATTTTGACCCTTTCCGGCTGATCCCGCGAATGAACCGCCGGCCCCGCGGCACCGCCGGTGCGTCGATCGCGTCGGCGAGCGTCGCCAGCGCTGCGGCGAAGTCGCGTTCGATCTCGTCCACGCCGACGCCGAACCGCTCGGTCAGCGCTTCATAAGTCAGACCATCGCGGGCAAGCGCAATGTAGACCGCGCGTTGCCGCTCGGGCAGCTTTGCCAGCGCTCTGACCAGCCGGCGGCGAATGCGGGCATTACCCGCCCGCGCGCTCACGCTTCCCCCTCCGGTGCGAACGCGAGCAGATAATCCGCCGCCTTGCTGGCCGCGCTGGCCGCCCGAAAGATCGCATGATCGTCGTCGCGCAGCACCTTCAGCCAGCTGGCGATGTAATCGGCATGCCGCACGGTCGGCCGGATCGCCAGCGACGCACAGGCAAACGCGCTCGCCATCTCCGCCACAAGCTCCTCGCGGGCATAATCAACACTGCCGAACCGCCCGCGTTGGTCACGGTCGAGCCGGGTCGAATGCCCGGTCCAATGGCCAAGCTCGTGAAGCGCGGTGCGATACCAGTTGATCGGCTCGCCGAACGCGGCCTGGGGCGGGACCGCGACATAGTCGCCGCCCGGCGAATAATAGGCCTCGCCGCCACCAATCCTGAAGTCCGCGCCGCTCGCTTCGATCAGCGACCGAACGACGGGCATCATCTCGGCTTCCGGCCGAACCTCAGGCGTCGTCGCCATGGCTTGGGGCAGTCCCTCGCACTGGTCGATATTGAACACGGTGAAGCGCTTCAGAAACGCAATCGTTCGCGCTTCGCGATCCTCGTCGATCGCCTTCTCTTGCTCGTCGCGGGGCGTAAAGCGATCCGCATAGCAGACCGTCGTTCCCCGCTCGCCCTTGCGGACGTTGCCGCCCGCTGCCTGCGCCTGCCGGTAGGTCAGCCAGCGCTGCGACGCGTATCGGCCTTCGATGACCGCCGCCCAAAGGATCAGCACATTGATCCCTGAATAGCGCCGCCCGGTCACCGCATTGGCGGGCATGGCGCACGGACATGCCGCGGCATCCCAAGGCTGCACCCATGGAAGCCGCCCTTCCTCCAGTTCGGCAACGACCCGCGCGGTCACTTCGGCATAGAGGCTCTGCCGCTCGCTCTTTTCCATCTTCCTTACTCCCAACCACCGCAACCGGCGCCGGAATGGCGGGGTGGGCGGCAGGAGCGGACCGGCAGGCCCGCACGAGCGGCGGGCAGCACCCAAAGGGCCGTAACGAAGAGGAGGACCCGCGTAGCGGGTTGCGGCACGCCGCGGCGGGCCTAACGGGTAGCGACGCCCACCTCGCCAGATCGACGCGCGGTCAGCGCCAGACGCCACCCGCCGACGCGGGTGTCCCCATGCCGGGGCGCAGCACCGGCCAAAGCGTCACGCGATCGTCATCCGCATGGACCGGGACGCGCCAGCGGCCCGGCGGCGCGCAGCGACGTAGAGCGCGGTCACGCCATCGGCGGGAGACGCCGAAGTTACCTCGGTAGGAAAGCCAAGGGTACCTTTGTGATGCACCCCGGTACTCGTCCGGTGACGCCGGAGCTCGGCCCCCTTGTGCCAGCGACAAGAGGGCCAATTCTGCCTGTCGGACCTCACCACAGACCAGATTGGATCACGACATGACCGACACGCCCGATCGCATTCTCCGGCTGAACACGGTGCTCGATCGCACCGGCCTCAGCCGCTCGACGCTTTACCGCAAGATCGAGGCGGGGACGTTTCCTCGCCAGGTACGGATCGCTGCGCGCTGCGCCGGCTGGCGGGAGTCAGCGATCAACGAATGGATGCGCAATCCGATATGCTACGAAAGCAGCACACAGCCGTGATCAGCTCTGAAGTTGTCGACTTGTTGCGAGCAACGCGATGACGCTCGATGTCAGGCCTGACCGGGAGCCAACTCACCATAGGCGATTAGCGAATCGCCGCCCTGGTAAAACTGCCCTCGATTATATCGCCGCCCGCTTTCAGCTGATCGAGATAGTCGGACCACCACTGAGCCATTTCTACGCGCTCTCGCCAATGAGCTCCGCGGTGATAGGCGGATCGCACTCGATCGGCATCACCGTGCGCCAACGCGCGCTCGATCGCGTCGGCGGACCAGCGACCTGACTCGTTGAGCAACGTGCTCGCCATTGCTCGAAAGCCATGGGCAGTCATTTCGTCGCCGGAGAACCCGAGACGCCGAAGCCCGGCGTTGATGGTATTCTCGCTCATCGGACGCTGCGGCGTCCGGATCGATGGAAAAACATAGCCGGTCGGGCCCGAAATTTCGGCGATCTTCTTGAACAGGGCGCTCGATTGCCGCGACAGAGGGACATGATGCGGTCGCCGCATCTTCATTTTCTCTATCGGGATAGACCAGACCGCGGCGTCGAGGTCGACCTCCCGCCATTCGGCATGACGCATTTCGCCGGGCCGAACGAAGACGTGGGGCGCCAGCTGCAAGGCCAGCTTCGTCAGCTCATAACCTTCATAACCGTCGATTGCTCGAAGCAATCCGCCGGCACCCTCGGGATCGATGATCGCGCCGAAGTGCTTCGACTGGGGTGCGGTCAGCGCGCCGCGTAGATCGCGCGTCGGGTCGGCCGGGACGCGAGCGGTCGCAACGGCGTAGCGGAATACGCGACCGGTCAACTGCAACACCCGCCGCGCGGTTTCGTAATTGCCCTTGGCCTCGATCTTGCGGAGGGCCGCGAGGATCTCCAGCGTCGTGATTTCCGAGACAGGCAGGCGGGAGATCGCTGGACCCAAGCGAGAGATGTAATATTTGCTCTTCTCCAACGTAGCCGCAGACATCCCCTCTCGGTCTCGCTTTTCGAGAAACTCCGCGGCGACCTCGCCAAAGCTGCTGCCAGCGGTGCTCCAGGCACGAAGTTTCGCAAGCTGCTTTTCTCGGGAGGGGTCCTTGCCCATAGCAAGTTGAGCGCGTGCCTCGTCGCGCCGCTTTCGAGCCTCGCTCAAAGAAACGTAGGGGTAGAGACCGATCGAAAGCTTTTTCTCACGACCCTGGAATCGGTATTTTTGGTGCCAGTACTTCCTGCCAGTTGGCTGAACCTGGATGTACAATCCTGCAAAGTCGCCAAGCTTGTATGGCTTATCGCGCGGCTTGGCGTTTCTTATCGCGAAATCTGTCAACGGCATCGTGGGGGCCTTTTTCAAAAAAAGGTCCATCCCGAAGCCCCCAATCCACCCCAAAAACGGCGAGATTTGATGGAATGTGCTAGGACCCAATGGACCTTACACTCCGTAAAATACCGCAGATTTCCGGGGGTTTCAAGGATTTCTCAAGCGTTTTTGGAACGCTAAAATGGTGGGCGGTGACGGTCTCGAACCGCCGACCCTCTCGGTGTAAACGAGATGCTCTACCAACTGAGCTAACCGCCCGCGCTTGCGGAAGTCGCGTCATAGCGCCGTTTTCGCGATGAGCAAGCGTACGACGATGCCGCTGGCGCGGCTCAGGCGATCGCGAGGCCGGCTTCCCGAACGGCGCGACAATAGAAGTGCATTCCCTGCCGCGCCTTTTCGGTCAGCATCATGAACGCGCGGCGGCGATCGAACGGATCGGGGCGACGCTCGAACAGCCCCGCTTCGGTCATCTTGCCGATCCAGCGTAGCGCGGTGGTCGGCGCGACGGCGGCCGCGATGCACAGGCTCGACACGGATACGCCGCGATCCTCGAGTTCGGCCGCGAACAGGTCGAGCAGCATGTCCCAACCCGGATCCTCGACCAGCGTCGCCGGGAAGAATTGCTCACGCAGCCGTCGCGAGCGGATCGCACGGCGCACGTCCTGGGGATCGACGGGACGCGGCTGGGTGGCGGGCGTGGCCGCATAGCCCGTCCGGCGGTCGCCGAGCATATCGGGCCGCTCGGCCGCGTCGCCGTCGTCGCGCGAGGCGAGCCGCGCTAGCGTCTGCGCGATCCGTGCGACTTCCTCGTTGAGGCGGCGCAACCGCTCGCTCTCCGCTTCGCGCAGCGAATCGGCAAGCTGGGTGCTGGCAATACCCGCGACGCTCAGCGCGGCGACGCGATCGGTCAAGCCAGGCGTGCAGAGCCATTGTACGTGTGTGCCGAACAAGCTGGCGGTGACGCGATCGATCTGTGCCTGATCCAGCGCGACGACGATCCGCGCGTCGGTGGCGCGTGCCAGTGTGTCGAGGCGCGGCAGCACGTCATCGAGTTGGTCGTCGCTGGCCGATTCTGCTTCGACCAGGATCACGTCGACCACAGCATGGTCGCCCAGCCGCGCAGGCGCCTCATCCCAACCGATGCGCCCGATCGAGCGGGCGCTTGCCGCTTCGATCGCGCGGCACGCTTCATCACCGCCGACACCGCGATCGGCCATGATCAGCACGTTGGCGGGCCGCGCGCCGGGGTTGGCGAAGCTGAAATCGTCGGACAGGCTGCTATCGTTCATGGTGCGACACCCCCGGTTCGTGATTTGCCCAATTTACGCATACCGCCGTTTCGGGCCGGGTGAAGTGCCTCCATTGTCGAGCGAAACACGACGGTAGCCGATCTGGGGCTGCGACGATTCATCCGAAACGGATGAATTTGCCGGTCAATCGAATATCGCCGCTTCGCCGTCGCCGTTCCCGGTAAGCTCGACTGCGGCGGTCGCCACCATGCCGCCGCCGAGCGCCAGCCCGATCGCATAGACCGCGCCACCGACCAGCCACATCGCGATCATCGCCGGACCGGGATGAAGCGTCCGCGCCAATTGCGCCTGCGCAATCGCGTTCATCCGCTGCGGATCGCCGCTCGCGTGCATCATATCGACCAGATAGCTGCCGAACATCGGCCAGAAGACGATCATCGAAAGCAAGCTGATGACCAGCGTGCCGACCAGATACGCGCCGAACAAGGTCCAGAACCGTCCCGCGGTCAGCCGCCACGCTTCGCCGATCGTGATCCGCCCGCGCATGATGGTAAGCGGAAAGGCGATCGACAGCCGCACCTCCAGCCAAAGCGCGGCGCAGCCCAGCGCGATGAACAAGATGACGCTGAGCACGACCACTGCCGCCTGAGTGCCCATCGCGTAGCCGATCACCCCCACCAGCAGGGCGATCAACAGCGATGCGATCACCATCGCGACGACCGCGACGATCCCCAGCAGGAGCGCCAGCCCGATCAGCCGCAATTCGTCCATGCCGAGTCGCAGATAGGCGAAACGGCTCTGGTCCGGCCTGATAACGGCGCGGAAGATCGCCGCGAAGATCACCGTCATGACCACCAGCAGCAACAGGTCGTACAGCCAGATCATGCCCATGATCGGACGCATCGCCTCGAAATCGGGGGGCGTTGCGGCCAGTGTGCTCATCGCCGGAGTGACGAACGCCAGCCCGAGCAGCGCCGCCGCGAGGTAAAGGGCACCCCATATCGCCACCGCGCCGGGACGCGTGCGGATCAGCCCGAAACCGCCGCGCAGGATCGATCCTACCGTCATGAAATACCCCCTTGGTTGTGGATCGATCCCCCGATCAATCCAGCGCCTTCACGATCTCCTCGCACATCTTCTTGGCGTCGGAGAGCAACATCATGGTGTTGTCGCGATAGAACAGCTCATTGTCGACGCCGGCATAGCCGACCCCGCCCATGCTACGCTTGACGAACAGCACCGTCTTGGCCTTCTCGACGTCGAGTACCGGCATCCCGTAAATCGGCGAGGACTTGTCGGTCTTCGCCGCCGGATTGGTGACGTCGTTGGCGCCGATCACGAACGCCACGTCGGTCTGCGCGAATTCCGAATTGATGTCCTCCAGCTCGAACACCTCGTCATAGGGCACATTGGCCTCGGCCAGCAGCACATTCATGTGCCCCGGCATGCGCCCCGCGACCGGATGGATCGCGTATTTGACGCGTACGCCCTCCGCCTTGAGCTTGTCGGCCATTTCCCTGAGCGCGTGCTGGGCCTGCGCCACCGCCATGCCATAGCCGGGGACGATGATCACCTGCTCGGCCTGGCTCATCAGGAATGCGGCGTCGTCGGCCGATCCGCGCTTCCACGGCCGGTCGATCGCCGCAGCGCCGCCGGCGTCCGCCACCGCGCCGAACCCGCCGGCGATCACGCTGACGAAGCTGCGGTTCATCGCCTTGCACATGATGTAGGAAAGGATCGCGCCCGACGAGCCCACCAGCGCGCCGGTGATGATCATCGCGGTGTTGTGCAGCGTGAACCCCATCGCCGCCGCTGCCCAGCCCGAATAGCTGTTGAGCATCGAGATCACGACCGGCATGTCCGCCCCGCCGATCGGGATGATGAGCAGGAAGCCGATCAGGAACGACAGAACGACGATCGGCACGAACACCGTCGCCGCGTCGGTCGCCGCAGTGAAATAGCCGATCAGCGCCAGGATCGCGACGATTACGAGCAGGTTGATCGCGTGGCGCGCCGGCAGCAGGATCGGCTTGCCCGACATGTTGCCGTTGAGCTTCGCAAACGCGATCACCGAGCCCGAAAAGGTGATCGCGCCGATCGCCACGCCCAGCCCCATCTCGATCCGGCTGACGGTTAGCACGTGCCCCGCCGCATCGGCGATGCCGAACGCTGACGGATTGAGCCACGCCGCGCACCCCACCAGCACCGCTGCCAGCCCGATCAGCGAGTGGAACGCCGCGACGAGCTGCGGCATCGCCGTCATCGCGATGCGGCGGGCGATGGTGAGTCCGATCCCGGCACCGATCGCGATGGCGACGAGGATTTCGATCACCGTCGTCCAGTCGATCATCGGCGAATCGAGAATCGCGCAGCGCCCGAGGCCGAGCGGGCAGCCGTTCATCGCCATCGGCACGTGCGTCACCAGCGTCGTGATGATCGCCACGCCCATGCCGATCATGCCGAAGCGATTGCCCTTGCGGCTGCTCTCCGGGCTCGACAGGCCGCGCAGCGCGAGGATGAAGCACACGCCCGCGACCAGATAGGCCAGCGCCACCCAGGGATTCACCGGTGCTGCGTGCTCCACTGTCCTCTGTCCCCTTCCGTCACCCCAGGCTTGACCCAGGGTCCCGCTGTTATCCCGCCCCCGAAGAAGCGGGGCCCCGGCTCGCGGCCGAGGTGATGAGTTACTTCTGTCCGGCCGCCGGCCGTTCCTTCTTCTTGTACATCGCCAGCATCCGCTGGGTGACCGCGAAGCCGCCGAAGATGTTGACGCTCGCCAGCGTAACCGCCGCCAGCCCGAGCCATTTCGATGTCGCACTGCCTGCCGCCGCGCTGGCGATCAGTGCGCCGACGATAATCACCGAGGAAATCGCATTGGTCACCGCCATCAACGGCGTGTGCAGCGCCGGCGTCACCGACCACACGACGTAATAGCCGACGAACACCGCCAGCACGAAGATCGACAGGATCGAGATGAAGTCCATGTTCTTCCTCCGTCAGCCGTTCAGGCGCGCGTTGACCACCTTGCCGCCTTGGGTGAGCCGCACCGCATCGCCGATCTCCTCGTCGAGCACCGGCTTACCCTGCTCCTTGTCCCAGAATGCGGAGAGGAAATTGAACAGGTTGCGCGCGTAGAGCGCCGAAGCGTCGGCGGCGAGGCGGCTCGGCACGTTGCGGTGGCCGACGATCTTCACGCCGTGTTTCTCGATCACCTCGCCGGCGACCGCGCCTTCGACATTGCCACCCTGCTCCACGGCGAGATCGACGATCACGCTGCCCGGCCGCATCGTCGCGATCTGCGCGTCGGCGATCAGCCGCGGCGCGGGCTTGCCGGGGATCAGCGCGGTGGTAATCACCACGTCCTGCTTGGCGATGTGCGAGGAGACGAGTTCGGCCTGCGCCTTCCTGTATTCGTCACTCATCTCACCGGCATAGCCGCCCGAGCCCTCGCCCTCGATGCCCGCGACCGCCTCGACGAACACCGGCTTGGCGCCGAGGCTCTGAATCTGCTCCCTGGTCGCCGAGCGCACGTCGGTGGCCGAGACTTGCGCACCCAGCCGCCGCGCGGTGGCAATCGCCTGCAAACCCGCGACGCCGACGCCCATCACGAACACCCGCGCGGCGGATACGGTGCCGGCCGCGGTCATCATCATCGGGAAGGCGCGGCCATATTCGGCCGCCGCGTCGAGCACCGCCTTGTAGCCGGCGAGGTTCGATTGCGAGGACAGCACGTCCATCGATTGCGCACGGGTGATGCGCGGCATGAAATCCATCGCCAGCGCCTCGATGCCCGCAGCGGCATAGGCATCGATCCGGGCGCGCTCGCCGAACGGGTTGAGGATGGCCACCAGCCAGGCACCCTGTTTGGCACCGGCGAGGCTGGCCGGATCGGGGCCTTGCGCGGCGAGGATGATATCGGCGTCCTTCAGAATGCCCGCGCGATCGGCAACCGTCGCGCCGGCGGCTTCATAATCACCGTCAGCGACTGACGACGCGGTCCCGGCGCCGCGCTCGACCGCGATTTCGGCGCCGAGCGCGGAGAATTTCTTGACGGTTTCAGGCGTCGCGGCAACGCGCTTTTCGCCCGGGGCGGATTCCTTGACGACCGCGATCTTCACCCGCGGCAACCGCTCACGAGATCAGCCAGATGACGAAAAAGGCGATGAAGAAACAGCCCACCGCGCCCCATTTCAGCAGCCCCATGATGCTGTGATAGGTCGCTTCATGCGCCTTCATGTCGCCGCTTTCGGCCATGGCTCCTCACTTTCCCCGTTTATTTTGCGGGGACTTTAGCCAGCGCCCCCGTTTCGCTCAAGCGGCTTGTTCGTCCTTCCAAGAAGCCGCGTCGGCGCGTCCCGGGTCGGGCGCGCTTAAGAAGCCGTTTACCCTTTCCGCCTATGTTTCGTCTCAAACCGGGACGAAATGGGGATCTGTTCATGACTCGCAACGGCCAGCGCTTGCTGATGCTGATCGACGACGAGCCGGCGCAGCGCCGCCTCGTTTCCGCGCTCGCCGCGCGGGGCGGATGGCGTTCGATATTCGCCGGCGACGGCGAGATGGCGATCGCGACGCTGGGCACCCAGGACGGGATGCAGCTCGATGCGATCATCCTCGATCACTGGACGCCAGACGCCGATGCCGCTGGGCTGATCGCCGAGCTGCGGTCGCGCCGCCCCGCTCTGCCGGTGCTGATGTTGACCGCCAACGGCTCGGTCGCCCAGGCAGTCGACGCGATGCGCGCCGGCGCCACCGATTTCCTGGTCAAGCCGCTCGCGCCCGAGCGCCTGCTCGCCGCGCTCGAAGCCGCGGTCGGCGGCAAGGCGGCGGGTGAGTTGAGGCCGCTTACCGAAAAGATCCCGGCCGCGCTCGGTTTCGACGAAATCGTTGGTTCCGAGCCGATGTTCCGCGCCGCGCTGGCGATCGCGGCCAAGGCCGCGCGCGCACGCGTGCCGGTGCTGATCGAGGGCGAAAGCGGCGTTGGCAAGGAGGTCGTGGCCGAGGCGATTCACGCCGCCAGCCCGCGCTCGAAGAAGCCGATGATCACGGTAAATTGCGGTGCGATTCCCGCGAATCTGGTCGAATCGGAACTGTTCGGCCACGAAAAGGGGGCTTTCACCGGGGCGTTCGAGCGGAAGATCGGGCGGATTCAGGAAGCCGAGGGCGGCACCCTGTTCATCGATGAGATCGGCGAGATGCCGCTCGACGCCCAGGTCAAGCTGTTGCGGCTGCTGCAATCGAGCGAAGTCCATCCGATCGGCGCCCGCCATGCCAGCCAGATCGACGTCCGCGTGATCGCCGCGACCAACAAGAAGCTGCTCGACGAGGTCGAGGCCGGGCGTTTCCGCGAGGATCTCTATTATCGCCTGAACGTCGTGACGGTGACGATCCCGCCGCTGCGCGAACGCACCGGCGACATCCCGGCGCTTGCGCGTCATTTGCTCGCCCGGATCGCGCGCCAGCCGGGCCTGCGTCCGATGGGCATCACCGACGAGGCGCTGCAGCTGCTCGCCAGCTACGATTGGCCCGGCAACGTCCGCCAATTGCAGAACGCCTTGTTCCGCGCCGCCATCCTGTGCGAGGCGCCCGCGCTGACGCGCGAGGATTTTCCGCAGATCGCCGCGCTGGAAGGCAAGCAATCGGAACGCGACGGCCGGGCGATCGTCACCGGAAGCGGCGTCACCCTGTTCCAGGCCGACGGCAACCTGCGCGCGCTCGAGGAGATCGAGGCCGATGTCATCCGCCTCGCGATCGGCCATTATCGCGGCCGCATGACCGAAGTCGCCCGCCGCCTCGGCATCGGGCGCTCGACGCTCTACCGCAAGCTCGGCGAACTCGGTATCGACAACGCGGCGTGACCCTTCGCCGCGGCAGTGCGCTTGCATCGCGTGGCTCATGATGGCCTGATGGCGCTGACGCCGACTCGGCGCCCAAAGGGAGACTGCAGATGAAGCTGCCACTCGCTGCACTGGCGGTGGGCGTTCTGGCGATGGGCACGGCCAGCCCGCTACGCGCCGAGACGATCCACTATGCGACCACGCTGACGGGCGCGTCCGAAGTGCCGCCCAACGATACCAGCGGCACCGGCACGGTGGAGGCCGATCTCGATACCGCCACGCGCACGTTCACCTACACCATCAGCTATTCGGGCCTCACCGGCCCGGCGGTCGCCGCGCATTTCCACGGGCCGGCCGCGCCGGGAAGCAATGCGCCGCCGATCATCAAGATCGAGAATCTCGCCAGCCCGATCAAGGGTAGCGCGGTGCTGACCGCCGACCAGATGGCCGACCTCAAGGCGGGCAAATGGTATTTCAACGTCCACACCAAGGCGCATCCCGGTGGCGAGATCCGCGGCCAACTGACGACGCCCTGACGCGGGACGAAGGATCAGGCGGCCTCGCCGAATACGCGGGCGAAGATCGTATCGACGTGCTTGAAATGGTAATCGAGGTCGAAGCGGGCGTCGATTTCCTCCGGGGATAGCGCGGCGGTGACGTCGGGATCGGCCTTGAGCAACTCGGCGAGGCTAAGTGCGCCGTCCGATTCCCACACTTTCATCGCGTTGCGCTGAATCAGGCGATAGGCATTTTCGCGGCTGACGCCGGCTTGGGTCAGCGCCAGCAGCACGCGCTGCGAATTGGTGAGGCCGCCCATCCGGTCGAGATTCTTCTGCATCCGCGCAGGGTAGACGACCAGCTTGTCGATCACGCCGGTAAGTCGCGCGAGCGCGAAATCGAGCGTGATCGTCGCGTCAGGCCCGATGAACCGCTCGACCGACGAATGCGAAATGTCGCGCTCGTGCCACAGCGCGACATTCTCCAGCGCCGGAGTGACATAGCCGCGCACCATGCGGGCCAGACCGGTGAGGTTCTCGGTCAGCACCGGATTGCGCTTGTGCGGCATGGCGCTCGAGCCCTTCTGGCCGGGCGAGAAATATTCCTCGGCCTCGAGCACCTCGGTGCGCTGCAGGTGGCGAACCTCGGTCGCCAGCCGCTCGATCGACGAGGCGATCACCCCCAGCGTCGCGAAGAACATCGCGTGGCGATCGCGCGGGATGACCTGGGTCGAGACCGGCTCGACGGTGAGGCCCATTTTTTCGGCGACATGCGCCTCGACGCGCGGATCGATATTGGCGAACGTCCCCACCGCGCCCGAGATCGCGCAGGTGGCGACGTCGGCGCGCGCCGCGACCAGGCGGGCGCGGTTGCGATCGAACTCGGCATAGGCTTGCGCGAGCTTGAGCCCGAAGGTGACGGGTTCCGCATGGATGCCGTGGCTGCGGCCGATCGTCGGCGTGTATTTATGCTCGAGCGCGCGGCGCTTGATCGCGGCGAGCAGCGCATCGAGGTCTTCCAGCAGGATATCCGAGGCGCGGGCCAGTTGCACCGCGAGACAGGTATCGAGCACGTCGGAACTCGTCATCCCCTGGTGCATGAAGCGCGCCGGCTCGCCGACATGTTCGGCGACGTTGGTCAGGAAGGCGATGACGTCATGCTTCACTTCGGCTTCAATGGCATCGATCCGCTCGACCTCGAACGCGCCTTTCTCCCAGATCGCCTTGGCGGCTGCCTTGGGCACGACGCCGAGTTCGGCGAGCGCATCGGTCGCATGAGCCTCGATTTCGAACCAGATGCGAAAGCGGCTTTCCGGCGTCCAGATGTCGGTCATTGCCGGCCGGGCGTAGCGGGGGACCATCGGCTGTTTCCTTGGAAGGCGATTTTCGGGTCGTCGCAAATCCGTCACGGACCCGCGTCGAGCCGCGCGGTAGCAGGGACGAGCCGCTGCGGCAAACCGATCCACATCAGGTCCAAACCGGCTCGTCGCGTGTTATGGCTCGAACAAATCGGCACGTCGGCTAGAAGGACAGCAGCGGCGATGCCGGAATTGGGCGGGGGACGGCGTTCGCGCCGATCCCGTTCGTGTCGAAGGTCCGTTTTGTACGGTCACTACGGACGTACGGTCCTTCGACCGGCCGCCGGATCGCCCCCCGGTCCGGCGGCCGTCATTTGAGTTTGCGACGGCACCAGCCCGCCCCTCGGCCGTCCGGGGAGCGGGCTGGTTCTTTTTGCGGGCCTAAATCAGCCCCATCGCACGCAGGCTCGAATGGCCCTGCGTGCCGATGATGATATGATCGTGGACAGCGATGTTGAGGCGCTTGCCCGCCTCGATGATACCGCGCGTCAGGTCGATATCGGCGCGACTCGGCGAGGGATCGCCGCTCGGGTGGTTGTGCACGAGGATCAGCGAGGCCGAACTCAGGTCGATCGCGCGGCGGATCACTTCGCGGACGTGCACGGCCGCCTCGTCGATCGAGCCTTCACTGATCTTCTCGTCGCGAATCAGCATGTTGCGCGTGTTGAGATGGAGCACGCGGACGCGCTCGATCGGATGATGGGCCATATCGGCGCGGAGATAATCGAGCAGCGCCTGCCAGTTGGACAGCACCGGCTTCCCGGCGACCTCGGCCCGCAGCAGCCGCAGCGCCGCCGCTTGCGCGATCTTGAGCGCGGCGATCCCGGCGTCCCCCATGCCGTCAACGCGACGCAATGCCTCGGCATCGGCCGTGAGCAGCCCGGCAATGCCGCCGAACTCGGTAAGCAGGCGCTTGGCGAGCGGCTTGGTGTCGATTCGCGGGATCGCCAGCATCAACAGATATTCGATCAGCTCGTGGTCGAGCAGCCCGTCGCCGCCGCTCTCGATCAGCCGCGTGCGCAACCGCATGCGATGGCCGGCGTTGGGGTTGGCGTCCTTCATCGGGATCGTGATTAGGCGAGCGCCCTTCACCGCGCAATTGCGCCTGCGTTCATCTTGCCTATGCTTGAAGGGCTTGCCGACCGGCGCGATGTCCTGCGCCGCCAGAACCCAGGGGAGAAACTGACGGCGTGACGCCTGCAAGCGAGGAGGAGACGATCGACGCCGCGGGAGCGCCCCGAGCACGGCGTGCCGGGCGGTTGGCCGGCGTCGCCTTGCTGGCGGTCGCCGTCGTGATCGGTGGCGTGTGGATTGAGCGCAAGCCGATCGCCTCGCACGTCGTCGACAAGACGTTGGCCGCGAAAGGCGTGGCGGCGAGCTACCACATCGACGATCTCGGGCTCGGCCGCCAGCGGCTCACCGATCTCGTTATCGGCGATCCCGCGCATCCCGATCTCGTCGCCGACTGGGTCGAGGTGCATACCACGCTCGGACTACATGGCGCGCATGTCACCGGGCTCAGTGCCGGACACGTACGATTGCGCGGGCGGCTGGTCGATGGCCACCTGTCGCTCGGCGCCCTCGACCACCTGCTGCCCGTGCCTTCGGGCAAGCCATTCGTGCTGCCGCATCTCAACGTCGCGGTTCAGGACGGGCGCATGCACCTCGAGACGCCCGCTGGTGTCGTCGGGCTCAAGGTGACGGGCAGCGGCGTGCTAGACGACGGCTTTTCGGGCAATCTCGCGGCAGTGTCGGCGAAGCTGGCGATTGGGCCGTGCGTCGCGGATCGGGTCGCGGCAACCGTGGCGATCCACATCGCTGATGCGCAGCCCCACCTCGCCGGCCCCCTGCGCGCCGGGCAGCTTATCTGCGGCGACGCCGCGATGCACGGGGCCAGCGTCGATCTCGACGCCACGCTCGGCGACCGGCTCGATCGTTGGCAAGGCAAGGCGAAGCTGGCGCTCGCCTCGCTCCACGCGGCGCAGGGGCGGATGGAAAAGCTCGCCGGCACCGTGTCGTTCGACGGATCGGCGCAGCGCACCGGCGGCAGCCTCGATCTCGACGCGTCGGAATTTGCCGGCGGCGGGCTGACCGGCGGCGCGCTGCATCTCGCCGGCGGCTATCGCGTCGAACCGCCGTTCGTTGGCTTCCAGGGACGGGCGTCGGCTGATGACGCCGCGCTGTCGCGTGCGGCGGTTGCGCGGATTGCTGCCTTCGGCGCGAGCGGCGCCGGGACGCCAGTCGGCCCGCTTGCCGCGCAGCTCGCCAAGGCAGGCGCGGCGGCTGCGCGATCGATTTCGCTCGATGCCGATGTCGTCGCGCTGCAATCGAAACGCGGCGGCCGGATCGGGGTGTCGCGCCTCGTGCTCAATTCGGCAAGCGGGGCTCATGCGTCATTATCGGACGGCGACGGCGTCATCTACGATTGGCCGGACAGCGGCGTGCGGATCGATGGCCTGCTCGCGCTGGCTGGCGGCGGGCTGCCCGAGGCGGCGATCCGCCTGTCGCAGCCGCGCGCGCGCGCGCCGGTGACGGGCAGCGCGATCATTCGCCCCTATGCCGCCGGCGGCGCAATGCTGGCGCTGACCCCCGTCACCTTTACCGCGAGCCCGTCGGGCGCGACGCGCTTCTCGACGGTCGTGACGCTGACCGGGCCGATCGGCACCAACGGCCGGCTCGATCGGGGCCGGTTGGCAATCGATGGCCGCTGGGACGGCGACAAGCGCGTCCTGATCGATCCGGATTGCGCGGCGGCCGGGTTCGACCGGCTGGTCGTCTCGGGGCTCGATCTCGGCAAGACCGCGACGCATCTGTGCCCGCGTGGCGGCGCGTTGCTGGCGATCGATGGCAATCGCGTCGCCGGCGGCGCCCGGCTGGCGGCAACACATCTCGCCGGGCGACTTGGCGGTTCGCCGCTGTCGCTGGATCTTTCCGGCGGCGACATCGCGCTCGCCGACCGCGGCTTCGCGCTGCAGCAGGTCGCGATCAAGCTCGGCCCGGCTGACAAGCAGACGCGGCTCGACATGGCGACACTCGACGGCCGGATCGCGGGCGGCGGGATTTCAGGCACCTTCAGCGACGGCGGCGGACAGATCGCCAACGTGCCGCTGGTGATGTCCAGGGCCGATGGCGACTGGCGCTTCGCCGATGGCGTGCTCGACGTGACCGGCGGCCTGACCGTCGCCGATGCGGCGGCATCGCCGCGGTTCAATCCGCTCGACAGCAAGGATGTCGCGCTCAAGCTCGCCGGCAACGTCATCACCGCGACCGCCACGCTGGCCAATCCGGACAGCGGCGTGAAAGTAACCGACGTATCGATCCGTCACGATCTCGGCAGCGGCGAGGGCCATGCCGATCTCGCGGTGCCGGGGATCGCGTTCGACAAGGGCTTCCAGCCCGACAAGCTGACCCCACTGACCTTCGGCGTGATTGCCGACGTGCAGGGCAGCATCAAGGGTGAGGGGCATATCGCCTGGTCGCCGGATGGCGTCTCGAGCACCGGCACCTTCGCCACCAAGGGCACCAACCTCGCCGCCGCGTTCGGCCCGGTCACGGGGCTCAGCACCACCATTCACTTCACCGATCTGCTCAACATGGTCAGCGCGCCCGATCAGGTGGCGACGGTCGATGCGATCAATCCCGGCGTCGAGGTCGACGACGGCGAGATTCATTACCAGACGCAGTCGAGCACGCAGGTCAGGGTGCTGGGGGCCGAATGGCCGTTTTCCGGCGGCACGCTGACACTGCGGCCGACGCTGCTCGATTTTTCGGAAGGCAAGGCGCGGCGGCTGACGTTCGACGTCAAGGGAATGGATGCCGCGCAGTTCATCCAGAAATTCGATTTCAAGAATCTCGACGCGAGCGGCGTGTTCGACGGCACCCTGCCGATGGTGTTCGATGTAAACGGCGGGCGCATCGAGAACGGCCATCTTACGGTGCGGCAAAGCGGCGGCACGATCGCATATGTCGGCGATCTTTCTCAGAAGGATCTCGGCACCTGGGGCAATATGGCGTTCCAGGCGCTGAAATCGCTCCGATACGATAGCCTCGACATCACGATGAACGGGCCGCTCGCCGGCGAGATGGTGACCCAGGTGAAGTTCGCCGGCATCCACCAGGGCGCCGGCACGCACGCCAACTTCCTCGTCAAGCGGCTGATGCACCTGCCGTTCGTGTTCAACGTCACGATTCACGCGCCCTTCCGTCAGCTCATCACGTCGGTGCAGTCATTCTACGATCCCAACAGCCTGCCCAAGGACAAGATCAAGGAACTGCTCGACCAGGAGCAGCAGCAATCCGAGCGGACAACGCCAGCAAAACCGCCCATTCAGCCCACCGAAAGCGAGACTGTGCCATGAAGAATCCCGTATTGACGAACGGCGCCGGGGTTACGACCAAGGTAGCCATGAGGAGCATGGTGATTGCAGCGATGATGGGCACGAGCGGGCTGCTCGGCGGATGTGTGACGGTCAACGCGCCGACCAAGCCGATCCAGATCGATCTCAACATCAACGTGACGCAACAGGTGGTTTACCGGCTCGATAGCGAGGCAAAATCGGTGATCCAGCAGAATCCGGGGATTTTCTGATGATGAAACAGGGCAAGCTCATTCTTTCGATCGCCGCTGCGGCGGTGATGGCGGCAGGTTTTTCCGGTGCGGCTTATGCGCAGCGCGACCCTGCTTATGAGGCGGCGCGCAAGGCGGGCCAGATCGGCGAGAAGCCCGACGGCTATCTCGGCACCGTTGGCAGCCAGCCGCCGGCGATCCAGAAATTGGTCGATTCGATCAACATCCGGCGCCGCTCGGCTTACACCAAGGCGGCGGCCGCGCAGGGCGCGAGTGTGGAGGATTTCGCCTTCACTTCGGGGTGCAACCTGATCGCCAAGACGTCGCCGGGCGAGAAATATCAGGCGCCGAACGGCACTTGGCAAACCCGCGGTTCGGGCGCGCCGACGCGCGATTCGCGTTGCCCGTAAGCCACGGCTGAGCGGCGGCAGGGCAGGACTCCCGCGGCGCCGGTGCGGCGCGGTTGACTTGCCCGTCAACGCTTCCTAAACGATCGGCCGCGCGGCGGGGAGGCATGCTTCCCCGCCGGTTTCGCATATGTTTTCGTGATGGACCGGTTGGCAAGGACGAGTTCGCTTCGTGGCGCAAGAACCAGAACAGATGCCGGGTGGAGAGGATCCCAAGCTCGCCTCGCTCGAGGAGCGGCTGCGCGCCGCGCGTCGCGCCGAGGAAGAGCGCACGCACCCGTCGTCGAGCTTCGGCGTGCCCGGTCCCGGCGAGAAGACCGGCCAGCGCGTGATCTCGACGTTGGTCGGATACCCACTCGGGGGCGGCATCGTCGGCTGGCTGCTCGACAATTACGTGTTCGGTACGCGGCCGTGGATCATGCTGGCGCTGCTTTTCTTGGGCTTCGCGGGCGCCTGCTTCCAGGTCTTCAAGATTTCCAGGGAGCGGCCTGAATAAGGCCCGTTCCATAGCGACTTAACAGGGATTATCAGCGTGGCCGTTCAAGCCAAGATCGACCCGATGAGCCAGTTCATGATCCACCCCGTGGGGTCGGAGACGCTGACCGGTTCTCCGTTCATGTTCACCAACTCGTCGCTGTGGATGATGATCGTCCTGGCGGTGATCCTGGTGTTCATGTGGGGCGGATTGAAGCGCCAGATCGTGCCCGGTCGCTGGCAGGCCGCGGTCGAGGGTTATGTCGGCTTCTGCGACAATATCACCCGCTCGTCGATCGGGCCGGAGGGGCGCAAATACCTCCCCTGGGTGTTCACCGCCTTCACCTTCATCCTGTTCGCCAACATCATCGGTGCGATGCCGTTCGCGATCATCCCCGGCGGGCATCCGTTCACGGTGACGAGCCAGTTCATCGTCACCGGCACGATGTCGCTGACCAGCTTCGCGATCGTGCTGGCGGTCGGCTTTTGGCGGCATGGGCTGCACTTCTTCAGCCTGTTCTGGGCGAAGGACGCGCCGTTCATCCTGGCGCTGTTCATCTTCCCGATCGAGCTTATCTCGTTCCTGGTCCGCCCGTTCTCGCTGGGGCTGCGGCCGTTCATCGCGATGTTCGCGGGCCACATCCTGCTCGACGTGTTCGGCAATTTCGTCGTCCAGGGAATCAACGCCGGCGGGCTAGGCTATGCGATCTCGGTCCTCGCCTTCCTGTTCGTGACGTTCGTCAACGCGCTCGAACTGCTGGTCGGCGCGATCCAGGCATATGTTTTCGCGCTTCTCACCGCGCTGTACATCAACGACGCGGTCAATCTGCACTGAGTTTTTCGTTCGTCACCTTTTATCTTACGGAGTTACAAAATGGATCTCGCAACTGCTCAGGTCATCGGCGCTGGTCTCGCCGCCATCGGTGTCGGCGCCGCGTCGGCGGGCGTCGGCTTCGTGTTCGGCTCGTTCCTCCAGGGCGCGCTGCGCAACCCGTCGGCCGCCGCCAGCCAGACCGGCACGCTGTACATCGGCTTCGCCGCGGCCGAACTGCTCGGCCTGATGGCGTTCGCCGTCGCGATGATCATTCTCTACGCACGTTGATCTCAGACTGATGGCCGTTGGTTCGCCGTCGGCCGTCACTGAGGGGTGAGCCATGCCGCAATTAACCCAACTTGCCATCGTCTATCAGTCGCAATGGTTCTGGCTGCTGATCACGCTTGCCGTGATCTTCTTCGCGGTCGGCCGAGGGATCGTTCCCAAGGTCGAAGCGACGGTCGACCAGCGCGATGCCAAGATCGAAGCGGACCTGGCGGCCGCCGAACAGGCGCGCCAGGATGCCGATGCGACCGAGGAGCGCTGGCGCAGCGAACTCGCCAAGGTCCACGCCGACGCCCAGGCGGCGGCGAACGAGGCGCGCGGCAAGGCAGGCGAGGAAGCCGCGGCACGGCTCGCGGCTGCCGACGCCGAGCTGCAGGCGAAGACGGCGGAAGCCAACGCCAAGCTGGCGACCGCACGCGACGCGGCGCTGGCGGCGATCGAAAGTGTTGCCGCCGATGCGGCGCGTGACATCGTCGGCAAGGTCTCGGGCGCGAGCGTGACCGCGGCCGAAGCGGACAAGGCGGTAAAGGCGGCGCTGGCCCATGGTTGAGATGATAACGATGATGACGGTCGCCGCGCCCGGCGATCCCACCAGTAGCGAGGCCGAGCACGAGCCGTCGGCGCTGGGCATTTCGGCCGGCGGCTGGGTCGCCATCGCGATGCTGGTGGTGTTCGCGCTGGCGTTGTTCGCCAAGGTGCCGTCGATCGTCGCGGGGATGCTCGACAAGAAGATCGCCGGCATTCGCGAACAGCTCGCCAATGCCGAGCAACTGCGCAAGGAAGCCGAAGCGCTCAAGGCCGACTATGAAGCCAAGGCGCGCGACGTGCACAAGGAAGTCGAGGCGCTGCGCGTCTCTGCCGAACGCCAGGCGGTCGAAATCCTCGACAAGGCCAAGGCCGATGCCACCGCGCTGATCGCGCGCCATTCGGCGATGGCCGAGGAAAAGATCGCGTCGGCCGAACGCGCCGTCCTCGCCGAGATCCGTGGCAAGGCGGCAGACGCCGCTGCGCAGGCCGCGCGCGCACTGATCGCGGAAAAGCACGGTGCCGCCGCCGACAAGGCGCTGATCGACAAGACCATCGCGGGGCTCGGCCGTCCGAATTGACCAATAGCCACCCCGGACGCGTTCCGGGGAGACTTCAGGCGAGCATTGTGCTCGCTGGATGCCGGGAACCACTCCGGCCTGATGTGTTTAGCCAGCTCTCGCCTCTTTCGGGTTTCCGGTGGGTGCTCCCCCTCATTCGAGCCCGTGGGAGAAACCCCATTTACTGGCTCGTCCTCGCAATCGCCGTCGTCACCGAAATCTGTTGGGCGCTCAGCCTGAAATGGGCGGCGACGCTCGGCACATGGTCCGCCTCGATCGTTCCGATCGTTCTGTCCTTCGTCAACATGGCGCTGCTCGCGCTGGCGATGCGCGGCTTGCCCGCGGGAACGGCCTATGCGGTGTGGACCGGCTGCGGCGCCGTCGGCGTGATTCTGGGCGGCATGGTGTTGTTCGGCGACAAGGTATCGGCCGTGCAGGCGGGGTTCATGGTGCTTACGGTAATCGGGATTGTCGGCACCAAGCTGTTCTCGCACGCATGAACGCTTGGTGCCGGCGCCGGGCGCCGGTAGATTGCGCCCAACCGTATCGTTCGAGCAAAGGACGCGTGCCCCGATGAAAATCGCCCTGATCGCCGCTGTCGTGGCGCTTGTTCCCGCCGCTGCATTCGCCCAGACCGGCGACGCACCGCCGAGCGCCTTGATCAACGCGCATTACACGCTCGACACGCCGATCAAGGATCTGATCGCCGATCCCGGCGCCAAGGCGGTGCTGGACAAGGACTTGCCCGGACTGAGTAGCGACGAGAATCTGTCGAAGTTCGAGGACAAGAGCCTGCGCGAGCTGCAGCCGATGACCGGCGGGCAGTTGACCGATGACCTGATGAAGAAGGTGGCGACCGATCTGGCCGCGACCGGTGACCCCGTCGCGGCGCCGGCCGATGGCACGAAGACTCCCCCGGTCGGCGATCCCAAAGCGCCGGCCGGCCGCTGAGCCGTGCAACTGGATCATCGCCGCCCGAGCGCCTAGATCGGCGTGATGCCGCCGAGCAAAGCCGACCGTCCCGATCAGCCCAACGCCGCCTCGCGCTTCAACGAGGACAAGGCGACGTATACCGTGCGCGGATCGCAGCCCGATCTGGAAGCCGGCGTTGCGGCGATCCGCAACGTGCTCAAGACCTTGCCGCGTGCGCCCGGCGTCTATCGCATGCACGATACGCGCGGCGACGTGCTCTATGTCGGCAAGGCGCGCGCGCTCAAAAACCGCGTGACTAACTACACGCAGGTCGATCGCCTGCCCCGGCGCTTGCAGCGGATGGTCGCGCAGACGCGATCGATGACGATCGTGACGACCAACAACGAGGCCGAGGCGCTGCTGCTCGAAGCGCAACTCATCAAGCGCTATCGCCCGCCGTACAACGTGCTGTTGCGCGACGACAAGAGCTTCCCGTTCATCCTGCTGCGCGCCGATCACGCATTTCCGCGCATCCAGAAGCATCGCGGCGCAAGGCGGGCGAAGGGCAATTATTATGGCCCATTCGCCAGCGCGGGCAGCGTCAACAACACGCTGAACGCGTTGCAGAAGCTGTTCCTGCTCAGGAGTTGCACCGACGGCTTCTTCAAGACCCGCGACCGGCCGTGCCTGCTCTATCAGATCAAGCGCTGCTCGGCGCCGTGCGTCGGGCGGATCAGCGAAGAGGATTATGCCGAGCTGGTCGACGACGCCAAGCGCTTCCTCGCCGGCAAATCAACCGACGTGCAGGCGAAGCTCGGGGGGCAAATGCAGGCCGCGTCCGAGGCGATGGATTTCGAGCTGGCCGCGGTGCTGCGCGATCGGCTGAAAGCGTTGACCTTCATCCAGGGCAGCCAGGCGATCAACGCGGAAGGCGTGGGCGACGCCGACATCTTCGCGATGGCCTGCAAGCAGGGCGTGATCGGCATCCAGGCCTTCTTCATCCGTGGCGGGCAGAATTGGGGGCACCGCAGCTTCTTCCCCGCGCACACCGCCGACGTGCCTGAGGACGAGGTGCTGCTGAGCTTCCTCACCCAATTCTATGAAGAGGTGCCGCCGCCGCGGACGATTTTCGTCGATCGCGATCTGGCAGAGGGGGCGCTGCTCGGCGAGGCGCTGGGCGAGCGCGCCGGCTACAAGGTGGCGCTGTCGGTGCCGCAACGCGGCACGCGGCGGCGGCTGATCGACCAGGCGCGGCGTAACGCCGAGGAAGCGCTCGACCGACGGCTGGCGGAGAGCACCACGCAGGCGAAGCTGCTGCGCGACGTCGCCGACTTGTTCGAACTCGGCGAGCCGCCCGACCGCATCGAAGTCTATGACAACAGCCATATCCAGGGCACCAACGCGCTCGGCGCGATGATCGTCGCGGGACCGGAAGGGTTCCGCAAGGGCCAGTATCGCAAGTTCAACATCAGGCACGCCGCGACCGACGATGATTTCGCGATGATGCGCGAGGTGTTCCAGCGCCGCTTCGCCCGCGCGCAGAGCGAGGATCCTGATCGCGACGGCGGCATGTGGCCCGATCTCGTGCTGATCGACGGCGGGCGCGGTCAGCTCAATGCGGCGCGCGGGGTGCTGGAGGACATGGGGATCGAGGACGTCTGCTTGGTCGGCGTTGCCAAGGGCCCGCATCACGGCCGCGAGGGCCGCGAGGTGTTCCACCTGCTCGATGGGCGCGAGATCACGCTGCCGACCAACTCGCCAGTATTGTTCTATCTCCAGCGGCTGCGCGACGAGGTCCACCGCTTCGCGATCGGCGCGCACCGCGAGAAGCGCGCCAAGGCGATCGGCGCCTCGCCGCTCGACGAGGTTCCCGGCATCGGTCCGGCGCGCAAGAAGGCGCTCCTCATGCACTTCGGCACCGCTCGCGCGGTGCGCAATTCGAGCCTCGAAGACCTCCAGCGCGCGCCCGGCGTCAGCAAGGCGGTGGCGCAGCAAGTGTACGATTTCTACCACGCGCGTTGAATTCATCGCATCACCGCCGTTTCTGCACGGATCGCCGCTTGCCCCGGCTGCGCGGCGCGCTAGAATTGCGGGCGACGGGAGGGATTCAAGTGATGGTGCGTAAAGCCGTTTTCGTGGCCGCGTTGCTGGCGTCGGCAAGCCTGGCGCATGCCAGCGACAAGCCGATCTATGCCCCGGCGCCCGATTGGGTGAGGCCGGCGCCGGCGGTCGATCCCGCCAAGCTCGGCGACGATGCGCCGGTGTTCCTGATTCTCGACCGGCAGCAACGGCTGAAGGACGGTCAGGTCTGGTCCTACCAGGATACCGAAACGCGCGCGGCAAGCCCGCAGGTGCTCTCGCAGATCGGCACCATCACGTTGACCTGGGCACCCGACAAGGGCGATCTCGTCATTCATCGCGTCGAGATCATCCGCGGCGCCGATCATATCGATCTGCTTAAGGGCGGCGATCCGTTCACCGTTCTTCACCGCGAGCAACAGCTCGAGCAGCTCCAGCTCGACGGTATGTTGACGGCGACGATGCCGGTCAGCGGCCTGCGCGTCGGCGATGTGCTGCGGTTGACCTATTCGGTGACCGAGAAGGACCCGACGCTGGCCGGCAACGTGCAGGATTTCGCGCCGCTGCTGGCCGATCCGTTCCGCGTGCAGTTCGCACGCGAGCGGATGATCTGGCCCGATGGGATGGACCTTCATTACAAGGTGCTGGGCGACAAGGTCGCGCCGGCGCTGAGCGATGCCGGCGGCTATCACGAACTGGTCGTTACCGAGCCCGTCGCCAAGCAGCCCGACATGCCTGACGACGCGCCGGCGCGCTATCGGCGCGGCACCGCGATCGAGGCATCGAGCTTCCCCGACTGGGCGTCTGTATCGAAGATCATGGCGCCGCTCTATGACACCGCGGGCACGATCCAGCCCGGCAGCCCGCTCGCCGCCGAGGTGGCCAAGATCGAGGCTGCGAGTCTCGATCCCACCAGGCGCGCGATGCTGGCGCTGCAACTCGTGCAGGACAAGATCCGCTATCTCTTCAAGGGCATGGACAACGGCAATTACGTGCCGCAGAAGCCCGCCGACACCTGGCAGCTGCGCTATGGCGACTGCAAGGCCAAGACGATGCTGCTGCTCGCGCTGCTCCACGAGATGAAGATCGACGCCGAGCCGGTGCTCGCCTCGAGCCAGCTCGGCGATGCCGTACCGACGCGGTTGCCGATGCCGGGCGCGTTCGACCATGTCTTCGTCCACGCCACCATCGACGGCAAGTCGCTGTGGCTCGACGGTACCAGCGCCGGCGCGCAGCTTGCCGACGTGGACGACGTGCCGCCGTTCCGCAACGTGCTGCCGCTGCGCAGCGCCGGTGCCGGGATCATGCCGCTGCCGGTGCGGGCCAGCGCGCGGCCGGACATGACCGTGGCGATCACCTATGACAAGCGCGCCGGGCTGTTCTTTCCCGGGCCGTTCGAAATGAACTTCACGATGCGCGGTCCGCTGGCGCAAACGATCAAGGCTGGTGCCGCGCAAGCGAGCAAGGACGATATCGAAAAGATCGCGGCGAAAGCGGCCAACGACATGATCTCGGCCAGCATCACCGTCACCGGCGGCAAGCTTACCTTCGATGATGCCGCCGGCACCGCGACGGTCGTCGCCACCGGCATTGCCTACCCCGAATGGACTCATGAGGACGAGCGGTATCGCGTCGCGGTCGACAAGATGATCTCCACGCTGAGCTTCGATCCCGATCGTTCGCGCACCGCCTGGCAATCGATCCCGGTCGCCACCGGCGATCCCGCGCATGTGCAATTCACCACCCGCTACGAATTGCCGGATGGCGGCAAGGGCTTCACGCTCGACGGCGCGCAGACGCTCGACACCACGCTGGCCGGCCAGACTTTCCATCGCACGACCAGCCTGGCCGATGGGGTGCTGACGATCCACGACGATGCGGTGAACACCGGCGCCGAGATCGCGCCCGCGGATATCGCCGCCGAGCGCCAGCGTGTGGCCGCGGCGCAAACCCATCTGCTGCGGTTACAGGCGCCGGTCGATTATCCGCAGGGCTGGGCGACGGTGGCGGCGGTGCGCAAGGCGCACGGTTTCGATGCCGCGCTTGCCGACTATCAGGCCAATATCGCCGCGCATCCCGATGAGGCCGATCCCTATCTTGCCCGGGCGCGCTTTCGCGTGATGACCTATGATCGCGAGGGTGCCCTCGCCGATCTCACCAAGGCGATCGCATTGGCGCCGACCGCGGACACCTATGCGTGGCGCGCGGGAATCTATCGAGATCTGGGGCAGAAGGACAAGGCGCTTGCCGATTACAAGGCGGCGCAGGCGCTCGATCCCGGCTCCTCCGGCGTCATCAGCGGCCTGGCGTCGATCGAGGCCGATCAGGGCGACAAGGATGCCGCGCTCGCGCTGGTGCAGGAGCGGATCGATGCCGGCGGCAAGGACAAGAGTGATTTCCTTGCGCTCAAGGCCGATATCCTGAGCCGCGTCGGCGATAAGGACGATGCTCTGGCGGCGATCGACAGCGCTATCGCTGCCAGTCCCGGCAATCCGACGCTGCTCAACAATCGCTGCTGGATCAAGGGGACGCAGAACACCGCGCTCGATACCGCGCTCAAGGATTGCACCAAGTCGATGGAGCTCAGCGATTCGCCGATCTCGGCGCTCGACAGCCGGGCGATGGTCTATTTCCGGCTGAACCGGATCGACGACGCGCTCGCCGATCTCAACGCGGCACTCGATCTCAATCCCAACCTTGCGGCGAGCCTCTATATGCGCGGGGTGATTCGCAAACGGCAGGGCGACGCCGCCAAGGCCGCGGCGGATCTGGCCGCCGCGCGCCTGCTCTCGCCGCAGATCGATCAGGATTACGCTCGCTACGGGATCAAGCCGTAACGGGCTGGCGCGCCGCATGGCAGCGCGCGTAGAAGCGCTGCGATGCAGGTCCGCGCCGATGCCCTGATCCTCGCCGTTCGCGGCCATGGCGAGCATGGTGCGATCGTCCGCGCGATGACGGCTGGGCACGGGCTGCTCGCCGGCTATGTTCGCGGCGGGCGATCGCGGCGGCTGCGGCCGGTATTGCAGCCCGCCAACCTGGTGATCGGCGAGTGGCGCGCGCGCACCGAGGACCAGCTCGCGCAACTCTCGGTCGAGTTGATTCACAGCCGCGCGCCGCTGTTCGGCGAACCGCTGCCCGCCGCGGCGCTCGATTGGGTGACGGCGCTGACCGCGGCATCGCTGCCCGAAGGCCATCCCTATCCTGCGGTCCACACCGCGTTGACCGGCGTGATCGAGGCGATCGAAGCGGCGCCGGCGGCGCGCGGCTGGGCGGTCGCGCTGGTCCGCTACGAATTGTTGCTGCTTGCCCAACTCGGGTTCGGCCTCGCGCTCGATCGCTGCATCGTGACGGGCGACAGAGAGGATCTCACCTGGGTCAGCCCGAAAAGCGGCGCCGCCGTCAGCCGCGCGGCGGGCGAAGGCTATGCCGATCGCTTGCTGCCGCTCCCCGCCTTCCTGCGCGAAGGGGGTATGGCGGCATGGGACGATATCCTCGCCGGCTTGCGGCTGACCGGGCATTTCCTCGAGCGCGATCTGCTCACCGAGCGGCGCGCGGAGACGCTCGCGGCGCGTGGGCGATTGATCGATCGGCTGAAAAGGGCGGTTGCGTGAGGCGGCGTCACCCGGCACAGGCGTTCCCCACGCAACCAGGGAGCCCCGCATGCCGTTGATCGCCGTCCTCGCCGGAGATGGAATTGGTCCCGAAGTCACCGCCGAGGCCCGGCGCGTGCTCGAGGCACTCGATCTCGGGCTCGATTTCGAGGACGGATTGGTTGGCGGAGCGGGTTATCGCGGTGCTGGGCATCCGTTGCCGCCAGCGACGCTGGAACTGGCGAAACGTGCCGATGGCGTCCTGTTCGGCGCGGTCGGCGATCCGGCGTGCGACGCGCTCGAACGATCGATGCGGCCCGAACAGGCGATCCTCGGCCTGCGCAAGGCGCTTGGCCTGTTTGCCAACCTCCGCCCGGCCAAGCTGTTCGAAGGGCTGGAGGATGCCTCCGCGCTGCGCGCGGAAGTCGCGCGCGAGATCGATCTCGTCATCCTGCGCGAGCTGACCGGCGACGTCTATTTCGGCGAGAAGGGCATCCGCACCACCGCAGCCGGGCTACGTCAGGGCTATGACGTAATGGCCTATGACGAAGCCGAGGTCCGCCGCATCGCCACCGTCGGTTTCGAGATGGCCAAGCGGCGCAAGGGCGTGCTGCATTCGGTGGACAAGGCCAACGTGCTGGAAACCTCGCAATTGTGGCGCGACGTGGTCAGCGAGATCGCGGCCGATTATCCCGAGGTTACGCTAATCCATATGTACGCCGACAATGCAGCGATGCAGCTCGTCCGCAATCCGGGCCAGTTCGACGTGATGGTGACGGGCAACATGTTCGGCGACATCCTGTCCGATCAGGCCAGCATGTGCGCCGGCTCGATCGGCATGCTGCCCTCCGCGGCGCTCCGGCAATGGTCGGACGATACCGGCCTGTACGAGCCGATCCATGGCAGCGCTCCGGACATCGCCGGGCAGGGCAAGGCCAATCCGTGCGCGGCGATCCTGTCGGCGGCGATGCTGCTCCGCCACTCGCTGGAAATGCCCGAACCCGCGGACCGGATCGAGGCGGCGGTGGCCAAGGCGATCGTGGGCGGCGCGCGGACGCCCGATCTGGGCGGATCGCTGTCGACGAGCGGCATGGGCGACGCGGTGCTGGCGGCGCTGTGACGCACGGCCCGGCGATTGCAGGGCCGGGCGACGGGATGGCCCGATGACCGCCTCCCTCGAGCTGGCCGTGGTCATCCCGACTTTCAACGAGGTGGCGAACGTGGCGGCTCTCGTCGCCCGGCTCGATGCGGCGCTCGCGGGGCGGGTGTGGGAAGCGATCGTCGTCGACGACGACAGCCCCGATGGCACCGCCGACGCGGCGCGCGCGATCGCGCGGCACGATAATCGCATCCGGGTCATTCAGCGGATCGGTCGGCGTGGTCTTTCCTCGGCCTGCATCGAGGGGATGTGCGCCACCGCCGCGCCGCTGGTCGCGGTGATCGACGGCGATTTGCAGCATGACGAGACGATCCTGCCGGCGATGCTCGATGCGTTGCAGGCCGACGACGGGCTCGATGTCGCGATCGGCTCCCGCTTCGTCGAGGGCGGCGGCACCGGCGATTGGGACCGCGATCGCGTCGCCAAGTCGGCGCTGGCGACGCGGCTGTCGCGCCATGTGCTCAAGGCCGAGTTGAGCGACCCGATGAGCGGCTTCTTCATGATCCGCACCGCGATCGTCCGCACGCTTGCCCCCGACCTTGCGGGAATCGGCTTCAAGATCCTGCTCGACATCATGACCGGCAGCCCGCGCCCGCTCGTCTTTCGCGAGTTCGGCTATGTTTTCCGCACGCGTGAGGCGGGCGAATCGAAGCTCGATCATGTCGTCGCGATGGAATATCTGGTCGCGCTTTACGATCGCATGTTCGGGCGCTTCGTGCCGGTGCGGTTTGCGATGTTTTCTGCAATCGGGCTGCTCGGCGTCGCGGTGCACATGGCTGTGCTGTCGCTGCTATACCTCGCGCTTGGCACGACCTTTGTCGCCGGGCAGATAATCGCTGCGCTGGCGGCGATGACCGGCAACTTCTTCCTCAACAACGCCCTCACCTATCGCGACCGGCGGTTGCGCGGGTGGCGGCAGCTGCTCGATGGCTGGGTGTCGTTCTGCGCGGTCTGCGCAGTCGGGCTGGTCGCCAACGTCGGCGTTGCCGCGTTCGTCCACGATGCCCAGCACGGCGAATGGGCAGCGTCCGCGCTGCTTGGCGTGCTGGTCGGCGCAGTGTGGAATTATGCCCTGTCCTCGCGCTTCGTCTGGGGACGGTATTGAGAGGCCGAGATGAAAATACGTGAGGCGCGCGCGGCTGATGCCGAGGCGATGTCGGATGTTCTGGTAGAACTGGCGTTGGCCGGAAAGCGCGCACAGGCCGGCGATGCCGCATTCGTTCGGGAAAGATATCTGGACGATCCACAGCGCGTGCGATGCTCGGTTGCGACAGACGGCGCCGGTCGAGTTCTCGGTTTTCAGTCGCTCAAGGTCGCCGATGAGGGCAATCCCTACGATACGCCGCTCGGTTGGGGGATCATCGGCACCCATATCCGACCGTCGGCTGCCCGGCTCGGCATCGGCCGTGCACTGTTCGTCGAGACGCTGGCGGCCGCTCGCGGTGCCGGGCTGAAAGATATCGAAGCGTTTATCGGGATGTCGAATACCGAGGGCCAGGGCTATTACGAGGCGATGGGATTCGAGACCTGGCGCGAAACCGAAACCGCGATCTGCAAGTCGTTCAAGATCGATCGGCAGTCTGATTAGGCCGCGCTCAAGGCCAGCTCGGTAGCCACATCCAATATTGGAACGACTGCGGGCCGGCCAACGCTTGCGAAGAAATGATCGGGTAGAAATAAGCGAACAGGCCGATCGCGACGATGACGAACCATTCGTCGATCCGTCGCTGCCTAAGCCAGGCATAATGTTCGAACGCGCCGGCGAGCGCGAGGCTCAGGAAGATGCTCGCCGGATAGTAATAATAATAGAAGCCCAGCGATTTGGGGATGACGATGAAGATCGCGAGCGCGCCGAGCCACAGGCTGGCGACGCCGAGCAATCGCCATGATCCGTCCCGCCACCAGCCCCAGAAACACGCGATCGCCGCGACGAGGCCGCCCCAGATCACCGCCGGATTGCCGAGCATCAGCACGCCACGCTGCGCGCCGTCGACCACTTCATAGAGATACCAGATCGGACGAATGTCGAGCGGCCAGCTCCACCAGCTCGACTGGTAGGTGTGCGGGGGCAGCACCTGCGTCTGCTCGGCATACATGCGGAGCTGGAACGGCAGCAGGTGGGCGAAATCGAGCGGGTCGGTGGCGTAGAAGAATTGCGGGGCGAAGGTCGCCAGATAGGTCGCGACGCTGACTGTGCCGAAGAGCAGCAGCAGCGGCAGCGTGCCGACACCGGGCCAGTGCCGCTGCCCGCGCGCGTAGAGCGCGGCTTCGAGGTCGCGCCCCGCCTTCCGCCCGTCGCGGATACGGATCGCGATGACGGCGAGCCCGGCGAAACCCAGAAACGGCACCGCCGTCCATTTCGCCCCCGCCGCGAGCCCGAGCAGCACCGCCGCGAGCACCGTCTTCGCTTTTACCCAGCGCGGTCCGCGCATCGCCCACAGCATCGCCGCCACCGAGAGCACGAGGAATGCCGCCATGAAGCCATCCAGCATCGCGATGCGCGCCTGGATGAAGACGGTCATGTCGACGATCGTCAGCACCGCTGCGATCACCGCCGGGCGCATCCGGCCGAAGGTCAGCCAGGCGATCGCGAACACGCCCATCACCACCGCGCTCGCCGCGATCGTCGAGGGGAAGCGCCAGCCGAAGCTGGTGTCACCGATGAGATGGGTACCCAGCCCGATCAGTTCCTTGCCGACCAGGGGATGTTCGATATTGACCGGATGATCGAGCGCCCACAGCGTCCTTGCCGCGGGAACATAATAGATTTCGTCGAACATCTGCTTGTGCGGAAAGCCGAGCCGGAAGACGAATAGCAGTTCCGCGACGAAGCCGAGCAGCAGCGCGACCAGCAGCGGACGGGGCTTGGCGGTCGCGGGCGTCATCATGGCAAGGCTTAGCGACTCGCGGCGGCGGGCAAAAGAGCCTTGGGCACGCGAAAGGCCAAGGCCATTGCATCGGCCGCGCCCGCCCGGCATTGACGGTGCGATGAAACGCCGTACCGGACAAGACCGCTCGATCACCCAGAACTGGCGCCCTGCGACGCAGGCCGTGCGCGGCGGCACCGCGCGTTCCGAATGGGGCGAGACGTCGGAAGCGATCTTCCTCACCTCCGGCTACGCCTATGATTGCGCCGGCGATGCCGCCGCGCGCTTCGCCGGCGAGCAGGACGGGATGACCTATTCGCGTCTGCAGAACCCGACGGTGCAGATGCTCGAGGAGCGCATCGCGCTGCTCGAAGGCGCCGAGGCGTGCCGGACGATGGCGACCGGCATGGCGGCGATGACCGCGGTGCTGCTGTGCCAGTTGTCGCAGGGCGACCACGTCGTCGCCGGCCGCGCGGCGTTCGGATCGTGCCGCTGGCTGGTCGATTCGCTGCTGCCGCGCTTCGGCATCGAGACGACGACCGTCGACGCACGCGACCCGCAGCAATTCGCCGACGCGGTGAAGCCGAATACCAGGGTGTTCTTCTTCGAAACCCCGGCCAACCCGACGATGGACGTGGTCGATCTCGCGGCGGTGTGCGGCATCGCGCGCGAGCGCGGCATCACCAGCGTGGTCGACAATGCCTTCGCCACGCCGGCGCTGCAGCGCCCGCTGGAGTTCGGGGCCGATGTCGTCGCTTATTCGGCGACCAAGATGATGGACGGGCAAGGTCGTGTGCTGGCCGGCGCGGTGGCGGGACCACGCGACTTCATCGAGGAAACGCTGCTCTCCTTCACGCGCAATACCGGGCCGACGCTTTCGGCATTCAATGCCTGGGTGGTGCTGAAGGGGCTGGAGACGCTCGACCTGCGCATCCGCAAACAGAGCGAAAACAGCCTGACGGTCGGCACATTCCTCGAAAGCCGTGTGCCGCGTATCCTTCACCCCGGCCTGCCGAGCCACCCGCAGCACGAACTGGCGATGCGGCAGATGGAGGCGAGCGGCCCGATCTTCGCCTTTCATGTCGATGGCGGCCGCGCACAGGCGCACGCCCTGCTCGACGCGCTCAAGCTGATCGATATCTCGAACAATATCGGCGATTCGCGCTCGCTGATGACGCATCCCGCGTCGACCACCCACGCCAGCGTCTCGCCCGAGAACCGGCGCGAGATGGGGATCGACGAAGGCATGCTGCGCTTCAATGTCGGCCTGGAAGACCCGCAGGATCTGATCGAGGATCTCGACCAGGCGCTGCGGGCCGTGGGATTGTGAAGGCGCTGTTCCCCAATGTCGCGGAGACGCGGGGAGTCGTGGTCCGCGTGTCGGTCAGCTATCTGGCCGAACAGTCCGAGCCCGATCGCGGCCGCTGGTTCTGGGCCTATCATATCCGCATCGAGAACGAGGGCGAGCGCACGGTGCAGCTTCTCACCCGCCATTGGACGATCATCGACGGTCGCGGCGTCAGCCACACGGTCGAGGGTGAGGGCGTGGTCGGCGAGCAGCCGACGATCGAGCCCGGCGCGAGCTACGATTATGTCTCCGGCTGCCCGCTGGCGACGCCCACCGGCGCGATGCAGGGCAGCTATCACATGATGGATGACACCGGCACCGGGTTCGACGTCGCCATCCCCCGGTTCGCGCTGATCGCGCCGGCGGTGGCGCAATGAAGCGCACGCATCTTCCGCTGAACGGCTTGCGCGTGCTCGACGCAGCGGCGCGGCACTTGTCGTTCACCCGCGCCGCCGACGAGCTGGCGGTCACGCCCGCCGCGGTCGGCCAGCAGGTTCGCGCGCTGGAAGACACGCTCGGCGTCGTGCTGTTCCGGCGCACGACGCGCGGGCTGGAGCTCACGCCCGAGGGCGAAGCCGGGCTCGATGCCTTGCGCCAGGGCTTCCTGCAGTTCGAGGAAGCGGTTCGGGCGATGCAGGCCGGGCAATCGTCCAAATCGCTGACGATCGCCGCGCCGCGTGACCTCACCACCAAATGGCTGATGCCTCGCCTCGCCGAGATCGCCAAGGCGGATGGCGAGCTGCGCTTCGTGCTCGTCGCCGCGGACGACGCGGTCGATTTCACCGAGGCCAATCTCGATCTCGCGATCCGCTGGGGCGAGGGGCCGGGCGAGCATGAGGGCGAGGCGATCGAATCGGACGGCATGGTGACGCTTGCCCATCCGGACGGCGGGATCGATACGAAGATCGCCTGGCCCGGCTGCCTTGCCGAGGATGCCGGCGCGCTGGTGCGGGTTGCCGATGCCGGCCTGGCGATCGATGCCGCCGCGCAGGGGCTGGGTCGTGCGACGGTGCCCGAGCTGCTCGCCGCGCGCGATATTGCTGCCGGCCGCGTGACAGTGATCGGCGAGCCGCGGCCGTCGAAGCTTGGTTACTGGCTGGTCGCGCCGCTGCCGCAATGGCGGCAGAAAAAGGTCAAGGCGCTGGTCGACGCGCTGGTTTCATGATCGACGTGCCGGCCCTCGCCACCGCGCGCCTGCGGTTGCGCAAGCTGGTGGCCGACGATGCCGACGCGCTCCATCCGACGCTTGCCGACGTCGAGCTGATGCATTGGTGGTCGAGCGCGCCGCACACCTCCATCGAGGAAACCCGCGCCTATTTCGCGCCGCGCATCGATCGCGACGGCTGGCGCTGCTGGGCGATCACGCTGGCCGGGCAGGATCGCGCGATCGGCTGGGTGGCGGCGGGCGAGAAGCGGCAGGGCGGCGTGACCGAGATCGGTTACATCCTGTCGCGCGATCATTGGGGAAAGGGCATCGCCGCCGAGGCCGTCTCCGCGGTGATCGACCGCTTGTTCGCCGAGGGGCAGCGGCGCGTGTTCGCCGATACCGATCCCGAGAACGCGGCATCGCTGGCGCTGCTCGAACGGCTCGGCTTCCGGCGCGAAGGCTATCTGCGCGGCGAGTGGGAAACGCATATCGGCGTGCGCGACAGCGTGATCCTGGGATTGCTCAGGGACGAATGGCGCGCGTCATAGTGGGCTGGTGCCGCTTCCACGCAAGTGGATCAAATTCTAACGCGGTAAATCGCAGGCGCGGCGGCGGTCCCAGCGCGGCCAGCCGAACGACAGGCGCACGGCATAGCGGGCATAAGGCCGCTGCCATCCGGCATAATGCGCCGACTCGCCGGGATCGAGCCGCTCGGCCGGGCCGTTGAACAACCGCCCGATCGCGATCTCGCGCTCGCCATGATCGTCGGGCAGCTGATGAAAGCCGCCGACATTCTTCATCGTGCCCTTCGCGTCGCGGATGACCACCGACGCGAAATAGGCCTCGCTCCAGTGTCGCGCGAGCACGCCGTGGAACATCAGCATCCGCGCCGGGCGATCGTCGCCGACGGCCTCCGGCAACGGCCGCACGCAGATCAGCGCGAGCAGCGCCAGCGTCGCCGCCATCGTCACCGCCCAATCGCGCCACCGGATGAACGCGCGCAGCCAGAGCCACATTCCGGCACCGCCGAGCGGCAGCAGCCAGATCAGATAATGCGCATTGCCATAGACCCACATTCCGGAGGGCTGGAAATCGGTATAAGCGAGCTGGATCGCGAGCAGCGGCAGCCCGGTCGCGGCGATCAGTGCCAGCATCCGCCGTGCCGCTTGTCCACCGATCGCCGCGGTCGCCACCAGCCCGGCCGCGCCCGGCAGCAGGAACGGTGCGACCTCGATCAGCCCGCGCCCGTCGGGGAACCACGGCCGGGGCGCGACGAGCAGCGTGTAAGCCTTCCACGGCAGATCTCCGAACGCGAACCCCTGGCCCCTGCCGGCGATGATATAGCCGCTGAGCTCAGGCCCGTAGATCGCGAGATAGAGCAACCCATAAGGCAGCGCGACGGCCAGACCACCGGCTGCGACCAGCCCGATCGTGCGGCGATCGAGCACCCCGCGCCGCGCCGCGATCACGCCCGCCGCGACCAGCGCCGCGAGCCCGCCAACGGCATCCGCCGGCCGCGTCGCCGGCAACGCGGCGACCAGCGCGCCGACCGCTACCAATGGCCCGGCGGGCGGCTTGCCCTCGCTTTCGAACAGCATCGCCATTGCCGCGAACAGGCCGTAGAGCAGCGCCGCGGACAGCGTCGTCGTCCACGGTTCGACCCACAGGATGGCGACTTGTGAAATCGTGAGCGTCGACAGCGCGAAGATCGCCGCGCCGAGCCATGGGCCGATCCCGAACGGCCGCATCGCGCGCGCGAATGCGGCGGCGGTCAGCGCGAACAGCACCATGTCGGCGATCAGGAACGGCGTGTTCGGGGTGATCCAGGCGAACGGCAGCGCGCTCAACGCATAAGCGGGCGGATACCAATGCTGCGCGGCATCGAAATCGAGCTGCATCAGCGCGCGGACGGATGCGAGATAACGGCTCTGATCGAACCAGCCGGCCCAAGGAGGCGCCGCCGGAAAGCCGAAATCGTGCGCATAGCGCGCCAGCCACAACAGGCCGACGACAAGCGCCGGCAGCCAATAGCCGCCTCGCCAGCGCGAAGCCGCGGTCAATGCGCCACCAGCGTCAGCGCGCGGTTCATCAGCGTGACGAAATCGAACTCGCTGACGGCCGCACCGGCATCGTGCCAGTTGCCCGTCACCGCGAGCCATTGCCCGGCCGTGGTCCTGACCAGGAAATTGAGGGTGATGACGCCCGGTTCGGACCCACCCTTGAAGCCGACATAATCGAACCGGCCGGCGATGGCCGGCGCGGTGCCGGGGTTGACCGCCAGGATCGCGCGCGTCGTGTCGTCACCGTGGCGGCGCAACCAGTCGAGCGTTCGCGCCATGTCGCGCGGACTGGCGAACCATTCGATCGTGTCGATCGCGAGCGGCTTGCCGTCGAACATGTGCGGATCGACGGGCGTCGCGGCGAAGGCGGCCGCGTTATCGTCGAGCAGCTTGGCGCGGGCCGCTGGCGCCTCTTTCGCCCAGGCAGCGGCCAGCGCGGCATTGGCAGGCGATTTGAGCTCGAACGCTTGCATCGTCGTCAACACCGGTAACGTCCGCGCCGGATCGGCGACACCGATCGTCTTGACCATCGTGCCGACCTTGTCGCGGCCGAGCGTCGTCAACAGCGTATCGGTCGCGGTATTGTCGCTGATCGAGATCATCTGCGTCGCCAGCGTCTGCAGCGTCACCGGCGCGTGATCGGGCCAGGTCTGCAGCACCCCGCCGGGCAGCGACTTGCGGCCGACGCGCAGCACATCGTCCCAATGTCGCGTGCCCTTTTGCACGTCGCGCGAGGCTTCTGCCAATATCCACAATTTGAATGCCGAGCCGAGCGGTGCGGCGGCCTCGCCGTTGATTTCCGCGATCGGCGTCAGCCCGGAGTCGCCGAGCCGATAGATGCCGAACCCGGCGCTGCCGTGGAGCTTGCCGAAATCGGTTTCCAGTCTGGCGAGCGAATCGTCGCGCGGTTCGGCGCCGGTGATCCTGAGGCCGGTGATCTGGTGCGGATCGGCGGGATCGACTGCCACCAGCATCGTCGCGACGATCTTCTCATAGCCGACCGTGATCGTTGCCTGCCATGCGGTGTCGGGCGTGATATTTTCGATGCCGGTCGCTGCGCCGCCTTGCGCCTTTAGTTGCGCGACGATCGCATCGAATTTCGCCTGTGGCACGGCCTCGCGGAACACCGGTGCGAACAGTTCGTCATAATCACCACTGCCGTTGAGCAGCGTTACGAGCTGATCGAGCCGCGCCTTGAAGGTCGGCGCGGGCGTGATCGACGTGGTTGCCGCTGGTGCGGGTTGCGCCGATGCCGGCTGGGCAGCGATCAGCGCGACGAGCGACAGTGCCATGAGTTTCGGCATGATAATGTCCTAGCGTGAATCAGTTGGAGGCGTCGAGCGCGTCGATGGCGCGGGTCAGCCGGCGCGCGGCGGCGCGGTTGAGCCAGTGGATACCGGTGAAGACGATGACCGCGATCAGCACGGCGGGCACGATTCTGGCCGTCGCGGCCAAGGCGCCGGCGTGGACATATGCCATTCGCCAGACGGCCGCGAACAACAGCGCCAACCCCGGCACCAGCGGCGCGAGATACCATTGCCACACGGACCGAAGTGCGTCGCGCTGACGCACCAGCTGGGCGCGATGATGGTCCAGCACGGGCGCCGCCCAGTCTTCCTTGCGCGCCGCGCCGCCGTGAACGTGGACGCCACGCAGCACGACGATGACGCCGAGCAGGATTGCCGCGCAAGCCGCGCGCAGCAGCCAGTCGTGCTGCATAAGGGCGACGGCGCCGAAGATCGGAATCAACAGCGCACCGGCGCCATATTCAAGCGCGTTGCGCCGCCGCACGCGGCGGTCGAGTTCCCGTGCGCGATGGGCGAGTTGCTCGGGCGTCGGCCGCGATGGCGTGATCGGCTGGCCGCCCCATAGCGCCTGAGTCGGATCGGTCATGGCTGGTCTCCGGCATGGAAACGGCGCGCGAGCAGCGCCTTGAGGCGATGCACTTTCACGCCAATATGGTTAGCAGAAAGGCCCGTGATTTCGCCGGTCTGGCGGGCGTCGACGCCTTCGAGATAAAGCAGCATCACGCTGCGGTCGGCGGGTGTCAGCCGCGCGATCAGCGCGTACAGCCGGTCGAGCGTCAGCGCCGCGTCGGCAGCGTGTTCGGGATTATCCGATGCCGGCGCCTCGGTGATCGCGTCGAGCCCGACGAGCGGCGCGGCACGCGCGCCCCTGGCGGCGTGGCTCGCTGCGACATTATGGGCGACGCGATAGGTCCAGGTCGCTAGCGCGCAATCGCCCGCGAAGCTATCGAGGCTTCGCCAGAGCGCGAGGTGGATGTCCTGTTCCAGGTCGCGCGCCCGATCGGGATCGCGTTCGACCGCCCGGGCGAGGCGGGCAAGCGCCGGGCCCAGCGTCTCGGCGGCCTCCTTATACAGGCGATCACGCCGATCGGGGCGCGGCGTGTCGGATGGCGGATTGTCCCTGCTCATGCTCCCTTTAGTCGCCGGGCGTCGTGATGTCTTACGCGCGCCCGGCGAAAAAAGGCGATCAGGCGTCGATCGCCTCTTCGTCGAGCCGCGCCGCGTTTTCCTGGATGAAGGCGAAACGGTGCGCCGGGTTGTTGCCCATCAGCCGGTCGACCAGATCCTTGACCACCGCGCGCTCCTCATATTCCTGCGGCAGCGTGATGCGCAACAGGCTGCGGGTGCCCGGGTCCATGGTCGTTTCCTTGAGCTGCGCCGGGTTCATCTCGCCCAGGCCCTTGAACCGCGCCACGTCTACCTTCTTGCCCTTGAACGGCCCGGCCTCGATCTCGGCGCGATGGGCGTCGTCGCGCGCGTAGAGGCTCTTGCCCCCGGCGGTGAGACGATAGAGCGGCGGCTGCGCGAGATAGAGGTGCCCCTGCCGTACGATATCGGGCATTTCCTGAAAGAAGAAGGTCATCAGCAACGTCGCGATATGCGCGCCGTCGACATCGGCGTCGGTCATGATGACGATGCGTTCGTAGCGCAGATTGTCGGGCCGGCAGTCCTTGCGCGTGCCGCATCCCAGCGCCTGGATCAAATCGGCGATTTCCTGGTTGGCCAGGATCTTCGCCGCGGTAGCGCTGGCGACGTTCAATATCTTGCCGCGGATCGGCAGGATCGCCTGCGTCTTGCGGTCGCGCGCCTGCTTGGCCGAGCCGCCCGCCGAATCGCCCTCGACGATGAAGATCTCGGTGCCCGCGGGATCGTCCGCCGAGCAATCGGTGAGCTTGCCGGGCAGACGCAGCTTGCGCGACGAGGTGGCGGTCTTGCGCTTGACCTCGCGCTCCTGCTTGCGACGCAGGCGCTCGTCCATCCGCTCGAGCACATAACCGAGCAGCGCCTTGCCGCGCTCCATATTGTCGGTGAGGAAATGGTCGAAATGATCGCGCACCGCCTTCTCGACCAGCCCCGCCGCCTCGGGCGAGGTCAGGCGGTCCTTGGTCTGGCTCTGGAATTGCGGATCGCGGATGAAGACCGAGAGCATCAGTTCGCTGCCCGTCATCACGTCGTCGGCGGTAAGATCCTTGGCCTTTTTCTGGCCCGTCAGTTCGCCGAACGCGCGCAGGCCGCGCACCAGCGCCGCGCGCAGGCCCTGTTCGTGGGTGCCGCCATCAGGGGTCGGGATCGTATTGCAATACCAGCTGTAGCTGCCGTCGGACCATAATGGCCAGGCCACCGCCCATTCGACGCGGCCCTGCTCGTCGGGGAAATCCTGGCTGCCGGAAAAGAACTCGGCCGTCGCGCACTCGCGGCCGCTGATCTGTTCCTTGAGATGATCGGCGAGGCCGCCGGGAAACTGGAATACCGCTTCAGGCGGCGTATCGTCGGTAATCAGCTCGGGCGCGCACTTCCAGCGGATCTCGACCCCGGCGAACAGATACGCCTTCGATCGGGCGAGCTTGTAGAGCCGCGCCGGCTTGAAGTGCATCTCCGGCCCGAAAATCTCGGTATCGGGCACAAACGACACGCTCGTCCCGCGCCGGTTGGGCGTGCCGCCGAGCTTCTCGATCGGCCCCAGCGTAACGCCGCGCGAGAAGCTCTGGCGATAGAGCTCGCGGTTGAGCGCCACTTCGACCACCGTCTCCGACGACAGCGCATTGACCACGCTGACGCCGACGCCGTGCAAGCCGCCCGAGGTCGCATAGGCCTTGCCGTCGAACTTGCCTCCCGAATGCAGCGTCGAGAGGATCACTTCGAGCGCCGACTTGCCGGGAAATTTCGGGTGCGGATCGACCGGGATGCCGCGGCCATTGTCGACGATCGTCAGCCGGTTGCCCGCCTCCAGCGTCACCTCGATCCGACTGGCATGTCCTGCCACGGCCTCGTCCATCGCATTGTCGAGCACTTCGGCGGCGAGGTGGTGCATCGCGCGTTCGTCGGTGCCGCCGACATACATGCCGGGGCGGCGGCGGACGGGCTCCAGCCCTTCGAGCACCTCGATCGACGAGGCGTCGTATGTGGGCGTGGTCTTGGCGGTGGACGCGAACAGATCGGACATCGTCACGATATAGGAGGCGGGGAGTCGCGCAGGCAAGCGTCGCGACAATCGGCCGGGCTGCAGCATTGCGGGCTTGCCGCCGGCGCGATCCGCCGTCAGGAGCCGCGGCAATGCCCGCCGCCGAGCCTCGCGCGCCCGCGCCCCCGCCGAACCGCCGCCAGTCGGCCGCGATCGGCATCGCGCGCGTCGTCTGCATCCTCGGCATCGTCTATGTTCATGCCTGGACGGGGATGAGTGGCGACAAGCTCCGGGCGATGGCGGACTCTTGGCAGGGCGTATTGCGCTGGGCGGTCGCCGAGCTGTTCGGGCTGAGCGCGGTGCCGCTGCTCAGCGTCATCTCGGGCTGGCTGGTCGCGCCGTCGCTGGTACGGCGCGGGCTTGGCGACTTCTATGCCAGCAAGACGCGCACGATCCTGCTGCCGATGCTGATCTGGAACGCGCTCGCCTTGCTGTTCGTCGCGCTGCCGGGCTGGCTCGGCTGGCTCGCCGCGCCGGCGCCGTCGAGCTGGGTCTGGACGCTCAACGAGCTCACCGCGATCGCCCGGCCCAACGAGATCGACGTGCAGATGCCCTTCCTGCGTGACCTGTTCGTCTGCATGCTCGCGGCGCCGGCATTGGTTCGCCTGCCGGGCTGGGCGTTGGGGCTGGTGATCGCGCTGTCGCTCGCCTGGTCGATCACCGGCCTGCAACTCTACGTGTTGTTGCGCCCGGCAATTCTCGTCTTTTTTGTGGTCGGCATCCTTGCGCGGCGCCACGATTGGGCGCGCCGCGTTGCCGAGCGGCCGTTATGGCTAACCGGGCTGGGCTATGCAGTGTTCGCCGGGATCGAAATCTGGCTGCAGATTGGCGGGGCGTCGGTCGATCGCCCGCATTTGCTCGCGACGCTCGACCTTGCGATGCGGCTGGCAACGGCGATGTTCTTCTGGTCGCTGGTCTGGCGTCTCGCCGTGACGCGCGCCGGCGCGATATTGCTCAAGCTCGAGCCATACGCTTTCCTGCTGTTCTGCGCGCAATTGATCGTCATCTGGCTCGGCGGCCCTGCGGTCGGACGGCTCACCGGCCCGCTCGGCGCGCCGCTCTATCCGCTGTTCCTGCTGCTCCAGCCCGTGCTGGTGCTGGCCGCGGTGCTGGCGATCGGCCGGCTGCTTGCCGCGCTTTCTCCCGCCGTCGCGGCGCTGCTCAGCGGTGGACGCCTGTCGGCCGAACGGATTGCCGCCGATCGCGCGCGCAACGCCGGCTGATTCAGGCGACCAGCGCTGGCGTGCCGCACCGCATCCCGGTCACGCGCACATCGGCCTGCCCGTAATGAACCCCCAGCGCGCTGGTGATCGTGTCGATCACCTGATCGAGTACCGGGGCGACCAGCATCAGCGTCGACCCCAGCGCGCCGACGACCGGGCCGAGCGCAAGCCCGGACACGTCGAGTTGCAGGTTGCCGATCAGCGATTCGGCGATCCCCGAAACCGCCGAACTGCTCGACACCGTCTGGATTGCCGCCTGGTCGATCTGCGCCTGGTTGAAATGCACCGGCTGCCAATTTTCCGCCGCGCCGAGATCGATCGTCGCGCGCCCGTCGACGTTGAGCAGCAGCGCGTGGACCAGCGTCACCTTGTTCACCGCCAGCTCGGTGGTGAAATCCTGCAATTGCGCGGTATCGACCGATCCGATCGCCAGCGTGCTCGGCCCGGTCTTTGCTTCGATGGTGACGCCGCGGCTGGCATCGGTGGAACAATCGATCGCCTTGAGGCGCGCCTCGGCGCTCGCCATCTCGACATAGAGCGGCAGCTTGATCGACACGATCTTGCCGAGCAGCGAGGCGCCGCCGATCACCGTTTCGGCATAGATGCGGGCCTGCGCGGTGCGGATCACGGGATCGCCGTCGTCGCTCACCGCCAGCCAGGGCGAATGTTCCGGCCGCTCGCCGATCGCCACCGTCACCTTGGTCTGCGCGAGCCCGGGAATGCCCGCGCCGAGATCGAGCGCGACCTGTCGTTTCGCCGTCGCCGTCTCCAGTGCGGCGGTAACCAGATCCATCGCGTTGACCTTGAATGCGCCGGGATCCACCTTGTCCTGTCCGCCCAGCAGCCCCGGATCGATCAATGCGCCGAGCTTCAGACTATTGCTTCCGGCTTGCCCGGCAAGCAACTTGAGCGCGGCCGCGGCGGCGAGATCGCCATTGGCCTGCGCCACCGAAGCAGCAGCCTGCAGCACCTGCCCGGCGGTCACCGTCGTATCGAGTGCGTTGTCGTAGCTGCCGGCGCTGATCGAGGCGGTGGTGCGCAGCGCGTCGATGAACCCGAACAGATCGATATTGGCGCCGGCCAGCGCATTGTAATCCATCACGCTCAACGAGATATTGCTGCCGGTCAGCCCGCCGAGCAGCCCGTTGACCAGCCCGCCGTTCAGCGCCGCGAGCCGGCTGCCGAGCGAATAGCTGGCAAGGTTGATCTGCGCCGCGGTGGCGCTGCGGCTGATCGGGATGCTGCGGATGCCGAAAATGCGCGCGAAATAACTCGGCGCGGGCGTCGAGAGCGTCACGCGCACCGCATTGGCGGTACCCGCGCCGGCAACGAACCGGTCGGCCGGTGCGATCGCGCGGTCGCCCGAATAATGGCCGGGTGTCGTCGTCACCGTGATGGCGCCGGGCCAGCGATCGGTCGCGATCGCCGCGCGGGCGAGCGCGTCGGCGCGGCGGGGATCGCCGGCGGCGGCCATTGCGGCGGCGTCGGCGGCGCCTTGCAGCTGTCGGGTCTCGAGCATCGCCGAGCCGAGATCGACCGCCAGCGCGGTCGCACCGATCAACACCGGCATCGATGCGGCGATCATGATCCCGACGCCGCCGCGCCGGGCGCCAAACAGGCGGCGGATCATGTCAGCCCGCCGCGCCGCACCACCGCGCGCCGCTCGATCAGTGGTGCCGGCATCGGCACGATCGGCGTGTTGAACGGCGGCAGCCCGTGCGCGTCGAGCGTGACCTCGACGGCGACCGCGTCGCCATCCTCGTCGACCTGGGTGGCGACGCGCGAATCGGCAAATTCCCGAAGCGCCGAGACATCGTCGGAGACGCTCTGCTTCGCCAGCGCCTCGCGTTCGTCCTTGTCGAGCCCGGCGACCGTGGCGCGCGCGGCGTCATTGGCGATCTGCTGCACGCTGTGCGCCAGCAGGAAATATTGGCCATAGCCAAGCACGCCCAGCAACAGGCAGATCAGGATCGGCAGCACCAACGCGAACTCGACGATCGTCGCGCCGCGCGTGCTTGGGCCAAGGGGCGGTTTTGCCATATCGGGTCCTCCGTCGAGGACACGATCATCGCGATTTGCAGTTAGGGCATGGCGAAGCGCCAGCCGCCAATGGCATACGTCAGTTGCAGACGATATGTGCCCTCGGCGGCTTGGCTGGCGGTCCAATTACGCCGTTTCGGCGCAATCCTTGCGCGATTCGCGTCAGCGCGCGCGGGGGCCGCCGAACGGCATCGGTGGCGGCGGGCGACGATCGCGACGCGGCAGCTGTGCCTGATAGGCGTGGCCGCAATGCTCCACGCAATACGGGAAACCCGGATTCACCGGGTCGCCGCAGAAATGGAAGTCGGGCTCGCCGGGATGGCCGATCGGCCATTTGCAGATGCGGTCATTGAGATCGAGCAGCGAGGTCTTGTCGGCAACCTCGGGGCTGGGGCGCGCAGGCACCAGGCGGCGCGGCGGGGCCGGCGTGGCGGGCGGCTGCTGCTCGCCGGGAGACTGGCGGATGAAGCCGCCGGGCCCGACCGAACGGACCATCAGCCGCGCGTCCTTTTCCCCCGCCGCAGGCTGCGGCGCCGGGGCCGCGGCCGGCGGAGCGGGACGGGCGGGCGCGGCAGCCGGTGCCGGCTTGGGAGCCGGCGCCGCAGCAGCCGCAGGCTTGGGCTCGACCGGCTTGGGCGCAGGCGCGGGCGCCGGCCTGGCCGCCTTAGGCGCCGGCTTGTCCTCGGCGTCATTGGCCTTGACCGGCGACGGGCGCGATTGCAGCCCCAGCCGGTGCGCCTTGCCGATCACCGCATTACGGCTCACGCCGCCGAGCTTCTCCGCGATCTGGCTTGCGGTCATGCCGCTTTCCCACATCGACTTCAGCGTATCGATGCGTTCGTCGGTCCAGGCCATTCTTCGTCCTTCAAATCCAAGTGCCGGGTTGCCGGGAGGTGCGGCAGCGATTAGTCGATCGCGCCATGAGCAGCCAGCCCGAATTCGGCCAAATTCCGTCAGCGATCACCAATGCCCCCGGCGTGCCGGTGATCCGGAACGTCAATTGGGGTGGCTTACGCACCCTCTATGTGAAGGAGGTGCGGCGTTTCTTCAAGGTCCAGCTCCAGACGGTGTGGGCACCAGCGGTAACGACGCTGCTTTATCTCATCATCTTCACGCTGGCGTTTTCGGGCCGCGGGCGCGGCGCGGTGATGGGCGTGCCCTTCGCCGAATTCATCGCGCCGGGGCTGATCGTGATGGGGATGCTCAACAACGCCTTCCAGAATGCGAGCTTCTCGCTCCTGGTCGGCAAGATCCAGGGCACGATCGTCGATTACCTGCAACCGCCGCTTTCGACCGGGGAGCTGCTGGTCGGCCTCACCGGCGGCGCGGTGACGCGCGCTTATTGCGTCGGCGGCGCGGTGTGGCTGGCGATGCTGCTGTGGCCGGGCATCCACGTTACCCCGCACCATCTTTGGGCCGTGCTGTGGTTCGGCACGCTGGGCGCGATCTTCCTTGCCTTCATCGGCGTGCTGACGTCGATCTGGGCCGAGAAATTCGATCACGCGGCGGCCGTGACCAATTTCGTGATCGCGCCGCTGACGCTGCTTTCGGGCACCTTCTATTCGGTCGATCGCCTGGCGCCGGCATTCCGCACGATCAGCCATCTCAACCCGTTCTTCTACATCATCTCGGGCTTTCGCTACGGCTTCCTCGGGGTCGCCGATTCGCCGATCGCGTTGGGCAGCGTCGTCGTCATCGTGATGGATGTGGCGCTCGGGACGGTCTGCTACATGGCGTTGAGCAAGGGGTGGAAGCTCAAGAGCTAGTCGCCCGAATCCAAGGTTCGCGTCATAAATGCCGTCATGCTGAACTTGTTTCAGCATCCATGGCGCAACGCCAACCGCCCCGCTTGGCGGCGATGGAGCACCTTGGGCTCTTATCGTCCCCCTGGAACCCTTTGCAATGTTGGAGTTCTTCTGGTCTATCCTGCGGGATGGAACAGCATCGCATCCGCGCCGCTTCTCGCCACCGCCGCGCAGTCGCCGCCCGTCCGCCGCGTCCCTGTCGCGTCCCTGTCGCGTCCGTGTCGCGCGTGTGTCGCCGAACCGGCGCGTCGTCGGCGCAGAAGGCGACAAAACCCCGCGACGTTCTCCACTTTCTCCACTTCAGCGGTCGGTCCCGGTATTTCCGGCGTGACGGTTTCTCCGATGGTGTTGCGCCGCACCCCCGCCAGTTCTAGAAGCGCGTTGGGGCAGCCGACCGGCTGCCCTTTCAGTTTCTGCAATCAGGAGCACGTTCCGATGGCCATCACCCCGCTCATGCCCGTTTACCCGCGGTGCGATGTGCGTCCGGTGCGAGGCGAGGGCGTCTACCTGATTTCCGATGACGGCCGCCGCTTCCTCGATTTCGCGGCCGGGATCGCGGTCAATGCGCTGGGCCACAGCCATCCGCACCTGATCGAGGCGATCCAGGAGCAGACCGAGACGCTGATGCACGTCTCGAATCTCTACGGCAGCCCGCAGGGCGAGAAACTGGCGCAGCGGCTGGTCGACAACACCTTCGCCGACACGGTGTTCTTCACCAATTCGGGCACCGAGGCGGTTGAGTGCGCGATCAAGACCGCGCGCCGCTATCATTTCGCCAACGGCCATCCCGAGCGGCACGATCTCATCACCTTCTCGTCGGCTTTCCACGGCCGCACGATGGGCGCGATCTCCGCGACCAACCAGGCCAAGATGCGCGAGGGGTTCGAGCCGCTTGCCCCCGGCTTCAAATATGCCGAGTTCAACGATCTCGACGGCGCGCTCGCGTTGATCGACGACAATACCGCCGGTTTCCTGGTCGAGCCGATCCAGGGCGAAGGCGGCATCCGCCCGGCGACCGACGAATTCCTCCAAGGCCTGCGCAAGGCCTGCGACGAGCATGGCCTGTTGCTGGTGCTCGACGAGGTGCAAGCGGGCTACGGCCGCACCGGCAAGTTCTTCGCGCACGAACTCTACGGCATCACGCCGGATATCATGGCGGTCGCCAAGGGCATCGGCGGCGGCTTCCCACTCGGCGCCTGCCTCGCCACCGAAGAAGCGGCCAAGGGCATGGTGTTCGGCACCCACGGCTCGACCTATGGCGGCAACCCGCTGGCGATGGCGGCGGGCCAGGCAGTGCTCGACGTGATTTTCGAGCCGGGCTTCCTCGACCATGTCACCAAGATGGGCGAACGGCTGCGCGCGAGCCTCGAACAGCTTATCCCCAACCATGACGAGCTGTTCGAGGGCGTCCGTGGCAAGGGGCTGATGCAGGGCCTCAAGCTCAAGCACCCGAGCCGTGATTTCGTCGCTCACCTGCGCGATCACCACGGCCTGCTGACGGTTGCCGCGGGCGACAATATCGTCCGGCTGCTGCCGCCCCTCATCATCGAGGAAAAGCACATCGCCGAAGCGATGGAGAAGCTCTCCGAAGGCGCGCGGACCTATGTGGTGCCCAGCGATGATTGATTCCGGACTCTGATTCCCGTTCGTCCGGAGCCGTCGAACGGTCGTTCTTTCCTTCCGCCCGGCGCGAGGAATGCACAATGTTCGGCAAATTCGGCACGAACGGCGGGGGAACTGACTGATGACCTACCGCAACTTCCTCGATCTCTCCTCGGCCGGCGCCGATGGCATCGCCGCGATCCTGGCCGACGCGCTCGATCGAAAGCAGGCGCGTGCCGGCTGGCCCAAGGGCAAGCCCGATGCCGATGCACCGTTGACCAACCACGTCCTGGCGATGGTGTTCGAGAAGAACTCGACGCGCACGCGCTTCAGCTTCGACGCGGCGATCCGCCAATTGGGCGGGCAGGCGATCATCTCCGATTCGAGCCAGATGCAGCTCGGCCGCGGCGAAACCGTCGCCGATACCGCGCGCATCCTGTCGGGCTATTGCGACGCGATCATGGTCCGCACCGATGATCACGCCAAATTGCTCGAGATGGCCGAATACGCTTCGGTGCCCGTCATCAATGGCCTCACCGATGCCTCGCACCCGTGCCAGATCATGGCCGATCTGCTGACCATCCTCGAAACCGGCACCTCGCTCCCCGGCCTCAAGGTCGCGTGGCTGGGTGACGGCAACAACGTGCTCGCCTCGATCGTCGAGGCGGCGGGGCTGCTCCAGTTCGATGTGGTCGCCGCGTGTCCGCAGGGATTTCAGCCCGAGGAAGCCGATATCGCCCGCGGCAATGGCCGCGCCCGCGTCGTCGGCAGCCCGCGCGAGGCAGTCGAGGGCGCCGATGTGGTCGTCACCGACACCTGGATCTCGATGGGGCAGGACCACGCCGACACCAAGCTCGCCGCGATGATGCCGTTCCAGGTCACTGCCGAGCTGATGGCGGCGGCGAAACCGGGCGCCAAATTCCTTCACTGCCTGCCCGCCCACCGTGGCGAGGAAGTGACGGCGGACGTGATCGACGGCCCGCAATCGCTGATCTGGCCCGAGGCCGAAAACCGCCTCCACGCCCAGAAATCGATCCTGCGCTGGTGCTTCGGCCAGATCGGCTGAGTTGCGAGCGGGGGCGAACTTCCTATCTAGCTGTCCATCCATCCAATCGCCGTTCGCCCCGAGCTTGTCGACGGGCGAAAAGCCCGCTGGTCGGGTTTCCACAGGCTCAGCCCGAACGGGACATCATGCAGGATAAGCAAATACCCGATCTCGATCGCGCGCTCGGCTTCACCATTCCCTCGCGCCACGCACGCGGGCGGCTGGTGCGGCTTGGCCAGGCGCTCGATACGATTCTCGCCGCGCACGCCTATCCGCCGCCGATCGAGCGCCTGCTCGCCGAGGCGTTGACGCTGACCGCGCTGATCGGATCGACGCTCAAGGACGCCGGCGGCCAGTTGACGCTGCAAACGCAGTCCGAAACCGGCGTCGTCAAGCTGCTCGTCTGCGATTACCGCGGCGGCGAGCTGCGCGGTTATATCCAGTTCGACGCCGAAGCGCTCGCCGCGGCGCCGGCCGATCCCACGCTATTCGCGCTGTTCGGCCAGGGTTATCTGGCGATCACCTTCGATCAGGCCGCCACCGGCGAACGCTATCAGGGCATCGTCCCGCTCGACGGCGAGACGCTGGCCGAGGCCGCGCAAAGCTATTTCGTCCAGTCCGAGCAGATCCCGACGCTGGTCCGCCTCGGCATGGAGCGCGACGCCGATGGCCATCACCGCGCCGGTGGTCTGTTCCTCCAGCATTTGCCCGAAGGCGAGGAGGGTCGAGACCGCCTCCACACCCGGCTCGACCATCCCGAATGGGAGCATGTCGCCGCGCTGGGCGAAACGATGGGCGCCGCGGAGCTCGCCGATCCGTCGATTCCGCTCGAAACGCTCGTCTGGCGGCTGTTCAATGAGGAGTCCGAAGTCCGTGTCCTCGCCGAAACCCGGCTGACGCGCGGCTGTCGCTGTACCCCCGATTACATCGCCAGCGTGCTCGCCAAATTTCCGCCCGAGGAGCAGCGCGAAATGGCCGATGAAAACGGCATGATAACCGTCGATTGCGCCTTCTGCGCGCGCAAGTTCCCGGTGCCCGTCGTAGCCTGATCGCGCGTGTTAAGCCGATATTTACGCTGATCGGATATCAGGTTTGCGTGCTTCTTCATTGGGCACGCTTTCCTCCCTAGCAGGCTCGCAAGAGTCATCCTGGGCCGCTCTTCGTAGCGGCCCTCTTTTCGTCAGCCTCCGGCCGCGACGCGCATGTCACCGGCGAGCTCGACCGGCTCGGCCATCTCCTTCACATGGAGGTAGTTTTCATTGAAATCGGCAGCCGCACGCAGCGCTGCCCAATCGCCGACGATAACCGCGCGCTTGCTGCGCCGGATCAGCCCGTCAGCCTCCAGCACGCGCAGGGTGCGGTTGACGTGCACCGCGGTCAGCGCCAGCGCGTCGCCGATCTGCTCCTGTGTCATCGGCAATTCGAACGAACGGCGGGAGCCGAGCTCCGCGGCTTCGCGCCGCACTGCCAGCTCGCACAGCAGATGCGCCACCCGCGCTCGCGCGTCGCGCCGGCCGATATTGGCGATCCATTCGCGGAACAGCGACGCCTCGACCAGCGATTCGCGCCACAACGCCTTGCCGATCGCCGGATGGCGGAACGCCAGTTCGAGCATATCGGCATGCGGGAACTGGCACACCGTCGCATGGGTGAGGGCCTGGATATTATGGTCGGCGGCGTCGAGCAGGATGTTCTGCAGATCGATGAAATCGCCGGGAATATGCACCGCGACGATCTGCCGCCCGCCATCCTGCACCAGCTTGTGCCGATAGACGTAGCCATCGACCACCACCGTAGAATTCTTCGGCCGCTCGCCTTCGCGGATGAAATAATCCGCCGGCTTGAGCGCGCGAAGCTGATGCGGAATCGCGAGAATCTCGCGAACCGCGTCATCCTCGAGCGGGATCCGGCTGTCGAGCCGCCGCGCGATCAGCCCCATCGGCGTGGGCCCGAACCGTGTCATCGTGCGAACCGTGAAATGAAGCATGATCGAGATGAAGACTCGGGCACGGCAATCTTTCCCCAACCGGCCGATGCGGCCACGCAGCACAAGGCAGCGAAGCCGGGTCGTCTATGGCCCGGTGGTCGCCCCCGCACCGCAATCTACTCGGTTGCTGTCTGTCGCGGAAGTGCAATTAATCGACCGTTACAGCCGGTAGTTGAAGCTGATGCTGATGCGTTCTTCGTCAGCGGCGTTGGGCATCACTTCGTGGCGCAGCCAGCTTTCCCACAGGAAAACCGTGCCCGGCGCCGGCTCGGCGTAGATGAAGGTGCCCGGCCGCTGCGGCGCCGCCATCATCAACGGCAGCCGCGGGTCTTCCAGCTTGAGCGGCCCCGATCCCGCCGGCACCGCGACATAGATCGTCCCCGAAACGACGCTGTGGGGGTGGATGTGGCCCGAATGCGTGCCGCCGGGCTCGAGCACGTTGATCCACAGACTGTCGAGCTTGAGTCGCTTGCCGCCGAGCTCGAACCCGCATTCCCTGGCGAACGCGGCGACGTGCCTGTTCAGATGCCGCACCAGATCGCCGAACCGCGGGTCACGCCGCGGCAAATCGTTGAGCGACGCATAGCTGGTATAGCCGCGATAGCCGTGCGCCGCGCTCCATGCCTGGCCCGCGCCATCCTCGTCGGCGAGTTCCCGACAAGCGTCGTCGAGCTCGGCGAGCAGCAGCTCGTCGTCGAGCGCGCCTTCGTAGAATTGCGTGGCAAACAGCTGGCGTATCGGCATCCCTCAGCGATTAGAGCCTGTTCGATAACCGCGCCAGCCCGCCATTCGCCTTGATGTTCGTGCGGACGATCGAGCGGACGGTCGTGCGGATGTTGCCGAGCGCCCAGTCAGCCCTCGCCTTCCAGCGCGTTGATTCCGGCGTGGACGCGCGCCTCGGCTTCGGCGCGGGGCAGGCCGGGCGGCACCGGCTCGCCGAAGCGGAAGGTGACGGTGCCGGCGCGCTTGGCCCCCTTGCGCGGCCAGACGCGTCCGCTGTCGAGCGCGACCGGCACAACCGCGACGCCGAGTGCCCGGTAGAGCCCGGCGAAGCCGGCGCGCAGCGGCGGGCGCTCGCCGGGGCGGACGCGTGTGCCTTCGGGAAAGATCACGATCGAGCGCCCCGCGTCGATCGCGCCGCGCGCCTCGCGCATCATCTGCCGCATCGTCGCCGCCGCGCCGGCGCGATCGATGACGATGACGCCGTAGCGCCGCGCCGCCCAGCCCCAGATCGGAATACGGGCAAGCTCGGCCTTCATCACCAGCGCCGGGCCATTGAGCATCAGCGCCAGTTCGAGCGTTTCGAACATCGATTGGTGCTTGGCGGCATAGAGCGCCGGCTCGGACGGGCGCTTCCCCTCGATTCGCGTATCAATGCCGAGCAGCAGGCGCGCCGCCCAGCGATGGAACACCGCCCAGCCATGGGCATAAGCGATCAGCGCGCGCTGGCCGATCAGCGCGGGGATCGGCACTAGCAGCACGATCGGCACCGACAGGCCGTAGAAGACCAGCATGAAGGCCAGGGTGCGCAGCCAGGCGATCATCCGCCGATCCCCAGCCACAGCGCGACGCGGCGCAGCAGCAGCTTGTTGTATTCGGCGAGCAGCAGCTTGAGGTTGGGCTCTCCCTTCACCCCGTCGCGCACGATGACGACGTCCTTGTCGAGCGCGGCGCCGAGCTCCATCCGCGCGCGCGCCATATGCCAATCGGAGGTGACGAGGCGTACTGAGTGGTAATGATGCGCACGCACCCATTGCGCCGTTTCCTCGGCATTCGATCGCGTATCGACCGCCTCGCGGCCGAGGTCGATGCAGCAGGCGAACAGCGCCGGCGGCGCGTGATATTCTAGCGCGAGGTCGATCGGGCGCACCGTCGGCGCGACGCCGGTAATCAGCAAGCGCTTGGCCTCGTGCGCCTCGATCAGATCGATCCCGCGATCGATCCGGCCGGCGGCGCCGGTCGGCACCACGATCGCATCGGTGGGATGGCCGTCGAGCGGCGCCGGCAGCAGCAGCATGAACGCGACGAAGCCAAGCGCCCAGGCGAGTGCGACGAAGGCGAGGAAGCGCGTGATCACAATTTCGCCCCCAGCGTGCGCAGCACCGCGATCCGCGCCGCCAGTGTCGCCAGCCCGACGAAGAGAAACGGGATCGCCGCCAGTGCGATCCATCCGCCCGGCCCCAGCGTTGCGCCGCTCGCCAGCGCCGAACCGAGGCCGGCGAGCCGCGTGCCGACCAATGCCGTCACCGCCAGCGCGGCGATCCCGCCGACCGCGCCGCCGATCGCGGTGTCGCGGGCGATGCGGCGCTGAAAAAGGCGTGCGACCTGCACGTCGGTCGAGCCGAGCATGTGCATGATTTCGATCGTGTCGCGGTGGGTTTCAAGCCCGGCGCGCGCGGCGAGCACGACCACCGTCCCGGTCGCCAGCGCAAGCAACAGCACGATCCCGGCCGCCAGGCCGAGCAGCAGGTTCATGAATCCCGTGACCGGCGCCATCCACGCCGCGTGCCGATCAAGCCGCGCCGCCGGCACGATTGCGTGGATTCGCCTGGCGAGCGCCGCCACGGCGAGGTCGCTCGCGTCGTGCAGATCGAGATCGATCAGTACCGGCATCGGCAAATCGGGATCATTGCCGATCGCGCCGAGCCAGGGTTGCAGCAATTTGGCGAGCCGCGCCGGATCGACCGGCCGCGCCGCCGCGACGTTGCGGTCACCGCGCGCCATCGCCAGTACCTGTGCGGCATCATGGTCTCGTGCAATGGGGTTCGGCTCGACCAGCTCGATGGTCAATCGCCCGGCGAGCTGCCGGTCGAGCGCGCGCGAGGCGGCCAGTGCGCCAAGCCCCAGCGCGGCGGCGAGCACCGTCAGGAACAGCATGATCGCCATCACCCAGCGCATCGTCCGCGTGGCGCGACCGGCATCGAGCAAGCGGCGCTCGGGGCGTTTCTCCTCGCTCATCCGTCGCGCTCGCTCGGCGGAAAGCGCAGCGCGCCGGTTGGATCGAGCAGCCGCCCGCGATCGAGCCGCATCATCTGCGCGTTGGCGGTGCGCTGGATCATCTGGATATCGTGGGTGGCGACGACCACGGTAGTGCCGAGCCGGTTGAGCGAATCGAACAGGTGCATCAGCCGCTCGGCCATCGCCGGATCGACGTTGCCGGTCGGTTCGTCGGCGACGAGGATCTCGGGACGGCCGATCACGGCGCGGGCGATCGCCACGCGCTGCTGCTCGCCGCCCGAAAGCGTCGGCGGCCGGGCGTGGATGCGATCGGACAGGCCCACCCAGGTCAGCATCTCGTGAACCGGCTGCTCGATATCCTCCTCGCGCACCCCGGCGATGCGCAGCGGCAGCGCGATATTGTCATAGGCGGAAAGATGCGGGGCGAGGCGGAAATCCTGGAACACCACGCCGATCCGGCGACGGAAGCCAGGCAGGCGCTTGCGCGGCATCGTGACCGCGTCCTCGCCGAACAAACGGATCACCCCGCGCGTCGGGCGCTGCGCGAGGTAAAGCAGGCGCAGTAGCGAGGTCTTGCCCGCACCCGATGCGCCGGTCAGGAAATAGAAGGCGCCGCTGGTCAGCGCAAAGCTGAGGTCGGACAGCGTCTCGTCGCCGGCGCCGTAGCGCAGCCCGACATTCTCGAACTGGACGATATTCGCCATGGCCGGCGTCAGCGCTCACTCACGGTCATGCCCCACGCCGCTGCCATCGCATGAGCGGGGCGCGGCATCAAGCGCGCTGGCCCTTGCCTTGCGCGAGTCGCGGGCGCTAGGTTCGCGCGAGAACGGGCCGGCACGGCGGCCCAGGTAGAAGCGCGCTGCATGATCCTCGAATGTCCTGAATGCCATACCCGCTATCTCGTCCCCGATGCCGCGATCGGCACGGCCGGGCGAACGGTGCGTTGCGCGTCGTGCAAGCACAGCTGGTTCCAGCCGCCGCCGGCGGTCGTGACCGAGGAGCGCCCGGCGCCAATCGCGCCGCCGGACCCGGCGCCCGCCCCGACGCCGGTTGCTTCGCCCGATCCGGCGTCGGATGCCGCGCCCGAGCCGCCGCCGATCGAGCGACCCGTGCCGCCTCCACCGCCGCCACCGGCCGTCGCCGCCGCTCCCGAGCAGACGGCGGCGTTCGATGCCTTTGCTCACGAGCCACCCTTCCGCCCGCGCCGCAATCCGGCGCGAACCTGGACGATCCTGGCGAGCATCGCCGCGCTGATCATGCTCGGGGCGATCGGGGCCATGCTCTATTTCGGCACGCCCGGCGTGATCGGCCGCTTCGCGCCGGCGGCGACCGCCGCCACGCCGCTGCGCATCAAGATGAAGCCGATCGATCGCCGCGAGCTGGCGTCGGGCAGCGAGTTGTTCGCGATCAGCGGCAGCGTGATCAATCCGACCGACGAGCGCCAGCGCGTGCCCAATATCCAGGTCGAGCTTCGCGACGATCATCAACGCATCGTCTATGGCTGGACGGTGACGCCCGCACAGCGCTGGATCGCGCCGCGGGCATCGATGGATTTCAATAGTGCCCAGCTTGATGTGCCGCGCGATGCCAAGCAGCTCGGCCTGAGCTTTGCCGGATCGACGATGTAATGCCGCTTGTCCGTATGTGGATCAAACCCTAGCGCCGCGCCGGCGGATCAGCGTCCCGAGCGCAGCTTTCGGCTTACCCAGGCGAACCGGCCGCCGTGGAGGATCGCGGCGGCAACCATCCCGGCGCCCGAGGCATAGACCAGCCCCACCGCCCCGAAGCCGTGATGGACGAGCGAGATGCCCGCGCCACCAGTGACGATGAAATAGGCGATGATGCTGTTGACGCCCGCCGCCACCTGGTCGCCGAGCGAGCGCAGCGCATAAACCAGCACCACCTGGACGCCGTCGAAGCAGATGAACGGCGCCCAGACCGGCACGATCGCCAGCGCGAGCATATGGACGGCGTCGGCCGCCGGAAACAGCGCGATCAGCGGCGCGCGCGCAATCGTCATCAGCAGCGCCAGCAGCGCAGTAGCGATCGCGGCGAGGCCGGCGGCAATCAACACGCGCGGCACGGCGCGCGCCGGCTCGCCTTCTCCCACGGCGTTGCCGCTCCTCACGCCCGCTGCCGAGCCGAGGCCGAGCGCAACGCCGAAGGTGACGTTGTGGATTGAGAAGACGATCTGGAAAGCGTGTGCGGTGACGTCGCCCAATTCGGTAGACAGCGCGATCAGGATCGCGAAGCCAGCGAGTTCGAGCCCGGAGGCGAGCGCCGGCACCGCGCCGAACCGTGCCAATTGCCAGGCGCCGGCGCCAATGCCTCGCCACGCCGCCGGCGACAGGTCGCGCACGCCGCGCGCCACCGCTTGCGGCAAGGTCCACACCGCTGCCAGCATCGCTGCGGCACCGACCAGCGAAGCGATCGCCGTCGCCAGGGCGGCGCCGGCCGCGCCCAGCTCGGGCAGGCCCAGCCGCCCCGCGGCGAGCGCCCAGGCGAGCAGCGCGTTGAGCGGCAGCACGCCTAGGTTGACGACCATCACCCGGCGCGGGCGGCTGACGCCTTCGAGGAAGAAGCTGCCCGCGATCGACAGCAGCTGGAACGGGTAGGACAAGGCCATGATGCGCACCACTCGCGCGGCATCGGGGATCAGCTCGCGCGCAACGCCGAGCCCGGCAAGCATCGCCGGCGCGAAGGCGAGCAGCAGCGCCGCCGAGGCAAGACCGATCACGATCGCCAGCAGCACCCCTTCACGCAGCACGCGCCCGGTGCGGCGCAGATCGCCCGCACCATCGGCACGCGAGGCGAACACCAGGACGCCCGACATCGCCGACAGCGCGGCGACGATGACGATGTAGGTCAGCGTCCGACTCGCCCCCAGCGCGGCGACCTGCTCGGTCGAGACGAGACCGACGACGACGACGTCGGTGACGTGCAGGATCGTCCAGTTGAGGCTGGTCAGCATCACCGGCCAGGCGAGCGAAATCAGGCGCCGCGTCTCGGCGGAAAGGGAAAGCGCGGGCGGCATCGATCTTCCAGTTGCACGCCCCGAATTGCTTTGCTAGGGGCGACCGCCTGCCAGCCTCCGGCCCCGCCGGAAGCAGTTCACGTGCGGTCGTGGCGGAACTGGTAGACGCGCAACGTTGAGGTCGTTGTGGCCGAAAGGCCGTGGAAGTTCGAGTCTTCTCGACCGCACCAGACAGTCCTTGTTTCCCCGCCCGTTTTCGAATGGGCGCGGCGAAGCAGGCGTTTCCCGCCCGAGCGCGCTGAGGGCGTCCGATAAGCCAACCGGCCCGGACGCGCGGATTGCGGCAGTCCGGCTACCGTTCTCGATGTCGGTCCAGGTTCGCGCTACGCCCCGGCGAGCATCTTGCCCTTGGTGACGATCACCTTGTCGCCGAGCCTGGTCGCGCCGAACAGCAGCTTGGCGAACGGCTTGGGCACGCCGATGCAGCCATGCGTCGCGTAGCTGGGATCGATCGGGGCACCGTGGATCGACACGCCATCCCATGTCAGCCGCTGCATATAGGGCATCGGCGCCCCCCAATAGGTCGACGATTTGTGGTCGGCATCCTTCTGCAGGATCGGGAAGGTGCCGAGCGGCGTCGGCTTCTCGTCGGCGCCGTAGATGATCGCCGCGGTGCCGATTTCATAACCGTCGCGGAAGATCGACAGCACCTGCGCGTCGAGGTCGACGGTGATGACGACGGGGCCGGCGGGCACGCCCTTCTCGTCCCAGAACCAGTCACCGAACTTGATCGGGCCGCCGGTATCGAGCACGCGTTTCAGCGTCATGCCGGGTTCGATCTGCGGCCGCGACGGCGCGACAGGCGGCGTCTTGAGCGCGGCGGGCGGCGCGGGCCGGGCCGCCGGCATCGTCGCCGGCGCAGCATCGGCGCGGGCCCGCGTCACGGGGGTCAGCATCAGCCCGGCGCCGGCCGCCAGCACGGCGAGCGGCACGAGGACGGCCAGCAGCACGATCATCCGTTTCGGCATGCGACTCTCCCGATTGCGAGGCGCGATCATGCCCCAAGGCGGGACGGGCCGCCACCACGCGATTCGGAACGTTCCAGCGCGGGACGAGCGCGCCGCCGGTTAACCCTCTCCCCTCGCGTGACGATCCGCCTTGCCTATATCGGGGGTGCGACGGCATAAGCCGCGCCATCATTGCTCCAACAGAAAGTCTGAAATCCGTGTCCGAGATGTTCCGCATTACGCTGCCCGACGGTTCCGTCCGCGAGGTAGCCCCGGGGACCACCCCGGCGGACGTCGCCGCGGCGATCGGGCCGGGGCTGGCCAAGGCGGCGATCGCCGCGCGCGTTGATGGCGAGGTGCGCGATATCATGCGGCCGTTCGAGGGCGACACCAGCCTCGCGCTGATCACGTCGAAGGACGAGAAGGACGCGCTCGAGCTGGCGCGCCACGATTACGCGCATGTGCTGGCCGAGGCGGTGCAAAGGCTGTTCCCCGGCACGCAGATCACCTTCGGCCCGGCGACCGACGACGGCTTCTATTACGATTTCGCGCCGTCACCCGAACACGGCCCGTTCACCGAGGAAGACCTGCCGGTGATCGAGGAGGAGATGCGCCGCATCATCGCGCGCGACGAGCCACTGATCCGCGAAGTGTGGAGCCGCGAGCAGCTGATCGACCGCTGGAAGAAGCAGGGCGAGACGTTCAAGGCCGAATGGGCGGCCGAGCTGCCCGATAACGAGGAACTGACCGTCTATCGCGCCGGCAGGGGCGAGGATGCTTGGCTCGACATGTGCCGCGGGCCGCACTTGGCCTCGACGGGGAAGCTCGATCCAAGCGCGTTCAAACTGACGCGCGTTTCGGGCGCTTATTGGCGCGGCGACCAGAACAACGCGATGCTCAGCCGCATCTACGGCACCGGCTGGCTCAACAAGAAACAGCTCGACCAGCATCTGATGCGGCTGGAGGAAGCGGCCAAGCGCGACCATCGCAAGTTGGGGCAGGAAATGGACCTGTTCCACCTCCAGGCCGAGGCGCATGGCAGCGTGTTCTGGCATCCCAAGGGCTATATCATCTGGCGCGAGCTGGAGGCCTATATGCGCCGCCGGATCGACGCGGCGGGCTACCGCGAGGTCAAGACGCCGCAGGTGATGGACGCGCGCCAGTGGGAGCAGTCCGGCCATTGGGGCAAGTATCGCGAGAACATGTTCGTCATCCCCGACGAGGTGCCGAACATCGACGACGACGGGCCGATCATCTCGGGCAATGCCGAGTGGATGGCGCTGAAGCCGATGAACTGCCCGGCGCACGTGCTGATCTTCCGCCAGGGGATCAAGTCGTATCGCGACCTGCCGCTGCGCCTCTATGAGAACGGCTGCTGCCACCGCAACGAGCCGCACGGCGCGCTGCATGGGCTGATGCGCGTGCGCCAGTTCACCCAGGACGACGCGCATATCTTCTGCCGCGAAGATCAGTTGGTCGCCGAGGTCGGCGCGTTCTGCCAGCTGGCCGATCGCATCTATCGCGACATGGGTTTCGAGGGATACGCGATCAAACTGGCGCTGCGCCCCGACAAACGCTTCGGCTCAGACGAAATGTGGGACAAGGCCGAGGCCGAATTGCGCGAGGCGGTTCAGCGCGCCGGGCTCGCGACGGACGAATACGGCTGGGAAGAACTGCCGGGCGAAGGCGCCTTCTACGCGCCCAAGCTCGAATGGCATCTGACCGACGCGATCGGGCGGACGTGGCAGGTCGGCACGATCCAGTCGGATCGCGTGCTGCCCGACCGGCTCGACGCGAGCTTCGTCGGCGAGGATGGTGAGCGGCATCGCCCGGTGATGCTCCACCGCGCGATTTTCGGCAGCTACGAGCGCTTCATCGGCATCCTGATCGAGCACTACGCCGGCAAGCTGCCGTTGTGGCTGGCGCCGGTGCAGGCGGTGGTGGCGACGATCGTGTCCGACGCCGACGATTATGCCCGCGAGGTCGCCGAGAAGCTGAAGGCGGCAGGGCTGCGCGTCGAGACCGACCTCAGGAACGAGAAGATCAACTACAAGGTGCGCGAGCACAGCCTCGCCAAGGTTCCCAACCTGCTGGTCGTCGGCAAGCGCGAGGCAGAGGAAGGCACTGTTGCCCTGCGTCCCTTGGGTGAGAGCGCGCGTCAGGAAGTGCTCAACCTCGACGAGGCGATCGCGCGCCTTGCGCACGACGCGCTCGCTCCCGATATGAAGTGAGTTGCCGCCGCGCCACGGCGTGGCGGGAAATCGACCGGTGATCGGTGCCCGCTCTTTCGCGCGGGCCCGATCCCGGCTATTCTATTCGCCCAGTGTAATAACTTGCAGGAGCACCTTCTATCCGTCCTCCAATGACCCGGCGCCCCGTGACCCCGCCGATGAATGGGCCGCGCTACAACGAATTCATTCAATCGCCCAAGGTCCGCGTGATCGACCATGAGGGCGAGAATCTCGGCGTGATGTATACGCGAGAGGCGATGGAGCAGGCGGCCGAAGTCGGTCTCGACCTGGTCGAGGTGTCGCCCAACGCGGACCCGCCGGTCGCCAAGTTCCTAGATGTCGGCAAATACAAGTACGAGGCGCAGAAAAAGGCCAACCTCGCGCGCAAGAGCCAGAAGACGCAGGAGATCAAGGAGATCAAGATGCGTCCGAACATCGACGATCACGATTACGACACCAAGATGAAGAAGGTCGTCGAGTTCATCGAGGAAGGCGACAAGGTGAAGGTCACCATGCGCTTCCGCGGCCGCGAGCTCAGCCACGGCCAGCTCGGCATGGCCGTCCTCCAGCGCGTTGCCGAGGCGACCAACGAGATCGCCAAGGTCGAGGCCTATCCGCGCATGGAAGGCCGCCAGATGCTGATGGTGCTCGCGCCCAAATAAGCCCGAATCACGAGATGATCGAAACGGCCGGCCGCCCCCGTGACAGCCGGCCGTTTTGGTATCAGGCCGCCTCCACGTCGGCTGGCGCCTCGCGATTGGCGGCGGCGTCAAGCAGGCGTTTTTCCAGCGAGCGCAGGCGCTGCTGATTGGCGATCTTGTCGCCGGTAAGATCGGTCACGTAAAACGTATCGACCGCACGTTCGCCATAGGTGGCGACATGCGCCGAGTGAATCGTCGTGCGCGATTCGAACAGGGCGCGCGCCAGCCGGTTGAGCAACGCCGGCCCGTCGCGCGCATTGACCTCGATCACCGTAAACCGGTTCGATGCGGCATTGTCGACGAACACATTTGGCTCGACCTCGAACGCTTCGGCACGGGTCCGCGGCAACGGCTTGGCCTTGAGGCGCTCGATCAGCTGACCGCGATTGGCGAAGGCATCCTCGATCGCGGTCTTGATCCGTGCGAGCTGCTCGGGATGATCGAACGGACGGCCGAACGGATCTTGAACGAGGAAATTGTCGAGCGCCATGCCGTCACGCGTGGTGTGGATGCGCGCATCGATGATGTTGCCGCCGGCGACGTGGATCGCGCCCGCTGCCCGATAGAACAACCCCGGATGATCGGTTGCGTAGACCGTCACCAACGTCGCGCCACGCTCGGCATAAACCTCGGCCTCGATCGATAGCGATGCGTCGCCCGCCGCCGCCATCTGCGCGGCGTTGCGGGCGAGCACGTCATCGGGCTCGGCGATCCAGTAGGATTCGGGCAAGCGTTTGACGAGCTTGCGAAACGCCGCCTCGTCCCAGCCCAGCACCCGTTTGAGATCGTCCTGCTTGGCAGCGATCCGCTCGCCACGACCCTTGTGCTTGTGGCCGAGCCGCAGCACTTCTTCCGCGGCGTCGTAGAGCGTGGTGAGCAATTGCCGTTTCCACCCGTTCCACACGCCGGGACCAACCGCGCGGATGTCGACCACCGTCAGCACCAGCAGCAGGCGCAGCCGTTCGGGGCTCTTCACGATCTCGCAGAAATCGAGGATCGTCTTGAAATCGGCGAGGTCGCGCTTGAACGCGGTGGCCGACATCAGCAGATGGTATCGCACCAGCCACGCCACCGTCTCGGTTTCCGCCGGCGTGAGGCCCAGCCGCGGGCACAGCCGCTGCGCCACCTCGGCGCCGAGCACCGAATGATCGCCGCCGCGCCCCTTGGCGATGTCGTGGATCAGCACCGCGACATACAAGGCGCGGCGCGACACCAGCCGCTTCATGATCCCGGTGGCGAGCGGGTGGTCGTCCCTGAGCTCCCCCTTTTCGATCTTCGCCAGCAGACCGATCGCGCGGATGGTGTGCTCGTCGACGGTGTAGTGGTGATACATGTCGAACTGCATCTGCGCGACGACGCGGCCGAAATCGGGCACGAAGCGCCCGAACACGCCCGCCTCGTTCATCCAGCGCAGCACCGTCTCGGGATCGCGTGGCGACGAGAGCACGTCGAGAAACAGCGTATTGGCGCGCGGATCGCGACGGATATCGTCGACCAGCTTGGCATCGCGCGCTGCCGCCCGCATCGCCAGCGGATGGATTTCCAGGCCGTGGAGATCGGCAAGCTGGAACAGCTCGATCAGGCGCACCGGCTCCTCGGCGAAGAAATCGTCGGTCGGGATCGCCAGCCGGCCGCGATCGAGCACGAAGCCGTGCAGCTTGCGCGGGCGGCGGCGCAGGCTCGGCAACCCGAAGCGGCGGCCGCGCGCGGCGAAGCTCTCGTCGAGATGGGCAAGGAACACACCGGTAAGATCGCCGACCGCCTTGGCCTGCAGGAAATAGAATTGCATGAACCGCTCGACCGCCGCCTTGCCGGGGCGATCGGCGTAGCGCATCCGCACCGCGATCTCGCGCTGCATGTCGAAGGTCAGCCGGTCCTCGGCGCGCTTGGCGATGGCGTGGAGGTGGCAGCGAACCGCCCAGAGGAAATTCTCGGCGCGCTGGAACTGGCGATATTCGGCCGCGGTCAGCAGTCCGGCATCGACGAGGTCGGCGGCATAGCGGACATTATAGGCGTATTTGCCGATCCAGAAGAGCGTCTGGAGATCGCGCAGCCCGCCCTTGCCTTCCTTGACGTTGGGCTCGACGACGTAGCGGCTGTCGCCCATCTTCTTGTGCCGCGCCTCGCGCTCGGCGAGTTTGTCGGCGATAAACTGGCGCGCGGTATCGGCCTGCACCTCGGCATTGAAGCGACGCGCGGCTTCTTCATAGAGATCGGTATCGCCCCAGATGTAGCGCGCCTCCAGCAAGGCAGTGCGCACGGTGATGTCGCCCTTCGCCTGGCGGATCATCTCGTCCAGCGAGCGCGATGAATGCCCGACCTTGAGCCCGAGATCCCAGAGTGAATAGAGGATCGATTCGATCACCTGCTCGGCCCAGGCGGGCTGCTTCCAGGGCGTGAGGAAGCCGATGTCGACATCCGAATAGGGCGCCATCTCGCCGCGCCCATAGCCACCAACCGCTATAAGCACGAGCCGTTCGGCGGCAGTAGGATTGGCATTGGGATGCAGCCGCGTCGTCGTCACGTCGTAAAGCAGCCGCAAGATCTGATCGATCAGGAACGCCTGGGCGGCAGCGAGTTCGAGCCCGCGGGTCGGATGTTCGGCCATGCGCCGCTCGATCTCGGCCCGGCCGGCGTCGAGCGCCTGCTTCAACCGCTGCACCGTCGCGCCGCGCAGCGCGGCGCCATCCTTCGCCTCGATTGCGGCGAGATCGTCGGCGATCGCACGGCGATCGATGATCGCGCGGCGGTGCGGCAGGCTGTCGATACGGGCAGTCATGCGCCACATCTATCGGGTGATCCGCGCCGGCGAAAGCGCCGCCGCGCCGATAACGATCAGGGCAATCGATAATAATCCGCGATCCGATCGAGCGCGAGGCCGAGCACCAGCTTGCCCGCGCGCGTCGGCCAGCCGAGCGCCCGCTCCGCCGCGGGCAGCCCCTCACCTGCGCAGATCACCCGCCACAGGATATCGGCGAGGCCCGGCCCGGCGGCCGCGATCGCGCCGTCGAACCGCCGCTTGGCATCGATCTGCGCGGTCGTGGGATCGAGATGGTCGGCGGGGCCGGGCCGACCGCCGCTCGGGGCGGCATCCCAGCGCATCGTGACGCGCGGGCCGAGCTGCGCCTTTTCATAATCGGCGCGAAGCCTTTCGCCCGCTTCGAACTGGCGGGCATCGACCTTGCCCCGCGCGCGCAGCCAGGCGAGCGGTGATTCGGCGATGTTGACCGTCACGCTGCGCCGCCGGCCGCGCCCGGATTTGGGCCTTCGAACGATGCCGCGGTCGTCGATTTCGCTCTCCACGAGATGGCGCATTGATTGTTCTCCATTTGTTCGAATCGATGCCCCCTTGCCACAGCGCCCCTGTTGTAGGAAAGAGAATAAACCGATTTGGTTATTGCGAGGGAATGATGATAACCGCGATCCGCGAGGTCCGCCGCGCCAAGGGACTGACGCTCGAGGAGGTTGCCGCGCGCTGCGTGCCGCCGACCACGGCGCAGACAATTGGCCGGCTCGAAACGGGAACGCGCACGGTGTCGGTCGCCTGGCTCAACCGTATCGCCGATGCGCTCGGCGTTGCCGCGGCCGATCTCGTCAAGCTGCCCGAGCGCGCGGACCTTCCCGTTGCGGCGATCCTTGACGGCGATGGCGCCCATGCGCCGCGGCACCAGCAGGCGGTGACGCCACCGCAGCCAGCCCCCGGCCTCGTCGCGGTGCTGGTTTCGGCCGGCGCCGGCGATTATCGCGCGGGCGACGAATTGTGGTGCGAGCGGCTTGCGCCCGGCGACTTTGCACGCGCACTCAATCGCGACGTGCTGGTGCCGCGCCCGGCCGGCAGGTTCATGTTCGGGCGGCTGATCGGCCGTGACGGCGAAAAACTGCACCTGCTGCCGCCCGGGGCCGGCGCACGGCAGCAAGTCGTCGCCGATCCACCATGGATCGCCTGTGCGGTCCGCCTCGTCCGCACCTTATAACGCGAGGCGCATCAGCAATGCGGCAGCGGCGACAAGCGCCGCGCGCTCATCATCGTCGAGCCGCTCAGCGATCGCCGCCGCGAGCCAGCGGCGACGCTCGCGCATCGCCTGACTCAGGGTACGCCGCCCCTCGATCGTTATGGCAATCACGAGGTTGCGGCGATCATCGGGATCGGGCGAGCGGGCGATCGCCCCCTCCTGCTCGAGCTTGGTCAGCAGACGCGTGAGCGATTGCGGTTTGAGCCCCTCCGCCGCGGCGAGCGCGACGCCGGGCATCGCCCCTTCGCGATGCAGCGTCGCCAGCAACCCAAGAGCGGCCGGCGACGGCCCCGCCACCTCGGTCGTTTCGGATCGCAGCCGCCGCGCCAGCCGCAACACCCCCCGCGCCACCAGCGCGGCGTCCGAATCCCGATCGATTGCGCTCGACATAATAATACGCATAGCTTATTAATTGCCTCATCTCAACCGGAGGTTCAGCATGACGGCCAACGATTCTACCCGCCCTGGGCTCACCGCGATCGTGCCCTGCAACGATCTCGACGCGGCCGAAGCCTGGTGGAACCGGCTCGGCTTCTTCCGTCCCGCCGGTCAGGGCTATGACGATTACCGCATGCTTTCCGACGGCGACGGCTGCGATGTCCACCTCAACAAGGCGGTCGACGGCTGGGTGGTGCCCGGCCGCAACCCGTTCGGCGTCTATCTCTACACGCCGCGCGTCGATGCACTGGCCGAGACAATGCGCGAGGCGATCATCGAGCGCGAGAAGGCGCCGACCCACAAGCCGTGGGGGATGTACGAATTCGCCCTCAACGGCCCCGACGATCTGCTCGTCCGCGTCGGCTGGCCGAGCCGGCTGATCGCGGCCCGCTGATTGCGGTAGCCGCGCCGCGCCGCTAGCGCGGCGACGATGGCCGTCGCTCCGCTCACCCGCCGTTCGATATTCGCCCAGGCGTGGCCGATCATGCTCGGCCAGACGACGGTGCCGCTGGTCGGCCTGGTCGATACCGCGGTGATCGGGCGGACTGGCGACGCCACAGCGCTGGCCGGCGTGGCGCTCGGTACAACGGTCATCAACTTCATTTTCTGGACGTTCGGCTTCCTGCGCATGGGGATGACCGGGATGACCGCGCAGGCCGAAGGCTCGGGTGACCGCGCGGAGGTGGAGGCGATGCTGCTGCGCGGGCTCGCGCTCGGCTTCGGGCTGGGCTGCGCGCTGTTCGTGCTGCAGATCGCGCTGATCCCGCTCGCCTTCGCGCTGCTCGCGGGTGGCAAGGGGCTGGACGCGGCGGCGAGCGGCTATGTCAGCGCCCGCTTTCTCGGCGCGCCGGCATCGTTGAGTGTATTCGCGCTCAACGGCTGGCTGCTCGGCTTGGGCCGCACGCGCGCCGCGCTGGCACTGCAGATCGTGATGAACCTGGTCAACGTCGCGCTCGACCTGTTGTTCGTCTGGCATTTCGGGCTGGGCGCGCGCGGGGTCGGGCTGGGCACTGCGTGTGCGGAATGGACCGCGCTCGTCACCGGCACGCTGATCGCCACGCGCTACACCGACGGCCTCGGCGTGCTGAGGGGCCTCGTCTCGCGCGCCTTGTTCGCGCGCGCCGCGCTCAAGCGGCTGTTTGCGGTGAATGGCGACATCATGATCCGCACCATCGCGCTGCTGCTGCTGTTCGCCTGGTTCACCAATGCCGGCGCCCGGCTCGGCGCGACCACGCTGGCCGCCAATCAGGTGCTGATGCAGTTCGTCAGCGTGTCGGCGTTCGTGCTCGACGGCTTCGCCTTTACCGCCGAATCGCGCATCGGCCAGGCAATCGGCGCCGGCTCGGCCAGCGCGATGCGCCGCGCGATCCGGCTGACCGGCGAGTTCTGCCTTGCCTCGGGCGTCGCGTTCGCCGCCGTCTTTCTCATCGTCGGCCAACCGATCATCGACTTCCTCGCCACCAATGCCGATGTCCGCGCGATCGCCGGCGACATGCTGGTGTTCGCCGCGATCGTGCCGGCGATCGGCGCGCCGGCCTGGCTGCTCGACGGTATCTTCATCGGCGCGACGCGCGGCCGCGCGCTGAGGAATGCGGCGATCCTCGCCACCGCGCTCTATATCGCCACAGACCTGCTGTTCCGCCGCTTTGGAGAAAATGGCGTGTGGTGGGCGCTTGGCCTCAGCTACATCTATCGTGCGGCGGCGCTCGGCGCGCATCTACCGGCGCTGCTCCTCTCGGTCGATCTTGCACATGGCGAACGCGCAACCTAGAGCGCGGCGCGACTCTCTCCCTTCACGTCCGGAGCCTGCCATGTCGGAAAAGATCAATCGCGTCGTCCTCGCTTATTCGGGCGGCCTCGACACCAGCGTGATCCTGAAGTGGCTGCAACAGACCTATGGCTGCGAGGTCGTTACCTTCACCGCCGATCTCGGCCAGGGCGAGGAACTCGAGCCGGCGCGCAAGAAGGCGCTCGATGCCGGGGTGAAGCCCGAACACATCTTCATCGACGACCTGCGCGAGGAATTCGTCAAGGATTACGTATTCCCGATGATGCGCGCCAATGCGTTGTATGAGGGGCTGTACCTGCTCGGCACGTCGATCGCGCGGCCGCTAATCGCCAAGCGCCAGATCGAGATCGCCAGGCAGGTCAATGCCGATGCCGTCGCGCACGGTGCGACCGGCAAGGGCAATGACCAGGTCCGTTTCGAGCTCGGCTATTACGCGCTGGCGCCCGACATCAAGGTGATCGCGCCGTGGCGCGAATGGGACCTGAACAGTCGCACCGCGCTGATCGACTTCGCCGAGAAGCACCAGATCATGGTGCCCAAGGACAAGCGCGGCGAATCGCCCTTCTCGACCGACGCGAACCTTCTCCACACCTCGTCGGAGGGCAAGGTGCTGGAGGATCCGTGGGAGGAGGTGCCCGATTACGTCTATTCGCGCACGGCCAACCCCGAGGATGCGCCCGACCAGCCGGAAATCATCACCATCGATTTCGAGAAGGGCGACGGCGTCGCGCTAAACGGCGAAGCGATGAGCCCGGCGACGTTGCTGGCCGCACTGAACGATCTCGGTCGCACCCACGGCATCGGCCGTCTCGACCTGGTCGAGAACCGCTTCGTCGGGATGAAGTCGCGCGGCATGTACGAAACGCCGGGCGGGACGATCTACCACCTCGCGCATCGCGGCATCGAACAGCTCACGCTCGATCGCGGCGCGGCGCACCTCAAGGACGAGCTCGCGGTGCGCTATGCTGAGCTGCTCTACAACGGCTTCTGGTTCTCGCCCGAGCGCGAGATGCTGCAGGCGGCGATCGATCACAGCCAGGAAAAGGTCGCCGGCACGGTGCGGCTGAAGCTCTACAAGGGCGGCGTGCATGTGATCGGCCGCAAGTCGCCCAATTCGCTCTATTCGGAGAAGGTCGTCACCTTCGAGGACGATCAGGGCGCTTATGACCAGCGCGATGCGGCGGGCTTCATCAAATTGAACGCGCTCAGGCTGCGGCTGCTCGGCCGGCGGGATCGCTGAGTTCAATCCGGCCGTCATGCTGAACTTGGTTCAGCATCCATGAAGCAACGCTGGCCGCTCGTGCGGGGGATGTGTTGCACCATGGACCCTGAACCAGGTTCAGGGTGACGGACTTGGAGCCATGCGTGCCTCTAATTTCTCGTTAACCAGCCTTTAAAGGCTTTCGTTCACTCCACTTCGCAGTGACCAAGCTGGGGGTTGGAATGAACGAGACGCGTGCTGCCGATGTGGCGATCATCGGCGCTGGGCCAGCGGGCCTCACCGCCGCCTATCTTCTGACGAAAGCCGGAAAATCGGTCGTCGTGATCGAGAAAGACCCGGTCTATGTCGGCGGCATCAGCCGCACCGTCGAGCATTCCGGCTTCCGCTTCGATATCGGCGGCCACCGTTTCTTCTCGAAATCGAAGGAAGTGGTCGATCTCTGGAACGAGATCCTGCCGGACGATTTCATCCAGCGCCCGCGCATGAGCCGCATCTATTACGAGGGTAAATTCTATTCCTACCCGCTGCGTGCGTTCGAAGCACTCGGCAATCTCGGCATCTGGCGATCGAGCCTGTGCATGCTCTCCTACCTGCGCTGGAAGATGTTTCCGAAGAAGGACGCGACCAGCTTTCAGGACTGGGTGGTCAATCAGTTCGGTCACAAGCTGTTCTCGATCTTTTTCAAGACCTATACCGAGAAAGTGTGGGGCATGCCGTGCGACGAAATTTCGGCTGATTGGGCGGCGCAGCGGATCAAGGGGTTGAGCCTCGGCGGCGCGGTGCTCGACGGGCTCAAGCGCTCGCTCGGCCTGCACAAGCGGCGCAACGACGGCATGGCGGTCAAGACGCTGCTCGAGACGTTCCGCTATCCGCGCCAGGGCCCCGGCATGATGTGGGAAGCGGCACGCGACAAGGTGATCGCCGGCGGCAACCGCATCTTGATGGGTCACGCGCTGCAGCAGCTCCGCCACGATCCCGTCACCGGCCGCTGGCGGGTCGCCGCGCGGACGTCCGACGGCGAAACCATGGTGATCAGCGCCACCGATGTGATTTCGTCGGCGCCGATGCGCGAGCTCGCCGGCCGCATCCACCCGCTGCCAACGACGACCGCCAACGCGCTCGACCTCAAATATCGCGACTTCCTCACCGTCGCGCTGATCATCCGATCGCCCGACCTGTTCCCCGATAACTGGATCTACATCCACGATTCGAAGGTGAAGGTCGGCCGCATCCAGAATTTCCGGTCGTGGTCGCCGGAGATGGTGCCCGATCCCGAGGTCGCCTGCGTCGGCCTCGAATATTTCTGCTTCGAAGGCGACGGCCTGTGGAACGCCAGCGACGACGATCTCGTCGCGCTGGCGACGCGGGAGATGGCGACACTGGGGCTTTGTGATCCCGCGCAGGTCGAAGGCGGCGTGGTGGTGCGCCAGGAAAAGGCCTATCCTGTCTATGACGACAGCTATCGCGACAATGTCGAGGCGATGCGCCGTGAGTTGGAGGGCGCCTATCCGACGCTCCACATGGTCGGGCGCAACGGCATGCATCGCTACAACAACCAGGATCACGCGATGATGACGGCGATGCTGACGGTGAAGAACATCCTCGCCGGCCACCGCATCTACGATATCTGGTGCGTCAACGAGGACGCCGAATATCACGAGTCGGGCGACGAGGGGCAGCAGGAAGCGCTGCACTCCGAACGGCTGGTGCCCAAGCGCCTCAAGGCCGCCTGACGTGGCGACGGCGGCAGACACCCCGACCGTCGCTCCCGTCGCTCCGAACGTCAGCGCGGTAGAGACAGACAGCGCGCTACCGCCATTCCCCTGGCTGGGCCTGCTGCTTGTCTGGATCATCGTGTCTGCGATGTTGCTGGTTCGATTCTGGCCCGATATCGCGACGCATCACCTGACGGATGTCGACGATGCGATGCGACTCCAGCAGGTACGCGATCTCGTTCACGGGCAAAGCTGGTTCGACATGACCCAGCATCGGATCGATCCGCCCTTCGGCCTGGCCATGCATTGGTCGCGGCTGGTCGACCTTCCTCTGCTTGCCGTGATCGCTCCGCTTGCGCCGCTGCTCGGCGAAGCGCGCGCAGAGCAGATAGCTATAACATTGGTGCCGTTGGCCACACTCGGGGCAACGATGGTTGCCCTGATGATCGCGGTCCGCCGCCTGATCGGTCCTGATTCGTTGCTCGTCCTGCTTGCGCCGTTCATGCTCGCCACCGCCCCCGCCGTGCTGATTCAGATGTTTCCCACCCGGATCGATCATCACGGCTGGCAAATCTGTTTCGGCACCGCCGCCTTTGCCGCTTTGCTCGATCAGTCGCCACGGCGCTCCGGTCTCCTTGCCGGCGTCGCAACCGCCACGTTTCTGTCGATCTCGCTTGAGGGACTTCCCTTCGCCGTCGCATTGGCGGGAATATTGGCGCTGCTTTGGGCGATCGGTCGTGAGTCGAGCGCGAGACTGGTTGCCTTCATGGCATCTTTAGCAGCGACCGAGTTGGTCTATTTCGTTGCCACCGCACCAACCATTCGGTGGGCCACGCAATTATGCGACGTCATCAAGCCCGCTCACGTCGAAGCGTTGATCGTGGCGGCTGCCGCCACTGCGCTGGCGGTACAATTGACGAGGCGCCGCGGCATGGCACAACGCTTCGCCGCGCTTGCCGTCGCTGGAGCAATCGGTGCCGGATTCTTCGCGCTGGCCGCGCCCAATTGCCTGGGAAGTCCGTTTGGCCAGATGGATCCTCTCGTCCGGCGATTCTGGTACGACAACGTCGTGGAAGGGCTTCCCTTCTACGACCAATCCTTGGTTGGCGCCGTCTCCATGATCGCCTTTCCCGTAGTCGGGCTGGTAGGCGCGGCGTTTGGCTGGGCTCGCGCTGAAGCATCGGAAACACGGAGACGCTGGCTCCTCTTGGTGCTCGTTGCGCTCGCCACTTTTCTTATCGGTGTGATGGTAAGACGAGCAGCCGGTCTGTCCAACGTCATCGCGATCCCCGGCGCGTTGCTGATCGTGCAGACGCTGCGTCCGCGTGTCGAGAGCATCGGCGCATCGATACCGCGCATTCTCTCTATGGCTGCGATGATATTTGCCCTGTCACCGCTTATGCCCGTCTCGGCCGCGGGATGGATCGCACCCGAGACGGACGCGCCAGATCTGACTCCCAAGACGGGCTGTGGCGTCGATTGCGGTATCGCGGCACTGAATCGGCTGCCGGCAGGGCTCATGTTCAATGAAGTCGACATCGGTCCGCGGTTGATCTCGGCGACGCATCATGATGTCTATGTCGGCGGCTATCACCGCATGGAGCGTCAGCTCCACCGCGCAATCGCCGCTTTCATCGGCTCGCCGGAGCGAGCCCGATCAATCATTTGCGCCGGGTCGTTCGATTATGTTTTGCTAGCCCCGGACTCAGGTGAATCCGCCGTTTACCGCACCGCAGCTCCAAACGGTTTCGCCGCACGCCTGATAGCCGGCCGAACACCGGGATGGCTGTCGCCGATCGTACTACCGACGACCGACCTCCTACTCTATCGGGTCAATCACGGCGCGCCATGCCGGGGGTGAGCCGCGCCGACGGCTGGCCTCTTTCCCGCTGGCTGGCGCTCGCCGCGATCGTCGCCGCCACCGTGCCCTTGTGGTGGCCGGCGGTGCCACCGCTGACCGATTTTCCGGGGCATCTCGGCAGCTACCGCATCCTCGCCGAAGCGGGGCACGGCCCGCTCGCGCGTCATTATGCGGTGCATTGGCACCTGATCGGCAACCTCGGGATCGAGAGCGTGGTGCTGGCACTGCGGCCGCTGCTCGGCCTGGAGCCAGCCGCCAAGCTCGCGGTCATAGCGATTCCGGCGGCCAGCATCGCTGCGATGCTGTGGCTGACGTACGAAGTTCACGGGCGCGTACCGGCAACGGCACCCTTCGCTTTCCCGCTGGCCTATGCGCTGCCCTTCCAGTTCGGCTTCGTCAATTTCTGCCTGTCGGCGGCGCTGGCGCTTGCCGCGCTGGCGCTGTGGATCAGGCTCGCGCGCACCTGGCCGGCATGGCGACGTGCGCTGTTGTTCGCGCCGCTCGCCTGCCTGATCTGGCTTTGCCATTCGTTCGGCTGGGCGATGACCGGCCTGTTTGTGCTCGGCGCCGAGACCGTGCTGCGCCGCCGCGCGGGGGCAGCATGGCCGAAAGCGGTGCTCCTCGCCGGGCTGATGGTGCTGCCGATGGCGCTGCCGCTCGTCGCGACGGCGACCGACCTCGCGCAACCGGCGGCGGGCGATACCGGCGACTGGTTCGATCTGCCGCTCAAGCTGGTCTGGCTGCTATCGGTGCTACGCGAACGCTGGCTTGTTTACGATCTGCTGAGTGCTATCGCCCTGTTTACATTGACCGCCCTCGCCGCTCGCTCGACGCGGCTACGGCTCGATCCGCTACTCGCCATGCCCGCCGCGTTCGGATTGCTCGCCTTCCTGGCGCTACCTCGCCTGTTCGACGGCGGCGCTTATGTCGACATGCGCATCCTGCCGGCCACGCTGGCGCTGGCGATACTCGCAATCCGCGTCGAGCAGGGCTGGCCGCGCGCGCGCTGGCTGGCGGCCGCGGCAACCGGCTTCTTCGTCATGCGCCTGGCGACCACGACGATCGTGTTCGCGCAAGCCGCCAACGCCCAATCGCGCGACCTCGCCGTGCTCGATGCGCTGCCCGCCGGGTCGGCCGTGCTGGTCCTCGAAGCGGAGCCGGCCAAGACCGATTGGCCGGTTTCCCGCGATACGCATCTGGCTGGCATCGCCATCGCGCGGCGGCACGTGTTCACCAACGAACAATGGTCGCTCACGGGCCAGCAACTCGTCACGCCGCTGCATCCGGCCGCGGCGCCTTACGATCGCGATCCGTCGCAGATCGTCTACCCGGCCGGCGCCGGCTACCAGATCACCGATTTCGATACGGCAATCGCGCACTTCGATCGCGGCACGTTCGATCGCGTCTGGACGATCGGCTTCCCGCCCGGCCGCGCGCATGCGCCGGATCTTTCGCTGATCTGGCAAAACGGCCGATCGGCGGTCTATCGCATCGCGCCGCGCGGATAGGAATGCGGCGAAGCGTGCTTGTCTGACGCTGCCCACCGCCGCTAAAGCCTCTGAATGATGGGGGACAGCGGCCGAGAGCCAATCCACTGGTGGCAGACGCGATGGTTCGTCGTGGCGATCGCGCTCGCTTCGATCATCCCGCTTCTCTATCCCTCGATCCCGCCGATGGTCGATCTGCCTGGGCACATGGGCCGCTATCGCGTGCAGCTCGATATCGGGCACGATCCGTGGTTCACCCAATGGTATCATTTTCATTGGCAGCTGATCGGCAATCTCGGCATCGATCTGCTGGTCATTCCGCTGGCGCCGATCTTCGGGCTCGAGCTCGCGGTCAAGCTGATCGTCATGACGATCCCCCTGTTGATCGTTTCGGGGCTGTTGTGGATCGCGCGCGAGGTGCACGGGCGCATCCCCGCCACCGCGCTGTTCGCGCTGCCGCTTGCCTATAGCTATCCCTTCCACTTCGGCTTCGTGAATTTCGCATTGTCGATGGGCCTAGCGCTCAACGCCTTCGCCTTGTGGCTGCGCCTCGCCCGGCTCAATCGAATCGGCCTGCGCGCTGCGCTGTTCGTGCCGATTTCGTGCCTGATCTGGCTATGCCACACGTACGGCTGGGGGACGCTCGGCGTGCTCGCCTTCTCGGCCGAACTGGTCCGCGCGCACGACAAGGGCAAGAGCTGGCTCAAGGCGCCGTTCATGGCCGCGCCGCACTGCCTGCCGCTGTGCGTACCGATGGCGCTGATGGTGATCTGGCGCGGCGGCAAGCATGTCGGCGGCTTCACCGGAGACTGGTTCAACTGGCGGCTCAAGTGGCGCTGGGTGAAGGACATATTGCGTGACCGCTGGCAGGATTTCGACCTCGCCTCGCTCGGCGTCATCGGACTGTTGTTGGTCAAGGGGCTGCGCGACCGCACGATCACCTATTCGCGCAACCTCACGCTTTCGGCGCTATGCCTGATCGCCGCCTATCTGGTGCTGCCGCGCATCGTGTTCGGATCGGCCTATGCCGACATGCGGCTCGCGCCATTCATGCTGGCGGTGCTGGTGATCGCGCTGCGCGAGCGGCCCGGCTATCACATGCGCGATGCCAACCTCGTTGCCGCGATCGGCCTGGCCTTCACGCTGGTGCGGCTGACCGCGACCACGGTGAGCTTCGGCATGTACGCCCAGACCTACAAGACCGAGCTTGCCGCGCTCGACCACGTGCCCGCCGGCGCGCGCGTGCTCGGGCTGGTTGGCGGGCATTGTCGCGACGTCTGGGCGATGTCGCGGCTCGAGCATCTGCCGGCGATGGTGATGGTCCGCCGTCGCGGCTTTTCCAACGATCAATGGGATATGGCCGGCGCGCAACTGCTCAACGTCGATTATCCCGCCGCCCGCGCTTTTGCCCATGACCCTTCCGAGATCGTCACCGAGCGTAAATGCTTCCGTCAACGCTGGATGACGATCGATCAGTCGCTGGCGTGGTTCCCGCGTCGCGCGTTCGATTATGTCTGGCTGATCAATCCACCGCGCTACGACGCCAGCCTCGCCGCCGATCTGCAGCCGGTGTGGCGCGCCGGAACATCGGTACTGTACAAGGTGCCCGAGAAGCAGCCGCCGCTCGCCGAGCGCGAGGCCGCCGCCGTCAAGCTTTCCTGAACGGCATCATGCCACCAAGGAACTCTTCGTCCGCGGCGATCGCCGCGCGCTCGCGGTCGAGAAAGTCGGCGACCGCGCGGCGAAAGCCCGGATCGGGGATGTAATGCGCCGACCAGGTTGGCGTCGGCTCGTAGCCGCGCGCCAGCTTGTGCTCGCCCTGCGCGCCGGCTTCGACGGTCGCAAGGCCACGGACGATCGCTGCTTCGATCGCCTGATAATAGCATAGCTCGAAATGCAGGAACGGCACGTCCTCGATGCAGCCCCAATAACGGCCGTAGAGCGTATCCCCGCCGATCAGGTTGAGCGCGCCCGCGACCGGACGGCCATCGCGCTCGGCAAGAAACAGCAGCACCTTGTCCGCCATGCGCTCGCCGAGCAGCGAGAAGAAGGCGCGCGTAAGATAGGGCTGTCCCCATTTGCGCGCGCCGGTATCCTGATAGAATATCCAGAAGGCGTCCCAATCGGCCTCGGTGAGATCGGCGCCGGTGACATGCCGTATCGTCAGGCCATCGAGCGCCGCGGCGCGTTCCTTGCGGATCGCCTTGCGCTTGCGGGAGGCGAGCGCGCCGAGGAAATCGTCGAAGCTGGCATAGCCGCGATTGCGCCAGTGGAACTGAATGCCGCGGCGGATCAGCCAGCCCGCCTGCTCGAACAGCGGCACCTGATCGGGCGCGATGAAGGTCGCATGGGCGGACGACAGGCCATGCTGATCGGTCACCGCCTCCAACGCGGCGATCAACGGCGCCGCCGCGGCGGGATCGCGCAGCAGCAGCCGCGGCCCCGGCACGGGGCTGAACGGCGCCGCGGCCTGCAACTTGGGGTAATATTGCCCACCGGCACGCTCCCACGCATCGGCCCAGGCATGATCGAAGACATATTCGCCCTGGCTATGGCTCTTGGCATAAGCCGGTGCGATCGCATCGGGATGGCCGTCGTCGCCATCGATCACGATCGGGATCGGTTGCCACCCGGCACGGGCGACGGCGCTCCCCGATTCCTCCAGAATCGACAGGAAGGCGTGGCTGACGAAGGGATTGCCACGCCCGGCGCAACCATCCCAATCAGGAGCGGCGATCCCGGTCACGCCGGGGGCGATGCGGGCGATCACCTTGTTCGTGGTCATGCCCGCAATCGTCTCGTCATCTCGCACCTCAGTCGAGCGTGTCCTTGATCGCCTTGCCGGCCAGCAGGCCCAGCACGAGCAGGATCAGGAAGATCGCCAGCGCGATGAAGAACAGGATCTTGGCGATGCCGACGAACGCGCCGCCGATCCCGCCGAAGCCAAGCACCCCCAGCACCAATCCGATGACGAGGAAGATGAAAGCCCATTTTAGCATGATACCCTCCCGGGCAGCGGCCGGCCGCGATCGGCCGGCCGCTGTCGCGGCTTATTCAGGATTTCCGCGCGGCCTCGAACAGGAACCAGGCGCGTTCCTCCGCCTGATCGGTCCAGTCGTCGAGGATGCCGCTGGTCGCATTGTCCTTGGCCTCGTCGACAATGTCCTTGGCCTCGCGCAGCTTCTCGACCAGCTTGAGATTGTCGTCGCGAAGCTCCTTGAGCATGTCTTCGGGCTTCACGAAATCGGCGTCATTGTCCTTGATCGTCTGGTGCCGCGCAACATCGCCGATCGAACGCAGCGTGGTGTTGCCGGTCTTGCGCACACGCTCGGCAATCGCGTCGGTGGTCGCGAAGATCTGCGATGCCTGCGCGTCGAACATCAGGTGATAATCGTGGAAATGCGGGCCGGAGACATGCCAGTGGAAATTCTTGGTCTTGAGGTAAAGCGCAAACGTATCGGCGAGGATGCCGTTGAGCGCCTCGGCCACGGTCTTGGCTTCGTTCGACTTGATGTCGGTGGGCGTCTTGAGGGAAGCGTTGGTGTCGGCCATCGCGATAACTCCTGATGCGTTGATTGTGGATACGAAACGACAACGGCTCACTGCCAGATTGGGTCCGTCCCCGGCATCCGCAAGTTTACGATAACAGTAATCGAGTGTTTCAGAGCAGTCTCAAGGCGCCCAGTCCGACGATTGCGCCGACAATCAGCAGCAGCGCCGCGATCGGCAACCGGATCGCGCGGTGGGGAAGACCGCGATAGGCCCGCTCACCCGCAAGCATCGCCGGAACGAGGATGACGAGCCCGCCGAGCGTCGACCCGACCGCGGCGAGCGCCGGGATCGGCGTCCGCGCCGCCAGCGCGAAGGTGATGAACTGCGTGCGATCGCCGATGCCGAGCGCCAGCAGCGCGGCAAGGCTGGCGATGAAGGCGCCCCCGCGGAAGGTTTCAGCGGGCGGCTTGGGCGCGAACAGCGCCGCGCCGCCGGCCGAGATCAGCGCCAGGGCGAGCAGCAATGCGCTGGCATTGGGTGTCAGCATCGGCGCGATCAGCGTCGCGCCTGCCGCGGCGATCGCGTTGATCCCGACGAGCGCGATCACCAACCCGGCAACCGCCGTCCAATGCCGATCGAATCGATCGCCGAGACGAGCCGCGAGCCACACCCCACGATCGCTTGCCTGGGCCAGGAGCGCCGCGACCAGGGCGGCCATCAGCGCATCCATGGCCCTGGTCAGCTCGCCAGCCGCACCGAGCAGGCGGCGACATAGGCATCGCAGGTCGGCAGATCGTTGCGATCGCAGCCGACCGCATCACGCAGAACCTCCAGCCAGCCATGGATCAATGGCCCGCGCTCGCCGCGTGCCAGCGCCGCATCGAGCACATGCGCGACCGAGACAGCTGGCTGCATTCCCGCCGCCTGGGCAATCCGCCGGATCGCATCAAGGTCTTGCGCCAGATCACCCGCCCGGCCATGCGCGGCCAGGGCGTCGAGCGCGGCAATGCGCTGGGCAAGATCGATCCGGACATATCCCGGGTCGCGATTGATGCCATCCCCCATCAGTCCACTCCCACCTGTCAGGGAAGCACCATGCGCCCGCATGGTAAATGCCGCGTTAAAAGCGGCCTCGGCGCGAAAAGCGGCGCGTGGCGCCCTTGACTTTTCCACCCGGCTGTCGCATCGGCGCCACCTTCAAGGAGCGGCGGACGCGCGTTCGCCGCTTCTGCCGTTTCAGACACACGCAGGATTTCAGGTCATGGCCAAGCCGACCACCGTCAAGATCAAGCTCGTCAGCACCGCGGACACCGGGTTCTTCTACGTCACCAAGAAGAATCCCCGCACGCAGACCGAGAAGTTCACCTTCCGCAAGTATGATCCCGTCGCGCGCAAGCACGTCGAGTTCAAGGAAGCCAAGATCAAGTAACTCGCGCTCCCGCGCGACTTACGCGGCCCCGGCGCTGGCTGGGGCTCAAGGCCGCAAGCGGAAACGCCTGCGGCTTTTTCCGTATCAGTTGACTGCTTCGGGCAGCAGCGCCGAGACTTCCTGGACGAAGCGCGCGAGGCTGATCGGCTTCGACACATAAGCATCCGCCCCCGCGGCGCGGATGCGATCCTCGTCCTCGCGGCCGGCATAGGCCGTCACCGCCATGATCGGGATGCGGCGTAGTGCGTCATCGCCCTTCAACGTCTCGATCAGTTCGAAACCGCTGACATGCGGCATCTGGATGTCCATGATGATCAGTTCGGGATCGAAATCGCGTGCGCGCATGATCGCGTCGCGGCCGTCGCGCACCGGTTCGGCGGCGAATTCGTGCGCGCGCAGCAAATCGCAGAACAGTTTCAGATTGAGTTCGTTGTCCTCGACAACGAGCACCCTTTTTGTCACCTGCGTATCGTCCCTACTCGCTACCATCGCTATTTACTGCATGTTCCCATTCGAGACAATCGAGCCTGACACGATGGCGCTGGCGCTTCGCGCGCTGGCCTGGACGCTGGGCGATTCCGATCGTGCCTATCGGCTCCTCGCGCTCACCGGCCTTTCCCCGGAAGACTTGCGATCGCGCGCGTCCGAGCCCGCCGTCCTCGCCGCAACCCTTTGTTTTCTCGAAAATCATGAGCCGGACCTGATCGCCTGCGCCAAGGCGATCGGCGCCGCGCCGGCCGATCTGATCGCGGCGCGCCGCTGCCTGGAGACCCGATGACCAAGCCCCTGTTGATCTGCGATTGCGATGAAGTGCTGCTGCACATGGTGCGTCATTTTGGGACGTGGCTGCGCGAATCGCACGATATCGCCTTCACGCCCGATGGCGGCGATTTCGCCAACAGCATGACCCGCGCCGACGGTACGCGCCCGACCATGGAGGAGATGTGGGGCCTGCTCGGCGGGTTCTTCCCGGCCGAGATGGAACGCCAGACCCTGGTGCCGCACGCCCGCGAGGCGCTCCAGGCGCTCTCCGGCATCGCCGACATCGTCATCCTCACCAACCTTTCCGACGCCTGCCGCACGGCGCGAATCGATCAGTTGGCCGCTTTCGGCATCGATCACCGCGTCGAATGCAACCAGGGCGGCAAGGGCGATCCCGTGGCGCGCCTCGTCGCTGAACATCGCGCGAGCGTGACGGTGTTTGTCGACGATCTTGCTGTCCATCACGATTCTGTGGCGCGCCACGCGCCGGAAGTCCACCGTCTCCACATGGTCTCCGAGCCCAGCCTTGCACCCAGCGTCCCGCCGGCGCCCGCGGCGCACGCCCGGATCGACGACTGGCGCGATGCGCAGGCGTGGATCACCGAGCGCTTCGCAGCGGGTTCACCCGCCAGGGCTTGACCGGTGCGGCCCGGACCGGCACCTGCCAAGGCCATGACCGATCGAATCGAACGCACGCTCGCCGAGCTCGACCTCAAGCTGCCCGAGCCGGCCGCTCCCGTCGCTGCCTATGTCCCCGCCGTCGAGGCAGGCGGGCTGCTCCACATCTCCGGCCAGCTTCCGTTCGAGCATGGCCAGTTGATGACCGGCAGGCTCGGCGCCGATCGCGATCTCGATTACGGTCAGGAAGCCGCGCAGCGGTGCGCGCTGATGCTGGTCGCGCAGATGAAAGCGGCGCTCGGCGGCCTCCATCGCGTCGAACGGATCGTCAAGCTCGGCGTGTTCGTCAACTCGACCGCGGATTTCACCGATCAGCCGAAGGTTGCCAACGGCGCCTCCGAACTGATGGTCGCGCTGTTCGGCGATGCCGGCCGCCACGCCCGCTCCGCCGTCGGCGTCCCCACCCTGCCACTTGGCGCGGCGGTGGAAATCGATGCGATCGTTAAAATCTCGCCCGAGGACGATCTAGCGAGCTGACGACGCCGGACCGCTGACGCGCACCAGCCACACGTCCGGCGGCGCGCCGAAGCGCAACGGTAGCAGCGTGGTGCCGAGGCCGGCGGTGACGATCACCGCGCGCCCGGGATCACGCACCAGGCCACAGCGATACCGCGGATCGGCGACGCTCGCGAGCGCACCGATCACCGGCAGCACGATTTGCCCGCAATGGGTATGCCCCGCCAGCACGAGATGCACGTCATCCGGCAGATGATGCACGACGTCGGGCGTGTGCGAGATCAGCAATCGAGCCCCGGGCAGGCGTCGCATCGCTGCCACCACTTTTCCGGACCGGGCGTGATGCGTGTTGAGATCATCCACCCCGCCGATCGCCAGCGGTCCACGCCGCACCGCCTGGTTATCGAGCACGGTAATGCCTCGAGCACGCAACATCGCGACGACTGCGGGCGCATCGGTCCAGTGATCGTGATTGCCCAGGACGGCGATTACCCCGAGCGGCGCACGAAGTCCGCCGAGCGGACCGGCGAGCAGCGGCAGCGCATCAGCCGCCTCCCTCTTCCTCTCGCCTTCGATGAAATCGCCCGCCAGCACGATCAGATCGGGATGCAGGGCATCGATCTGTTTCACGATCCGCCGCAATCGCCGCGGCTCCATGCTCGCGCTTTGCATATGGATATCGGCCAGCAGCGCGACCGTCACCGGCGCCGCGCCGCGCGGCCAGCCGGGCAGCACGATCGATGCGCGACGAACCGCCGGCGCGGCGCGCGCGTTGTGATAGCCGATCGCGGCAAGTATCGCGGCCAGCAAGACCAGTCCGGCGATGACTCTCACGACCTTACGCATCACGGCTGCGTAGCGGGAGCCTTACAATATCGCCAGCGTTGAGCCGCCATGCACGCTTTTGCCCGGCTCCTCGATTCGCTGATCTACACGCGATCGCGCAACGCCAAGCTCAGGCTGATCGGCGATTACCTTCTCGCGACGCCCGACCCCGATCGCGGCTGGGCGATGGCGGCGCTGACCGGCGATCTCGATCTGCCGGCGATCAAGCCCGCGTTGATCCGCGGCCTGATCGAACAGCGCGTCGATCCAGTGCTCTACCGGATGAGTCGTGACTATGTCGGCGATTCGGCGGAGACGGTGGCGCTGCTGTGGCCCGGCGACATCGAAGGCGAAGGCGAGGATCTGCGGCTTTCGACGGTGGTCGAACGGCTCGCGACGCTATCGCGGTCCGAAGCGCCCGGCGTGCTGGCGGCGATGCTCGACCGGCTCGATGCCGAGGAGCGCTTCGCGTTACTCAAGATGGCGACCGGGGCGTTGCGGATCGGCGTTTCCGCGCGCCTCGCCAAGACCGCGCTGGCAAATGCGTTCGATCTCGATGTCGATGCCGTCGAGGAAGTCTGGCACGGCATCGCGCCGCCCTACGACGCGCTGTTCGCATGGGCGGAAGGCAGGGCTGCACAACCGACGCCGGCGGACGTGCCGGTCTTCCGTCCGTTCATGCTCGCCCACCCGCTGGAGGACGCGGCGGTCGATCTCGCCGATTATGTCGCCGAGTGGAAATGGGACGGCATCCGCGTTCAGCTGGTCCATGCCGGTGGGGAAACCCGGCTCTACAGCCGCGCCGGCGACGACGTGACGGCGAGCTTTCCGGACGTGGCGGCGGCCTTTCGCCAGCCCGGCGTGCTCGATGGCGAATTGCTCGTCAAAGGTGGCGATCAGGGCGCCGCGCTCGGTGACGGCGCTGGCGCCGCGAGCTTCAACGCGTTGCAGCAACGGCTTGGCCGCAAGAAGGTCTCGAGCCGGATGCTCGACGATTTTCCTGCGTTCGTAAGGCTTTACGACATTCTGTTCGACGGCGACGCCGATCTGCGCGAGCTGCCGTGGACCACGCGGCGTGCCCGGCTCGAAGCCTTTATCGAGCAGCTCGATCCTGCCCGTTTCGATCTTTCGGCAGTGATCGACGCCGAGCATTTCGAGGCACTCACCGCGTTGCGCGCCGGCGCGCGCGATGCGGCGATCGAAGGCGTCATGCTCAAGCGGCGCTCATCGCCTTATGTCGCCGGGCGCCGCGCCGGTTTGTGGTACAAATGGAAGCGCGATCCATTAGTCGCCGATTGCGTGATGATGTACGCGCAGCGCGGCAACGGCCGGCGCTCGTCTTTCTATTCTGACTACACCTTTGGTTGCTGGACCGAGACTGGCGACCTGCTGCCGGTCGGCAAGGCCTATTCGGGCATCACCGATGAAGAATTGCGCTTCCTCGATCGTTTCGTGCGCACGCACACGATCGACCGGTTCGGCCCGGTGCGCGAGGTTGAAAAGACGCTGGTGCTGGAAATCGCCTTCGATTCGATCCACGTTTCGAAGCGTCACAAATCGGGCGTGGCGATGCGCTTTCCGCGGATCAACCGCATCCGGACCGACAAGCCCGCATCCGAGGCGGACCGGATCGGCACGCTCGAACGGATGATCAGCTAGAGCTTCCGGCGTGTATGCCCGTGGAGCTATCGAACTGCACCGCTCACCGTGAACCGTGCCGCGCTCGCCGTGTCGGGAATTGTAAAGGCAACGGTTTGCGCGGCGGCCCCGGCGCGCTTGGCGACGCGGCGCCCGTCGGGGCCCGTCACCGTTGCCGCCGCTCGCCAGTCGTGGACGGTCAGCGCGATCTGCCGCCACCAAGGCCGGTATTTGCCGTCGCGCGGGCCGAAGTCGATTATCAGATTGCCGTTGGCGTCGGTCGAACACCGAACCGTTTGCCGAAGATAGTCGCCGCGTTCGAACGCCATCGAGTGACCGTCATCGAGATACAGCGTGCCCGCACAATCGGGTCCGGGATAGATGTCGAGCGACAGCGGCCCCTCGGGCGTTTCGGCGGTGCTCTGGACGAGGGGCTGGCGCGGCAGAATGGTGCCGGCGCGAACGAACACCGGCAGCCGATCGAGCGCGGGATGCTCGGTCAGGCGAACCGCGTCTCCCGTCGGCGCGGCCGCGATCTGTTCGTTGACCGGCGTGCCGGGTTCGCCGCTCGCCGTCGCGATCACCGCTTGGCCGGTCCAGTAATCATACCACCCCCCCTTCGGCAGGCAGACGTCATAAGCCTCGGGCGATTCCATCTTTGGCGGTGGCGCGACCAGCAAGGATCGACCCAGCGTGAAATCCATCGATTGATCGCATGTCGCGGCCGCGGCGTCGGGATAATCGTAGAACACGGGCCGCATCAGCGGATCACCGGTGCGCGCGTTCTGGTCCGCGAGCGCATAGATATAGGGCAACAGCCGATAGCGTTGCTCGACGAAGCGGCGCCGGATCGCGAGCTGCTCGGGCCCGTCGACCCACGGCTCGGCACGCGGCGTGCCCTTGGCGGCATGATCGCGAAAGATCGGCGTGAAGGCAGCGATCTCGAACCAGCGCGTCAGCAGCTCCGGGCTCGGCCCGCCGGTGAACCCACCGACATCGGCACCGGCATAAGCGAAACCGGACAGGCCGAGGTTGATCAGCTGATGCACCGACAGCCGCAGGTGATCCCAGGTCGAGCTGTTGTCGCCGGTCCAGGTCACCGCGTAACGCTGGCCACCGGCATAGCTCGCCCGCGTCATCACGAAGGCACGCTCATCGGGGCGCAGCGCCTTGATGCCGTCATAGGTCGCGCGCGTATTCTCCATCCCGAAGACATTGTGGATTTCGGCATGCGTGGCATTGCGCGGCGCGAAATCGTCGCTGGCGACATGGTGAACAATATCCAGCGGCATCGTCATCGTCGGCGTCTCGAAGACCGAGGGTTCATTCATGTCGTTCCAGAAACCGGCGACGCCATCATTCACGAATGCCTTGAAATTGCTGCCCCACCAGGCCCGAACTTTCGCGTCGGTGAAGTCCGGAAAGACCGACGGGCCCGGCCACACCGGCCCGACAAATACCGAGCCATCGGGATTGTGGACGAAAGCGTCGGCCTTGATGCCCGTATCATAGGGGGCATAGCCCTGGTTCGGCGCGGCAGCGACGTGAAGGTCGGCGATCGTGACCAGCTTGATGCCCTGCGCATCGAGATCGGCGGCCAGTTGTTTGAGATTCGGAAACGTGTGCTTGTCGACCGTGAACGGGCGGTTGCGATCCTGAAAATCGATGTCGAGCCAGATCACGTCGGTCGGGATCGCGTCCTTGCGCAGCGTAGCGGCGATCCGCCGCGTCTCGTCGGCGGACATGTAGCTGTAGCGCGATTGCTGATAACCCAGCGCCCATTCGGGTGCGAGTGGCGCCTTGCCGGTGAGATCGGTGTAGCGGCGCACCACCTCGCGCGTGGTCGGCCCGGCGATGATGTAATAATCGATCGGGCCATCCGGCCCGCCCATCGCCAGCGTGTCCGCCGCCTTGTGCCCGAAATCGAACCAGGTCCGCCACGTATTGTCGAGCAGCACGCCATAGCTGCCGCCTTCGCCGCCGACGCCGATGAAGAACGGAATCGACTTGTAGATCGGGTCGGTCGAGCTGTCGAAGCCATAGGCATCGGTATTCCAGTCGACGAACGTCTTGCCGCGGCGATCGAGCGTGCCGCCGGTCTTGTCGCCCAGCCCGTAGATATGCTCGCCGATCGGCAGCGCCTTGCGCAGCGTGAAGGCGGTGCCGTCGAGGTCGATCGGTTGCGCGGTATCGGCGGTGATGACCTTGCCCGCCGGATCGGTCACGGTCAGCGCCAGCGTCTTCGGATCGACTTTGACCACCAGCGCATCGGTGCGGAAGCCGTCGCTTGTCGGCGTCACCGCAGCCCGCTTGGCGCGCACGTCATGCGGCACCGCCCAGCTCGCATCCTCCGGAAAGGTGCCGCCACGGGCGACGCGCACGCGAATGATCGCGTCGGTCAGCGCCGTGACGCGAAGCACCGTCGCCCCGAGACGGGCCTCGATGCCGCCGGCCTGTTGCCTTATCTCGCCAGCGGCACTCGGCACGGACGCCGGGCGCGCATGGGCCGCGATCCCGGTGCCCATCAACAAGGCAACGGCAAGCAGGCGGCAAGCGGGCTTATACATTCACGTCACTCCCAGGCCGCCCGGCAAACCGGGCGGTTCACGGCTTGGATTTCGACAAAGTGCCGCACCGCCGCCGGTCGGCCGGCGGCGCGGCAGGGGAGGTATGGCATCAGAATTTCGCGCGCACCCCGAACTGGAAGCGGCGATCGACCCGGCTCCACGACGAGTCCATATAGACCGGCTTTACGCCCGGCGTCGCAGGCGAATCGCCGAAAATTTCCTGCTGATAGACGGTGGTTGTGCCAAGCAGGTTGGTGCCTTCGATCGACAGCTCGAAATGGTCGTTGATCGAGTAGCGGATCGATCCGTCGAGGAAGCCCGCTGCCTTCTGGAACACTGGCAAACCGATACAGCAATCGAGATTCTGCGTCAGGTAACGCGACCGCCAGTTATAGGCGAGCCGCAGCGCGATCGGCCCCTTTTCATAAAGCCCGACGACGTTGAACGTGTGCTTCGAGATGCCGGCAAGGCGATGCGAATCGATCACGTTGCCGTTGCCGCCGGCGGCCGGCTGGCCAGCGCCTTGCGCGCCGACATCGCCACCCGATGTGGCGTCGATCAGGTTCGAGTTGTTGATCCCCGATTGATGGACATAGGTGTAGTTGAGCTGCACCCCCAGGCCGTTGAGCAGCCCCGGCAGGAAGGTGAAGAAGGTCTGGTACGCGGCCTCGACACCGTAGAGCTTGCCCGTGCCCGAACTGTTGATCGGGCCGTTGATCTGCACCATCTGCGTGGAACCGCCATTGGTGAAGGTGCGGAACGACTCGCCGTAGGAGATGAGGTTGGTCAGCCGCTTGTAGAAGGCGTCGATGGTGAACGACGAGCTGCGGCCCATATAGCGTTCGAAGGACAGGTCGAACTGATCGGCGGTGATCGGCTTCAGCGCCGCGTTGCCGGCATTGGCCTGAAATACGAATTTATAGCCGGTGACATTGTCGGCAATGTGCTCGGCCGTCGGCGAGCTATAGACCACGTAAGGCGAATCCGGCCCGGTGTTGTAGATCGGCGCGCCGATCTGCACATAGTTGCGCAGCAGGCCGATATCGGGCCGCGAGATCGCTTTCGAATAAGCGAAGCGGACGAAATCCTTGGTGTCGAGCCCGAAGCGCACGTTGAAGCTGGGCAGCCAGTTGGTGAAGGTGTGGCGATAGGTGTTGGGGATGCCGCCGCCGGCCGCGAAGGCCTTGATATCGTCGGTCAGATAGCAGCTTGGATTGACCACCTGCCCATCGGGCAACGCGACATCGGGATCGCACGGGGCGAGCCCGGCGAACACGTTGTCGGCGATCGGGAAGCCGACGCTGCCGTGGCTGATCTCGGTGGTCTGCACCACGCGCAAGCCGACATTTCCGACGACGTTGATCCCACCGATCATCGCCTCGTCGCCACCGAAATTGAGCATCGCGTAAGCCGCCTTGGTGCGTTCGCGCAGGTCCATGATCTCGGACGGGGTGAAGCAGCCCTCGGTCGCCTCTGGCCGATCGCAGATCGGCGTGTAGCCGCCGGGCGAATTGGTGAACCGGCCGGCGAGGCCGGACATCAGCAGCTTGTAATTGGTCAGCGCGCGGCCGTTGACGAAGACGAGGTCGCCATTGGGATAGACGTTGCCGTCATACAGCCCGCCGATATTGTAGGGGCCGAACAGATTGGCGCCATAGCCCTGGAAATCGGGCCGCGCCGGGCAGTTCGGATAGGAACTCGACACCGGATAGGGCGCCGCCGAGGTGTTATCGAGGTTGAAGCCGGGGCCGTTGCACATATAGGGCGCGGCGATCGGCGACCAGTTGAAGGTCGAATAGCGCACGACCTGATGGCGATTGGCGTACCGCAGGCCGACCTTGAACGAATCGAGCCAGCCGCCGCGCGCGAAATCGTATTTCAGGTCGCCGCGGAAAGCGTCCTCGTCGGCATTGTTGCGTTCGACATGGCCCTGGATGAACGGAATCCAGTAGTTATGCGGGTTGGAGAGTCCGCCGTCGGCATAATTGACGTTGTCGCCGGGCAACAACGTGACCTGCGGCGTGCCGTCCTTGTTCACGCTGTAATCGTAATTGGCCATCGATCCGCTCGCGACGAGGATGTCGTTATTATAGGTCGAGGCCGTGATGTGCTGCGCTTCCAGGTTGAGGTGCAGCCGGTCGGTGATATCCCACTGGATCGTGCCCGACAGATCCTTGGTGCCCTCGCGATGATCGAAGTCACGCGATTCGTTCTGGAAATACATGCCGTCGCGCAGCGTGGTGCAGACGTCGGGCGCGGCGCAATTGTTGACGAACGGCAGACCGGGCACCGCTGAACCGGTGTTGATCGCATCGGCCGTGCTGCCCCACGATCCCGCCCAGCTGCCGTGCGCCTGCGTGATGATGCCGCCCTGGAGCATCCCGTCCGCGCCGAATTGCAGCGCCGCCGTGCCGTCGGCTGGGCCGAGAATCGAGGTCGCGCGCGGATTGAACGCCGGGGTGCCGTAATAGGAACCGTCGAGGATCGCGTGGCTGGCGCGTTCGAGCCAGGCGTTGTGATATTGTGAGTCGTTATATTGCACCGTGGCGCGGAAGGTGCCGGCATTATTCTCATATTGCCCGGCGAGTGCGAGGCCGTGGCGATGACGATCGTAATCGACTTGCGAATAGCGCACACCATCGGGGGCGAACGCCCATCCCGAACCACCGAACGGGTTGGCGTCGCATTGCACGACCCCGCCCGAGATGATCGCATTGCCATCGGCGTCCTTGGCGCCGTCCGAGCAATAGGTGTCGATCTTGTCCATGATCACGCTCTCGGTCCGCGTGACGACGTGGCTCCAGGCGTAATCGGCAAGCAGGCCGAAGCGGCCGATCCCGGTATCCCAGGTGTCGCTGATGAGGCCGGAGAATTCGGGCGTCCATTTGGTCGATTTGTCACCGTAATCGGCCTTGACGTTGCCGGTTACCACCAGCCCCTTCTGATCGAACGGCAGCCGCGTGCGCAGATTGACGGTGCCGGCGAGGCCGCCCTCGATCATGTCGGCGGTTTCGTTCTTGTAGGCGTCAATCCCGGCGAGCAATTCGGGCGCGATATCGTTGAAGTTCAGGCCGCGCGCAGAATCGGCGGAAAAGCTGTCGCGGCCATTGAACTCGGTGCGCACGAAGGGCAGGCCGCGGATCAGCACCTGGGTCGGCTCGCCCGAAGGGTGCGTGCTGTCGTCCGCTGACTGTAGACGATTGACGGAAATGCCCGGCACCCGCTGCAATGCTTCGGCCGCGGACTTGTCGGGAAAGGCGCCGATGTCGGTCGCAGTGATCGAATCGACGAAAGTCGCGGCGTTCTTCTTGATCGCCTGCGCATTCTCCAGCGCGGCGCGGACGCCGACGACGACGATGTCCGACGTCGTGCTTTCGGCCTTCTTGCCCGTGTCGCCGGGCGCAGCTTCACTGTTGCCCTGCTGGGTCGTCATATCGTCGGCGGTCTGCGCGAATGCCGGTGCGGCGATCGCCAGCGCCACGATCGCGAGCATCGATGCGCCGCTCCGCAGCCCATTACGACGCACGAAAGCTGTCCCCTTCATGTCTTCCCCTCCCTGTCCGCCCGATGGCCGGGCTGTCATGCAACGATCCGCGACTCGTCGCGAATGTTCTTGCGTAATTTTGCGCAAACCGCATCTTTTTGCAAGCGCCGTAGCCAAAGAGGATAAACCGTCTATCTATCAGTGCCTTATGCTTGATCTCTGCATCTTTGCGATCATATTTATCTCGGAATCCCTGGCACCTAGGTCGAGAACGCTTGCGCAATTTCCAATTTAATGCAAATTTTTGCACAATTGACGGCCGTGGATCGGCCCCCGGCGAAACACTCTCGCCGGGGGCAGTCAGTCGCGGTGATGGTCGGGAATGGTCAACGCCAACGCGGCGGCAATCACGAAGGTGGCGGCCGCGAGAACCAGCGCGAGCGCAGGCCGGCTGTCGAACAATCGATCGACGATCCAGCCCAGCAGGGCGGTCGCGACAAGCTGAGGCAGGACGAGAAACACGTTATGGATGCCCATGTAGACACCCATCCGCGCCGGCGGCACCGCGCTCGATACCATTGCATAGGGTGCCGAGAGGATCGACGCCCAGGCGATGCCGATCCCCGCCGCCGGCACCCACAGCCAGTCCGGATCGGCGATCAGCGCGAAGCCCATCAGGCCGGCGGCGCCGATCATGAGGCACAGCGCGTGCGTTTCGCGCCGGCCGAGCCGGGCGACCAGCCTGGGCAGCGCAAAGGCGCAGAGCGCGGCGATGCCGTTGTAGAAAGCGAACATCACCCCCACCCAGTCCGCGCTGGTGTTATAAGCGAGGCTAGAGGGTGTTGCGCCGCCGCTATTCACGGCCACGGCGGGGACAACGTAGATCCACATCGCGAACAAGCCGAACCAGGTGAAGAACTGCACTACCGCAAGCCGGCGCATCACGGCGGGCATGTGCACCACGTCGTCGATGATCTCGAGCAACCCGGTCGGGCGCATCCCGTTGCGCGCGCTCCAGGCGGTCGCCCATTGTCCGGCGCCGAGGATCACGCCGAGCCCGGCGATCAGATAGAGCTCGTGGCGATAGCCTTCGAACCCGGTTACGGCAGCGATCGCCAGGCCGCCGATCATCCAGATCGCGCCATGACGGACCAGCGAGGCCGAACTGGTGCTGGCCCAGGCAGGCCGGACAACAACCCGCGCCTGGCCGGCGAGGTGCCCCGGCGGCCGCTCGGGCGTGGTCAGGACGGTGATACCGACGCTTACCAGCAGCCCGAGAGCGCCGATCGCGAAAGCCGCCCGCAGCGATGGCGGCAGCACGCCCGGCGGCGCCGTGCCGGCAATCCCGAAACCGTGGGCAAGAAGCCACGGCAATATCGACGCGACCACCGCGCCGACGCCGATGAAGCCGACCTGCATCGCGAATGCGGCGGTACGCTGTTCCTCGGGCACGGTGTCGGCGACCAGCGCGCGGAACGGCTCCATCGCGACATTGATCGCGGCGGTAAGCAGCCACAGCATCACGCAGGCCGCCCAGATGCTGTGGACGTTGGGCATCAGCGCCAGCGCGATCGCCGCGAGGATCGCGCCGGCCAGCAGATAGGGCCGGCGGCGGCCGAGGCGTCCCCAGGTGCGGTCGCTCAAGTGGCCGATGACCGGCTGTACGATCAGCCCCGTGATCGGCGCTGCGATCCACAGGATCGGCAATTCGTCGAGTTCGGCGCCCAGGGTCTGGAAAATACGACTGGTGTCGACGTTCTGGAGGCCCCAGACGATCTGCACGCCGAACAGCCCGCAGCACATGCAGGCGATCGCCCAGCGCGACATCAGCGCGACCGGCGGCGATGCGACGGGCGCGGCAGGCGACAGCGGTTCGCTTACCGTGTCGGCTTGCAACTACCCCTCCCCCGTGCGTTATGTCGCGCTTCTTCCCTCCGGCCAGCGTGGGCGCAATGAGCGGCAACGGCAACAGCAAAACGACGCTCGAGGATCTCGCCCGGCTCGCCGGCGTGTCGGTCTCGACCGTGTCGCGCGCGCTCAACGATTTGCCGCTGATCAGCACGCGGACCAAGCAGCGTATCTGGGCGCTTGCGCGCGAGCATGACTATCCGTTCCGCCAATCGATGCCGCAGGCGCCGATCGGGGCGGCGGGATCGATCGTCATCGTCACGCCCAACATGCGCGGGCGGCCATTGCCGCTGTCGCATCCGTTCTTCCTCGAATTGCTCGCCAGCATCGGCGAAGCGGCGCGCGAGCGCGGCTGCGATTTCACCGTCAGCCACGTCGCCCCGGCCACGCTCGAGGATCTCGTTACCACGACGACCACCAGCCGCGCGGACGGCGTCATCTTCCTCGGTCAGTCGATGCTCCACGAGGAACTCAACCAGCTCGCAGAGACGGGCGCGCGCTTCGTCGTCTGGGGCGCGCATATTCCCGGCCAGAAATATCGCTCGATCGGTTCGGACAATCTGCTCGGCGGGCGCCGGTCGACGCTTCACCTAGCCCGGCTCGGGCGGCGGCGCATCCTGTTCATCGGCGGCTCCGATCCCGAGGCACAACAGCGTCGCCGTGGCTATCGCGAGGCGCTCGACGAAAGCGGTCTCGATTATGACGGCAGGCTGGTCTGCGAAGTCGAGTTCGAACTCGAATCGGCCGAGGCCGCGGTCGCCCGCCTGCTACGCCGCGGTATCGCATTCGACGGCATCGTCGCGGCGAGCGACATCATCGCGCTGGGCGCGATCCGCGCGCTGCGCCGCGCCGGGCTGAGGGTACCCGAGGACGCCTCGGTCGTCGGCTATGACGACATGCTGTTGAGCCGCCTCAGCACACCAGCCCTTTCGACGATCCGCCAGGACAATCAGCGCGCCGGCCAGTTGCTCGTCTCCGGCATTCTCGATGCCAGCGGCGACGATGTGCCGTCATTGCTCCCGACCGAGCTGATTATCCGCGAATCCTGCGGCGGATGATTGTGGAGAGGGACGACGCAGCTTTCACGGCTGCATTGCCGTGGCGCCGCGCACGATTTAGGTAGCGCTACCAAAGTCCGGAAAAATCGGAGAGGGCTATGCGAGTGGCATCAATTCTATCGCGAATCGGATCAGTCCTGTTGGGGGTGGCCCTGATCGCGACTCAGGCTCAGGCGCGGCAATGGCCCGGCGGCAGGCAGGCCGCCGTGGTCCTGACCTATGACGACGCCTTGTCCTCGGATCTCGACGTCGCCATTCCCGCCCTCGACGCGGCTGGCCTGAAAGGGACCTTTTTCCTGGTCGGCAATGCGTTGAAGCCAAAGCAGATCGAGCGCTGGCGGGCGGCGGCGGCCGAGGGCCATGAGCTTGGAAATCACACCATTCGCCATGCCTGTCCGCAGGCCAATTACACACCGGCGCGGAAGCTCGACACCAGCGAAGCCTATGATGTTCCGATGATGCTTGCCGAAATCCGGACGATGAACACCATGCTGACGGCGATCGACGGGAAGTTGCAGCACAGCTTTGCCACGCCGTGCGGTCAACATCTCGCCGGTGGCGTGGATTATCTCCCAGCACTGCGCGCCAGCGGGCTGGTGCGCTATACCCGCAGCGCCAGCTGGCCGGGAGACGGCAAGGCGCTGGATCCGATGGATGTGCCGTGCCGCTGGTTCGATGAGAAGTCGACCGGCGCCGATATGATCGCGGCGGTCAAAAGTGCCGAGCGGTCCGGTGGTCTGCTGGTTCTCGGCTTTCATGGAGTCGGCGGCGACTATTTGAGAGTGACCGCCAAGGCGCACGCAGAGCTCCTCGCTTATCTCAGGGAACATACCGACACCATCTGGGTGGCGCCGTTTTCGACAGTGATGGATTACGTTGCCAGCCACCCGGAAAATTCGGGCGGCAAGCCGCAATTTGTGCCATTAAAAGCAACGAACTCTCCGACTTCATCCAGATAAATGGCGATAAGTTAGCAAATTAGCGATTGATATGTTGCTTCATTAGCGATATTTGTACGCCTTGGCGAGATCGAGATTGCTCGTTTCTGAACCGGATCGATCCGCCGACAGGAGAGGCGGCGCGACGTCCAGGCATAAGGATGCGCGTTGCTCGCGGCGACCATGCGTCGCTCGGGAGAGGAGCAAGCCAATGAAAACGATCTCGATCGGTCCCAGGCAGTCGTACTGGGCCTCAGCACTTGCGGCAGCGGTCATCCTGGCGGCGACAAGCGCCGCGAAAGCAAACGCCCCGTCATCACTCTACGGCCTTGCCTGGCAAGAGGATTTCAATGGCTCCAGTATCGACACGACGCGTTGGAATTTTCGTACCGACGTCAAGGCTCTGAGCGCACAGCTCGCGGCCAACGCGACAATCGACAACAATCAGCTCAGCCTGTTGATGAAGCAGGAAAGCGTCAGCGGAAAGCAATATACCGGTGGCGGCATCGTCAGCAAACAGCAGTTCGGATACGGCTATTTCGAGGTGCGCGCCAAGACGACTTCCAACCATGGGTGGCATAATTCATTCTGGATGATGGCCGGCGACGGCAGCGACACCTATGCCGCGGGCCGCTATCTCGAGATCGACCAGTCGGAGATCAACACCCAGTCGCCCAGCCAGGTGCCGAGCGGCCTCCAGATCTGGAACGGGCAGGCCGGATCGGGCGCCAATATCGGCGGGCCACGCTGCGCGACCTATTCTCCGGGATTTTCGACCGCGGACGCCTATCACACCTATGGCGCGGATTGGCGCGAGGGCGCGATCGACTTCTATCTCGACGGCGTCAAATATTGCACGATCGCCTATCCCGCCGATCAATATCGCCAGGATCCGGTCAACATCTGGCTCACCGCGCTGGCCTATCAGGCGCCGGTCACGGTTGGCGGTACGCCACAATATTACGACACGGTCCGCTTCTACAAGAAGGACCAGTATATCATGAACGGCCGCTATGGTTACAGCGAGAGCGGGTCGGGCTGGGCCGACAGCACGCTCGCCGGATTCGGGCTGATGCCGCAGCGTTATTCCTGCACCGCCGGCGCCAAGGCGACCTTCGCGCCCGGCTTCAATCAGACCGGCCAGTATCACGTCTATATCTGGAAGACCGTCTATTCCAACGCCGATACCGCTGCGGAAGTGCGCGTGCAGTCGGCCTCCGACAACGCGACCTATACGATAAACTTCGCGAGCGGCACGTCGGGTTGGGTCGATCTCGGCACCCACACGTTCAACGCCGGGCAGACCGATCCGGCCATCGGGGTCACCAATATTGTGCATTCCGGGTGCCAGCGCGCCGGCGCGGTCAAGTTCATCCGCGTGTCCTGAGCGACGGGGAAGCGCGGTGAAACGAACCATGCTGATCGGCGGCGTTGCCGGCGTCGCACTGGCGGGGCTGGCAGTTGCGGGGCGGGAGCGACCCGCGACGCCCTCCCCCACGGCGCTTTCGATCGCCGTCGTGCCGGGCGTGTCGACCGCGACGCCGCACTCAGGCGTAGCGTCGCGGTTCGCAATGCCCACGCCGCGGCCGACACCATCGCCATCGCCGTCACCGGGCGGCACGGTCGATAACCGCGATTCGCCGGCGCATTGGGCACCAGGGGCGACCAATTATGCCGAGCTTGGCGTCCTGCCCCCACTCTGAAATCGGCACGTTCATGTCATCTCGGGGACGGACAGGCCAGCACGACAAAGGAAATATGTTGTAATGCGTTCAGCGGATGGTTCCTTTCGGCCCGATCGGCGCGCCATGCTGGGGGGTGCTGTGGGACTGTCAGTCCTCGCGGCGGTCGGTGATGCGCGGGCGGCACAGGTCAACGTGCCGTCACCGATCAAGCGTCCGCCGCCGGCAAAGACCCTGCCTGCCGCCTGGACGCGTGCCGAACGCCTCCCGCTTTGGGGCAAGGACATGCCGGGCGCGGGACAATTCCGCGCCGAGCCGCTGCCGCCGGACTATCCGCCGGTCTACAGGCGCAACATCGCCGAGCCGGCGCTGCACGTCTTCCGGCCGGCGCGACCGAACGGCGCGGCGGTGCTGGTCATTCCCGGCGGCGCGTACCTCATGGTCTCGATCGACAACGAAGGTGTCGCCATCGCCGATCGACTGACGACGATGGGCTATCACGTCTTTGTTCTCACTTATCGGCTGCCGAACGAAGGCTGGCGCGATCGGGCGGACGTGCCGCTGCAGGATGCGCAGCGCGCGGCTCGGTTGGTCCGCTCGCTGGCACCGCGCTTCGGATTCGACGCCGATCGGCTGGCCACCGTCGGCTTTTCGGCGGGCGGTCATCTCGCTGCGACGCTGGCCACGGCGTTCGATGACCGTGTCTATGCGCCGCGCGACGCGATCGATGCGCTCTCCGCACGGCCGGCCGCCACGGGGCTGATCTACCCGGTCATTACGATGACCGACCCGTACACGCATGCACAGTCACGCGCGATGCTGCTCGGCGATCATCCGTCGCCCGCGCTGATCGCGCATCGCTCGCCCGACCAGCATGTCGGCGCCGCGACGCCGCCGATCTTCCTCGCCTGCGCCTGCGATGACAGCCACGTTCCCATCGAGAACAGCGAAATGATGATGGCGGCGTGCCGCAAGGCGGGGCGCCCCGTCGAAGCGCATTTCTTCCAGGAGGGCGAGCACGCCTTCAGCGTCGGCTATGCCGGCACGCCGTCATCGCTGTGGCTCGATTTGTTCGACCTCTGGCTCAAGCGGGCGGGAGTCGGCTGACGCGCGCGGCCGGTGCCGCCTGGCGCGCCAGCCCAGCCAGGCGACCATCAGCGCCGCCGGGTGCAGCAGCGCCATCAGCAGGAACACACGCGAATAGCTGCCGCCCGAAACCAGCATGCCCACCGCCTGCGTCGAGAAGATCCCGCCGAGGCCGGATCCCGCGGCGATGACGCCGAATACCGTCGCGACCTTGCGCTGCGGATAGAGGTCGATGATCAGCGTCGAGATGTTGATCTGAAAGGTCAGGTGCGCGAACGCGACCAGCGCGCCGAGCGCGAACACAACCGTCAACGGCGGACTAGTGGCGATGAATGCGCCGAACGGCGCGGCGGCGGCGGCCATCGTCATCGCGATGATCCGGCTCCTGGCGGGATCGATGCCGCGCTTGACTAACAGGCTCGAAATCGCGCCGCCGCCGACGCTGCCGAGGTCCGACGCGAGATAGACGATCCACGCCAGCGACGCGACCGCGGTCAAGCTCATGCCGCGCGCGTCGGTGAGATATTTGGGGAACCAGAACAGGTAGAAATACCATACCGGATCGGCCAGCCCGCGCGACAGCGCAAGCAGCCAGACGGCGCGATCGCTCAGCACCTCGCGCCAGCGGATCGGCTCGCTCGCCTCCTGCGCCGCTTGCGCCGATCGCGGATAGATCAGCCACCAGAAGCCGAGCCAGACCAGCCCCGCGAGGCCTGTCGCGACGAACGCCGATCGCCAGCCCCAGGCCAGCGCCAGCCCGGCGATCAGCGGCGGCGCGATCGTCGCGCCGACCATCGCGCCGGCGGTGTAGAGGCCAAAGGCGAAGGCGCGCTCCTTCGGCGGAAAATGCTCGCCGATCGCCTTCGGACCGGCGGTGTAGTTGCCCGCCTCGCCAAGCCCCAATGCGAACCGCGCTGCGCCGAGCTGGCCGGCGCTGTTGACCAGCCCGGTCAACAGGTTGGCGACCGACCACCAGGCGACGAACAAGGCCAGGCTGAGCTTGGTCCCGAGCCAGTCGGTAATCCGCCCCGCGACCAGATAGGCGATCGTATAGGCGATCATGAACAGCTGGACGATATGCGCGTAGCCCAGATCACTGATATCCAGCGATTTCTGGACGGTCGATGCAAGGATCGAAAGCGCCTGCCGGTCGAGATAATTGATCACCGTCGACGCGAACAGCAGCGCGACGATCACCCAGCGCAGCGTGCCCCGGTCGGTTCCGGTGCCCGCGCCGCTCATGCCACCGCCACGCTTACCCGGTCGAGCGCGACGAAGCCGGCGAGGCACGCACGTTCCGGATCGACGATCCGCGCGGCACCGCCCACCGCCTCGATCGCCGCGGCGTAGAGCCGGCACAACGGCCCGTTGCCGATCAGCGGCACCGGCGCCTCACCGAACGCGCCAAGCAATTGCCCGACGTCGGCCAATTCCGCGCCGATCAGCAGCCCGCGCAGATATGAGGCGGCGTCGCGCCGCTCGAGATCGCCGCGGATCACCCGCGCCCGCGCCCCGAACAGCAACGTGCCGATCGCCAGCCCCGATCGCCGCCCCTCGTCGACGCCGCGCGCGAACGCCGCGCCAGCCTCGGCCGCGCCGTCGATGATCGACGCCAGCAGGCCGGCCTGGCTCATCCGGTCGTAGAGCTCGCCCGAAATGCTGGTGAAGAATTCGACCAGCCGCCCGCGCTCAATCGCCGCCCATTTGGTGTGCGTGCCCGGCAAAGCGATCAGGCCGTCGCGCGGCGCATCGGACGCGGCGAGATGGCCGAACAGCTCGATCTCCTCGCCGCGCAGGATATCCGGCCCGCCATCGCTGCGCCGGCGACAGGCGATGCCCGGCACCACGCGCACGGCGGTCGCCCCGATCCGCGTATCGATCACTCGGCCCACCAGATCGTGCGCCGCGACCGGCGCTTCGGCATAGGGCGCCTCGACCCAGCCGATGTTCGAGCCGATCATGCCCGACGCATAGATGCGCTCGATCCCCGGCCAGCGCGCCACGACCCGCTCGATCATCGCCTCCATGCCGGCGCGATCGAGCGTACCGACGCCGTCGCCACTGCGAAAGCTGTCCACCGCCGCGCCCTCGCTGTCGATGCGATAGGCGCGGAACGCGCTGCTGCCCCAGTTGATGCCGATGATGTCGGCCGCATTACCCCGGTTCATTGCCGCGTCACGCCGGCGCCGCCGTCGATGGCGTAGACCGATCCGGTGATCCAGGCCGCCGCTTCCGACGCCAGGAACAACGCCAGCGCCGCGACTTCCTCGGGCGTGCCGAGCCGCGCCAGCGGATGGCGGCGGCGGTTGGCGGCCTCGGCGGCGGCGGGATCGTCGGCGCGCTCGAACGAGCCGCGCAGCAGCGGCGTGTCGATCGAAGCCGGCGCGATCGCGTTGACGCGGATACCGCGCGGGGCCAGCTCACAGGCGGCGGTCCTGGCGAGACTCTCCAGCGCCGCCTTGCTCGCGGCGTAAGCAGCAAGCGTCGGCGTCGCGAAACGCGCGTTGATTGATGACAGCAGGATGATCGAGCTCCCTTCGTCCATGGTCGGCGCCAGCGCCTGGATCAGCCGCACGGCACCGACCACGTTGACGTCGTAAAGATGTTGGAAATCGCACGCCGGCGTATCGAGCACGCCGCCGGGCACGCTGGCTGCGGCGGCGTGAACGAACAGCTCCACGCGCCCGAGCGCCTCGCGCGCCTGCCTGACAGCGCCGGCGGTCGCCCGGTCGTCGGCGAGATCGGCGACGAAACGGGCCGTGCCGACCTCGCACTCTCGGCTGTCGATCGCGGCGACGCGCGCGCCTTCAGCCACGAACCGGCGAACGATCGCCGCGCCGATGCCGCCCGCCGCGCCCGTCACGATCGCGACCTTGCCGTCGAGCTGTCCGGCCACCACGCCCCCTTGCTCAGAACTTGACGCCGATCGACGCCTTGAAGATGCGACCATAAGCGACGTTGGTCCGCAAGGCTTCATCGACGCCGTCATAGGTCCGCTGGCGGCTGTCGAGCAGGTTGAGCGCCTGCGCTTCGATCGAAACCCCCGGCGTGATGTCGTAACGCACCGTCGCCGACAGGTCCGAATAGGCGCTGTTGTAGATGCCCTGGCCGGAAACCGACAGGCTGTAGAGATAGTCGTCGCGCCAGTTGTAGGCGAGCCGCACGCTCAGCGGTCCGCGCTCGTAATAGCCGATCAGATTGACATTGTTCTTCGACAGGCCGGGGAACGGCAGCTTGCGGCCACCGACGTCGGTGGTCGGCGTCGAGGAATCGATATAGGAATAGGTCGCGACGATTCCGAACCCGTCGAGCGGATGCGGCAGGAAATAGAAGGGAAGCTGAAGCAATGCCTCGGCACCCTTGATCTTGGCGCTGTCGCCGTTGACCTTGCGATTGATCAGGTATTCCACCCCCGCATAGGTTTCCGGGCTCTGTTCCTGAACGATGAAGGTCGAGACGTCCTTGTAGAACAGCCCGAGCGAGACCATCGCCTGGCGGCCGAAATAATATTCGGCGGAAACGTCGACCTGATTGGCCTTGAACGGATCGAGGTTCGGCGCGCCGCCCGATCCGGTGCCCGGCTGCACCTGCACGCCGTTGACGAACACGGCCGTGTTCGAAAGCGTCAGGCCGTTATTGAGGTCCTGCGTGTTGGGAAACGCGACGACCTTCGCCGCGCCCGCGCGCAGGATGAAGTCGTTGCCGAACGCGATCTTGGCAACCGCCGAGGGCAGCCACTCATTGTCGGTCCGCTTGAAGTCGGTCGGCACCGCCGCGCCCGACGGATCGATCTGGTTGCCGATCGAATCGAGGTAGCGGTTGACGTATCGCACGCCGATATTGCCCGAAAGCGTCGTGCTGGCGCCGAGCGGCGTGTCGAAATCGACCTTGCCATAGCCCTCGGTGAAGCGTTCCTTGATCGTGAAGGTGCCGGCCAGCGAGTTGGTCGTCGATGCCGGATCGAGGCACTGGGCGTTCTGCGACACCGCCGGGAAATCGGTGAAGACGTGGCAACTCGTCACCGCGCTCGATCCGATCAGATAGGTGCGCGGCAGCCCATCGAAGTCGCCGGTCAGGAAATGGTCGTTCGAATAGGTGCCGATCAGATCGCCCAGCGCGGTCGCCGGGATGCCGCCGGTCGGGCGGATATCGGCGCGCAGCGGGTTCTGCCGCGATTTGCTGTCGGTATAGCGGAAACCATAATCGATCGATTTGAGGAACGGCGAATCGAAGCTCATCGTCCAGTCCGATCGCGCCGCGAACGCATCGGTCTTGGCGCGGAACAGCTGGTCGAACAGGATCGTGAAGTTGAGCTGTGAGGGATCGGTCAGGTCGATGCCGCTGATCGAATAGGCGCCGAAATCGCCACTGGTCAGATCGAAATCGACCGACGGATGCACCGAGGAATTGGGCTGCAGCCGGAAATAGATCTGGCGATAGCTCGACGTCGACCGGTCATAGGAAATCTCCGCCGAGGTCTTCAGATGATCGGTGATGTCGAATTTGCCGCGCAGCGCGGAAGACCAGATGTCGGCCTTGGTGTTGGCATATTCGACATTGGTCAGCACCGATCCGGTCGAGGTGCCGCTCAACAGGATGTCATTGTCCGAATAGGTCGCGTTGCTGAGGTTGAGCGTCGGATTGAATGACAGCCAATAGCGGTCTCGATGCGATGTCAGCTTCGAATAGAAGCTGTCGGCGGTGATCTCCACGCCATCGCGCGGCTTCCATTGCACCACGCCGTCGAGGCCGAGCTTGGTACGGTTTTCCTGGATTTCCTCGGGTCGCACGTCGGCGTCGCCATAGCGCGTATTGCCGTCGGCATCGGTGAACTTGGTATAGCCCGCATAGGTGTCGAGCCCCTGCTGCGACAGGTTGCGATCCTCATAGGATGCCGACAGCAGGACCCCCAATGTGTCATTGGCGAATTTGTGCGAGGCCAGGCCGAACAGCGAATAGCCGCCCTTTCGCGCGGCGTCGGCATATTCGCCGGTCGCCTTGGCGGCGATCTGCGTCGTCGGCCCGTCGAGCGGCATCCGGGTATTGATGTCGACGATGCCGCCGAGCGCGCCCGCCACCTGGCTGGCGGCCGGCAGCTTGGTGACTTCCAGCCGCGAGATCAGTTCGGACGGCACCAGTGCGAGCAGCCCGTAGGTCGAGCTTCCAAGCTGGTCGAGCCCGGTGCCGCCCCGCCCGGTCGCGTCATAGATTTCGCGGCCGTTGAACAGGATCACGTTTTGGCGAAGGCCGCGGATCGAGATATCGGTTCCCGCTGCCACGCCGCGATCGACCTGCACGCCGGACACGCGCGCCAGCGATTCGGCGACATTGGTGTCGGGCAGCTTGCCGATATCGTCGGCGACGATCGCGTCAACGAACTGCGTCGAATCGCGCTTGATATCGCGCGCGCGCTCCAGGCTCTGGCGGATGCCGGTAACGACGATGTCGCCTTGCGCCGCGGGCGATGCCGCGGCCGGCGTATCCTGCGGCACCGCCGCTGGCGTCGCCGGAACCTGCTGCGCCCGCGCCGGCACCGCGGCCATCACGAGCGCGGGCGTCACCGCCGACGAAATCAGCAATGCACGCGTCGAAAGCTTTTTCATTCTGCCTCCCCTAAAACCGCCGGCTCGCGAACCGCCGACTTATAAGCCGCCGAGGTGATCGGGCAGGGTGCGTTGCGAGCAGCCGATGGCTCGCCGGCGATCTGGTGATGACGCACGTGCATGACCCTTTCCGATACATCCTCTCATCATGCTGCGCCTCGATCGGGCGCTAGCCGTTGTTCGTATCTTCTATAGCAACGCAAATGCCTCATCAAGCCCCATTTCAGCAAATCTTGTGACATATGCATCGCCTATTGACACAAAATGCCGCTAAAAATATTGCTGATAGTGAAACAAAAAGGAGAGGCAGATGTCTTTGGCCGGCGTTTTCCCGGTATTGCCGACGATTTTCACGGCGGCGGGCGAGATCGACGAGCGCGGGGTGCGCGGCGTGCTGGACTATATCGTCGACGCCGGCGCGGCCGGGATCGTCTATCCGGGGCTGGCCAGCGAATATGACCACCTCACCGCCGAGGAGCGGCTCGAAATGACCGCAAGCGTCGGTCGATGGCTGGCCGGCCGCGCGCAGTTCGTCGTCGGCGCAAGCGCTGGCTCGGCGGAGGAAGCGGCCGCCTTCGCCCGCGCCGGCGCCGGCGCGGGTGCGACCGCGGCGATGATCATGACCCCGCACACGCTGGCTGACGATCCGTTGGCGATGGCGAGCTTCTATCGCGACGTCGGTAACGAAACCGGCATTGCGATCATGCTGCAGAACGCGCCTGCCCCCATGGGAATCGGCTTGTCGATGGATGCGGTCGCGGCGCTTGCCCGCGACGTCGATGCGATCCGCTACGTCAAGGAGGAGGCACAGCCGTCGGGCCAGCGGATCACCGGCGTCATGTCGCGCGCCGGCGATGCGCTCGACGCGGTGTTCGGCGGCGCCGGGGGGCGTTATGTGATCGACGAACTGGTTCGCGGCGCGCAAGGCACGATGCCGGCGTGCGAGATCACGGAGGTGCATGTGCGGATGCTGCGCAGCTTTGCGTCGGGAGAGGTCGCCATGGCGCGGGATCTGTTCGAGCGGACGCTGCCGCTGCTCAGCGTGCAGGCGGTATTCCGCTGGCGCTTGACGAAGGAAGTGTTGCGGCGGCGCGGCCTGATCGACAGCGTCTACACGCGCGCGCCCGGCCCCGAGCTCGACCGCCATGATCTGGCGGAGGTCGATGCGCTGCTCGGCCGTATCGCCGATCTGACCGGCATCGCCGTCGCTGGCGACGGGCGCGGCGCGTGATCGTCGCGCGGGTCGAGACCTTCATCGTCACGCTGCCGCGCGACGAGCCGTATCTCGGGCCGCTCGGTCCGGGCGAGTCAATCAATCAGCGCGGCTATGTCGTGCGATCGGGCAACGGCACGATCTATCCCACCGTCGATCGATCGGTCGTCGTCCGCCTCACGGCGGAGGATGGGACGATCGGCTGGGGTGAGACCTATGGCATCTGCGCGCCGAAGGCGACGTGCGAAATCATCAACGACCTGCTGGCGCCGGTGCTGGTCGGCCAGCCGGTCGATGACGCGGCCGTGATTCCGGTCATCTGGGAAAGCCTCTACGGCCTGATGCGCGTGCGCGGCTGTTCGGGCGGCTTCTATGGCGATGCGCTCGCCGCGTTGGACATCGCCTTGTGGGATCTGCTCGGACGGCATGTCGGGCAGCCCGTCGCCGTCCTGCTCGGCGATCGGCGGCGCGAGACCATTCCCGGCTATGTCTCCGGCCTGCCGGCGGCGACCCCTGCCGCGCGAGTCGCGCTGGCGCAGCGTTTCCGGTCCGAAGGGCATGACGCCTTCAAGTTCGCGGCAGTCGTCAGCCATGGCGGCATCGTCGAGGAATGCGCGGCATTGCGCGCGGCGATCGGCCCGGATGCCGCGCTGATGGTCGATCTCCACTGGAAGTTCGATCCCGCCGATGCGCTCGCGCTCGCCCGCGCGCTCGCGCCTTATGATCTCAGCTTCATCGAGGCGCCGGTGAAGCCGGAGGACGTCGCCGGTCTCACCGATGTCGCGCGTGCCAGCCCGATCCCCGTCGCCGCCGGCGAGGAATGGCACAATCTCCACGAGGCGCGCCTGCGCCTCCCCGGCGCCGCGTTGCGCTACGTCCAGCCCGAAATGGGGCATACCGGCATCACTCAATTCTGCCGGATCGCAGCGCTTGCCGCCGAAGTTGGCGCATCGCTCGCACCGCATGCGACCATCGGAACCGGCATTTTTCTGGCGGCAAGCCTGCACGCATCCCAGACGATCGACCGGTTGTGGCGCCACGAGTGGCAACATTCGGTGTTCAGTGCCAACTTACGATTGCTCGAAACCGATATGGCCTACGACAACAACGCCTATCGCGTCCCCACCGGCCCCGGCCTCGGAATCGCCCCGAAACCCGCCTTCTGGGCCCATGCTGAAGCAATCGACTGACCCCCGCCCCTAGTCGCTCCCTATCGCCGACCCTGCTTCGCGCAGCGCCTCAACCAACGGCGGCGTCGCATTCTCCGGTATCCAGCCCGATACCGCAATGCCAGCATGAACCGGATCGCCAATCACGGTCGCGACGGCGTGGAAATCGCGCTCGTCAGCGACGTGGACGCGAGCGTAACCAGCTTCTCGCGTTTCCTTAAGCTTGTCCAGCAGCGCCCCGATGCCGGCGGGGAACATTGGGATGTCGCGTCCCTCATAAAGAGCCCTGACGCGCTCCTCCGGCAGTTCCGCAAGCAGCGCAATGCCGATGCCGCTGGTCGTTGCTGGCAACAGGCCGATACGTCCAAGTCCCCGCGACGCCTCGATCCCCGGCGGTGCGTGGAAAAGATAGCTGACACTGTCATTCCAGAGCACGCCGAGCGCCACGGTATGGCCAAACCGCCGCAATCCCTCCAACACCGGGAGCGCTCGCCGGAGCAGCCCTGACGCAAACAGACTCTGAGCGGCAAGCACATGCATGCCAGATCCGGCCGTATATTTTCGGTTGGCCGTTTGCCGGGCAATCCCGAGGAATGCCAAAGTCTTGAGCAGTCGATTGACCTTGGTCGTATTAATTCCGAGCTGGCGCGCGAGTGCCCGACAGCCGATCGGCTCGGGGGCTGAGGCCAAGGCTTGAAGCGTGGCAATGCCATCGATCAGGCTTTGGTTTGGTTGCGCGTTTGGCTCGGCTAGCATAGCTGATATTTAGCTGAAAAGTCAGGCAACATGCTACTCTCGATCACGCGTTAGGAGAGCGCCGCGGGCCAAGTTATGCGGGCGGCCAGCGCCGTGAATGAGTCCTCATGTGCGATCAATCTCGAAACCCTGCCAGATTAAAGCCGATCGTTCGCGCGGGCGAAACGGTTGTCGCCGCAACGGGAATGGTATCTTTCATTATGTCCGTTTTTGCGGTGATGATCGTCTGAGGTTTCGAGGGAGACGGTTCACGCGATGCCGAGCCTGTCGGAAATGTTGTCGAAGGCAAGACGGGCGGTGCTGCGGCATGGCGTGTCCGAAGCGGATGCGGATGAATTGGTGCAAGAGGCGTTTCTGAAGATAGAACAATATGAACGCGCGCATCAGGCGCGCTCGCGGGAGGCGCTTCTGGTGAAAGCGGCGGTCAATCTGTCGATCGACCAGCTTCGCCGCCGCGCGCGGGCGCCCTTCGTCGGACATGACGGTATCGATCTTCTCGCCGATCAGTCGCAACCGGACCCGAGCCAGATCGTCGAGGAGCGAGCGCGGTTGCGCCATGCATCGCGCGGGCTCGAAACGCTGCCCGAGCGGACACGCCGTATCCTGCTGATGCGCCGCCTCGACGACCTGAGCTACGCCGAAATCGCGCGGCGTGAACAGATGTCCGTCGCCGCGGTTGAAAAGCAGGTGGCGCGCGCAACTCTGCAATTGATGCGCTGGATGGACGGATGGTGAATCATTCACCCTCTCACCGACAGGTCGAAGCCGAGGCGGCGGCCTGGATCGCGCGCCTGCAGGCAACGCCGCGCGACAGCGCGACCGAAGCGGCGCTGAAAGCCTGGCTCAACGGCGACGCGGCGCGACGCGACGCCTTCGAGCGCGCAACCGAGCTCTGGGCGATGATCCCCGGCGCTGCCGCATTTGAAGACGGCGACGCTGCTCGCCAACCGTCGGGGCCGAACGCTTGGCGCGCACCTTTCGCGTCGCTGCGGGTTTTGGCTCTTGCCGCAGCGTTGCTGCTGGTTCTGGGCAGCGTCGCCTGGTGGCTGATGGATCGGCCCGTCACCTACACGACCGAACGTGGCGAACAGGAAGTCGCCACCCTCGACGACGGCAGCCGCATTGCGCTCGACACCGACACCCGGCTTGACGTCGATTACAAGCCCGATGTCCGGCAGATCACGCTGGATCACGGCGAGGCGATGTTCGACGTCGCCCACAATACCCGGCGTCCGTTCATCGTGGCGGCCGGAAACAAGCGGGTTCGCGCGGTTGGCACGAGCTTCATCGTGCGCCGCATTGATGGCGATGTCGAAGTCACGCTGCTCAAAGGCAAGGTCGCGGTAACAGAGGTGAAATCCGGCTTGTCGAGCGCGGCCGCCGAGCCGACGTTGCTTGCACCGGGAGAGCGCCTGACGACCAATAAGGATGCGCCCGCTGCGATCGACATGCCCCCGATCGATACCGTCACGGCATGGCGGCGCGGCCAAATCGTTTTCGACGAGACGCCGCTGGCCAAGGCGATCGCCGAACTGGGGCGCTATGGCGGCCCGAAGATCAAAGTTGCCGATCCCCGGCTGTCGACAACGCCCGTTTCGGGCGTGTTTTCTACCAACGACACTGCCGAATTCGCGGTTGCGATTGCCCGACTCAATGGTTGGCGCGTCGTTCATGACGGCAGCCAGTTGACGATCGAAGAGTAAAGTCCGCGCGTCTGGACCGCACGATACTGTCGGGCGGATAAGAAATGCGAACTTTTTATGTCGTGCGCATGTCGGTTTTGCGCATGATCGTCGTCTACCGTTTCAAGGGGCCGCTGCGACGGCAACTTTGGGGGGTAGTCGATGATCTCAAGAATAGCATTGGTTGCGTGTGCCCTGGCCACTCCATTGGCGGCCCAGGCGCAAACCACATTTCAAGTCGATCTTCCGCGGCAGCCGCTGGCGACATCGTTAAGGGCGCTGGCGGCCACCACGGGTTCTAACCTGGTATTCACCGAGGCCGCCGTGAAAGGCATGGTCGCGCCAGCCTTGCATGGACGATATAGCGCCGAAAGCGGCTATCGCCTTTTGCTGCGAGGCACCGGCTTGTCGCTCGATGTGACCCCCGGCGGAACATTTGTCATCGGCAGCACCCAGCCGCCGCCACCCCCGGGCAAATCGGCGCAAGCCGAGCCAGGTGACGCCGCCAGATCAGGATCGATCGGTGGCCACGTCTCTGGGCCCGGTGACAATCGCAATATCGCCGGCGCGCTGATCCACCTGGAGCCGATCGGCCGAACCGCGAAAGCCGACAATCTCGGCAACTTCCAGTTTCCGGACGTGCCGCCCGGCAATTACACGCTGGACGTCTCGTTTCTCGGGTTCGCACCCGCCTATCAGGCGATCGACCTCGCACCCGGTCAGCAATATCGCGCCGACGTGCTGCTCAGCGAGGGCATCAATGATGAGCACGGCATCGTCGTCTACGGAACGCGCAGCGCGCGGGCCAAGGCGCTCAATCTGCAGCGAACCGCCGAAAACGATTCCGATGTGATTTCGGCCGACGACCTCGGCAACTTCACCGGCACCACTTTTTCCGACGCGTTGCGTCGTGCGCCCGGCGTCTCGTTTCAGCGCGACTCGTTGACCGGCGACGGCACCAATGTCGTGGTACGCGGGCTCGATCCCGATATGAACGCGGTCAAGCTCAACGGGCTCAACCTGCCGGTCGGCAACGGCACCGGCCGTTCAGCCGATCTCAGCAATCTGCTCGCCGATTCGGTCAGCAAGATCACCATCAGCAAGAGCCTGTTGCCCAGCCAGGACAGCGCCGGCACCGGCGGGCTGGTCGAGATCGAAACCCAGTCGCCGCTCGACCGCTCGCGCCGTTATGCCAGTTTCCAGGTCGAAGGTGGGCGTAGCGCCAAGGGCTTCAGCAACGATTTTCTCGCGTCGGGCACGGTCTCCGGCAAATTCGGCGCCGGCGACAATTTCGGGGTCAGCGCGTCGGTTCAGTACCGGCGGAATTCGGTGCGCAACATCTCCTACAACACGATTCTCGATTTCGGCGCGTTCCTGCCGCCCGATGCCGACGGCCAGCCGACCCTGACCTCGACCGACGCCACCGACCCGCTCAGCACCTTTCCCTTCGTTGCCGGCGGCGACCAGGCCTATCCCAACCGCCTCGAAACCAGCTTCAACCATGTCCAGCAGAAGACGCTGGCCGCCACGCTGTCGGCCGAATGGAAGATCGACACGCATACCGACCTGAAGTTCGATTTCCAGCATTCGGAAACCGATCGCACGACATATTCACTGACCGACATTTTCGCCACGCTTGACGAATATTCGGTTATCGCGGGCGGCGATCCGGTTTCGGCGCTGCATCTCGATCTCAGCCCCGGCAACGCGGCGCTGCAGCACGAGCAGGAATATACATACGATCCGGGCGCCAAGACGGTGTCGGATACCTATGCGTTCAACGGCAAGAGCGAGATCGGCAAGATCACGCTGAAATACCTGCTCGGCTATGCCCATGGCTCCGAGCGCCACAAGGCCAATACCACGCTCGATCTGCGGATGCCCGACAGCGATGCCAAGGCGGATTATTTCCTGCCCGCCGCGACCGATCCGACGCTCGGCTACATCATCTCAGGCTTCGGCCCGCGCAACGGCAACCAGATTCCGATCCCGCTGCTCAGCGACGCCGGCTGGGCTTTCGTCAACGATCCGTCGCATTTCACGATCGACAACGGCACCGGCCAGATCGACACGACCACGGGTCTCAACAATCGTTACACCGCCGAATACAGCGCGCGCTGGTCAATGGGCTGGGGGCCGCTGAAATATATCGAGGCCGGCATCCACTTCGAAAAGACCGAGTTCAAGAGCAATCTGGTGCGCTCGCAGTTCGGCGGCGGCACGACGATTGCGGCGCTCGGCCTGCCCTTCGGCCCGTCCGACCTCGGCCGGATCGGCATCACCGACGCCAATTTCTCGGTGATGAGCGAGAAGACCTTCACCGGCTTCCTCGACAATCTCGACCAATATCTCGCTGACTATTCCAATCTGACGCTGACTCCGATCGTGCCCAATCCCGATCAGGACAAGCAGATGACCTCGGAAACGAACTATGCGGGCTATCTCCAGTCGCAGCTTCAGTTCGGCAAGCTCGAGGTGGTCGGCGGCGTCCGGTACGACCGCGTCGACCTGATGGCGCGAGACCTGATCTTCCCCACCTATATCGGGCCGATCCTGCCCGAGGACGGCGGCGGCTTTGGCGTCGACCTGGCGTTCCAGAACGCGTTTACCAAGCTCGTCACCGAGACATCGAGCACGTCGCGTTTCCTGCCGCGCATTCTGTTCAATTACCGCGAAAGCGACAACCTGATCTTCCGCGGCGGCTATTACCTGTCGGTCGCGCGCCCGCAGATCGGCGAGCTTTCGACCGCGACGCGGATCACCTTCATCAATATTCCGACGCCTGGTCCCGAAGGCGTAAAGCCGATCGTCCAGATCAACTCGGGCAATCCGAACCTGCGCCCCGCGACGACCGACAATTTCGATGTCAGCGCCGAATTCTATCACCACGTCGGGATCATCAAGCTGAGCGCGTTCTACAAGCGCATCCACAATCTGCTGCAGGCAAACGAGGTCAACGGCCCAACCAATCTCGCCAACGTGACCTTGCCCGACAGCCCCTATTTCCAGGGTCCGCCCTATTTCGATCCCGCCCATCCCGAAAATTATTTCATCAACGGCGGGATGCCGGCCAACAGCGATCACATCGCGACGATCTGGGGGATCGAGGGGCAGGTGGAGCAGCAGCTGACCTTCCTGCCCGGGGCGCTCAACGGCCTCGGCGTGTTCGCCAACTACACCTTCACCAAGAGCTCGCGGGTCCAGCAATATTCCTGGGCCTATGCCCCCGCCGGGGGGCAGAGCGTCTACGAATTCTACGGCATCCCATTCAATCAGCAGCCCAAGCATTCGGGCACCGTCGCGATGACCTACAACAAATACGGGGTCGACGCGACGCTCGCTTACAGCTTCCAGTCGCGCGCGCTCGGCGATTTCCGCCCGCGCGACCTCAGCGTCTATCAGGAAGGCGTGGGCACGCTCGATTTCCGGGCGGAATATTATTTCCGGCCGGGCTTCGGCAAATTCCGCATCTATGTCGAGGCATCCGACCTGCTGAAAGGTACGACCAGCCCCGACGTCGAGGAAACGATCGGCGGCGAAGGCAGCGCGCCGGCTTATTATACGCGGGCGACCTATCTGGGCGGCCGCAAGTTCAAGATCGGCATTTCCGCCAATTTCTAACACCTGCCGGCCGTCGCGGCCGCCCTTCAAGGACCATCGTCACCCATGAAATACCTGCATCTGCTGGCCGCGGCTTCGCTGGCCGGCGCCTTCGCCCCGGCTGCGCGCGCCGAACAACCTGTGCTCGCCCAGCCGAGCGACCTTCTCCCTTACACCCAGTTCACGCTGGCCAACGGGTTGCGGGTGGTGGTTCACGAAGATCATGCCACGCCCAAGGTGGCGGTGACGGTATGGTATCACGTTGGCTCCATGAACGAGCCGGCGGGCAAGTCCGGGTTCGCGCATCTGTTCGAGCATTTGATGTTCAACGGCTCGGAACATCACAACAAGGAATATATGCCGCCGCTGCAGGAAGTCGGCGCGTCGGCGGTCAACGGCGCCACGTCGTTCGACCAGACCTATTATTACGAAGTGGTGCCGACCGGCGGGCTGGAACGGGCATTGTGGCTCGAATCGGACCGGATGGGTCATTTGCTCGGCGCGATCGACCAGGCCAAGCTCGATGCCCAGCGCGCCGTGGTGCAGAACGAAAAGCGCGTCCGCGAAGGCCAGCCCTATGCCGATATGAGCGAGCATGAACTTGCCGGCCTGTTTCCGGTCGGCCATCCCTATCACCACACGACGATCGGCTCGATGGCCGATCTCGATGCCGCGTCGCTGGCCGACGTGAAGGCGTGGTTCGCCCAATATTATGGCGCGGCGAATTCGGTGGTGGTGCTGTCGGGCGACGTCACCGTCGCCGATGCCAGGCGTCTGATGGAAAAGTATTTCGGCAGCGTGCCCGCCGGCCCGCCGATTTCGCGGATGACCGCCTGGGTGCCGACGCTGAGCGCGACCAAGACCGAAGTGCTGCAGGATCCGGTGCCGCAGACCGCGATCGCGTGGGACTGGCCGGTGCCGGGGCGCGGGACGCCCGATTCAGAGGCGTTGCGCATGACCGCGCAGATTCTCGGCCGCGGCAAGACCGCGCGCCTGTATCGATTGCTGGTCCACGACAAGCAGATCGCGACTTCGGTCGACGTCACTTATCAGGGCTATGCCGCCGTCGGGGTTTTCTCGATCCAGTTGATGCTCAAGGATGGCGTCGATCCGGCGACGGCGCAAGCCGCGCTCAAGGACGCGCTGCGCGACTATCTCGATCACGGCCCGACGCCTAGCGAGCTGCAACAGGCCAAGACGACATCCTATGGCGACATGATCCGCTCGATGGAATCGATCTATGTTCGGGCAATGGCGCTGGCCGACGGCGAGACGTTCGCGAACGATCCCGGTCGCTATCTGAAGGACGAGCAAGCCTTCGAGGCGCTGACCGCCGATCAGGTCCGCGGCGCGGCGGACGGCTGGCTCGACAAACCGTCCTACCGCCTCACCGTCGTTCCGTTCGGCACCCACAAGGTCGCCGCCGACGGCGCCGACCGCACGGCAATGCCCGGGCTGGCGCCGTCGCCGGCGCTCAAGCTGCCTGACATGCAGCGGGCGACCCTGGCCAACGGCATCAAGGTGGTGTTCGCCCAGCGCACCGGCACGCCGACGGTGGAAATGACGATGGCGTTCGATGCCGGCCACGCCGCCGATCAGCGGATGAAGCCGGGGCTGGGCACTTTCACCCTCGGGATGATGGATGAGGGCACCAAGGATTTGTCGGCGCAGGCGTTCGCCGATCGCCAGGCCATGCTCGGCACGCGCATCTATACCTATGGCAACAGCGACACGACCGACATCCAGTTGTCGGCGTTGACGCGCAATCTGCCTGATTCGGTCGCGCTGTGGGCCGATTACATCCGCAATCCCGGTTTCCGTCAGGCCGATCTCGATCGGCTGCGGGCGCTCGATCTGTCCGGGCTGTCGCAATCGCTGTCCAACCCCACGAGCATCGCGCAGCGGACGTTCACTCACTTGCTCTACGGCGCCGACAATGCGTACGGCACCCCGCTTGCCGGCCGCGCCGCCACGTTGCGATCCTTTACCCGGGACGATGTGATCGCGTTCCACGACAGCTGGCTGCGTCCCGACAATGCGGTGATCTACGCCGCCGGCGATACGACCCTGCCGGCGCTGGTTGCCGCGCTCAACAAGGCGTTCGGCGATTGGACGCCGCCGGCGCGCGCGAAGGGCCAGAAATCGCTTGCCCCGGTCGCGCCGGCGACGGCGACGCGGATCGTGCTCATCGACAAGCCGGGCGTGGCGCAATCGACGATTCGCGTCGGCCAGCTGATGCCCTCGACGCTCGACGCGCGCGATTTCGACATCAACGCGCTGAACGATGTTCTTGGCGGCAATTTTACCTCGCGGATCAACATGAACATCCGCGAAGCCAAAGGCTGGACCTACGGCGCCAACAGCGCGGTCGACGACGCCCTGGGCGAGCGCCCGTTCGAGATCGCGACCGACGTCCAGACCGATAAGACCGCCGAGGCGATGACCGAAATCGAAAAGGAAGTGCGCGACATCGGTCACGCCCGGCCGATCACGCTCCCCGAGCTCGATCTGATGGAAAAGGGCGAGGTTCTGACGCTCCCTGGTCAGTTCGAGACCAATCAGGCGCTGGTCGGCTACATGCAGTTCGTCGACCGTTTCAATCGACCCGACAACTGGATTACGACGCTGCCCGCTCAATATGAAGCGCTGACGCCCGACACGATCACCAGCACGGCGGATGCCGTGCTGCGCCCCGACGCGTTGACTTGGGTGGTGGTCGGCGACCTGTCGAAAATCGAATCGAAAATACGCGCTCTCGATCTAGGGAAGGTCGAGGTGTGGGACGCGCAGGGCAAAGTGCTTCGCTAACTAACGTAGGGCGGAAGTCGCAATTGCTCCGGACAGCCGGCGTGGGGGGTGGAATGGCCAATTTCCAAATTAAAAGCCCGCCACCTCTTTGAGATAGCGGGCTTTTGATGGTGGGCGTGGCAAGGATTGAACTTGCGACCCCTGCGATGTCAACACAGTGCTCTACCACTGAGCTACACGCCCGTGAGGGGGGCGCTTTAGCGAGCGCGCGGCGTGCTGGCAAGCGGCTTTGGCCGGCGCATTCAATTCCCGCCCGAAAGGCTCTCCACCCCGAACATGCGGTCGACCTCGAGCACGAGGTCGCGCAGATGGAACGGCTTCGACAGAACGCGCGCCTGCGGCATCGTCTTGCCGGCCTTCAGCGTCACCGCCGCGAAGCCGGTAATGAACATCACGCGCAAATCCGGCACCATTTCGGCGGCACGCTGCGCCAGCTCGATGCCGTCCATCTCGGGCATGACGATATCGGTCAGCAACAGATCGAAATGCGCGGATTCGAGCAGCGGAATCGCCGCCGTGCCGCGATCGACCGCCGCGACCGCATAGCCCGACCGTTCCAGGGCGCGCGCCAGATATTCGCGCATCACCTGATCGTCTTCTGCGAGCAGGATTCGGATCATCGACACATCACCCCCATAGCGAGCTCCCTTATGCGCGCGCGCCTTAACATTTTCCAGCGTTTCGCCCACCCGATGCGGCCGATTGCGGGACGGGCACGCCGCGCCTAGGATCAGGCGCATGACGCCCGCCGCGCTCTCGTTCGACCTGCTTGGCTCGCTCGAGCTGCCGGCCAGCCCGCTGATCCTATCGGTGCCGCATGCCGGCCGCGACTATCCGCTCGCCCTGCGTGCCGCCCTGCGCGTGCCGATCGAGGCGCTGATCGTGCTGGAGGACCGCCATGTCGACGATCTCGCGCATGCCGCACGCGCAACCGAAACGATGCTCGTCCAGCGCCCGGCCCGCGCCTGGATCGATCTCAACCGCGCCGAAAGCGATCGCGATCCGAAAATCGACGAGGGCGTCTCTCCCGCCACGCGGCCGATCGATTCCGCCAAGCTGAGGAGCGGCCTCGGGCTGATCCCGCGTCGCGCAGGCCGAGCCGGCGACATGTTGCGGCGGCGGCTGAGCAACGAAGAGGTCGTCGCCCGTATTCGCGCCGATCATCGCCCCTATCATCAGGCGCTTTCCGCGGCGCTAACGGCCGCCCGCGCCCGCTTCGGCATCGCGATCCTCGTCGACCTGCATTCGATGCCGCCACCGGGCCACGCCGATATCGTGTTTGGCGATCGCTTCGGCCGCACGGCGGCGACGCGCTTCGTCCACCGCCTCGAGGCGGTGGCCGAGGCAGCCGGGCTGCGCCATGCGCTCAACACCCCCTATTCAGGCGGCCATATCCTCGAACGTCATGCCGAGCCCGCCCGCGGCGTGCATGCCATTCAGATCGAATGGGGCCGCCACCTCTATCTCGATGCGACGATGACCGCGCCGGGCGCCGGTCTCGGCCGCACGGCCGGCACGCTGCGCGCCATGCTCGACGCGCTCGCCGATGAGGCATGCGCACTCGGTGGCCTGCCGATCGCGGCGGAATAGAGCGGCTTTCGACATAAAAAAACCACCTCGTGCTTATGGCACGAGGTGGCCGAGGTTCAGGGAGGAGACACGCCCGAAGGCGCGCCATACGGGTCCGCGAAAGGGGGGACACGAACACCGTACAAGGCGAATATAGGGCGGTGGTTCTGACGCTTCAAGCCATCCCGGCGGGCAACGAAACTCCGTTCGTCGCAATAGAATAAATGCAGGATGAACCGCGGTTCAGCGACGGGGCAGCAGGCCCGGGATCATGCGGCCGAGCACCGTATCGTGCAGCACGAATTGATGCCGCAGCGCGCCCAGGATGTGCAGCACGGCCAGCGCCGCGAACAGATAGCCGAGCACGCTGTGGGTGAGCCCTGCCGGCGATCCGGCGGCATGGGCGACCGGCAGCAGCGGGACATCGAACAGGCCGAACCACGAAAGCGGCCGCGGATGCGTGCTCGCCGACACCATGATCCAGCCGGATAGCGGCATCAGCAGCATCAGCGCATAGAAGGTCCGCCGCACCGTGATCGCCATGGCGCGCTCCCAGGCGGCAAGATGATCGGGCAGCGGCGGCGTCCGATGCGCCAGCCGCCACGCGATTCGCGCCACCGTCAGCACCAGCACGGCGATGCCGACGGCCTTGTGTGCCGGCATCAGCGCGCGCAGCGCCGGCACGCCTTCGTGAAAGATCCCGACGATGATGTTGAAGATGATCAGCGCAGCCATGATCCAGTGAAACCAGATCGCTCCCGCCGAATAGCGATCGGCGGACGTCGCGGTGGTGGCCATCTTCAACGATCTCCTTGTCAGGTCAGACAGTGTCAGGTCAGATAGTCAGTTGCGGTTCGGGTTGCGGCATCTTGCCCTGTTGGGCCTGGCGCCCGAAGATGTCGCGCATCAGGCTCAGCGAGAAAAGATGGGCATAGAGCAGCGGCAGCATGCCGGACTGGTTCATCTTGCGCAGTTGATCGCCCCGGATGTCGGTGAGCTTCTTTTCGTCGATCATCTGGAAGCCGCGATAGACGAAGGGCCGCTCGGCGCCTTCGGGCTGAATCGACATTTCGCCGTCCATCAGCAGGCCGAGCTCGCCGAGTTCCTTCATGAAGGCCGCGGTGCGGGCACCCGCCTGCTCGAACGATTCGTTGAACGCCAGGATGTTCTTGGTCACCTCGGTCGGCTCGCCATCGGCAAACAGCGCCTCGCCGTCATCGAACTCGCCGACGCGATCCGAGGTCGGATCGAAGCATAGCGACATCTCTTCGCTATCGGGGCGCAGCCGCGCCAACATGAACGGATAGCGCCGGACATAAGCGGGCACATAGACCTGCTCGGTCAGCTTGCCGTCGTCGCCGACGAACACGTTGACGCCTTCGTTCAGGCCCATCAGCGCGATCGGAATCGCTTCCTCGCCGACGGTGAAGACGATCGGCATGTGGCGCTGCAGCAGCGGGAATTCGTCGACCGTCACCGGGATCGCATGGGCGCCAACCAGAAACGGCGCATTGTCCGTCGCCCGCACCTTGTACTTGGCGTGGGTCTGGCTCGAAAGCGGTTCGAGGGCATTGTAGAACAGCGGAAGTTGATTTTGCGGCGCGCTGGCCATGTTGGTCTCCGTGAAACGTAACGATTCGGTCGGCCGCCCGGCCGGGTCTGGATTGCCGCTCGCGCAGCGATGACGGGGGAGCGGTCTAGGGGGCCTCGTTGCCCGGCGCAAGCGTGACGAGCTTGCCCGGATTCATGATGCCGGCGGGATCGAGCGCACGGCGAATGGCGCGGATCGCCTCGATCCGCCCCGGCGGCGCGAGCCGCGCCAGTTCGCCGATCTTCATCTGGCCGATACCGTGCTCGGCGGAGATCGAGCCGCCGGCCGCGACGACCAGATCGTTGACGAACCGCGTGATTCCCGGCGCCTCTTCGGCATACCACCGATCGCGATCGGTGCCGGCCGGCGCGCGGACGTGGAAATGCACGTTGCCGTCGCCGAGATGACCGAACGCCGTCGCATGCGTGCCGGCAAAGCGCTGCTCGGCGGCGCGCGCCGCTTCGATCATGAAGCGCGGCATGACATCGACCGGCACCGATATATCGTGCTGCACCGCCGGGCCCGACGCCCGCTCGGCCTCCGACAGCGAATCGCGGATGCGCCAGAAGGCGTCGGCCTGGGCCTCGCTGGCGGCGATCACGGCATCGGCGACCAGCCCCGATTCGAGCGCGGGCGCGAGCAATCGTTCGAGCAACGCCGCCGGGGATTCGGCAGCGGGATCGCTCGACACCGCCTCGATCAGCACATGCCAGGGATGCGTGCCGGCGAGCGGTTTGCGCGTGCCTGGAATATGCTCGACGACCAGCTCCAGCGAATCGCCGGGAATGATCTCGAAGCTCTCGATCGCCGAGGTGGCGGCCTCCATCCGGCGCAGCAATGCCAGCGCATCCGCGGGATTTTGCAGCCCTGCCCAGGCCACGCCCCGCGCCGCGATCGCCGGCGCCAGCCGAAGCGCCGCTGCCGTCACCACCCCCAATGTTCCTTCCGCGCCGATCAATAGCTGGTTGAGATCATAGCCGCGATTGTCTTTCTTCAGCGCCGAAAGCCCGTCGTGGATCGATCCGTCCGGCAACACCGCCTCGACGCCGGCGACCAGCGCGCGCATCGTGCCCCAGCGCAATACCTGCGTGCCACCGGCGTTGGTCGAAACCAGCCCGCCGATCGTCGCCGAGCCGCGCGCGCCGAGCGTCAGCGGGAAGCGCCGGCCGATCTCCTCGGCCGCGGCGTGGAGATCGGCGAGGATCACGCCGGCCTCGGCGATCGCCAGATTGGCGTCGGCGGACAGCGACCGGATCCGGTTCATCCGCCGCGTCGACAGGATGAGTGCGCTGCCGTTGCCGGGCGGCGTCGCCCCGCCGACCATCGACGTATTGCCGCCTTGCGGCACCAGCGGCACGCCGAACCGGGTTGCCAGCCGCACCACCGCCGACACCTCGTCACGTGAAGACGGCGCGATCAGGGCCGGGGCGTGGCCATGATAGCGGCCGCGCCAGTCGGTTTCCCAAGGCGCGATCTCGGCCGGATCGGTGACGATCGACTTGGCGTCGAGCTGGCCGGACAGGGCATCGATCAGGGCGTTTTGCGCAGGCGTCATGCGCGCGGCGCTAGCACTCCACGGCCGGCTGCTCAAATTCAGCGATTGTTCAATCATGCTGATTATGCTCGTTCCCCTGATCATGACCAGTCCCGCCGTTCCCGCTGCAATGCTGTTGTTGCTTGCCGCTGCCCCCGCGCCGGCGGTCGGCCCGGGATTCGAAGGGCAGATGCTGTTTCACCAGCACATCGTGATCCGCATTCCACGAATGCCTGCGCCGGAACCGATGACACCGCCCGAGCCGCCGCTGCCGCCGGTGGAGTTTCACGAGGAAAGCGGCCCGCAATGCGTGGCCAGCGACGATCTCATCGCGGCGACGATCCCCACCAATGATCGCGTCGACGTGATGATGCGCGGCGGCGAGCGATTGCGTATCCGCCTCGACAAGAAATGCCGGACGCTCGATTATTATACGGGATTTTACGTGACGGCCGGGCACGATGGACGAGTATGCGCCAAGCGCGACTCGATCCGCACGCGATCGGGCGACGAATGCGGGATCGCCAAGTTCCGCCGGCTGGTGCCCGGGGATTGATCTCGAGCAAGGTCGGAGCGCGCAAATCTTGACATTGTGCGCCAAATCCGCAAGCGCAGACGCGCTGTTCGTGGCCGTTACCTTTGGCTGCGTCCGATCTTTTCCGGAACCGCTATGAACTTTGCCGATCTCGGCCTTTCTGAAGAACTTCTCCGCGCTGTTGGCGACGCCGGCTATGACGAGCCGACACCGATCCAGGCGAACGCGATTCCGCCGGTGCTGATGATGAAGGACATCATTGGCATCGCCCAGACCGGCACCGGCAAGACCGCATCGTTCGTGCTGCCGATGATCGACATCCTCGCTCATGGCCGCAGCCGCGCACGGATGCCGCGCAGCCTGATCCTCGAGCCGACCCGCGAGCTCGCTGCCCAGGTCGCCGAGAATTTCGAGAAATACGGCAAGTATCACAAGCTCTCGATGGCGCTGCTGATCGGCGGCGTCTCGATGGGCGATCAGATCAAGGCGCTGGAAAAGGGCGTCGACGTGCTGATCGCGACGCCCGGCCGGCTGATGGACCTGTTCGAGCGCGGCAACATCCTGCTCACCGGCTGCTCGCTGCTCGTCATCGACGAGGCGGATCGCATGCTCGACATGGGGTTCATCCCCGATATCGAACAGATCTGCACCAAGCTGCCGCGCCAGCGCCAGACATTGCTGTTCTCGGCGACGATGCCGCCGCCGATCAAGAAGCTCGCCGACAAGTTCCTCGACAATCCCAAGACGATCGAGGTCGCGCGCGCCGCGACCACCAACGCCAATATCGAGCAATGGCTGGTTCCGGTGTCGTCGTCGGACAAGCGCGGCACGCTGCGCGATTTGCTGCGTCAGCCCGAAGTGCGCACCGCGATCATCTTCTGCAATCGCAAGACGACGGTGCGCGAGCTCAACAAGAGTCTCAGGCGCTCGGGCTTCCGCTCGTGCGAGATTCACGGCGACATGGAGCAGCCGCAACGCCTCGCCGAGCTCGAGCTGTTCAAGGCAGGCGAGGTCAACATCCTGGTCGCCTCGGACGTCGCCGCGCGCGGGCTCGACATCAAGGGCGTCAGCCATGTCGTCAACTTCGACGCGCCATGGCACCCCGATGATTACGTCCACCGCATCGGCCGCACAGGTCGCGCCGGCGCCACCGGCACCGCCTACACCTTCGTCACGGCCGAAGATGGCGAGAACATTGCGAACATCGAGAAATTGACCGGCCAGAAGATCGCCCGGCTCGAGGCCAAACCCGCCGATGCCGCGCCGGAACCCGAGGGCGACGAAGAAAAACCACAACGCGCGCGAGGTCGTCGCCGTGGCGGCGAGCAGCCGAAGTCGACCGTCCGCTCGGCGGAGAAACCGCGGCGCTCGCCGGCACCACGCGCCACGCCAGCGCCCGCCGCCGACGAAGATGCCGGCGGCTGGAACGGCCCGATCCCCGGCTTCCTAGACGCCCGTATCGATCTGTAACGGCACACCATGGACGACTTCCTCGAAATCGTCCCGCCGCGCGCGATCGCGACGCCATGCGTCAATGTCTGCCGGATCGATGCGGCGACGCGGCGCTGCCACGGCTGCGCGCGCACGATCGACGAAATCACGGCGTGGACGCGATTGACCGACACCGAACGCGATCGGATCATGGCCGACTTGCCGCACCGCCGCGCCGCTCGTCGGCGCGGCTGATCGCTCAGGCCGCGGTCGGCTCGGGCGCGGGCATCAGTGCATCGTCCTTCGCTGCCGCGCGCTTCGCCGCGTCCCGCGAGGTGAGCTTTTCGGCATAAGCCACAAATGCGTCTCGCGTCGGCAGCGTGCCGAATTGCAGCCCCCACGCCACCTGCGAGCCGACATAGACATCGGCGGCGGTGAAACGATCGCCGGCGATATAGGGATTGGCCTTCACCGCGCGTTCGAGCACATCGACGGTCAGGTCGAAATTGCCGTATCCGAACATCCGGCCACGTTCGGCGGGCGGCTCAAATCCGGCGGCCTTGTTGGTCACCGCCTGCTCGACCGGGCCGGCAGCGAAGAACAGCCAGCGGTAATAATCGGCACGATCATCGAGCGCAGGCGCAAGACCTGCCGCTGGAAACGCATCGCCGAGATAGGCGCAGATCGCCGCGCATTCGGTGATGACGCGCCCCTTGTGGACGATCGCCGGCACCTTGCCCATCGGGTTGATCGCCAGATACGGATCGCCCTTCATCGTCGAGGCGTAATCGAGCAGTTCGGTGTCGTAATCGCACCCCACTTCCTCGAGCATCCAGCGGATGATCCGCCCCCGCGACATCGGGTTGGTGTAGAACACCAGATCGGCAGCCATGACACTTCTCCTCACGAGTCGGCACTGGAACGTATAGCGAACGAATTCATCGCGATCGTCAAGGGCAATTGAGGCGATCAGTCCTCGAAAACGGGTGGCCGCTTGGCCATGTTGGCGGCGACCGCCTCCATCATGTTGGGCCGGCCGATCACCTTGACCTGCTCCTCGGTCTCGGCGGCGAGCATCGCCACCGGATCAGCGTCATGCGCCATGTTGAGCAGCCGCTTGGCACCACGGATCGCATGTGGACTGCGCTCCGCGATGGTGCGCGCAAGCGCCATCGCCTGGTCGAACGGGTCTTCGGCAACACGCGTGACGAAGCCATACGTCAGCGCCTCCTCGGCACCGAATTCGCGCGCGGTATAGACCAGTTCACGCAACACATCGTCCCGTACCAACGTCCGCCACAAGGGGAATCCCGCCATATCGGGTACCAGACCCCAATGCGCCTCGCGGATCGCGAAGCGCGTGCCGGGCGCGGCGAAGCGGATGTCGGCGCCCGACATGATCTGGAAGCCACCGCCGAACGCGACGCCATGCACCGTAGCGATCACCGGCATCGGCAGGTTGCGCCATCCCCAGGAGACATGCTGCGGCAGGATCGCGCCCTGATCGTTGCGCTCGCGGCTCGACAGGCCCGAGCCCCCCGCCGCCATGCTCGCCATGTCGAGCCCGGCGCAGAACGCGCGCCCCTCACCCGACAGTACGACGCAGCGGACGTCTTTCCGCCCGGCGAGCCGATCGATCGCCGCGCCGATGCCCCTGAACATCGCGGGATCGATCGCGTTCATCTTGTCGGCGCGCGCCAATCGCACGTCGGCAATCTGGTCGGCGACCGAGATCGTCACGCGATCTTCGAATGTTTCGATATCAGACAATATGGCGTCCCTCCTTGCCCCAGTAGCGATCCCTCAACAGACGCTTGTAGAGTTTGCCGGTCGGATGGCGCGGCAGCTCGGGTGCGAAATCGATCTGGCGCGGCGTCTTTACCCCTGAAAGTTCCGTGCGACACCAGCGTTGCAGTTCCTCGGCAAAGGCCGGGGTCGCGTCCGCCATGTCGAGCGGCTGGACCACCGCGACGACACGCTCGCCCATCTCCTCGTCGGGCGCGCCGATCACGGCGACGTCGGCGACCCGCGGGTGCGTTACCAGCCGGTTCTCGATCTCCTGCGGATAGATGTTCACGCCGCCCGAGATAATCATAAAGCTCTTGCGGTCGGTTAGGTAAAGATAGCCCTCGTCATCAACCCGCCCGATGTCGCCCAGCGTCGTCCATCCGTGGCGGTTGCGCGCGTCGGCGGTCTTGCCGGGATCGTTGTGATATTCGAACTGGCCGCCGCCTTCGAAATAGACCAGCCCTTCCGCGCCCGCCGGCAGTTCCTCGCCGTCGTCGCCGCAGATATGCAGCGTGCCATAGGCTGCGCGGCCGACCGAGCCGGGATGGGCGAGCCATTCCGCCGAATTGATCGTCGTCAGCCCGTTGCCTTCCGATCCGGCATAATATTCGTAGAGCACCGGCCCCCACCAATCGATCATCGCGCGCTTGATCGGGATCGGGCACGGCGCCGCGGCATGGATCGCGACTTTCAGGCTGGAAAGATCGTGCCGCGTCCGCATGTCGTCGCTCAGCTTGAGCATCCGGACGAAGTGGGTCGGCACCCATTGGCTGGCATTGACGCGATACCGCTCGATCACCGCGAGCGCCGCCAGCGGATCGAAATGCTGCATCATCACCACGGTGCCGCCCAGCCGCTGCACCGTCATCGACCAGCGCAACGGCGCGGCGTGATAGAGCGGCGCCGGGCTGAGATAGACCGTCTCGGGCCCTAACCCGTAGAGATGCTGCGCAAGCATGCCAAGCACGGTCGGCGCGGCGACATCCGCCTCCTCGGGCAACGCGACGCGCACACCCTTGGGCCGCCCGGTCGTGCCCGAAGAATAGAGCATGTCGACCCCGGCGCGCTCGTCGGCGATCGGCTCGTCCAGCATCGCCTCCACCGCAGGCTCCCAAGGCTCCCAGCCCGACACGGCATCGCCGATCATCAACTTCGTGACACCGGGTATCAGACGCGCGAGCCGTTCGGCGGCATAAGCGAGCCCGATCGAAGCGACGACCAGCCGCGCGCCCGAATCGGCGACGATATAGGCTGCCTCGGGCGCGGTCAGTTTCGACGAGATGCAGACGAAGAACAGGCCGGCGCGCTGCGCGCCCCAGGTGAGATCATAATATTCGGGAATATTGTCGCAGAAAAAGGCGACGGTGTCGCCAACATGCAGTCCTCGCTCTCGAAACAGCTGCGCGACGCGATTCGACCGGCGATCAAGCTCGGCGAAGCTGATCGTTTCGCCGGTTTCGGCGACAATCAGCGCGGGCTTGCCAGGCGTTGCCCCGGCATGAACCTTCGGATGCACGGCCCTCTCCCAAGGGTTGCCATTTGCAACCCAAGTTACCGTGAGACACACTTCGCCGCAATCGGCTCATCATCGGCGACCAATCGATAGCCGCGCCAGCGCTCTTGCACATGGGCGCCAGCCGTGTAGGGCCATGGCGTGACCAATGCCGCTCTCCCGCCGTTCGATCCGCACTTGTTTCTCTCGCGCGGGACGGGCGGGCATGGCGGGCGGCTCGGCCTGCGTTATCATGCTCACGGCGCCGACTGGGTCGAGCTGGCACTGCCTTACGATCCCGCGCAGATCGGCGATCCGGCGAGCGGCGTGATCGCTTCGGGTCCGATCCTGACGATGATGGACATGGCGACGAGCATGGCGATCTGGAGCCGGCTCGGGCACTTCCGCGCGCAGGCAACGCTGGATCTGCGGATCGATTACCTGCGCCCCGCCACGCCGGGCAAGACGGTGATCGGGCATGGCGAATGCTATCGTATCACCCGCGCGATCGCCTTCATCCGCGGCCAGGCGCATGACGGCGACCCGGACGATCCGCTGGCGCACGTTGCCGGCACATACATGTTCCTGGAGGCGCAGCCGTGATCGCGCTGCCGCCCTATGCAAGCATCCTGGGCCTCACCGTCGAGACAGGCGAGAACGGCGCGCCGCTGCTCGTCATGCCGTTTTCCGGCGACGTGCTCGGCCGCCCCGGCTTCCTGCATGGCGGCGCGATCGGCGGCTTCCTGGAGATGGCCGCGATCGTCGCGCTGCAATATGCGCTGGAGGCCGAGGGCGGCGGGCGGATCAAGCCGATCAACGTCACCGTCGATTACATGCGCGGCGGCCGCGAGAAGGAAACGCGCGCGCAGGGCATCGTCACCCGGCTGGGCACGCGCGTCGCCAATGTCGAGGCGATCGCCTGGCAGGACGATCGCGACCGGCCGATCGCGGCGGCGCGGATGAATTATCTGCTCGCGCGCGATTAGGTCTTGGGCGTCAGACGCATCAACTGGGCGTCGTCACCGTCCTGAATCATCCAGATTGCGCCATCGGGCGCCTGGGCGATGTCGCGGATGCGCATGTCCATGTTCCACTGATCGGCCTTGCGCGCGGTCGCGCCGTCGAGCGCGATCCGCACCAGCACCTCTGCCGACATGCCGCCGACGATATAATCGCCATCCCATTGCGGGAACATCGAGCCGGTATAGATGATCGCGCCCGAGGGCGAGATCGACGGCACCCAGTAAAGCACCGGTAGCTGATAGCCGTCGCCCGCTTTGGGCTTGGGGATCGGCGAGCCATCGTAATTGTCGCCCCATGAGACGTTGGGCCAGCCGTAATTCTTGCCCGGCTCGATCAGGTTGAGCTCGTCGCCGCCTTTCGGGCCCATCTCGTTTTCCCACAGCCGGCCGTCGGCGGCGAAGACGAGGCCATAGGGATTGCGGTGCCCGGTCGACCAAGTGATTGCCCGGGCGCCGCCTTGCGCCGCCATCGGATTGTCGCTCGGCACCGAGCCATCGAGATTGAAGCGCAGGATCTTGCCGAGCGCCTGATCGGGATCCTGCGCCGGCGTCTTTCGCTGGCGCTCGCCGGAGGCGAGGAACAGGTGCTTGTGATCGGGCGAGAAGGCGATCACCGCGCCGAACTGGCCGCCCTCACCCTTCGGCATCTGGTGCCAGATCACTTTGAGGCCGACGAGCTTCGGCTGCGCGCCCGATGTATCGAGCGTGGCGCGGGCGAGCGCGAGGCTGCTGCCGCCGGCCCCAGGCTCCGAATAGCTGAGATAGATCGCGTGGCTGGATGCGAAATCAGGCGCCAGCGCGACATCGAGCAGACCGCCCTGATTGCCGTAATCGACGGCGGGAACGCCCGCGACGTCAGCAACCGAACCATCGGTCGCGCGCAGCTTGAGGTGCCCGGGCTTTTCGGTGACGAGCAAGCGCCCATCGGGCAGGAAAGCGATCGCGAACGGGTTGTCGAAATGGCCTTCGAGGCTGGCGTTGAACGGCAAGCCCGCGGGAAGCCCCTCGACCGGCTGGCCCGATGGCGTCGGCGCGGCGCTGGAGGCACCACTCCCGCTGCACGCGGCGAGCAGCATGATCGGGGCGAGACACAGACGCTTCATCACCGAAATTCTCCCGCCAGTTCGACGTGTTGGACCAATGCACGGTGTCACACTTATGTCCGCCGCGCCAGCCCGAAGGTCACGACCCTAGGCGCGGGAAAGCGGATCTGGCTCGATGGCAGGAGAGAACGTTAGCGGAACAATTTTTGTAGGAAAGGATCGAGCAGACTGCAAGAAAAAGGCCGGAGAGCGTGACGCCCCCCGGCCTGTTTTCTTGGGCTGGGCCGGGCCTCGGCAAAGCCGAGGCTTCGTCGGACGGGTCCGACGGCGTTGCCGCCGGCCCGCCGGCCGTTCTGATTTTCTGTCCGAGGCAGTGCTTCGCTGCCTCGGTCGAAAATCAGAAGTCCATGCCGCCCATGCCGCCCATGCCGCCGCCGGGCATCGCCGGCGCAGCCGACTTGTCTTCCGGCAACTCGGCGACCGTGGCTTCGGTCGTGATGAGCAGACCGGCGACCGACGCGGCATTCTGCAGCGCCGTGCGGACGACCTTGGTCGGATCGATCACGCCGGCCGAGACCAGGTTCTCATAGGTCTCGGTCGCGGCATTGAAGCCGTACGACGTATCGGCCTGATCGAGCAGCTTGCCCGACACCACCGCGCCGTCATGGCCGGCGTTGGCAGCGATCTGGCGGACCAGCGCGGTCAGCGACTTGCGGACGATGTCGATACCGCGAGTCTGGTCGTCATTCTCGCCGTTGACGCCCTCGAGCGCCTTGGTGGCGTAGAGCAGCGCGGTGCCGCCGCCGGGGACGATGCCCTCTTCGACCGCCGCCCGCGTGGCGTGCAGCGCGTCGTCGACGCGATCCTTGCGCTCCTTGACCTCGACCTCGGTGGCACCGCCGACCTTGATCACCGCGACACCGCCGGCGAGCTTGGCGAGACGCTCCTGGAGCTTCTCACGGTCGTAATCGCTGGTGGTGACTTCGATCTGCTGGCGGATCGCCTCGGTGCGGGCCTTGATCGACTCCGCATCGCCGGCGCCATCGACGATCGTGGTGTTGTCCTTGTCGATGGTGACGCGCTTGGCCTGGCCCAGCATGTTGAGCGTGACGCTCTCCAGCTTGATGCCCAGATCTTCCGAGATCATCTCGCCCTTGGTCAGGATCGCGATGTCCTCGAGCATCGCCTTGCGGCGATCGCCGAAGCCCGGCGCCTTGACGGCGGCGACCTTCAGGCCGCCACGCAGCTTGTTCACCACGAGCGTGGCCAGCGCTTCGCCCTCGATATCCTCGGCGATGATGAGCAGCGGACGCCCGCTCTGCACCACGGCTTCGAGGATCGGCAGCATCGCCTGCAGGTTCGAGAGCTTCTTCTCGTGGATCAGGATGTACGGGTCGTTGAGTTCGACCTGCATCTTTTCCGGGTTGGTGATGAAGTACGGGCTCAGATAGCCGCGATCGAACTGCATGCCCTCGACGACGTCGAGCTCGAAATCGAGACCCTTCGCCTCTTCGACGGTGATCACGCCTTCCTTGCCGACCTTCTCCATCGCTTCCGCGATCTTCTCGCCGACTTCCTTGTCGCCGTTGGCCGAGATGGTGCCGACCTGGGCAATCTCGTTATTGCCCGAGACGTTCTTCGAGCGGCTCTTGATGTCGTCGACGACCTTGTGGACGGCGAGGTCGATGCCGCGCTTCAGGTCCATCGGGTTCATGCCGGCGGCAACCGACTTCATGCCCTCGCGAACGATCGCCTGGGCGAGCACGGTGGCGGTGGTGGTGCCGTCGCCGGCGACGTCGTTGGTCTTCGAGGCGACCTCGCGGACCATCTGCGCGCCCATGTTCTCGAACTTGTCCTTCAGTTCGATTTCCTTGGCGACGGTGACGCCGTCCTTGGTGATGCGCGGGGCACCGAACGACTTGTCGATCACGACGTTGCGGCCCTTCGGCCCCAGCGTGACCTTCACCGCGTCGGCGAGGATGTCGACGCCGCGCGTGATGCGCTCACGGGCGTCGCGGGCGAATTTTACGTCCTTGGCTGCCATGTTGATTGGCTCCTATTGGCGTTGAAGTGGAGAAAGTGGAGAGTGTAGCGAGAAAGCGATCAGGCCTCGACGATGCCGAGGATGTCGCTTTCCTTCATGATGAGGAGGTCTTCGCCATCGACCTTGACCTCGGTGCCCGACCATTTGCCGAACAGGATGCGGTCACCAGCCTTGACGTCGAGCGGGGTCACCTTGCCCTCTTCGCTCTTGGCGCCCGCACCGGCGGCGACGACTTCGCCTTCCTGCGGCTTTTCCTTGGCGGTGTCGGGAATGATGATGCCGCCTGCGGTCTTTTCCTCGGCTTCGACGCGACGCACGAGAACGCGGTCGTGCAACGGACGGAAGTTCATTGCTGTGGTCCCTCTCTTCACAGGATGTGACACTTTTCTGGCACTCACCTCAGTAGAGTGCCAACAGGCGCGGATATGTGGAGGGTCGATGCGATCGTCAACGGCCATCGTGCAATATTTTCGCAGCCGTATTGGTCCGGTAAGACAGGCCGTTTACTCCCCCTGCCCGATCGTCTAGCGAAGAGGCAAGACCCTTGCGGGCAAGCGAAGGAGCAACGCGGTGAAACTGGTTCGGGGCGCATGGAAGCTGCTCGTCGGCATCAAGGACGCGCTGGTGCTGGTCGCCATGCTGCTGTTCTTCGGCGCCCTGTTCGCGGCGCTCAACGCGCGGCCGAGCCCGGCGTCGATCCATGACGGCGCGCTCGACCTCGATCTCGACGGCACGATCGTCGAGCAACCGCGCGAGGTAAGCCCGATGGCGCTGCTGTCAGGCCAGGACGTCGCCCACGAATTCCGGCTGCGCGATCTCGTCCGCGCGATCGACGCGGCGAAGAGCGACGGCCGCGTGAAAGCCGTGGTGCTCGATCTCGATCATTTCGGCGGCGGCTATCCCGAGGCGATCAGCGAGGTTGCCGACGCACTCGGCCGGGTGCGCGCGAGCGGCAAGCCGGTGCTCGCTTATGCCACCGCTTATACCGATTCGGGCTATCGCCTCGCTTCCGAAGCAAGCGAGATCTGGATCAATCCGATGGGCGGCAGCCTGTTCATGGGCCCCGGCGGATCGCAGCTTTACTACAAGGGGTTGATCGACAAGCTCGGCGTCGACGTCCACGTCTATCGCGTCGGCAAGTTCAAATCGTACGTCGAACCCTATATCCGCACCGACGCCTCGCCTGAGGCGAAGCAGGCCGACCAGCAGCTCTATGGCGCGATCTTCGATCAATGGCGCGAGGGCGTGGCGAAGGCGCGGCCCAAGGCACAGCTCGCGCAATTCCTGACTGCGCCCGACAAGCCGATCCTCGCCGCGGGCGGCGACATCGCCAAGGCCAACCTCGCCGCCGGCATCGTCGACAAGCTCGGCGACCGCATCGCCTTCGGCAAGCGCGTCGCCGAGATCGCCGGCGCGCCATCGGGCAAGGCGGCGGGCACGTTCAACAAGATCGACCTCGACGATTATATCGCGGCAAATCCGGCCAAATCGAGCGGTGATGCGATCGGCGTCATCACGGTCGCCGGCGATATCGTCGACGGCAAGGGCGGCCCCGGCGAGGCGGCTGGCGACACGATCTCCAAGCTGGTGCTCGACGGGCTGGCCAAGAAAAATCTGAAAGCGCTGGTGGTGCGCGTCGATTCGCCGGGCGGCTCGGCATTCGCGTCGGAGCAGATCCGATCGGCGATCATGCAGGCCAAGGCGCAGAAGCTGCCGGTGATCGTATCGATGGGCAGCCTGGCGGCATCGGGCGGCTATTGGGTGTCGACCGCCGGCGACATGATCTTCGCCGAGCCCAATACGATCACCGGATCGATCGGCATCTTCGGCATTGTGCCGACTTTCGAGAATACCCTGAAGAAGATCGGCGTGACCTCGGACGGGATCAAGACGACGCCGCTTTCGGGCCAGCCCGACGTGATCGGCGGCACCAACCAGACCGTCGACGCGATCTTCCAGGCCGGCATCGAGAATGGCTACAATCAGTTCATCGGCCGCGTGTCGCAAGCGCGCAAGATGAGCCCTGAGCGCGTCAACGAGATCGCGCAGGGCCATGTGTGGGACGGCGGCACCGCGCGGCAGATCGGGCTGGTCGATCGCTTCGGCAACCTCCACGACGCGATCGCCGAGGCCGCGAAGCGCGCCGGGCTCGATCCGGCCAAGGTCCATGCCGAATATCTCGAAAAGAAGCCGGGGCGGCTCGAACAGCTCGCTGCCCAGATCGCGCGCAACAGCGATGACGACGATGCCGATACGCAAGGCGACGCGTTTAGCCGCATCGCGGCGCAGCGCCGGGCGGTGTTCGCCGACGTGCTGGGCGAGGTTCGCCGGCTGTCGAACGGCGCCGCGATCCAGGCGCGATGCCTGGAATGCGGTGCGCTGGGGCCGGCCGATCCCTCCCCCAGGGACGTCAGCCTGATGGATGCGATCCTGGCAAAGCTGTCGCTGTGATCGCGATCCGCCCGGCTCGGCCCGAGGATGCCGCCGCGATCGCGGCGATCTATGCGCCGCATGTGCTGACCAACGTCGTCTCGTTCGAGACGGTCGCGCCCGACGCGCGGGCGATGCGGCGGCGGATGGAAGCGTCGGACGGCTTCTATCCCTGGCTGGTCGCGACCGACGGCGACGACGAGGGCGTGCTCGCTTATGCCTATGCCACCAAGTTCCGCGAGCGCGAGGCCTATCGCTGGGTGGTCGAGACCTCGATCTACGTCACCGGCGCGGTGCAGGGCCAGGGCGTCGGGCGGCTGCTCTACGCCGCTTTGATCGACACGCTCAGGGCGCAGGGCTTCACCCAGGCGATCGGCGCGATCGCGCTGCCCAACGATCACTCGATCGCGCTGCACGAGGCAGTCGGCTTCCGCCGCGCCGGGTTCTTCCGCGAAGTCGGCTTCAAGCATGGCCGCTGGATTGACGTCGGCTATTGGCAGTGCGAGCTCAACGACGCGGTGGCGTCACCCGTCGAGCCGAAGCCGTTTACCGAAACGGGCGTGGTGCGAGACTAGGGTCGGGCTTCGGCTGCGCTGAATCGGCGCGGCACTTCCACGCAAGTGGATCAAACTCAATGGGTTTCGCGGGCGGCGAAGGCGGCTCGGGCCGCCTCGATGCGGCCGAGATTCTCCTCCGCCCACAGCCACACGCCGCAAAACGCCGCGGCGAGACTGTCTCCCAGATCGGTGAGGCGGTAATCGACGCGCGGCGGCACCACGGGATGGACGGTGCGCGTCACCATCCCGTCACGCTCCATCTGGCGGAGCGTTTGCGTGAGCATCTTCTGGCTGATCCCCGGTACCTTGCGGCCGAGCTGGGTGAAACGCAGTTCGCCATGTTCGGTCAGCACCTCGATCACGATCATCGTCCATTTGTCGGCGACCCGGCCGATCAGATCGTTGACCAGCGCCTCAACGCGGGGATCGCAGTCGTCGGGCGGTTCGGTCGCGGCGATATGGCGGGCGCGATCGATCGCGGCGTCGTCGAAGGGCAGGCTGGTCATTCCTCACACTCTCTTTCGGGTAAGTATAAATCTTTCGGGTGCCTTCTCGCCAATCGATCGTAGCCGCCTAGATCGATAGCGCAACCGACCAAGGAGCAAACCCATGAAACAGACCGGCAACACCATCCTAATGACGGGCGGCGGATCGGGCATCGGCGCCGCGCTGGCACAGCGTCTCCACGATCTCGGCAACAAGGTGATCGTCGCGGGCAGGCGGCAGGACGCGCTGGACCGGGCGATCGCCGGGCGCGAGAACATGCACGCGCTGACGCTCGACATCGACAGCCCCGCCGGCATCGAGGATTTCGCCCGGCGCGTGATCGATGCGCACCCCGATCTCAACGTGCTGATCAACAATGCCGGGATCATGCGCTTCGAGGATCTCGACCACCGCCGCGACCTTGCCGATGCCGAAGCGACGATCACTACCAACCTGCTGGGTCCGATCCGCCTGACCAACGCGCTGATCGACCATCTGGCCGCGCAGCCCAACGCCGCGATCGTCAACGTGACGTCGGGGCTCGCCTTCGTCCCGCTGGTGCCGACGCCGACCTACAATGCCACCAAGGCGGCGCTGCATTCGTACAGCGTGGCGATGCGCGAGGCGCTGAGCGGCAAGGTGGAGGTCATCGAGCTGGCGCCGCCGGCGGTGCAGACCGGGCTGACACCTGGACAGGAAAGCCGGCCGGGCTATCAGCCGCTCGACGACTTCGCCGACGAGGTGATGGTGCTGTTCGCGCAGCAGCCGACGCCGCCGGAAATCCTCGTCGAGCGCGTCAAGTTCCTCCGCAACGCCGAGGCCGAGGGGCGGTTCGACGAGACCGTCAAGCAGCTCAACGAGTTCGCCGCGAAGGCGCGTGAGGGCCAATCGTAAGGGCGCTGCCGAGCGCGCCGCCCGCCCCGGCGGCGGCGGCGCGCTCAATCGTCGAAACGGTCGTCGCTGCGTCCGCGATAGGCGGGAAGCGCGAGGTTCCAGTGGATCGCCGCGGCGCGCAGGCCGAACCCGGCGAGCGCCGCCGGCGGCGCCGCCTCGAACGCGGGCAAGCCGAGCAATCGCAGGATGACGTAGAGCGTCGCCGCGAGTGCCGCCGCGGTGACGTAAAGTTCGGGGCGCATCAGGATCGAAGGCTCGCCGGCGAGCACGTCACGGATGATGCCGCCGACGCAGGCCGAGATCACGCCCATCACCACCGCCGGCACCGGCGGGACGCCGAAGCCGAGCGCCTTGCCTGCGCCGAACACCGCATAAGCGGCCAGCCCCACGGCATCGAGCCAGGCCAGGGCCGATCCCTTCCACCAGCGCTCGGGCGTCATCCAGATGACCAGCGCGACGCCAAGGCAGACGATCGCCGCTAGGCGGTCCTGCACCCAGAATACCGGCGCGCCGATCAGGAGGTCGCGCACCGTGCCGCCGCCGACGCCGGTGACAAGCGCGAAAAAGGCGAGCGTCACCATCGTCTGACCGCGTCGCGCCGCGGCCAGCGCGCCGGTCGCGGCGAATACCGCCAGCCCGGCGAGGTCGAGCCACGGGAGCAAGGGGCCGAATTGCCATGCGGTGCCGGTCATGCCCGCTCCTGTAGCGCGCGCAAACGCAACGGCAAAGTTCGGGGTGGAAACGCACGGCGCCAATCGGCAAAAGGACGCGCATGGACCGCTATCGCCCGCCGCTGATCGCCGCCGCCGTCCTGCTCGCCGCACTGGCGGGGTTCGTCGACGCGCTGGCCTATCTCGATCTCGGCGGCTTCTTCGCTTCGTTCATGAGCGGCAATACGACGCGGCTGGGCGTCGGCATCGCCACCGCCGATCATGCCAGCGCCAGGACCGCGGGCGCGCTGATCTGCGCCTTCATCTGCGGAGTGATGATCGCAACGATGCTGTCGATGCGCTTCGCGCGCCGCCGCAAGCCAGTGGTGATGCTGGCGGTCGCGGTGCTGCTCGGGCTCGCCGCGCTCGTCACCGGCTTCACCGACCGGCGGTTCCCGCTGATGCTGCTGGCGGTGGCGATGGGCGCGGAGAACGGCGTGTTCAGCCGCGACGGCGAGGTATCGATCGGGCTTACCTACATGACCGGGTCGCTGGTCAGGATCGGCCAGAAACTGACCGCCGCGCTGACCGGCGGCGGGCCGGCTTTCGGCTGGTTTCCCTATCTCGTGCTGTGGCTCGGCTTCGCATCGGGCGTGGTGCTTGGCGGACGCGCGCAGCAGACGATCGGCGACAATGCCTTATGGGTGGCGGCGGGCGCGGCCGGCGTGCTGGCGCTGCTGCTGGCATTGCTGACACACGGCGACACCGCCGTCAGCCATCACGAGCCAGCGCTTTGAGCCGATAGAGCATATCGAGGGCGTCGCGCGGCGAGAGCGCATCGACGTCGAGCGACTCGATCTCGCTGCGCAGCGCATCGCATTCCTCTTCCTCCGCCTCCTGTGCGGCGGCGAACAGCGGCAAGTCATCGAGGCCCGCGGCAAGCCCGCCGGTCTTCTCGCGCCCCGCCTCGAGCTTGGCGAGCACCGCCTTGGCGCGCGAGACGGTGCCCGGCGGCATTCCGGCGAGGCGCGCGACGGCAAGGCCGTAGCTGCGATCGGCCGGCCCGTCGGCGACCTCGTGAAGCAGCACCAGCTCACCCTTCCACTCGCGCACGCGGACATGGTGGAGCGACAGCGCGTCGCAACGCTCGGCCAGGCGCGTCAGCTCGTGATAATGCGTCGCGAACAGGCAGCGGCAGCGATTGTCCTCGTGGATCGCCTCGACCACCGCCCAGGCGATCGCCAGACCGTCATAAGTCGAGGTACCACGACCGACCTCGTCGAGGATGACGAAACTGTCGGGCGTCGCCTGTGCGAGGATCGCGGCGGTTTCGACCATCTCGACCATGAAGGTCGAGCGGCCGCGGGCGAGATTGTCCGACGCGCCGACGCGGCTGAACAAGCGATCGACCAGCCCGAGCGTCGCTTTCGCCGCCGGCACGAAGCTGCCGGCCTGGGCAAGCACGGCGATCAGCGCGTTCTGGCGCAGGAAGGTGGATTTGCCGCCCATGTTCGGCCCGGTGACGAGCCACAAGCGCGAGTTTTCCGACAGCGCACAATCGTTGGCGACGAACCGCTCGCCGGTCACCGCCAGCGCCGCCTCGACCACCGGATGGCGGCCGCCCTCGACCTCGAAACAAGCATGATCGGCGAGCGCCGGGCGCACCCAGCCGCCCTCGACCGCGCGCTCGGCCAGCGCGGCGGCTACGTCCAGCCGCGCGAGCGCGTCGGCGGTCGCGGCGACCGTTTCGCGCGTATCGAGCGCCGCGGCGATAAGGTCCTCGAGATGCGCCGCTTCCGCCGCCAGCGCGTGCGCACCGGCCTGCGTCAACTTCATCGCCACGTCATGCAGATCGGGCGCGTTGAAGCGGACCACGCCGGCCAAGGTCTGGCGATGGGTGAAGCCGCTATCGGGCGCCATCAGCGCATCGGCATGCTTGGCCGGCACTTCGATATGATAGCCGAGCACGCCGTTGTGCCGGACCTTGAGCGCGTTGATGCCGGTGCGCTGGCGATAGTCGGCCTCCAGCGCGGCGATCGCCCGCCGCCCGCCGGCGCCGGTCGCGCGCAGGTCGTCGAGCGCGGCGTCATAGCCCTCCGCGATATAGCCGCCATCGCCGGCGTCGATCGGCGGCGCGGGCACCAGCGCGCGGGTGTAGAGATCGATCAGCGCGCCGTGACCGCGCAATTGCGGGGTCAATTCGCCGAGAAGGGCGGGTCTGAGCTCGACGCGATCGAGCCGTTCGCCGAGGCGCCAGGCGCCGTCGAGCCCATCGCGAAGCTGGCCGAGATCGCGCGGGCTGCCTCGCCCGGCCACCAGCCGACCCAATGCGCGGCCGATATCGGGCAAGGCGCGCAAGGCGGCGCGCACCGTTTCGCGCAAGCTCGGCTCGTCGTGGAACAGCGCGACGAGATCGAGGCGCGCGTCGATCGCCGCGCGATCCATCAGCGGGGCGGCAATATCGGCGGCGAGCAAACGGGCGCCGGCACCGGTGACGGTGCGATCGGTGGCGTCGAGCAGGCTGCCCTTGCGCTGCCCGCTCGTCGTCTGGACGAGTTCGAGGCTCTCGCGCGTCGCCTGATCGATCGCCATCGTCTCGCTCGCCCGCGCGAGACGGGGCGGGCGAAGAAAAGGCAGGCTGCCGCGCGCGGTGTGATCGAGATAGGCAACGAGGCCGCCCGCGGCCGCCAGCGCGGCGCGCGAGAAGTGCCCGAATCCGTCGAGCGTCGCCACGCCGAACAGCGCCTTGAGGCGTTGTTCGCCGCGTCCGCTGTCAAACTCACTCTTCGGCCGGTCGCCGGTCGCGAGCATCGCGTGCTCGCTCGCTTCGGCGACGATCGTTTCGGCGGGCGCCAGCCGCGCAAGATCGGCGGCGAGGCCGGCCGCCGAGCTCTCGACGATCTCGAATCGCCCGGTCGAGATATCCGCAGCGGCAATCGCGATGCCGCCGCCCGCTTCGCCGATCGCAGCGCACCAATTGGCGGCGCGGGAATCGAGCAAGGCCTCCTCGGTCAGCGTACCGGCGGTGACGACGCGGACGATGCCGCGTGCGACCAGCGCCTTCGATCCGCCGCGCTTCTTCGCCTCGGCCGGCGTCTCGGTCTGATCGGCGATCGCGACGCGGTGGCCGGCCTTGATGAGGCGCGCGAGATAGCCTTCGGCCGAATGCGCCGGCACGCCGCACATCGGGATTTTCTCGCCGCCATGCTCGCCGCGCGAGGTCAAGGCGATGTCGAGGCAAGCGGCCGCGACCTTGGCATCGTCGAAGAACAATTCGAAGAAATCGCCCATACGGTAGAACAGCAGGCAATCCTCGGCCTCCGCCTTGAGCGCGAGATACTGGGCCATCATCGGGGTGGGAGCGGCGGACATTCGCCGCTGCCTAGCGAGTTTCACGCATCCGCTCCAGTGCCGGGGTGACGTAGCGGCGAAGGCTGCCTAAAGACATTGGAACCGACCACCCGAGAGGATGCCGATGGCCGACGAATCGAACGTCCAGTTTTCCGAGCGCGAGGCGCTGCTGTTCCATTCCGAGGGCCGCCCGGGCAAGATCGAGATCGTCGCTTCCAAGCCGATGGCGACGCAGCGTGATCTCGCGCTCGCTTATTCCCCCGGCGTTGCGGTGCCGGTGCGCGCGATCGCCGAAGACCCCGCGGCTGCTTATGACTATACCGTGAAGGGCAACCTGGTGGCGGTGATCTCGAACGGCACCGCGATCCTCGGGCTCGGCAATCTGGGCGCGCTCGCCTCCAAGCCTGTGATGGAGGGCAAGGCGGTGCTGTTCAAGCGCTTCGCCGACGTCGACTCGATCGACCTAGAGGTCGCCACCGAGGATGTCGATCGCTTCGTCGAGGCGGTCGAGCTGCTCGAACCCAGCTTCGGCGGCATCAACCTCGAAGACATCAAATCGCCCGAATGCTTCCTGATCGAGCAGGCGCTGCGCGAACGCATGAACATCCCGGTATTCCATGACGATCAGCATGGCACCGCGATCATCGCCGCCGCCGGCCTGATCAACGCGCTGCACCTCACCGGGCGCGACATCAAGGACACGCGTTGCGTGATGCTGGGTGCCGGCGCGGCAGCGATCGCCTGTGCCGAGCTCATCAAGGCGATGGGCTTGCCGTCGGATCACCTGTTGATGGTCGACAAGACCGGGGTGATCTATCAGGGCCGCGAAGACGACATGAACCAGTGGAAATCGGCCCACGCGGTTGCCACCGACAAGCGCACGCTGGCCGAAGCGATCGACGGCGCCGACGTGTTCTTCGGCCTCGCCTCGGCCAATTCGCTGCCGCCCGAATTGCTCAAGACGATGGCGCCCAAGCCGATCATCTTCGCGATGGCCAATCCCGATCCCGAGATCGCGCCGCCGCTGGCCAAGGCGACGCGCCCCGACGCGATCATCGCCACCGGCCGTTCGGATTACCCCAACCAAGTCAACAATGTGCTCGGCTTCCCGTTCATCTTCCGCGGCGCGCTGGACGTGCGCGCGACGACGATCAACGAGGAGATGAAGGTCGCCGCGGCCGAGGCGCTCGCCCGGCTCGCGCGCCAGCAGGTGCCCGAGGAAGTCGCCACCGCTTACGGCACACGCCACAGCTTCGGCCCCGATTATATCATCCCCGCGCCGTTCGATCCGCGGCTGATCGAGGAAATCCCCGCCGCGGTTGCCAAGGCGGCGATGGATTCGGGCGTCGCGACCAAGCCGATCGAGGACATGGAAGCGTATCGCGAAACGCTGCGCGGCCGCCTCAATCCCACCACGGCGGTGTTGAGCCAGGCTTATGAAGGCGCGCGGGCCTGCCCGAAGCGCGTCGTCTTTGCCGAGGCCGAGGAAGAGGTGGTGCTGCGCGCCGCGATCGCCTTCCGCGACGGCGGCTACGGCACGCCGGTGCTGGTCGGCCGCGACGAGGTTTACGAGGAACTCGCCAAGCTGGGCGTCGACGATCCCAAGAGCTTCGAACTGCACAACAGCCGGCATTCGCCGCTGGTGCCGAAGATGGTCGACTTCCTTTACGAGCGGCTGCAGCGTCGCGGCTATCTGCGCCGCGATTGCGAGCGGATGGTCAACCAGGATCGCAACATCTTCGGCTCGCTGCTGCTGCAATTGGGCGAGGCCGATGCGATGATCACCGGCATCACCCGCACCTATGCCCGCACGATGCGCGAAGTGCGCCGGGTGATCGACGTGGCCGATGGCGGCGTCGCGTTCGGCATCCACATCCTGGTCGGCCAGACGCACACCGTGTTCATGGCCGATACGACGATCAACGAGCGCCCCAATGCGGAGGAACTCGCCGATATCGCCGAGCGCACCGCGCAGGTCGCGCGGCGGATGGGCCACGAGCCACGCGTCGCCTTCCTCAGCTATTCGACCTTCGGCAATCCCGAGGGCCAGTGGCTCGACAATATCCGCGCCGCGGTGAAGGTGCTCGACGAGCGCAAGCCGGGCTTCGAATATGAAGGCGAGATGGCGCCCGATGTCGCGCTCAACCCCCGGCAACTGGCCAATTACCCCTTCGCGCGGCTGTCCGGCCCGGCCAACGTGCTGATCATGCCCGGCCTGCAATCGGCCAACATCTCGGCCAAGATTCTGCGCGAACTGGGTGGCGATTCGATGATCGGCCCGATGCTGATCGGCATGGAAAAGCCGGTGCAGATCGCGCCGATGACATCAAGCGCGAGCGAGCTGGTGACGCTGGCGGTGCTTGCCGCGGGCGGCATCGCGGGGTGAAGACACGGCCGGAGGACTCGGGTCGCGTGCGCCCTCCGGCCGTATCCCCAATCGATGACCCATCAGGCCCGTCGATCGGCCTTGGCAAACGAGCGGCGGATCGCGCCGCCGTCCGCGCGGAAATAACCCTGCGCGAATTGCCAAGCCGGCGCATCCCCAATCCAGGGTATGTCGACACTATTCGCGGGTGCAAAAGGGTGCTTTGGGTGTGGCCGGAGCAGTCGCGGGTCGCTGACGCCGCCCCGACCACACCCGCCACACGGGCCGTTGCCGGCCCATGGGCGAGCCCCCCTCGACTCGCGCCGGCCGATGCTGCACCCTGAGAGGCAATCGGGGCATCCTTCAAATGGAGGATAAATGGGGACACATAGCGGGCACGATGCGCTGATCGAGCGCATCTACGATGCAATCGTCGATCACGAAGCCTATCGCGACCTGTCCGGTGAAATCGCCACGGCGGTCAACGCCGCGAGCACCTGGCTGATGCTCGCCGAAGACGATCGGCCGGTGGTCGAGAGCGCCTACAACCTCGATCCCTCGATCTTCGTCGATTACGAGGCTTATTATCACGGCTGCGATCCGTGGTGGGAAACGCGGCACCGGATGGGCATGGATAACGCGGTTGCTTTCGAGCGACTGGTGCCGACCCGCACCTTCAGCAGCAGCGAATTCTACAATGATTTCGCGCGGCCCAATGGCGACCGGCTGCACGGGCTGGGCGCGATGACCGATATCGGCGGACGGATCGTCGCCTTGGGGCTGCACCGGTCGCGCACCGGAACGCCGTTCGACGTCGCCGACGAACAACGCATCCAGGCGCTGCTGCCGCATCTCAACCGCATGATGCGCTCTCGCGCCGCGCTGGCGCGGGTCGACCGGACGCTGTCGCTGGGCGATTATGCCTTTCGCCGGCTCGATGACGCCTGCCTGTTGTGCGATGCGCGCGGCCGTGTGCTGCACAGCAACCATGCCGCGCACTCCTTGCCCGCCGACCTGCTGTCGCTTAGCGCGGACGGGGTGATCGCGATGGCCGATCCGGCGCTGGGCGAAACGCTGGCACGGGCGCTGCGCGACGCGGCGCGACGGCGAGTCGGCGCCAGCTTGCTGGCCGGGCGCGCCGGGCGGCTGCCATGGCGGATCGCGGTCGACCCGACCGATCGCGACGAGCCGGCGGCGATCGTCACGATCATCGATCTCGAAGCCGCCTTGCGCGCCCGGCTGGCGCGTGCCGCGGCGCGATTCGGCTTCACGCCATCGGAGACGGCGCTTGCCGAAAGCCTGATGCGTGGCCGCTCGCTCGACGATCATGCCGACCTGCGCGGGGTTCGGATCAGCACGACGCGCGCGCAGCTTCGCGCGCTGCTCGCCAAATCGGGCACCGCCCGCCAGTCGGCGCTGGTCGCGGCGATCGACCGCTGCTGATCAGGCGTCGATCGAGCTGCCGAGCGCCGCGTTGACCAGCCCGCCGTCCACCGTGATCGTGTCGCCGACGATATAATCGCCGGCCCGGCTGGCGAGATAGATCGCCGCCCCGGCCATATCCTCGTCGACGCCGATCCGCTTCGCCGGGATCGCCTGCGCCACCGCATCGCCATGATCGCGCGCGGCGCGGTTCATCTCGCTGGCGAACGCCCCCGGTGCGATCGATGTCACGTTGATCGAATCGCGGATCAGCCGCGCCGCCATCCGCTTGGTGAGATAGATCAGCGCCGATTTCGAGGCGTGATAGCTATAGGTTTCCCACGGATTGAGCCGCTGCCCGTCGATCGAGGTGATGTTGATGACCTTGCCCGGCCGATCGCGCGAGGCAGCGGCCTTGAGCGGCTCGTAGAGCGCCTGCGTCAGGAAGAAGGGCGACTTGACGTTGAGGTCCATCACCTTGTCCCAGCCCTTTTCGGGGAAATCCTCGAACGGTTCGCCCCAGGCCGCGCCGGCGTTGTTGACGAGGATGTCGAGCTTCGCCTCATGCTCGGCGAATTGCGCGGCGAGCGCCTTGCAGCCGGCGACGGTGGAGACATCCTGCGGCAACGCGATGCATTTGTCGCCGAGTTCCTTCGCGGTTTCGAAACATGCCTCGGCCTTGCGCGACGAGATGTAGACCGTCGCCCCCTGCGCAACGAAGCCCGCGGCGATCATCCGGCCGATCCCGCGGCTGCCCCCGGTGACGAGCGCGACGCGGCCATCGAGGCGGAACAGGTTGGTGGTATCCATCATCTCTCTCCGTTCAGCCGCCGCGCTTCATCGTTTCGCGGGCGATGATGAGTTGCTGGATCTGGCTGGTGCCTTCGTAGATGCGGAACAGCCGCACGTCGCGGTACAGCCGCTCGATGCCATAATCGGCGATATAGCCCGCCCCGCCGAAAATCTGCACCGCGCGATCGGCGACGCGGCCGACCATCTCGCTGGCGAACAGCTTGGCGGCGGAGGATTCGAGGACAACGTCGCGACCCGCATCCTTGGCGGCGGCGGTTTCCAGCACCAGCGCCCGGGCGGCGAGCGCCTCGGTCTTCGAATCGGCCAGCATCGCCTGGATGAGTTGATGCTCGGCGATCGGCTTGCCGAACTGCCTGCGCTCGCCGGCATAAGCGACGCAATC
>NZ_JAINVU010000007.1 GCF_019880555.1 Hephaestia mangrovi | reverse complement strand
TGGTGCTGGTCGGCGATCCCGAGCAGCTCCAGGCGATCGAGGCGGGGGCGGCGTTCCGCTCGGTTGCCGAGCGACATGGCGGCGTCGAGATCACCGACATCCGCCGCCAGCGCGAGGACTGGCAGCGTGATGCCACGCGGTATCTCGCTACCGAGCGCACCGGCGAGGCGATCAGCCTTTATGAGCGCCATGACCGTATCCACAGTGCCGATACGCGCGATGAGGCCCGTGCCGCACTGATCGAGCGTTGGGATCGCGACCGGCACAGTGCGCCAGGCGCGTCGCGCATCATCCTGACGCACACCAATGACGAGGTGCGTGCGCTGAACGTTGCCGCGCGCGAACGGCTGCGCGCCAGCGGCGAACTAGGTGTCGACGTGACGGTCGCCACCGAGCGTGGCGAACGCGCGTTCGCCAGCGGCGACCGCGTCATGTTCCTGCGCAACGAGCGCAGCCTGGGTGTGAAGAACGGCACGCTTGGCCAGGTGCAATCCGTCACGCCGGCCCGCATAGCAGTGCTGCTCGACGACGGTCGCGCGATCGCGTTCGACGTGAAGGATTATGCCAGCATCGATCACGGCTATGCCGCGACGATCCACAAGGCGCAGGGGGTGACGGTCGACCGCGTGCATGTGCTGGCGACACCGGGGCTCGATCGGCACGCCGCCTATGTCGCGCTGTCGCGTCATCGCGACAGCGTTGATCTCCACTACGGTCGCGATGACTTCGGGGATCGACAGGCGCTGACGCGGGTCCTGTCACGCGAGCGCGGCAAGGACATGGCGTCGGACTATCCGCGCGTGTTCGCCGATCGCCGGCGGATCGAGCTGCCCCAACCACCGCGGAACCGGTTTGAGGGGCTCAAGCTCAGGTCGGTGTCCGCGCCGCAGCCGCGACGCCCGATATTAGAACGCGGCAATGCGACAGTCCGAGACCCGCTCTTGGCACTGGCACCGGCATCCGAGCTTCCTTCAGCGGTGGCCCGACACGGGCGGATCGTCCGGGCGATGCTGTTCGCGCAGTCGGCGGGTGACAAACCCACCGCGGAGCAACGCGCCGAGCTCGCCCAAAGCCGTGCCCAGCTCAATGGGCTTCAACCCCACGGTGCAATCAATCTCGAGGCGGCCTTTGCAAGCGATCGCCGGCTCATCACCGAAGCCTCAAATGGAGAGACACGAAAAGCGCTCCAGGTGATGCAGCTCGAAGCCGAGATGCGGACCGATCCCAACCTTCGCGCAGACGTGTTCATTCGGCGCTGGCAGACGCTCGAGCGGCAACGCCGCTACCTCTTGGACAGGCACGAGACCACACGCGCCAACACGCTGGGCGACCGGATGATCGGCATGGCCAAATCACTCGAGCGCGATCCGCAGGTTGAGTCGCTACTGCGCAATCGCCGAGTGCAGCTGGGGCTGCCGAGGCACTCGGTCGATAGCGTCGGCCGGGCCCTTGGCGAGATGATTGGCCGAGGGCGAAGCAGGGGGCTCGAGATCGGGATGTGAGAGGAAAGGGCGCGGCGTGCGAGACCTGAAACAAATGTCTGGTCTTGGGACGAACCGGAATGGCTCCTATTGAATCTATGCAGGCGTAAGCCGACATAGTTTTATGGACGCCGGTCAGGCGCACGGCGGGGCATGAAGCTCGCCCTGGTTGCTACTAACGATCGGCCTTTTCCCAGAGGTGCCTAGTCGGGTGGGTCACCCCCTGCACCGAGGCCCTAGGCTGCGCCTGCGGCACCTTTTGCGGCGAGCAATTCCACAAAGTCCTCGATCTCGGCATATTCGCTGGCGGAGCTGACCGGGATCACGCGGATCTTGAAATCCTTAAACCACCGTTCCTTCTCGACCTCGGTGATCTTCTCCTTGGTTAGGAGGGCATAGTGCGTTGGCCCCGCGTCCGGTGCGAAGGTGCCGGCGATATAGTTGAGCATTAAATTGATTTCGGGGTCGCTCATGGATGCGCCGACGAAGATCACCGTGTACATGGAAAACATCGTCGCAAGCATGTTCTGATAAGCGGGCTCCTTAAAGAGGATCTGCCGATAATCCTGTTCGGTCAGGATGATGCCATCGCCAGCGCGCGTTGCATCGCCATGCGCTTTGAGAATGAAGAACTCGCGTCGGGACAGGCTTCTCCGAACCTCTCCAATATCGCGAAACGTGCAGACCGTGACGTCGGCATCGAGGGTCCGCCAAGCTCGCTCCAACAGCGTATCATAGTTGGTCGTCAGGACGAACTGTAGACGATTGAGCTTGAGAAACGCGTCGTGCAGCTTGGTGGGGGCGGGTTTCGATTCCACGAATACGCGGCGGATGAAATCTCCGAAAAAGCTCCCGAGATCCGCCTTCAGACCCGAAGCTGCCATCAAATATTTCCCTGCTTTTATCAGGGCTTCATATTCGGCGGCCTTAGCATCGGTGATCGGCACATTGGCCTTTGCGGTGGAGATCATTTCCCGCAACAGATCGCCCATTGCGGCAAATTCGCCCCGACCGACGCGCCAGCGCCCACGAGGAGCCCGCACCGATTCTTGCGATATTCGTCGACCAACGCCGGCGGCAGATCTTTGGGATCGAACGCCATCAATCGACCTCCACGTTCCGGACGAACTTTCGCAACGCCTTGTTGCGCTTCTGCAAATTGGTCTTGGACGCGCCATCGGTGCGGAACGCATAGATATACTCGTACAGCGCGCGGTCATTTGGCGCAGCATCCCGCCGCCGCGAGTTGAGAAGCAAGTCGGGCTCGGACGTATATTTCCTCCGCCGCTCCTCGAAATAGTTATATTTTGCCGCGATCTTCTCGAGGTCGATCGACTTACCCTGCTCATGGAGCTGCATGATTACCCAAAGTAGATCGACGTAGATCCATTTGCGCGTGATGCGGAATCGTGTGTGCTGATCGATCTCTGCCAGAACATTTAGGGCGTCGCCGACTTTCGCGGACAGGGCGAGGATGTCCTCCATGTCGGCCACGGCATATTCGGTCTGCAACGCTCGCAAATCGGTCGACTTGATGTCGCGCGTTCCGTTCCATGCTGCCACCGCGAACGCGTGGCTAGCGAAGTCGAAATACTTGGAACGATCGTTGTTGATCTTCGCGTTGGCGAAGAACTCATGCGATGTCGCGGTAAGCTGGATGATGTTGCGCATCGGCCCCAGAGCGGCGTTGCGCAGCTCCGCGGGATTGAGCGGCATCCCCATCTGCAGTCGCGCGAACAGGGTGGTAATTTCGTCATTGCTCGCGCGGACAATTTCCCCGACGCCGATCTTGAAGCCTCGAAGCTGTCGCTGGAGCGAGGCGTCGAGCTCTGCGAACGTCTTGCCGTAGATGACATGCCCGTTGATCGGCTCCAGCGCGCCGGCACCGCTCAGCGTGAACCCGGCAGCACCGTCGGCGGGAGCCGCGAAGTCCCAGATCGCGCGCAGCCGCTGTTGCCCATCCACGGCCTCATAGCTGTAGAGGCTCCCGGCGGGCAGCTTGCGAAGATAGATTTTGGGAACATCCATCTCACGCAGAATGGAATCGATCAGCAGGACACGGCGTGAGCCCTTCCATGCGGGACCGCGCTGCCAAATGGGGTTGAGATTTATGCGATCTTTCAGGCCGATGAGCTTCTCGATCGTCCAGAGCCGTTGCGCGACTTTCATGGGATGTCGCGCTGCCGCTCGTCGAGGAGGGTGGGCAAACCGGGAAGCCCCGCCAATGTATTTGGGCGCTCAATCATCGAGCATATCCTCTACGGCGTCCGAGAGATGATCGAGCGCGGTATCCCCGCCACGTTCCTCCAGAATCGCAATCAGGCGGGGTAAGCCGGCGATCGCGTAGGCATTGGCGACGCGCATCATCTCGTGTGGCTTGTCCGTCACCTGAACATCGCCGGTATGGGCGATGGCCAGGAGCATGAGGGCATTGGAGCGCCAGAGATCGCTTCCGAAGACGTCACCATTGATGGCCTTGTAGGTCGGCCCCTTGTGATCGAAGTCCGGCTTGATCTTCTCTTTCACGGCTAGGCAGAGCGCCATGAACCACATATCGACCATTCGCGGGAAAGGGCTGTCCTCGGGATTGTTCCGGGAGCCCTCCGTCCGCGTCAGGCAATAGGTGTGGAAATAGTCCTGGTACTTCTCGGGCAGATAGACATCGACAGGGGCAAAAGCGTTCATTTCAGGCCTCCACCGCCACGGCTTCGGACTCGCGGCGCTCTTCGCGGCGCTCGCACTGCTCACAATGATCGCGATGATCGCAGTCGCACAGCAGCACGCCGATGTCGTTCACGCCCGGATCGTTGACGAGGATCTTGGGATAGTGGGCCGGATTGGTCAGCGTGTAGATGCGTCCGGCGCGCTCATCGAGAATGTCCTCGCAGCCTGCGATCTCCGAATGGGTGAGGAACAGGATGAGCTGTGAGCTTTGCTCTGCCGCCAAGCGGAGTACCTCGCGCTTTACATAGCCGCTCATCATGCCGAGCGGCGTGTCGATGACGTTGGGCGCCTCCACTTCGCTGACCTTGGTCAGCGCAAGGATGAAGGCGATGGTCAGGGCACGCCGTGACGCGCCATTGAGATCCTGCGACGGGTCCAAGGGATTGTCGAAGCGGCCGAACACGACGATCCGGAAATCAGGCGTAATCTCGGCGCGAGCGATGATCGAGCGCTGCGAGGGATCGGCGCCGATCATGTCGAGGAACAGCGTGTTCATGCTCTCGCCGACCTTGTGCAGCTCGGTCGTTTTCATCGTCTCGAGCGCGTTGGACAGAATCTGCTGCAGATCGTGCGCGACCTCGAGTTCGGCGCTGATCTTTGCACCGCGCTCGTCGTGCTGGAGCAGCTTCTTGCGCAGATCCTCGGCCGCGTCGATGTCCTTGGTGTTGGAATCGAGGAAGCCGGCATATTTGATTTCCTTGCCGTGAGCGTCCTTCGCCTGCTCCCGATAACGATCGCGGGTCGCCTTCAGCTGCTGGATATCAACGTCTGGAAGCGCGGCGATCTTCGCATCGATAGCCGCCTCCTGCTCGCCCAGATCACGGTGGCGCTTGTTGGCGCGCTGCCGCCGCTCGAACACAGCGCTGAACTCGCCCGACCAGCCATCGCCCTCGATCGGCCGCAGCAGATCCCGTGCGCCATAATAGAGCGCCGTCACCTTTTCTTGGATGGCGTCGGAGGCCCGGCTGTCGTCGATCAGCTTTTGAATCTTTGCGCGTCGCTGCTGGCCCTCGGGATCGTTCGGATCGAGGCTCTCGCCGCAGATACAGAGGGGTTGATTCAGCCGATCATCGAGGACAGGGATCGTTTCACCGGGAATCTTACCTTGCTCATGCAGCTTGTCGAGCACCGCCTTCGCCTTCTCGAACGGCTCGGCAAGGAGCGCCTTTCCTAGCAGAATGCTCTTGAACAGATTGGCATGGTCGCGCGCCGCCTGACCGGCATCCTTCTCGGCCGCGATCTTGCCCGCCGCCGCCTTCTTCCGTTCGGCTTCGAGCTCTTCGCGATTGCCCTTGCGCAGCGCGTCCGACAGTCGGCGATCCGCTTCCTCGGCAAAATCCTCCAACTTGAGGCGCGCGTCTTTCGCCTCCTTGTGCTGGCGTTCGAGCTCGGGCGTTTGCTCTTGTAAGGCAGACAATTTCTCGGAGACGGTTTTCAGCTCGCGCTGGGTGCCCGCGTCGGCGCGCACTTTCTGGTTAAGCTCTGCGCTGACCTTACGCGTATGCGCCAGCGCTTCCTCGACGACGCCAAGACCGAGCAGCGACCGGATGGCGCCCTCGACGCGCTTCATCTGATCGCCGCGGTTTCCTTCGATGAAGCTGAGCGCGCGATCGCCGTCGGTGAAGAAGACCTCGCGCAGCTCGCGCGGCAGATGGGGCCGGATATGAGCCTCGGGATTGTCGACCGGCGGCGTTCCGGTTGCGTTCAACTGGAACAGCTTGACGTTCGCTGATCCTCGCTCGAATTCGCCGCCTTTCACTGTCTCGGTGACATAGCGCAGCAGGCGGTAGCGGCGCGGTCCGGTCTTTGTAGGAACCTCGTAATCGACTTCGACCGACACATTCACGCTGGTTCGCGTGCCCGTCGCCGCGTCCATCGGGCTGAGCCGGAAATTCCGTCCCCGATCCGGGAGCGCTTCATCGCCGAATAGCCCCCACTGCAACGCCATGAGCAAGGTGGTCTTGCCGCTTTCGTTCGCGGCCCGGATGACGGTGAGATTTGACGCCGTTTCGACCGCAAATTCGATCTGGATGTCCTTGAGGAGCCGGAAATTCTCGACCCGAACGCGGAGTAGCTTCATTCTGCCTGATCTCCGCCCTCTTTCGCCCGTGTGCGATGCAGAAACATGGCCACGGTGTTGACCTGGTCGCCAATTTTTTTGACGACGTTCGTGCGCGCGATGGCATGTTCCCGTTCGGCTTGGAGAACGTCTCCGAGCAGTTCGGCCAACTCGTCCTGGTAGCCGTCGCACCGATCAGGCACGGCTTTCAGCTCGCCGAGCAAGACCTCCAAGATCTTCTTGTCATTATAGGCCATCGTCGACCCCCCATGCGTTAGCGATGGCCTGGAGATGCTCTACCGCCTCATAAGGACCGTGTGTGGCTGGCCCGTTTCGGCTAAGGCGCGCAAACTCCCAAACCCGCTCGAGCTCGGAGCGTACTAGCTTCCTCGCGTCCTGATCAAGCGACTCTCCGTCCGATGTCGTCGCCATTCCCGGGGGAAGGACAACAAAATCGTGGATGACGGCGTGAGTCTTGCCGATCGCCTTACAGGTCCTAAGCAAGCGCCCCCGTCTCTGCACCCATTGCCGTTTCACTGTAGTACTGGCCAAGATATAGGCCAATTTGATTTGAGGTATATTAACGCCTTCGTCGAGAACGCGCTTGGCAGTCAGGACTTGTGTCGTTCCTTCCTGAAAATCCGCTAGGATTCGCGCCGTCTTCTCACGACTCTGCGTTTCCTCCTGCGTCAATTGGTGGAACAGTACGCCGCGCTTCTCGAGCAGCGCATTCACGGCATCGAGCTGCGCCGGCTGCTTATCCGTCGCGTAGATCAGCGTGTACTGCAACGAACGAGGCACCTCGGCGTCGAGCAGACGGGCGAGAAGGTCGATCTTGCCATCCGCGGTCTCGAGGATCAGGCGCCGCTGCCGGAGCAGATTATCCAAATAGGGGTCGCTCTCCCCTCTCTTGATCTTCCAGGCCTGCGTGGAAATCTTCGCCGTCAGATCGTACCATTCCGCCATCTCGGCGTCGGTCAGCTCGACGAAATGGACATGGTAGTCATATTCGGTCAGGCATTTGCCGATAGCCTGCTCCAGCGTGAATGCGTAGCAAATCTCCCCAAAATACGCGATGAGCGCGGCCGTGCCTTCGTCGTCATACTGCCGCACCGGCGTCGCCGAGAGGCCGAGGCGATAGTCGAAGCATTCCGGCGGGTTTTGGGTGAAGGATTCGGCCCCGAGATTGTGACACTCGTCGGCGATGAACAGCTTGGGCACGGACAGCCCTGAGATCGCCGCGATGAACTCCTCGGTGCAAAGCGTATCGTTGCTGACCACCAGGATTTCCGCGCATGAGCCGCCACGGCGCAGCCGACGACCGGCCTGCTTGATCTCGCGATCGCGCGCAAGCGGTCCCCCCGCCGCCGGGAGGTTGATCGGTTCAACCCCGAATTCCCGAATCTCGCCGCACCATTGCTCGATGAGCGGCCGATAAGGAGCGGAAACGACGACGAGCAGCTTCCCGACCTCGTCCTGAAGCCGCGAAGCGCAAATCATCGAGGTGATGGTCTTGCCTGCGCCCGTTGCCATTTCGAGGATGCCGCGGCGACCGGCGCCCTCCCAGGCTCTGACGGCCGCGCCTTGGTGCGCGAAATCGCCCGTCTCATAGTTGAGATAGGGCGGGATCGAGAGCGCGTTGCCCTTGACGGGCTGTTCGAGGTCCACAGGCTTTTCGATGCCCTGCGCCTTGCGCCAGAGATGCGAGAGTTCCAGCTCGTCGGGCATCGTCTCGGTCTTGTAGTCCTTGACGATCTTGCGCTGCACGGCGTCGGGCAGCGAGAGCACCAGACAATCAGTGTCGCCGCCGGCCCACATCTCATCGAATTCCTGCCGCAAGCGGTCGACATGAAATCGCGGTTCCTCACCCTTCCAGTCACGGCTAAGCGTCAATTGCTCCTTATTCTTGGTGAGCGCACGTCCCGTGAGATTGGTCGAACCGTGCAGCGCAGCGCGATCGTCGCCATCCTCGAACAGCCAGACCTTCGGATGAAACAGCGCATCGCGCATCACCGCGATCTGCAGCACTAGGCGCTCCTGCGAGATCAACCAAGCGAGGCATTCGAGCGTGTGCCGGACCAACAGATCCTCGTCGGGCACCTCGTCGACCAGGATCCGTTGCGCGAATGCCGCCAGCGCTTCCTGGTCCTGAGTCAGCGTATCGAAGTCGCCAGCTGTCAGGAACGGACTGACGATGAGGCGCAAGGGCGCGGTCTCGTTGCGTAGGAACACGGCAAGCCCAGGCGCGATCTCGGCGAAGGACGCGCTAGCGAAATAGCCCATCATCATATCCAGCGACCGCGTCGCCCGAAGGGCGGGCATCAGGACTTCGCTCGCCATCGGGTCGGCAGGCTGGACATAGAGCGGCCGTGCCGGCTCAAGAGCGTCGCGCAATCGCGCTGCCGCCATGCCGCTCATGGCCGCGGCCCCGCTCATTTGTGGCAGGCCACACAGACTTTCGCTTGCCCGTAGAGATCGTCGATGTCGATCGGCTCATAGTCGGGCCGCAAGGGGTTCGGCCTCAGCCTCGCGCGCTGCCGGGCAATCCGCGCCGCATGGTCTCGCCGGATCTCCTCGATACGCTCGGGTCGCTGCAACTCATCGAGCGATTCGCCATGACTCCAGGTGAAAGGCGATCCATGCTCGATGGCGTTCTTCTCATAGGCTTTGGCTTCCTCGAAGCGGTCGGGGTGCTGTTCCATCAGCCGCACCCATTCGATCTTCTGCTGATAGAAGCAGAAGGAGCACCCGCTGCGCGTGCGCCATTCGTAATATTTGGGCAGTCCCAGTCCCGCGGCCTCGAGCAGCTCCAGCACGCCGGACTTGTCGATACCGGCCTCCCGGAACGGGAGTCGGACCAACAGGCGCTCATGTTTCGAGCTATAGCCCTCGCGATATTCCTCGTCCGAGCGGATCGCGACATAGCTGTAGATCGTTTGCCCCTCCTCGAGCATGGGCTTCAGCCAGCGCTCGAAGGGGCGAAGCTTGAGCTGCCGGGTACACCAGCGGGTTTGCGGCGACGGCAGGAAATCATTGTACTGCTTGAGCCAGAAGTCGAAGTCGCGGTCGGGGTTGAGCCGCAGGATGGCCTTGCCGAGAAAGCCTTCGAGCCGGCCGAGATATTCATAGACCTCAGGGAGCTCCTTGCCCGTATCGGTAAAGAAATACTCGATTTCGAGCTCGGGATGGTGCTGGCGCATATAGACCGCAAGCGCAGCACTGTCCCTGCCGCCGGAAAGCCCCAGAACGTGCTTTACCTCCCCGCTCACAACCCGCCGTCGCCTTCCCACTTGATCGCGATGGCGTTCAGCCAGTCCGCGAGTCCTTTCAAGGCTCCCTCGCCGCCCGAGATCCAGACATCGTCGAGACGGGCCTGTGGCAACTTGCGGAAAATCGCCCGCAACCGCGGCTCGTCCATATCGGTGAACATCCGGCCATCATCGGTGACGCGCTCGCCCCGCCCGAGCTTGAACGACATATAGAGCGCGCCGCCCGGGCGTAGCGCCCTGATCAAGCGGTCGATCGCATCGTCGAGCTCTACTTCGGCGACATGGAGCAGCGATGCGCACGCCCAAACGCCATCGAATGCATTCTCGTCGTCCAAATCCTGGAAACAAAGATGGCGGGTCGCTACGCCGGTCAGCGCGCTCGAAAGCGCGCAAAGCTCGGCAGAGGCATCGAACGCCTGCATCCGATAGCCGAGATCGAGGAAGGCCAGTGTATCGCGTCCCGAGCCCGAGCCGGCGTCCAATATCTCGCCGGCAGGCGGAACATGGGCGAGGAAGCGCCGGTAGATCGGCGCCATGTCGACATCGAGTGTCGCCTTTGCGTAGGCATCGACCGTGCGATCATAGTAGGCGATCGTGCCACCGCCCTCGTGCCGGAACGCTGCCGCGGGACTAGGCACTCGAGCCTCCTGCGTTTCGGCGTGCCCGGCTGAAAATGATCAAATATAGACCGAGCAGCAACGCGGCGAAACCCGCCACGCCCCACCATCTCGACAGAGTGAGCGGCCAATATTTCCAGAATGCCCCGAAGAACGAGAATGCCGCGGCCAGCAGCATCAGCGCGCAGAAGATCGTGATCATGCTGTAGCTGCCGAGCCACGGCGCGCGGGGCGTCTTAGGCGTGCCGCCGGCAAAGCTCGGCGGATGAAACGCCTCGATCTGGTCGAGATAGCTCTGGAGCACGTCGCGGATGCGCACAACGACAAGGGTCAGGGCCATATTGCTCAGCCCGGCGAGCATCAGCAGCGCGAAGCGAATCTCGGTATCGAGATTCTCGCTAACGCCGGCGCCGAACCAGAGGCCGCCGGTCAGCGTCATGGCGAGCGCCGGGATCTGGTTCATCTGCGTGTTGAGCGCGCGAAACTGCTGGAAGTTTTCCGAATAGCAGATCGCCGCCTTCTTGGCGTCCGTATCGCACATCAGCCGCCTCCCAGAGCCCGGGCGGGCTGTCGCTGCTCGGTCTCGCCGCTCATGTATCGCGCCGAGAGCTCCGCGAGCGCGGCCAGAATGACATTGCGCCGCTTCTCGTCAGCGTCGTCGAGCGCCACTTCGACTTGATGGATAATGGCATCCACCTGCGCCCGGTCGCCGTCCGCAATCTGAAATTCCTCCAGGAGCGGGGCAGGTCGCCCATCCACGCCGATGACGATCGCCATCGCGTGCCGTTTCTCGGGCCGTCCCTTGACGCGCGCGAAGGTCTCGCACCGCAGGAAGCGCTGCGCCAGGTCGGCCAATTCGACCGCGGCCCGATCTAGATCTGGATCGACCCAGTCGCGTGGCGGCTTGCTTGCCGCGAGGCTGGCGATCGCCTCGAACGCTTCGTCACGGCCGTCGAACTGCGACAGCCGACCGACGAACGCCTCGACATGAAAGTCCCCCGCGACCTGCCGGATATTCTCCGCTCGGTCCCGAAGCTCGGCGAGCGCTTGGGGCGAGGTGTTGGGAACCTGAAGTTCGGCGAGCATCATGTCGGCCAACCGGCGCATCAAGGACGGATAGGCGTCGACGAGCTCCTCCAGCCCCTCGCGCAAGCCGTTGACGATCGGGCCGAGCTCTTTTTCGACCAATTCATTGCCGTCCGCCGAGACCAGCGCCGGAATATCGTCGAACAGGAACTGGTTGGGATCGTGCGCGCGCTTGAATAGATCGCGCACCCTGATCGCATTGCCCGACAAGCGCCCGGTCCGCTTGGTCCAGGCTGGCAGCTTTTCGTAGATCCCGATGAGGCCGCGTCCAACGTCGATCGGTTGCAGATGGGCGAGCGTATTGCCCTCGTCGAGCGCGCGGACCACGTCGGCCATGCCCGACAGCAGCCGCCGCGACACGGCTGACAGATCCATCCAGCGTAGCTGGATCGTCGCGGCATCCTTGGCCAGATACTCGACATCGACATCGTCGAAGCGCGCGCAGAACACGCCCTCGCGGTAGATGGCGAGGCTCTCGCGCTGCGAAAGGACGAAGGCGACGCCCAGGATGGGCATGAGCCCGTCCTTCACCCCATAGGGCGGCGCGCGCCAGACGTCATAGACCTCGACCATCGAGATCGGGCGCTTGCGCTGCCGCTTGATCCGCTGCATCGCCGCCTTCCACATCGGCGCAAGCCGGCTCGGGTCGTCGTCGTCTGGTGCGTGGAAGGCCCAAACGTCGGATTCCCTCCGGTACAGACCAGTGCCTTCGAGCAGTGAGGCCAACAGTCCGCCTTCGGCCGGGAAGTCGACGATGCCGAGACGCGGCTCTCCTTCGTTCAGGACCATCCGACGCAAGAGGATGTTCTGGGCCGCAATCGCGCTTCCCGAAGGCTTGTGCCGGTTAAGCAGCTCGCTGTGCAGGATCGGACATTCCGAAAAGCGGCGATCGGCAAGCTCGGAGGCGAGCCCGTTGAGATCCGGCTGACGCAGCGATTTGGGCTGGCGATGCTTGCGATACCAAAGCGCGCTGTCGAACGCATTGTGCAGCTCATTCTCAAGCTGGCCTTGCAACACGGTGAGGCGGGCATTCACTTCGCGCCGGGCCACGGAGTCGCCGGCGAGCTCTGCCCGCGTGCTGCGGACCGTCTCGAGGGCGAGCAGCTCCCGCGCCAAGGTGACAACCGCCCACGCCCGCTTCGAAAGCCCGGCGATGATGTCGCAATCGTCGCGCTGGCGCGCGGCTTCGCGGCACCCCTCCGCGACATAGTCCTCGTTTTCGCCCTCGGTCGGGATGGCGAGAACGAACTTGCCGATCGTTCCCGGACCCGGCTGATAGGCGGCGGCGAGATCGACGAGCTGGCTGACGGGCGCGATCGTCAGATCGAACCAGCGCATCGTGCCGGTCTCGTGATAGTGCTTCTTGGCGAGCACTGGTTGCAGACCGGCCAGCGCGCGTAGAACGGCAAAATCGAGTTCGGGCTCTTCCTCCATCGCCGCGCGCACGGCCTGGTCGACGTCGAAATCGCTTCCGGCGAATATCGCGTGCGCATCGACGAATTTCCGGAAGATCGTGAACGACCAGCGCTCGAGCTCACCAAGCGCCGTGCGCAGCACCGGCTCGGCGAGGTCAGCAAAGCAGGTGCGAAGCAGCTCGAAGCTTGGCACGAGCGCCGACCGCTCTTTGAACAGATCGACGACGGCAATCGTTTTCAGCAGCCGGATATGCAGTTCGCTGCCGCCGATCGCTTCGCAGCGTTCGAGCGCCTCGGCGGCGAGCGCCCAGCGATGGCCATCGGGCGATGCCAGGATCGAGGGCTCGAGATTGGCCCTGAGATAGTCCCATAGCCGCGCCGGCTCGTAGAGGTCGCCTACCTCTGCGCCTTTCAGGAAATCCTGAAAGCCGTGCGGCTCGGCGGAATTAAGGAAGCCGAAGATGCTCCGCTGATTCTGGCCGAAGCGGCGGCGTGAAATCGGACCGAGCAAGCAGGCCACGACCGGATGGAGCGGCCAGCATCCTTCTAGCATCTGCGCCAGGGACGCGGCGTCAGCAGCGCGGGACCGATGCAGCATGACCGCGACCGTCGTGGGAAACGCACCCGGTTCCGAGGCCTCCCGATCGGTCTCGACCGCGCGCGAGATCAGATCAATCTGCTCCTGGCCGGCGGTGTTGATCGCGAGATCGACGAAACGGCCCTGGATCTTCGCCCATTCGTCGCGTGCCTCTTGCGAGAGCCGGTTGGCATATTCCTCGAATGCCTGGTGCAGGATACCGACGACGAGCAGGCGGCGCTCGCTGCGCGACGCCAGCTCAGCGAGTTGCTGGAAGACATAGAGGTCGGCGCCGTCTTGGGCGGCCGCTTCGAGAAATTTGCCCATCTCGTCGATGAACAGGATCACGCCGCCATGCTTCTCACGGCGATCGGCGGCCGCCTCCTTCAGCGCACGCACGACGTCGCCCTCGCGCCACCCTCCTCTTGGCTGGCGCACGACCAGACCCGCGGCATGAAGCGCCTCACCGATCACGACGACGGGATCGTCGCGCCGACCAACGACAGGCACAATGCGCCATCCATTGGCCCCCGGCGGCAGCGCGGCACGAACCTTGTCGGCGACATCGCCGCTGAAAATCGAGGAGGCTTGGAGCCGCCGCGCCGCGTTGCCATTGAGCAGGGCGCTCAACGCCACAACGAGACTGGATTTTCCGCTGCCGTAGGGCCCTGTCCAGGTGAACGCGCCCTGGCCAGTCTCGGCGACATGCCGAGCCATCGTCATCAGCACATCGGCCGATGTTTGGGGGCAAATGAAACCTTCCAGCGCCTTTGGATCGGTAAGATCGGTGTCGATCCGGATCGAGCGCAGATAGCGCCGGCCGATCCTGACGCGCTCGATCAGCGACATCACGCCGCCTCCTTCCGGCGGGACGCGCTGAAGTCGGCCTCGGCGAAGCCGAGCGCAAGTTCCGGTGCGATTTCCCTGTCGCGGACCACCTGCTTCAGTCCGGCGGTCTCCGACCACCGGAAATTGCCGCCAGTGACCTCGGCGAGTTCAGCCAGGCGGTCGGCCACGTCGTTCTCGTCGAGCAGGAAGACGCGCCCAGGACTGCCGGGCTCGTGCGTGATTGCCTCGAGCGAAAGGGTCGCAGCCGTCGTATGGCGCGACCAGAAATCCAGAAGGGCATAAGCGAACACGCCGTCGCCGAGCGACGATTTGGCACCACGCACAAAGCGAAAGCCGTCCCGTTTACCGAGCGCGCGTATCAGCCCGAGCTCGGAGAGTGGACATTCCAGCGCATCGTCATTGCCCGAGCGCGTGCTCGGTTGCTGCGCCACATAGGTCCGGATGAAACAGGCCACGTCGTTCTTGACCGTGGCGGCAGCGACGCGCGCCCATTGCCGGTCCTTCGCAAGCCGCTCGACGCCTTTGACGAGCTGCTCGCGCTCGAACGTGACGCCCGGATAGTGATTAAACGCCCAGAACCAGGTCGTCTTGGTCGGTTGCGCCGCGAGCTGCCAATGGATCAACCACAGCGTCGCGGGGTCTTCCATATAGGGATCAAGCCCTTGCATTCCGAACAGACGGTCTCCGAGGGCCGTGGCGCGCACCGCTTTCGCGGCCGCCGATTCTACCAATATTCCCGCGACTTGCGCCCAATGCCGGATCGAAGCGACCATGTTCTTGCCGACGCCGAAGCGGGCGATGCCATCGTCACCGAAGACATTGCGGATCTCAGCCTCGCCGCCCGCGGCGGCGACAGCGTCATAGGCCTTCTTCAGCCAACCGTAGCGGAGCGGAAAGGTCTCATGCCCCGAAAGTTGTGGCGTATAGCTGTCCTGATATAGCGGCCCTCTTGCCATTGCCCCCGCCTGGATTGATCATCCAGGTGACGATAGCGCAATATTCGTGGTAGCGTCAATTGCTGCTGGAGCCATCCTCCAGACGGTGGCTTGTGCCCGACGCGGCCCTTCGGCATCGGATGTAAACGCTAAGGTATTGAAATATTATGAAAGTTGGCGAAACTATCTATCTGGATCATCAGGCGACGGCCCCGGTTGATCCGCGGGTTTTCGTCAAAATGGCGGCTGCGTTCACCGATGCTTTCGGCAATCCGCACGCATCCGAGCATGTCATCGGTTGGCGCGCCGCCGAGGCGATCGCAGCGGCGGCGCGGCAAGTGGCCTCGCTCGTCGGCGCCGATCCGGACGAAGTGATCTTCACCTCCGGCGCGACGGAAGCCAACAATCTCGCGCTCCTCGGCCTCGCCGACTACGCCGAACGCAGCGGCCGCCACCGGGTCCTACTGAGCGCCATCGAGCATAAGAGCGTCCTCGGGGCGGGACGGGTTCTGGCGCAGCGGCACGGCTTAGAGGTCGCCGTCATCGAGGTCGACCGGCAAGGTCGCGTCGATGAGGCCGCGCTTGCGGCGCAACTGGACGGGGACGTCCTGCTTGTCTCGATCATGGCCGTGAACAACGAGATCGGCACGATCCAAGCCGTGGATCGGATCGGCGCATTGGCACGCGCGGCCGGCGCCTTGGTTCATTGCGATGCCGCACAAGCGCCGTGCGCGATCGACATCGGCGACCTGGCGCAGCACGCAGATCTGATTTCGCTTTCATCACACAAGATATATGGGCCGAGTGGTATCGGGGCACTTGTCGTCCGCAGAGACGTTCAACCGTGTCTCACTCCGCTCATTCACGGCGGCGGACAGCAAAATGGCCTAAGGTCGGGAACGCTCCCGCTTCCGCTATGCATAGGCTTCGGTGCTGCTGCCGAACTCCTGTCCGGTGCGTCTGCACGCGAGGAAAGGGAACGGGTTCGCATCTGTCGTGACTTGTTTGTTGAGACGCTGCTCGCCGAGGGGTGCGAGGCCGTGTTGAACGGCCCCGACACCGGTTTTCGTCATCCCGGCAATGTCAACCTGCTGTTGCGCTGCGTTACAGCGGCCGACCTTCTGGCGGCGTTGCAGCCGACACTCGCCGCCTCTTCCGGATCGGCCTGTGCCTCGGGAATCCCTGAGCCATCGCATGTGCTCCGGGCGATCGGCCTCACGGGCGAGGAAGCCGACTGCTCGATCCGATTCAGTCTTGGTCGCTCGACCACTGCCGATGAAGCAGTGCAGGCCGCGCGGATCGTTAGCGCCGCCGTCGAACGGCTTTCTAGCGAACCGTTGCGCGCAACGCTGTAACGAGCAGCCATCTCGGCTGGAGTTGTGGGATGACCATCGCCCAACTGTTCTTTTAGAAGGCTCTAGCGATTTCCCTAGGTTGCGGAGTCGAGTCCGATTGATGACTCGCATTCAACCCGATCTCTGCCATTCACAAAGGCTGAACCTACGGCCGCTTCCGACAGATCGATCCGGGGCAGTCACCGGCCGCAATTCAGCGGCTGCGGTCGTGGCGTTGATGCTTTCTGAAGCCGACGACTTCCGACCAAAAGCGGTCGTTTGCGCTTACGGTCAAGAAGGATGCCGAACGGACGCCGCGATTAATCGGTATTCAAGCGAGAATGGGGGGTAGCCAGATGTTTCGAATTTTCCCGTGAAAGCTCATGCAGAGTGTGGGGAAAAGTGTGGGGACGCCGCGATTGTCGTCGACCGTTCTTACGTTATACGAATGAGATATAAGGAAATTCCTGCTACCTCCCGCTCCGCCACATGCAGCCTATTAGGCGCACGATCTCATCCAGACAGTCCATTGAAAATACGTCATTTTATTGTTCCCGAAACGATCGTTTCGGTTGCGCTCGACACTGGTGAGCGAGCGGCCGGATCACGCTCGCTTGGCGATAACCCGCTCTAAAATCGCCGTCGCGGCACGTTCGGAGGCAGGTGTAGCGGTGAGATCGAACCGCTCGGTGATTGCATGGCGCTGGAGTTCGCGAAACGCGGCGTGGCGACGGAAGGCGGCGTCCAGAGCAACCGCGAGGTCGTAAATCGACGTGGCGACGTCTCCGAGGCGCCAGTGCGCAAAATGGGGACAGTCGCGATAATCGGTGTCGTGCGCGTCGAGGAAAACGCACGGCCGCGGCGTGCGCAGGAATTCATAGACCTGGCTGCTCACGTCACCGAGATAGATGTCGGCCGCGCGCGTATAGGTCATGTCGGTCGAGGCAGGGCTGCCGAGGTCGACATGGATGTGCGGCGCGGTGAAGAATTTGGGGTCGATCCGTCCCGGGCGCGCGATGCGCAGGCGATCGATGGTCAGTTGGAAAGGGCGCTCGAACAGCATCACATGGGGCGCGAAGATCAGATTATAGTCACTGCTGTGATAGAACAGCTCGAGCACTTCGCGGCCGTATCGATACCAGGACGAAAGATGCGCCGATACGTGCGGGTTGTAGAGCACCGTTGGGCGCCCGTTGTCCTGGATCGGCAGGGGCGGCGTCACGCAGCCGTCGAGGATATCGAACTTGGCATAGCCGACCACCGCGATCCGCGCCGGATCGAGCCCCGCGTCGCGAACCAGCCGGTCGCGTATCAGCGGGCCGGACGCAAGCACGAGATCAAACAGCGCGCTCTTGCGGTCGAAACCGATCGCGCGATCGCCCGCGCCGTGGCGGGTATGGATCAACGGCAGATCGAGGCCGTAGCGGCTTTTCAGCAGCGTGCTCGTCTTTTCCGCAACAACCAGCGCGTCAAGCGATCGGAAGAAATCGAGATTGTCGCGATAGACGACGATCTTGGACGCCGGCACGATCGTGTCGAGCATTGCGGTCGCGGCCCGACTCGCCAGTGCCTTGGGGCGGAGCCGCACGCGCGTGAGCGGAGGGCAACCGGCGCTGGCGGTCAGCCGGTCGACTTCGGCGTCGAGGCGGTCGTTGGTCGTGGCAACGACCACCTCCGCGCGCCCGCGCCGTGCAATCGCCAGCGCGATCGGCAGGCTATGCGCCACCTGATGAATCTGATCGTGATTGAAAAGAAAGCCGATGCGCATCTTGGTTGACGGTGCGGCGGCCCCGTCACCTCAGGTCGGATGGTTCAAACCAGCGTTCTATCCGGTCGAAAATCGCATTTCCGGCAGCGGCGAAAGCGGCAGCGCCATAGGTAGCCGAGACATAGTCGCGGCCGGCCGCCCCCATTGCGGCGGCGGCCGTCCTGTCACTGACCAGCGCGGTCAGCGCCAGGGCGAGCGCCGCCGGATCTTCGGGCGGCACGACGAGGCCGCCGCCGGCGGCGCGAACCGTGTGCGGCATCTCGCCCACGTCGCTGACGATGCAAGGCAACCCCGCAGCCATCGCCTCGTGCGCCGCGATGCAGAAGCCCTCGGCTCGCGAAGGCTGCACATAGGCGTCGCATGACTGGAGGAAGTCCGGAACGTCCCGGCGATACCCGACAAAGGCGATCGTCTCGATCCCAGCCGTTTTGCGTAATCTCTCGAGCGCGTCGCGCTCCGCACCTTCCCCGGCAATCTCGATCCGCACATCCGGGCCGATCGCGGCACCGGCCGCAGCCAGCGCGGCGATCAGCACGTCATACCCTTTGTTTGGGTGAAGCCGCCCGAGACTGCCGATCCGGAACGAAGCGCCGGGCGGTCGATCGGGCCGGGAGGACCAAGCCGGATCGGCGATGAACAGCGGCCAGGTCATCACTCGATCGGGGGCGATGCCCAGCCGGTCGCGCGTCAGCGCGGCAACGCTCGACGAATCCGCAACCCACAGACGCGACCATGATCGCGTCATTCGCAGCAGCCGGCGGTTGGCGGGTTTCAGAAACGCATTGTGCTGCCAGCTCACCACCGGCACCCCCATCAGCCGTCCGGCGATCTGCCCCATCAATGTCGCCTGCGTGAGCGACGTCCAGATGAGGTCGGGACGAAAGGCGCGCAGTTCCGTCCGCAACCAGCGGAACGCGCGGCCGTGCTGATGCTTGGCACCGGGGCCAATGCGATGATCCAGTCCCGCCGCGATCAGCGCGGGCCGGCCCTTGCCGTTGCGCATCGACAGCGCGAGCACGCGGACTGTCGCGCCGCGATCGCGCAGCAATCCGGTGATCGCCGGAACCGGTTGCGCTGCCCCGCCGCCCTCCAGCGAGTTGATTACATAAGCGATCCTGAGCGCCATCGTCAGTCGCCTCTCAGGCGTGCGAGCCCGTCGGAGCGCGCGACCTGATCGAACAGCTCAAGGTCGTCGGCGTAAATACGACGGACGCGATCAGCCTGTCCGGGGGTCAGCACGGGATCGCTCCCCTCGGTGCGGTTGACGTGCCGCAGGGGTCCCGCCGGGGTGATTGAGAGCGTATCGAGCAAATCGCCGACCCGCTCGATCAAGGCGAGATGATCGACCGCGATGGCGCCGCGCCTGTCGGTCAGATACCAGCATTGCGGGCGGAAGATATGATCGACCCCATAAGGCGAGCGCGCAGCCTCGACATGATCGAGGGCATCGTCGATCCCGCCAAACGCGCGATAGCGTTCGGCAAAGACGGGGGAAACCCGGTTGTCCGACCCGCCACCGGCGCGCGCATAGCGATAGGCGGAACGGAACCGATCGACCGGATCGCGCAGCACCGCGAAGGTGGGAAGGCGTTTCCATTCGCTTGGTGCGAGCATCGCGAAATAACGCGCCGAGGCGTGCTTGATCTGCATCCCATAGAGCGCCTGGCTCACCGCCATGCCCGCATTCTTCGGCACGTGGATGAAGATCACGCCGGCACGACGCGCCGCAGCAATCCGCGCGCGCCGCTTTGCATCGAGCGGCAACGCCAAGCCAAATCCGGCCGCGCGTTCGTATAAATCCGCACTGATCCGCACCCCGCCTGCGCGGGCCAGAACCGCGCTTCGCCAACGCGGCAATCGATCGAGTAGCTGCGTCAATGCCTTCGGGATGCCTTGTTACCTCGCTAAGGGCGCTATGGATCACCGTGGCGTTCTCAGCAATCCACCATACAGGATAACACCGGGCAGCACGCCCGCACGGCGTGTCACTTGATGAGTTGCCTGATACAGGCTGAGCAGAGCCCGATCTTGAGAGAGCGCGTCGGCGGCTCCTGCCCGATGGGCGGATCGATTGCCGGTGCACCGTTCCGCCCACCAAATCCTCAAGTCCGATCAGAATTTGACGCGCAGATCGACCATCACCTGGCGCGGCGGCGTGAAGTAGAGCAGGTCGTACTGGCCGTAGCCGTTCTGGAAGCCGTTGGCGTCCTTCGGCGCGCCGGTCTTGCTCGCCTTGATCTTGGAGATGGTGCGTTCGTTGAACACATTGTCGATGTTCAGGCCGACGCGCAGGTGCCGCCCGATATCCTTGTTGATGGCGAAATCGGCGATCCAATAGGGGTCAATGCGATAGAGGCGCCGATTGGGATCGCCATTGTAGTCGGTCGCATAGCTGACGCCGGTATATTTGTCGGTAAAGGACACGTTGAGGCCGTGACGCGAATAGATCGCTCCGAATGCAGCGGTACCGCGCGGGGCGTTCTTCATCTGCGTGCCCGTCGCATGATCGATCGCGTCGTTGATCGAGCCGTTGACGAAGACCGTCATGCCGGAAAAGGCAAGCACGTTGAGCTGGCCCTCGATGCCTTTGAAATGGATGTTGCCGGCATTGTAGCTGTCGCCCTTCGGGCAGGTTACGCCGTCGCAAGACGAGATCAGGTTGTTGACGTCGATCTTGTAGACGTCGGCGTCGATCGAGAAGCGGCTGCCATGATAGACGGTGCCGAGCTGGTAGTTTGTGGTCGTCATCGGCTTCAGCGCCGACAGCGCGTCGCCCAGGTTCGGATCGCTCGAATAGAAGGCCGAGAGATCGGGAACGTAGAAGCCCTTGGCATATTGGAAATAGAAGGACAGCTTGTCGGTCGGGCGATAATTGGCGGTCAGGAACGGCAGCGTCTGCGTCCATGTGTGCTGGGTGTAGAGCGGCGAGCGCGACTTCTGGTTGACCGCTGCTTCAATTTTGCGGTTGAAATGGACATATTTGATGCCCGGCGTGATCGATAGCGTCGACGTCGGCTTGAACTCGAACTCGCCGAACAGCTGATACTGATTCCAGTCCGAGCCCTGATCGTATTCTCGGTCGGCGTTGCTGGTGGCCGTGGTCGACGTATTCTTATTGTCGTAATCGGGCTGGCCGGTCACCCAGTCGATATCGTGGGTAAAGCGATCACTGTTCGATTTTTCGAACCACCCGCCGACCCGCGCGCGGCCCAGCGAGAAATTGTAGTCCACCTGGCCGATGTAGCCCCAAGTGCGGTATTTGTTGAGCTTGAGATAACCGGGAATGCCGGCCTGCTCGCTGCCGCCCGGGGTCAGAATTACAGTATTCGGCGTGCCGATCGTGCCCAGCCCGTCCATGCCGGAATCGGTGTGATTGGTATAGCCATAGAGATAGAGGCGGTTGTCCATCGAAAAGCCGCTGCCGAGATCGGACTGCAAACGGATGTATTCGAAATCCGTCTTCTTGTTGGTGCCATTGAACTTGTAATAATTCTGCGCAAGCGGGTTCGACGGTGTGGCGACATCCGAGCCGCTGAGACCATAATCGATGCCGTACATGCCGATCTCGGACGCGGGATTACAATTGTGTCCGGTCAGCTTCATCAGCGGCTGCCCGTCGGCGCTCCCGCACCACGTGCCGTCGTTATCCTGCTGATAATAACGGATCTGTGTGTAGGTCGCCATTACCGTCAGCGTGTTTGACGCGCCGATCGGGATCACGCCCTTGCCGAACACGTTTTTCAGCAGCGTGCCTTCCCAGCTCATGGCGCCGTCGCTGCGCGTATAGTTGCCGGTGAAGACGAACTTGGCGTCGCCAAGGCTATGGATCTTGCCGGTCTGGTATTCGGCACGCGCCAGGAACGTGTTGAACGATCCGCCGGCAGCCTCCAGTTCGCCGCCAGCCTGGTCCTTCGCTTCGCGTGAATAGAGATTGACGTCCCCGCCGAACGTGGCTTGGCCGAGCTGGCTGGCGTTACCCGGCCCGCGGTCCACGATCACATAGCCGACCGTGTTCGATGGAAAGAAGCTCAACGAGTGGTGCGTCGGATCGTTGGTGTCGTTGAACGGGATGCTGTCATACGTCATGCCGAACTGACCATCCTTGAAACCGCGGATCGACAGCTTGGATTCCTGCAGGCCGGTGCCGTTGCCGGTGCCGCCCAGCGTCACGCCGGGGGTGATGGCGGCGATCTTGGTGAAGTCGGCGACCGGCGTCAGGACGTTGTCGATGTAATTGCGGTTGATCGCCGATTGCGGCTGGGTAGTGGTGAGCGAGGCGGTGGGCACGGAAGCAGCGAGGCGCGAGCCCGTGACGATGATGTCCGCCGAGGTTAGCGACTGGCGATCGTTCGCCTGGCCCGCCTGGGCGGCAGTGGAGCTCTGCCCGGCCTGACCCGCCGGCCTGGCGGGATTGGCCGGCGGCGTCGGCTCGGCCGCATGGGCTGCCGCCGGAATGGCCATCATGCCGATCGAGGCACAGCCCAGCAGCATCGTCTTCAACCTCGTCATCTTGTTACCCCTTGCTCTCATTGCGTCGTTGCGAATTGAAAGGCCTGTCGGCATCGCGTGGCGGGCGGACGGCGTAGAACGGCCGCGAGGCGCCGATCGGCGGCGCAAGCCGCCGTGGCGAGGATTCTCGCGATATACATTCTGGTTTCCGTTCGACGGCTGGTCCGTCCGATCGTCGATGCGAGGCTGCTATGGAGTGCCGGTGACAAATATGTGACGCGGCAGGCGTGGAGGCGTCCACGCGCGCCAACCTTACAAAAATAGAATGTTCGGCCGCTGTTGCGCGCCTCTCCATTCGTGGCCACCAGGGGCCCGCGAGGCTTCTGCCACGTGCAAAACCCAGCTTCCAGGATTACGTTCGATGCGCAAATGGCACCGCCGGATTGCCCCCGTGTTCGCCGTGCTCTTGTTGCTGATGGCCGTAACGGGACTGGCTATCCAAACCACCGAACTGCTCGATCGCGTTTCATCGACCACGGCGGCTGCCGCCGCGTCTCGCGTTCCCGCGCCCCCTTCGGTGCGATCGCCGCGCACGCCCGGTGACAAACGGCGTCATGGATGGGACCGCTGGAGCCACTGGCTGAAGAGGGTTCATTCGGGCGAAGCGTTCGGCCCGGCCGGGGTGGTGGTCAACATCCTGTGCGGCGCGGCACTGCTGTTCTTCGCTGCCTCGGGTCTGTCGATGTATCTCTCGATGGCGCTCAGGCGCTGGCGGCGACGGCGGCGGGAGTGAGCCGCCGCGGGCCTGTCGCCGCATCCCGACCCGCTGCCGCAAGCGGCAGATAAACGTCTACGATCAAACCCGGATGATTATCGTCCAAGGCGACGGACCCGCCGTGCAATTCAGCGATTGCGTCGACCAACGCAAGGCCGAGCCCATTGCCGGGGCGGGCACGGCTCCGGTCGAGCCTCACGAACCGGCGTCGCACCTTGTCACGATCGATCGCAGCGATTCCCGGGCCCGAATCGGCGACGCGCAAAAACGCCCTCCCGATTGCCTCGGCTCGCGAGACGCTGACCGTCACCGCGGTGCCGTCGCCGGCGTGGCGCGCAGCGTTCTCAAGCAGGTTGACCAGCAATTGATGGAGCAAGTCGGGGCAAGCGAGGACCATCGCCCGGTCGATTTGCCCGCGTTTCAGTCTCATGCCGGCATCCTCGATCACCGGCTCCATCGATTCGACGACATCCTCGACCAGCGCGTCGAGCGCGATCAGTTTCAGCCCTGCCCGCCGTTGACCGGCCTCGACCTCGGCAAGACGAAGCAGTGCCGCGAATATGCTCAGCACGCCATCGCATTCGGCCAACGCCCGGTCCACCAGTTCCCTCGTTTCGGCCGCCGGTCGATCGGCGCACGCCGCCGCTTCCAGTGTTGCGCGGAGACGCGTGATCGGCGTGCGCAGGTCGTGCGCGATATCGGTCGAAATCTGGCGCGTCTGCAGCATCAGCGCCTCGATCCGGTCGAGCATGCCGTTGAAACTGCGGGCCTGGTCGGCGAACATGCCGTCGAGCGAATCGACCGGTACACGCGATTTCAGATTGCCCGCAACGATGGCGTCCGCGGTTCGGCGCGTCGTCGACAGGCGCGCGGCGATCACCCGGCTTAACCCAAGACTGGCAGCGATGCCGCCCACCGTGGCCACCACGGCCATCGCAAGAAACATCGGCCAGATGATCTTGCCCATGTTCTCGATCAGCTCGCTTTCCGCGACGATGTCGAGGCGACTGCCGTCGGAGAGGCGAACGGTCAGGGCGCGGCCATGGCGTAGATGATGGCCATGGACTTCCTTGAAGAGGACAGGGCCGGGCACGGCGCGGCTGCCGATCAGTTCGACGACGGTCCCGGCAATTTGCCGTCCGCCGGGATCGATCAGGCGGTGTCCGATCTGGCTGATCGTGCGCCCGTCTTCGCGGCCCTCGATCCGGCTGCGCACCATCGCCAGCGTCGGACGGTCCCCGTCGGGCGTGGGTTTGAGCAGCTTGCGCTCGCGCTTGAAGAGCGAATGGTTGACCGCCTGATTGAGGCGGCCTTCGGTGACGACGAAGGCCAGGCTGCCGAGCGCCATCAAAGCCAACGCCAAGGCGAGGCCGAACAGGATGACGATGCCGCGCAGGCCGCTTGTGCCCGGCGCGATCCTGCGGAAAATGGCGGCGTTCGCCACGATCATGCGCGATCGCGATGAAGCACGTAGCCGGACCCGCGCACCGTTTCGATCGGATCCGCTTCGCCGTCCTGCGTCAATTTCGCGCGCAGACGACTCATATTGCTCTCGATGATGGTGGTGCCGGGCTCGAACGTATAGCCCCAGACCCGCTCCAGCAGCATCCGTCGCGTCACCGTGCGATCGCAATGCTGCATCAGCTCGATGAGCAGCCCGAACTCCTTGCGGTTGAGGTGGAGTGGCCTACCGCGGCGAAACACCTTGTGCTGGGCGATGTTGATCCCGATGCTGCCGATCTCGATCCTGTCGACATGGTTCGTGCGGTTCGCCCGCCGTACGATGGCATTCAGCCGCGCGTTCAACTCCATCATGTCGAACGGCTTGACCAGATAGTCGTCGGCGCCGGCTTCGATCCCTTCGATCCGGTGATCGGTTTCGCCCATTGCGCTCAGCACGAGTACTGGCGGGTTGCCGACGCCGCGGCGGATGTGGCGCAAGACGTCGATCCCGTCCATGCCGGGCAGCATTCGATCCAGCACGACCGCATCGAAGCGATGATCGCGCAGCCGCGCGAGCGCCGTCTCGCCGGTAGCGGCAGTGGTCGCGTCGTGCCCGTAATCGCGCAGACCCGAAGCGATCAACTTGGCGATCGAGTCGTCGTCTTCGATGACCAGCAGGTTCATGAACCAGAGTGCGTAAAGCGCGGCGGTGACCGATTGATGACAGCGCGCCTCGACGCCGGCGGCTTGGGGTGGGCGTTCGGCCCCTGCGGCAACATTGGCAAATCGAAAGGATCGGCCAACGCGCACGCAATGCTCGATGGTCTATCGATTGCCAACGCTCATGCTGGAGCGAGGTAAGGAGTGACGAGAATGAAACTGTCTGCATTGATCGGACTGGCGGCGCTTGCCGGCGCCTGCGGCGCGACCGCCGCGATGGCCGCGGCGCACAAGCCGGCGGCGAAGCTGACCCTGGCGCAGGCCCGGGCCATTGCGCTGAAGGTCGCGCCGGGCACGGTGGCCGAGGGCGAATATGAGAAGGAAAACGGCGCGTGGCGCTATTCCTTCGATATCCGGCAGGGCAATCGCATCCACGAAATCGGGGTCGACCCCAATACCGGCAAGATCATCGAGAACAGCTACGAAGGCGCGCACGACGCGGACTGACGCGCGGCGTGGCGATCGATAGACCGCCGCCCGGTGTTCGCGCGCCGGGCGGCCATTGGCGCCCACGCAGATCACCCGCCCAAGATTATATTTTCACAACATTCGTGTTGATCCAGTCGGTTGTCATTTCAATGTCAAAAGGCCGGACGCATGGTGGCGCCATCCAATTGCGAGGAGCCAACCGACCGATGCGCCTTCCCCTGTCCCGCATGCTCGTCCTGTCCGCCGGCGTCGCCGGCTTCGCCGCCGCGGCCGCCGCGGCGACGCCGACTTATTCCGTCACCAAGCAGATTGCCGGCCCCGACGGCGGCTGGGACTATACGTCGGTCGATCCCGCCGATCACATGGTTTACGTCGCCCATGACGCCAGCGTGCTGGCGATCGATCTGGCAGGGGGTGATCGCGTCACCACGTTCGGCACCATCGCGCATGCGCACGCCGTGGTGCCGATCGCGGGGCAGCATCTGCTGCTGGTCACCAGCGGTCACGACGCGACGGTGCGGCTGTTCGACACCAATACCCGGCAGCAGGTGGCAAGCCTGTCGGTCGGCAACGATCCCGATGGCGCGGTTTACGATGCGTCGACCGGCATGGCCGCGGTGATGAACGCCAAGTCCGGTTCGGCCTCGATCATTGATGTCACCGCGCGGAAGGTGGTGCGCACCATTCCGCTGATGTCCGGGCTCGAATTCCCGCAGTTCGGCGCCGGCGACCGGCTGTTCGTAAACAACGAGGATCACAACGTGATCGAGACCGCGAACGTCGCCACCGGCAAGGCCGGGCCGACGATCGCGCTGACGGGCTGCACGGCGCCCTCGGGGCTCGGCTACGACGCGAAGACGGGCCAATTGATCAGCGCCTGCGACAACGGCAAGGCGGCGGTGGTTGACGCGCGGACGATGAAGCTGACGCACCTCATCGATATCGGCGATGGCCCCGATGCGGTGATCATGGATGCGCCGCACCGTCGCGCCTACATCCCATGTGGGGGTAGCGGCACGCTGACGATCGTCTCGCTCGACGGACCGCACGGCGCGCACGTCGTCGGCAAGGTGCGGACGGCACGCGGGGCGCGGACCGGCGCGATCGATCCGGCGACGCGCGACATCTATCTGCCGACCGCGACACCGACGACCCCGCCGCCGGGTGAGCATCATGCCTATCGGCCCGGCACGTTTCGGGTCCTCAAACTGAGCCGACGCTGAGAGAAAATGGTGCCGGGGCGGCTCGCGTCGCCCCGGCGCACTCTCGGGCCATGGCCGGTGGCGATCAGTGCCCCAGCCGGATACGGACGCCGGCGAGATAGTCCGGCTTGTAGAATTCGCGCTGGATCGGATACCTGCTGTCCGGCGTCTGGGTGAACTCCAGCTTGGTGTTGGTCAGGTTCTTCGCCTCGACGAAGAACGACATGCGCGGGGTAATGTCGATCGCGGCACTGGCATCGAGGCGGAAGCGCGGCTGCGAATAGACGTCCGTGGCGACCGAGTCGCCGACTGCGAAGATGTTCTTCGACACGTAGGACCCGGCGATCTTCGCCTGGAAGCCATGCTTGTCGTAGAAGAGCGACGCATTTGCCGCGAAGGGCGAGGTCTGCGGCAGGGTGTGGTAATAGAGCGCGCCGGTATCCGGATCCTGATGCAGCGCCCCGTGAGAGCCGACCAGGGTGACGTTGCCGTCGACCCCGAAGCCGCTGAGCCAGCCCGGCAGGAAAAGGAATTGCTGGCGGATCGCCGCCTCGAGACCCTCGGCATGCGCGCTGCCGATATTCTGGAAACTGTCGATCTCGATCTTGCCGGCCGGATTCGCGAGGCGCGGATCGGGATAGCTGTCGACGTGCTGCACCGTGGGGATGATGTAGTTGCTGAACGCCTTGTAGAAGACGGCGAACGAGATCATCCCGCCACGGCCCGTGTAATATTCGACCGAGGCATCGAAATTCTTGCCCGTCGTCGGCTTCAAGTCGGGATTGCCCTGGCTGACGACGTCGTTGGCGACGTCGATCGACCGCGCCGCGGTGATCTGGTCGAAGCCGGGCCGCCCGATCGCGGTCGAGAAGCCGGCATGGACAACGAGATTGTCATTCGGGCTGTAGCGGAAATCGATGTCGGGGAAGATGTTGGTGTAGCGCCGCTTCGACGGCGTCAGCGTGAAGGTGCTGCTGCCGTCGGCGAGGTCCGCTTCGGTGTTGGCGCGATAGGTCGCGTCGGTCGCCTCGACGCGCACGCCGCCGACCACCGAGATCGGCCCGAAGCCGCCGCGATATTGCGCATAGCCGGCATAGACATTCTCGTTATCGTCCTCATACGCGCTCAGGTCCTCGCTGAGCGGCCCCTGGGGAATGCCCTCGACCTTGCTGTAATCGGGATATGGGCCGATATTGTAGGCACCGTTGTAATAGACCTCGTTGCCGAAGCCGCTGAACGCCGCGTAGCTCCGGCCGGGATCGTTGAAATCGGCGGCATAGGCGTGCGCCAGCCGCTTGCGCGCCCGCACGCTACCGCCGACCTTGATCGCCGCATCGCTGCCGAAGCCGACCGGGATGGCGAGGTTGATCACCCCCGATTTCTCGCTGTCGCTATTGTAGCTCGGGCCGTTGTCGCCCTTGAAATCGGTGTAGATCGACGGATCGGTGATGTCGGTGCCGTCGGTCGTGTGGAAGGTCGGCACCCGCGGATTGGCGGTGTTGTTATAGACGAGGGTGACGTCGTTCGGATCGGTGAAGTTGGTCGAATAGCCGTATGGGAAGACGTCGCGGCCCTTGGTGTAGGCGCCGCGGAAATCGAGCTTGATGCCGCGGCCGAACTGGGTTCGACCGCCCGCCTCGATCAGGTCGTTGCGGACGATTTCCTTGGTCGAGATCACCTTCTCGCGCAGCGACGCGCTGTCGACGGTCACGTCCCCGCTGTTGTTGTCGACGGCGACCACGTGGTCGGCCAGGCCGTTGATCACGAATTCGTGCTTGTTGGCATATTCGGTATAGCCGGCGTGGATGCCGCGCACGTAGAACTGGGTGGTGTCGCTGGGCTGGAAGGTCAAGCCGCCCGAAAAGCCGTGGCGGATGCGGTGATAGGTGTAGCGGCGCGGCTGCAGGTCGTCGTAGATCTTGCTGGCGACATAGGCGTCGGTGCCCGCCGGCGCGGCGGTCGGATCGTTGATATAATCGGCCTCGACATCGTCGATGCTGCGATGATCCTCGTTATAGGCGTAAGAGCCGATCAGGCTGAACATGCCATCGCCGAACGTGGCCCCGGCCGTCATGTCGCCCTGATAGCGGGCGGTGCCGCGCAATGGCTCGTAGCCGACGCCGCCCTCCGCATCGAGCACGGTGGTGTTACCTTCGGGGATGGCGCGCGGCAGGATGTTGACGACGCCGCCCAGCCCTTCGGCATCCATGTCGGGGGTCAACGTCTTGATCACCTCGATGCCCCCCAGCATGCCCGAGGGGAAGGCATCGAACGCGACGGCGCGGCCGCCGCCCTGCGGCGTCGCCGGGTTCGACGCGGTCAGCCGCACGCCGTCATAGGTCGCGGCGTTGAGATCGGCGTCGAGGCCGCGGATGTTGACGAAGCGGCCCTCGCCGGTGTCCGATTCCATCTGGATGCCGGGAATCCGCTGCAGCGCCTCGGCGGCGTTGACGTCGGGCAGCGAGCGAATTTCCTGCGATGATCGCGCGTCGAGCACGACCGCGGCATTCTTCTTGAGCGCTGTCGCCTGTTCACGGGTTCCGGTGACGACGATGTCGTTGCCGCTGCTCGACTGGGGCGGCGTGGCGGCTTGCGCTGCGCTCGTCATGGCAAGCGCGGTCGTCAGGAACAGGAGAGTTCGGGTCGGCACGGCTCTTTCCCCCTTTTTTGGCTCGCCCGGATGGACGGCATGCGGCGCGGGGGCTGCGCACCGATCATGACGCTCTGGTTGCCAGTTCGTGACGTCTGAATTGCAGTCGGTCGGGGCGCCGATGCGGGGCAGTGCAACCCGCTAGGAAATCGCGAATAATCCTGCGGGTTCAGCTAGATTATATGTTCCCAATGTCGCCGGCCCGGTCATCCTGGCCTGAACGCCGCCGTAGCTTGTTCATCAACATTGGGAAGTTTTATACGCCTCGATCCGCCGCATTGGGTAAGGCGGCTGGGCTTGTCACTTCCTGTTTCGCGAGCGCGATGGCCGATGCGCATCCTGATTGCCGAAGATGATGCCGAAACCGCCGGGTTCGTCGAGCGCGGCCTGACCGAGCTCGGCCATGTCGTCTCGCGGGTCGGGGCGGGTGAGGATGCGCTGCACGTCGGCACCACCGAGACCTTCGATCTGGTCGTGCTCGACCGCATGCTGCCCGGCCTCGACGGTGTCGAGATTCTCAAGCGGTGGCGCGCGGCGGGGGTGACGACGCCGGTGCTGATGCTGACGGCGCTGGGCGGCATCGCCGATCGCGTGTCGGGTCTTGACGCCGGCGCCGACGATTATCTGGTCAAGCCCTTCGCCTTCGCCGAGCTCGCCGCGCGGCTCGCCGCGCTCGGCCGACGGCCGCCGATCAGCGACGTGGTGACGCGGATCGAGGTCGGCGACGTGACGCTCGACGTGCTCAAGCGCGAGGTGCGGCGCGGTGGCCACGAGGTGCATCTGCAGCCGCGTGAATTCGCGCTCCTCGAAGTGCTGATGCGGCATGCCGGCAAGGTCGTCACCCGCACGATGTTCCTCGAACAGGTCTGGGGCTTTCATTTCGACCCGCAGACCAACATCGTCGAAAGCCACCTGAGCCGGCTGCGGTCGAAGCTCAACCGCGGCTTCGATCATGATCCGATCGAGACATTGCGCGGGATCGGCTATCGAATGCGGCCGCATGACTAAGCTGTTCGCGAGCGCCGCCTATCGCATAGCCTTTACCTATTCGGCCGGGTTCGCGCTGGCGATCGTGCTGCTCGGCGCGATCGTCTACGTCGCCGCCGACGCCGATTTCCGGCGCCAGCAGGATGCCGCGATCGCCGAGGAAAGCGCGGCGCTGGTCGCCGATTTCCGCGACGAGGGACTTGGCGACCTCACCGAAACGATCGCCGCGCGCGAGGTGAGCAGCGCGACCAACGGCTTCGGCTATGCGCTGTTCGATCGGGCCGGGCGCCGCATCGCCGGTGCGCTCGATACGACCCGGCCGCTTACCGGATTCCGCAACATTATCTTCAACGACCCCGTGGAAGGTCCCGATCCGGCACGCGCCTTCGCGACCGACCTACCGGGCGGCTACCGCCTTGTCGTCGCCCGCGACCCCGAAGAACTCGAACGGATCGACAGCACCATCCTTGCGCTGTTCAGCGGCGCGCTGGTGCTGGTGGTGCTGGTCGGTGCGGCGGGTGCGTTGATGCTTGGCGGCTATCTGCGCAAGCGGCTCGGACGTATCAGCGGGACGGCACAGGCGATCGTCACCGGCGATCTCGACCGGCGCATGCCGATCAGCGCGCGAGAGGACGAATTCGATCAGCTCGCGCTCGCGCTGAACGCAATGCTCGATCGCATCGCCCAGTTGCTCGAAAACCTCCGGCAGGTATCGAGCGACGTTGCCCATGATCTCCGCACGCCGCTCGCACGAATGCGCAGCGGCCTCGAAGAGGCGCTCGACGGGCCGCGCGATCTCGCCGCCTATCGAACCGGCCTCAAGCGCGCGATCGCCCGGAGCGACGAGCTGCTCAAGCTGTTCGCGGCGATCCTGCGCATCGCGGAGGTCGAAGGTGGCGCGCTGAAGCGCACGTTCGCGCGGGTCGACGTCACCGAGCTGGTGGCCGACCTTTGCGACAGCTACGCGCCGCCGGTCGCCGATGGCGGCCGCTCGATCGATTGCGAGGTGGAGCCGGGTCTGGCGCTCAACGGCGATCGGGAACTGCTCGCCCAGGCGCTGATCAACCTGCTCGACAACGCGCAAACCCATACGCCGCCCGGCACCCATATCGTTGTCATGGCGGAAGCGAACGCCGACTGGATCCGACTGTCGGTTGCCGATGACGGCCCCGGCGTCGCCACCGACGATCGCGAATTGATCACGCGGCGCTTCGCCCGGCTCGACAGCAGCCGGGGCACGCCGGGGCACGGCCTCGGCCTCAACCTCGTCGTTGCGGTCGCGCGCGCGCATGGCGGCGACGTGGCGATCGACTCCAACGAGCCCGGCTTGCGCGTCACCCTCGTCTTGCCGAGACTTGCCGAATGACCAGCAAGGGATTGTTCTGGGCAGCGGCGATGTTGCCGCTCGCCGCCTGCGCCAGCTATGCGCCGCATCCGCTGAGCGGGACGCCGGACGTGCTCGACGCACCGACTTCGGCGACGCTCGCCCGGGCGGCAGCGGGGATCGAGCGACCGTATCTGTCGCCGACCGTCATCGACCTCTCCGCGCCACTCGATCCCGACGCTATCGCCACCATCGCGGTGATCGCGAATCCCGATTTGAAGGCATTGCGCGCCAAGGCCGGGGTCGCCGACGCGCAGGTATTCGCCGCGCGGCTGTTGCCCGATCCGACCTTCAGCGCCGGCGTGCATCCGATCCTGTCCGGGCCCGATCCGCTGACCGAGCTGGTCGGGGCGCTGGGGCTCGACATCAACGCGCTGCGCACCCGCGGCGTGAAGCTGCAGCAGGCGCGCGCGCAAGCGGAACAGGTGCGGCTCGATCTCGCCTGGGCGGAATGGCAGACCGCCGGACAGGCGCGTATCCAGGCGGTGCGCGTCCTTGGTCTCCAGCGCAGCGTCGCGCTTGAACAGCAGACGCTGACCGCGCAACAGGCACTGCTTCGCCACACGCTCGATGCGCTCGGCCGTGGCGACATTGCCGCCGATCGCGCGCAGGCTGCACGCACCGCGGCCTACGATGCCGAAACCAAGCTCAGGACCGATCAGGCGAGCCTCGCCACCGCCCGCAGCGAGCTCGACAAGCTGCTCGGCCTGCCGCCGACGACCCAGCTCCAGCTTACCGAACCGGCGCTGCCTGCTCCACCGCCGGACCCGGGCGCGCTGTTCGCGCTCGCGCGGGACAAGCGCGCCGATCTTGCCGCGCTGCGCGCCGGCTATGCCGCGCAGGAAGCCGCGGTCCACAAGGCGATCCTCGATCAGTTCCCGTCGCTCAACCTGACGCTCGACGCGACCCGCGACACCACCGGCAACAAGATTCTCGGCCCGACGGTCGATTTCACCCTGCCGCTGTGGAACCGCAATCGCGGCGGCATCGCGATCGAGCGCGCCACCCGCGCCCAGCTCAAGGCCGAATATGACGCGCGGCTGTTCCAGACCCGCGCCGACATCGCCGCCGCGGTCGAGGGCATCGCGATCGCGCGCAAGCAGCGCGATGCCGCGGCGGCGAACCTGCCGTCGCTCGAACGCTATGCGACGGCGACGCGCCGCGCGGCGACCCGCGGCGACCTCGCCGACGCGGCCGCCGAGACCGCCGAGCAGAGCCTGCGCGATCAGCAGACGCTGCTCGCCCAATCCGACGAAGCGATCCGCGAACAGACGATCGCGCTCGAACTCCTCACCGGAACCCCGAGACAGACATGGCCGCAATGATCCGATCGACCTTCCTCGTCCCACTGCTGCTCGTCGCCGCCTGTTCGAGCGGTAGCGACCAATCAGATGACGCGTCGGATCCGGTGGCTTTGGTGTCGCTGGGGACGGTCGAGCAGGGCGCGGTGACGAGGACGGTGACGTTATATGGTGCGGCCGAGGCGGGGCCGTCCGGGGTGATGGCGCTGGCGGCGCCGGCGGAGGCGACGGTGAACCGGATCGTGGCGCCGGTGGGCACGCATGTGTCTGGCGGTCAGGCGGTGGTGGTGCTGATCCCGAGCCCGACCACGCGGGTCGATCTGGCGAAGGCGGCGTCGGACGCGGCGGCGGCCGACAAGGCGCTGGCGCGCGCGCAGCGGCTGCGCGGCGACGGGCTGGCCAGCGACGCCGATGTCGAGACCGCGCGCGCCGCCGCGCAAAGCGCCGACGCGCTTGCGCGGTCGATGCGTCGGCGCGCCGGGGCGTTGACCCTGCGGGCGCCGGCTGCCGGGGTGGTGCAGGCGGTCGCCAACCAGGTCGGCGATCTCGTGCCGGCCGGCACCAATGTCGCGACACTGGCCCGGCTGGGCGACCTGCGCGGCCATTTCGGCGCCGATCCGACCGTCGCGCGGTCGGTCCGTCCGGGCACGCCGATCCGCATCACCAGCGATGACGGCAGTGCGGCCGTTGAGGTCGGCGTCCAGTCGGTCGATCCGGTGGTCGATCCGCAGACCCGGTTGGCGTCGATCTACGCGCCGCTGCCTGCCAGCTCAGGCATCGCGGCGGGCGAGACGCTGAGCGGCATCGTGACGACGGGGGCGAGCACCCAGGCCCTGACCATCCCTTATGTCGCGCTGCTCGATGACGGCGGGCAGCCTTATGTGTTCGTCGTCGCCGGCGGGGTCGCGCATCGCCACGACGTCGCCACCGGCCCGATCACCGGCGACCGCATCGCCATCACCAAGGGCGTCGCGGCCGGCGACAAGGTGGTGACCCAGGGCGGCACCGCGCTCGAAGACGGCATGAAGGTGCGCACTAGATGAAGCGCTCGCTCGCCGATCATGCGCGCGCCCTGTGGCTCGCCGCGATCCTGCTGACGTTGGGCGGGCTGGTCGCGGCGCTGAAGATGCCGGTCAGCCTGTTCCCGCATATCGATTACCCGCGCGTCGTCGTGTCGATCGACGCCGGCGAGCGCGACGCGGCGCAGATGACTGCGCAGATCACCCGGCCGATCGAGCTGGCGCTGCGCGGCGTGCCCGGCGTCACCAAGATCCGCTCGACCACCAGCCGCGGCTCGGCGGAGATCGATCTCAACTTCAACTGGGGGCAGGACATGGTCGCCGCGACGCTGGCGACCCAGGGCGCGCTGGCGACGACGCTGCCCGATTTGCCCGCCGGCACGCGGTTCGACGTGCGGCGATCGGACCCGACGATCTTCCCGATCCTCGGCATCGCGCTCACCTCCAACTCGCTCGATCAGGAGGCGCTGCGCCAGATCGCCGACCTCAAGATCCGCCCCGCATTGATCGCGGTGAAGGGCGTCGCCGCGGTTGACGTGCTCGGCGGCGCGCCGCGCGAGTTCGCGGTCGATGTCGATCCCGCGCGCGCCCAGGCGCTTGGCGTCAGCGTCGACGATATCGCCGCCACCCTCGGCAAGGCCAATGTCGTGCGCGGGCTCGGCCGGATCGAGGACAAGCACCGGCTCTACCTGGTGCTGGCCCAGAACCGCATCGCCTCGATGGCCGATCTCGCCGCAACCCCGGTCAAGGCGGCGACCGGCAGCGGCGCCGGGGTGGTCACATTGGGCCAGGTCGCCACGATCAAGCCCTCGGTCGAGCCACACTTCACCGCGGTCACCTCGAACGGCCGGCGCGCGGTGCTGGTCAACATCCGTCAGTCGCTGAGCGGTGACACCGTGCGCATCGCGCACGACGTCAACGCCAAGCTCGCCAGCCTCGGCCTGCCGCCCAGCGTCACGGTGACGCCGTTCTACGACCAGTCCGAGCTGGTCACCGGCGCCGCCAACGCGGTGCGCGACGCGATCCTGCTCGGCGCCCTGCTCGCCGGGCTGGTGCTGTTCCTGTTCCTGCGTTCGGGCCGGTTGATGGTGATCACCGGGCTGATGCTGCCGGCGGTGCTTGCCGGCACCTGCCTGATCCTGCGCGCGCTCGGCATGAGCTTCAACATGATGACGCTGGGCGGCATGGCCGCCGCGGTTGGCCTCGTCGTCGACGACGCCGTAGTGATGCTCGAACACATCATGCGCCGGATGCAGGAAGGCACCGCCACCGGCGTGCGCGGCCTGCTCGGCGCCGCGCGCGAGATGGGCAAGCCGTTGTTCGGCTCGACCTCGGCGACGATCATCGTGTTCCTGCCGCTGGCGTTCATCAGCGGGGTCACCGGCGGCTTCTTCAAGGCGCTGGCGCTGACCATGGTCGCAGCGCTGGGCCTGTCGCTGCTCTATGCGCGGTTCATCATCCCGCTCGTCTCGGCGCACTGGCTGCGCGAGAAGGACGCCGAGGCGGCGGAGCGCGCCGGCGGGTTCATGGGGCGGATCGGCAACGGCTACCATCGCGCGTTCGAGCGCTCGATGGCGCGGCCCGGGCTGTTCGCGGCGTTGCTCGCCGCCGGGCTGGCGGTGCTCGGCTATGCCGCGTGGCATCACGTGCCGTCGGGGTTCATGCCGGCGATGGACGAAGGCGGGTTCATCCTCGACTACACCGCGCAGCCCGGCGCGGCGCTCAGCGACACCGACCGCATCCTCAAACAGATCGAGCAGGTGATCATGGCGACCCCCGAGGTCGCGAGCTATTCGCGGCGCACCGGGCTGCAGCTCGGCGGCGGCCTGACCGAAGCCGACGAGGGCGATTACTTCATCCGCCTGAAGGGCGGCAGTCGCCGGCCGATCGACGCGGTGATGGCCGATATCCGCCAGCGCATCCAGGCGAAGGTGCCCGGCATCGACATCGAGACCGCGCAGCTGATGGAGGACCTGATCGGCGACCTGACCGCGGTGCCCGAACCGATCGAGGTCAAGCTGTTCGGCGACGACGACGCCCAGCTCGAACAGGCCGCCAAACGGGTCGGCGACGCGATCGGCAAGGTGCAAGGCGTGGTCGAGGTGGTCGACGGCCTGCGGGTCGCCGGCGACGCCATCGCCATCAAGGTCGATCCCGCGCGCGCCGCGCAGCAGGGCCTCGATCCCGACAGCGTCGCCAGCCAGCTCGAGACGATGATCGGCGGCACGCCCGCCACCCAGGTGCGGATCGGCGAGCAGCTGGTCACCGTCCGCGTCCGGGCGCCTGCCGACCTGCGCAGCCGCGCCGAGCAGCTCGGCCAGCTGGTGCTGGTCGCGCCCGACGGCCACGGCGTGCGCGTGTCGCAGGTCGCGCAGGTGTCGATCGAGGCCGGCCAGAAGCAGCTCACCCGCGAGGATCTCGCGCCGTTCATCGATGTGACCGCGCGGCTCGAGGGCCGTGACCTCGGCTCCGGCATGAAGGCGGTGCGGGCGACGATCGCGGGCCTCCACCTGCCGTCGTCGATCCGCGTCGAATATGGCGGCCTCTACCAGCAGCAGCAGCAGAGCTTCGCCGACCTGTCGATGGTGTTCGCCGCCGCATTGCTGCTCTCGGCGCTGCTGCTGACGTCCCTCTACGAACGCCTGGCCTGGACCCTCTCGGCGATCGTCACCGTGCTGCTGTCGGCGGCCGCCGTGCTGCTCGGCCTGTGGATCACCGGCATCGAGCTCGACATCTCAGCGCTGATGGGGCTGACGATGGTGGTCGGCATGGTCACCGAGCTGGTGATCTTCTTCCTCGCCGAGATCGATAGATCGCACCCCCTCGACCTCGCCCAGCTACGCGAAGCCGGCGCCAAACGGCTTCGGCCCATCCTGATGTCGGCGCTGATCGCGATCCTCACGCTCGCCCCGCTCGCTCTCGGCATCAGCCGCGGCGCAGGCCTGCAACGCCCCCTCGCCACGGCGATCATCTTCGGGCTCACGGCAGCCGTACCGCTTGTACTCCTGTTCCTGCCGGCGATGATAATCACGCTCGGAAATTTGGTCGCCAATATCAGGGAGCGGTGACCCGGCCTTACACCTGCATCGTTTCGGTCAGCCTGCCGATGAGCAAAGCCGAGCCATTTGCCGAGCGGCGGCCGCAATCTCCTACTTGGGATGATTGTGGCGCACCTCAGAGCGCAGCTCATCCATCTGCTTGCGCAGATCGGCCATTTGCTGCTGCATCTCCTGGCAATGCTGCATCATGTCGCCGGACATCCCCCGCTGCTGCATCATCGCGCCATTGCTCATCTGGCCTTCTGTGGAGTGCATTGGCATAGGGTGCATCTGCACGGGCGCAGCAGAGGTATCCTGCCCGGCAAGCACCGGCGCGGGTGCGGCGCTAAACACGCCAACGGCCGCCACGGCGAACGCGTAGATCAGCTTTTGCATCGTACTTCTCCTCGCGCCTGAATCTAGGCGGCGAGCGAAGCGATCGTCTTTACGTAGCTTTCCCGGGTGCGTCAGAACCAGGCACGCAGTCCGACAACGAAGTTGGTGGTCGCCACATCGTCGCGGCGCGCTCTGGCATAATCCGCGCTCTCTGCCCCACGCCATCCATGCGAGATGCCGATATAAGGCGCAAATTCGCGCGCAAATTCGTACCGCAATCGCAGGCCGATCTCGGCCTTGTCGAGCCCGGCGCCCACACCGAGTTCGCGAATATCCTGCGCCGACAGGTTCAGTTCGGCGCGCGGTTGCAGGATCAGGCGCTGGGTAATGCGTTGGTCAACGTCACCTTCGACGCGAGCCGTCAGATCGCCCTTGTCAGAAAGGAAGATTGCAGCATTTGCTTCAAATTCATAGGGCAGGAGACCCTGGACGCCGACTACAGCATGGGTACGATCCGGGCCGACGAAATCGTGGCGTATGCCGGTTTGCACGTCGAACCAGGGGCCCACCGCATGGCTCCATAATACCTGCACCTCCGCCTGTTCGGCCTTGCCACCAAACGTGCCTTCACCCTCGCTCTTGATCCACAGCTTGTCGATGTCGCCGCCATACCAGACCTGCCCTTCCCAGGCATAGCCGTCACGGCCATCGTGCGCCTGATATTCGAGTCGGTCGATCATCACCTTGCCGAGTGTCTGGCCGCCCATTCCTTCACGCAATTCTTCGCGCGAGGCGCGCATCGCGTCGGCACCCCAGACGGCATCGGCCGCGCGCGCCGGATCTGTAGCCGTGTCTGGCGTTGTCGTCGGCTGAGCGGAGCCGTCGCCCATGTCCATGTGCTGCATCGACATCGGTTCGGGCTTCGCAGGACCCTTCGGCATCGCAACGCCGGAGCCGGCCTGCTGTGCAAGCGCGGGGCTGGCAGCGACGACCGCGGCGAGGACGATCAGCATCTTCATACCGCATTCCGCGGTGCCGCGACCGAGACGATTTGAAACATCCCGGCGTGCATATGATAGAGCAGATGGCAGTGAAAAGCCCAGTCGCCGTAAGCGTTGGCGGTCAGATCGAACTGAGCGCTGCCGCCCGGCTGCACGATCACAGTATGTTTGCGCGGCTGATGATCGGTGTCGGCACCGTTGACCAGTTCGAAGAAATGCCCGTGCAGATGGATAGGATGCGCCATCATCGTATCGTTGACGAGCTTGACACGAACGCGCTCATCATTGGCAAAGTGGATCGGGACATCGCTGACGGCGGAGAATTTCGTCCCGTCGAACGACCACATATAGCGATCCATGTTGCCCGTAAGATGAATTTCCATGAGACGCGACGGCGCGCGCGTGTCCAGGTTCGGCTCGAGCGCGGCGAGCTGCTTGTAATTCAGCACGCGGTGATCGACGTGATCAAGGCCGAGGCCGGGATCGCCCATCCGGTCGATCGGGTGCCTCGAAACCATATCGATACCGGGGCCGACCTTGACGGTATCGGGAAGCCTCGAAGTGTCGCGCATCGACATGCCGCCCATGTCCATCGCACTATCGGAGCCGCCGCTCATGCCCATGGCGGCGTGGCCCATCGCGCCCGGGTCCATGGCCCCATGACCCGTGGCGCCATGGTGTGTGCCGTCGTGGTTCGGCTTGGCCATCCCGGTATCACCATCCGTGGCCATCTTGCCCATGGCCATCTTGCCCATGCCCATGTCCGTCATGGTGAGCACCGGCGGATCGCGTAGCGGCGGCACCGGCGCACGCGCGCCGCGACGCGAAGCCAAGGTCGCCAAGGCCATCCCCGACCGGTCCATTGCCTCCGCGACGATCGAATAGGCGTCGGCGCTTCCCGGCTCGATTACCACGTCATAGGTTTCGGCGACGCCGATCTGGAACTCATCCGTTTCGATCGGCCGCACATTCTGCCCGTCGGCGGAGACCACCGTCATCGGCAAGCCCGGGATACGGACGTTGAAAAAGGTCATCGCCGAGCCGTTGATGATCCTCAGCCGCACCCGCTCGCCGGGATTGAAGGCGAATTCCATTCCCTCCTCAGGCCCATGCCCATTGACGAGATAGGTATAGGTCGATCCCGTCACATCGAGGATATCGGTCGCCATCATCCGCATCCTGGCCCAATGGCGGCGCTGCTCACTGGTGAGGGGATAATCGTCGGTCCAGCTCGTCTGCTGATAGTTGAAATAGCCCTCGCCTTTTTTGAGCTTCTCGAAGATCTCGTGTGGTGAAAGCGGCGAGAATTCGCTCAGCAGCAACACATAGTCGCGATCTGCCCGAACCGGATCGGCGCCCGCCGGATCAATAACGATCGGGCCGTAATGGCCTGCCTGTTCCTGCAAGCCAGTATGGCTGTGCCACCAATAGGTTCCCGATTGTCGCACCGGGAAGGTCGCCGTGAAACTGCCGCCGGCTGGAATACCGGGAAAGCTCACTCCCGGCACGCCGTCCATTTGGAACGGCACGAGCAACCCGTGCCAGTGGATCGAGGTTTCGGTGTCGAGCGTGTTCCTGATGTTGAGGCGCGCTGTCGTGCCTTCCTGCAGCCGCACGAGCGGCCCCGGCACGCTGCCGTTTACCGCGACGGCGTGGCCCGCACGGCCCTGCACCGTCCGCTGACCGCGTACAACAATAAGGTCGATCGATGTCCCGCTCACCTGGTCGAAGCCGGCGCGAACCGCGTTGCCGTTCAAATCCTTGCCGCGCGCCCATGCGGGGAATGCCAAGGCCGATCCGGCAAGTGCCATCCCGCCCAGTACGTCGCGTCTATCGAATCGCATGGCTCATCCGTTTCCGAAGGTTCTGGAGGTGAACCAGTTATATACCCCTATGGGGTATTTCAAAGCAATCCATACATACCTCGCTCGGCCTCGTCACTGCGATGCTGGTGACTGATGGCGCCGGCTTGACCGTCTGAGCTGGCCTGGCGGGCGATTCGCCGACCGTGCTGGTCGTCGCCCCCTCGCAGGCGGCGAACCCAGCCACGTCGCCAACTTCTTCGGAACAAGCTGAAGACCGTCTCGTTTCTTTGCTCGGGTACCCAAGGGAAAAGCGGCGTCGGCAACTTAAGAGAGGGGGGCATTGAGTCAGCTATTTTCGCCTGCGTCGAACACGCTAGCGCGCGCAACGCTGGCGGGGCTCATACTGTCTCCAGTCCTGATCTTCCTGATCGGCGCGACGGTCGCCCGGTCCGGCTTCGTCACCGGGCAGGGCCGGTTCGTCGACCAGGTTGTTCCCTTCAGCCACAAGCATCATGCCGGCGAGCTCGGCATCGATTGCCGCTATTGCCACACCGGCGTCGAGACGCAGGCCGATGCGGTGGTGCCGCCGACGCACACCTGCATGACCTGCCACTCGCAGCTCTACACCGATGCCGACATGCTGGCGCCGGTGCGCGAAAGCCTGGTCAGCGGCAAGCCGCTGGTGTGGAACCGGGTCAACCGGCTGCCCGATTACGTTTATTTCGATCATCACGCCCATGTGAACAACGGGGTGCCGTGTGCGGCATGCCATGGTGACGTGAAGCGAATGCCGCTGATGCGGCAGGCGGCGCCGCTCAGCATGGGCTGGTGCGTGGCGTGCCACAAGGATCCAGAAGACAGGATCGTCTCGCCCGCGCGCGAGTTCGAGGGCGCGCCCTATGTCGACCGCACCGCGTCGGACCGCGCCTTCGCGCGACAGACGATGGCGGCAATCGCGCATCACGGCCGCCACCTGACGGATTGTTCGACATGTCATCGGTGAGCGCGACCCTTGACCGTCGCGCGATCCTGCGCATGATCGCGGCCGGCGCGGCGGCTTCCGTCGCGGGGTGCAAGGCGCCCAATGCCAAGATCTACCCTTATGTGAATCAGCCCGAGAACGCCCTGCCCGGCTCGATCGTCCGCTATGCGACGGCGGTTCCCTTTGCCGGCTACGGCCGCGGCGTCACCGGCCTCGTCACAGACGGCCGGCCGATCAAGCTCGAAGGGTTGGCCGGGCACCCGGCGAGCCTCGGCGCGACCGATCTGTTCACCGAAACAGCATTGCTCGATCTCTACGACCCTCAGCGATTGCAGACTGTAACCGGCCCACCTGGTGTCGCGGATTGGCAATCGGCGGCCGGCGCCATCCACGCCCGGCCGCCGCAATCGAACCGGCTGGCGTTGCTGACCGGGCGCGTCACCTCGCCGACCATGCTGGCGATGATCGAGGCGTTGCGCGCACGCTATCCAGGCTTCCGCTATGTGGCGTGGGAGCCGATCAACGACGACAATGCGCTAGCAGGGGCCGAACAGGCGACGGGCAAGCGGATGCTGGCACGGCCACGGTTCGAGGCTGCCGACGTGGTCGTCGCGATTGGGGCGGACCCGCTGGGCCCCGGCCCCGACCAGGTGGCTTTGGCGCGCGCTTGGGCGACGCGCCGCCGCGCGGGGCCGCCGCCGCGGCTCTACGTCGCCGAGCCCTCGCTCACCAACACGGGCACGATGGCCGACCGGCGCACGCCGGCGACATCGGCGGACCTCGCCAGGCTCTGTCATCGGCTGGCGACGCTGCTCGGCGGCGAGGGCATTACGGGACGACTGACGCCCCCGCTGGACGACTTCGCCACCCATGCAGCACGCGACCTACTCGTCGCGCGGGGCCGGGCGATGATCCTGGTCGGGCCGCGGCAACCGCCGGCCATGCATGCCTTCGCGGCCTGGGCCAACGCCCGGCTTGCGGCGCCGATCGACTGGGCTGCCCCGATCGGCGGCGACGCGCCGATGGGCCAGGGCCTAACCCAGCTCAGCGCGGCGCTCCATGCCGGGGAGATCGACACATTGGTCGTGCTCGACTCCAACCCGGTCTATGCCGCGCCAGCCGAGCTCGACTTCGCCGGCGCGATCAAGCGGACGCCGATGACGATCGCCGCCAGCATGCTGCCGACCGAAACCAGCCAGGCGGCCGACTGGATTCTGCCGCTCAGCCATCCGCTGGAGGAATGGAACGACTGGCGCGCGCCCGACGGCACCGCGACGATCGCCCAGCCGCTGGTCGACCGCTTCTACGACACGCGTGCGGCAAGCGACGTGCTGGCGCTGCTCGCCGATCCCGCGGCCGACGCCGACAGCCATCGCCGCGTGCGCCAGACCTGGGCCACGCTCGACGGCAAGGCATGGTCGGCCGCCGTCGCCTCGGCCGTGGTGCCAGACAGCGCCGGCACCCCGCGGTCGATGCCCGCCGCCGGCCTCGCGCTGCCGACCGTCGCCCCTGTCCGCGGCCTTGAACTCGAACTGCGTCCCTCGCCGACTTTATGGGACGGCCGGCGCGCGAGCAACGCCTGGGCGCAGGAATGCCCGGATCCGATCACCAAGGAGGTGTGGGGATCGAGCGCGCGGCTCAACGGTGCCGACATGGCCGCGCTCGGGCTCAAGGACGGCGACATCGTTGACCTCCACGCCGGCGGCCGTAGCATTCGCCTGCCGGTTCGCATCACCGCCGGGCAAGCAAAGGGCGTCGTCACGGTCCTGACCGGCTACGGCCGCAGCCGGAGCGGCGCAGTCGCCGACGGCGTCGGCGCCAACGCCTGGGCGCTTGCTAAAGCTGGCGACATCGCGATCACCGCGACCGGAGAACGGCGCCCCACGATCAGCACCGAGAAGCAGTTCGTGCTCGATGGCGATCTCGCCAAGATCTTCCCTATCCTCGCCCCCGGCGAGGCGATGCCGAAGCCAAAGCCCGAGCCTTCGCTGCTGCCCAACCCGCCGGCGAAAGGCGCCGCCGCGCCGCAATGGGCGATGGTGATCGACACCGACGTCTGCATCGGCTGCAACGCCTGCGTCGTTGCCTGTCAGGCGGAGAACAACGTCCCGGTGATCGGCCCGGACGAGATGGCGATGGGCCGCGACATGCACTGGCTGCGCGTCGACCGCTACGATGTCGAGGAAAAGGATGCGAGCGGCTTTCAGCCGGTGCCCTGCATGCAGTGCGAGAAGGCGCCGTGCGAGCCGGTGTGCCCCGTCGAGGCGTCGGTGCACAATTCCGAAGGGCTCAACCTGCAGGTCTACAACCGCTGCATCGGCACGCGGACCTGCCAGGCGAACTGCCCCTACAAGGTCCGCCGCTTCAACTTCTTCGACTATTCGGAGCGCTCGGTATGGGGCGACGCCGACGACGCCTCGATCACCGCGCAGCGCAACCCGGATGTCACGGTGCGCGGACGCGGCGTGATGGAGAAATGCACCTATTGCATCCAGCGGATCAGCGCCGCCGAACATGACGCCGACGCCAACCACACACCCGTCGGCGAGGTGGTGACGGCATGCCAGGCCGCCTGCCCCACGCAGGCAATCACCTTCGGCAGCATCGCCGACGAAGACAGCATCGTCAGCGCCAAGAAGGCCGATCCGCGCCACTATGGCCTGCTCGAGGATTTGGGCACAAAGCCGCGCACGACCTATCTGGCGCGCACGATCAACGGCGAGGACGAGGCATGACAGCCGCACACGTCCGAGATACCGATCGGCGCTGGACGCTGCCTTCGGTCAACGCGCTGGGCGACGTTACCGAAACGGTGCTTGCGCCACTGATGGACCGGCGGGCGGGCAAAAAATACTGGCTGGCGGTCGCGGTCAGCCTCGTGATCACCGTTATCGGCTTTGCGGCGATGGGGTTCAGCTTCGTCTACGGCCCCGGCCTGTGGGGCAACAACACTGCGGTCGTCTGGGGCTTTCCGATCGCCAATTACGTATGGTGGATCGGCATCGGCAACGCGGGCACCTTGATCTCTTCGCTGCTACTGCTGACCCGCCAGAAATGGCGTGCCTCGATCAACCGCTTCGCCGAGGCGATGACGCTGTTCGCGGTGTCGATGGCGGGCATCTTCCCGATCCTCCACCTCGGCCGGCAAATCTACTTCTACTGGATGGCGCCCTATCCGAACACGATGGGCGTGTGGCCGCAATGGCGATCGGCACTGGTGTGGGATTTCTGGGCGATCGTCTGCTACCTGCTGTTCTCGATCCTGTTCTTCTATGTCGGCCTGCTGCCCGATGTCGCCGCGCTGCGCGATCGGCCGGGCAAGCGCGGCTGGCGGCTCTTCTACGGTTTTCTCGCGATGGGCTGGCAGGGCACGCCGCGCCAGTGGCAGTTGCAGGATCGCCTGCACCATGCGCTCGCGGTGCTGGCGGTGCCCTTGGTCTGCTCGGTCCATTCGATCGTCGGGTTCGATTTCGCCGCGAGCATGATGCCCGGCTGGATCGAAAGCCTGTTCCCGCCTTATTTCGTCGTCGGCGCATTATTCTCGGGCTTTGCGATGGTGGTGCTGATCGCGCTGACGCTGCGCTGGGCGATGGGGCTGGAAGGCATCATCGTGCCCCGCCATTTCGATGCGATCGCGCGGATCATCGTCGCCTCCGCGATCGTCATGGGCGCCTCTTATGCGATGGAATGGTTCAGCGCGTTCTGGAGCGGCGACCCGGACGAGCTGCGCGTCGTCGGCTTCGAATTCACCGGCCCCTATTGGCCGCTTTATTATGCGATGCTCGCCTGCAACGTCGCGATCCCGCAGCTGTTCTGGGTGCCGAAGCTGCGCACCAATGCCTGGGCGCTGACCGGCATCAGCCTGGCGGTGCTGGTCGGCATGTGGCTCGAGCGCATCCTGATCATCATGGAGACGCTGTCGACCGGCTACGAGCCGAGCTTCTGGCGGCTTTATTCCGCGACCTTCGTCGATTTCGCGATCCTCGCCGGCACGCTCGCGGCGTTCGTGCTGCTGTTCCTGATCTTCGCGCGGCTGCTGCCGGTCTGCTCGATGTACGAGACGCGTGAATTGCTGGCGGAGGAGCGCCGATGAGCCACATCGCCGTCGCCATCGCCCGCTTCGACGACGAAGGCCCCTATGTGCGGGCACGCACCCGCGCGGTGGCGCACGACTTCGCGATCCTCGGCGAATGGTGCCCCTACCCGCCCAAGGGCATTCCCGCCCTGCCCGGCACCGGCCGCATCGTCTGGACCGTCGCGATCACCGGCATCATCGGCGCGATCGGCCTGTTCGCGCTCGCCTGCGCCACCACCTACGCCTATCCCTTCGACAGCGGCGGGCGGCCATTGTTCAGCTGGCAGACCTTCCTGATTCCGGCGACCGAGTTCCTCGCGCTCGCCGGCGCGATCGGCGGCGTCGTCGCCCTGTTCCGGATGGCGCGTCTCACGCGGCTCAACCATCCCGCCTTCGATTTCGAGGAAATGCTCCACGCCTCGCTCGACAGCTTCGTCCTCGCGCTGGCCTGCGACACCGAAGACAATGCCAACGCCGCCATCGCGCTGCTTGCCGAGACGGGTGCGGTCCACACGCGACTGGTCGACTCATGAGGGGCGCGGCGCCTCTGCTGCTGTTGGCGCTGCTCGGCGGGTGCGACCTGTCGATGAAGAACCAGCCGCGCGACGACCGGATGGGCAGCGCGACCCTGTGGCCCCACGGGCCCGCGCGGCAGCCGCCGCCCGCCGGCACGATCAGCGAGGCAGACGTCGCCGACGCGCAGGCGCTCGCGCATCCGCCGCCGCTCACCGCGGCGCTGCTCGACCGCGGCCAGCAACGGTACCAGATCTATTGCGCGGTATGCCACGGCGACCGCGGCGACGGCGACGGCGTCGTCGTCCAGCACGGTTTTCCCGCCCCGCCCTCCTATCACACCGCCCGGCTCAAGGCGGCCCCGCCCCGCTACATCGTCGACGTCATCACCCATGGCTATGGCGTGATGTACAGCTATGCCGACCGCGTCGCGCCCGCCGACCGCTGGGCGATCGCCGCTTATGTGAAGACGCTCCAGGTCGCCGGCCCCGGCAAGGGGGCGAGATGAGGCGATCGTGGATCATCGGCGCGATCGCGCTGGTCGCCGCGGCGCTGCTGCTGCTGCTCGATCCGGCCGCGGTGGCGAGCGGCTGGCGGATCGCCTTCCTGACCGCGAGCGCCCCGGTGCTCGGCGCGGTGTTGATGCTGCTGATCGCCCGCGTGGTCGGCGCCGACTGGCACGCCTTCGGCCCGATGGCAGCCGCCGCGCCGCTGATGCTGCTGGTCGCGCTGGCGATCCTGCCCGCGCAATTCGCGGTCGACGTGCCGGCCAACCTGAGCTTCTGGGGCAGTCCGTGGCTAATCGCGATCCGCGCGCTGCTGGCGGTCGGCGCGCTGATAGTCGTGGCCAATCGGCTGATCCGCGGCGTGTCGGTGAGCTTCGCCGCGATCGCGCTGGCGCTCTATGCGGTGCTGGTGAGCCTGATCGCCTACGACTGGATGCTGGGCGGCGACCTCGGCCATCCGATCTCATCGATCGGCATGATGCTGACCGCCGAGCAGGTCGGCGGCGCTTGTGCCGCACTGCTCGTGCTGGGCCTCGGTTCCACCGGGTTCCGGCGCGACATGAGCTATATGCAGATCGCCATGGGTCTGGCGCTCAGCTACATGATTTTCATGGATTATCTCATAAAATGGTACGCCGATCTGCCAAGCGAGGTCGATTGGTACGTCGCCCGCGGCGGGCCGATGGCGCTGGTGGCGGGCGCCGCGCTGATCCTGTGGCTGTTTGCGCCGATCGTCAGCCTGACGGTGTGGCGCGACGATCGCGGGCGGCGGATTGCCGGCGCCTGCGGCCTGGCGGGACTGTGGCTCGCCAACCTGTGGCTGGTCGGCGGCGAATGGCTGGCGGCGCTGGCCGCCGGGCTGGTGACGATCGCGATCGTGAGCTGGTCGATCGCGTTTTCGAGGAGACAGACAAGGGAGGACAGCCATGGCCGAGCCGGCTGACGACGATCCGCGGGAAAGCTGGGCGTTGCCCTTCCGAAAGCCGGCGCTGATCGGCCTCGCGGTCCCGTCCGGGCTGTTCGTCATCGTGCTTGGATTCGGCTTGTGGTTCAACGCGACGCTGCGGCCGGCCATGTTCATCAAGCCGCAGACCTTTCCGGCGCCCGGACTCAAGACCGCGATCACGCCGGCGACGGACGATGCCGAGACCCCCGCGCCGCCTGTTGCCGAAGATCCTGCGATCGCCCGCGCCAAGGCACAAATCCTGCGCAGCGGCCTTCCCGGCTGGCCGGAGGCATCCAAATGATCCGCCGCCTATGCCTCTTGCTCGGTCTTTGCCTTGCGCCGCTGGCAGCGCATGCCAACGGCCGGTTGAGCCCCAACCAGATCGCCAGCGTTGGCGCCCACCCCGATGCCGACGCGCGCATCCCCTACGATACCCACTGGGTCGATCGGAATGGCAAGCCGGTCCTGCTCGGCGATCTGGTGAAGGGCAAGCCTACGGTGCTATTGTTCATCGACTATACCTGTCGCCACATCTGCGGCCCCGGCCTGACCCTAACCGCCGGCGCGCTGCATGACAGCGGGCTCAAGGTCGGCAAGGACGTGTCGTTCGTCATCCTGGGCTTCAATCCCGGCGACGGCCCCGCCGAGGCACGCGCGATGGCCGACAAGCAGCTTTCCGCGCTGCCCGACATCCAGAGTGCCGTGCACCTGCTCAGCGCCGATCCCGACACGATCGACAAGGCCGAAAAAGCGCTCGGTTTCAAGGCGGTCTACGATTCGACCACCAACCAATATGCGCACGATGCCTCGGCCTATATCTTCAACGCGAAGGGAAGGCTTACCAAGCTGCTGCCCGAAACAGCGCTGGTCGCGCCGGTGCTCAAGAAGGAGCTCTACGCCGCTGGCGGCAGCGATCAGAACCAGGGTTTTCTCGCGCATATCACCACCGTCTGCTACGGCTTCGCCGCCGCGCACGGACTGTATGGCAAGGCTATCGTCGTCGGGCTGAAAACGGGCGGCGTGCTGATCCTGCTCGCCGGCATGGTTTTCTTTCTGCTGCTGCTCAGGAGGAGGCGCCGCAATGCCGCCTGAAGCCTCGACCCTTGCGCCGCGCATCGACCATCTGATGCTGATCCTCGTCGGCATGTCGGTGCTGATCGTCAGCCTGGTGAGCGCGCTGCTGATCGTGTTCTCGATCCGCTACCGGCGCGGCTCGACCGCGAAGCGCGGGAGGCTTCCCGAATGGGTGTCTCGCGAGATCGAAATCGGCTGGACGGCGGCGACGTTCTTCGTCGCGCTGTTCATCTTCTGGTTCGCCGCCGCGCTGCAAGGGGCGCAATACAAGATGCCCAAGAACGCGATGGAGGTGCATGTCGTCGCCAAGCAGTGGATGTGGAAGCTCGAGCATCCCAACGGCCGGCGTGAAATCAATGCGCTGCATGTGCCGGTCGGCGTCCCGGTCCGGCTTGTGATGACCTCGCAGGATGTCATCCACAGTTTCTTCGTCCCCGCTTTCCGCATCAAGCAGGACGTGCTGCCCGGCCGTTACACCGAGGCATGGTTCGAGGCGAAGGAGGTCGGCACCTATCACCTGTTCTGCGCCGAATATTGCGGTACCGATCATTCCAAGATGACCGGCGGCATCGTCGTCATGCCGCGCGCGGCCTATGCCCGCTGGAGCCGCGGCGTCGACGAACACGGCACCCTTGCCCAGCAGGGCGCGCAGTTGTTTCGACAACTCGGCTGCACCGGCTGCCATGGCCAATCGGCGCGAGTCCGCGCGCCCTCGCTTGCCGGCATCTTCGGGCGGCGGCAGCCGATGGAAGGCGGCGGCTTCAAGGTCGCCGACGAGGAATATATCCACGATTCGATCCTGCAGCCGCAGAAGGACGTGGTTGCCGGCTATACGCCGGTCATGCCGAGCTATCAGGGGATCGCCAGCGAAGACGATGTCGTTCGCCTGATCGCCTATCTGAAGACGCCGAACGGAGGGTCGGTCGAATGAGCCCAAACACGCAGGAGGGCATCGTCGATCGCGAGCTTCGGTCGCCCAGCTATCTCCAGAACGGCACCACCATACGATCATGGCTGCTGACCACCGATCACAAGCGGATCGGCATCCTCTATGCGATGTCGATCACCTTCTTCTTCTTCCTGGGCGGCATTGCGGCAACGCTGATCCGGCTCGAGCTGATCTCGCCGACCGGGCTGTTCCTGACCAATGACGAATATAACCGCGCCTTCACACTGCACGGCATCGTCATGGTGTGGTTCTTCCTGGTGCCGTCGATCCCCACCACGCTCGGCAACTTCCTGTTGCCGATGATGATCGGCGCGAAGGACGTCGCCTTCCCGCGGCTCAACCTGATGAGCTGGTATCTGTTCATCGCCGGCGGGCTGCTGACCGTGCTGGCGCTCATCGCCGGCGGCGTCGATACCGGCTGGACCTTCTACACGCCGTTCTCGACGCTCTATTCGAACAGCCATGTGCTGCTTGCAGCGATGGGGGTGTTCGTGGTCGGCTTTTCGTCGATCGCGACGGGGGTGAATTTCATCGCCACCGTCCACCTGCTGCGCGCCAAGGGCATGACCTGGATGCGGCTGCCGCTGTTCGGCTGGGCAATGTATACCACCAGCCTAGTGATGGTGCTGGCCACGCCGGTATTGGCGATGTCGTTGCTGCTGGTGGTGGCGGAGCGCGCGTTCGGTCTGCCGATCTTCGATCCCCGTTCGGGCGGCGACCCCCTGCTGTTCCAGCATCTGTTCTGGTTCTACAGCCACCCCGCCGTCTACATCATGGTGCTGCCGGCGTTCGGTGTGGTTTCGGAAATCATCACTTGCGAGGCGCGGCGCCGCATCTTCGGATATCAGTTCATGGTTTATGCGATGGTGGTGATCGCGGTGATCGGCTTCATGGTCTGGGGCCACCATATGTTCGTCTCGGGCCAGTCGGCGTTCGCCAGCCTGGTTTTCTCGTTCCTCTCCTTTGTCATCGCGGTGCCGAGCGCGATCAAGGTATTCAACTGGACGGGCACGCTCTACCGCGGCCAGATCCGCTTCTCGGCGCCGATGCTCTACGCGCTGGGCTTCATCGGCTTGTTCACGATCGGCGGGTTGACCGGCCTGTTCCTCGCATCGATCCCGATCGACGTCGACCTCACCGACACCTATTTCGTCGTCGCGCATTTCCACTACATCATGGTCGGCGGTTCGGTTTCGGCATTCTTCGGCGGGCTGCACTTCTGGTGGCCCAAGATCACCGGCCGCATGTATTCCGAGCGGCTGGCACAATTCGCCGCGATCTCGATGTTCTTCGGGTTCAACTTCACCTTCTTCCCGCAGTTCATCATGGGCTGGATGGGGATGCCGCGCCGCTATCATCTCTACGCGCCCGAGTTTCAGCCGTGGCATGTGATGTCGTCGATGGGCGCGGTGGTGCTGGCGTTCGGCTACGCCTGGCCGGTCTTCTATCTCGGCTGGTCGCTGTTCAAAGGTCAGCGCGCGCCCGACAATCCGTGGGATGCGACGGGGCTCGAATGGCAGACGCGTTCGCCACCGCCCAAGGAGAATTTCGATCGGACGCCGGTGGTCACCGACGGCCCCTACAAATATCACCCACAAGATAGCACGCCGCATGAGGTCGAGCAGGCGCAAGCACCGCAGGTGCCGTGATGTCGAGCGATATCATCATTCACGAACCGTTCGAAACGGCAGCACGACAGAAGGTCGCGGTGCCGTTCGGCGTGTGGTCATTCCTGGCGACCGAATGCCTGTTCTTCGGCGGCATCTTCCTCTTCTATGCCTATGCGCGCTGGCACGGCGGCGAAGCGTTTAGCGCGGGCGCGAAGGAAACCGACATCTGGTTCGGGTCAGCCAACACCTTCATCCTGATGACCTCCAGCCTGACGATGGCCATCGCCGAGCGCGCAACCAAAGAAGGGCTGGTGCGGCTGGCGCGCTGGATGCTGTGGGCGACGATCGGCTTCGGCCTCGCCTTCCTGGTGGTGAAGGGCTTCGAATATCGCAAGGATATCAGCGAGCATCTGATCCCCGGCCCGCACTTCAAGCTCGAACAAGGCCCCGCCGCGCAATTCTGGGCCTTTTACTGGACGGTCACGGTGACGCACGCGATTCACCTCACCATCGGCCTCGGCGTCGTCGGGCGACTGCTGTGGATCGATCGCCGCGGCGATCTGGCGCCTCATGCGACGACCGCGGAAGGTACGGCGCTTTATTGGCACCTCGTCGACATCGTCTGGGTGATCCTCTACCCGCTGCTATATCTGGTCGGCCGGCCATGACGCCCGAGCAACGCCGCCACCTGATCTACGCACCGCTGCGTATCTGGCTGGGGCTGTGCATCCTGCTCGGCCTTACCGCGACCTATGCCTATCTGCCCCACGTCCCGATCAAGCCCATTATCAGCTTGCTGATCGCCGCCGCCAAGGGCGCGCTGATCGTGCTGTTTTTCATGCAGTTGCGAAAAGCCGAAGCGATCGTGCGGCTGGCGGCGCTGGTCGGCGTGATCTGGGCGTCGTTCCTCTTCCTGTTCTCTTTCGCCGATTTCCTGACCCGATAGCCCGTGCCCAGTGTATCCGGGGGACTAGGTTCGTAGTCGCGATCCCGCTATCGTAGACTATTCCACGCGTGCCGGCCCGCCGGCAAAACGTGAACGATAAGATTGAACGACGGGAGATGATGGGGAAGGCGCGATCTCGAACGGTGTCGGCAATGGCGGTCTCGCGCGACGCGGCGCTGACGCGCATGGCGACCAGCTATCGCGACGCGCTCGGCCGATACTTCGCGCGGCGCGTGCGCGAACCCGCCGACGTGCCCGATCTCGTCCAGGAAGTGTTCCTCCGCTTGAGCCGGATGCCCAATCCGGCCGCGGTCGAGAAGCCCGAGCATTTCCTGTTCGTCACGGCCGCCAATGTGCTTCGCGATCGCGCGCGGCGCGCGGCGGTGCGCAGTGCCGGTTTGCATGATCCCCTGCCCGAGGAAGATCTGCTTGCAAGTTCGGAGATTCCCGCCGATCGCGTCTTGGCAGGTAGGCAGGCGGCGATGCGGCTGCGTGCGGTGCTCAGCGAAATGCCCGAGCGCCAGAGGGATGTTTTCGTGCTGCGCGTGCTGGAGGGAATGAAGATGGCCGATGTCGCGCGCGCATTGTCGATCTCGACAAGGGCGGCGGAAAAGCAACAGGCGAAGGCGCTGGCGCATGTCACCGCCGCGCTGGAGGATTGGCGCAATTACTGATTCCGCGATCCTTGCCGAAGCCGCCCGCTGGCATGAACGGCTGCGCGACGCCCCCGATGCGCGCGGCTTCGAGGAATGGCGCGCCAGCAATCCAGCCCATGACGATGCCTATCGCCGGGTAAGCGCGGCGCGCGAGGCTGCCGCGGCGCTGGCGGACGATCCCGATCTGCTTGCGTTGCGCCACGAAACGCTGGCGCGCGCGACGCTTTATCGCAAACCGCGCTTCCGTATCGGCGGCAAGACGATCGCGGCAGGCGCGTTGCTCTGCATCGGCGCACCGCTGGCTGCCTTGGGCATCAAGGAGCTGGCCGCGGCTCCGTCGATCGAACGGCCGGCCGGCGAGACATTCAAGACCGATGTCGGCCAGCGCGCCGACGTTACCCTGCCCGATGGCTCGCGCGTGACGCTCGACACCGCCAGCGCGCTCACCCTGCTGTTCGATCGCGGCGAGCGCAAGGTGAAGCTGACGGGGCAAGCCTGGTTCGATCTCGCGCCGTCGGCGGCGCCGTTCGTGATCGCCGCCAACGGGCTGGAAATGACGGCCCGCTCCGGCACGTTCGATGTGCGTGCCGATCGCGGCCTCGTCCGCGCCTTTGCCGTCGACGGCACCATCGCGCTTGCCGGCCGCGCGGCGCAGGGCGGCGCGATCGCCGCACCGGCCGGTCACCTGCTCGCCGTGCAATCCAACGAAGTGGCGATCCGCAAGCTCGCGAACCCGGCGACCTTCATCGGGTGGCACAACGGCATGCTGCAATTCGATAACGTGCCCGTCATGGCGGCGGCGAAGGAGCTCAACCGATATCGGCACCGGCCGATCCGGATCGCCGACGGCACGATCGCCGATTTGCGGATCAGCGGCGCGTTCAAGCCGACGGAAAGCCCGGCTTTTGTCGATGCCCTGAAGACCGGCTTCCCGGTTCGAGTAAAACGGGACGATCTGGCGGGCGTCGTCATCGCCTCGCGATGATCGCGCGCCGACGTCGGAAAAAATTTCGCCCGCCAGGTTCGGGTTACCGAAATCAGTGCGTCTTGTCCTGTTGGAAGCGCCGCGGATGACGGCGTACAACGGGAGAAGGGAAGGATCATGTCGATATCGGCGCACGCTGCGCGGCATGATGCTGGTCGCCCTCGCCCTGGGAACACCCGTCCGCGCGGCGCCCGCCGTGCGGTTCGATATCCCGAAAGCATCGCTCGCCGACGCGCTCGCCCTGTTTGCGCGGCAGAGCAAGCGGCAATTGCTCTTTTCGCCGTTCGACGTGCGGGGCCGGCGCGCGTCGCCGGTGCATGGCCTGATCGATCCGGACGACGCCTTGCGGCAGTTGCTCGCGGGCACCGGCTTTCATTCGCGCCGGGCACCGGGCGGCGCATATCTGTTGGTCGAGGATCGCGTGGCTGAACCCGCCCTCCCCTCTCCCGCGCCGGCGCCGTCGCTGCAACCCGCGTCGCCGCCGCCCGATATCGTCGTGGTCGGCACCGCCGGCGGCGGCAGCTTGCGCCAGGAAGCGGCGTTCGCTGTGACGACGATCGATGCCGATCAGATCGAACGGCTGGCGCCGGCGAGCACCGCCGACGTGCTCAAGCTGGTGCCCGGCCTTACCGTCGAGACCTCGGGCGGGAAGAACGGCGCCAACATCTTCGTGCGTGGCTATCCGTCGGGCGGCGACGCCGAATATGTCACGTTCCAGACTGATGGCGTGCCGTTTTTCCCGCCGGCGACCCTGTCGTTCCTGGAAAATTCGCAACTCTATCGCATCGACGAGACGATCGCGCAGGTGGAAGCCGTACGCGGCGGCACCGGTTCGCTGTTCGCTTCCGGCCAGCCCGGCGTCACGATCAACCTCGTGCAGCGCGAGGGCGGACGGACGCTGCAGGGGCTCGCCAAGGCGAGCGTGATCGATGATGGCGAGGTGCGCGGCGACGGCTATGTTTCGGGCCCGCTCGGCCCCGACACCCAATTCCTGGCCGGCGGCTATTATTCGCGCGGGCGCGGCATCCGCTCCCCCGGCTATGCCGCCGATCGCGGCGGGCAGATCACCGCCAACCTGCGACACGATTTCGCCGATGGCACCGCTTTCGTCTTCGCCCGCTACCTCGACGATCGCAGCCAATGGCTGCTGCCGATCCCGGTCGAGCAACACGGCACGCACATCGGCGCATATCCCGGTTTCGACGCCGGTAGCGGAACGCTTGCCGGCCCCGATACGCGGCGCGGCGTGCTCAACGACGGCGAGGCCTATGACCTCGACGACGGCCGCGGCGCGCGGATCGGCAATATCGGCGGCAATCTGGAGCTTCACGTCAGTGACGGCGTCACGGTACGTGACAAGCTGAGCTGGCTCGGCGGCCATGCCGATACCACCGGGCTGGTCTCGAGCGACGTGCCGCCCAAGAGTGCCGCCGCCTATGCCGCCGCGCTCGGCGGCTCGATCGGATCTTTGACCAACGCAGCGAACGGAGACGCCGTTTCGCCCAATCAGCAAGTGGTCGAAGCCGGCGTGTGGAAAGTGCGCAAGCGCATAGCGGCTTATGTCAACGACGCGACGATCGAATGGAAGACCGGGCGTCACAAGGCGACCATCGGCCTTTACACCACGCGCTTTTCCTCGCGCGATCACTGGAACACGGGCAACGACCTGCTGCTCACCGCCACGCCGCACGCGCATCGCCTGAACATGACCCTCGCCGACGGCCGCGTGGTGACGCGCGACGGCTTTTCCAGCGGCGCCAGCTTCCGGGTCAATGCCGATTATGTCGGCCGCGACACCGCCTTCTACGCGGTCGACGAATGGCAGGTGAACGACCAGATCCGCATCGATGGCGGCGTGCGCTATCAGGATCACCGCGCCGACGGCACGATCGAGGACAGCGCACCGGCGGGGTCCGGCGGCCTCGATGGCGATCCCGCGACGCTTTACGACAATGGCGATATGGTGCTCGACGGGCAGTGGTCGAAATTGCGCTATCGCCATCACGCATGGTCGTGGACCGCCGGCATCAACGACGACCTGGGCCGCCATCTATCGGTCTTCGCCCGCTATAGCCGCGGCCACAGCTTTCCGTTCTTCGATAATCTGCGCGACGGCCTCGACGTTGCTCCCCGCATCGACACCTATGAGGGCGGGGCGAAGCTCACCAGCCGTCCGATCAGCCTCTACGCCACCCTGTTCCACAACCGCTTTCACGGGCTGGCCACGACCGTCATTACCAATGGCGCTCCGCTCGCCTCGGTCGGCGGCGCGCGGGCGACCGGCATCGAGCTCGAGGGCGAGGCGCATCCCGCTGCACATGTCTCGATCGCCTTCTCGGGCAGCTGGCTCGACGCGCGCTATCACGACTTCTTCACCGACCGCGGCACCACCGATCTCAGCGGCAACCGCGTCCAGCGCCAGCCCGAATGGCAATGGCGGCTCACACCGGCTTACGAAACCGAGATCGCCGGCCGCAAGGCCCGCGCCTCGTTGACGCTGGCTTATATGGGCGCCCGCTTCTCCGATGTGCAGAACCAGCAGGTGCTGCCGCATTTCTACACGCTCGACGCGGTCGCTTCGATCGAGCTGACATCGCGCCTGCGCATCCAGGCCAATGCCACCAACCTCACCAACACGATCGGTCTGACTGAAGGTAATCCGCGCATGCTCGGCCCGCAGGGCAATGGCGCAATCTTCGGCCGTCCGATCCTCGGTCGCTCGCTGCAGCTGAGTGCGAGTTATGGATTCTAGACGATGACCTTTCGCCAGGCTTCGCCTCGCAGCCCGCCCTGACCGGCCCCGGCCGCACGCACCGCTGATCCTCACCCGTCGACGAAGCCCCTGCTTCGCCGAACGGCTCGACGCACGCCCAATGAATACAAAATTCACAGGAAGGAATTGACATGACCCACGCCAAAACCGCCACGGCGCTGATAGCGCTATTGTCGGGTACCGCGCTCGCGACGCCGGCTTTCGCGCAGGATGCCGCCACGACACCGGCGCAGACCCAACCCGCGCCAGCCGCCGAAGCCGCGCCGCCGGCCCAGACAACGGCGCCGGACATCATCGTCACCGGCACCGCAGATCGCGCCGGCATCCGCAAGCTCGACGCCAGCTTCTCGATCTCCTCGGCGAATGCCGAGCAGATCCGCCAGGTGCAGCCGACCTCGACCGCGGACCTGCTCAAGATCGTTCCCGGTGTCTGGACCGAATCCTCGGGCGGTGTCACCGGCGCCAACGTCTTCATCCGCGGATTCCCGTCGACCGGCGACGCGCCGTTCCTGACGGTCGAGATGAACGGCTCGCCGATCATCGCGCCGTCGTCGCTGTCGTTCCTGGAGGACAGCTCGGTGTTCCGCATCGACGACACCGTCGAGCGCGTCGAGGTGCTGCGCGGCGGTCCCAGCCCGATCTTCGCCAACGGCCAGCCCGGCGCGACCGTCAACTTCATCCTGAAGAAGGGCACCCAGACGCCGCACCTCAGCCTGCGCGCGACCTATGGCACCGAGGGCCAGTATCGCGGCGACTTCGTGGCGCAGGGCCCGATCGACGAGAACACCACCTACATGATCGGCGGCTTCTATCGCTACAGCAAGGGGCTGCGCCACACCGGCTTCACCGGCGATCTCGGCGGGCAGATCACCGCCAACCTGACGCACAAGTTCGCCGACGGCGAGGTCAGCGTCTATGGCCGTTATCTCGACGACAAGAACGCTTTCTACACGCCGATGCCGCTGGTCGAGGATGCCAAGGGCAAGTTCCACACCTTCCCCGGCTTCGACGCGCGTGACGACACGCTGGTCGGCAAGGAGATCGAGCATACCCAGATCGAGGTCGGCCCGAGCGTTGCCGGCGGCCCGACGCAGAAGTCGAGCGTAGACCTATCCAACGGCCGCGGCGCCAAGATCTATACGTTCGGCAGCACCTTCAATTACGATTTCGGCGCCTTCCAGGTGCAGAACAACATGAACTTCTCGAAGGGCGACGCCAACACCTTCGCGCTGTTCACCGGCAGCAACCCGCAGACCGTATCGGAATATCTCGATGCCGCGGGCGGGCCGGGCACCGTTACCTATGCGGATAGCGGCGCCGCGCTGTCACCCGACCAGGAAACGATCCAGGGCGGCATCTGGGCGGTCAGGAAGCATATTCGCAGCTTCACCGACGAGCTCAAGCTGTCGAAGGAAATCTTCGAAGGCAACACGCTGACACTCGGCGGCTATTATGCCAACGTCCACGACCACGACCAGTGGAACCTCGGCAACAACATCCTGCTCGCGCTCGAGCCGCAGGCGCGTGTGCTCAACGCCAGCCTCGACAACGGCACGATCCTGACCCGCGACGGCTTCACGTCCGGCAACAGCTATGACGTCAACGCGCGCTATCGCAGCAACAATATCGCCGGTTACGTGACCGACGAATGGAAAATCGGCGCTTTCCGCCTCGATGGCGGCGTTCGCGTCGAGCGCACCAAGCTGCACACGGTGTTCGAGAACAGCTCGACCGGCGACCTCGATGGCAATCCGCTGACCGCGTACAACAACAACGCCACCTATCTGAACGGCACCTACACCACCGCGAGCTATCACAAGACGCAGGTTTCGTGGACGGCCGGCGCGCTCTATTCGATCACGCCGAACCTCAACGTGTTCGTGCGCGCCAACAGCGGCGCATTGCTGCCGCAGTTCGACGATCTGCGCGGCAATTTGGGCTCGCTCGAGGACATCAAGCCGCAGAAGGTGAAGCAGTATGAGGTGGGCGTGAAGACCTCGACAGGGCTCTACGATCTCTATCTCACCGGCTTCTACAACCGCTTCCACAACCTGTTCTTCCAGGACATCCAGGTGATCGACGGTGTCGAGCAGAACGTCACCGCGTTCGGCGGCTCGCGCGCTTATGGCCTCGAGTTCGATGGCGCGGTGCGGCCGGTGCGCGGGTTCCAGGTCGCCGCCCACGGCGTCATCCAGAACGGCAAGTTCAAGGATTTCGGCGACAATACCGGCAACGACGTCAACCGCCAGCCGCGTTTCCTGGCCGCGGTGACGCCGTCCTACACCTTCGACACCGACTGGGGCCGTGCGCGGTTGTTCGGCACCTATACGCATGTCGGCGATCGCTATGCCGATCGTGAGAACCAGCAGAAGCTCGGCAGCTACGACACGCTCGATCTCGGCGCGTCGATCGACATCAACGACAGCTTCTCGATCCAGGCGACGGTGGAGAACGTGACCAACACGCTGGCGCTGACCGAAGGCAATATCCGCACCGTCGGCTCGGCCAATACCAACGGCTATTTCCTCGGCCGGCCGATCTTCGGGCGGCACGCGACGATCACCGCGGCGGTCAAATTCTGATACCCTCCCTCTCGGCCGGGGCACCTTCCCGCCCCGGCCTTTTTTGTCGAATTCAACAGGGGCCCGACACGATGATTCCGATTGCGCGCAAGGCACGATTGCTGGCGTTCGCTGCGCTTGCCATGCCACTGTCGCCCGCCGCTGCGCGGCCGCAGCAAACCCCTGCACAGCGCGTCCTGCAGGTCTCGGCCGACGCCAGGACACCGGAAGATATCTTCGGCCCGCTCTATCGCGCCGTCGAACTGGCCCACGTCTTCCCCGACAACAAGACCTTCGCCGACACGGTCCCGCTGCAATCGCCAGACGCGATCATCGCGGCGTATCGCCAGGAGAATCCCCGGGGCAAAGACGCGCTCGCCGCGTTCGTCGCCCGCCATTTCGTCGCGCAGGATGCGCCGCCGCCGAAGGATATCGGCCTTCATGCGCACATCCGCGCCTTGTGGCCGGCGCTGGCGCGCGCGCCGCTGGCGGTGACGCCGGGCTCGTCCGCTATTCAGCTGCCATCGGCCTATGTCGTACCCGGCGGGCGGTTCCAGGAAATCTATTACTGGGACAGCTATTTCACGATGCTCGGCCTCAAGCTCGACGGCCAGCAGCCGCTGCTCGAATCGATGCTCGACGATTTCACGTCGCTGATCGAGCGCTACGGGCATATCCCCAATGGCACGCGCACTTATTATCTCTCGCGCTCGCAACCGCCGTTCTACGCGCTGATGCTCGATCTCTCGGACAATCATGATCCCGCCGTCGCCAAGCGCCGTCTTGCGGCGCTGCGCAGCGAATATGATTATTGGATGGCGGGCACCACTTGCCTAGACGCTTCGGGCGCCTGCCAGCACGTCGTGCGAATGCCCGACGGCAGCCTGCTCAACCGCTATTGGGACGCGCGCGACACCCCGCGCGACGAATCCTACGCCGCCGATATCGCCACGGCCGCCGCTGCGGCGCCCCGCCCGGCGGCCGAGGTCAATCGCGACCTGCGCGCCAGCGCGGAGAGCGGCTGGGATTTCGGCTCGCGCTTCCTTCGCGATGGCAAGACGCTGACGACGATCGACACGACCGATATCGTGCCGGCCGATCTCAACAGTCTGCTCTGGGCGATGGAAAAGACGATTGCCCGCCGCTGCCAGGCCGCGGGCGACACGGCGTGCGCGAGCGACTTCGCCGCCCGCGCCGATCGCCGGAAGGCGGCGATCACCAAATATCTATGGGTGCAGGATCAAGGCCGCTTCGCCGATTGGGACCGTACCACCGGCAAGCCGACCTCCGTGCTGTCCGCCGCGACGCTCTATCCGCTGTTCGTCGGCCTCGCGACTCAGGCCCAGGCCGATGCCGTCGCCGCGACCACGCAGGCGAAGCTGCTCGCGCCGGGCGGCGTGCGCACGACGCTCAACCGCACCGGCCAGCAATGGGATGCGCCCAACGGCTGGGCGCCGCTGCAATGGATCGCCGCCGCCAGCCTCGATCGCTATGGCGCCAAGGATCTCGCGAAAAAGATTTCGACACGCTGGCTGGCCACGGTCGATGCCGTCTATCGGCACACCGGCCGCGTGATCGAGAAATACGATATCGAGCAGCCCGGCCTCGGCGGCGGCGGCGAATATGCGGTGCAGGACGGCTTCGGCTGGACCAACGGCGTGGTCGTGGCGATGATGGCACGCTACGGCCTCACCGATGCCGATCTGCCCGATGCCAAGGCTCCATGATTGGGCCGGACTGCGATCATATAGCCTCGTCTCACGCCGCCGATCCGACCTGAAATCGTCCGCTCTCTCAGGGTTGGCGGCTGTGCTCGGCCTCGCAAAGCTCTTTTATCGTATATATATTGTCCTAGCCGGCCGTTGGGTTTAAAGGGTGGTTCAGTTTGGGCATTGCCGATCAGCCGCGAGGACGGTCGGGTGCCTTCTGGTAGATTGGGGGCGCTGTGAGCGACGGCTTGCCGAAATTACGATCGCGGGCATGGTTCGACAATCCGTCGAACCCCGACATGACGGCATTGTATCTTGAAAGATATCTCAATTACGGCCTGTCGATCGAGGAATTGCAGTCCGGCAAGCCGATCATCGGGATCGCGCAGACGGGCAGCGACCTCGCCCCGTGCAACCGCCATCACGTCGTGCTTGCCGAGCGAGTGAAAGCCGGCATCCGCGAGGCGGGCGGCATCCCGATCGAATTTCCCATCCATCCGATCCAGGAAACCGGCAAGCGCCCGACCGCGGGGCTCGACCGCAACCTCGCCTATCTCAGCCTGGTCGAGGTGCTCTACGGCTATCCGCTTGACGGCGTGGTGCTGACGATCGGCTGCGACAAGACCACGCCGGCCTGTCTGATGGCCGCCGCCACGGTCAACATTCCGGCGATCGCCTTGTCCGTGGGCCCGATGTTGAACGGGTGGCACAAGGGCGAGCGCACCGGTTCCGGAACGATTATCTGGAAAGCGCGCGAAATGCTCGCCGCCGGTGAGATCGACTATAAGGGCTTCATCGAGCTGGTGGCGTCGTCGGCACCCTCGACGGGTTTTTGCAACACGATGGGCACCGCGACGACGATGAACTCGCTGACTGAGGCGCTCGGCATGTCGCTGCCCGGCTCGGCGGCGATCCCCGCGCCCTATCGCGACCGCCAGGAATGCGCCTGGCGCACCGGCAAGCAGATCGTCGAAATGGTCCATGCCGATCGTAAGCCGTCGGATATCCTGACGCGGGCCGCTTTCCTCAACGCGATCCGGGTCAATTCGGCGATCGGCGGCTCGACCAACGCGCCGATTCACCTGAACGCGATCGCGCGGCATATCGGCGTCGAGCTGACTCTTGCCGATTGGGAGGAGCACGGCGCGGACGTGCCGCTGCTGGTCAACCTGCAGCCGGCGGGCGAGTATCTGGGCGAAGATTATTATCGCGCTGGCGGCGTGCCGGCGGTGATGGGTGAGCTCCTTCGTGCCAACCTGATCGATGGCAGCGCGCTATCGGTCAACGGCTCCACCGCAGCGGAGAATTGCGGCGAGGCGCAGATCGTCGACGCGCGGGTGATCCGCCCGCTGGCCGATCCGCTCAAACCCCGTGCCGGATTGCTGGTTCTCTCGGGCAATCTATTCGATGCGGCTGTAATGAAAACCAGCGTCATCTCCGACGAATTCCGCCAGCGGTTCCTCTCCAACCCGGACGACGCCAATGCGTTCGAATCGCGCGCGGTGGTGTTCGACGGGCCGGAGGATTACCACGCCCGCATCAACGATCCCGCGCTCGGCATCGACGAGACGACGACGCTGGTGATCCGCGGCGCCGGGCCGGTCGGCTATCCGGGCGGTGCCGAGGTCGTGAATATGGTGCCTCCGGCTGCCCTCATCCGTGCCGGCGTTCATGCCCTGCCCTGCATCGGCGATGGACGGCAATCAGGCACCAGCGGCAGCCCGTCGATCCTGAACGCGGCACCAGAGGCGGCCGTCGGCGGCGGGCTCGCGCTGCTGAGGACGGGCGACCGCATCCGCATCGATCTCAACACCCGCACCGCTGACATGCTGGTCGACGACGCCGAACTCGATCGCCGCCGCGCCGGGCTTGCCGATGTCGAAGTAGCCGTTACACCGCAGTCGCAAACGCCTTGGCAGGAAATCCAACGCGGAATTACCGGCCAGTTCGATACTGGCGCCATCCTAGAGCCTGCCGTCAAATATCAGCGCATCGCGCAGACCAGAGGCCTGCCACGCGACAGCCATTAACGAGAGCGAGGGCGACGAAACGATACTTGTGCGCATTGATCACGGCGGGCATGGCGGCGATTGGTCCGATACCGACAGCATCGAGACCACGATGTCCCCGTTCGAGAACTAGTGTAATCGGACCAATGATATAACGGGCCGCCGCGCAGCCGAGGCAAGAGCGGTCGAGACAGGAAGGAACCCGGGATGCAATTGGCGACGCTCGATATCGTTGTGGTGCTCGTCTATTTCGTGGCGATATTCGGGCTGGCCCAGTTCGTCTCGCGCGAGAAGGCGGGGCACGAGAAAAACTCCACCGACTATTTCCTTGCCTCGAAGAACCTGCCGTGGTGGGCGATCGGCGCCTCGCTGATCGCGGCCAATATCTCGGCCGAGCAGATCGTCGGCATGTCGGGATCGGGCTATGCGATCGGCCTTGCCATCTCGTCCTACGAATGGATGGCCGCGCTGACCATCCTGATCGTCGGCAAGTTCTTCCTGCCGATCTTCCTCAAGAACGAAATCTACACGATGCCGCAGTTCCTCGAGCAGCGGTACGGGCCGACGACGCGGACGATCCTGGCGATCTTCTGGCTCGGCCTGTACGTGTTCGTGAACCTGACGTCGATCATCTGGCTCGGTTCGATCGCGGTGACGCAGGTGGCAGGGATCGACCAGAATGTCGCGCTGCTGATCCTCGGCCTGTTCGCGCTGTTTTACCAGTTGCGCGGCGGCCTCAAGGCGGTGGCGCTGACCGATATCGTTCAGGTGACCCTGCTCGTGCTCGGCGGGCTGATGGTTTCATGGATCACGCTGACGACGATCGGCCATGGCAGCGTGATCGGCGGCTTCCACGAGCTGACGCGGCGTGTGCCCGATCACTTCAACATGATCCTGTCGCCGTCGGACCCGCATTTCAACGATCTGCCGGGCATTTCGGTGTTGGTCGGCGGCATGTGGATCGCCAATCTCAGCTATTGGGGCTTCAACCAGTATATCATCCAGCGCGCATTGGCTGCGAAGAGCCTGCCCGAGGCGCAGAAGGGCGTGGTGTTCGCCGCTTTCCTCAAGCTCATCACGCCGCTGGTGATCGTCGTTCCCGGCATCGCCGCGGTGCTGCTGGCGCCGGACCTCGCCAAGCCCGACGACGCTTATCCGACGATGATGCGACTGCTGCCGACCGGTATCCTGGGCCTCGTCTTCGCCGCGCTGATCGCCGCGATCGTCGCGTCGACGGCGTCGAAGATCAACTCGATCTCGACGATCTTCACGCTTGATCTCTATGCCAAGTTCAAGGGCCAGAAGAGCAACGTCGAGGATATGGGCGGCAGCGAAGCAACCACGCCCGGCGAACGCCACCTCGTGCTCGTCGGGCGCATCACCGCATGCCTCGCGCTGGCGCTGGCGCTGATCACCGCCCGGCCGCTGCTCGGCCATTCGGACCAGGCGTTCCAGTACATCCAGGAATATACCGGCTTCTTCACGCCGGGCATCACCGTGATCTTCCTGCTCGGCCTGTTCTGGAAGCGCGCGAGCGAAGCCGGCGCCATCACCGCGGCGGTCGGCTCGTTCATCCTGTCGCTGGTGATGAAGTTCGCCACGCCAGACTTCCCGTTCATGAACCGGATGCTGGTCACGTTCTTCGTCACCCTGGCGCTCGCCGTCGTCATGTCGCTGGTCTGGCCCAACGCCGCCAATCGCAATCGCATCGATACGGCCAACGTCAATTACAAGACCTCGACCGGATTCAACGCCGCCGCCGCGGCGGTGGTGATGATCCTCGTCGCCCTCTACGCGACATGGTGGTGAGCCGATGAGCGGCGCCGAATTTCTCGCGGTCGATTGGGGCACGACCAACCGGCGGGTCTATGCGATCGCCGCGGACGGGCGCGTCCTCGCGACCGAGCGCGACGATCGCGGCATCATGGCGATCGGCCGCGGGCAGTTCGCCGACGAAGCGGCTGCGATCCGCGCGCGGTTCGGCGAGCTGCCGATGCTGTGCGCGGGCATGGTCGGCTCGGTCGGCGGCTGGGTCGAGGCGGCCTATCGCCCCTGCCCCACCGGCCTCGACGATCTCGCCGACGCGCTGACATGGATCGAGCCGGAGCGCACCGCGATCGTCCCCGGCGTCTGCTTCGTCGACGCGACCCGTGCCGACGTGATGCGCGGCGAGGAAGTGCAATTGCTCGGCGCGGTCGCGGCGGGCATCGCGCCGGGTGATGCGCTGCTCTGCCAGCCCGGCACGCATTGCAAATGGGCGCAGATGGCGGGTGGCCGGATCGCCAGCTTCCGCACCACGATGACCGGCGAGCTGTTCTCGCATCTCAAGAAGCACAGCCTGCTTGCCGACTTCATGACCGGCGAGGTTGCCGATGGCGCCGCGTTTCGCGATGGCGTTGCCACCGCTGCCAATCGCACGTTGCTCGGCGACTTGTTCGGCGCACGGGCGAGCGTGCTGACCGGGCGGCGCGACCGTGGCGAGATTGCCGCTTATGTCAGCGGGTTGCTGATCGGCAGCGACGTTCGCGAGCAGGCGGTCGGTGCCGGCACCGAGGTTTACCTGCTCGCCGATCCCGCGCTCGGCACCCTCTATTCGGCGGCGATCGAGGCGTCGGGCGGCACTGCGGTGCTGGTCGACAGTCACGATGCCTTCGTCGCCGGCATCACCCGATTGTGGAGACTTGTTCGATGACTGCCCGTCAAACGCTCGGCGCCGCGATGGCGCGCTGCCCGCTGGTCGCTATCCTGCGCGGGATCGAACCGCACGAGGCCGAAGCGATCGCCGGCGCAATGATCGACGCCGGCTTCTCGATGATCGAGGTGCCGCTCAATTCGCCCGACCCGCTTGCCAGTATCGAGGCGATCGCGCGGCGCTTCGGCGGCGACGCAATCATCGGCGCGGGCACCGTGCTCGACACCGCGCAGGTCCGTGCCGTCCATGAGGTCGGCGGCACCTTGATCGTCTCACCCAACACCGATCCGCAGGTCATCACCGCGGCGGCCGAGGCCGAGATGGTGACGCTGCCCGGCTATTTCACGCCAAGCGAGGGCTTCGCCGCGCTCAAGGCCGGCGCGACCGGCCTGAAGCTGTTCCCGGCCGAGGCCGCGACGCCCGCGGTGCTCAAGGCGCAACGCGCCGTGCTGCCCCGCGATACGCCGATATTGGTGGTCGGCGGCATTACGCCCGACAACATGACACCTTGGCGCAAGGCGGGCGCGGCTGGCTTCGGGCTCGGTTCCGCGCTTTATAAACCGGGGCGCAGTGCCGCCGAGGTGGCCGCGGCCGCCGCGGCGTTCGTCGCCGCGATCCACCCCTGATCCGCTCGAGGTATCAAGACATGACTAGCACGCCCCCGATCCGCCTCGGCCTGGTTGGCATTGGCAAGATTGCCCGCGACCAGCATCTGCCCGCGATCGCCGCCAATGACCGTTTCACGCTCGCCGCTACCGCGAGCCGCAACGCCACGCTCGACGGCGTGCCGGGGCATGGCGACATCGCCGCGATGATCGCCGGTGGCCACGATCTCGACGCAGTATCGCTCTGCACGCCGCCCAGCGGTCGTTTCAGCCAGGCAGCGGCGGCAATCGACGCTGGCCTTCACGTCATGCTCGAAAAGCCGCCGGCGGCGACCGTTCCGGAAATCCTGGCGCTTGCCGAGCGCGCGAAGGCGCGCGGCGTGGTGCTGTTCGCAACCTGGCATTCGCGCGAGGCGGCGTGCATCGATCGGGCCCGCGACTGGCTCGCCGGCAAGACTATCCAGGCGGTGCGGATCGACTGGAAGGAAGATATCCGCCGCTGGCACCCCGGACAGGAGTGGATCCTCGAGGCCGGCGGTTTCGGCGTATTCGATCCCGGCATCAACGCACTGTCGATCGCAACGCGCATCCTCCCGGACGGGCTGGTACTCGACGCGGCGACGATGGAGGTGCCCGAAGGCCGCGCCTCGCCACTGCGCGCCGCGCTCGAGATGAAAAGTGGCGCCGCGCCGGTGGTTGCGACCTTCGACTTCCTGCAGACCGGCCCGCAGACCTGGGACATCGCGGTCGACACCGATGCTGGCACGCTGACGCTGTCGATGGGCGGCAGCATCCTGACGCTGCCGGGCAGCGCGCCTGAAGAAGCCGACGATCGCGAATATCCGCGGCTTTATGCGCGGTTTGCCGAACTGATCGCGACGGGCGAGAGCGATGTTGACGTTCGCCCGCTCCAGCTTGTCGCAGACGCCTTCCTCGTCGCCGAGCGCCGAACGGGGCCGCGTTTCGAGTTCTGACGCATCCCGTCAGGGGTGGGCAACGACGAAGCGATCAAGCGATCGGCAGCGCCGTCGTCGCCTTCACTTCGGAAAGCGCGACGGTCGAGTTGATCTCCTGCACGCCGGGCAATTTCGATAGTTTCGTGAAGAAGAAGCGCTCGTAGGCGTCGATATCGGCGGCGACGATGCGCAGCATGAAATCGAATACGCCCATCAGCACATAGGCTTCCAGCACTTCCGGGAACGATCGGATCGCCGCAGCGAACTCGTCGAGATTGGCGCGGCCATGGGCGTTGAGTTTCACCTGGGCGAAGATCTGGGCATTGAGGCCGACCTTCTGGCGATCGACCAATGCCACGCGGCGGGTGATGACCCCCTCCTTCTCGAGCCGGTCAACCCGGCGCCAGCACGGCGAGGGCGACAGGCCGACGATTTCGCTCAAGCGCGCGGTCGATACGCCGGCATCATCCTGAAGCGCGCGCAGAATCTTGCGCTCATAGCCATCGAGTTCGACCGACAAGATTTAACCCCTCATGGACGAATGCTGGGAATATTTGACCGATCCCTGAGCGCATATCAAGGAAGATCGATCACTCTTGCCGCCTCGATCGTGACAGAACGACCTCGACAAAAAGGAGGCATTACGATGGTCGACATTCCCCACGGCTCCGCCGGCACGCCCGAGGCCGTGCATGTCATCAGCGATCCGACGAGCGGACTCGAGGGGGTCATCGTGCTGCACTCGACACGGCGCGGCCCCGCGGCGGGCGGATGCCGGCTGTGGCGCTATGAAAGCCGCGCGACGATGACCGACGATGCGTTGCGGCTGGCCGAAGGCATGGCTTACAAGAACGCGCTCGCCGATCTGCCGCTGGGCGGCGGCAAGGCGGTCATCAACCTTCCCGAAGGCGACGTCGATCGGCGCGCGCTGTTCCGCGCCTTCGGCCGCGCCGTTGCCGAACTCGACGGCAGCTATGTCACCGCCGAGGATGTCGGCACCACCATCGCCGACATGGCCGCGGCACGCGAGGAAACACGTCACGTCGCGGGGCTCGCGCCGGTGGCGGGGCGCCCCGGCGGCGATCCGTCGCCATGGACGGCGCGTGGCGTGTTCCTGTCGATGCGCGAAGCGGCGCGGCGGCGGTTCGGCACCGGGCTGGACGACCTGACGGTCGCGGTGCAGGGCCTCGGCAATGTCGGCTCGGCATTGTGCGCATTGCTGCACGAAGCCGGCGCCCGGCTGATCGTCGCCGAGCCGCGACCCGGCGTCGCTGCCGCGATTGCCTGCCGATACGGCGCCGAGATCATGAGCCGCGACGCCATTCTCGATGCGCGCTGCGACGTGTTCGCGCCGTGCGCGCTGGGCGGCGTGATCGATGCACGCGCAACGCGCCGGCTTCAGGCAAAGCTGGTCTGCGGCGGTGCCAACAACGTGCTGGCAACCGCACAGGACGGCGACCGGCTGGCCGATCGCGGCGTGCTCTATGCGCCCGACTACGTCGTCAACGCCGGCGGCATCATCAACGTCGCCGCCGAATATCTCGGCTGGAGCGCGAGCGAGGCCGCCGCGCGGGTCGAAGCGACCGGGCAGCGACTGGCAGCCGTGCTCGATCATGCCGAGCGCCACGGCCTCGCCCCTCATCGCGGCGCCGATGCGCTGGCCCGCGAACGGCTCGTCGCGCCGGCGCCGGGCCGGGCGTGCGAGGCGGCATGAGCGAGCGTCACTCCATGACGGTGGAGGCCGATTCAAGTGCCGATCTGCTGTGCCGGATGATCGGCCTGTTCGCGCAGCGTGATCTCGCGGCTCCCGGCATGGCCGTGGCGATCGCCGGCCGGCAGATGACCGTCACGCTCGACCTCGCCAGCGTCGATGCCCGGGCGGCATCGCAACTCGCCGAAAAGATGGCGCGCTGCATCGGCGTCGCAGCGGTGACGATCGATGGCGTGCCGCTCGCCTATCTGGCGCCGGCCGCGCTGGCACCGGCCTGATCGCGGGCAGCCTCGGCGCGGCTCATCAGCAGCAGGACGATCGCGGCGGCGAACACCGATGCCGCGCCGAGCCCGAAGAAGCCGGTCGCCGGCAGCACGCCCCAATAGGCGCCCATCACGCCGGCGAGCAGGCTGCCGAGGAACTTGGCGATATACCACGATCCCATCAGCATCGCCGCGATCCGCTTCGGCGAGAGCTTGCCGATCAGGCTGAGGCCGACGGGGATCGCATAGAGCTCGCCCACCGTCAGCAGCACGAAATAGCCAACCACCCAGCCGGGGCCGACCGGCTTGCCGGTGGCGGCGTTGACCGCGCCGGCCGCGACCATCACCACCATCGCCAGCGCCGCAATCAGGCAGCCGAGGCTCATCCGCGCGAACAGCACGGCCGGCGAACTGCCCCGGTCGCGGCGGCGCCACCAGCGGATCACCACCGGCGTGAGCAGGATGATCAGCAGCGGGTTGATCGACTGGAACCAGGTCGCCGGAATCTCGAGGCCCCCGCCGATATGCCGGTCGGTCTGGTGCGCGACCCACAAGGCGATGACATTGCCGCTCTGTTCATAGGCGATGCGAAACAGCACGATCGCCGCGATCATCGCCACCAACAGGCGCAGGTGGCGCCAGTCCTCGGCGGTCAGTGCGGGAAGCGGCCCGGCCTCCGCGCCGCGCCGCGCGACCGGCGGATCGCCGGGCAACAGCCGCAGGTAGCGAAGATAGACCATCAGGCCGACACCCATGCCGATCCCGGCAGCGGCGAAGCCCCAATGCCAGCCGAATTCCTCGCCCAGCGTCCCGCACACCAGCGGCGCGAGCAGCCCGCCCAGGTTGATCCCCATATAGTAAGCGCTGAACGCCTGCGCCTGGCGGGGATCGTCATCGGCGTAGAGGCTGCCGACCTGCACCGCCAGCGGCGGAATGAACAGCCCGTTGCCCAGCGCCACCAGCGCCAGCGCGGGAAACAGCAAAGGCTCGAACGCCATCGCGAAATGGCCGGCCATCATCATTGCCCCGCCGATCACCACGCTCCTGGTGCGACCGAGCCAGCGGTCGGCGATGATGCCGCCGAAGAACGGCGTGAAGAACGCGGCGGCGCCGTAGGTGCCGTAGATCAGCGACGAGCGCATCTGGCTGAAGCCGAGCCGCTCGGTCATGTAATAGACCAGCAACGCCTGCAGGCCGTAATAGGAGAATTCGGCCCACATTTGCGTCAGGAACAGGATTGTCAGCCCCGGCGGATGCCCGAACAGCGTCCGCCGGGACCCGGCCTCGGGGGCCAGCGAGGCGGCGGCCCCTTCCGCCATCAATAATTGAGCGACGGCGTGATCGTCCTGAGCGTGAGCATCAGCCACACCAGATACACGGCCGCCAGCGCCACCAGCACCAGCCAGACGATCGACAGGATCGGCCGGCGCGGCTGACGCGTGCTCTCATAGAGGTTCCACAACGTCGCCGCGGTGCCGGCGATGCCGACCAGCGACAGCAACTGGAGGATGCGCATCCACCCATCGAGCCGCCCGTCGAGATTGCCGACATCGGCGCCGAGCAGCTGGATCATCATCATCCAGCCGAACGGCACGGCGAGCATGATCCACGCGGTCGCCTGCGTCGCCCGGTTGAGCCACAGCCGCCGTCCCGCCACGCTCGACTGATAGCCATAGCGCCGGCGGACGATCGCCCGGATCGGCCAGGTCAGCGCGGTCAGCAGCATGATCGCCAGTGCGAGGATCATCAGCGGCATCATCCACGCGGCGTTGAGGTTCCACGGCGCCGGCAGGAAGACGAAGATCGGCGCGAAACCGGCCGGCGCGATCGCCGTTACCTTGCCGTCCTTCACCGCCGCGCCCAGCCGGTCGTCGCCGCCGACCTCCTGCCACTGCCACGGCGCCACCTCGCGCCATTTCTTGATCACGCCGGCGGGGGTGGTCAGCCCCGACACGCTGATCGTGTCGTCCGAATTGAGCGTCACCTTGATGTTGCTGAGAAACGCGATCGCCCGCACCCAATCGGTGTAGGAGCCGCGGCTGCTGATGTAATTGCCGGCCATCGCCAGGCCATGCTCGTGCGCCGTCGGCGCGGTCGGCAGCGGCGGCGTCGGGTGCGGGAAATAACGATCGGTAAAGCCGGCGAAGGTGCGATCAAGCACGACGTGCGCGTTGCCGTCCTTCCCCAGGCTGTTGAGCGAGATGAAGAAGCCGACGTGCTTGTCGAGATAGAGATGCAGGTCGGAGTGGAACCAGTCGGTGTCGCCGCCATGGCCGATGATGTTCAGCCCGTTGCGATCCTCATGATAGAAGCCGAGCGCCATGCCGGGCATGCCCGGAATCGGCGTGTCGTTGACCTTGTGCATATATTGCGCCGTCTGCGGCGCGAGCAGCGGGCCGCCCTGGTTGAGCTGCGCGATCATGAACTTCGCCATGTCGTCGCCGGTCGCCGCCAGCGCGCCGGCGGGCGACAGCGGAATGATCTCATAGGGGTGCGGGTCCTGCGACGCGAGCTGGTAGCCGTCGGAGAGATGCGGCGCGAGGGTGGGCGGCAGCGGCTGGCGGAAGCTCGAATGCGCCATGCCGAGCGGCTGGAAGATGTGCTGTTCGATATAATCGTCGAACGGCTGGCCGGAGACGCGCTGGACGATATAGCCCGCGAGCGACGCCCCGTAATTGGAATAAGCGGGAATCGTCCCCGGCGCATAGACGCGCGCCGGCACCCAACGCTTGAGCGCCTTGTCCAGCGGCGTGACATGCTTTTGATCTTCGCTGATCAGGTACTTGACCGATTCCTCGAACCCGGGGCGGTGGGTCATCAGGTCGCGCATCGTGATCGGCTTGCCGAAAGCGGGGGGGATTTTGAAATCGAGATAGGTGTTGATGTCGGCGTCGAGGTTGATCTTGCCCGCCTGGACGAGCTGCATCACCGCCGTCCAGGTGAACAGCTTAGAGATCGAGCCGGGACGGAACAGTGTCGTCTTGGGATCGATCGGCGTCTGCTTCTTGACGTCGGCATAGCCGAAGCTGCGCTCGGTGAGCACCTGACCGTCCTTGACGACGACGACCACCGCGCCGGCGATGTCGCCGTTCTTCAGCGCATAGGGCACGAAGCCGTCGAGCCAGGCGTCGACATCGGTCTTGGTCAGCGCGGGCGTGGTCGGCGGGTTGGCCGGCAGCGGCGCCACGGCGGTGGGCGCCGGCTGCGCAGGGTTGAGCGCGCGTGGCACTTGGGCGGCAATCGGCGTTGCCAGCGCGGCCAGCGCAGCGATCGCCGGGATCAGGCGTTTGAACAGCATCGTCACCCCCGAATGTCGTTATACATGGCCAGCCTCTGCGCCGGCATCAGAAAGCGAACCCGATGGTCGCGCCGATCGTGCGCGGCTGGACCGGGGCGACGGCGATATTTCCCGGCGCACGCAGCCCGTAGGTACCGGCGTAGATCAACCCGCGTGAGTTGGCGACGTTCTTGGCGAACACCGTAAGAGTGAAGGGCTTGAAATCGACGCCCGCGCGCAGATCGACGGTGTCGTAGCCGTCGAGGATCAGCCGGTGGCCATAGGTCGTCTGATAGCCGAGATCGAAATCGGCCGGCTGATCGCTGACCATGCGCAGCGTCGCGCCGACGAACGCCTTGGTATCGCCCGATAGCGCCCATTCGTAGTCGGCCGAGGTGTTGACCGTCCATTTCGGCGCATAGGGCAATTGATCGCCGTCATAGCCGCCCGAGCCAGTATCGCCGCGCAGCCGGGCGTCGTTATAGGCAAGGCTGCTGACGATGCTGAGCCCGTGGATCGGCCGCACCGTCGCGGTGATCTCTGTGCCGTAGGCGCTCGCGCCCTTGCCGTTGCCGTCGGCGGTGATCGGGCCGAGCGCGGTCTGGAAGGTGGCGAGGACCTGGATCTTGCTCCAGTCGAGATAATAGACCGACGCATCGAGCGCGAAGCTGTGATCGCGCGTCTCGCCGCGCACGCCGGCTTCGTAGCTGACCAGCGTGTCGGCCTTGTAGGTATAGGGATAATCCGGCCCCGCGCCGGGCGGCGCGACGTTCGGCCCGCCCGGCCGATAGCCCTTGGCGACGCGGGCATAGACGGCGACGCGGTCGTTGATCTGGAAGCGCGGCGCGATCGACCAGGTGAACACGCCTTCGGACGATTTGCCGTCCTGCGTGCTGCTGCCCCCCGCCAGCGCGCCGGCAAGGATCTGCGTCGCGGTCTGGTTATTGTGGCTGTAGCGCACGCCGCCGGTCAGATCCAAGCGCGGACCGACATGCCAGGTGACGCTGCCGAAGCCGGCATATTCCTTGTAGACCGAGTCTAGTTCGGCAACGACCAACTGGTCGTAATGGGTGCCGCCGAAATCGTTGGCGGGGCTCTGCGGCACCGCGGTGGCGCGGTCGAACGGCACATAGGTCTGGTAGATCTGCCCCGGCTCGCGCGTGTAATAGCCGCCGATCAGCCACTCGATCGTATCCGATGATGGCGAGGCGAGCCGCACTTCCTGAGTGAACTTCTTCTGGGTGATGTGCGAGCTTTCGGTCACGCCGAGCGGGTTCGGCGAGCCGTAGACATAGGCGGTGACGAGATCGCCGATCGAGATGCCGCCGGCATCGACGAAGGTCGAATCGATATATTCGTGCTGGGTCAGCTTGCCGTAGCTGGTGACCGAGGTCAGCGTCGCGAACCCGAGATCCCAGTTGAGCGTGCCCGCGAACAGCCGGTAGTCGGCGTTGTTCTGATCGGGGAATAATTGGTAGCGGTTGAAGCCCGACACCGGGTCGCCGGTGATCGGATCGGCGCTGATCGGCTTCAGCGTCTGCGGATCGGCGTCGTAGCTGTTGCGCGCGTTGCCGCGGACGTTCTGCACCAGCGCGCTCAGCTTGATCGAGAAATTGTCGCTCGGTTTGAACAGCAATGCCGCGCGGCCGCCATAGCTTTCGGCGTCGTTGACGTTCCTGGCCGGCCGGCCGATCGCATCGATATAGCCCGGCGTCTTGCGATAGAAACCGCTGGCGCGGACCGCGAGCGTGCTGCCGAGCGGCACGTTGACGACACCGTTGCCCGACCAGCCGGTTCCCCCACCGTCGATCGTCTCGACCCCGGCCTGGCCGCGCAGCTCGACCTTGTCGAACCGCGGCGGGTTGGTGACGTATTTCAGCAGCCCGCCCAGCGAATTGGCGCCGTAGAGCGTCCCCTGCGGCCCTTTCAGCACCTCGATCTGCTGCATGTCGAACGGATCGATGTCGCCGGCGAGGTGCGCGGCATTGGTCTGACCGGTGCTCGATCCGAACGGCACGTCATCGACATAGATCGCCACCGTCGGGCTGCTGCCGCCGGTGTTGATGCCGCGCAGGATGACGCGGCTCTCGCCCGGGCTTTCCTGTTGCAACGTCAGCCCCGGCACCAGAGCGGCGTAGTCGACCAGGCTGGTCGCCTGATGCGATTCGAGCGTCGCGCCGCTCACCACCGACATCGCCTGCGGCACCTGGATCAAGGTCTGGTCGCGTTTCTGCGCGGTGACGACGATATCCTGCGACGTATCGATCTGATCACTTTGCTGCGCGGCCGGTGCGGGCGCTGGCGTGGCGCCCGCAGCATCGGCTGTCGCTCGGGCGAATGCGGGCGACGCCCAGGCGATCAGCGCGGTGGCGATCAGCCAGCTCGTCTTGGGTCGAACAGCCATTGTCTATGCCTCCCTGACTCGGTGATTGTGCACGTTGTTTCCGATTTGGCAACTTTTTTCTTGAATCCGCACATCCATTCCCTTGTCGGACGAATTGCGATAGCGTCCGCGCGGGAGAGACCATGACGATCGACACTGCATCACATCCCGGCCAGGCGCTGCGCGCCGCGCGCATCGATCAGGGGCTGACGCTGCGCGACCTCGCCGCGCGCACCGGCCTGCCCTATTCGACTCTTTCGAAGCTCGAGAACGGCAAGATGGCGATGACCTACGACAAGCTCGTGCGCCTGGCGCAGGGTCTTGGGGTCGATCTGGGCAGCCTCGTCAACGGCGCACCGGCCGCCGATCAGGCGCCGCCTGCAGTCGGCCGGCGCAGCGTCGCGCGCGCCGGGAGATGGCTGAATGCCAGCTCTGAGCGGCATCGACATCACTATCCGGCCGCCGAACTGCTGGGCAAGATGATGGTGCCGATCATCATTGAGGTTATTGCCGACGATGTCGACGCGCTGGGCGGTCTCGTTCGTCATACCGGCGAGGAGTATCTCTACGTGCTGCGCGGCGCGATGGAGCTGCATTCGGATCTCTACGCGCCGCTGCCGCTCAAGGCAGGCGATTCGGTCTATTTCGATAGCGGCATGGCTCACGGCTACATCAAGACCAGCGCGGAGACCTGCGAAGTGCTTTCGGTCTGCGCCGGCCCGGGCATGCAGCGTGTTGCCGAATCGGCTGGGCAGAGCTGGGACCTGGTGTCGCCGGACGGCACCAAACCGCCCGCGCACCCACACGATGTTTCTGATATTGAAACTTGAAACAAGGCGTGTGATAACGCGGTCATGCAGACCGCGCTCATCCGCTTCGCCCATCCCCACGTCGTTTCGCAGGGCGGCGCGCTGTGACGCGCCGCGCGCTCGGCTATCGCCGCATCGAGAACCGGATGCGCGAGCCGTTCCGGATTTCCGGCTATCTGTTCAATTCGATGCCCTCGCTCGTCGCGACGATCACCGAAGGCGATCTCGTCGGGCGCGGCGAAGCCGCCGGCGTCTATTATCTGGGCGATGATCCCGACCACATGACCGCCGAGATCGAGCGCGTGCGCGACGCGATCGAAACCGGCGCCGATCTCGACGTGCTGCAGGCGCTGCTGCCGGCTGGCGGCGCCCGAAACGCGCTCGATTGCGCGTTATGGGAACTCGAATCGCGGCGCACCGGCCAGCCGGTCTGGCGCCTCGCCGGCGTTTCCGCCCCCCGCCCGCTGGTGACGACGTTCACCTTGCCGGCTGACAGGCCCGCCGTCATTTTGGAGCGGCTCGCCACTTTCCCCCCGGTCAAGGCGCTGAAACTCAAGCTCGACGGCGATCTCGCCGCCGATACCGATCGGGTGCGCACGGTGCGCGGCGCACGCCCCGACATCTGGCTCGGTGTCGATGCCAATCAGGGGTATGACGGTGACCAGCTCGACGCGCTGGCGGCAATGCTCGCCGATGCCGGCGTCGCGCTGCTCGAACAGCCGATACCGCGCGGCAGCGAGCATCTGCTCGACGGCTGGCGCTCGCCGATCCCGGTCGCCGCCGACGAGAGTATCCTCGATGGCACCGAACTTGAGGCGCATCGCCACCGTTTCGACGTCGTCAACATCAAGCTCGACAAATGCGGTGGCCTTACGGAGGCCCTGCGCATGGTGGCGATGGCGCGACGGATGGGACTGACCGTGATGGTCGGCAATATGGCAGGATCGAGCCTGGCGATGGCCCCGGCCTATGTGATCGGCCAATGCTGCGATATCGTCGATCTCGACGGCGCCTGGTTCCTCACCGAGGATCCAGATGCCGCCAAGCTATACACCGATGGCACCTTCACCGTTCCCGAAGGCTTCTGGGGACGCTGAGGCGGCGCAGCGCTGGGCAAACGATCCACGTTGACGGACGAACCGAGTCGTGCAAATTGCAGCCCGCTATCAGGCTAAGGACAAGAACGTGCCGCTGGCTCACGGCCAGGCGCTTGAAATGCGGGTGTAGCTCAATGGTAGAGCAGAAGCTTCCCAAGCTTACGACGAGGGTTCGATTCCCTTCACCCGCTCCAAACTTTCTCGAAAAATTAGCACTGCTCGGCGTATAAAATCTGCCACAAACAGGGCTCTGTTGTTCCGTCCGTGGTTTGCGCCGCCCACGCCCGGGTCAACCTGGAAACAACTTCCCGCTGCATCGCCCTCTCAGCATGCAGGCGTTCGGATGTCTATATGCGGGCTGCGGCGCCCCTTGGCGAAGCCCTCCATCCCCGTTGAGGCGCGTCTCTCTCCGCGTAGCCTGTCACCGACTCCGCCCGCTCAACCAGTCATGCTTGGACTGAAAACCCCGACGTGGGAGACGGTTGCGCGACCAATGCAGCATCCCGCGACATCGACAGCCCAAACAGTTCGGCAAATCATGATTCATACCAATTTACTATTCCATTTTTACCACTTGGTTTTAATAATTGGGTTGCATATTATTTACTGATCGGCTAGCCCAACGATAAAAGATTAAAAGATGATGGGGAGCGGGCGTGCCTAAAGGACTCAATCATGTGGTAATTTTGCTGGTGTCGTTGGCCGGCCCCGCCTCTGCAAAGACTTGGCTGGTCCACGATAACGCGGCCTACGTCTCGGCAAGTCGCCAGCTCAAAGCGGACGACACGATCGCGCTCGCAGATGGCGAGTGGCGTGACGTTACCATCCAATTGGTAGGACGAGGCACTGCGGACAAACCAATTACCCTCACCGCCGAACATCCCGGCAAGGTAATCCTGACCGGCAGATCGAACCTGAAGCTCGCGGGATCCTATCTGGTCGTGTCGAACCTCGTGTTTCGCGACGGCTACACGCCCGACGACGATGTCGTCTCATTCCGCACCGATACGCATCACTGGGCCGACCACAGCCGCATCACCGGCATCGTTATCGACCGTTTCAACCAGCCCGATCGCCACAAGGAGGACCATTGGGTCTCGATCTACGGCGCCGACAACCGCGTCGATCACTCGCAGTTCGAGGGCAAGGGCAACGACGGCGCGACCTTGGTCGTGATCCGGGACAAGCCTTATCCGCTCGATAACCGCGCGCGCATCGATCACAATTATTTCGGGCCGCGCCCACCGCTCGGCAGCAATGGCGGCGAGACGATCCGCATCGGCACCAGCACCGAATCGGGCAGCGATTCGCATTCGATCGTCGAGGACAATCTGTTCGATCGCTGCGACGGCGAGGTCGAGATCATTTCGGTCAAGTCGGGCGCGAACGTGATCCGCGACAATCTGTTCGTCGATTCGCAGGGCACGCTCACGCTGCGTCACGGCAACGGCAACACGGTCGAACGCAACGTCTTCTTCGGCCACGACATCCCGCACACCGGCGGCATCCGCGTGATCAACGAGCGGCAGACGGTCCGCGACAATTACCTCGAGGGGCTGGCCGGCGAGGATTTTCGCAGCGCGATCACGGTGATGAACGGCGTCCCCAATTCGCCGATCAACCGCTATCTGCCGGTCAAGAACGCGCTGATCGCCAACAACAGCGTGATCGATCCGGCCGAGATCAATCTCGGCGGCGGCGCTGACGCCGAGCGCTCCGCCCCGCCCGAAAGCACGCGCTTCGTCGCCGATCTGATCGTCAAGGACAAAGGCGCCGATCCGATCCATGTCGGCGCGTCGATCGCCGGCATCAGCTTCGATCGGGTCGTCCAGTCGCCTGCGGGCAAGCCCGCCGCGGCGGGAATCGAACGGCGCGCCGTGGCGCTGGCGCGCGGCGCCAACGGCCTGCTTTACCCCGCCGATCCGGCGCTGGCGAAGGTCGGCGCGCCGCGCGACCTGAAGCCGGTCACCCGCGATGAGGTGGGCGTGCCCTGGTATCCCAAGGGCGCCTCGGTCCCCGTCGCCTTCGGCAGCGGTGCGATCCGCAAGGTCCCCCCTGCCCGGTCGCTCGGCGACGCCGTTGCCGCGGCGCGCAGCGGCGATGTTCTGCAGCTTGCGGCGGGGCGCTATCACGTCGCCGCGCCGATTGTCGTCGACCGCACGCTGACGCTGACAGCGGCGGTCGACGGCAACGCAACGCTCGCTTTCTCGGGCGCCACGCTGTTCCGCATCGAGAATGGCGGGAAGCTGACCTTGAAAGGGCTTGCGATCACCGGCGCCGAGGCGCCGCGCCAGCCCGGCAACGCCGTGATCCGCTCGAGCAGCGCGCCGATGACCGGCGCCTATGCGCTGACCATCGATGATTGCTCGTTCGCCGACATGACTGGGGCGCCGGGCTTCGATGTCGTGCGCACCACCGCCAACACCTTCGCCGGCACCATTGCCATCAAGGACAGCCACTTCGATGGCGTCTCAGGGACCGTCCTCGCCGGCAACGAAAAGCCCGATGAGAACGAAAAGCCCGATGACGACGGGTTCTACATGGTCGGCGATGCGACGATCACCGGTTCCAGCTTCCGTGACGTCGGCCGCATCGCCGTCCTGTCGCGCGGCGGCAAGGACGAGAGCAGCCTCGGCCCGCGCTTCGCGATGACCGGCTCGACGGTCGCGGACAGTGGCCGCGCGGGCGGGTCGATCGTGCTTTGGGGCGTTCAGGCGACACACATCGCGGACAACAGCTTCCGCGCCAGCGGCGGCATTCGCGAAACCCACACTGTCGGGACCCCGCATACTGTCATCACGCGCAACATCTTCGACGATACCCCGGCGCCGGTGATCGACGAGCTCTACTATAAGGGCCCGCCGCGCACGGTCGTCACCGACAATCTCGTGAAAGGAGCATGATGCGCCACGCCACCCTCTGGCTCGCGCCGCTGACGGCGCTGGCGATCGGCCTCGCTCAGCCCGCGCTGGCCGCACCGACTACGTCCGCCGGACCGGTGCTGTTCGATCCCGCCGGCCTGAAGGCGATGGCGGCCGACGCGGCGCGCTATCCGCTCTTCGCCGAGGAAGTGGCGCGCACCCGAAAGATGGTCGACGCCGCGATCAAGGCGGGGATCGACGTGCCCGTCCCCAAGGACCCCGGCGGCGGCTTCACCCATGAGCAGCACAAGCGCAACTACATGGCGCTCTATGGCGCGGGGATGCTCTACCGCATCACCGGCGACGTCAAATACGCGCATTTCGCGCGCGACATGCTGCTGCAATATGCCAAGCTCTACCCGACGCTCGGCCCCCACCCCGCCGCCAACAGGGAGGAGGCTGCGGGGCGGCTGTTCTGGCAGAGCCTCAACGACAGCGTGTGGCTGGTCTACGGCATCCAGGGCTATGACGCGATCCGCGACACGCTGTCGCCGCAGGACCGCAAGAATATCGACGACAACGTCTTCCGCCGCATGGCGACCTTCCTGTCGACCGGCCGGCCCGAGGTCTTCAACCTGATCCACAACCACGCCACCTGGGCGTGTGCCGGCGTCGGCATGACCGGCTACGTGCTGCATGACCAGAACTTCGTCGACATGGCGCTCAAGGGCACCGACAAGAGCGGCAAATCGGGCTTCCTGCGCCAGATCGACCTGCTGTTCTCCCCTGACGGCTATTACACCGAGGGCCCTTATTACGAGCGCTATGCGATCCAGCCGTTCCTGGTGTTCGCGCGCGCGATCGACGAAAACGATCCCGGCCGGCACATCTTCCAGTATCGCGACGGGGTGCTGCTGAAGGCGATCCGCACGACGATCCAGCTCACCTATGACGGTTATTTCTTCCCGCTGAACGACGCACTGCTCGACAAGAGCCTGCGCACCGCCGAGCTGTATCAGGCGGTGGCGACCGGCTATGCGGAGACGCACGATCCCGCGCTGCTGTCGATCGCCAAGTGGCAGGGCCGCACCGCGCTGACCCCGGACGGGCTGGAGGTTGCGCGCGATCTCGCCGCGGGCAAGGCGAAGCCGTTCCCTTATGCCTCCGCGCTGTTCCGCGATGGCCCCGAGGGCAAGCAGGGCGGCATCGCGGTGATGCGCTCCGACGCCGGCGACACCGGCGAGGTGCTGGTCGCCAAGAACACGGCGATGGGCATGGGCCACGGCCATTTCGACAAGCTGTCGTGGATCCTCTACGACGACGGCCACCCGATCGTCACCGACTACGGCGCCGCACGCTTCCTCAACGTCGAGAGCAAGGAAGGCGGCCGCTATCTCGAGGAAAACGAGACCTGGGCGAAGCAGACGGTCGCGCACAACACGCTGGTCGTCAACGAAACCAGCGATTTCGACGCCGACTGGCACGCCGGCCAGAAGGTCGCGCCGACGCAGATTTACTTTTCGGGCGATCGGCCGACCAAGGTCTCGACCGCCGAGATGGCGGGTGCCTGGCCCGGCGTCACCTTCCGCCGCACCCTCGTCCAGCTGCCCGTCGCCGGCAACGCCCGCCCGCTGATCGTCGACCTGCTGCGCGTCCATGGCGACAAGCCGGCGACCTACGACCTGCCGCTCCATTATAGCGGCCACATCGTCGATCTGGGCTTCAAGCTGCAGTCGCACGTCACCAATCGTCCGGTGCTCGGCAAGGCGAACGGCTATCAGCATATCTGGGTCGACGGCACCGCCCCGCTCGATGCCGGCAATGCGCGGATGACCTGGCTGACCGACGGCCGCTTCTACACCTATCGGATGTTGCCGCCCGCCGGCGCCGAGGTGATCCTCGGCCAGATCGGCGCCAACGACGCCAACTTCAACCTGCGTCGCGAGCCGCTGCTGATCGAGCGCGTCACCGGCGCGAAGGACGCCACCTTCGTCGCCGTGCTCGAGCCGCACGGCGCCTACGATCCCTCGGCCGAGACGGTGGTCGGCGACAAGAGCAACCTCGCCGCGATCCGCCACGTCCGCACCGCCGACGCCGATCTCGTCACGATCGACTTCGTGAGCGGCGGCAGCGTCACGCTGGCGATCGCGGATTCGGCGGATGCCGATGCCGGGCACCACGCCAGCCTGGACGGCCGCGCGCTCGATTGGACGGGCCATTTCGCCCGCTTCGACACGGGAGTGACACCATGAGCGGCACCGTGGGCGGGCGGCTGCGCTGGGCGATCATCGCGCTGATCGGGCTGGCGACGGTCATCAACTACATCGATCGCAACGCGCTGGCGGTGATGTGGCCCGCCGTGTCGAAGGACATCGGCGCCAGCAAGGCGGACTACGCGCTGCTCGTCACCCTGTTCATGCTCGCCTACGCCGCCGGGCAGTCGCTGTTCGGACGGATCATCGACGTGATCGGCACGCGGCTGGGCTTCGTCGTCTCGATCCTGATCTGGTCGCTGTCGATCGCCGCGCATGCGCTGGTCCGCTCGCTCGGGCTGATCTCGCTGCTCCGCATTACCCTGGGCGTCAGCGAGGCCGGCAACTGGCCCGGCGCCGTCAAGGCCAGTTCGCAATGGTTCCCGTCGCGCGAGCGCGCACTGGCGCTCGGCATCTTCAATTCGGGCGCCTCGATCGGCGCGATCATCTCGGCGCCTCTGATCGCATTGCTGTTCGGCACGTTCGGATGGCGCGCGACCTTTGCCGTGGTCGGCCTGCTCGGCTTGCTGTGGCTGGTTCCCTGGCTGTGGCTCTATCGCGGCGATCCCGATCGCCATCCGTGGCTGAGCGCGGAAGAGCGCGCCTATATCGCCGACGGCGGCGCTGAGGCGAAATCCGCCGGCACGATGCGCGTCGCCGCGCTGCTGCGCCACCGCGAAAGCTGGGCGGTGATCGCCGCGCGCTTCTTCCTCGATCCGATCTGGTGGCTGTTCGTCTCCTGGCTGCCGATCTACCTTGCCGAGACCTTCAAGTTCGATGTCGCGCAGATCGGGCTGTTCGCCTGGGTCCCCTATGTCGGGGCGATGCTCGGCAGCCTTGGGGGCGGCTGGCTGTCGGGGGCGCTGATCCGCCGCGGCTGGCGTGTGCCGCTGGCGCGCAAGACGGTGATCACGCTTGGCGGCGCGATCATGCTGCCGGCGCTGCTGCTCACCGCGACCGCCGCCAGCCCGCTCGTCGCGGTGCTGCTGATCGCGGCGATCCTGTTCGGCTTCCAGGTCTCGATCAACAACATCCAGACGCTGCCGGGCGACTATTTCGCCGGCGGCGCGGTCGCCACGCTGACCGGGATCGGGGGCACCGCCGCGGTCGCCGGCACGCTGATCACCACCTGGCTGGTGCCGGCGATGACCCGCCACGGCTACGCGCCGATCTTCATTCTCGCCGCGGCGATCGTGCCGCTCGGCGTCGCCGCGGTGTGGCTGCTTGCCGGGCGCGAGGCACCGATCGCTGCGACCACTCCAACACCCGAAGAAGGAAGCAATTGATGAGACTCGAAAACAAGGTCGCGTTGGTCACCGGTGGCGGGCGCGATATCGGCCGGTCGGTGTCGGAGCGGCTGGCGCGCGAAGGCGCCAGGGTTGTCGTCAACTACCGCAACGACGAGGCGTCGGCGAAGGAGACGGTGGCCGCGATCGAGGCCGCAGGCGGCACCGCGCTGCTCTATCGCGCCGACGTGACGCGACGCGACGAGGTTTTCGGGCTGATCGAGGCGACCTGCGCCGCGTTCGGCGACCGCATCGACGTGCTCGTCAACGTCGCCGGCGGGATGATCGCGCGCAAGACGCTCGCCGAGATGGACGAGGCGTTCTTCGACGCGGTGATGGACCTCAACCTGAAATCGACCTTCCTCGTCACCAAGGCCGCCGTTCCGCACATGGCGAAGGGGAGCGCGATCGTGAACCTCGCCTCGCTCGCCGGGCGCGACGGCGGCGGCCCCGGCGCGACCATCTACGCCACCTCGAAGGGCGCGGTGATGACCTTCACGCGCGGCCTCGCCAAGGAGCTCGGGCCGCAGGGCATTCGCGTCAACGCTTTGTGTCCCGGGCTGATCGGCACCAGCTTCCACGATATCTTCTCCAAGCCTGAAGGCCGCGCGGCGGTCGCCGGCAACACCCCCCTGCGCCGCGAAGGCACGCCCGACGAGGTCGCCGCCGCGGTCGCGTTCCTCGCCTCGGACGACGCGGCGTTCCTCACCGGCACCAATGTCGACATCAACGGCGGGCTCGCCTTCTCATGAGGCGCGTCGCGCTCGCCGTCGCCGCCGGGCTTGCGCTGGTCGGCGCCACCGCCGCGCCAGCCGCACAGCGCCCGCGCACCGACGCGCCGCCGATCCGCGCGGAGAAGATCATCCTGGTCGGCGATTCGACGATGGCGCCGGGCAGCGGCTGGGCGTCGATGTTCTGCGCCGAACACGTCAAGTCGTCGGCCGCCTGCCTCAACCTCGGGCGCGGCGGTCGCAGCACGCGCAGCTATCGCCAGGAAGGCTCATGGGCCATCGCCTTGGCCGAGGCGCGCGTGCCGGGTTATGCCAGGACCTACGTCCTCATCCAGTTCGGCCATAACGACCAGTCCTCGGCGCCCGAGCGCTGGACCGACCGCACCACCGAGTTCCCCGCCAATCTGCGCCGCTATGTCGTCGAGGTGCGCGCCGCCGGCGCGATTCCGGTGCTGATCACCCCGCTCAGCCGCCGCGACTTCAAGGCGGGCAAGCTGCAGAACACGCTCGCTCCCTGGGCGGACGAGGTGCGCGCTGTCGCCAAGGCGACCGATACCCCGCTGGTCGACCTCAACGCCGATAGCGCCGCGCTCGTCCAGCGGATGGGGCCGGTCGAGGCGATGAGCCTGGCGATGACCGCGCCGCTGCCCGCGGAACGCGCCGCCGCCAAAACGGGCACCACGTTGCCGCCGCGCCCGAAGGACGAGGCGCGACTGCCCGACGTGCCGACCACGCCGGACGGCCCGCACGGCCAGATCATGCGCAAGTTCGATTACACGCATCTCGGCGATACCGGCGCCCGGACGGTCGCCCGTATCGTCGCCGACGATCTCGCCAAGGCGGTGCCGGCGCTGCGCAGCCAATTGGTGCCGTGAAGCGGTCCAGCCAACAATTGGTATAGAAATCTCTCAAATTTGGTCTGCAAAAATCAGCAAATCTGCGTCGACGAAATCGTAAACACGGATCGGTCGACCGGCACATAACAAGGGAGGGGATAATCGTGACACATCGTGATCGTCGCTCGACGTGCGTTCGCCGCATGGGGCACATCGGTTTCAAGGGCGGCGTCGCCTTATGGTACCTCGGCGCCGCCTCGCTCGCCCAGGGCCAGGCCGCGCCCGCCGATCAGGCACAGGCGACCACCCCCGATGCCGCGCCCCCGGAAATCACCGTCACCGGCATCCGCCAGACGCTGCAGACCTCGATCGCGGTCAAGCGCAACGAGAATGCGATCGTCGATGCGCTCGATTCGCAGCAGATCGGCGACCTGCCGGCGCTGTCGATCGGCGACGCGATCGAATCGATCACCGGCGCGACCAGCCATCGCGATCACGGCGAGGCCACAGAGATCGCGCTGCGCGGCCTCGGCCCGTTCCTCAGCAACGCCACCTTCAACGGCCGCGAGGCGACCAACGGCAGCGGCGATCGCTCGGTCAACTTCAGCCAGTTCCCGTCCGAGCTGATCAACAAGATCGAAATCTACAAGTCGCAGCAAGCCGATCTGATCGAGGGCGGCGTGGCGGGCACGATCGAGCTCGGCACGATCCACCCGCTCGATTACGGCAAGCGACTGATCTCGGCCGACGTGAAGGCCAATTACAACCCCTATGAGAACCGCATCCGCGGCGCGAGCGGCTGGGGCTGGCGCGGCACCGCGAGCTATATCGACCAGTTCCATCTCGGCGCGCTCGGCGATGTCGGCATCTCGCTCGGCTATCAGCATCGCGACATCAACGAACCCGAAGAGACGGTGGCGGGCAGCAGCACCTGGTTCGCCTGCGATCCGGAAAATCCTTCGGCCAAGAAGTGCAACGAGGTCTCGCGTGAGGACGCCGCCGCCGGCGCGCCCTTCTATCTCGCGCCGAACTCGCTCGCGTTCCGCCAGATCAGCCAGACCGACAAGCTCGACGCCTTCATCGGCGGCCTGCAGTGGAAACCGACCGACACGCTCGATATCAACATCGACACGCAATATTCGAAGCGCCACTATATCGAGGATCGGCACGACCTGAACCTGTCCGAGCCGACCTACAATCTCCAGAACGTCCAATATGACGACCAGCATCGGTTGCTGCACGACGAAGGGACCAGCTCGGTCGAAGCCAACGGCAATTATTACGAGCGGTTCGAGACCTATACCGGCATCGGCGGCGACGTCTCGTGGCGTCCGGTCGATCGCCTGACGGTCGATGCCGATCTGTCCTATTCGCACACCAAGCGCAGCACCATCCAGCGCCAGACGCGGCTGAGGACCGACGCCAAGGACATCTACAACGACAAGACGCCGATCAACAATCAGCGCATCCCCTATGTCTACGACGCGACCGGCGCGTTGCCGACCGTCACGTTCGATCCGCGCTTCGATCCCAATGACTGGACGCTGTTCAGCGACGATGCGCGCTTCCGCCGCGACGACGACGAGAATCGCGACACGATCTACGCCGCTCGTGGCGATGTCGCCTACGACGTCGGCGGATTCCTCAAACAGCTCAAGGCCGGCGCGCGCTATTCATGGCGCCACACCACCGCCAATTCGAGCCGCAACGAGATCACCCAGAACGACCGCTCGCTGGACGCCGAGGTCAATGAGGCCTGCCGCACCTATTTCCCGCAACAGGGATATATGGCCGACGCGCCGGACCGGTCGGTCACATCGTGGGCGACCTTCGACACGCTGTGCCAGTTCCAGCATTATCTCGGCACCGAGGATCCCGGCCCGCCCGCCGACACGCGCGGGATCGACAGCACCGACGTGACCGAGAAGGTGTGGGCCGGCTATGTCATGGGCACCTATGACAGCATGCTCGGCGCGACCCCGATCCGCGGCAATTTCGGCGTCCGCGTGGTCGATACGAGCCTCGTCTCACGCGGGCTACGCAGCGATCTTGAGGTGGTGACCAACCCCGACGGCTCGATCCGGCTCGAACCGACTGGCGATTTCACGGGCGTTTCGATCAAGAACCATTATTTCCGCGTCCTGCCCAGCATCAACGCCAATTTCGAGCTGCGCCGCGACGTCATCTTCCGCGCCGCCGCCTATCGCGCGATGTCGCGGCCGGCACCGACCGATCTCAGCGCCGGTCGCGACATCCGCCTTGCGGACGGCACCGACTTCACCTCGGTCGCCGACGCCATCGATCAGATCACCGCGAGCGGCAGCCCGAAGTTGCAGCCGATCATGTCATGGAACGGCGATCTCGCGCTCGAATGGTATCCCAACAAGGACACGATCGTCGCCGGCACGCTCTATTACAAGCAATTCGCCGGCGGCTTCATTCCCGTCGTGCGCGACGAGGATTTCGTGATAGGCGGCGAAACCGTCACCGTGCCGGTGACGCAGCGGCAGAACAGCACGCAGAAGAGCCACATCTACGGCATCGAGCTGACGCTGGCCAACCGCTTTTCCTGGCTGCCCCACCCGCTCGACGGGTTCGGCGGCAAGATCAGCTACAGCCACGCTTTGTCGAACTTCAGGAATTACGATATCCGGCTCGGCGACGTGGTCGATCCCACCACCGGTACGGTAACACCGGGGATCATCCCGCCCGCCAACATCACCGGCTATTCGAAGGACGTGCTGTCGGCGCAGCTTTACTACGAGATTGGCGGGCTGTCGGTGCAGGGCATCTACAATTACCGATCACATTACTTTCAGGACTTCGTCGGCGGCAATGCACAGCTGCGTTATGTCAGCCCGGTCGGGACGTTCGACCTGCGTGCCTCGTACGACGTCAACCGCAATCTCCGCCTCGAATTCCAGGCGCTCAACCTGTTCAACGAGAACCGCATCGATTACATGCCCGTCTACGGCAGCGTCCGGCAATATTATTATTACGGGTCGAAATTCTTCATCGGTGCGCGGGTCCGATTCTGATGCGCGCATGTGGCCTGAGGCTTGCGCTTGAGCGCATGAGCGGTAAGACAATCGGGTAGGAACGATGAGAACGAACCGATGGCGGGACGACGACTTTTCCAGGACATTGCCGATCGCATCATTGCGCTGATTGACGATGGCGTGTTCCCCCCCGGTTCGCGACTTCCCGGTGAGCGCGAGCTGGCCGAGCGGTTCGACGTCAGCCGGGTTACCATTCGCGAAGCCGAGATCGCGCTCCAGGCGACGGGCCGTATCCGCATCAAGACCGGCTCGGGAGTCTATGTTTCGGAAGAGCAGCCCGATGACGACCGTTTGCCGGAGATCAGCGCCTTCGAATTGACCGAGGCCCGTTCGCTGTTCGAATCCGAAGCCGCTGCGCTCGCCGCCCCGATCATCGGCGAGGATGATCTGGCGCTGCTACGCCAGTTGCTCGACGAAATGGCGGCCGACATCGACGATGATGAGCGCGCCACCGAGATCGACCGCAACTTTCACCTGACGATCGCGGCGGCTTCGGGCAACAAGGCGATCATCCACGTTATCAAGACGTTGTGGCGATTTCGCACGGAGCTGCCCGGCGTGCGCGATACGCATGCCGCGATCTGTCACCATGACGGCGCAACCCGTCAGCGCGAGCATGCCGCGATCGTCGATGCGCTTGTCGCGCACGATTCAGCCGCGGCGCGCCTGGCGATGCGCCAGCATTTCAACCGGCTGCTCGCCGCCATGCTGGATGCGACCGAACAGCGCGCGATCGAGGAGATCCAGAACCGCGCCGCCGCCAGCCGCGCGCGCTTTCTGATGAGCGCGCAACTCGGCTGACCATCGCCGGTCTCCGGCGTAGAACTGGTTTGCGGCCTTCGGCTCCTCACCCTTCCGGCCGGAACCAGCTTGCGCAATGGCCAACCGGATTTCGCGACCCTCGCTCGTACATCGGTCTCGGCGGCCTGCATTCTCGCCGTTACCAATGACGACGCATTTTCGATCTCATCGACGCAGGCAAAACGCGGGCGGCAAGGGCGTGCGTGCGCGTCGTATCGGCAGGCCCATGGCCGACGGCAAGGTGGCTTGCCACAAAGCAAATAGCTCCGCAACGCGGTAGGGAGTCCTTCCACGGAGCTGGTTCAAGGCACCAATCGTTTTTTGGGGCGATCTTACAAAGATTTGGTGAGCCGCTATCGATCTCCCGGCGCGAAATTGGGCCGTTGGCGATAGACGTAGTCTTTCCATTGCTTCATGGTCTGGATGTCACCCCCTCGAGACCAGGCCGCACCCGAATAATAGACGAATGGCTTCCCCGGCTGCACTGTCACCAGAACGAGATAGTTATCGAAGTCAGCGGTAACGCCGACTACTTGCTGCGGGTCGACCATGATTGCGACGCCCATTGCGCCTTTGCCAGGGTTGGTCGGCCCCCACCATACGAACCGCCCGGTCTTTGCATCGGCATCGAAATTGCCCAGCTTCACCGGGTCGGTGGGACGCTTGGCAATGCCGATGCCGACCACCAGCGGATCCGGCTTATCGCTCGATATTGTCGAAACCATGCGGGTGAAATTGGTTCCCGCTGGTAGCGTGAAGCGACGCGTTTCCCATACCTTGCGGTCGACGCCCACGGGCCATGGATCGTAGCTGACCTCGAACGAAGCGACGTCGGGACCATTCTGGAGAATGCGATAATGCGCATAGTTGCGTGACACCCACAGCTTGTGGTCCTGCCAGATGCCGAGACCGCCGGCGCCGCGTGACGTGTCGACGTTATAGAAATCGAGTCCCTCGCCGTGATTTTCATGCTGATCGCCCGTGCGCAGCTGGCGATCGGCAAACGGCCACGGGACGCTCTTGCCCCACGCATCGATGCCGGAGCTCGAGGGCGGCTCGATCGCCTCGAGCGGACGGCCGTAGATGCGGTGTGCGGTGCGATCGTTTTCCCACAGGATATCGCCATAGCGATAAGGCGCGAAAACGACTTCCGCGCGTTTCTTGCGCTCTTGCGGGCTCGGTGGCGGCAATGTCGATTTGGCCGAAATCGGCATCGGGGAAGGCCGCGGCGCAGCACCCGCCGTAAGCGCCAACAGCGTCGCCATTGCGACCAGACGTCCGATCATCGCCCTCTCCCGATCCGTTTCACCAGTTGAACATCGTCCCGTCTTCCAGCCGGTTCACCGGCAGGAACGCGCGCTTGTATTCATATTTCGCAGCGAGCTTTTCATTGATGTCGACGCCAAGCCCCGGCGCGTCGCCGGGATGCATCATGCCGTCTTCGAAGCGATATGCGTGCGGGAATACCGCGTCGGTTTCCTCGGTGTGGCGCATATATTCCTGTACGCCGAAGTTCGGGATCGCCAGGTCGAAGTGCAGCGCGGCGGCCATGCAGACCGGCGACAGATCGGTCGCGCCGTGGCAGCCGGTGCGGACATTGTGCAGCTCGGCAAAGCTCGCCAGTTTCTTCAAATGGCTGATACCGCCGGCATGGACGACCGTTGCGCGGACATAATCGATCAATTGCTCCTCAATCAGCTGCTTGGCGTCCCAGATCGAGTTGAAAATTTCGCCTACCGCGAGCGGCGTGGTCGTATGCTGGCGGATCAGCCGGAAGTTCGCCTGGTTCTCCGCCGGCGTCGCATCCTCCAGCCAGAACGGACGATAGACCTCCAGGTCCTTGCCAAGGCGGCCCGCCTCGATCGGCGTCAGCCGATGATGGATGTCATGAAGCAGGTGGACATCCCATCCCAGCGCCTCGCGCGCCGCCTCGAACAGCGGGGGCACCGAACGCATGTATTTCTCTGTCGACCACACATTCTCGGTCGGCAGATCGGCATCGGCGGGCTCGTAGAAATAGCGGTCCTTCGACACGCCATAGGTCGAGGCCAGCCCCGGCACCCCCGATTGCAGCCGAATCGCCTTGTATCCCAATTCCTTATAGTGCTGCGCCGCGGCTACCGTGTCGGCGATGTCCCTGCCATTGGCATGGCCATAGACCATCACGCCGTCACGGCTGGCCCCGCCGAGCAACTGATAGACGGGCAGGCCGGCCAGCTTGCCCTTGATGTCCCACAATGCGGTGTCCACCGCCGCGATCGCCGCCATCGTCACGGGCCCGCGCCGCCAATAGGCGCCACGATACAGGAATTGCCACACGTCCTCTATGCGATGGGCATCGCGCCCGATCAGGCACGGCACGACATGTTCGGCAAGGTATGAAGCCACGGCGAGCTCGCGCCCGTTCAACGTGGCATCACCCAGCCCGTAGACGCCCTCGTCGGTCTCGATCTTCAACGTCACGAAATTGCGCCCGGGGCAAGTGACGATGACCCGGGATCCGATGATACGCGGCACGTTCCCTCCTGTTCAGCGGCAATGCTCCGTCGCCCGCAAAGTTGACATACAACTTTTGCTCGACAATACCAGTGACACCGGTGGAAATTTTGAAATATGTCCCGGGGGAGAGAAATGACCACAAGCCGATTTGCAACCCGCATGGACGCAGCGGGTGACGGTGAGCGCGTTGCGGCTGCACGCTCGTGCTGACCGCGCTGATCACAGTCGCCGTGGCGGCGGCACCGACGCTGCCCGCGCCCGGCTCGATCCTCCACACCACCGAGCGCGTGGCGAACTGGCAGCTCGCGCATCGCGATTCTATCGCGCATATGCCCGCAGCCAATGCCGGCGCGCTTAACCCGCTCGATTGGCAGCAAGCGACATTCTGGCTCGGCATGACCGCGTTGGCTGATCGGGACCCACGCTACCGCACGCCAATTCTCGCGCTCGGCAGGCAACAGCGCTGGCAGCTCGGCAGTCGACCGTTCCATGCCGACGATCAATTGATCGGCCAGATTTGGGCATGGGCAGCGGTGCATGGCGCCGGCAAGGCGGCGCTGGCGCCGATGCAGCGTTATTACGACTATCTGCTGGCGCACCGGCCGACCAACGACCTGGCCTTCATACCTGACCCGAGCGGCCATGGTGACCCGCCCTGCACCACCCGCTGGTGCTGGTGCGATGCGCTGTTCATGGCGCCGCCAACGCTGTTCGCCTTGAGCAAGCTGACCGGCGATCCACGCTACGGGGCTTTCGCGGATCAGGAATTTCGCGCGACCGCGCAATATCTTTTCGATCCGCGCGAACGCCTGTTTTTCCGCGACAGCCGCTTTTTCGACCGCCGCGACGATGCCGGGCGTAAGCTGTTCTGGTCGCGCGGTAACGGGTGGGTGTTGGCGGGGCTCGCCCGCATTCTCCATACGTTGCCGGCAGATGATCCAAGCCGCGTCTATTATCGCACCCTGTTCCGCACGATGGCCGGCCGGATCGCCGCGCTGCAAAAGCCGGACGGTTATTGGTCCGCCTCACTGCTCGACACCGAAGCCAAGCAACCCGAGAGCAGCGGCACGGCGCTGTTCACCTACGCCCTGGCGAGCGGCATCTCACTCGGCGTGCTCGATCGCGCGACTTACCAGCCCATAGTCGTTCGCGGATGGCAGGCGCTCGAACGCGCCGTCCAGCCGAACGGCATGCTCGGCTGGGTGCAGCAAGTGGGCGACCGCCCCGACACGGCATCTGCGTCGGCTACCCAATTCTATGGTTCGGGCGCGTTGTTGCTCGCTGGTAGCGCAGTCTATTCGCTCGCCCGGGAGGATCGGAGGCATTGAAGCGGCCGTTCCCGGCAATTCCGGCTTCGATCGGGTCCAGCGCCTGGGTGATGCCGGATGCTCCATCATCAGGTCCAGGCAAGGCGGACATCCTCCCCGGCCTTGCCCCCTACGCCGCTGCGGCCACGCCGGTCGCAGCGGCATCCTTGTCGCCGCCTCGGGCTTAAGGCTTGCTCGTCCCACGATTTGGAGCGAGATACCCGTCCGTGACCAAGACCGGCCCGATAACGAAAGCGACCGCGCTTGCTGATGAATTGGTTGACCATTTCGAACGGCGCGTCATGTCGGGCGAGCTGCCGCCGGGAGCCCGTTTTCCGACAGAAGCCGCGGTGGTCGCCAGCGCGGGAGTGAGCCGCACGGTTGTGCGCGAGGCATTCGCGCGACTCGCCGCCCGCGGACTGCTTGAATCGCGTCGAGGCTCGGGCGCTTATGTCGCCGACGGCGCCCGCTATCGCGCCTTCCAGATAACCGCCGAGGAATTGCGGGAGATCGACGACATCCACCGGCTGTTCGAAATGCGCACACCGCTGGAAATCGAGATGGCCGCGCTGGCAGCCGAGAGACGCAACGAGACCGACCTGAAGGCGATGGCAGCGTCGATCGATGCGATGGTGCAATCGAGCGACGTCGATGCCGCCGTCAACGCCGACACCGCATTCCATACCGCAATCGGCCGGGCCACGCGCAACGATTATTTCACGCGATTCACCGAGTTTCTCGGCGTCAGGCTTGTTCCGCCACGGACGCAATATCTCAACATTCCGGGCGCTGTTTCACGCCAAAATTTCGTCGGCGAAATCGCCCGCGATCACCAGGCGATCTTCGATGCAATCAGCCGCGGGGATGCGCCGGCGGCACGCGAGGCCGCCGCACAGCACATGCGCAACAGCCACGATCGCCATGAATTGATGCGCGATACGTTCAACAAGAACTGAGCTTTTAAGTCGCTTTCCAATTCAGGCTACTCCGGTGTTGACACCGGTAGCAGCGCAACTTAAGTCGAACTGAGGTTGTATGACAACCAAGGGAAGAAGCCGGCCATTCCCGTAGGAAAAACACAGGGCGCTCTTCAGCGAACGCTCGATGACGATGACACCGGTTGTTTATCATGGGGCAACAGCGGGATAACGCTGGCCCGAGGAGAGGGGCTTTGTCATGAGCGTTGCCAACATCGCAAATATGGCTCGAACGTTTCAGGCGGGTCGTGAAGCGCCGTCGCGTGGCGATCATCCCGGTGCCAAACCGACCGTCGATCAGCTTGCAGAGCGCATCTCCCGGGTGACCAGGATCGGCGACGACGAATGCGCGACTGCCATTCCCGTGCGTCCTCTCGATCAGGCCATGGCTTGCGTCGGCAGCCAGGCTTTCGGCCGCATCTTCAAACCGGCAATCGGAGTGTTCGCATGAATCTCGCCCGCACGATCCGCGCTTCGGCTGCGCTGCTTGCCCTGGTGTCGATCGGTGCCGCGCCGGTCGCTCACCCCAATCTCGAGGATCCGCACGGCACCTATTACACCACGGTGGCGCCGATGAACCAGACGGTCGAGCGGCGGATCATGCCGCAGCTCGACCGCCTGCTGCACAAGCTGATCGACCAGCGCCGCGATACCACGCTCGATGGCGTTCGCGTATTCGACGCGCATGACAAATTCTTGCCCGGCAAGATCGCCGCGGGGATGACGTACCTGCTGCTCGATACGTCGCGCAGCAGCCCCAAGTTCGACGCCTATCTACGCGATTATCGTGCGATAGCCGACATGACCGTCGACGACGACAACGAGAGCTGGGGAATCTATTACTATATTTCAGCGCTCTATAAGCTGAAAAAAGCCGGCTTGCTCGATAGCGCGGTGAGTGCGCCAACCCTGGCCAAGCTGCGGCGAAAGCTCGACTGGCGTACATTCGTCGATGCCAAAACGATGCAGCCGATCAACCTGCCCAACAACTATACCGGCGTGGCTTTCTCGATCGCCCGGCTGCGGATGCTGATGGGCTGGGAAGACGCCTCGGCGAGCGATGCGCTGCTCAAGCGCATGATCGATCATTATCGCCAATATTCGGGCCGATATGGTTTCGCCGACGAAACCGACGGCCAAGGGCGCTTCGATCGGTATTCGGTGTTGCTGGCTGGCGAGATCGCCCAGCGGCTGATCGAGACGGGAATGGCGCCGCCGCCCGAGCTCAAGATCTGGCTGCGCAAATCGGCCGAATTGATGCTGCTGCGGTTGAACATGACCGGCGAGGGCTGGGAATATGGCCGCAGCATCGGCCCCTATGGCGAGACCTGCTTCCTGGAAGTGCTGACGGCCGCCGCAAAGTTCGGCGTGTTGTCGCCGACCGAAGAGCGAATGGCCTACGCCTATTCATCGCGCGTCGCAGCCCGCTACATGGATTTCTGGGTCGATCCCGAAACTGGATCGGTAAACATGTGGGATAAGGGCCGCCGCACCGATGCCTATCGCGGAAAGCACCGCATTTTCGGCGAGAATCTCAGCCTCGATCGACAATATCTGTACACCAACGAGGAATGGAACGAGCTCGGCTTCAAGGATCGTGCACCAGCGCCCGATTACGCCGCCTGGCTCAAGTCATTGTCGCGCTCGACCTTCACTTATTTCGCGCGCGACGATTATGATCGAGGCCTGCTGACGATCCGCGACCGCGGTCACGTGATCGGGCTGCCACTGGTGAACGGCGCCAAGGGGCAGCACATGCACAACCCCTATTTCCCAATCCCCGCCTCGACGGGCATGCTTTCGGGCGCAGCGGATGCCGATTATCCGCTGCTCGTCCCACGTTTTACGCTCGCCGACGGCTCGGTACTGATGCCGCTGGCGTGGTTCAAGCAGATCGAGATCAGTCATCAGGGCGACCGAACGATCGTTACCTATCACATGGATGCGATGGACCGGATGGGGCAGGACGCGCCGCAGCGCGATCCACGCATCCGCGTCACTACCAGCTATGTCTTCTCGCCGGGCTCCATAACCCGCGAGGATCGCTATTCCAGCGGTGGCGCACAGATCGATATCGCCGCGATCGATCTGGATTTCGTCGGCTTTTCAACCGCGCCGCATGCGGTCAGCCCGACCGAAGTTGCGTTCGCCAAGGGCGAAGTCTCACGGTTTCGTGCGACAGGCCTGGGCCGATGTACCGCAGAGCCAGTAGACGTTCCCCCCTTTCGCGCGCCGAGCGGTGCACTGCACAGCCGGGTCAGCTGCCACCGCGGCGCCGTCGAGCTGGACGCACCGCTCACCATTGGCTGGACTCTGTCTTACCACTGAAAATGAGAGGAACAGGAGGATGCGGCGGTAAGGAAGGCTTGAACGGCACCTGTGGTTCGGCCAGCCTGTGGCGCCGGCCCCACCGAGGCATAAAGGACGACCGTATCCGGCCAGCAGATCCGCTATCACCCAATTGAGTATTGACACCGGTGACACCAAACGATACCGCCATGGTTGTCATACAACCAAAAACAGGGAGGCAGCAACCAAAGGACGGGGCGCCGGTCAACGAGCGTCGGACGGCAACAGCGCAGAACCGCGTTGCGGCCGACAATCCGCTTCGAGCAGACCCAGTGCTTCCGCTCCAGCGGCTACTTCCTCAACTGCAATGACACCGATAGACAGAGATCGGTGATCGACCTCTGCGAACGAATAATAGTCAAATGGGAGAGAGAGGGGATGATTCGAGGCAGCTTCAATCGCGCGCCCGGGGTTCGCAATAGCGGTCTTGCCGCCGCCTTGTTGGGCAGTTCCGCCCTGGCGATAGTGGCCGGCCCGGCCTACGCGCAGAATGTTCGGAGTTCCACTGTCCAGGGCACGAGCAGTGCGAGCCGCGACGGACAGGAGTCGCAGAACTCCAACGAGATTATCGTGACCGGCATTCGGGCGTCGCTGCAAAGCGCGCTCAATGAAAAGCGCAAGGCCGACAATCTGATCGAGGTCATCAAGGCCGAGGATATTGGCAAGCTGCCCGACCAGAATCTCGCCGAGGTGCTCGAAAACGTCACCGGCGTCCAGATCACCCGGTCAGCGGGCGTCGGTACGGCGGTTCAGATCCGCGGGACCAATGCCAACCGCACGGAAATCAATGGCGTTTCAACGGTGGGTGCCGGCTCAGGTCGCTCGGGCATCAGTTTCGAGGATCTGCCGGCCTCGCTGATCTCGTCGGTCGAGGTCATCAAGGTGCCCGAGGCGAAGACGATCGAAGGCTCCGTGGGTGGCACGATCAATCTGCGCACGATTCGTCCGCTTGATCTCAACAAATCGCTGATCGCCGGCCGTGTGCAATTCGAGCACAGTGATCTTGCACGATCGACGTTGCCCAGAATTTCCGGAACGATCGGCGATAAGTGGGATACCGGCATCGGCGAAATCGGCATCGCGATAAGCGGCAGCTATGCGCGTCAGGATGTTGCCGAATTCAGCCCGCGGGTCGACCGCGACAATCTCAACCTGCCCGGCACCGGACCAAGTTCCCAGGACTTCCCCTTCTTTCAGATCCAATATTTCAACCAGGGCACGACCAGATATCAATACAAAACCTATAACGGCACCGCTTCGGTTGAATGGAAGCCCGCCCACAATCTGAAGCTCTATTTCGACTCCACCCTCAACAATCAGCAGCGCGCCCAGCAAAGCAACCGCGCGCAATTGTCGGGCGTGTCGAACAAGGGGGTTATCGATTCGACCGATAACACCGCGTTCGAGACAGTCGACCTAGGAACTCTTCAGGGGCCCAATGGCCCGATCGATCTCGGCACCGCCAAGGTCGTCGTCGCCGGCACGATGGGCATCGGTGTAGATGCCAATGGCAACATCGACAGCAACCTTCGTACGTCTAGCGACACCGGGTCACGGATTACCCATAGCCGCGTGTTCGATGCCGGTACGGAATGGCAACGCGGGAATTTGCAAGTCCGCGCGGAGGCATCGCTTTCAACGTCCAAGACGACAAACCCGAACTTTTCGACCACCTTGGATTTCATCAATCCACACGGTCCCCAGCCGGTATTCGGAACGGGCAGCCTGGATAATGGCGTGCCGCTGGAATTCGATCTGCGCCATGGTCTGACCTTCGGCATAGATCAGGCCAGCCCCGATGCGCCGACCCGTGACGAATTGCTCGATCCGGCCAACTACAGGCTGAACCAGGTGGCCCAAGGTGCGAACTCCGCCAACAACAAGGAGAAGGCGGCGCGACTCGATTTCCGCTACGACACATCGAATTTGAACTCGCTCGTTCCTTCGGTCGAATTCGGTTATCGCTGGAATCAAACGACGGCCGTCAATAATATCGTTTCGAACAACATCAGCTTCACTAACAATTCTACAGGTCCGAAGGGTCGATTCAATCGACCCAGTGGCGATCTCTTTTCGGATATCCTTACCGCAGCTCCCAACAACTTTAATGCAGCGGATGGACGTCGTTTATACTTTCCTGATTTCCTGATAATCGACGGCGGTGAGGCGTTCCAGGATCCCTCGAACGTCCTGTCTTCGCTCAATGACGCGATCACTGCGAGCAACGCGGCCAACCCGCAATATCCGGAAGTTCCCTTACTTGCCGGCCCCACCGAATCGGCCGTCGGGTACTTCAGCGTCAAGGAAACGACGCACGCTGCCTATTTCCAGGCCAATCTGGATATGGATATCTTCGGCATGCCGTCGCGCGGTAATATCGGCGTTCGGTGGCTCCAGACAAATCTGTCCTCGACCGGAAACAATGTCGCAAATGGTGAGGTCACGGGAACGTCTACGCAGAGAAGTCACTATACATTCCTGCTGCCACGCTTCAACATGGTGTTGACGCCTGCGCACAATGTTCTCGTCCGCACGGGTATATCGCGCGATATTCGGCGCCCGAATTTCGATGATCTTTCGACGTCCCGTTCCTTCGGAACTTCTGCCGAAGCAGTCGTGCAGGGCGGAAACCCAGACCTTGTTCCGGAAGTCGTTTGGTCGTTCGATCTTTCCAGCGAATATTATTTCGCCCGTTCGAGCCTGATAAGCTTGGGGTTCTTCCACAAGATTCGCACCAATCTATTTTCTCCCATCGTGGATTATCCTACGCCGATCGGATTCGTGGACGGCAATCCGCAATATTCGATCGACCCGACATGCCCCGGCGGCGGCGTCTACAACCCGCTGGCCAACCGCAATATCAACAGCCAGGTACCGGGCAACGGAATTTGCGCACCGCTCGGCTCGACGTTCAACGTAGCCGGAACAACGACCCAGACAGGTATCGAGATCGCGTTCCAACACGATCTCTCGGCATATGAAAGCACGCTCGGCTTCGCTTCCGGCTTCGGCTTTATTGGCAATTTCACCTACCAGAAGGCAGGCGGCTCGGCACACACCTATTACACCGGCCTGACCACCAGGAATATCGACACCGGGCTGGGCTTCCCCGCCGGGTCGATACAAAGCAAGGTTACACTGACCGACCTCTCGAAATTTTCCTACAATACCACGTTGTTTTACGACAAATACGGACTCAACGTGCGGTTTCGATATACGTGGCGCTCAAGCTACGTGACTAACGACCAATTCCGCTGGAATCTGCCGGTTATTGCCCATGCCCGTGGGCAGCTTAACGCTAGCATCAACTACGATATCACCCCCAACTTCAACATCGGCGTCGAGGGGATAAATCTTCTTCGCGGCGATCAGAAGCTATATTGTGTAAATGACAACGCCGTATTGTGTTTCCAGGGCCTAACGGATCGTCGTATCACGGCGGGGGTGAGCGTTAAGTTCTAGAAAAATATCGGCGGTAAACTTCGAGCCCTGAAAGAACGGCCGGTCGGTCACCCTCTTGAGGGTGGCCGGCCTGCCCCCCGATAACGGCACCTCAGAAAACCTCGCTGGCTTGATCTCAACGCACGATACGACCCGCGCGTCCACCGCCCGCCGCACGGTAATAGATCCGTTTCGCGAGCTCGGTCGCCAGGACATATCCCGCGGCGATCGCGATCGTGATGGCGAGCAGCGATGCGCCGATCGGGACGAAGCCGAACGCTTCGGCCGCCAGTGGCACGAACGGGAGCAGCGGCGCCGCGACCAGCATCGTCACGCTGCTGAGCAGCAGGCGCGAACCCGGCCGGCTTTCGAACGCGCGCCGCTGCGTGCGGAGCACCAGCACGACGAGCACCTCGGTCATCAGCGAGACGACGAACCAGCTGGTCTGGAACATTGTCTCGCCGGCGCGCACGATCAGCATCAGCACCGCGAAGGTCGCGAAGTCGAAGCACGAGCTGAGCAGGCCGAAAACGATCATGAAATGGCGAATGTCGCGGACGTCCCAGCGGTGCGGGGTTGCGATCCGCTCGGCGTCGACACGGTCGGTGGCGATGGTCAACGCGGCGATGTCGGACAGGAAGTTGTTGAGCAGGATCTGCTTGGGCAGGAGCGGCAGGAACGGCAGCAGCGGTGTCACAATTGCCATGCTGATCATGTTGCCGAAAGTGCTGCTGACGGCGATCGAGATATATTTCATCGTGTTGGCGAAGGTCCGTCGACCGTCGATCACGCCGCGATGCAGGATCGCGAGATCGCGCCGCAACAGCACGATGTCCGCGCTGGCGCGTGCGACATCGGTCGCCTGGTCGACCGAGATGCCGACATCCGCGGCATGAAGCGCCGGCGCGTCATTGATGCCGTCGCCGAGAAATGCGACGACGCGACCGGCGTGCTGAAGCGCAGCGACTATCCGCTCCTTCTGCTGAGGATCGATCTCGACGAACAGCTCGGTGGAAACGACGCGTTGGGCGAGCGCGGGGCCGCTCATCGCCGCGATCTCGCCGCCGGTAAGCATCGCCGCGCCGCCGATCCCGACCGCCTCGGCGATGTGTCGGGTGATGTAGCGATTATCGCCGCTGATCACTTTCACCGCGATGCCCAGCGAGCCGAGGTCGCGGATCGTTGCCGCAGCATCGGCCTTAGGCGGATCGAGGAACAGCAGCAGGCCGAGAAAGACGAGGTCGCGCTCGTCGTCGTGGGTCCAGCGTTTCGCCGCCTCGACGCGTCGCTCGGCCACGGCCAGCGCCCGCATCCCGGCTTCGCCTTGGGCCTGGAACAGCGCGTCGAGTTTTATCCGCCATGCCTCGGTCAGCGGCTCGTCCGCTTCGCTGACGCGCAGGCGGCTGCATACGGCAAGCACGTCGTCATAGGCGCCCTTGGTGACCAGGCGCCGCGCGCCGCCCGTCGCGACAATGATGCTCAGCCGACGGCGGGTGAAATCATAGGGGATTTCGTCGCTTTTAGTCACGCCGCCGGGAGACCAGTTCTCGTGCGCTGCGGCGGCACACAGGGCGGCATCGAGCGGGTTCGCGATGCCCGATTCGAAATGGGCGTTGAGGAACCCCGCCTCGCGCACGATCGCCGACGGCCGCCCGGCGGCGTCGATCGCGCCGGCCAGCGACACTTCACCCTCGGTCAGCGTGCCGGTCTTGTCGGTGCACAAGACGTCGACACTGCCGAGATTCTCGATCGAATCGAGCCGCCGCACGATCACCCCGCCGCGCGCGAGATCGCGCGCGCCCGCCGACAGCGTGAGGCTGATGATCGCCGGCAACAGCTCGGGCGACAGACCGACCGCCAGCGCCACCGCGAACAGCAGCGACTCGGTGAACGGCCGGCCGAGCAATTGATTGGCGGCGAGCACCACGATCACCATCACCAGCATCACGCGCAGCAGCATGGTGCCGAACCGGGCGATGCCACGCGCGAACGCGGTCTCCGGCTCGGCGCGACGCAGGCGATCGGCGATCGCGCCAAATGCCGTCGCGCGGCCGGTGTGCACGACCAGCATCTCGGCCGTCCCGCTACGCACCGCCGCGCCCATGAACGCGCAATTGGTGCGCGCGGCGAGGACGGCATCGACGGGAAGAGCGCCGGGATGCTTCTCCACCGGCATCGATTCGCCGGTCAGACTCGCCTCGGTCACCAGAAAGTCGCGCGCGGCGAGGATGCGCCCGTCGGCCGGGATCAGATTGCCGGCGGCGAGGCAGATAACGTCGCCGGGCACCAGATCGCTAACCGGCAGGTCGATGGTCGCGCCGTCGCGCCGGACCCGCGCGCGCAACGCGAGCCGCGCCCGCAAGGCGGCCACCGCAGTCGCGGCGCGATATTCCTGCAGGAAGGTCATCAGCGCGCTGCCGACGACGATCGAAAAGATGATCCCGGCGTCGAGCCAGTCGCGCAGGCCAGCCGAAACGATCGCCCCGAACACCAGGATCAGCACCAGCGGCGACGTGAACTGCCGCGCGAACAGCTTGAGCGGCGAAGCCTGTTCGTGGTCGTCGAGCCGATTGGCGCCGTATCGCGCCAGCCGCGTGGCGGCGTCGGCGCCGGTCAGCCCCAATCGCCGGGTGTCGAGCGCGTCGAGGAGCGCGTCTGCGGAGCCAGCCCAGAAATGTGCAAGTGCGTCGTCAGGAGCCGTCGCGCCGGCCGATGCGGCGTGCGCGACGGCGTCCATCGTCGCGGTCAGCCCTTCTTGATCTCAATGCGGCGGGTGCGGCCAGCGATCTCGGCGTCCTTGGGCAGCGTCACTTCCAGCACGCCCTTGCGGAATTCAGCCGAAATCCGGTCGGGATCGACGTCGGCGGGCAACGCGAGCCGCCGCTCGAACGCGCCGTAGCGGCGTTCGGAGAGCATGAAGCCCTTGTCTTTGCGCTGCTCCTCTTCGCGCTTCTCGCCGGAGATGGTGATTTCGCCATCGGCGACGGCGATCTCTATGTCGTCTTCCTTCATGCCGGGCAGCTCGGCGGTCAGGCGATAGTCCTTGTCGTGCTCGGTCATCTCGACCGCGGGCATCGGGCCGAAGTCGGTCGAGCCGAAATTGAACACGCTGCGCACCGGGCGGCGGAAGTCATCGAACAATCGATCGATCTCGCTGCGTAGCCAGCCGAGCGGCTGGTCGAAGGCAGCGGGCTGCGATTTCATCGGGGCGGGGGTCAGGTCGTTCACGCTTCGATACTCCTTGCCAAAGAGGGGTGCGGAAGCAGGACCGTCGTCAGGCGAACAACGCGATGTCGGGGGCCGGCTCCAGGGGGTTGTGAGCCTGCGGGTGATCGTGAGTGTCATCGTGACGACGCGGTATATCGCGGCTGAGATCCAGCCACGTTTCCAGCACGGCATTCCACCAGGCCGCGCCGACGATCAGCGGCGCCAACCAGAGCTGTTCGGCACTGGCTGAAAGCGACCGCCAGCTGGGGTGCGCTATGATGTCGACGCGCGGTTTCATGCCTGCCTCCTGCATCCGCTTTACCGATGTATGCAGCGCTTCCCGACGAACCAATTCGGGAGAGTACCTAGGATCGTCCGGCTCCGGAGGATTGCGTATCGGCGGGGGTTTGGCGTGGCGTCATCATCGCGTGCCATGAACGAAGCGACCCTGCTCGATGCGCCGGCGGAGACCGAAACCGGCTGGATCCGCTGGCTGGAGACGGTCGGCATCGACGATATCGGCCTGGTCGGCGGCAAGAATGCCTCGCTCGGCGAGATGATCCGGCATCTGTCGACCGCAGGCATCGCCGTGCCACCGGGCTTCGCCGTCACCGCCGATGCCTATCGCGCGCTGGTAAGCAGCAGCGGCCTGTTCGGGGAGATCTACACGATCCTGGCGGCGCTCAAGGATGGCACCACGCCGCTGGGCGAGGCGGGCGAGGCGATCCGCGCGCTGCTGGTCGAGGCCGAGCTGCCGGACGGGTTCGTTCGCGATCTGCGCGCGGCGTATCGCGACCTTGGCCGCCGCGTCGCCAAGCACGATCCGGCAGTGGCCGTGCGTTCGAGTGCGACCGCCGAGGACCTGCCCGACGCCAGCTTCGCCGGCCAGCAGGAAACCTTCCTCAACGTGGTCGGTGAGACCGCGCTGATCGACGCCTGCCGGCGCTGCTACGCCTCGCTCTTCACCGATCGCGCGATCGCCTATCGCCAGGCCAAGGGGTTCGATCACCTCAAGGTTGCGCTGTCGATCGGCGTGCAGCTGATGGTGCGATCAGACAAGGCAGGATCGGGGGTGATGTTCACGCTCGATACCGAGACGGGCTTCCCCCGCGTCGTCGAGATCAGTGCCGCCTGGGGCCTCGGCGAAACGGTGGTGCAGGGCAGCGTCGATCCCGACAGCTATCTCGTCTTTAAACCGTTGCTCGCCGATACCACGCTCAGGCCGATCATCGAGCGGCGCTGCGGCGCCAAGGCGCGCAAGCTGGTCTATGCCCATGGCGGCAGTTCGCGCACGCGGCTGGTCGATACGCCCGCGTCGGAGCGCCGCGCGCTCCTGCTCGACGACGAGGAGGTGCTGACGTTGGCGCGCTGGGCGGTGGCGATCGAGGCGCATTACCGCCGGCCGATGGACATGGAATGGGCCAAGGACGGCGACAGCGGCACGCTCTACGTCGTCCAGGCGCGCCCGGAGACGGTGCAGTCGGCACGTAGCGCGACGACCTTCCGGACGTGGCAGCTCGACACGAAGGCGACACCGGTGCTGACCGGATCGGCGGTCGGCCAGGCGATCGCGACCGGCACCGTGTCGCGCATCCTCGATCCCCGCGACCTTGAGCATTTTCCCGACGGCGCGATCCTTGTCACCGAAATGACCGATCCCGATTGGGTGCCGCTGATGCGCCGCGCGGCCGGCATCGTCACCGATCATGGCGGGCCGACCAGCCATGCCGCGATCGTCAGCCGCGAGCTTGGCGTGCCGGCGGTGGTCGGCACCGGCACGGCGACGCAGATGCTGGCCGATGGCGAGGCGATCACCCTGTCGTGCGCGGGCGGCGAGGCCGGCCAGGTCTATCGCGGCACGCTGCCGTTCACGAGCGAGGAGGTGAAGCTCGACACCATCCCCGACACGCGCACCGCACTGATGGTCAACCTCGCCAATCCCGGTTCGGCGTTCGGCTGGTGGCGGCTGCCGGCCAAGGGCGTCGGGCTGGCGCGGATCGAGTTCATCATCAGCTCGATCGTGCGCATCCACCCGATGGCGCTTGTCCACCCCGAGCGCGTCGCCGACGTCGCCGACGCTCGCGAGATCGCCCGGCTGACGCGTGGCTTCGCCGATCCGACCGACTATTTCGTCGACCGCCTGGCGCGCGGCATCGCGCGGATCGCGGCGACCTTCCACCCACATCCGGCGATCGTGCGCCTCAGCGACTTCAAGACCAACGAATATGCTCATCTGCTCGGCGGCGCGGCGTTTGAGCCGGTCGAGGAAAATCCGATGCTCGGGCTGCGCGGCGCCTCGCGTTATTATCATCCCGCTTATCGCGAGGGCTTCGCGCTCGAATGCCGCGCGTTGAAGCGCGTCCGCGAGGAGATGGGATTCACCAATGTCGTGGTGATGGTGCCGTTCTGCCGCACACCTGGCGAGGCCGACAAGGTGCTCGCCGAGCTGGCAGCAAACGGCCTCGAGCGCGGCAAGGCGGCGCTCGAAATTTATGTGATGTGCGAAATCCCCGCCAACGTGCTGCGCGCCGAGGAGTTCGCCGCGCGGTTCGACGGCTTTTCGATCGGCTCGAACGATCTCACCCAGCTGGTACTCGGCGTCGATCGCGATTCACCGACGCTGGCGCCGTTGTTCGACGAGCGCGATCCGGCGGTGACGGGCATGATCGCCGACGTCATCGCGCGTGCCCACGCCTGTGGCGCGAAAATCGGCATCTGCGGCCAGGCGCCGAGCAACCATCCCGATTTCGCGCGCTTCCTGGTCGAGCACGGCATCGACTCGATCTCGCTCAATCCCGACAGCTTCGTCGCGACGCTGGCGAGCGTCGCCGCGGCGGAAAAGGCCCGCGCGTGAGCGTCGTCGTCACGCTGACGATGAACCCGGCGCTCGATGTCGCGACCTCGGCCGCGTCGGTGCGGCCGGGGCACAAATTGCGCTGTGCGGCGCCGCGTTTCGATCCCGGTGGCGGCGGCATCAACGTTGCCCGCACGATCACCGCACTTGGCGGTGACACCCTGGCGATCTTTCCGTCTGGCGGCGCCGCGGGAGAGCGGATCGAGCAGCTGCTCGCGGCGCAGCGCGTGCCGCATCACGCATTGCCGATCGCCGGCGCCACGCGCGAGAGCATCACCGTCGCCGATCGCCGCTCAGGCGAGCACTATCGCTTCATCTTGCCCGGCCCGGCGCTGAGCACGGCCGAGCGCCAGGCCTGCCTTGCCGTCATAGTCGCGCTCGACCCGCGGCCGCGCTGGCTGGTGGCGAGCGGCAGTCTGCCGCCAGGCGTCGGGGATGATTTCTACGCCGGCCTGGCGCATTTCTGCGGAGCCAATGGCGTGCAAATGGTGCTCGACACCTCGGGGCCGGCGCTCGCCGCGTGCCGGGGGGCGAACCTGTATCTCGTCAAGCCCAGCCTGAGCGAGCTGGCCGGCCTGGTCGGCCATGATATCGAGGGCGAGGCGGCAGAACTGGCCGCCGCGCGCGCCGTGCGGTCGATGGGCTATGCCCGCAACGTGCTCGTGTCGCTGGGTGAACGCGGCGCGCTGCTGGTGTCGGACGAAGGGCACCGGCGCATTCCCGCGATCACCGTTGCCGCGCGCAGCGCGGTCGGGGCCGGCGATGCGATGGTCGGCGCCCTGGTGCTCGCGCTCGATCGGGAGCGGCCGCTGTCCCAAGCGATATACTACGCCGCTGCCGCCGGGGCGGCCGCACTGCTGGCGCCGGGCACGCAGTTGGTACGGGCAAGCGATGTCGACCGACTCTATCGCCCGGCCCATGTCGGAAGCGACGCCGCCTGAACAATGGCATAATCGCCGCTTTCGTGTTAATCATTACCGATGGCCCCTGGCCTCGGATGTGCATCATGCAGCGGTTCATCGTGGAGCGAAATATCGAGCGCTTCGAACGGGCGCTAAGGGACGAGTCCGACCCCATCGAGCGCACGGTGATCGCGGGCCTCTTGGCCAAGGCACGGCAGGAGCTTGCCGAACTCGATCAAGACGAAGCCGTCAACCGGCCGCCGCCTGCCCGGCGTCAGGAAAAATAGGCCCGGCAGCCGGAGCCGCCGGGCCAGACGGGGCTCATCAGGAGCCCTCGGGTCGCGGTTGCAGCTTCGCTCGGCGGCGCATCACGGTCGATCAGCAATTTCCCTTATTCCGCTGTCAGCTCGACCGCCCGCGTCCGGAATGTTCGTATGGCTTCGTCGCGCTGACGGGCAGAACTCTCGCTAGGCCCGGTGACGGTCGCGACCCCTGGGGTCAGTGTGTTGATCAAGAGTAACCGTCTGCCAAGAAACGAGAAAGATCGCGACGATCATTGGCCCGATGATAATCCCGTCGAGTCCGATCAGAGTCAGCCCGCCGAGCGTCGACAGCAGCACGAGATATTCGGGCAGCCGCGCTTCCCGGCCGACAAGCAGCGGGCGCAGCAGATTGTCGACCAGCCCGATAATAAACAGGCCGCACAGGATCAGCACGATCCCCTGCCAGATCGATCCGGTGAGCAGCAGGAAAGCCGCCATCGGCACCCACACCGCGCCCGCGCCGAACGGCGGCAGCAGCGACATGAACGCCATCGCAAAGGCCCAGATCGCCGGGGCTTCGATGCCGAGCAACCAGAAGATCAGCCCGCCGACTCCGCCTTGCGCCATCGCGACGATCAGGCTGCCGCGCAGCGTCGCCCGGAAGACGTCGCCGATCTCGGCGGTCAGCCGGTCGCGGATCGCCGCCGGGAGCGGGAGGTGGTCGGTCACGATCGCGTAGATCGCGCGGCCGTCGCGAATGAAGAAGAACGATGCGTAGATCATCACGCCGAGCGACACGGCGAAGCCGAACGCGCCCTGACCGATGCCGATCGCACCGCCGAACAGCGATGTCACGCCGCTTTCGAGCAGGCGGGCGACATAGCGTTGGAACGCCGCAGGATCGTCGGCACCGGCGAGCCGCATGACATGGTGCAGCCAGTCGGGAAGCATTGCGCGCACCTGATCGAGCGACGTCGGCAATCGGGTAGCACCTCCCTTCGCCGCGATCAGCGCGCCGACTTCGTGGACCAGCGCGGCGCCCGCGGCTATTGTCGGCACGATCAGTGCCAGGACCATCGCCAGCATGGTCAGCGTCGCAGCAAGGTTCCGGTGGCCGCCAAGCCGGCGCGCGAGCACCTGATGGAGCGGCGCGAACAGCACGCTCGCCGCGATCGCCCAGACGATCGCGCTGCGAAACGGTGCGATGATCCAGAGAAAGCCGAGCGTCGCCAGCGCGAGCAGCCCGATCGCGCCGGCCCGATCACCGCGCATGGCGGGCGCCCAGCTTGGTCCATTCCAGCGTCACTAGCAGCAGCGCGCCGATCGCCAGCGCCAACGCCAGCTCGGCCGCGCTGAGCGACGCGAACTGCAACAGATCCTGAACGAAGGGCGAGGCGATGATGATCGCGCCGATGATGACGACCCCGCCGACGATGTAGCGGAACACCGCATTTCCGCGGATCAGCGCGTCGGCGATCGACCGGCTGAACGCGCGGTTGACCAGCACCAGCGCGATCACCGCCGAGACCAGCGCGAAGAAGACCAGCGCGCGGATTTCGGGTGCCGGCATGCCGCGACACGCGGCGGCGAACAACAGCGCGGCGAGCATCAGAAAGGCGATCGCGCCCTGCGCCACGCTGCGGACGATCATCGGCATCGAGAACAGCGGCTCATTGGGCCGGCGCGGGCGGCGATCCATGATGCCCTGCTCCTCCGGTTCGGCTTCGAAGAACAGCGCGCAAACCGGATCGATAATCATCTCGAGCAGGGCGATCTGGATCGGCCCGAACAGCACCGGCAGGCCGGTCACCAGCGGCAGCAGCGCGAGGCCGGCGATCGGCACGTGGACGGCGAAGATGAACCCCATCGCCTTGCGGATATTGTCGTAGATGCGCCGCCCGAGTCGGATCGCCGCGACGATCGCACCGAAATCGTCCTCGACCAGCACGATCGAGGCGGCCTCGCGCGCGACATCGGTGCCACGCTTGCCCATCGCGATACCGATATTGGCCGATTTGAGCGCGGGCGCGTCGTTGACGCCGTCGCCGGTCATCGCCACCACCTCGCCGGCGGCTTTGAGCGCATTGACGATCCTGAGCTTCTGCGCCGGCATGGTCCGCGCGCAGACGCTGACGCCCGGCAGTCGTCGGACGAGATCGTCATCGCTCATTGCCTCGATGTCCGGGCCGGTGAGCACGTCGCCGCCAAGGATGCCTGCCTCGGTGGCGATCGCGCGCGCCGTGGCGGCATGATCGCCGGTGATCATCATCACCCGGATGCCCGCCGATCGGCATTGCGCGATCGCCGCAGGCACATCGGCGCGCAGCGGATCGGCGAGACCGATCAGACCCGAAAGCGCGAAGGGATGATCCTGCTGCCGCTCGCCGAGCTGGCCCTGCGCCACCCGCGCCTGGGCGACACCCAGAACGCGAATGCCGCGCGCCGCCATCTCGCGCGCCGCTGCTGCCAGTGCATCGCGATCGGCGGGAGACAGCCTGCACAGCTCGGCAATCGCCTCGGGCGCGCCCTTCGCCGCCACCACGAGGCCGTCGCCATCACCGCGATCCCAGGCGTTCGACATCGCCAGCAGTTCGGGCGTCAGGCCGAAGCTGCGTTCGAGCGTCCAGTCGCGATGATCGGTGCCGACGCGCGCCGCGGTAACGTCGTGCAGCGCCGTCTCCATCGGATCGGTCGGCACCGTCGCGCTGGCAAGCGCGCCCGTCAGCAGCAGCGCTTCATATCCGTCGATCGCCACCGCGTCGGACAAGGAGAGCGTGCCGCTCTCCGGCCGCCACAATTCGGTGACGGTCATGCGGTTGGCGGTCAGCGTGCCGGTCTTGTCGGCGCACAGCACGGTGGCCGAGCCCAGCGTCTCGATCGCCGCCGCGCGCCGCGTCAGCACGCCGACCCGCGAGATCCGCCACGCGCCCATTGCCAGGAACACCGTCAGCACGACGGGAAATTCCTCGGGCAGCAGCGACATGCCGATGGCGATGCCGGCCAGCACCGCTTCCAGCCAGCCGCCGCGCAGCAGCCCGAACAGGATGACGACCGCCAGCGTGATGATCGCCGCGCCGAGCGCCGAGAATTGCACGATCCGAAGCGTTTGCCGGCGCAGGCCGGGCGCTTCCATCTCGAGCATCGTCAGCGACTGGCCGATCCGGCCGATCTGGCTGTGCGGCCCGGTGGCGATGACGTGGGCGAGCCCCTGGCCGCGCGTCACCATCGTCCCCGAATAGACCAGCGGCTGGCCGTCGCCGCCGGGCACCAGCGCGGTGACATCCTCGGAAGACGCCAGCGGGCGCTTGGTGACGGGCACCGATTCTCCGGTCAGCAGCGATTCGTCAGCGGCGAGGTCGGTCGCCTCGATGACGGTGGCGTCGGCGGCGATGCGGTCGCCGCGCTCGATCACCAGCAGGTCCCCGCGCACGACGTCCCGGCCGGGGATACGTAACGGTTCACCATCGCGCACGACCAGCGCGCGCGGCGCGGCAAGGTCGCGCAGCGATTGCAGCACATGCTCGGTGCGGCTTTCCTGAACGACGGTGACGACGATCGAGAAGCCGGCGAAGCAGATCAGCACCAGCGCCTCGGCAAGCGAGCCGAGCAGCATATAGGCGACACCGCCGGCGAGCAGCAGCGCCAGCATCGGTTCGCGCAGCACCTCCAGAACGATCCTGAGCTGCGACCGGCTGGCGGGCGCCGGCAGTAGGTTGGGCCCTTCGTCGCGCAGCCGCGTCGCGGCTTCATCGGCGGTGAGGCCGTGCCGATTCGGACTCCACGTCGTCTGCGTCGCTCGACAAGCGGCTTCCATCAAGGCCCTCCGGCCTCCGCCTAATCGAGCTGAGCCGGGTCTTCTCTACGGGATAGTACGGACGATTGACGATGCCGCGCTCGTCCGGCGCAAAGGGCAAGCCGCGGCAGCGGCCGATCGCACGATTCAGGGAACCGATTCCTCGGCGCGCTTCTTCGCGCGCATCTCGGCTTGCCATTGCTGCAGCGCCTGCCACGAGCACCCCGTCTGCCCGCCCGACCCGTTGACCGAGCAGGTGTTGGGCAGGTTGCCCGCCTCGCGGCTAACCTGATCGATCACCGCCGCGCGATTGGTCCATGAGTTGTTCGCGGCCGGATGCGGCAGCTCGCGGAATTTGGGCGGGATGCGATATTGCTCGTCGGCGTCGGCACGCGAGCAGACGACGATCTCGTCCCCGGTCGATTTGGGGCACGGCTTGTCCCCCGTCACCGTCACGCTGCGCACCTTTTGCGGCAAGCTGTTCGAAGCCGCCAGCGTGCCCTCGTCGGGCTTCTTCTCGCCATCGGGCGCGGTGGCCTCGGCCTGCGCCAGCGTGCGCGTGTTGCTCGATGGCGCGGGCTTGGCGGCAGGCGTGGTCTGGGCCGACGCGACCGCAGGCAGCGTCAACAGGGCAATCGCGGTCAGGCTACGAAACATGAAGGAGTCTCCTTGGGCGACCAACGTCAACCAGCGCCGATTGCTCCGGGCTGAACGCCGATGTCGGGATCAAACACGGCAAATCCAAGGCGCTCGGGCGCAATTCGTGCGCGTGGTTGCGATTGCCCGTGCATCGGCTATGGCGGCGCGCATGATCCTGGTCGTCGACAATTACGACAGTTTCACCTGGAACCTGGTCCATTACCTGATGGCGCTGGGCGCCGAGGTGCGCGTCGAGCGCAACGATGCGCTGACCGCGGCCGAAGCGCTGGCGAGCGGCGCGCAAGGCTTTCTGATTTCGCCCGGCCCCTGCACGCCCAATGAAGCCGGCATCTCGCTCGATCTCGTCGCGGCCTGCGCTGACGCCGGCAAGCCGCTGCTCGGCGTGTGCCTCGGCCATCAGGCAATCGGCCAGCATTTCGGCGGCAAGGTGGTGCGCGGCGGGCTGATGCACGGCAAGACCTCGCCGGTCAGCCATGATGGCACCGGCGTGTTCGCCGGCCTGCCCTCGCCGTTCCAGGCGACGCGTTACCATTCGCTGATCGTCGAGGACGTGCCCGAGGTGCTCGCGATCAATGCCACCGCGAGCGATGCGGCGATCATGGGGTTCCGCCACGTCAAGCTCCCGATCCACGGCGTGCAGTTCCATCCCGAAAGCATCGCTACCGAGCATGGCCATGCGCTGATCGCGAATTTCCTGGGCATCGCCGGGATCGAGGCGAAGCGCGCGGCGTGACCACGCTCGCTCTCCTTCCCGATCCATCGAGCCCGCTTGCCCGCGAAACGGCGGCGCAGGCGTTCGCCGACATCCTCGACGCCAAGGCTTCGGAACAAGCGATCGCCGCTTTCCTGATCGGGCTTTCCGAACGCGGCGAAACCGCGATCGAGATCGCCGAGGCCGCGCTTGCCCTGCGTGACCGCCTGATCCCGATCGCCGCGCCGCCCGGCGCGATCGACGTCTGCGGCACCGGCGGCGATGGCCATCACACGCTCAACGTCTCGACCGCCGTCAGCCTGGTCGTCGCGGCGGCGGGCGTGCCGGTCGCCAAGCACGGCAACCGCGCCGCCTCGTCCAAGGCGGGCGCCGCCGACACGCTGGAGGCACTCGGGCTAGACATGGAACGCGCCGGCGCGCTGGCCGAAGGGACGCTCACCGATCTCGGCATCTGCTTCCTGTTCGCCGCCAATCATCATCCCGCGATGAAGCGCATCACCCCGATCCGCCGCGCGATCGGCCGCCGCACGATCTTCAACCTGATGGGGCCGCTCGCCAATCCGGCGCACGTCACGCGTCAGCTGATCGGCATCGCGCGCCCCGATTATGCGCCGATCTATGCCACCGCGCTCGAACAGCTCGGCACCGAGGCCGCGCTGGTCGTTTCCGGCGAGGAAGGGCTCGACGAAGTCTCCGGCGCCGGCCCGACGATCGCCGTCGCGGTCGGCTCGATCGGTCTCGCCGATCGTATCGCGCCGGAGGATGCCGGGCTGCCGCGTCATCCGATCCGCGCGATCACCGGCGGCGATCCGGCCTATAACGCCGCTGCCCTGCGCCGCTTGTTGCGCGGCGAGCCCGGCGCCTATCGCGACGCGGTGCTGCTCAACGCCGCGGCCGCATTGATCGTCGCCGGGCGAGTGCCTAGGCTGACTGATGGTGCTGCGCTCGCCGCCGAGACGATCGATTCGGGCGCTGCCGATACGCTTCTCGACCGCTGGATCGCCTATACATGACGACGATGCTCGACCGCATCCTGGAAACCAAACGTGCGGAAGTCGCCGCGCACAAGGCCTCGACGCCGTTCAGCACGATCGAGGCCGCGGCCAGGGCGCAATCCATGCCGCGCGGCTTCCGCATCGCGCTCGACGCCAGGGCCAGGACCGGCCACGCGCTGATCGCCGAGGTCAAGAAGGCCAGCCCGTCCAAGGGCCTCATCCGCGCCAACTTCGATCCCCCGGCCCATGCCCGCGCCTACCAGGCCGGCGGTGCCGCCTGCCTTTCTGTGCTTACCGACGAGCGTTGGTTCGAAGGCTCGGCCGAGGCGTTGATCGCCGCTCGCGCCGCCTGCCGACTGCCTGTGCTGCGCAAGGATTTCATGGTCGATCCGTGGCAAGTGGCCGAGGCGCGCGCGATGGGCGCCGACGCGATCCTGCTCATCATGGCCGCGCTCGACGATGCGTCGCTGGCCGAGATCGAGGCGGCGGCGATCGAATGCGGCATGGATGTGCTGGTCGAGGTTCATGACGAGGAGGAGCTCGATCGCGCGCTCAAGCTGCAATCGCGCCTGATCGGCGTCAACAATCGCAATCTCAAGGATTTCACCGTCGATTTTGCGAGGACGTACGAGCTTGTCGATCGGGCGCCTGAAGGTTGCACCTTCGTCGCCGAAAGCGGCCTGATGACGCGCGCCGATCTCGATGCCATGGCCGAACGCGGCGTTCACTGCTTCCTGATCGGCGAGGCGCTGATGCGCCAGCCCGATATCGAAGCGGCGACCCGCGCGCTGGTCGGATGAGCGCGCTCACTCATCTCGACGATCACGGCGCCGCGCGCATGGTCGATGTCGGCAGCAAGGCGGAAACGGCGCGGGAAGCGGTCGCTTCGGGGCGCATCAGTATGACGGCCGAGGCGGCGCGCGCGATCCGCGACGGTGCCGTGGCCAAGGGAGATGTCCTCGCCGTGGCGCGCGTCGCCGGCATCATGGCGGCGAAGAAGACCGCCGATCTGATTCCGCTGTGCCATCCGTTGCCGCTGTCGCGGGTGACGCTCGATCTCGCGCCGGACGATAGCGGCGTCACCGTCACCGCGACCTGCGCCACCGACGCCAGGACCGGGGTCGAAATGGAAGCGTTGACGGCAACGTCGGTCGCGCTCCTGACGCTCTATGACATGGCCAAGGCGCTCGACAAGCGGATGGTCATCGGCGAGGTTCGTCTGCTCCGCAAGACCGGCGGGAAATCGGGCGATTTCACCGCTTGAGCCCGTTTGACGGTGCCGGCGGCCACACAAACGACTTTCCTACAGCCCCGCTGTTGTGCCATGTCGTTCCTGCTTTGACCCAGTTTCGCACCCTGCCCGCAGACCCGATTTTCGCGCGGCGCGGAACAGCCATGATGCGGGAGTGCTCGTTGGCGTCAATTTGGTCAACTTCGCGCGAGGATGGCCCTGCGCGCGACCGCCCTGGCGCCGGCGCAGCGTGATGCCACGCTTGCCTCTGATGCCCGTCGCCGAGGCGCAGTCGCGTCTGTTCGCGCTTGCGCCGCGCGTCGACACGGAAACCGTGACGTTGCGCGATGCCGCCGGCCGGTGGGCCGCGGCCGATATCGTCGCCCGCCGCACCCAGCCCGCCGCCCCGCTCTCGGCGATGGATGGCTACGCGCTACGCTTCACCGATCTGCCCGGCCCCTGGCGGGTCGCTGGCGAAAGCGCCGCGGGACGCCCCTTCGCCGGCTCGATCGCCCCCGGCGAGGCGGTCCGCATCTTCACCGGCGCCGCGCTGCCCGACGGCGCCGATACGGTCCTCGTCCAGGAAGAGGCGCGCCGCGAAGGGGAAGCGCTCCTTCTCACCGGCGAAGGCCCCTCCCATGCCGGCCGAAATGTCCGTCGCAAAGGTCTGGATTTTCAGGAGAGCGATCTCCTGATCGCCGCCGGGCACCGGTTGACGCCGGCGCGCATCGGGCTCGCCGCGACGGCCGGCCATGGCACGCTTCCTGTCAACCGCCGCATCCGGGTCGCGACGCTGGCGACCGGCGACGAACTGGCGCCGCCGGGTTCCGCCGCTTCCGGGCTGGCGCTGCCCGAATCGAACGGTGCGATGATCGCCGCGCTGCTAGCCGATCTGCCGGTCGAGACGATCAATCTGGGGATCGTGCCGGACCGGCTGGACGCACTGGCCGACGCTTTCCGCGGCATGGATGCCGACATCCTCGTCACCACCGGCGGTGCATCGGTCGGCGATCACGATCTCGTTCGCCCCGCGCTCGAGGCGGCGGGCGGAACGCTCGATTTCTGGCGCATCGCGTTGCGCCCCGGCAAGCCGATGCTCGCCGGCCGGCTCGGCGGCGCCGTCGTTCTCGGATTGCCCGGCAACCCCGTCTCCGCCTTCGTCACCGCCACTTTGTTCCTGAAGCCGCTGGTTGCCGCGATGGCCGGCGCCGCCGATCCCCTGCCCCGCGGCTGGGCCGCTCCGCTTGGCGAGCCGATCTCCGCCAATGGTGAGCGCACCGATTATCTGCGCGCTGAGCTTGTCGACGGGCGTGCCTACGCCTCGACCATCCAGGACAGTTCGATGCTCCTCACGCTGGCGCGCGCCGGCTGCCTCATCGTTCGCGCGCCCCATGCGCCGCCCGCGCCCGCCGGCGAAATGGTGGAGATCCTGCCGCTCGCTTGACAGGAACACGAACATTTCATAAACGTTCCGTGTCTGTTCCTTTGGAGGACCGCGCATGCTCACCGCCAAGCAGCACGAGTTGATCTGCTTCATTCATGATCGTCTCGCCGAGACGGGGATTTCGCCTTCGTTCGAGGAGATGAAGGAAGCGCTCGATCTCAAATCGAAATCGGGTGTTCACCGCCTGATCAGCGCGCTCGAGGAACGCCAGTATCTTCGCCGTCTGCCCAACCGCGCCCGCGCGCTGGAGGTGCTGCGCATGCCCGAACGGTCGGACGCCAGGCCCAAGGGCGCGGCACGGGTCGCGCCGCCAGCCAGCGTGAAGCCTGCACCGCAACCGGCCAACGACACGATCGAGATTCCGCTTCATGGCCGCATCGCGGCGGGCGCGCCGATCGAGGCGCTGGAGGGGCAATCGTCGCTGTCGGTCCCGGCCGCGCTGCTTGGTGGCGGCGAACATTATGCGCTTGAGGTGTCGGGCGATTCGATGGTCGATGCCGGTATTCTCGATGGTGATTATGCCCTGATCCGGCGCACCGAAACCGCGCGCGACGGCGAGATCGTGGTCGCCTTGATCGAAGACAATGAAGCGACGCTCAAATATTTCCGCCGCGAAGGGGCAATGGTCCGGCTCGATCCGGCCAATCGCTCATACGATCCACAGCGTTATGCGCCCAATCAGGTCCGTGTTCAGGGTCGTCTTGCTGGCCTGCTGCGCCGCTACGACTGACGCTTCCACGGCGGCGGCGGTTGTTTGAGCAACGGCGGATCGCGCCATGGATGATGGTCTCCCGGCGTGGTCACGGAGGCGATCCGGCCCCTCGCCAGGCTGATCGCCAGCCCGCCGGTCTGACGCAACAGGTGGCTGTCGAGCTTGAGCCAGCGGGGCCGGCATCGGGACGGCAGCCAGCGCTCGGAAATGACGATGTCGGCGTTCCGGCAGACCGCGGCCAGATCGTCGATCGGAATCAGATAGCCGCTCCGCGTCGCCATGATCCGCCAGACCCGCCCGCCGGCGTGATGATCGACGATACAGGCATCGCGGCTGCATTGCGCGTTGGGCAGCGCGGCGATCGTGGCGGGCTCCTCGTCGCTGTCGACGCCGCCGCTCTCGCTCAGCATCGCCTTGGTATAATCGCCCGAACGCTCGCGCAGAATGGCGATCCCGCTCGCCGTCCGCAGCGCGACATGCTGCCCATCGCCGGTCACCAGCAGATCGGGAGCAGGCGTCGCCAGTGCCCACGCCGCGCCGATGGCGAGCGGCACCAATCCCAAGCGCCGCACGCGCGTCCGCCATAGCGCCAGCCACAGCCCGCCGAACACGATCAGCGCGAACGCGCCTGCGGGCATCAACGGCAGCATCTGGACCGAGCCCGGCGCATCCGCGGTAGTATGCGCGATCCACAGCAGCCCGCGCATCGCTACGCCCACCAGCCACCACACCGGCGCGCCGAGCCCAACCGTGTCGCAGAGCAATGCCAGCGCCTCGAACGGCATGACGACGAAGGTCGTCAGCGGAATCGCGACGATATTGGCGATCGCACCATACATCCCCTCGCGATGAAAATGGTAGAAAGCTATCGGCGCCAGCGCCGCCTCGACCAGCAGACCGGTCAGCAGCAGGCCGCCCGCCTCGCGCAACAGCCGGCGCCACAGCGGTTCGTCGCGTTTGGTCACCCACCGCCGCACCGCCGGGTGTTCGTGCAGCGCGACGATCGCGGTGACGGCCGCGAACGACAGCTGGAAGCTCGGCCCAGCCAGCGACTCGGGCCACAAGGCGAGCACGATCACCGCGCCCGCGGCGACCAGCCGCAGCGTGATCGCCTCGCGTCCGAGCATCATCGCCGCGAGCACGAGCAGCGCCGCGACGCACGATCGCACCGTCGGCACTTCGGCGCCCGCGAGCAAAGTATAGCCGACTGCCGCCACCGCCCCGGCCCCGGCCGCGACCATCGGCAAGCGGAAGCGGAGCGCCAGCCACGGGCTCCATGCGAGCAACCGCAGCACCAGCCACATCGTGATCCCCACTACCGCGGTGACGTGCAGCCCGCTGATCGACAACAAATGCGCCAGTCCTGCGCGGCGCATGGCATCGGCGTCACTCTCGCCGATCGCCCCGGTGTCACCGGTGACTAGCGCGCTCGCGATGCCGCCCGCGCTTCCCGGCAACATCGCTTCGATATGCCGCGTCAGCCGCGGCCGGATGCCGTCGCCGCCGGCGCGCCCAGGCGCGATGACCTCGACCGGCGCGAACCCGCGCCCGGTCGCCCCGATCTGATGAAACCACGCGGTCTGGGCATAATCATAAGCGCCCGGCACGCCTGGTTGCGGCGGCGGCATCAATCGCGCGCGCAGCCGGATCACGGCGCCCCTCCCCAGCCCGACCGGCACGTCCTTGTCCTGCAGATTGACGCGAAAATGGGGCGGCAGCGTCGCCGGCGGGCAGGTTCGCCCGGCGCATGCCGTCGGCTGCGACGAAATCGGCGTGACCTCGATCCGCACCAGTTCTCGCGCCGGCAGCGGGTCGACCCTGTCGACGCGCGCAACGAATCGCGCGATCACCGCCCGATCCAGCACCGGTGCCGCAACACGCTCGGCCCGCCACCATATCAGCGCCACGCCCATCACTGCTGCCAGCGCGCCGATCGCCACCACGCGCAGCGCCCGCCCATGCCGGCCGACCGCCAAGGCCGCGATTCCCAGCGCTGCCAATGCCAGCCCGACCGCGAGCCACTGTCGCGAATCGTCGAGCAGATACCACGCCGCTATCCCCGCTCCGATCGCCACCGGCAGCCATAGCGCGAGCTGGTCGCGCTCAGCCTCGAGCCATGCCTCGATCGCATCGCCGCCGCGCGCCAGCCACCCGCCGGCGATTTGAAGCGGCCGGGGTGCCGTGCTAGGGGCGGGCGCGGCTGAACTGGCCATCGATTTCACAGCTTGGGAGCATGCGCGCTTGGGCGCAACAACCGAATCGGGCGTGGTCACGCGCTTCGCCCCGTCGCCGACGGGTTTCCTGCACATCGGCGGTGCCCGCACCGCCTTGTTCAACTGGCTGTTCGCCCGACATCACGGCGGGAAATTCCTGCTGCGCATCGAGGATACCGATCGCGCGCGCTCGACGCAGCCGGCGATCGACGCGATTCTCGACGGGATGCGCTGGCTCGGACTCGATTGGGACGGCGAGGCGGTGCATCAGTTTGCCCGCGCCGCACGCCACGCCGAGGTCGCGCAGCAGATGCTCGCCGCCGGCCACGCCTACAAATGCTATGCCACCCCGGAAGAACTAGCGGCGCTTCGTGAGGAACAACGAGCGGCGGGCAAGCCGATCCGTTACGATGGCCGTTGGCGCGACCGCGATCCCGCCGAGGCGCCGGAACGCGCGCCGTTCGTCGTTCGCCTCAAGGCGCCGCGCGAAGGCGCGACGACGATTCACGATCGCGTCCAGGGCGACGTCACCGTGCAGAATGGCGAGATCGACGATTTCGTCCTGCTCCGCTCGGACGGCACGCCGACCTATATGCTCGCCGTGGTGGTCGACGACCACGATATGGGCGTCACCCACGTCATTCGCGGCGACGACCATCTCAACAATGCCTTCCGCCAGTTGCCGCTCATGAAGGCGATGGGCTGGGCCGAGCCGGTCTATGCCCATATCCCGCTGATCCACGGCGCGGATGGCGCCAAGCTCTCGAAGCGCCACGGCGCGCTCGGCGTCGATGCCTATCGCGACGAGATGGGGCTGCTGCCCGAAGCGGTCGACAATTACCTGCTGCGGCTCGGCTGGGGCCATGGCGACGATGAGATCATCAGCCGCGAGCAAGCCATCGAATGGTTTGATCTCGACGGCGTCGGAAAATCACCATCTCGGTTCGATTTCAAGAAACTCGAGAACCTGAACGGCCATTATATTCGCGAGGCCGACGACGCCCGGCTGACCGATCTCGTCGCGCCGCGCTTGCCGTTCGAACTCAGCGCATCGCAGCGTAATCTGCTGCAGCGCACCATGCCCGTGCTCAAGCCGCGCGCCGCCAATCTCATTGAGCTCGCCGAAAATGCGATGTTCCTTTTTCGCACGCGCCCACTGGAAATGGACGACGCGGCTTCCGATCTGCTAGGGGGCGACGCACCGGCGCTGCTGGCCCGAGTCCATGCCGCACTCGCGAGCGTGAACGACTGGGAGAGCGGCGCTCTCGAAGCTGCGGTTCGGCAGGTTGCCGAGGCGGCGGGCGTGAAGCTGGGCGCGGTCGCGCAGCCGCTTCGCGCCGCACTCACCGGGCGCAAGACGTCGCCCGGCATCTTTGACGTGCTCGAGTTGCTCGGGCGCGAGGAAAGTCTGGGGCGGATCGCCGACCGCATGGCCGTTCAGGCCTGACGCGTTGAAGAAGAAGGGAAGAATTGGATGAGTGACACCGCTAAACTGGCCGTGGGCGGCAAGGATACCGACTTTCCGGTGCTGCACGGCAGCGTCGGCCCCGACGTGATCGACATCCGCAAGCTCTACGCCCAGACCGGCGAGTTCACCTACGACCCCGGCTTTACCTCGACCGCGAGCTGCGAATCGGGCCTGACCTATATCGATGGCGAAGAGGGCGTGCTGCTCCATCGCGGCTACCCGATCGGCCAGCTCGCCGAGCAATCGAGCTTCATGGAAGTCGCCTATCTGCTGTTGAATGGCGAGCTGCCGTCGAAGGACGATCTCAGCACCTTCAAGAACACCATCACCCGCCACACGATGGTGCATGAGCAGCTCGCGACCTTCTTCCGCGGCTTCCGGCGCGACGCGCACCCGATGGCGATCATGTGCGGCGTGGTGGGCGCGCTCAGCGCCTTCTACCACGATTCGACCGACATATCGGACCCTGAGCAGCGCACGATCGCCAGCCACCGCCTGATCGCCAAGATGCCGACGATCGCGGCGATGGCGTATAAATATTCAGTGGGCCAGCCGTTCCTCTATCCGCAGAACGACCTCAGCTACACCGCCAATTTCCTGCGCATGACCTTCGGCGTTCCGGCCGAGGAATATGTGGTCGATCCCGCGGTCGAGAAGGCGATGGACCGCATCTTCATCCTCCATGCCGATCACGAGCAGAACGCCTCGACCTCGACCGTGCGGCTCGCCGGTTCGTCGGGCGCCAATCCGTTCGCGTGCATCGCGGCGGGCATCGCCTGTCTGTGGGGCCCGGCGCATGGCGGCGCCAACGAAGCGGCGCTCAACATGCTGCGCGAGATCGGCACGCCCGACAAAATCCCGCACTATATCGAGCGCGCGAAGGACAAGGACGATCCCTTCCGCCTGATGGGCTTCGGCCACCGCGTCTACAAGAATTACGACCCCCGCGCGACGGTGATGCAGAAGACCGTGCGCGAAGTGTTCAAGGCGATGAAGGTTACCGATCCGGTGTTCGACGTTGCCTTGCAGCTCGAGGAAATGGCATTGAAGGACGATTATTTCGTCGAGAAGAAGCTGTTCCCCAACGTCGATTTCTATTCGGGCGTGATCCTCTCGGCGATCGGCTTCCCCACCTCGATGTTCACCGTGCTGTTCGCGCTCGCCCGCACCGTCGGCTGGGTCGCGCAGTGGAACGAGATGATCTCGGACCCGGCGCAGAAGATCGGGCGTCCCCGGCAGTTGTACACCGGCCCGACGCAGCGCGACTACGTCGCGATCGACAAGCGCTAAAAGATGCGCTGGCTGCGGCCGATCCTGACCATCGTCGGCGCGATCGCGCTGCTGATCGGGCTGTTGTGGATCGGCCAGGGGCTGGGCTTCATCAATTGGCCGAGCTCGAGCTTCATGCTCGGCCAGCAGGAATGGGCGATCCGCGGCGCTGCGCTGGTCGTGGTCGGCGTGGTCGTCCTGCTGCGCACCCGGCGCCGATAGGTCGGCGCGGCGCTACCCGCGCGACGGGAGCGTCAAGGTGAAGCGCGCGCCCTGCCCCGGCGCGCTATCGACCGCGATATCGCCCGCCATCGCGCGCGCGAGCCTCCTGGAAATATAAAGGCCAAGGCCGCTGCCGCCCGGCTCATTGGGATCGACGCGCGCGAATTTTTCGAAGATCCGCGCCTGGTCTTCGGGCGCGATTCCCTTGCCCTGATCGGCGACGATCACCGCGGCCTCTCCGGCGATACGCTCGGCGCGCACCCATACGACGCTGCCTTCGGGCGAATAGCGCACTGCATTGCCGATCAGATTGACCAGGATTTGCAGCACGCGCCGGAACTCTCCGCTCGCCGGCAGGTTTTCGCCCGCCGCCGGGCGATCGATGCGCACCTGCTTGGCGCTCGCCCTGACCTGCAACAGGCCGGCGGCGCGGCGCGCGAGATCGGCGAGGTCGATCGCTTCGGCGGCGACGTGAAAATCGCTGCGCTCGATCGCCTGAAGATCGACGAGATCGTCGACCAGCCCCAGCAGATGCCGCCCCGCCGTGGCGATGTCGCCGGCATATTCGGCATACGTGCCGGCAAGCGCACCGTCATTCTGTGCCTGGATCGCATCGGCATTGGCGATGATCGCGCCCAGCGGCCCCCGCAGCGCGCTGTCGAGCCGGGTGTTGAACGCGCCGTCGCCGAATGCCGGCGCGGCATCGCCACCACGATCGTAGCGGGCAGCCCCGGCGAACCCGGCGAAACGTCCGGCGCCGTCGCGGCGCGGCATACCCTCCAGCTGCACCGCGCGACCGCTCGCGCGCACCACCGCCGCCTGGCCGTCGAAGCGCTGATGAAGCGACAAGGCGCGCAGGATCGGCGGTTCCGGATCGGCCATGTCAATTGCGAACAGCCGGGTCAGCGGTTGCCCGAGCAGCGCAGCGAGATCGCGGCCGTCGTGCACGTCAGGCGCCACCGCGACATAGGTGAGATGGAGCGCCGCATCGGTTTCCCAGCGCCATTCGGCTTCGGCCGCGGCGGGGCATTGCCACGCTTCGACCGCATCGCCCAAAGCTCCCCCGGCGGGCCGCGAGCGCCAATTGGTAATCTCGATGCGCACGCTTCCGTCTTCCGGCATGGCACGCACCCAGGCTTCGACATCCTGATCGCCATCCGCCATCCGCGCCGACCGCGAGATGGTCGTGCGGAGCTGGCCGGCGAGGCGCACGAGATGCGCGATTGCCGGTATGGTCAGCGCCCCGCCGAGACGGCCCCCGGCGCGCGCGTTGACTTCCTCGAGCGGCGCATCGGCCTCGACCAGCCGGCCGTCACGATCGACCAGACCCCGCACCACGGGCAGCGTCGGCTCGATCACGGTCATGGCCGCGCCAGCGCGGCACGAGCCACGCGATAGGTTTGCGGCAGGCGGATGGGAGCCAGCGCCACAGCAGCTTCGGCCGGCGCCAGCGCCATCATCGGATCGAGGAGATCAAGAAAGCCATGCTCGTCGCGCCGGCGATCGGCGGTCGCCAGGGCCATGCCGAGCCGGACGACGAGATCGCGCGGCAAATCGAGCGCGCGCATGGCGAGCCAGAGCCGGTCCCCCGCCGGATCGATCAGGATCGTCCGCGCGGCGGCGACATCGAGCGCCAGGCCATGCGCGATCAGCGCGGCGAGCAGAGTGAGGTTGCGATCATCGAGCGCATCTCCGATCAGCCCTGGCAGCGCCTCCTCGTCTGGATCGAGCGCGGCAACGAGCCGCTCGGCGACTGCTTCGAGACGGCCGCCCTCGTCATGCGCGGCGAGCGCCCGCCGCGCCCCCTCCACGACACCGGCGTCCTGCGCGCGCGCCGCGCCCAGCGCGGCGGCGACCCACCAGACGAGATAATGCTGCAGTTCGGCAGGCAGATCGTCCCGGCCGGCATCGAGGCCGCCGGTGCGCCGCCGTCCTTGCGCCGCCATCAAGGCGCTCGCCGCGCTCGCGATCAGTCGATCGTGCGCATTGGCGAGCCGCGGCAACAGGCTGGGCTGATCGGGATCGGCATCGCCGGCGGGCAGATGGGCGCCGATCACGTTGATCCAGGCGCGTGCCGCCATTTCGCGGGCAAAATCGGGATTGTCGAACAATCCGCCCGAGATCAGCCGTTCGGTAAGCGGCCGGCCGGTCTCCATCGCCGGCACCTCGACAGCGTTGCGCCCCCCGGCGAGCCGCAGATCGGCAGCGATCGCCCCCACCAGCCGATCGAGATCGGCAAGGATCAGCGCACGCGTCTCATCGTCGAGCCGCCACGGCGCCGGGGTCGCGAGATCGGCCGCGATGCTGGCCGCGAAATGCGGCGCACGCGCATCGGCCACCGCCGCGCGTGCGATCAGCGCATCGACGGCGGGCGCGAAGCCCGTCGCGGGTTCGTGAGAAGCACCCGGCATACCCTTCGGCTACCGGATTCATCGTTAAAGTGAAGTTATCTTTCCCGGGGTAATCAGCCGAACAGGCTCCCAGATGGGGACACTTCGGTGGCGCCGGAATGCCGTGTCACCGCATAGGTGAAACCCGGCATCAGCGCGAACGCGCCAACCTCGCCCGTCGCGGACAGCGCCAGGAAACCGACCTGAAGCTCCTTGATCGCGTCGCCACGCAGGTGCGCGATATGCTCGCACGCCTCGCGACACGCCGCCATCGGTGACATGCCGGCACGCATCGAGGCGACCACCCGCGCCGTGCCCGCGATGCGGATCACCTCTTCGCCCACCCCGGTCGAAGCCGCCGCGCCGACGCCCTTCTCGATGAACAGCCCGCACCCGGCCTGCGGTGAATCGCCTACCCGGCCGCGCATCTTGAACGCCATGCCCGATGTGGTGCACGCCGCCGCCATCCGCCCGTCGCGCGCTCGCGCCATGATCCCGATCGTATCGTGATTGCGCACCGATCCCGGCGGCGAGGGCAGCGCGTTCTCGATATTCGCGACCGGCTGGTATTTCGCGGTCTTGAGCCACTCCTTCCACGCCTTCTCGGCCGCCGGTGTCAGCAGATTGGCCTTGGGCAACCCCTGTTCATGCGCGAACCGCGTCGCGCCCTCGCCGACCAGCATCGTGTGCGGCGTCTTCTCCATCACCAGCCGCGCGGCGGTGATCGCGTGCACCACGTCCTCGATCGCCGCCACCGCGCCGCAGCCGCCGGCATCGTCCATGATGATCGCGTCACACGTCACATGCCCGTCGCGGTCGGGATAACCGCCCAGCCCGACCGAGTGATTATCTGGGTCCGCCTCGGGCACCCGCGCGCCGGCTTCTACCGCGTCGAGCGGGCTGCCCCCCGCCTTGAACGTGGCGAGTGCCGCCGCATTCGCTGCCTTGCCGAAATTCCAGGTCGAGACGACCGCGATCGGATCGTCCTCGGCGGCAACCGCCTTGCCCGTCGCGGCAACCGCCGCCGCCGCGCCAAGCCCCAATGCACCCCGTCTGTCGATCATCGCCGCCCTTTTGCTAACCTGCGCATCAGCCCTCATCCCCCATCCGCAACGCCGCGATAAACGCCTCCTGCGGGATGCTGACGCTGCCATATTCGCGCATCCGCTTCTTGCCCTCTTTCTGCTTTTCCAAGAGCTTGCGCTTGCGCGTCGCGTCGCCGCCATAGCATTTCGCGGTAACGTCCTTGCGCAGCGCCGCGATCGTCTCGCGAGCAATCACCTTGCCGCCGATCGCCGCCTGGATCGGGATCTTGAACAGGTGGCGCGGGATCAGGTCCTTCAGCCGCTCGCACATGCCCCTGCCCCGCGCCTCGGCGGTCGAGCGGTGGACGATCATCGACAGCGCATCCACGGCCTCGCCATTCACCAGGATCGACATCTTGACGAGATCGCCCTCGCGATAGCCGATCTGGTGATAGTCGAAGCTCGCATAGCCGCGCGAAATGCTCTTCAGCCGGTCGTAGAAATCGAACACCACTTCGTTCAGCGGCAGCTCGTACGTCACCTGCGCGCGGCCCGCGACATAGGTCAGGTTCTTCTGGATGCCGCGCCGGTCCTGGCAGAGCTTGAGAATCGAGCCGAGATATTCGTCGGGGCAATAGATCACCGCCTCGATCCACGGCTCGGCGATCGACTCGATCCTGTTGGGATCGGGCATGTCGGCTGGATTGTGCAGCTCGATGTGACCGCCGCCATGGGTCAGCTCGATCTGATAGACCACGCTCGGCGCGGTGGTGATGATGTCGAGATCATATTCGCGCGTCAGCCGCTCCTGAATGATCTCGAGGTGGAGCAGCCCCAGGAACCCGCAGCGGAAGCCGAAGCCGAGCGCTGCCGAGGTTTCCATCTCGAAGCTGAACGACGCATCGTTGAGCCGCAGCTTGGAAATGCTCTCGCGGAGTTTCTCGAAGTCGTTGGCGTCGACCGGGAACAGCCCGCAGAACACCACCGGCTGGACTTCCTTGAAGCCCGGCAAAGGCGTGTCGGTGGGGCGCCTGGCGTCGGTGATCGTGTCGCCGACCGCGGTCTGCGCGACTTCCTTGATCTGCGCGGTGATGAAGCCGATCTCGCCGGCGCTCAATTCGCTCAACTGCTCGATCTTGGGGCGGAAGCAGCCGACACGGTCGATCAGATGGGTGGTGCCCGCCTGCATGAACTTGATCTGCTGGCCCTTCTTCAGCGTGCCTTCCATCACCCGCACCAGGATGACGACGCCCAGATACGGGTCGTACCAGCTGTCGACCAGCATCGCCTTCAGCGGCGCGTCGCGGTCGCCCTTCGGCGCGGGGATGCGCTTGACGATCGCTTCCAGCACGTCCTCGATGCCGATCCCCGATTTGGCGCTGGTCTGCACCGCGTCCGACGCATCGAGGCCGATGATGTCCTCGATCTCCGCCTTCACCTTGTCGACATCGGCGGCCGGCAGATCGATCTTGTTGATGACGGGGACGATCTCATGGTCATGCTCGATCGACTGATAGACGTTGGCGAGCGTCTGCGCCTCCACACCCTGTGCGGCATCGACCACCAGCAGCGCGCCCTCGCACGCGGCCAGGCTGCGTGACACCTCATAAGCGAAGTCGACATGGCCCGGCGTATCCATCAGGTTGAGCTCATAGGTCTCCCCGTCGCTCGCAATATAGTTGAGGCGGACGGTCTGGGCCTTGATCGTAATCCCCCGCTCGCGCTCGATCTCCATATTATCAAGCACTTGCGCCTGCATCTCGCGCTCGGTCAGCCCACCGGTCACCTGAATCAGCCGATCGGCGAGCGTCGACTTGCCATGGTCGATATGGGCAATAATGCTGAAATTACGGATATTTTTCTGGGATGTCGTCACGATCGATACAGTCTGCCGAAGGGTCGAATGCGGCCGATAGCAGCGTTCGCAGCCAAAGCCAAAAGCCATGCGCCGACTACTTGAGGCTAGGCCAAAATCCCAACTTGTGTTAGCGAAATTCGGGGACCAAGAGGATTTGAGTTTCGGCTCGCAACCGAAGGTTGCCGGTGTAATTCTGCCGGCGAGTACGTGGAGTATACCATCCGCAGATAAACGGGGGATCATTGGGAAATGCGTAAGTTGATCGTCGGCGCCGTTGCCGCCGCAAGTGTTGCGTTCGCTACCACGCCGGCCACGGCTCAGCACCAGGACCGGGGATCTTCCGGCCATCAGGCGCAGGAAAAGGGCGAGCAGCAAATTCCGCATTGCACGCGCAACCTCGGCACGATCGCGATCGTCGAGCCCGACAACCAATGGTGGCGCGAACTCAACCTCGGCAGCCCGGAAGCGGTGCTCAAGGTCTTCATCATGCAATCCGGCTGCTTCACACTCGTCAATCGCGGCCGCTCGATGCAGAGCCGGGCCATGGAACGCGCGCTCGCCGATCAGGGTGAACTGCAGGCCGGCTCCAACCTCGGGCGCGGCCAAGTCCGTGCCGCTGATTATTTCATCCAGCCCGACATCGTTACAGCCAACCGCAATTCGGGTGGCGGCGGCTTCGGCGGGCTGCTTGGCGGTGTGATCGGCCACGGCGTGATCGGCGCGCTGGCCGGCGGCATCAACCTGAAGAAGAAGGAAGCCAACGTCACGCTGTCGCTCGTCAACGCCCGCACAACCGAGGAACAGGCGCTGACCGAAGGCTATGCCCGCAAGACCGATATCGGCTTCGGCGGTGGCGCCGGCTCGGGATGGTGGGGCGGCCTCGCCGCGGCAGGTGGCGGCGGCTATCAGAATACCGAGATCGGCCAGGTGATCGTGCTCGCCTATCTCGATGCCTACACCAAGCTGGTGACTCAGCTCGGCGGCTTGCCGGCCGATGCGGCGGCGGCGGCACCAGAAGCGCACTAAAGCGCCCCTTCCCTCCGCGGTTTCAGACGGATACACCGGGCTCCTGACCAAGGAGCCCGGTATATGCGGCACGTGGCGATCGTCGGCTCGGGGCCGGCCGGCTATTACACGGCGGAGGCCTGCCAGAAGACGTTCGGCGAGGATGTCCGCGTCGATATCATCGATCGGCTGCCGGTGCCGTTCGGGCTGATTCGATCCGGCGTCGCGCCCGATCACCAGTCGATCAAGAACGTCTCGCGCCGCTACGAGGCGGTCGCGCTGACCGACAATGTGCGCTTCGTCGGCAATGTCACGATCGGCGAGCAGGTGTCGATCGACGAACTGCGCGCGCTTTACGACGCCGTCGTGCTGGCGACCGGCGCGCCGGCCGACCGGCCGCTCGACATTCCCGGCGCGGACCTGCCCGGCGTGGTCGGCTCGGCGGCGTTCGTCGGGTGGTATAACGGCCATCCCGATCATGAAGCGCTGGCCCCGGTGCTCGACGGCCCCGGCGCGGTCGTCATCGGCAACGGCAATGTCGCGCTGGACGTCGCGCGGATTCTGGCCAAGACCGAAGCCGAGTTCGCCGGCTCGGACATCGTCGCGCATGCGCTGGAAGGCTTGCGCGGCCACGCCATCAACCGCGTCACCCTCCTCGGCCGGCGCGGACCGCACCAGATCGCGATGACGCCCAAGGAACTGGGCGAGCTCGGCCATCTGGCGCGCGCCGTGCCGCTGGTCGACGCGGCCGACTTTCCGCCGATCGAGGCCGATGCAGAGCTCGAACCGGGGCAGCGCAAATCGGTTTCGCTGCTGCGCGATTTCATCAAGCAGCCAGCGGACAAACCGATCGAAATCGTGTTCGATTTCTTCGCGCGGCCAGTGGCGATCGAGGGCGCGGAGCGGGCCGAACGGGTGATCGTCGAACGCACCCGCCTTACCCCCGACGGCCGCGCCGAAGGCACCGGCGACACCTATGCCGTGCCCGCCGGGCTGGTGGTCAGTTGCATCGGCTATCGCACCTCCCCGATCCCTGGCGTGCCGTTCGACACTCGCGCCGGGCGCTTCGCCAATGACGACGGCCGCATCGCGCCGGGCCTGTATGCGGTCGGCTGGGCGCGGCGCGGGCCGACGGGCACGATCGGCACCAACCGCCCCGACGGCTTCCTGATCGCCGAGCACCTGGCCGAAGATCTGCCCGCCGCAAGCGCGAAGCAGGGCCGGCCCGGGCTCGACGCACTGCTGGCGGCACGCGACGTCGATGTCGTCACCTTTCGCGACTGGCAGGCGATCGACAAAGCGGAGATCGGCCGCGCCCGCGCCGGCGCACCGCGCGAGAAATTCACCTCGGTGGAAACGCTGCTCGGCGCACGCGAGGGAAGTTGAGCCAGGCGCATCACAACGCTTGCGCGGCCCCCGCGGGCTGGGTATAGGCGCGCCTCCAAGCTGACGGAACGGCGACCGCTGCCGACACCGTCATACTCCGTCGGGGAGTAGCTCAGCCTGGTAGAGCACTGCCTTCGGGAGGCAGGGGCCGGAGGTTCGAATCCTCTCTCCCCGACCATTTATCAATCACTTAGCGAGCATATCTTCGCTGCGTACGGAAAATGTACGGAAAAGCCGGGGTGGCTTTATTGGGCCTTCGATCAGGCAATAGCCTGCCCCAAAAAAATGACCGACGTTGGGACGAAGCTGCGGTCCCCGATTTCCGAGCTGAACGTCAGATCATGACATAAGCAGACAACCCACGTCTGCTAGGTCGCCTTCGTACATCGGCTGCAACTGGGCCGGTTGCTGCCTGTCCGGTTTGGAGGAAAAGACCCAACAAAGCAGACATCACAATGTAACTCAGCGAAGTCTGTAAGCACCCCCATTACGGAATCATGAGAGGCACTGGGGAGGGACCGAAATCGGCTTCTATTACCGTGTGCTTGACGGCGCGATAACCGACCAGCATCACTGAGCGACTTGGAGCCGCGGTCGAGGCTGTCGTCCGCGATCGAACGCAATACGGCACGGATGGCCGCCCTTACCAAAGGGTGACTGCAACCGGCGGGCTCCCGTTGCGACAATCTGTTTCCGAATCATTCCCGCGACGGCCAATTCGACAGGGAAAAGGAAACAGGGCGAGATCTGAACAGCAGGTTCGGGATCCGCGCCGCCCTCGCCAGCCCTCGTCCAAAATTGAAGCCAGGGCTCGAAAAGCGATTGCAAAGCGCAAAAGGGCTTTTCGGGAAATCTCACGGAAACATGGCGCGGTAGCATGGCCTGCAAGGAGCAGATCATGACCCGACGGATCGCCGATTGTCAGCGCGGACGACACGTGCCGGGACGCGACATAGAGCTTGCGTCCCCAAGGACGGGCCAGCGCTACGCCCGGTGTCGAAGCTGCGGCCAGTTGCTGGTGAAATCACCGCAAACCGGGCGCTGGCGCATGACCGGGATGCTGGGCTTTCCGCGGGATCGAGCCTGTTCTGGTCAACCGACCAGGAGAAACCTTCAATGAGATTATCCGTATTGCCGATTGCCCTCGCACTGGGCATCGCCGCTCCCGCAGTTGCGGCGCAGCCGCCGCGCCCGCCCGCGACGGCTCAGCATGAAGACCCGATCGCGCGTCGCGCCGACGATCTGGCCATGCTGCTGTCGCTTGACGCCGGACAACGCCAATCGCTTGCGGCGTGGCTGACGGCGAACCGTACGCCGGAATCGCCCCCCTCGCCGGCCGGGGATCATGCCGATCAGCAGGGCCTGCCGCGTCACCCGCAAGGCGGACCGGGCGGCGACATCGATGGGCCGCCGCCGGAAAAGAGTTTCGACGAGCGACTGGCCGATATGCAGCGCCACGCCGGCGACGAGAACGGGCGCGTGGATGCGCTCAAGGCGTTCTATGCCAGCTTGAATCCCGAGCAGAAGGATCGGTTCGGAGCCTACCTCCGGCTGTCGCACGATCCGATGTTCGGCCCCGGTCCGCGCGCGCAGCGCGGTCCGGCCCCCGATGGGCCCGGCGACGGGCCGGAAGGCGCGCCCCCGCCCCCTCAACACGGCTGAGCTCGAGCTCTCCCAAGGCTCAGCCCCACATCGGGGGAGAGGCCCGCGCTTCGTGCGCGGGCCTCGTTGCGTCCGGCCTATCGGAGATGCGGCAATTCGCCTGGCACGATCCGGCCATCGTGATTGCGATCGAGCAGCGCAAAACGCTGTCTCGCCGCCGCCTCGAACTCCAGCTGTGTAATGGTGCGATTGAAATCGGTATCCGCGGCACTGACCGGCTCGGGCAGCCTTAGGTAGCCGAACCGCGACGCACCCATCGCGCTGTAGTCGGGGCGATCATCTTTCGATGCGTGATCATCACCTCCGCGGGGTGGCTGGCCGCCGCCAGGCGGCGATCCTCCGCCACCAAATCCGCCACCCGGCGGCCGCCGCCGGCCCGGACCATGACCGTGATCTTCGCCGTCGGGGCGGCCGCCGCGTGGCGGACCATCTCCACCGCCCGATTGGGGGAGCAGGACCTTTTCGTAATAGGCCACCTCGTCAGGATCGATCCCGCCGTCCCGGTTGCGATCGAGTATCGCGAAGAAGCGATCGGCGTCGGCGGCCATTTCATCGACGGTGATCGCGCCGTCGCCGTTGCGGTCGGCGGCGCGAAACCAGACGTCCTGCGGGCGAAGGCCGTCTTCGTCGCCACGAAAAGGCTCTCCCATCGGGCTGACGAACAGTCGCGCGTCAAGCGGTCGGCCGCCATTGCCGCCGGGCGGCGGTGGTCCGTCGAAACCCCGCGGATGGTTGCCCGCGCAGCCGGTGGTCGCCAGCAGCAGACAGGGGATCAGCACTTTTTTCATCGAAACTCCCTCGGATGATCGAGGGGCATTGGTCCCGGCCGATTATTGCCCGGAGATTTCCGTCGCGCCGAGCGGCAACGTCACCGTGGCCAGCAGGCCGCCGCCCGCGCGATTGACGAGCGTCGCCTCGCCGCCATGCGCGCGGGCCACCGCCCGCACGCTGGCGAGACCAAGCCCGATCCCGCCGGTGTCGCGGTTACGCGAGCGTTCGGCGCGGAAGAACGGCTCGAACGCGCGATCGAGATCGGGTGGAGCGATGCCGGGCCCGCGATCGGCGACATCGATCAGCGCCATGCCGTCCTTCCGGCCGAGCGTCACCTCGGCGCTGCCGGCGTATTTCACCGCATTGCCGATCAGATTGGCGAGCATCGCCTTCAGCGCGGGCGGGTCGCCGTCGAGCACTACCGCATCGCCGGGCGCCAGCGCGACGGAATCGCCCATATCGGCAAAGCTATCGACCACGCTCTCGGCGAGCGCGCGCAGATCGAGCCGTTGGTGGCGCGAGGAGCGCGTCATGTCGCGCACGAAGCTCATCACTGCGGCGATCATCGCCTCCATATCGCGCACGTCGCCCTCGCAGGCGTCGCGCAGATCGTCGGGCGCCTGTTCGAGCCGCAGGCCGAGCCGCATCAGCGGCGTGCGCAGGTCATGCGCGATCGCGGCCATCAGCATCGTGCGATCCTCGACATAGCGGTTGAGCCGCGCCTGCATCTCATTGAACGCCGCGGCGGCGTCGCCGATCTCGGACGGGCCAGTCAGCGTCAGCGGCGGCGCGCGCGGATCGCGGCCGAGGCGCTCGGCGGCGGCCGCGAATGCGCCGATCGGCCGCGTCACCAGCCGCGCGAGCAGCCAGGCGACCGGCGCGACCACCAGCAACGCGACGAGCAGCCAGATCAGCGTGCGAGATCGCCACGGCGCCGCGCTGCTGACGGCGGGCGTCACCGTCCGCCACACGCCGCCAATGCGCGCCGACACCGCGAAGTCGCCGGTCAAAAACGCGTCGTCGTTGAAGTCGGGCGGCGGGCCGCGATGAAACATCGACGCGCCGCCAGGGCCGCCGCCGCCCTCGGCCGGGCCGAACAGCGACGGCGACGATTTGCGCAGCCGCACCGCGGCTTCGGGCACCGACAGCAATCGCGCCAGCGCCGCGCGCACACGCTCGTCGTGCGGATCGCCGCGGCGATCGTCGATCGCGCTGCCCGTCACTACGCGCAACGATGCCGGCGCGTTGCCGGCGAGCGCGGCGGCGACCGTCGTCAGCGGCGTGAGGTGGGGCGCGGGCGGCGGCAGAAACCACAGGATCGCGCCGTTGAGCAACTGGACGACCAGCAACGTCAGCAGCATCAGCGCGAACACGCGCACGAACAGCCGCGACCGCCAGCGGCGAACCCGGCCGATCACAGTCGCTCGACCCGGGGGACGAACAGATAGCCTTCGTTGCGCACGGTGCGGATCACCTCGTTGCCCGGCGCGCGCAGCTTGCGGCGCAATCGGCTGACCTGAACGTCTATCGCGCGATCAAACGAGTCGCTGTCGGGCCCGCGCGCCGCCTCGAGCAGCGCCTCGCGAGCGAGCACCCGGCGCGGCCGCTCGACGAACGCGCGCAGCACCGCGAATTCGCCATCGGTCAGGTCGATCAGCACGCCTTCGGGATCGCGCAGCTCATGCGCGCTGAGATCGATCGTCCAGCCGTCGAAGGTGAAGGCGCGCCGCCCGACCGGCGCCGCCAGATGCCGGTGGCGCAGCGCCGCCTGCACCGTCGCCGCGATCTCGCGCGCGCTGCACGGCTTGGGCAGATAGTGGATAGCGCCGCTGTCGAGCCCGGCGATGCGATCGCCCTCCTCGCCAAGCGCGCTCAGGAAGACGATCGCCGGCCCGTCCTGCCGCGCCAGGCGGCGACACGCCGACAGCCCGTCCTCGCCCGGCATCATGATGTCGAGAACGACGAGATCGACGGTGCCCGCCGCCAGCGCCGCTTCCATCGCCGGCACGTCGGCCGCGGTATCGACGCGATAGCCCTGATCGGAGAGACTGCGCGCCAGCAACTGGCGGATCGAGGCATCGTCGTCGACGATCAACAGTCGCGCCGTCGCCGCTTCCTCCCGTTGATCCCGATCACTCGCCGTCATTGCCGTCGTCCCCCTCGCGCCGCCCGCCGGCGCGTCGTCAGGTAGCGAGGCCGATCGTTGCGCTCGCCGTCAGCCCGCTCGACACGCTGCCGCCGACCGCCGGCGTCTGCTGCGCGATCTGGGCGGCGGTATTGTCGCCGAAGACGTTGTCGCTGGAAAGGGTGATGCTCGCCAGCCTCGTTGCGCTCGATGGATAGAGACTGCTGTCGGCATAGACCGTGTCGCATATCGCCTCGGGCATGCACAATTGCGAAGTCAGCAGCGCATAGCGGCCGCTGGTTGCATTCGACAGGCTCGAATAGACTTCGAAATGGATGTGCGGCCAGCGCCCCGAATAACAGGCGGGGAAGTTGGTGACGAAGGTCGCCTGGCCGTTGCTGTCGGTCACCTGAATACCGCGCAGATAGCTTTCGCTCGGCGCCGAATAGAGCGAATAATGCCCTTCGTTGTCGCAATGCCACAGGTAGAGCGCATAGCCCGCCAACGGTGCGCAGGACGCGTTCGAATCGACCAGCGTGAGGGTGATCGTCAGCTTGGTGCCCGACGCGACGGTGGTCGAGCTGATGAAGCTCGAGCGGATATCCGATCGCTCGATGCCGCTGATGGTGAGCACGTTCGAGGTCGATCCGCTCGCGGTGTTGGTGCCGTCGGCGGGATAAGGCCCGGCGGTCTCCTCGGGATCGGCGATGCACGTCGTCGTCGACGAAGTCGGCGTGGGCGTGGGCGTTGCTGTCGCGGTGGGGGTCGGCGCGGGCGTCGGCGACGTGTCGACGACGCTGATGTCGCCGTCGCTGCTCGCACCCGAATCGCCGCCGCATCCGCCAAGCAATGCCACCGCGCCGGTGCCGGCGAACAGGCGTAGCACCCGCCGCCGCGCGATCAGCGAGCGCATCGCCTCGAGATCGTAAGAAAGGCCGTGGGCATGGGCATGGGGATCAGGCATCGCCAATCATCCGCTGTTATACTGATGTCAGCAAACAGCGCATATGTTTCTCCTGAATTTCAGCAATTCCAGCAGAGCGTGTGCTGCACAGCGCTGACGGACGTCGCGAAATATCAGGGAAACATCGCTGTCTATTCTGGTCGGCGACAGGGCGCCGGAGATGAACCATGGTGCAGCTTTTCCCTGATTTCGTTTATTTTGCCCGTCGCGCCGAACAGGAAGCCGTTTTAGCGATCGCCGCGCCGAATCCGACGGCGTCAGCTGCGCATGAGGTGATGCGCGACCAATATTGCCGAGCCTTCCTGCATTACGGCATCGCCTGCCCAGATCGGCGGTTTAGCGAATGAAGCAGCCCTCGATGATCAGGATTGGGGTGGCGTCGTTCGTCGTTTCCTCGACTGTGTTGCTGATGACGCATCTACTGTCGTTAAGCTGAACGCGAGCCGGGGCAGAGGCGATGGACAGCTTTTGCGTTCAGAGATCGGGTCGGCGGATGACCACTGTTGGGGCGCAAAGCCGACCGGCCAATTTGCGCTACTCGAATGGCGGGTTTCAGAAAAAGCCGACGTTCGCATCACCGACACTGAATATCATGAGCTGGTCGAAAGTCGCCGGCTTCAGAAAGCATCAACGCCACGACCGCAGCCGCCAACAAAGCGGCCGTTCCCGGCCCATTCCCGTACCCTCAAAAACTGCCGTTCGTTCACCAGTCAAAAGGACCGCAACCGGGCCGGGGCGGACCATTGTAGTGCACAAAGTGAGAAAGCTACTTCTTGTCGCTTGGCAGCGATGTTGATCTCGGAAGGGTTCACTGTGCGGCAGGCATTTGCTTGTCTTACACCGGATCAAAGCATGTCTTGACGGCGGAATCACCTGTCATAATGGTGACGAAACTACCTTCGTCAGCGGGCCATGGCGCATTTCTGGCGGCCTGTTAAAAACCTGTCGCAACTATATGTAACATGGTTACAGCCCTAGGAAACCAATCTTAACCTTGGAAATACCCTCCTCGCGTTACCTTCGAATATGTCCTGCTTGGCTGCATCGGACAGCCGAGATTGCTCGATATAATGTCGTGTGTCGTCGAAATAGCGGCCCGTCGTTGGATCGATGCCCCGGACGGCCCCTATCATCTCGGAACCGAAGAGTATGTTGCTGGTGTCGATCACCGCCAGCAGCAAATCCACGCCTTCCTGGTGGTAGACGCAGGTGTCGAAATAGACGTTGCGCATCAGGTGTTGCGCGAGCGGTGGACGGTTGAGCATGTCTGCCAGACCACGAAAACGGCCCCAATGATAGGGAACGGCGCCGCCGCCATGGGGGATGATCAGGCGTAGCGCCGGGAAGTCGCGAAACACGTCTCCCTGCAACAGTTGCATAAATGCAATCGTATCGGCCGACAGGTAATAGGCACCGGTCGCGTGAACGCCCGGGTTGCATGATCCCGAAACATGGATCATCGCCGGCACGTCGAGATCGACCATCTTTTCGTAAAGCGGATACCAGTAGCGATCGTGCAGAGGCGGCGAATCGTAGCGCCCTCCCGACGGATCGGGGTTGAGGTTGCAGCCGACGAACCCGAGTTCGTTGACGCAGCGATCCAGTTCGGTGATCGCGGCATCCAGTGATGCGCCGGTCGATTGCGGCAATTGGCAGATGCCGGCGAAATGAGCGGGATAAAGAGCGACGACGCGCCGGATCAGATCATTGCAGCGCCGGCTCCACGCGATGTTGACGGCCAGATCGCCAACATGCGGTGCCATCGCCGAGGCGCGCGGACTGAACAACGTCAGGTCGATGCCCCGCTCCTGGATAAGACGAAGCTGGTTGGGCTCGATCGCCTCGCGGATCAGGTCGTCGGAAATCTGCGGGTAGGGCGGATCGGTATCGCCGCCCCTCGCAGACGCGGCCTTCTGCGTTTCGCGCCACAGGACATGAAGATCGGGCGCGGTGGTGAAATGCCCGTGGCAATCGATGATCATGCGTGCCCGCCCCCTTCGAAGCCGGCATCAACAAAGGATCGCCGACGGTCAGGCGGTGCTAGCCACGCATCCTCCAGCCGCAGGCATCAAAAGTACCGGGAGGCCATTCAGTTTCCGGAAGACCGGGCGGCAGCGCTGGCGGACAGTGTTTCGAGAAACGCCGCCTGCGTGTCGGTAGGCCACCAGTCGCTCCGGGTTGTGATCCCGATCCAGCGACTGGTCCCCGGCAACGTATCGCCAAGCGCGACGATCAGCCCGGCCTCCCGCTCGATATGGAATTGATCGGACGACATCATCGCCAGCCAGTCGCCGGCCAGCAGTAGCCCGCGCGTCAGCATCGCCGAGGCCGATTCGACTCGGGTCACCGGCCGCGGGCCATCATTGCCGGGAAACAGGTGTTCCCAGTGCCGGCGCGTCGGCGCGCCCCGCGCGCCCACCACCCAGGGATGGCGTGCCAGTTCGTCAAGCGTCGGCGTGCCACCGCCCGCCAGCGGATGATGACGCCCGGCGACGATCGATACGCCTTCGGCGAACAGGCGCTGCTGGATAACGCCATCGATCGGCTGGTCTTCGCGCAGCGCGCCGATCAGCAGGTCGATATTGCCTTCAAGCACATCGACGAGCAGTTGCTCATACGGCGCCTCGACGATGCGCACGGTTGCGTGCTGATGATTTGCCATGAATCTGGCGAGCGCCTGCGGCAGCAAGACCGCGCGGGCCAAAGGCAGCGTGCCGATCGTCACCGTGCCCGCGCCGGCTTGCGACAGCTCCGCGAGCGCATCCAGCCCGGCCTGGAGTTCGGCGATCGCCAGCCGGATCGATCGCACCAGCCGATGCGCGGCGGTCGTCGCGCGCATCGTCCTGCCGGCCCGTACCAGCAGCGGCACGCCGAGTACCAGTTCGAGTTCCTTCACCGCACGGTGCAGCGAAGGCTGCGCCGCGCCGATCTCGCGGGCGGCGGCGACGTAGCTGCCGGCGTGCGCCACGGTCGAGATCGCGCGAAGCTGGCCGAGCGAGACCATGCGCTCGAAATGAGGCAGCGCTGGCGCCTTGATCGAACGGCGTACCTGGCCGCCGCCGTCGATCAGATATTCGATGGCCCGCTGCACGCGTTCGAGAAAGCGGGTGCCCGCCGGCGTCGGCACCGCGCCTGTCGTCTGACGATCGAACAGTCGATGGCCAAGCTGGCGCTCCAGCTTGGCGAGGGCCTGCGTTAGCGCCGGCTGCGAAAGATTGGCGTCATCGGAGGCGGCGCTGATGCTGCCGCGTTTTCGGATCGCGAGAACCGCGTCGAGGTGCCGGAGGTTGAAGGCGAATACCTGCGTCATCTGGTCGACTTATAGCATCAGCTTATGGCCGTAGCGCAAATCGAACTGGTATGCCGTCGCGGATCGCTGCAGCTTTCCTCGATCGAGCGAGGAGTTGTCCGTGGCTGGCCCCACCGTCGTTACCAATATCGAGCGCGTTCCCATGGCCGTGTTGGCATCCTTGGCGGCGGCCGGAGTCGCGACGGTCCATGAGGCGCAGGGACGCAGCGGCCTGATGGCGCGCCATCTGCGGCCGGTATTTTCCGGTGCGGCAATCGCGGGCTCCGCGATCACCATCTCCGCGCCCCCCGGCGATAACTGGATGGCGCATGTCGCGATCGAGCAGTTGGCCGCCGGTGATGTACTGGTACTGGCGCCGACCAGCGCCTGCGAAGACGGTTATTTCGGTGATTTGCTGGCGACGTCGGCGCAGGCGCGGGGCTGTGCCGGGCTGGTGATCGATGCGGGCGTCCGCGATGTTCGCGATCTCACGCGGATGAATTTCCCCGTCTGGTCACGGACGATCAGCGCACAAGGCACCGTCAAGGCGACGCCTGGCTCGGTCAACGTGCCGATCGTGTGTGCCGGTACTCTGGTACGACCTGGCGACGCAATCATCGCCGACGATGACGGCGTCTGCGTAGTGCCACGGGAAATGGCGGCCGTAGTGCTCGACAGGGCGAACGACCGCCTCGCGGCCGAGGAGGAGAAACGCGCGCGCCTTGCCGCCGGCGAACTCGGTCTCGACATTTATGGCATGCGGACCGCGTTGCGTGAACGAGGGCTGCGCTATGTGTAGCGCCATGCCCGAGCGCCCGCTGTCCATCGCGCTGGGCACTGGCGGGGCGACGCGCGCCATCGTCGATGGATCGGTTGCGATGCCGGGCGTGGAGATCGACGTCGCGTCCGCCGCGCGTCTTCCCCCGGTTTTCCGCCGCATGGTGCGGGAAGCCGCATTCGACGTGTGCGAAATGGCATTGACCACCTTCGTCTGCGCGCGCGCACACGGCAAGGATCTGATCGCGCTGCCGGTTTTTCCGGTTCGCGGCTTCCATCACGGTGCGATCCTGGTCCGTCCCGATGGACCGGTCGGCGATCCCCGCGCGCTCGAGCGGCGCCGCGTCGGCGTCAATCGCGGCTATACCGTGACCACGGGCGTATGGGCACGAGCCATTCTGCAACAGGAGCATGGCGTCGGTCTCGATCGGATTACCTGGGTCACGACCGGCGATGAGCATGTCGCAGAATATGAGCCGCCGGCGAACGTCGTGTCGGCGCCACCCGGCGGCGATCTCGCCGCGCTCGTTTCGTCGGGCCTGCTCGACGCCGCCGTCGGACTTGGCGCGGCAGCGCCACTGGTGCCGTTGATCCCTGATCCGATCGGGGCGGCACTCACGCGGCTGCGCGGTGACGGCTTTTTCCCGATCAATCATGTCATCGTGACACGCGGGGCGTTAGTGGCCGAACGACCCGAGCTGGTGCCGGAACTGATCGCGATGTTCGCGGCCGCGAAGCGGGCCTATCTCCACTGGCTGCGAGACGCAGACGAAGCGGATTTGACGCCTTCCGACCGGATCAGCCGCCTGGCCATGGCCGAACTCGGCGATCCGCTTCCCTATGGCGTCGAGCGCAATCGAGACATTCTTTCGCAGTTGCTCGATCAGATCGCGCGGCAGCACATCGTCGACCAGCCGCCGACACTGGAGGCGCTGTTCGCGAGCAACATTCCAAACACAATTCAATGAGACCGCGCGCAGCGCACGTGACGCGGCAGACATGCAGCGAGGACCAACCATCGACCTTTGGAAGGGGGAGACCCGATGACCCATCTCAAGACCGCTCTATCTCTCGGTGTCGCGATCGGCGCGCTGGGCACCGCGACGGCTGCAACCGCCCAGCAGGCCCCCGCGGCCGGCGCCCCGATGCAGACGCAGCAACAGGAAACGGATGCCGATAGCCAGTCGGACATCGTCGTCACCGCCAGCAAGCGCAGTGACATCGCCAATCGCGTACCGATCAGTCTCACCGCCGTCACGCAGCGGTCGCTCGACGAACAGGGTGTCACCGATATCGGCGATCTGGCGCGCACCGTGCCGGCTCTCACACTGACCTCGTCGGGCGCGGACATGACGCCCAACATCACCATCCGCGGCATCTATTCGGCTGCCGGATCGCCGACGACGGGCATCTATCTCGACGACGTCGCGCTGCAAAAGCGCAACGCGCTGTCCTATTCGGGCAATGGCAGCCCGATCCCGCAATTATTCGACCTCGAACGCGTCGAGGTGCTGCGCGGGCCTCAGGGCACGCTATATGGTGGCTCGTCGGAAGGCGGCACGGTACGCTTAATCACGCCTGCCCCGGGACTGTACAATTATAGTGGCTATGGCCGGTTCGGCATGTCGTTCACCAAGGACGGCGATCCCAGCGCCGAGGCCGGGATCGCGGTCGGTGGTCCGATCATCAAGGGTAAGCTAGGATTCCGTGCCAGCGCCTATATCACGACGATCGGCGGCTATATCGACCATGTCGACGTCTGGGATTCCAGCAAGAAATACAAGTCCAACGCCAATTCGGGAAAGCAGGGCCAATTCCATCTGGCGCTGAAGGGGCAATTGACCGACTCGCTGTCGATCACGCCGTCGTTCTATTATTCCTACGATCATTCGGACGACGTCGACACCTATTGGGCGAAGGTCGATCAGTCGACGACCACGGCCTATACCAAAGGCAGCTTCACCTACCCGTCGCATACCTACGGTCCTTACGATCAATTCGGGCTATATAAATCCGGCGACCCCTATCTTTCGCCCAGGACGTCCAAACTGTACGTGCCCAGCGTCATCGTTGATTACGATTTCGGCTGGGGATCGGTGAAGTCGATCAGCTCCTACGTCCACGACACGACCAACGGCGTGGTCGACGAAGCGGGTTTCAGCGGCGAGGCGCGCAACCTGCAAGGCGGTATCGGATTCGTTGCCGAACTTCCCGATTTCCGCCGGCAGTTCTATTTCGGCAACCGCCGTAACGCCTATTCCGAAGAACTGCGCCTGACGCTGGGCGACGCCGATTCGTTGTTCAGCTTCACTGGCGGCGCCTACTACAGTCATTCGACGATTCGTACGCTGTCGAGAATCTACGAAGATCTCGATGCCCTGTCGGAAGTGCTGCGCGGCACCGATACGCAAGGGGTCTATGGCGCGCCGCTGATGGAGGGCAATCTCGCACAATATCGGTCGCAGAAGCTGACGGACAAGGAAATCGCCGGATTCGGCGAACTCTACATCAAGCCGACCGAGCGATTGAAGCTGACCGCCGGTTTGCGCGTCTCCCGCACGACGTTCGAATACGACCAGACGCTGTACGGCGCGCTCGCCCGTTTCGCCGTGCCGACAGAAGAAAATGGCGGCCTCACCTCGGGCAAGCAGAAGAACACCCCCATCACCCCCAAATTCGGCGTTTCCTATCAGCTGACGCCCGACGATCTGCTCTATATCAACGCGGCGAAGGGCTTCCGCGCCGGCGGCGTCAATCCCACGATTTCGCAGAACAGCTGCGCTGCGGGGCTGGCCGCGCTCGGCGGTGATGCGCCGACGACCTACAATCCCGATTCGGTCTGGAGCTATGAAGCCGGCGCCAAGCTGGGGCTGCTCGGCGGGCTGGCTCATATCCAGGCGAGCGCCTTCTATATCGACTGGGATCGGCCGCAATTGTTCCAGACGTTCCCGGGCTGCTCGGCGCAGTTCATCACCAACGCCGGCCATGCGGTCAGCCGCGGCGGCGATCTGCAGGTTCAACTGCGCCCGGCAGCCGGCCTGACGCTGACTGGGGCGGCAAGCTATACCGACGCGCATTTCACCGAAACGGTGCTGGGCCCAACGCCGCTGCCAGGCTCGACCCAGGCCGTGTACGCCAACAAGGGCGATACGATGCCGATCGCACCCTGGAACGTCTCGGTTTCGGCGCGCTACGAGATGCCGATCGACGATCACTGGAAGATCTACCTGCGCGGCGATTATCAATATGCCAGCGCCTATAAGGAGACGAACGGGCCGGGCACGGTATCCTATGCGCCCGAAAAATACTGGGCGGACGCCACGCATTACGCATCGTTGCGCTTAGGGGCGATGACCGGGCCGATCGATCTCGCGCTGTACGTGCAGAACCTGTTCGATTCGACGGACACGCTATCGAAGATCACCGGTGGGCGCGGCACATGCCGCAACACCGAATGCACGTCCTACGCGATCGACGAGCCGCAATATATCTATCAGACCTATCGCCCCCGCACGATCGGGTTGCAGGCGAGTTTCCGGTTCTGAACCTACCGGTGACGACGAACCCTCGCATGAATGTCGTCACCGCCTTCCACCGTCGGCCCGATATCGGGGCCGACGGTGGTTTTCCGTCAGGCCGACAGCGTTTTGAGCGGGATCGCTGTATCAGCGAGTTGCGCCGCCGTGGCGACGATGCCGCGCTCGACCAGCGCCCGGCCGGCGACATAATCCTTGACCGCGTTGACGCAGTCGATCGCGATCACCTTGCCGGCGCGCAGATAGATCAGGCTGAACGACCGCTGCGCCGGATCGCCGCGCAATACGGCGGCGTCATGGCCTGCCGACAGGCCGACCGTCTGCAGCTTGAGATCATATTGGTTGGACCAGAACCATGGCACCGCGCGATACGGCTCGGGCGCGCCGGTGATCGCCCTGGCGACGGTGCCGGCCATGTCGTTCGCGTTCTGCACCGATTCGAGCCTGATCGCGGCGCCGTCGGCGAACGCATTGACGTGCAGCGCGCAATCGCCGATCGCGAAGACGTTGGGCAGCGACGTGTGGCAATGATCGTCGACCGCGACGCCGTTGCCGCCGACCGCCCCCGCCGCGATCAGCGGCTCGACGGCGGGGACGATGCCGATGCCGACGATGACGATGTCGGCCGCGACGACGCTGCCGTCGCCCAGCCGCACGCCAGTTACGCGGCCCTCGTAGCCCTCGGTGCAGGCGACCGTGGAGCCCAGCCGCAGATCGACGCCGCGCGCGCGATGTTCGGCCTCGTAGAAGCGCGACAGCGGTTCGCCGGCGACGCGCGCGAGCACGCGGTCCTGTGCCTCGATCACCGTCACGTCGCGGCCGGTCTTGCTCAGCACCGCCGCGGCCTCAAGGCCGATATAGCCGCCGCCGATCACGACGACGCGGTGGGCTTCCCTCAGCTCGCGCATCAGTCGATCGACATCGGCGCGGGCGCGGATCGTGTGCATCCCGCTCAGATCGCCACCATCGCAGGCCAGCCGTCGCGGCGCGCCGCCGGTCGCCCAGATCAGTTGGCCGTAGCTGACCATGCCGCCGTCGGCGAGCGTCAGAACGTGCTTGTCCGCCGCAACCGCCACGACCTGTCGGCCGAGCAGCAGCGTCACGCTACGCTCTTCCCAGAAATGCGGCTGGCGGATCAGCAGGCGCTCGACGGGCCGCTCGCCGGCCAGATAATCCTTCGACAGAGGCGGGCGTTCGTAAGGCAGGTCGGGTTCGTCGCCGATCATCGCGACGCTGCCGGCGAAGCCGCGCTGGCGCAGTGCGATCGCCGCCTGCGCGCCGCCGTGCCCGGCGCCGACGATCACGATATCGAAAGATTGCTGAGGCTCGGCCATCGGCATTCCCTAAAGCGTGGCGGCCGCGCGCGCGGCCTGATTGTACTGTCCCGACAGCGAGCGCATGCGTTCGGCGACTTGCGAGATGCCGTCGTCACCCGGTCCGTCGCTCACCAGCGGATGGACCAGCAACCGCTCGCGGATTTCGGCATAACGGTCGCAGAAGGCGCGCCCCGCCGCGGTTGCGCCGATCAGCTTCTCCTTGCCCGCTCGCGTCGCGTCGACCAGCCCTGCGGCGGTCAGCTTGCGCACGGCGTAGGTCGCGAGATGCGTATCCTCGATATCGAGCACCAGCATGATATCGGCGAGCCGCTTCGCGCGATCCCGATGGCGCACGGTGTGGAGCACCAGCACCTCAAGAGGAGAGAGCGAGGAGCCCGCCGCCGCGGCGCAGCGCACGATCCAGCGCTGATAGGCGTTGGCCGCCAGCGTCAGCGCGAATTCGAACTCGCTCAAAGCCGGCGATTCCCCGGCGGCGAGATGGGCGGACGAAACGACGGGTTCCGGCATGGGCATTCTCCTGAAGCCATACAAAAAGACAAATCAGTGTATTGTCAACTTTTCGATTACAATTTATCGACGAATCGTCTTCAATCATTTCGCGGAGGCGATATGGGCTGGCAATTCTGGATCGATCGCGGCGGCACGTTCACTGATATCGTCGCGCGCGATCCCGGCGGGGCCTTCGCGACGCACAAACTGTTGAGCGAAAATCCAGAGCGGTATCGCGATGCCGCAGTGGCGGGCATCCGCCATGCGCTTGGCATCGCTGCTGACGACGCGATTCCGGTCGCCGAGATCGATGCGATCAAGATGGGCACCACCGTCGCGACGAACGCATTGCTCGAACGGAGGGGCGCGCGAACGTTGCTGCTGGTCGATCGGGGGTTCACCGATGTGCTCACGATCGGCCATCAGGCGCGGCCGCGGCTGTTCGACCTCGCGATCGAAAAGCCCGAACCGCTCTATGCCGCGGTCGAAGAGGTGGGCGGCCGCGTCGATGTCGATGGCGCAACATTGTCGCCGATCGACAAGGCCGCCGTCGCCGCGATGCTCGCCCGCTATCGACGCGACGGATACGAGGCGGTGGCGATCGCACTCGCACACGCCTGGCGACACAAGCGGGCGGAAGCGACACTGGCCCGGCTGGCGCGCGAGACCGGCTTCGCGCAGGTCACCGCCAGCCATGACGCGAGCGCGCTGATGGGCCTGGTGTCGCGCGCAGGGACGACGGTGCTCGATGCCTATCTGTCGCCCGTCCTGCGCCGCTATGTCGATCAGGTCGCCGGCGAGCTCGACGGCGCACCGCTCTATTTCATGCAATCGAATGGCGGCCTCACCGATGCCGCGCTGTTTCAGGGGCGCGACGCGATCCTGTCGGGTCCGGCGGGTGGCGTGGTCGGCGCCGCGCGCACCGCCGCAGCGGCCGGTTTCGACAGGATCATCGGTTTCGACATGGGCGGCACGTCGACCGACGTCGCGCTCTACGCCGGCGCGTTCGAGCGCACCGCCGACGCGGCGATCGCCGGGGTCGACGTGCGCGTGCCGATGATGGCGATCAACACCGTCGCGGCGGGCGGCGGCTCGATCCTGCATTTCGACGGCGCGCGGTTCCGCGTCGGGCCGGACAGCGCCGGCGCCAATCCCGGCCCGGCGTGCTACCGGCGCGGCGGCCCGCTGACGATCACCGATGCCAATTTGCTGCTCGGCAAGATCAACCCGCAGCATTTTCCGGCGATCTTCGGCCCCGACGGCGATCAGCCGCTCGATCGCGACATCGTTCGCACCCGCTTCACCGCGCTGGCCGGGGAGATCGCCGCCGCGACCGGCCAGCCGCAGACTGCCGAGGGCGTCGCGGAGGGGTTCCTGCGCGTCGGCGTCGCCAACATGGCGGCAGCGATCAAGCAGGTCAGCCTCGAAAAGGGGCATGACGCGGCCGATTTCGCGCTGGTCTGCTTCGGCGGTGCCGGCGGGCAGCATGCCTGTCAGGTCGCCGACGCGCTGGGCATGGAGACGATCCTGATCCACCCGTTCGCCGGCGTGCTGTCCGCCTTCGGCATGGGGCTCGCCGATCAGAGCGCGATCCGCCAGCAGGCGATCGAACGGCCGCTCGATGCCGACACGCTGGTCGAAGCAGGGCGTGTGATCGCCGGCTTGTCAGACGCGGCGCGCGCCGCCGTCATCGGTGCCGGCGATGTCGTCGTGCGCGCCACGGTCGACCTGCGCTATGCCGGCACCGATACCGCCCTCACCGTACCGCTCGGCACGATCGCGGATATGCGCGCGGCGTTCGACGCGCAGCATCGCCAGCGTTTCGGTTTCGCAACCCCCGGACGCGCGATCATCGTCGAGAGCGTCGCTGCCGAAGCGATCCGCCCCGGCGAGCCGATCGCGCCGCGCACCGCCGCCGCGCGCCGCGCCTCGCTGGCGCCGGTCGAGGACGTGGCGTTGTGGAGCGGGAGCAAGCGCCACGACGCGCCCGTCTATGATCGCGACGTGATGATCGTCCGTGATTCGGTCAGCGGCCCGGCGATCATTCGCGAAGCGACCGCGACCACCGTGGTCGAGCCCGGCTGGCGCGCGACGATGGATGACGGCGGCCAGCTCGTCCTGCGCCGCACCGCGCCGCGCGGCACGCGGCGCGGGGACGATGGCGCGCGCCCCGACCCGGTGCTGCTCGAGCTGTTCAACAACCGCTTCATGGCGATCGCCGAGCAGATGGGCACCGTGCTGCGCCACACCTCGACCAGCGTCAACATCAAGGAACGGCTGGATTTCTCCTGCGCGCTGTTCGATGCAGAGGGCCGGCTGATCGCCAACGCGCCGCACGTGCCGGTGCATCTCGGCGCGATGGGCGAAAGCGTCCGCGCGGTGATCCGCAGCCGCGGCAAGACGCTGCGTCCCGGCGACATGGTCGCGCTCAACAATCCCTATAACGGCGGGACGCACCTGCCCGACGTGACGGTGATCGCGCCGGTGTTCGACGAGGCCGGCGAGACGATCCGCTTCTTCGTCGGCAATCGCGGCCATCATGCCGATATCGGCGGCACCACGCCGGGATCGACCCCGCCGGGATCGACCACGCTGGAGGAGGAAGGCGTCGTCATCGACGATTTCCTGCTGCTCGATGCGCAGGAATTCCGCGAGGAGGCGTTCCGCGCGCTGCTGGCAGGCGCCGCCTATCCGGCGCGCAGCCCCGACATCAACGTCGCCGACATCAAGGCGCAGGTCGCCGCCAACGAAGCCGGCATCGCCGAACTGAAGGCGACGATCGCCGAGCAGGGCTGGCCGCTCGTTTCGCGCTATATGGGCCATGTCCTCGCCAATGCCGAGGAGAGCATCCGCGGCGTGATCGACCGGATCGGCGGCGGCAGCTTCGAGTATGTGATGGATGATGGCGCGGTGCTTCGCGTCGCGGTGACGGTCGATCGTGCAGCACGCCGGGCGGTGATCGATTTCGTCGGCACCAGCGAACAGCGCCCCGGCAATTTCAATGCGCCGCCCGCCGTCACTCGAGCCGTCGTGCTCTACGTCTTCCGCTGCTTGGTCGGCAGCGACCTGCCGCTCAACGAGGGGTGCCTGGCGCCGCTCGACATCCGCATTCCGGACGGCAGCTTCCTGGCGCCGACGCCGGGCAGCGCGGTGGTCGCGGGCAATACCGAGATCAGCCAGGCGGTCGCCAACGCGCTGCTCGGCGCGCTCGGCGCCAGCGCCGCCGCGCAGGGCACGATGAACAATTTCCTGTTCGGCAATGCCGACTGCCAATATTACGAGACGATCTGCGGCGGCACCGGCGCCGGCCCTGATTTCGACGGCGCCTCGGCGGTGCACAGCCACATGACGAACACCCGGATCACCGATCCCGAGGTGCTGGAGGCGCGCTATCCGGTGCGGCTCGAGCAATTCTCGGTCCGGCACGGATCGGGCGGAGACGGCGCGCATCGCGGTGGCGACGGCGTGGTGCGCAAGGTCCGCATGCTCGCGCCCGTCACTGCGACGATCGTCGCATCGCGCCGCACGCACGCGCCGTTCGGGCTCGATGGCGGCGGCGACGGGGCACCGGGCCGGCAATGGGTCGAGCGCGCCGACGGGACCGTCCAGATCCTCGAAGGCCGTGCGCAAATCGACATGGCGCCCGGCGACATGATCGTGATCGAAACACCCGGCGGTGGCGGCTACGGCGCGGCCCCCTCCGAAAATCTCCCCCACAGTTCGAAAGCGAGCACCTGAACATGGCCCAACTCGTCCTCGGCGCGGCGACGTCGCACACCTCGATGCTACTGGTCGATCCCGCGGACCTGCCGCGCTATCGCGAATGGGATCCGCGCATTCCGCTGCTCGATTTCGACGGCGCGCCGACAACATATGAGGCCGAGCTCGCGCGGCATGGCGATGCGCTCGAGCCGCGCATCACCCCCGCCCGGCTCGCCGCCGCGCATGCCGAGGCGCGCGAGCATGTCGAACACCTTGCCGACGCGATCCTGGCGGCGAAGCTTGATGCGCTGATCATCGTTGGCGACGATCAGAACGAGCTCTATCTGCCCGACAACCACCCGGCGCTGCTGGTCTATCACGGCGAGACGATCGCCGCGCTACCTTACAAGGCGGCACCGGGCCGCGCCGACTGGCTGGTGCGCGCGTCGGAGCGCCAATATTCGGTGGAACCGCGTGATTTCCCGGTCGCGCGCGATCTCGCCGAGCAGATCATCGCGACGCTGATCGACCGCGAATTCGACGTCTCCGCCGCACGGCAGCTGTCCGTGGGCAAGGGAGAGAGCCACTCGATCGCCTTCATCCACACGCAGTTGCTGCGCAACGCGCCGGTGCCGATCGTGCCGGTCTTCCTCAATGCCTATTTTCCGCCCAACCAGCCGACGCCGGCGCGCTGCTACGCGGTCGGGCAGGCGATTGCGGAAGCCGTCACGGCGCTGCCGGGAGAGATGCGCATCGGCATCGTCGCCTCGGGCGGCCTGAGCCATTTCCTGGTTGACGAGGCGTTCGATCAGGAAATCTTCCGCGCGATCCGCGCGAAGGACAAAGCGGCGCTGACCGCGATCCCGCGCGCCAAGCTCAATTCGGGCAGCTCGGAGATCCGCAACTGGATCTGCGTCGCCGGAGCGCTCGAGGCGCTCGACGTAAGTTGGACGGGCTATGTGCCCGGTGTGCGGACGCCCGCAGGCACCGGCACCGGGCTCGGCTTCGCGTTGTGGGGATGAACCGATGAGCGACCGCCCCGCCACCAGCCGCTGGACGATCCTCGCGATCGCATGGCTGGCGCTGTTGCTGTCGTTCATCGACCGGCTCGCCTGGTCCAGCGTCGCGGCGGGCGGCCATGCGCCGACGGGCATTCCCCTGTCGTCGCTCGGCAGCTTCGCGAGCGCGTTCTTCGCCGGCTATGTCATGTCGAACGTGATTGGCGGGCTGGCCGCCGATCGCTTCGGCGCGCGTCTCGCGCTGGCGGCGTCGCTGGCGATGCTTGGCGTGTTCACCGCCGGGTTCAGCCTTGCCGCCGGGGTGGCGAGCGGCATCGCGCTCCAGGCGCTGATGGGGCTGGCGGCGGGCGCCGATTATGCCGCCACGATCAAGCTGATGACCGTCTGGTTCGGCCCCGCCTCGCGCGCGAAGGCGATCGGCCTGTTGATGACCGCGCTGCCGGTCGGGGTGATCGTCGCCAACGCGGTGCTGCCGCGCGCGCTCGGCGCGATGAGCTGGCAGGCGCTGTTCGTACTGCTTGGCGCGGCGACGATCGCGCTGGGGCTCCTCGCCCTGATCGGGCTGCGTGAGGCGCCCGACGCGATGCCGCCGCCACGCAGCCGCCCCGGCGACCTGCTGATCGTGCTGCGCCAGGGCGAGCTGGCGCGACTGGCGCTGGTCGGCTTCGGCGCCGCCTGGGGCACCTGGGGTTTCGCTTTCTGGGCGACCGCGCTGATGACCAGAGGCCGCGGGTTGAGCCCGATCGAGGCGGGGCTCGCGACGACCCTGTTCGGCGCTGCCGCGATCATCGCCAAACCGGCGACCGGATGGCTCAGCGATCGCATCAGCCGCCGCAAGCCGCTGATAGTCGCCGTGCTGGCCATCTACGCCGCCGGCCTGCTGCTGTTCGGCCAGTTAACTGCGCCGCTCGGCTATCAGATCGTCGCGGCGTTTCTGGGCTTTTTCGGCTTCAGCTGGGGGCCGCTGCTAGCGACGCTGATCGCCGAGGCGGGCGGCCGCAGCGGCGCCGGCACCGCCACCGGCGCCACCAACGCGTTGCAGCAGATGGGCGGCGTGGTGGTGCCGCTGGCGATCGGCGGCACGTTCGCCGCGACCGGCTCATTCGCGCTCGCCTTCGTCGTGATGGCCGCCGGGCCGATCACCGCCGCGCTGGTGATGGCGCTGTTCTGCCGCGACGCCGATTACGCCCCCCGCGCCACAGGAGCCGCCGCGTGACCGATCGAACCGCCCCCATCATCGAAACGCTGAGCGGCGCGGTGCGCGGCGAACGCGCCGGCGAGATCGAGGTATTTCGTGGTATCCCGTTCGCCGCGCCGCCGGTCGGGCCGTTGCGCTGGCGGCCGCCGCAGCCCGTCGCGCCGTGGGAGGGCATCCGCGACTGCACCAGGTTCGGCGACGATTGCCCGCAGCGTTCGGTCATCCAGCTCGGCTCGCGCGCGCCGGGGCAGAGCGAGGATTGCCTGACGCTCAACATCTGGCGCCCGGTTGGCGAACCCGACGCGCCGTTGCCGGTGATGGTGTGGATCTTCGGCGGCAGCTTCGTCTATGGCAGCGCCGCCGAGGACCGCGCGGACGGCACCAGTTTCGCGCGCGACGGGGTGATCCATGTCACGCTCAACTATCGCGTCGGCCTGTTCGGCTTCCTCGCCCATCCCGGCCTCACTGCCGAATCGCCGGATGATTTTTCGGGCAATTACGGCCTGCTCGATCAGATTGCCGGGCTGCGCTGGGTGCAGGATAATATCGCCCGGTTCGGCGGCGATCCCGATCGCGTCACCGCGTTCGGCGTCTCGGCAGGTGCTGCGTCGATCAGCCTGCTGCTCACCTCGCCGATCGCCCGAGGGCTGTTCTCGCAGGCGATCTTGCAGAGCCCCGGCGCCTTCCGCCCGCTGGCGACGTTGCAGGACGCCGAAGCGGCCGGCGGCCGGCTCGGCGACGACATCGCCGCCCTGCGCGAATTGTCGGTCGATGACCTGCTTGATCGCCAGAAGCTGCTCGAACCGGCGATGCGAAGCCTGACCGGTGCGCGCGTGCTGCGCCCGATCCGCGACGGCCATGTTATCGTCGAAGACGATCGCGACGCCTTCCTGTCGGGCCGCTTCGCGCATGTCCCGCTGATCGTCGGCAGCATGACCGACGAAGGCTCCGCCGCGGTCGCGAAATGGCCGATCGATACGCAAGACGCCTTTGCCGAATTGCTGGAAACGACCTTCGGCGATGCCGGTCCCGACGCCGCCGCGCTCTACCCTGTCGAGAATGACAACGACGCCCGGCCCGCGCTCGGCCAGTTGTTCGGCGACACGCAGTTCACCTACGGCACCGCCGCGCTCGCCCGGGCGTTCGCCGCCGCCGGCCTGCCCGTCTTCCGCTATGTCTTCACCCGGCGGCGCCCCGGCAAGCCGGACCCGCGCCATAGCGAGGACGTCGGCTATGTATTCGACCGTGCCGACCTGGCGCCGCGCGGCGACGACAATCATCGTTACGATCAGGTCGACGTCGCGTTGGCCGGCGCCATGCATGCCGCCTGGGCAAGCTTTGCGAAGTCAGGCAAGCCGATCGTCGCCGGACTCCCCTGGCCTAAATATGACGACGCCGGGACCATGGTCGAATTCGGCAACGAAATTCGCGTGCGGGCGGGTTGGCGGCAGCCGCACATGGCCTTTCTCGATCGTTTCCAGTCTCGCGCCGATCCCGCCCGATGACAACGCCGTGCCTTTCAGGGAGCCAGTGATGCTAGACAAAGCCAAAAACCGCCTGCTGACCGACGTCGAGCCCGGCTCGGCGATGGGCGATTACCTGCGCCGCTATTGGCATCCGATTGCCGGCGCCGCCGATTTCGATCAGGTGTCGATCAAGCCGATCCGGCTGTTCGGCGAAAACCTCGTGCTCTACAAGGATCTGAGCGGCACCTTCGGACTGGTTGAGCGGCAATGCGCGCATCGTAGCGCCGATCTCGCTTATGGCTTCGTCGAGAAATGCGGCATCCGCTGCAATTATCATGGCTGGCTTTACGATCAGGGCGGCCGCTGCCTCGAACAACCCTACGAGCAGACCGTGCTGCCAAACAGCAAGTATCGCGACAAGATCCGGCTGAAATCCTATCCGGTGCGAGAGAAGGCAGGCCTGCTGTTCGCCTATCTCGGCGAGGGTGAGCCGCCGTGCCTGCCCGACTGGGAGCCGTTTTCACGTTCCGACGGCTTCGTTCAGGTCGTCACCGCCGACGTGCCATGCAACTGGTTCCAGTGTCAGGAGAATTCGATCGACCCCGTCCATTTCGAGTGGATGCACTCGAACTGGAGCGCACGGATGCGCGATCCCAATGGAGCGTTCGGCCCGCAGCACATCAAGCTCGGCTTCGACGAGTTCGAGCACGGGTTCATTTACAAGCGCATCCGCAACGATACCGACGAGAGCGATCCGCTGTGGACGGTGGGCCGCGTGCTGCTGTGGCCGAACGGCTTCTTCCTCGGCAATCACTTCGAATGGCGCGTGCCGGTCGACAATGAAAACACGCTGAGCGTCAGCTGGATCTATGCCGCAGTGCCCGAGAATCGGCGTCCCTATCGGCAAAATCACATCCCGAGTTGGAAAAGCCCGATCGTCGATCCCGAAACCGGGCGTTGGATCACCACGCACGTCATTAACCAGGATATCGTCGGCTGGGTCGGCCAAGGCCGCATCACCGATCGCGGCCGCGAGAATCTTGGACAAAGTGACAAAGGGATCGTCATGGTTCGCAACCGATTCCTCCGTGAACTCGACGCGGTCGCCGCCGGGGAGCGGCCAAAGGGCCTGATTACCGATGAGGCGATGAACCATCGCGTCACGCTCCCCGTCGCCAACCGCCTGTCGCTGGGCGCAAACGCAGTGACCGCCAAGTTCATCCTCCACGCCGGCCAGCCTGCCGAGGTTCGGGCGGCGTGCGAAGAAGCAATGGGATTCGAGATCGATGCGGGCGGCCTCACCTGATGCATCGGCCAGCGTCACATTGTCGGGGCTTTCGTGATAGAGGTTATAATTTACTCCTCGACCTGCCGCTCGAGATCGCAGCAAGAAATAGTTTTAGGTGCCGGCCGGTCGGATCGGGAATTCGTAGAGAAAGGTCGCCCCGGCATCGATGCCGGGAAAGGAGACTCCAGGGACGCCGTCATATTGAGGCGACACCAGCAGCCCGCGCCAGTGGATCGAGCTCGACGTATCGAGCGCGTTGTGCACGTGCAGCCGCACGTCCTGTCCCTCGCGCAGCCGGATCAGCGGCCCCGGCGTGGTGCCGTTGATGCCGATCACGCGGAACGGACGCCCGTCGATCGCCGCCATCCGCCAAGCAAGATCGAGCGCGATGACCTCTCCAGAAATCGACGGCAGTGGTGCCGCGATCCCGGTCGACATCGCGCGCGCCAGGCGGGCGTCCAGCTCGTCAAGGGAGCGCCGCTGGCCGTGAGCGCGGCACCGCGCAGCATCTGCCGACGGTCGATTGGCTGGTTCATGGAAACTCCCGGTCGATGGCCGCGCATGGCAGCTTGCTACCAGGAGATACGCGGGCGATCGAGTGATCCCTCATTCCGGCGTGAACTTTTGCGTCAGCCGCGCCCGTGCCCGTGCCAAACGGGTCTCGACCGCCTTGGCCGTGATGTCCAGCGCGTCGGCGGTCTCGGCCTGGCTGAGCCCTTCGGTGGCCCGCAGCACCAGCACGTCGCGCAGCTTTGCCGGCAGGTGCGCGATCTCGCGCCGCAGCGCATCGAGCGCCGCACGATCACCGGCGACCGTCTCCGGACCGGACCTATCATCGGGGACGGTCGTCGTCGCAGCATCGCCGCAGGCCAACGGCGCCCGGACCCGCCGGGGACGCCGCCAGTCGCGGCAGCGATTGAGCGCGATGGCGGCGAGCCACGGGCGTAACGGTCCAAGGTGGGACGATCGAGGGAAACGACCAATGGCCGAGCACGGGCACAATCATCAACATGGCTCGGATCATCAGGCCTCGGCGGATTAGCCTATTCGGCCTGCAGTATGACTGTCGATCCTGCCACGGCCTAGCACAAGGCCAGCCACGATGGGCACAACGTCTATTTCTGTTCGGCGGTATCGGTCCTGATCAGCGTGATGCCGGCGCTTTCATTCTGGCGTGCGCACCGTCTGCTATCCTAATCTACCCCCCTGAAAGGAGACGTTCCGGAGTGTCCCAAGACCAGACATTCGGCAGGTTGCGGAAGCCAAGCCTCCGCCCCTCACATCCCAATCCCAAGCCCCCTGCTTCGCCCACGACCAATCATCTCGCCAAGCGCCCGGCCGACGCTCTCGGCCGGGTGGGCCGACAACCCCAGCTGTACGCGGCGGTTACGCAGCAGCGACTCCACCTGCGGATCGCGCTCGAGGCCTTTGGCCATGCCGATCATCCGGTCGCCAAGCGTGTTGGCGGCATTGGTTTCGTGGTCGCGCAATAGCAGCCGTCGTTGCCGCTCGAGCGTCTGCCAGCGCCGAACGAACACGTCGGCGCGGAGGGTGGGATTGGTCTGCATCTCGGCTTCGAGCTGCATCGCCTGGATGGCGTTGCGGGTCTGCCCCTTGGACGCTTCGGTGATCAGCTCGCGATCGTTCGCAAATGCTGCTTCCAAATTTCGTGCGCCGTCGGGTTGGGCATTATCGAGCTGGGCGCGACTCTCGACGAGCTCGGCGCGTTGCTCCGCAGTGGGTTTGTCGCCCAGAGACTGCGCGAACAGCATCGCTCGCACAAGGCGCCCATGCCGGGTCACCGCTGACGAAAGGTCTGGCTGTGGTTCACGCGCCAGCGCCGGGATTGGATCGCGCCTTGGGGCATTGGTGCGTTCGACGGTCGCGGGTTGCCGCTCCGGAGGAATTACTGACCTGAGCTTGAGGCTCGCAAACCGATTGCGCGGCGGTTGGGGCAGCTCGATCTGCCGGCGATCGGCGAACACGCGCGGATAGTCCGACGCCATGTCCTTGCCGCGCTCGCGCGACAGCACGCGCGTCAGCGCCTGCTGATCGGCGAAGTCATCGCGACCGTAGTGGAGGTCAACGCTGTCGCGATGACGCGACAGCGCGACATAGGCGGCGTGCCGATCGAGCCCCGGTGTCGCCAGCACATGCACGCGGTCGACCGTCACCCCCTGCGCCTTGTGGATCGTCGCGGCATAGCCGTGGTCGATGCTGGCATAATCCTTCACGTCGAATGCAACCGCGCGACCGTCGTCGAGCAGCACCGCGATGCTGGTCGGCGTGACCGACTGCACTTGGCCGAGCGTGCCGTTCTTTGCCCCCAGGCTGCGCTCGTTGCGCAGGAACATGACGCGGTCGCCGCTGGCGAACGCCCGTTCGCCGCGCTCGGTGGCGACCGTCACGTCGATACCCAGTTCGCCGCCGGCGCGCAGCCGTTCACGCGCGGCAACGTTCAGCGCGCGCACCTCATCATTGGTGTGCGTCAGGATGATGCGCGACGCGCCTGGCGCATCGCCGCGGTCGCGATCCCAACGCTCGATCAGTCCGGCGCGGGCCTCATCGCGCGTCTCGACACTGTGGATGCGGTCGTGGCGCTCATACAGGCTGATCGCCTCGCCGGTACGCTCCGTAGCGAGATACCGCGTGGCATCGCGCTGCCAGTCCTCGCGCTGGCGGCGGATGTCGGTGATCTCGACGCCGCCATGTCGCTCGGCAACCGAGCGGAACGCCGCCCCCGCCTCGATCGCCTGGAGCTGCTCGGGATCGCCGACCAGCACCA
>NZ_JAINVU010000006.1 GCF_019880555.1 Hephaestia mangrovi | reverse complement strand
CATCTCGGCGATCACCGCTTGCGGAATCGCGTCCTCCGCCTCGACCTCGGCCTCGAGCGGACGGAGCCGTTCGGCAACGAAGCGCCGCACCGCCTCGATCAGCGCAGCAAATGTCTCGGGGTCCAGCGCCACATACCTCTCCCTCTTTTTCTGGCGCGAGGGTTACGGAAACGATCGTTGTCGGGCAAGCCTTTCCCTACCCGATATTCAAAAATCGCTCAGACGGCGCGCGGCTCGCCGGGCTTGCCGAGCGGACAATCGAGCGCGGCACGATCCCAGCGGCCGAGATCGGCGGCGGCATCGTAGGTCGACTGGCAGAAGGCGAGCAGTGCCGCATCGGGATCGGCCGCCGTGCGCACCGCATCATAGCTGAGCAGGAACTCGCCAAGCTCGGCATTCCACGTCGCGCCCTCCGGCATCACGCCGGCATCGGCATAGCCGGGCGGCGCGGGATAGGCATAAGCGTAGAAAGCGGGTTGCGGATAAGCGTCGCTGCCGGGCCAAAAGCCAACGCTCGCTTCCTCGTGGCTGTACGCCTCGCAGGTCACGGCATCGGGCAGGCCGGGAAAACCGCCGGGGTGGCGCGGCGCCGCACGGCCTGAAAAGCGCGTCGAAGCGAGATCGAAGCTGCCCCAGAAAAAGTGGATCGGGCTCGCCTTGCCGAGAAAGCCGGTGCGGAATGCGCCGAACACGCGCTGCACTTGGATCAGCGCGCGCCAGAAGTGGCGGGCGGCCTCCCCATCATAGGGCCGCTCCGCACGATCCTCGGCGAAGGGCACCGGATCAGGCATTTCGCTGGGCTTCGGATCGAACCGGCAATCGACGCCAAGATGGCGGAGCGCGGCTATCACCGCGGCATGGAAATCGGCAATCGTGCCGGCTTCCAGCGCGATCAAGCGCTCGTCACCCTCGCTCGTCGAGAACCGCACACGATCAGCCAGCAGATCGAAATCGATCTCGAGAAGGCGATCGTCTACCGCGATCGCCGAGGTCGTCCAGCCGCGCGCTGTGAGGTAGAACGGCACATGCCAGCTGTGGTTGAGCCACGGCGACAACGCCAGCCGGACCTTGCCGACGATCTGGCAGCGCAGTTGCAACCCGATCGCCGTCTCGCGCCAGGCCGGCCAGTCGAGCTCGGGCCAGGCGCCGGCGCCGCTCATGCGACGGCGGTGCCGCCGACGGTCAGCCCCTCGACCAGCAGGGTTGGCTGGCCAACACCGGCGGGCACGCCCTGCCCGGCCTTGCCGCACATGCCGATGCCCTCGTCGAGCGCGAAGTCGTTGCCGATGCCGGTGACCTTGGTCAGCACGGTGGGGCCGTCCCCGATCAGCGTCGCGCCCTTGATCGGGGAGCCGAGCTTGCCGTTCTCGATGCGATAGGCCTCGGTGCAGGAAAAGACGAACTTGCCCGAGACGATATCGACCTGTCCGCCGCCGAACGACTTGGCGAAAATGCCCTTCTTCACGCGGCTCATCAGCTCGGCGGGGTCGTCATTGCCGGCGCGCATGAAGGTGTTGGTCATGCGCGGCATCGGCGAATATTCGAAGCTCTGACGGCGGCCGTTACCGGTCGGCTGAACGCCCATCAGCCGGGCGTTGAGGCGATCCTGCATATAGCCCTTGAGCACGCCATTCTCGATCAGCACGTTTTCCTGCGTCGGCGTGCCCTCGTCGTCGATCGAGAGCGAGCCGCGGCGATCGAGAATCGAACCGTCGTCGACTACCGTGACGCCCGGCGCGGCGACGCGCTCGCCGATGCGGCCGGAGAAGGCGGAGGTGCCCTTGCGGTTGAAATCGCCCTCCAGCCCGTGGCCGACCGCTTCGTGGAGCAGCACGCCGGGCCAGCCGGGGCCGAGCAGCACGGTCATCTCGCCGGCGGGGGCATCGACCGACTCGAGATTAACCAGCGCCTGCGCCAGTGCCTCGTCGATCGCGCGGTTCCATACATCCTCGCCCATCAGGCGATCGTAGAGATAGCGCCCGCCGACCCCGAAGCTGCCGGTTTCGCGGCGGCCGTTTTGCTCCACCACGATCGAGACGTTGAGGCGCACCAGCGGGCGGATGTCGGTAGTGACGAAACCATCGGCGCGCACCACCTCGACCACGCTCCACGAGCCGGACAGGCCCACCGATACCTGGCAGACGCGCGGATCGCGGGCGCGCGCGGCGGCGTCGATCGCCTGGCACAAATTCACCTTGTCGGCGAACGGGACCAGGTCGATCGGATCGGCGTCGGTGTAGAGATGGCGATTGGTGTGCTGCGGCGGGCCGGCCTTGGCGCGCGCGGAAGGGTCGATCAACGCCATGGTTTCGCCGGCGCGGCGGATCGCCGCCGCCGACAGCTCGTTCGAATGGGCGAAAGCGGTGGTCTCGCCCGAGATCGCGCGCAGGCCGAAACCCGATTGCGTATCGTAGCTCGCGGTCTTGAGGCGGCCGTCGTCGAAGCCGAACGCTTCGGTCTTGCGATATTGCAGGAAGAGTTCGCCGTCGTCGGCCTTGGCCAAAGTCTCGGCGGTGAGCGTCTGCGCGGTCTCGGGATCGAGGCCGTCGCGATACAGGAAGGAGCGGGGATCGGTGATGGTCATGCTTCTCGATATAGGAGGTGCGGCGCTCAATCGAAGAGGCCGTCCTGCATGTCCTTCGGCGGCGCGATGCCGAGGTGCTTCCAGCCGCCGGCGTTGAGGCAGCGGCCGCGCGCGGTGCGGGCGACGAGGCCGAGCTGGATCAGATACGGCTCGATCACTTCCTCAATCGTGTCGCGCGGTTCGGAAAGGCCCGCGGCGAGCGTTTCGACGCCCACCGGACCGCCGCGATAGATATCGGCGATCATGTGGAGATAGCGGCGATCCATCGCGTCGAGGCCGAGATTGTCGACCTCCAGCCGATTGAGCGCCGCGTCGGCCGTCTTGGCATCGACCGTTTCGGTGCCGGCGACATTGGCGAAATCGCGCACCCGGCGCAGCAGCCGCCCGGCAATGCGCGGGGTGCCGCGCGCGCGCCGCGCGATTTCCCGCGCGCCATCCGGGGCGACGTGGAGATCGAGCAGGCGCGCGGCGCGGGTAACGACGTGTTCGAGCTCGTCGACCGTATAGAAATTGAGCCGCACCGGGATGCCGAAGCGATCGCGCAGCGGGGTGGTGAGCAGCCCTTGCCGGGTGGTCGCGCCGACCAAAGTGAAATGCGGCAGGTCGATCCTGACCGAGCGCGCCGACGGCCCTTCGCCGATCATCAGATCGAGCGCGCGATCCTCCATCGCCGGATAGAGCACTTCCTCGACCGCGGGCTGGAGGCGGTGAATCTCGTCGATGAACAGCACGTCGCCATCTTCGAGATTGGTAAGCAGCGCGGCGAGATCGCCCGACTTGGCGATGACGGGGCCGGAGGTGGCGCGGAAGCCCACCCCCATCTCCCGCGCGATGATCTGCGCCAAAGTGGTCTTGCCGAGCCCCGGCGGGCCGAAGAACAGCACGTGATCGAGTGCCTCGCCGCGCGACTTGGCGGCTTGCAGGAACACGCGCAGATTGTCGCGCGCGGCGGCCTGCCCGACGAACTCGTCGAGCGACTTGGGCCGCAAGGCAGCGTCCATGTCCTCGGGCTTGCGCTGTGCGGTCAGGATACGGTCAGCATCGCCCATCAATCGTGCTCGACATCGTCGCCGGTGATACTCACCCATGGGTGGCGGCGGTTTTCGAAGACGGAGAAGTGCGGGGGCGGGAAGGTCGGGTCGGCGAAGGCGCCGAGCGGGATCGCGATCAGGCCGGGCATGCTTTCGTTGCGATAATAGAGGCCCGAACCGCAGGTCGGGCAGAAGCTCTGGGTCATCGCGCCATTGTCGCCGGTGCGGGTCCAGTCGGTCGCGGCGCCGGTGATCGTCACGTCCTTGTCCTCGAAGCGCGCCTGCGCGGCAAACGCGCTCCCCGAACGGCGCTGGCAATTGAGGCAGTGGCAGACCGAGACGCGGACCGGCTCGCCCGACACCTCGACGCGGAGCTGGCCGCACTGGCATTCGGCGTGGCGGGCGGTCATCGGCGTTTCTCCAGCTTGCGCTCGATGCGTTCCCACAGGCCGGCAATCGCGGCGACCCCGACGGCACGACGCGGCGCATAGGCGCCGAGCGGGGCACGGGCCTCGCTCATCGCCTCGAACGCGCTGGCCATCGGGATCACCGGCCAATCGGGCTCGGCCTCGAGCGCGGCGCGGTGGAGCGCGCGGCGGCGGTCGACCATCGAATAGACCGGCAGGAGGCGCGCATCGGGGCTCTTCTTGCCGTGGAGATGCTGTTCGATCGTCGCCAGCGCGCGGCGCGACAGCGGCGACGGGATCACCGGCACGACGACGAGATCGGCGGCGCGCAGAATCTGGTCCGAGGTGTCCGAGAGGCCGGGCGGGCAATCGATCAGGATGCGATCGTGATCGCGCGCGAGGCGCTGGGCGAGCTTGGCGACGCGCTTCTTCTTGTCGAGTTCGTGGAAAGCGATGTCGAGCCCGCGCAGCGAGGCATCGGCGGGGAGCAGATCGAGGCGGGGGATGTCGGTCGCGCGGACCAGCTTTTCCGGATTCACCGCGCCGAGGATGGTCTTTTCCGCTTTCGGGCCACCGGCGCCGTGGCCGAGAATCCAGGTCGCGGCAGCCTGGGCATCGAGATCCCACAGCAGCGTCCGGCGCGACGAGAGCGCGGCCGCGGCCCAGGCGAGATTGACCGCGATGGTCGTCTTCCCGACGCCACCCTTGAGGCTGTAGACCGCGATGATCCTGCCGCTCATCTCGATGCCTTGCGTAGCGCCAATCGCACCAGCGCGTCGAGGGTCGCGCCGGTGCCGAGTTCATCCTCGGCAGCTTTCACCGCGGCCGACGCCTCGGCCGGCTTGAACCCGAGATTGCCGAGCGCGGAGACGGCATCGGCCGACACGCCCGTCGCGGCGACGGGCGCGCTGCCGCCGCTGCCGAGCGCGATCGCGCCGGCCTTGTCCTTCAATTCGCGGACGATGCGTTCGGCGAGCTTGGGGCCGACCCCGTTGGCGCGCGCGACCATCGCCTTGTCCTGCCGCGCCACCGCGGTGCCGAGTTCATCCGGCGCGAGCACCGAGAGGATCGCCAGGGCGACGCGCGCGCCGACCCCCTGCACGCTGGTGAGGTGGCGGAACCAGTCGCGCTCGGCCGCCTCGGCAAAGCCCATCAGGCGGATCGAATCCTCGGCGACCAGCATCTCGGTGTGAATCGTCACCGCCTCGCCGGTGGGGCCGAGCGCGGCCAGCGTGCGCGACGAGGCGCCGACGAGATAGCCGACCCCGGCGACGTCGATCACCGCATGATCGATTCCCGTGGAGACGAGCAGGCCCTTGAGGTGCGCGATCATCGCTCAGCGCCCTCCTCGACGAGGGTGAAGTGGAGAAAGTGGAGAGTGTCGCGCGGATCTTCACAGGGCAGCGCGAAAGACCGTGAACGAGGCGGATGGGATCGAGCGACGGTCATGCTCGGGACATAAGCAGAACGAGGCCGTGTAGGAAAGGTGTTTCGGCTGTTCAGCGGGTGAGTCGGCGCGCGGACGCGAGATGATGCGCGTGGCAGATCGCCACCGCCAGCGCGTCGGCGGCATCGGCGCCGTCGATCCTGACGCCGGGCAGCAGGCGCGTGACCATCGCATGGACCTGCGCCTTTTCCGCATTACCGACGCCGACCACCGCCTTCTTGACCAGGCGCGCGGCATATTCGCCGACATCGAGCCCGGCGCGGGCGGCGGCGCAGATCACGACGCCGCGGGCCTGACCGAGCTTGAGCGTCGATTGCGGGTTGGCGTTGACGAACACTTCCTCGACCGCGGCGGTATCGGGGACGTGGTCGGCGATCAGCGCCGATAGCATCGCATCGAGATGCGACAGGCGGCCCGGCAATGGCGCGGCGCTATCGGTCTTGAGCTTGCCATTGGCGAGATGCGACAGGCGGTTGCCCTCGGCGCGGATCAGCCCCCAGCCGGTCGTGCCGAGCCCGGGATCGAGGCCGAGGATCAGCAAGGGTGCACGCGAAGGCGCGAAGGCGCGGAGAAGGAAGCAGAAAGTTCGCGCAGAGGCGCAGAGGCGCAAAGAGGATGCGTGCTCAGCAGGCGCCCTGCGTCAGCAAGGCAGACGTCGCATGCGGCAGCCACATGCGATAATGGCCGCTGGCGCGGCGGCGGGCGCGCTCCCTCTGCGCCTCTGCGCCTCCGCGCGAACCACCCCCTTCGCGCCATCGCGCCTTCGCGCGAAACGAGCACTAGCCCAGCTTCTCCATCACCGCGTCGGAGACTTCGTAATTGCCCCACACGGTCTGGACGTCATCATCGTCGTCGAGCGTGTCGATCAGCTTGAACAGCGTCGCGGCATCGTCTTCGCCGACCTCGACATTGTTCTGCGCGCGCCAGGCGAGCTTGACGCCTTCCGGCTCGCCGAGCGTCTTTTCGAGGTTTGCGGCGACTTCGTGGAGCGCCTCGACCGAGGTCCAGATCTCATGACCGTCGTCGCTCGACGAGACATCCTCGGCGCCGGCCTCGAGCGCGGCTTCGAATACCTTGTCGGCGCTGCCCGCATCGGCGGGGTAATTGATCAGACCGAGCCGGTCGAACCCGTGACTGACCGAGCCGGCGGTGCCGAGGTTGCCGCCGTTCTTGCTCATCGCGGTGCGCACATTGGTCGCGGTGCGGTTGCGGTTGTCGGTCAAGGCTTCGATGATGAGGCTGACGCCGCCGGGACCGAAGCCTTCGTAGCGGATTTCCTCGTAATTCTCGGTATCGTTGCCGGCCGCCTTGTCGATCGCGCGCTGGATATTGTCCTTGGGCATCGACTGCGCCTTGGCGGCGTTGACCGCGGCGCGCAGGCGGGCGTTGGCATCCGGATCGGGAATGCCGGTCTTGGCCGCAACGGTGATCTCGCGGCTCAATTTGGAGAATAGCGAGGAGCGCTTCTTGTCCTGCGCGCCCTTGCGATACATGATGTTCTTGAACTTGGAATGGCCTGCCATCGGGTGCCTCTGGGTTGGGGCGCAGTGCGTGGAAGTCTCGAGCCGTCATGCCGGGCTTGTTCCGGCATCCACCGTTCCGCAGGAGCCGCGGCGGCCGATTATGCGGCACCGTGGACCCCGGAACAAGTCCGGGGGACGTTCGGCGACCTCAGATCATGCCGAGCGCCTGCATATAGGTTTCGAGGATCGCTTCCTCTTCCTGATACTCTTCCTTCTTCTTCTTGCGGATCGAAAGGATCTTGCGGATCGCCTTGGGATCGTAGCCGCGGCTCTTGGCTTCGGCCATCACGTCCTTGATGTCGTCGGCGATGCCTTTCTTTTCCTCTTCAAGCCGCTCGGCGCGCTCGATCAGCAGCCGCAGTTCGTCCGCCGCGACATGCCCGCCGCCCATGCCTTCGCCACGCTCTTCCGCCATATCTTTTCCCGCACCCCGAGGGCGCGGCCCTTTCTTCGATGATGAGATGAGTCGCCGGAACCGGCGACTGGACCGTCGCCTCTACGGGGTTCGCCGGTGCGGCTCAACCCCGGCCGGGCTCGGTCATCGCAGGCGGATCGCTTGCCGGGAACGATTCGTCGAGCGCCTCATCGAGATCGTCCTCGACCTTGTTCTTCGCCACGCTCGCTTTCATGCGATCGAGCTGTTCGGGCGTCGCCTCGGCCTGATGCTGCGCCTTCCACTCGGCATAGGTCATGCCGTAGACTGCTTCGCGGCCCGCCTCCTTGCTGAGCGTGCCCTCGCTCGCTTCGGCCAGCCAATCGCCCAGGCAATTGCGGCAGAAGCCGGCAAGGCCCATCAGGTCGACATTCTGCGCATCGGTGCGATGGCGCAGGTGCCGGACCAGGCGGCGAAACGCCTTGGCGGCGACGGCATCATCGATTTCGTTGAGCGCTACCATTTTTGCCTCCGACGGTTGATCCTTTCGAGATAGGGTTTAGGGACGGCTCCGCACAACCCGCAGGAAATTATATGACCAAGGCCTCCGCCCCCCGCTCGCGCAAGGTGCGCGTGCTCGCGACGCTGGGCCCGGCGAGCAATTCGCCGGAGATGATCGAGAACCTGTTCGCCGCCGGCGCGGACGCGTTCCGGATCAACATGAGCCACGGCGATCAGGCGTCCAAGATCCCGGTGATCGAGGCGATCCGCGCGCTCGAAAAGAAATACGGACGGCCGACCACGATCCTCGCCGATCTGCAGGGGCCGAAGCTGCGCGTCGGCAGGTTCGCCGGCGGCAAGGTGATGCTCGAAACCGGGCAGACCTTCGTCTTCGATCGCGATTCGACGCCGGGCGATGCCGCGCGCGTGGAATTGCCGCATCGGGAGATTTTCGAGGCGATCGAGCCGGGCGCGCGGCTGCTGCTCGACGACGGCAAGCTGGTGCTGCGCGTCACCGACAATGACGCCGAGCGGATCGAGGCGCTGGTCGAGGTCGGCGGCAGGCTTTCCAACAACAAGGGCGTCAACGTGCCCGACGTGGTGGTGCCGATGGCGGCGCTGACCGATAAGGATCGGAGCGACCTCGCCTTCGCGCTGGAACAGCATGTCGACTGGATCGCCTTGTCGTTCGTGCAGCGCCCCGACGACCTCGCCGAAGCGCGCAAGCTGATCCAGGGCAAGGCCTCGCTGCTCGCCAAGATCGAGAAGCCCGCGGCGATCGACCGGCTCCCCGAGATCATCGAGATGTGCGACGGCGTGATGGTGGCGCGCGGCGACCTGGGCGTCGAATTGCCGCCGCAGGACGTGCCGCCCTTGCAGAAGATGATCGTCGAGGAATCGCGCAAGCAGGGCAAGCCGGTCGTCGTCGCGACGCAGATGCTCGAATCGATGATTACCTCGCCGACGCCGACGCGCGCCGAAGTGTCCGACGTGGCGACCGCGATCTATGACGGCGCCGACGCGATCATGCTGTCGGCCGAGAGTGCCGCGGGCGAGTGGCCGGTGCAATCGGTCGCGATGATGAACTCGATCGGCGAAGCGGTCGAGCGCGATCCGCGCCACGGCGACCGCGTGCATTTCACTGTGACCCGCCCCGACCCGACCACGGCGGACGCGATCGCGGAAGCCGCCAAGCAGATCGCCCGCACCGTATCGGCGACGGCGATCATCTGCTTCACCGCATCGGGATCGACCGCCCGGCGCGTGAGCCGCGAGCGCCCCTCGGTGCCGATCATGGTGCTGACGCCCAAGATGGAGACGGCGCGGCGCTCCGGCCTGTTGTGGGGCGCCTATGCCGTGCACACTCGCGACGTCGATTCGTTCGAGGAAATGGTCGCCAAGGCCAAGCGCATGGCGCTCCGGCATCACCTCGCCCAGGCCGGCGACCGGGTGATCGTGATCGCCGGCGTGCCGTTCAAGACGCCGGGATCGACCAACGTGCTGCACGTCGTGCGGATCATCGGCGACGAGCTGAAGAACCATTCTGATTGATCTGCGTCATCCGGTCGGCGCTTGCGCCCGGAGCGATCGGAACATAAAAGGAACGGATGGCGCAGCTCGACGTCCGTCAGAAGCTCGAAATCCTTGCCGATGCGGCGAAATACGACGCGTCCTGCGCGTCATCGGGATCGATCAAACGCGATTCGCGCGGCGGCAAGGGGATCGGCTCGACCGACCAGGGAATGGGCATCTGCCACGCGTATGCACCCGACGGCCGCTGCATCTCGCTGCTCAAGGTTCTGCTGACCAATAGCTGCATCTTCGACTGCCATTATTGCATCAATCGCAAGAGCTCGAACGTGCGCCGCGCGCGCTTCACCGCGCGCGAGGTGGTCGATCTGACGATCGCTTTCTACAAGCGCAACTATATCGAGGGGCTGTTCCTTTCGTCGGGCATCATCCGATCGGCGAATTATACCATGGAGCAGATCGTCGAGGTCGCGCGGTCGCTGCGCGAAGACCACGATTTTCGCGGTTATATCCATCTGAAGACGATCCCCGACGCCGATCCGGCGTTGGTCGAGGCGGCCGGGCGTCACGCCGATCGCGTGTCGATCAACGTCGAACTGCCGACGATCGGCGGGCTCAAGCGGCTGGCGCCGGAAAAGAACGCCGGACGGATCGAGGGCGCAATGGGGGCGATGACCGCGTCGATCGCCGATCATAGCGACGCCCGGCGCCGCTATCGCGCGGCACCACGTTTCGCGCCGGCCGGGCAATCCACCCAGATGATCGTCGGCGCTGACGCGGCGACCGACAGCGACATCGTCCATCGCGCCGCCACGCTCTACGGCCGGTTTGATCTCAAACGCGTCTATTATTCGGCGTTCAGCCCGATCCCCGATGCCAGCGCCGTGTTGCCGCTGCGGCGGCCGCCTTTGATGCGCGAGCACCGACTCTACCAATCCGACTGGCTGATGCGCTTTTACGGCTTCGCGCCGGGCGACGTAGCGGCGGCGGCGGACGAGACGACGGGGATGCTGCCGCTCGATATCGACCCGAAACTGGCCTGGGCGCTGCGGTTTCGCGCGGCGTTCCCGGTCGACGTCAACACCGCCGCGCGCGAGCGGCTGCTGCGCGTGCCGGGGCTCGGCATCAAGGCGGTCGACGCGATCCTGTCGATCCGGCGCTGGCGGCGGCTGCGGCTTGACGATGTCGCCCGGCTGACGGTGTCGATCGCCCGGCTGCGCCCGTTCATCGTGGCCGCCGACTGGTCGCCGACCGCGCTCGTCGACCGGCAGGACCTGCGGCCGCTGGTGGCGCCGCGTCCCGAGCAGTTTGAATTGTTCGCGGCCTGACATGGCCGCGCTGCGCACTGTGACGCTCTCCGGTCCGGACGATGTCGCGGGCTGGCGCGACGCGGCAAGAACGCTTGCGGCCCAGGGCGTCGCGCCCGGGGCAGTCATATGGCAGACCGGGGAAAGCGGCGACCTGTTCGCCGCGGCGCCCGCCTCGATAGCCATCGCGGAGCCATCGGCGCGGTTAAGGGTGCCGCGCGCGTTCATCGACCTTGCCGGCGCGGCGCTGCTGCATCGCGACCCCGAGCGGTTTGCCTTGCTCTATGCCGCTCTGTGCCGATTGCAGGCGCATCCCCGCCTGCTCGACGACGAGGCCGATCCGCTCATCGCGCGGATCGCGACAATGGCCAAGGCGGTGCGGCGCGACATCCACAAGATGCGCGCCTTTCTGCGCTTTCGCGAGACGCATGACGACGACGGGCTGCGCTATATCGCCTGGTTCGAGCCCGAGCATCATATCGTGCGCGCCAATGCCGGCTTCTTCGTCGATCGGTTCGCGGCGATGCGGTGGTCGATCCTGACGCCCGAATTGTCATTGCATTGGGACGGCGAGACGGTGCGCGAAGGGCCGGGCGCGACGCGCGGCGACGCCCCGGCGGACGATGCGATCGAAGCGGTGTGGCAGACCTATTACGCATCGATCTTCAACCCGGCGCGGATAAAGATCGGCGCGATGCTCAAGGAAATGCCGAAGCGTTACTGGAAAAACATGCCCGAAACGGCGTTGGTGCCGAGCCTGATCGCCGACGCCCAGGCACGGGAGAGACGCATGATCGATACCGCACGGACGCAGCGCGGCGGCAATGCCGAGGCGGCATGGCACGCGCTGCGCGAGGAAGCCGCGGGCTGCACGCGGTGCCCGCTCTACAAGAACGCTACGCAGACGGTGTTCGGCGAAGGGCCGACGAGCGCGGCGATGATGCTGGTCGGCGAGCAGCCGGGCGATCAGGAGGATCTCGCTGGGCGTGCGTTCGTCGGGCCGGCCGGGCAGATGCTCGATCGCGCGCTGGCGGACGCCGGCGTCGATCGTGCGCAAGCCTATGTCACCAACGCGGTGAAGCATTTCAAGTTCGAGCGGCGCGGCAAACGGCGCATCCATTCCAAGCCCAATGCCGGCGAGATCGAGGCATGCCGCTGGTGGTACGAGCAGGAGCGGCTGGTGGTGAAGCCGCAGGTCACTGTGGCGCTGGGCGCGACGGCGGCGCGATCGGTTTTCGGCCGGCCAATGACGATCGGGCGCGAACGCGGTGCGGCGCACGAATTGCCGGATGGCGGCACCGGCTGGGTGACGGTGCATCCCAGCTATCTGCTGCGCCTGCCCGACAAGGCCAAGGCGGCCGAAGAATTCGAGCGGTTCGTCGAGGATTTGCGCGGCGCGGCGGCGCTGTTGCGACGCTGACCACGCGCCGGGGTGGGCAGCAAAGGCCCCGCGCCGCCTGGGCGCGAGGCCTGCCTTGACCCGTTAGCCCGGGCTGGAGGGCGGGGTCGAATCCGAGCTATGATCGGTCGCGACGATCGTCGCGGCGACCAGGCCGGCGGCAAACACGCCGGCAAGGGCGTAACCCAGGACGGGCGTGCCCTCGTCGGACTGGCTGCTGCGGTGCTTCAGCGCGGGCGCGGCGCGGACGCCGTTTACCGGTGCGCTCTGCACGGCGGGAACCGCGGCAGCGGAACGGACGGGGCCGGCGGCAATCGCGCCACTGGCGACCAGCATCGATGCCGCGGCAGTGCCGGCCATCGCAAATTTCATCAAACGCATAATAAACCCTTTTTTGACTTTGACTTGGCGACCAACGTCTCGAACGAACCGGTGGCGGAATAAGTTCCGGCGAGGTGCAGCTGACGCCGGCGCGGCTTGGCCGGGCAGATGCGAAGGCCGCGCATTTGGGGCTGGAAACGCAACGGCGCCTCGGCCATGGCGGCGGACATGATCGAACATATCCTCGCCGTGCTCGCCGGGTTCATCGTCGCCGTGATCTCCGCGACCGGCTATCTCGGCGTCGCGCTGATGATGGCGATCGAAAGCGCGTGCATCCCACTGCCATCCGAAGTGATCATGCCGTTTTCGGGCTATCTGGTTTCGACCGGGCGCTTCGAGCTGTTCGCGGTTGCGACCGCGGGCGCGATCGGCTGCAACATCGGATCGGTGTTCGCTTATGAGCTCGGCAAGCGCGGCGGCCGGCCGGCGATCGAGCGCTGGGGGCGCTTCGTCCTGCTGGGGCCGGGCGAGCTCGACGCGGCAGACCGGTTTTTCGCGCGGTTCGGATCGGCAGCGGTGCTGATCGGGCGGCTGCTGCCGGTGATCCGGTCATTCATCGCCTTCCCCGCGGGCATCGCGCGGATGCCGCTGGGGCGGTTTCACCTCTACACCTTCATCGGATCGTGGCCGTGGTGCTTCGCGCTCGCCTGGATCGGGATGAAGCTCGGCGCCGCATGGGACAGCGACCCGCGGATCAAGGCCGCGTTCCATTCGGCCGACGCGGTGATCGGGGGACTGATCGTGATCGCCGTGGCGGGCTATGTCGCCCATCGCGTGCGCGGGATGCGCCGCTGAGCCTGGCTGGCACTCGCGATGGCGAGGCCTTGATCGCTACGCGAGCTTGAAGCCCTCGCGATTCATCTGGCGGGTCAGCTTGCGGTTCTGATCTTCCGAAAGCTGCGCCTTCAGCGCCGGAAAATCGCGCTCCTCCTCCTCGCGCATGTGCGTTTCGATCTCGTGGCGGAAGGCCTTGATCGTCTCGAGGAACTCGGGCGCGTTCTTGGGCATGTTCTCGAGATCGTAGAGGAAATGCTTCACGTCGCCATGATCGCGGATCAGCGATTCGGCGGCATCGGCACGGCCAGCATCGCGCAACGCGGGATAGATCGCATTCTCCTCCTCGATCGCGTGCTTGGCCAGCGCATGCTTGAGCTGCGCCAGCAACATCGTGCGGCGCGCGACGGCGCGCGTCTGCGTCGCCTCGATCGCGTCGAACAGCTTGAGCACCGCCTTGTGCTCGGCGGCGAGCGCCTGCGGCCAATCGCCGGCGAGGATCGTCGGCGCCTGGCTGGCAGTGCGCCGCCCGAACAGCGCCATCATCCCGATCGCCGCGCCGGCGGTGGCGGCGAGGCCGAGCTTGACAGCCGAGGTGCGCCGCTGGCGCGCGTCCTCGTCCGAAATGAAGCGGCCCTTGCTGTCGCGATCGAGCGTCGTCATGGCAATCTCCCTTCTCGCGAGAGACAACCGACGAAGCGCGATGCGCGTTCCGCTGCCGCGTCCACGTAAGTGGACCAGCTTCAATCAGCGCGCGGCGGCGGCCAGTTCGACGTTGCGATCGCGCGCGGCGGTGAGCGTCGCGACGAGCAGGCGTTGCAGCGCATCGTCGCGATCGAGCACGTTGAGGCCCTCGCGCGTCGATCCGCCCTTGCTGGCAACGCGATCGGCGAGCGTGGCGGGCGTCTCATCGGCGTTCGCTGCCATCATCGCCGAGCCCTCGACCGTCGCGGTGGCGAGGCGCAGCGCCTGATCGGCTGGCAGGCCAAGCGCGGCGCCGGCCGCGGCGAGCGCGTCGATGAAGCGATAGACGAAGCCGGGGCCGCTGCCCGACAGCGCGGTGACGGCATCGAACAGCCCTTCTTCGTCGATCCACTCGACGGTGCCGAGCGGCGCCATCAGCGCCGACGCCGCGTGCCCCGCCTCGCTTTGCGGATCGGCGCCGTAGAGCCCGACGGCGCCATGGCCGAGCGCGACCGGCAGATTGGGCATGACGCGCACGATCGCTTCCGCCTCAAAGCGCCTGGCGAGCGACGCGACCTCGACCCCGGCCAGGATCGACAGCAGCAGCTTCACGCCCTTGATCCTCGGCGCCAGCGCGCCGGCGATATCATCGAGCATCTGCGGCTTGACGCCGATCATCACCGCCTCGGGCGCCGCCTCGTCGGGCAGGCTGGCGACATGGCGCACGCCGCCGGGAAGCCGGGGCTGGCCGGGATCGACCACCGTAACGGTGGCCGGATCGACCACGCCGCTTTCCACCCATCGCGACAGCATGGCGCCCGCCATGTTGCCGCAACCAATCAACCAGATGCTCGTCGGTACGTCTGAAATCATGCTTCTCCCTGGGTTTCGATGAGCGCGGCGGCGATTGCCTCCTTCGGCGTCTTGCCGCCCCACAGGACGAACTGGAACACCGGATAGAAACGCTCGCACTCGTCAATCGCGCTTTCGATGATCAGTTCCGCGTCGGACAAGGACAGGCCGGCATCCTCGCCTCCGCCGACCATCGCGGCATGACGATAGAGCAGCACGCCGGTCGACGACCACAATTCGAAATGGCCGATCCACAATTGCTCGTTGATCAGCCCGATCGCCTCATAGATCGCCGCGCGCCGCTCCTCGGTGACGCGGATGTCCGGAAAGGCGAGGAATTGCAGCACGCTGTCGTCCTCGCGCCACAGCCCGCGCAGCTCGTATTCGGTCCAGCTGCCCTTGACGGTGGCGACGATTTCCTCGTCCTGCCGCTCGTGCTTCCAGCCGTGCGCGGCGAAGTAATTTTCCAGCATGTCGATCGGCGCGGCGGTATCGTCGCGCTCGAGATCGCCCTCATCGAGCATAAATGTCTCCCTCGCGCGCATGGTGACGGGCCGCGCCGCGCGAAACAACCCCGCCGCCGAACCCCCGCGTGGAAAAAGCTGTGGACAAGCTGTGGGGCACGCGCGGCGCCATCGCGACGAAGCGCGCGCGCCGGAGCGCCGGATGACGACGCGGACTGGCGCCGCGATCGATCAACTCACGCCTTGGGCGCGGCCTTCGGCGCCGCCTTGGCGCGCTTCGCCGCAGCAGGCTTGGCGGCCGGCTTCACGGGCTTGACCACGGCCGGCGGCGCGGCGCCTTCGAGCGCATCGAGACGGGCGCGCAGCGCATCGACCTCGTCGCGCGCAGCCGCGGCCATCGCCTTCACCGCATCGAATTCCTCGCGGGTCACAAAATCCTGGCCACCGATCCATTCGCGGAACCGGGTTCGCGCATCGGCCTGGCCCTCACGCGCCATGCCGGCGAACGTGCCGGCGGCGCCGTTCACGAATTTGACGAAATCGTCGAAAATCTTGTTTTCGGATTGCATTGCGGATGTTCCTTCGTTCGTTCGGCACCAGCCGCCTCAACCATCATAATGCGATCTGGGTGCTTACCGCGCCGGGGACAAGGCCATCGGCATCCGGATTGAGCCGATGGATACCCCAGGTCAACGCCCCGGCAAAGCAGATCCAGGCGAGATAGGGCACCATCAGCCACGCCGCCGCCGCGCGGATACGCCCGAACAGGATCGTCGCCGCCAGCGCCAAAGCAAACATCACGACGATCACGCCGAACGCCAGCATCACGCGATGCGCGCCGAAGAACAACGGGTTCCACACCAGGTTGGCCGCCAATTGGGCGACGAACAGGCCGATCGCCAACCCGCGATCGCGCGCGCCACGCGCGTTGAGCACGATCGCCAGCGCGATACCCATCAGGACGTAGAGGATCGTCCAGGCAACCGGGAACACCCAATCCGGCGGGGTCAGCGCGGGCTTGGCCAGCATCATATACCAGCCGTTGTCGGCGCCGGCCGGCACACTCGATCCCGACAGGAAGCCGAGCAACAGCACCGCGGGCACGGTGACCAGGGCCCAGCGCACGAACGACATCCTCAATTGCTGCTTCGATGCCAGTTCGCTCACCCACGCGCTCCTTTGTCAAGCGGTACGAGACAGATCGGAAACCCGCTTACAACGGATTTCGACTAGGCGGAAAGGTCCCGCTGCGCGGCAAGCAGGAACTCGACATTCCCCTCCGGTCCCGTAATGGGACTTTGCGTCACGCCGACGACACGCCAGCCCTGATCCTCGAACCAGCGCGCGACCTCGTCGCAGACGCGGGCGTGGACGGCGGGATCGCGCACCACCCCGCCCTTGCCGACTTCCTCCCGCCCCGCCTCGAACTGCGGCTTGACCAGCACCAGCGCGCGCGCCAGCGGCTTGGCGAAGCCGAGCGGCTTTTCGAGCACCTTGGCGAGGCCGATGAAGCTCGCATCGCAGACGATCAGGTCGACGTTTTCCGGGATGTGCTCGGTGGTGAGGATGCGCGCGCTGGTGCGTTCGTGAACGATCACGCGATCATCCTGGCGCAGCTTCCAGGCGAGCTGGTTGGTGCCGCTGTCGACTGCATAGACGCGCGCCGCGCCGCGGCTGAGCAGCACATCGGTGAAGCCGCCGGTCGACGAGCCGACGTCGATCGCCACCGCGCCGGCGACGTCCCAGCCGGTCTGATCGAGCCCGTGCGCGAGCTTGATGCCGCCGCGCGACACCCAGGGATGATCGCGGCCGCGCACCTCCACCGCCGCGTCGTCGGCCACCTGCTGGCCCGCCTTGTCGATCTTGCGATCGCCGACGAAGACATGGCCGGCCATCACCAGCGCCTGCGCGCGCGTCCGCGATTCCGCGAGCCCGCGATCGACGAGCAGTTGATCGATGCGCTGCTTGGCCATGGTTCCTCCAGCGCCTCCTTGACGCGGACGGCGCGGCGCCGCAACCGTCGCGCGATGGCCGATATGGTGATCGAACCCGCGACCGAAGCCGACATTCCGGCGATCCGGGCGCTGATGGCGCGCGCGATCGACGATTTGCAGCGCGGCTTCCTGAGCGACGCCGAGATCGCGGCGAGCCGCGCGGTGATGGGGCTCGATACCCAGCTGATCGCCGATCGCAGCTATTTCCTCGCGCGGATCGGCGGCGCGCTGGCCGGATGCGGCGGCTGGAGCTGGCGCGCGACGCTCTACGGCGGCGATCACAGCAGCGACCTGCGCGACGCGCGGACACTCGATCCCGCGCGCGAGCCGGCGCGGATCAGGGCGATGTTCACCGATCCCGCGTTCGCGAGGCAAGGCGTCGGCCGCGCGATCCTCGACGCTTGCGAAGCCGCGGCTGCGAAGGCGGGGTTCGGCCGAGCCGAGCTGATGGCGACATTAGCCGGCGAACCGCTCTACCGCGCGTGCAGCTATACCGCGAGTGAGCGGGTGACGACGCCGCCGGTCGATGGCGTCGCGGTGCCGCTGGTCAGGATGACGAAGGCGCTGCCTTAGGCGACCGGCAGGTCTACGAAGTCAGACCGTCTTTGGCATATGCTCGGCCATACGTCTTCGGCGCTTGCGAATCGCGAGCGGCACCGCGATCACGACGAACACGCCCAGGGCGAGATACAGCTGAACCAGGCCCCTCTCCTTCTCCAGAAAGGCAAGCCAGATCAGGCAGGGCACGGCGATGAGTGGCGTCACCTTGGTTACCCACCACAGGATCGTTCCCCAGCCGGGGCGATCGCGGGCTTCTATATCGACGAGCAGGACGATCGCGGCCGCCGCCCCTTTCGCGCCGAGCGCAAGGATCACGATCCAGCTCAGCAGATCCAGCGTTGTCGCGAACCCGAGATGCAGCATCGCAGCAGGATGGCGCACGGACCGGCGGAACGCAACGCCATCCGGATGACGAACCCGCCGCCGGTGGTCCTGACCCTATTCCTCGCAATCGGCGCAGGTGCCGCGGACCTCGATCACCGGGCGCACGGGCGAGAAGCCGGCGGCTTCGGCGGCGTGGCGGACAGTGCCGGTGATGCGATCGTCGTCGATATGCGTGGTCTGGCCGCATTTGTCGCAGACCAGGAAGATGCAATCGTGCAGGCAATCGGGGTGCGCGTTGGCGACATAGGCGTTCGAGCTCTCGACGCGGCGCGCGAGATTGGCCGAAACGAACAGATCGAGGATGCGATAGACGCTGTTGGCGGCGACGCGGCGATCCTCGGCCTTCGACACCGCCTCGGCGATGTCATAAGCGGACGCCGGCTTGTCGAACCCGGCCAGCGCCTCGAACACGCTGGCGCGCATCGACGTCCATTGCTCGCCGGCCTTTTCGAGCGTGGTCTGCGCGGCATGGGTCAGCGCCTTGCCCTTGGGCTCGTGATGATGGTGGTGCGCGGCCATCAGCGGAATTTAGGGTCCGGCCCCGTAAACGGCAAGCCGCGTCAGTGGCTGGCGCGGCGGTTGAGATCGTGGCCGAAGGCGAGCAGCGCGACGCCCATCACCGTATAGATCGTTTCCATCCCGCCATCGTGCGGCAGCGTGATCGCGCCGGCCATCATGCCCAGCCCGAACGAGCCGACGAACAGCGGCGCGGCATAACCGTGGCTGAGGAAACCGCGGCCCAGCGCGACCACGCCGAACAGGATCGCGAAAGTGAGGCCGATCTCGTGCCACAACGGGTTGAGCAGCGCGGCGCCGACCGAGGCCATGAAGGCGAGGAACAGCGCGCTGGCCACGCAATGCACCGCGCACAGGCCCGACAGCCCGATCGCGAAACGATCGAACCGCGTGTCCACCCAATGCGAGAGCCGCGATTGCGCTAGGGCCGTCATGCGCGGCGATATGGCACGGCCGGCCCGATGTTACAACATAACATTTGATGCGGCGACGTGGCGATTCCGCGCGGCGAAAATATGCGCTACACCGCCGCGCGATGCTGCAGCAAACCTCGTTTCCCGCCACCCGCGCCCGCCCCCGCGCGATCGCCCATTGGCTGTTGTTCGTCGCCGGCATGATCGTCGGCATGGTGGTGCTCGGCGGGATCACCCGGCTGACCGAATCGGGGCTGTCGATCACCGAATGGGAGCCGATCAGCGGCATCATCCCGCCGCTCAACCACGCGCAATGGATCGCCGAATTCGATCATTACAAGCGCATCCCCGAATATACCGAGATCAACCGCAACATGGACCTTGCCGGGTTCAAGGCGATCTTTTTCTGGGAATATCTCCACCGGCTGTGGGGGCGGCTGATCGGCTTCGCCTTCGCGCTGCCGCTGATCTGGTTCGCGGTGCGGCGGCAGATCCCGCGCGGTTATGGCTGGCGGCTGACGGCGATCCTCGCGCTCGGCGGGCTGCAGGGAGCGATCGGCTGGTGGATGGTATCCTCCGGCCTCGCCGTGCGCACCGACGTCAGCCATATCCGGCTCGCGGTGCATCTCGTCACCGCCCTGTTCATCCTGGCGGGCACGGTGTGGACGGCGATGGACCTCTATGCGCTGGCCAACACGGCGGCACGACCGGCGCGGCTGACCGCGATCGGCGCGGCGGCGATCATCCTGCTGTTCATGCAGATCACGCTTGGCGCGTTCACCGCCGGGCTCAATGCCGGCTATGCCTTCGCGAGCTGGCCGTTGATGGGCGACCGGCTGTTCCCGGCCGGCGTGACGATGCTGCAACCGGCCTGGACCAACGTTGTCGACAATCCGATCGTGGTGCAGTTCGTCCACCGCTGGTTCGCCTTCATCGCCGCCGCCGGGCTGATATGGCTGGCGGTGCGGGCGATGCGGGTCGGGGCCCGGCGCCAGGGCCAGGTGGTGATTGGCCTGGTCTGCCTGCAGATCGTGCTGGGCATCTCGACCTTGATGAGCGGGGTGGAGATCGTCATCGCGGTCGCCCACCAACTCAATGCCGCGCTGACGCTGATCGCCGCGGTGATCGCGGCCCATGCCGTCGGTCGCCGCGCGGCACGGTGAGCGTGATCGCGCTGGTCGCGCCACCTTCGCCGACCGGGCGGAGGCCGAGCGCATCGCCACAGCGGTGGTCGAGGCGCGGCTGGCGGCGTGCGCGAATCTCGGCGCGGTGGAATCGATCTACACATGGGAGGGCGCGATCGAGAGCGGATCGGAAGTGGCCGGCATCTTCAAGACGCGCACGACGCTGGCGCCGTTCCTCGCCGCACGGATCGCCGCGCTGCACAGCTACGATCTGCCGGCGGTCACCTGGTGGACGGTCGATGCCGAAGAGCGTCTGGCCGCGTGGGTGGAGGCCGCGACCGATGATTGATGCCGTATCGGTACCCGCCGGCAGGCCTCGCTGACCCCTCCGGTATCCTGATACCCGCTCGCTAACCCGCGCATTCCCTTGACTCGCGCGATCCGATCGACGATAGGGCGCGCGTTCGCGCCGCTCCGTCTGGGGCGGCGTCGCTCGTTTCAAACGCAAGCATAAGGTCCAAGCCCCATGAAGGCGCTGATGAAGACCACCAAGTCGGCCAAGCCGCATGAGGTGGAGAAGAAGTGGCACATCGTCGATGCCGACGGCCTGGTGGTCGGTCGCGCGGCGACGATCATCGCCAACGTGCTGCGCGGCAAGCATAAGCCGAGCTACACCCCACATGTCGATTGCGGTGACAATGTCATCGTGATCAACGCCGACAAGGTGAAGTTCACCGGCAACAAGCTCAAGGACAAGGTCTATTACCGCCACACCGGCTATGCCGGCGGCATCAAGGGCGTGACCGCGGGCAAGGTGCTGGAAGGCAAGTTCCCCGAGCGCGTGCTGGAAAAGGCCATCGAGCGGATGATCCCGCGCGGGCCGCTCGGCCGTGCCCAGATGCGCAGCTTGCGCATCTATTCGGGCGCCGAGCATCCGCACGCCGCCCAGAACCCCGAAGTGCTCGATATCGCGGGCATGAACCGCAAGAACAAGGTGGGCAACTGATGTCCGACAATCGTCAATCGCTTTCCGATCTCGGCGCCGTCGTCGGCGGCCAGCAGGCCGATACGGCCCCGGCCGCGCCGGCTGCCACCGAAACGGCAACCGCCGCCGCTCCCGAAGCGCCCGTCGCCGCCGAGCCGACCACGCCGCTGCGCGAGCAGCAGATCGACAAGCAGGGCCGTGCCTATGCCACCGGCCGCCGCAAGGATGCGGTGGCGCGCGTGTGGCTGAAGCCGGGCTCGGGCAAGATCACCATCAACGGCCGCGACCAGGCGGTCTATTTCGCGCGCCCGACGCTGCGCCTCGTCATCAACCAGCCGTTCGACGTCTCGTCGCGGCAGGGCCAGTATGACGTCGTCTGCACCGTCAAGGGCGGCGGCCTGTCGGGCCAGGCGGGTGCGGTGAAGCACGGCATCAGCCAGGCGCTGACCCGCTACGAGCCGGCGCTGCGCAGCCCGGTCAAGGCCGCAGGCTTCCTGACCCGCGACAGCCGCGCGGTCGAGCGCAAGAAGTACGGCAAGGCCAAGGCCCGCCGCAGCTTCCAGTTCTCGAAGCGCTAAGACGCAGGCGGCTTCGGATTGCGCGAGCAATCCGAAGACTCGCCACCAAACACGAGAAGGGCGGTGCCGGCAGCGGCGCCGCCCTTTTTCTTGAGCACTTGCACTTCACCCGTTGTCGATCGTCACCGGTAATTGGCGGCCGGCGGAAGCCATCGAAGCGTCGGTTGTCTTCGCCCCCTTGCTCGCGATGCCAGCCATTACGGCCTGTCGTTACCCACCAACGCCAGCAGGAAGCCGTCCCATTTCTTGCCGCCGACCGTCTGGATCGCGGTTGCGGTCAGGCGCGGTTCGGCGGCGACCGCGTCGAACAGTGCGCGGGTGCCGGCAATGCGCGGGTCGGTGCTGGTCGCATCGAGCACGCCGCCCTCGCGGATCACATTGTCGATGACGATCGCCGTGCCGGGACGCGACAGCCGCAGCGCCTCGCGGAGATAAGCAGCGTTGTTCTGCTTGTCGGCATCGATGAACACGAAGTCGAACGGCCCGTCCAACGTCGCGAGCGTCTCGATCGCCGGGCCGACAAGCACCTCGACGCGATCACCGAGGCCGGCCGCGTCGAGGTTCGCCCGCGCGACCGCGGCATGGTGCGGGTCGATCTCCAGCGTCACGACGCGGCCGCCCTCGCTCACCGCGCGCGCCAGCTCGATCGTCGAATAGCCGCCGAGCGTGCCGACTTCGAGCACATGCGTCGCACCGCACATCGTGGCGAGCAGCCGCAGCATGCGCCCTTGCGGCGGCGACACGTCGATATCGGGCAGCCCGCCCGCCGCATTAGCCGCGAGCGCGGCGGCAAGCGCCGAATCATGGCCGAGCAGCGTCTCCCCGATATAGGCGTCGACCGCGGCCCAGCCCTCATCCTGCGGCTGCGTGCGCTCGACCATCAGCGCGCGTCCGGCGTCTTGTCCACCGAGGCGGCGTAGATCTGATCGATCGCCTCGGCGAGCGCGGCATCGAATTCGGCATCGCTCATCTGATGACGCAGATCCTCGAGCAGCGCGCGGCTGAAGCTCGCGATCATGCCCTTGTTGCGGGCGAGCTCGGCACAGGCTTCGGGGCGATTGAACCCGCCCGACAGCGCGACGACGCGCAGCACGCGCGGATGGTGGATCAGCCCTTCGTAAATGCCGCGTTCGGCCGGCAGCGAGAGCTTGAGCATCACCTTCGGCCCGTCGCGATCCTTGTCGAGCGCCGCGGCGAGCTCGGCGACGAGCAGGCGATCGGCATCGGCGCGCTCGGGGCTCTTGATGTTCACCTCTGGCTCGATGATCGGCATCATGCCCTGCGCCGCCACCGCGCCGGCGATCTCGAACTGCTGCGCGACGATGGCCGCGATCCCGTCGCGATTGGCGAGATTGACCACCGACCGCTCCTTGGTGCCGAACACGCCCAGCCCCTTGGCCCGCACGAGCAGGCCGTCGAGCCCCGGAATCGGCTTCATCAGCTGCACGCCGTCGGCCTCTGCCTCGAGGCCCTTGTCGATCTTCAGGAATGGCACGATGCCGCGATCGTGGAGCGCCTGGGGCACCGGCATGCCGCCGGCCTGCCCATCCATGGTCCGCTCGAACAGGATCGCGGCGAGCACCTTGTCGCCGGTGAAGGCCGGTGCCGTGATGATCCGCACGCGCATCGCGTGGATCAGCGCGAACATCCCCTCGTCATTGGACCAGGCGCCGTCCGCGATGCCATATGCCTTGAGCGCCTTTGGCGTGGAGCCGCCCGATTGATCGAGCGCGGCGATGAAGCCGCGGCCCTCCCTCATCCTCGCGGTCATCTCGTCAGTGTTCATTAGCCTTCCCCATCTTATGATTGTGCGCGACTGATAGACGCCGCGCCGGCCAGCGGCAACGCGACTGAACGCGACCGGGAAACGTCGCGGGGCTTGTTCTTGTTGCGATGCGGCTTATTGCCGCGCGATGCCTGCCGATCCCCCGCACGAGCATCTGACGCGCGCCGCGACGTTGTTGTTCGCGGTTGCCTGCGGGGCGATGGTCGCCAATCTCTATTACGCGCAGACGCTGATCGATTCGATCGGGCCCGAGATCGGTCTGTCGCCGCAGATCGCGGGCACGATCACGATGCTGACCCAGTTCGGCTACGGCCTCGGCCTCGCGCTGCTGGTGCCGCTGGGGGACTTGTTCGAGAACAAGCGGCTGACGCTGATCGCCACTGCCGGCGCGGTGATCGCCTGCCTCGGCATCGGGCTTTCGCGCGGGCCGATCACCTTCCTCGCCGCCTCGTTTCTGACCGGCGTGTGCGCAACCGGCGCGCAAGTGCTGCTGCCGCTCGCCACGCATCTGACCCCCGAGGACCAGCAGGGCCGCGTGATCGGCCGGATCATGGCGGGGCTGCTGACCGGCATCATGCTGGCGCGCCCCGCAGCGAGCTTCGTTGCCGAGGCGATCGGCTGGCGCGCGATCTTCTTCGCATCGGCCGGGCTGATGGCGCTGCTGATGGTCGCACTCGCCATCGTCTGCCCGCACCGCAGGCCCGAAGCGAAGCTCGGCTATGGCGCGATCCTGCTATCGACATTGACGCAGATCCGCGATCGCCGCGCGCTCAGGCTTCGCGCCTTCTACCAGTCGATGATGTTCGCCGCGTTCAACCTGTTCTGGACCGCCGCGCCGCTCGTCCTGCTGCACACATTCGATTTCACTCAGAATGAGGTCGCGCTGTTCGCGCTGGCCGGCGCGGGCGGCGCCTTCGCCGCGCCGCTGGCCGGCTGGCTCGCCGACAAGGGACTGGCTTGGTGGACCAGCCTTGCCGCACTGGCGATCATCGCCTTGGGCTTTGCCGGCGCGATCCCCGCGGTCGCCGCGACCAGCGTGATCGCCTTCGCCGCCGCCGCGATCCTGATCGATGCCGCGGTGCAATTGAGCCAGATCACCGGCCAGAAGATCATCTTCGCGCTGTCGAACGAGGCGCGGTCGCGCGTCAATTCGGGTTATATGACGATCATGTTCGTCATCGGCGCGACCGGCTCGCTGCTCGGCTCGGCGACCTTCGAGTCGGGCGGATGGACGCTGAGCGCGATCGCCGGCACGGCGATCGGCGCGGTGACGCTGATCGTATTTCTGCTGTTTGATCGCGGCGCGAGCCGAACCTAAGCTGGTTGCGATGACCGAAGCCGAATTCCTCGCCGCGCTGCGCCGCCTGCCGCTCCATCCCGGCGCGCTCGGGCTAGAGGACGATACCGCGCGGCTCGGCGAGCTCGTCATCACCACCGACACGATCGTCGAGGGCGTGCATTATCTCGCGACCGACCCGCCCGCCGACGTCGCGTGGAAACTGCTCGCGGTGAACCTCTCCGACCTCGCCGCCAAGGGTGCGACCCCAGAGGGCGCGCTGCTGAACTATCCGCTGCGCGACTCAGCATGGGATCGGCCGTTTATCGGCGGGCTCGGGCAAGCCTTGCGCGACCTGTCCTGCCCCTTGCTCGGCGGCGATACGGTGTCGCTGCCCGCTAATGCCCCCCGCGTCATCACGCTGACGGCGATCGGGCGCGCCCCGGCCGCGCCGGTTCGCACGGGTGCGAAGACGGGCGATGCGCTCTACGTCACTGGCACGATCGGCGATGCCGGCGCGGGACTTCGGATCGCGCAAGGCGCGGACGGGCCGGCCGATCCGCTCGCGGCCTACCGGCGACCGCATCCCCGCATCGCCGAAGGACGTGCGCTGGCGCCGCTCGTCCACGCCATGATGGACGTTTCCGACGGCTTGCTGATCGACGCCGCGCGCATGGCAGCGGCGAGCGGGATCGGCGCAACGATCGCGCTCGATACCGTGCCGCTGTCCGCCGCTTATCGTACCTTTGCCGGCGACGATCGCGCCGCGCGGCTCGCCGCGGCGACCGCGGGCGACGATTACGAACTTCTGTTCGCCGCCCCGGCCGACATCGCCCTTCCCGTCCCGGCGACGCGCGTCGGCACGTTCCGCGCCGGCGCCGGCCTGGCGCTCACCGATCGCGGCCGGGCGATCGACCTTCCGGCGAAACTCGGCTTCCTCCACGGCAATTGAGGCGCTTGCGCTGGCGCATCCGCCCCGATAGCCTCCGCCTACAAGTCACGGGAGCGTTCCCACCCAATCAGCCTCCCGGACAGGAGAGAGCAGGGAAGGAGTGCCAATGACGTATGTCTATGCCGCCATCGCGTGCGGCCTGATTGCTGTGCTCTACGGATTCTTCACGTCCGGCCAGGTGCTGCGCGCCTCGGCGGGAGATACGAAGATGCAGGACATCGCCGCCGCCATCCAGGAAGGCGCCAAGGCGTATCTCGCCCGGCAATACACCACCATCGCGATCGTCGGCGTGATCGTCGCCATCGTCATCTTCGCCACGCTTGGCATCGTATCGGCGGTCGGCTTCGCGATCGGCGCGATCCTGTCGGGGGTCGCGGGCTTCGTCGGCATGAACATCTCGGTGCGCGCCAATGTGCGCACCGCGGAGGCCGCGCGCGGCTCGCTGCAAGGCGGCCTGACCATCGCGTTCCGTTCGGGCGCCGTCACCGGCATGCTGGTGGCGGGGCTCGGCCTGCTCGCGATCTCGGTGTTCTTCTGGTATCTGACCGGCCCCGCCGGCCACGCGCCGAGCGACCGTATCATCACGCAATCCTTGACCGCTTTGGCCTTCGGCGCCTCGCTGATTTCGATCTTCGCGCGGTTGGGCGGCGGCATCTTCACCAAGGCCGCCGACGTCGGCGCCGATCTCGTCGGCAAGGTCGAGGCGGGCATTCCCGAGGACGATCCCCGCAATCCCGCGACGATCGCCGACAATGTCGGTGACAATGTCGGCGATTGTGCCGGCATGGCGGCCGACCTGTTCGAGACCTATGTCGTCACGCTCGGCCTGACGATGGTGTCGCTCGCGCTGCTCTTGCCGCATGCCGACAAGCTGTTTGCGCTGATGTCGCTGCCGCTGCTGGTCGGCGGGGTGTGCATCATCACCTCGATCATCGGCACCTATATGGTGCGCCTCGGCGGCGGATCGATCATGGGCGCGCTCTACAAGGGCTTCTTCACCACCGCGATCCTGTCGATCCCGGCGATTTATGTCGTCACCACCTGGGCGCTGGGCGACCTCAACGCCGCGATCGGCGGCACCGCGTTCCTCGACCAGGCCGGCGGCGCGCTGCCCGCTACGGCAGCCGAGGCGGCGACCGGCTGGGATCTGTTCTGGTGCATGATGATTGGCCTCGCCGTCACCGGTCTGCTGGTGTGGATCACCGAATATTACACCGGCACCAATCACCGCCCGGTGCAGACCATCGCCAAAGCCTCGGTCACCGGCCACGGCACCAACGTGATCCAGGGCCTCGCGATCAGCCTCGAGGCGACTGCGCTGCCGACGCTGGTGATCGTCGTCGCGGTGATCGCCTCGTACCAGTTGGCCGGGATCATCGGCGTCGCCTTCGCGGCGACCTCGCTGCTCGCGCTTGCCGGCATGGTGGTCGCGCTCGACGCTTACGGCCCGGTCACCGACAATGCCGGCGGCATCGCCGAAATGTCCGGCCTGCCCGACGACGTGCGCAACCGCACCGACGCATTGGATGCGGTCGGCAACACCACCAAGGCAGTGACCAAGGGCTATGCAATCGGCTCGGCGGCGCTGGCCGCACTGGTGCTGTTCGGCGCCTACACCAGTGACCTGCATGAGTATTTCGGCGCCATCACCGTCGATTTCTCGCTGTCGAATCCGTATGTCATCGTCGGGCTGCTGCTCGGCGCGATGCTGCCGTTCATCTTCGGCGCGTTCGGGATGACCGCGGTCGGCCGGGCGGCAGGAGCGGTGGTCGAGGAGGTGCGCACCCAGTTCCGCGACAATCCCGGCATCATGCAAGGCACCGCACGGCCGAACTATGCCCGTACGGTCGATCTCGTCACCCGTGCCGCGATTCGCGAGATGATCGTGCCCTCGCTGCTGCCGGTGCTGAGCCCGATCCTGGTGTATTTCATCATCACCTGGGTTGCCGGCCAGGCACAGGGCTTCGCCACCGTCGGCGCGATGCTGCTGGGCGTGATCGTCTCGGGCCTGTTCGTCGCCATCTCGATGACCTCGGGCGGCGGCGCGTGGGACAATGCCAAGAAATATATCGAGGACGGCAATTACGGCGGCAAGGGCTCCGAAGCGCACAAGGCGGCCGTCACCGGCGATACCGTCGGCGATCCCTACAAGGATACCGCGGGGCCGGCGGTCAATCCGATGATCAAGATCACCAACATCGTCGCCCTGCTGCTGCTCGCGGCACTGGCGGCGCACGCCGGGGTCGCCGGCTGATCCTCATGCCCCGCCCGGCGACGCCCGGGCGGGGCCTTCTTCCCGCTTGACGTAAGCGTCAATCACTCTCACGCTGGCACGCAAAACAAGCCACGGAGAGGATCATGACGATCGACGACGTCGCCGGCCGTTCGGCCTACACCCCCGACCACGAGGCGTTTCGCAGCACCGTGCGCAGCTTCCTGCAGAAGGAAGGCGTGCCCCATGTCGCCGATTGGGAAGCCAACCGGCTGGTGCCCAAGGAGTTCTGGCGCAAGGCGGGCGAGGTCGGGATGCTCTGCCCGACCGTGCCCGAAGCCTATGGCGGGCTCGGCCTCGATTTCGGCTATAACGCGATCGTCAACGAGGAGCTGAGCTACAACGGCGTGCCGGCCGGCTTCTCGCTGCAATCGGACATCGTCTGCGACTATATCGTCGCCTACGGTTCGGAGGAGCAGAAGCGTGAGTGGCTGCCCCGCCTCGTCTCGGGCGAGACGATCACCGCGATCGCGATGACCGAACCCGGCACCGGCTCCGACCTCCAGGCGATCCGCACGACGGCGAAGAAGGACGGCAACCATTATGTCGTCTCGGGCTCGAAGACCTATATCACCAATGGCCAGAATGCCGATCTGGTGCTGGTCGTCGCCAAGACCGATCCCGAGGCCAAGCCCGCCTACAAGGGCATGTCGATCATCCTGGTCGAGGCGGATCGCGAGGGGTTCCGGCGCGGGCGCAAGCTCGACAAGATCGGGCAGGATGCCGCCGATACCAGCGAACTGTTCTTCGATGACGTCCGCGTGCCGATCACCAATTGCCTGGGCGAGGAAGGCAAGGGCTTCATCTACCTGATGAGCCAATTGCCGCAGGAGCGCCTGTCGATCGCCGTCGGCGTGCAGGCCTCGGCGCAGAAGGCATTCGACGAAACGGTGGCCTTCACCAAGGACCGCAAGGCCTTCGCGGGCATGGTGTTCGATTTCCAGAACACCCGCTTCGTGCTGGCTGACCTCAAGGCCAAGCTGCAGGTCGGCTGGGCACATCTCGATTGGGCGATCCGCCGGCATCTGGCGGGCGAGCTGACCCCGACCGAGGGTGCGGCGGCTAAGCTGTGGCATACCGAGCTGCAATGGGAAGTGATGGACAAGTGCCTGCAGCTCCACGGCGGGGCGGGCTATATGAATGAATATCCGATCGCCCGCGCCTGGCGCGCTGCACGCGTCAGCCGCATCTATGGCGGCACCAACGAGATCATGAAGGAACTGATCGGACGAAACCTGTAGCGTCCCGCCGCTAAAGGCCGCTTCAGCCCCCGCCGATCGCGACCCAGGCGAACGCGCAACTCGCGGCGAGAACCAGCGTGCTCGCGGCAAGCGCAAGAGCCGCCGCCGTTCCGCGTCTGCCGGCATAAGCAAGCGTCACCCCGATCTTGAGCGTCATGTTGGCGACGACCGTGCCGGCCAGCGCCAATGCGGCAAGATCGGGCGCGATCGCGGACGGCGGCAACCCGCCCGCGGTGACGATCGAGGCATCGACGTCCGCCGATCCGACCAGGAACAACAGCATGGCGATGCCGCTGCTACCGAACCGCGCCTCCGCCCAACGCGCAGCGACGGCGGCGACGGCGACGAACGCCATGAAGCTCAACGCCGGCAGCATCGCGATCGGGTTGCCGGGCGCCGCGGCGGCGCCGTTGCCGCTCGCCCGGCGATAGAGCCACAAGGATGCCACCGCCTGCGTCACCAGCGCCGGCGTGATCAGCGTGGCGAAGGGCAGGAACACGCGCCCGGCCAGCATCGCGACCAGCACGAGGACGCGGCCGTACATCACGGTGCTCGCCAGCGCGATGCCCGCCGTCGCGGTGGGATCGCTGGTGCTGTCGCGCATGCGCTGGGCGAGCGACTGCGTCACCGCCGTCGACGAATAGGCGCCACCGATCACCGCCGTGGCGATCGTGCCATGTTGCGTGCCGAACACGCGATTGGCGGCGTAACCGGCGAAGGAGAAGCCGGTGACGAGCACTACCACAAGCCATAATCTGAACGGATTCCAGGCGAGAAGCGGGCCCATCGCCCGATCGGGGAGGAACGGGAGCACGGCCAGCGCGATCACCGCGAATCGCGCGAGCGCCTTGATATCGCGCTGGTCGAGCCGCGCGACGAAGCGGTGGAGATTGTCGCGCAACGCGAGGATCAGCACCGCCAGCGCGGCAGCGGCCAGCGCCGGGCCGACGATGCCGATGCCGGCCAGGAAGCCGATCGCCAGCACCAGCACGCCAGTGGCGGCGCTGGTCGCGTCGGCCTGTTGGTGTGCCGCGCGGGCATATCCCGCAACCAGCAGCGCGGCGATCGCGGCGACGATCGCCGCGGCAGCGATCGGCTGACCCAGGCTGGCCTCGATGCCGGCGACGCCGCCAGCGAGCCCGATCAGCGTCACCGTCCGCACCCCGGCGACGCGGGTGCCGTCGCGCCGGTCGCGCAGCGTCCAGCCCCGTTCGATGCCGGCCAGCGCGCCGATCGCCAGCGCCGCGGCGAGGCGAATAATCAGATGCCGCGGCTCGACGTCCATCCCGCCACTGTGCGCCCCGGCGGCGCGAAATCAGTCCGTAATAACCCTTAGATCGGGAGCCGGGGTTACGGGAAAGCCCCGATAGGCCGGCCCGCGAGGGCGCCATAAAACGCCGGACATCAGCCCGAAGGAGCGGATCGATGAAGAACGTGCTGCTGCTGGTCCATGACGACGCCGGACAGGAGGCGCGGCTGCAATGCGCGCTCGATCTCACGCGGGCGATCGACGGTCATCTCGCGTGCATCGACGTCGCGATCATGCCGCGCTTCATGGACGACTATATCTCCTCGGGCGGCGAAGCTCTGCTGATCGCCGACGAGGAAGCCAAGGAAGCGCGCAATCGCGAGCGGCTGGAAAAGCGGCTCGCGGCCGAGGACGTGCCGTGGAGCTGGGCCGATACGTCGGGCCTGCTCAGCGATGGCGTTCGCAAGGCGATGCGGCTCAACGACATCGTCGTGGTCAATGCCCATCTCGATCATTTCCCCGGACGCGAGATGGCGCATGTCGCCGGCGAGCTGATCGTCGGCTCGGGCAAGCCGGTGCTCGCGGTGCCGCCGCAAGCGCGGCGCTTCGACGTCACCGGCCACGCCATGATCGCCTGGGATGGCTCGCCGGCCGCCGAGGCGGCGCTGCGCGCGGCGGTGCCGCTGCTCGCGCTCGCCGCCAACGTGACGCTGTTCGAGGTCGATGACGGGTCGATCAAGCTGCCCGCCGAACGCGCCGCCGAATATCTGTCGCGCCACGGCATCAAGCCGGTGATCCGCCGCGATTCGGCGCTGGCCGATGTCGCGAGCACAGTGATCCTTGCCGCGACGCAATCGTATCGCGCCGATTGGCTGGTGATGGGCGGCTTCGGCCACAGCCGCCTGATCGAAGCCGCGTTCGGCGGGGTCACTCGCCGGCTGTTCCACGACGCCGCAATACCGCTGTTCCTGGCGCATTGAACGCCATGTTCCGCCAAATCCTCGTGCCGGTCGATCTCGACGAGCCCTCGTCATGGTCGAAGGCGATTCCCGCGGCGCGCGCGCTGGCGGACGCGTTCGACGCGCGATTGACGGTGATGACGGTGATCACCGATCGCGATGCGACCAGCGAGGCCGCCTGGTCGGCGATCAATTACGGCGCGCTGGTCGACAAGACGACGACTCACCTCGCCAATCTCGCCGACCGCGAGTTGGGCAAGGACAAGGCGGCCGTGCGGGTCGGCTCGGGTTCGATCTACGGCGCGATCCTCGATGCCGCGGCGGACATCGAGGCGGACCTGATCGTGATGGCCTCGCACCGCCCGGCAATGCGCGATTTCCTGATCGGCGCCAACGCCTCGCGGGTCGCCCGGCACGCCCGCTGCTCGGTGATGATCGTGCGCGAATAGCCGCGATCTACGGGATTTACCCGAACGACCGAGCACACCCGATCTGCCAAGCCATTCGCCGAAAGGAGCATCGCCATGGCCGAGAAGATGCGCGCGACGATCTTCGTCGAACCGGGCCGAATCGTGCTCGGTGAAAAGCCGATCCCCGATGTCGGGCCGCTCGATGCGCTGATCCGCATCACCACCACCACGATCTGCGGCACCGATATCCACATCCTCAAGGGCGAATATCCGGTGCAATCGGGGCTGACCATCGGCCACGAACCGGTCGGGGTGATCGAGAAGCTCGGCTCGGCGGTGACCGGGTACGAAGAGGGCCAGCGCGTCATCGCCGGGGCAATCACGCCGTCGGGCACGTCCAACGCCTCGCTCGACGGCTGCCATTCGCAATGCGGGGCCGGCACCAAGCACGGCTGGAAAGCGATGGGCGGCTGGCGGTTCGGCAACACGATCGACGGCGCGCAGGCCGATTACCTGCTGGTGCCCGACGCGATGGCCAATCTCGCGCCGATCCCCGAGGGGCTGACCGACGAGCAGGTGCTGATGTGCCCCGACATCCTGTCGACCGGCTTTTCGGGCGCGCAATCGGGCAAGGTCAGGATCGGCGACACCGTCGCAGTGTTCGCGCAAGGGCCGATCGGATTGTGCGCGACCGCCGGCGCGCGGCTGATGGGCGCCGCCAGGATCATCGCCGTTGAGTCCGTGCCCGCCCGCGCCGCGATCTCCCGCAAGATGGGTGCCGACGAGGTGGTGGACTTCACCAAGGAAGATCCCGTCGCCGCGATCATGAAACTGACCGACGGCCGCGGCGTCGACGTCTCGATCGAGGCGCTGGGCAAGCAGCAGACGTTCGAATGGGCGCTGCGCGTGCTGCGCCCCGGCGGCACGCTGTCGTCGCTCGGCGTCTATTCGAGCGACCTCACCATCCCGCTCGACGCCTTTTCGGCCGGGCTGGGCGACAACCGCATCGTCACCACATTGTGCCCCGGCGGCAAGGAGCGGATGCGCCGCCTGATGGCGATGGTGAATGGCGGCCGGATCGATACCGCCGCGCTGGTCACGCACCATTTCAGTCTCGACGACATCGAGACCGCCTATGATTTGTTCGGCCATCAGCGCGATGGCGTGTTGAAGGTCGCCATCAAGCCATGAAGATTCGCGTTCCGATCGCGGTGCTCGCTCTGGCGTGCATCGCCGTGCCGTTGCCCGCCGCCGCCCAGTCGCTCGACAGCGGCTCGGTCATGGCGGCGGTGGAGAAGCTCAAGCCCGGCGAATATCTGTGGGCGCCGCAGCTCGCCCCGGAAGGGCCGATGCTGCTCGTCGTCAATCGCGAGACGCAGCGACTGGTGGTCTATCGCAACGGCCTGCCGATCGGCATCTCAACCGTTTCCACCGGCAAGCCCGGCCATCGCACGCCGACCGGCGTGTTCACCATCCTGCAGAAGCAGGTCGAGCATTATTCGAGCCTCTACGACAGCGCACCGATGCCGTTCATGGAGCGGCTGACCTGGGACGGCGTCGCGCTGCACGGGGGAACTCTGCCCGGCTATCCCGCCTCGCACGGCTGCATCCGCCTGCCCAAAGCGTTCGCCGAGAAGCTCTATGGCGAAACGCGCACCGGCATGACGGTTGTGATCACCGACAAGCCCGAGTTGCCGCATATGGTTCCGGCGCCCGATCTGCTCGGCCAGGGCGATCAGCCGCCGCCCGCCGGCGACACCGTCTGGCAGCCCGACAAGGCGCCGATCGGCCCCGTCTCGATCGTGGTGAGCGGCGCCGACCGGCAAGTCACCGTACTGCGCAACGGCGTGGTGATCGGCACCGCGCCCGTCGCGCTGGCGACACCGATCGCGCGACCGGCAGCCTATTCGCTGCAATCGATCGATGCCGGGGGGCGGCACTGGACGCGCTTGCCCTTGCCCGGCCAGGACATTGCGACCCCCGACGCGGACGAAACGGGGCAGCACGTCGCCGTCGACCCGACTTTCGAGAAGCAGGTGCTCGCCGCGATCATGCCGGGTACGACCGTGCTGCTCACCCCGGACAGCATGGCGGCGCTCGCCGCTGCCGCCCCCGAACCGCTGATCGAAAGCGAGCCCAGCGCTGCCTCGGCCAGCTCTAGGTAAGTTCCCCGATACCCCGGCCCCCGATGCTCGTGGCTTAGTCGCCCCGGACAGCCGAGGACGATGGCAATGAAGAACATTCTGCTGCTTGTGCATGACGATCCGGGTCAGGAGGCGAGGCTCCAGGCCGCGCTCGACGTGACACGGGCACTGGAGGGGCATCTCACCTGCCTCGACGTCGTGGTGATGCCGCCGGTGATGGGAATGGACGTCATCGAAACCGGCGCGACCTCCATGTTGCTGGCTGACGAGCGCGAGCGCGAAAGCGCCAACCGCGCGCGGCTCGAACAGCGGCTGGCGCATGAGGACGTGCCATGGAACTGGCATGACGTGGTGGGCAATTTCGAGCCGGCGCTGCGCAGTGCGGCGGACCTTGCCGACCTGATCGTGGTCAGCCGCCAGCTCGAAGACTTTCCGCTGCCCGACATGCGTCACGTCGCCGGAGACCTGGTGGTGAAATCGGGCAAGCCCGTACTCGCGGTGCCCGATTATGCCGAAGGCCTCGCGGTCGCCGAGACCGCGCTGGTGGCGTGGGACGGCTCGCACACCGCCGCCGCCGCGCTGCGCGCCGCCGTGCCGCTGCTGCAGCTTGCCGGCAAGGTGGTGGTGCTGCAGTTCAGCGAGCCGGACAATGACGCATTGGTCGAGGACGCGGCGATCTATCTGTCGCGCCACGGCGTGCATGCGGTGATCCGGCGCGAGCGCCCCGAAGGCAAGATCGGTGACGCGCTGATCGCGGAGGCGGCGAGCGGCCGCTACGCTTATGTCGTGATGGGCGGGTTCGGGCATCTGCGCTTCGTCGAAGGCCTGTTCGGCGGCGTCACCCGGACGATGCTGACCAAGAGCCCGATCCCGGTCTTCCTCGCGCACTAGGGCCGATCGCCATTCAGTTCTGGCGGGCTGCAAATGGCGGCTCTTACGCGCTTTCCGGTGCTCACGGACCTGTAGTCCGCTGCGCTCCGGGTCACGAAAATCCACCATTTTCGCGCCGCCACCTCCTGAATGTCGATCGACCCTGGGGTCAGGACCTATTCATTGCACGTTCGAGGCGCGTCGAAATGGCAAAGATATTGGGCCTGGCCGGGCGGCGGCGGCTTACTCGGCCGCCGCTTCTTCGGTCAGCCACTTGCGCACCGTCATCTCGCGCGAATCGCCCTCGCCGCGTACCTCGCGAAAGCCCATTTCGTGCTCGAGCGACAGTGCCGCCCGGTTGTCGGCGCTTTCGACCGATTCGACCGTTTCGATCCCCTCGGCGCGGGCATAGCGCAGGACGTGCTCGAGCAGCGTCCAGCTCGCGCCGCGATTCTTGAAATCGCGATGCACCGAGATCGCCACTTCGGCATGTTTGAGATCGGGATCGGCAGCCAGCGTCGCGCTGGCGATCAGCGTTTCGCCGGCAAAGGCCAGGAAGGTCATCGTCCGGCGATAATCGATCTGCGTCATCGCCGCGATCCGATCCGGCCCCACGTCGCGGATCGCCGAGAGGAAGCGGAAGCGCAGATCCTCGGGCGTGACGTGGTGGAAGAATTCGGCCAGCGCCTCGGCATCGGTCGGCAGCACCGGGCGGACGTGCATGCGGAGCTTCGAGCGGGTCTCGAGATCGGCGGTCCATTGCACCGGCACCGGGCGGATCACCGGCAGCACCGGCGCGTCGAGGCGGATCCGCGCGTCGAGCGCGATCACGCCATCGGGATCGACGATCAGCGGGTTGATATCGAGTTCGGCGATCTCGGGGAAGTCGACGATCATCGACGACACCGCCTCGAGCACCGCCACCACGGCGTCGACATTCGCCGCCGGCACTTGCCGATAGGCAGCGAGCAGGCGACTGACGCGGGTCCGGTCGATCATGTCGCGCGCCAGCGCCGCATCGAGCGGCGGCAGGCCGATCGCCCGGTCGCGCAACACTTCCACCGCCGTGCCGCCGGCGCCGACCACCAGATACGGGCCGAAGGTCGCATCGCGGGCAATCCCGACCAGCAGCTCGCGCGCATGCGGCCGGACGATCATCGGTTCGATCTCGAATCCCAGTATCGAGGCATCGGGGTGTTCGCGCGCGATGCGCGCACTCACCGCCTCGGCGGCGGTGACGGCGTCGAGCGGCGTCACCAGCCCGGTGACGACACCGCCGACATCGGCCTTATGGCTGATCTGCGGCGATACGATCTTGACGACATAGGGCGCCGCGAGGTCCGCGCATGCCGCCTCGATCCCGCCGATCGTGCGCGCAAACCGCGCCGGCGCGGTGGGGATGCCATAAGCGGCAAGCACCGATTTGGCCTCGACCGCATTGAGCACCTGGCGGTGTTCGGAGCGCGCCCCGACCAGCATCGCCCGCGCTCGTGAGCGATCGGCTTCGGCAATCGGCCGCAGCGGCGGAGTCCGGCGGAGAATGGCTTGCGCCTCGCGGGCAGCGAGCAAATCGCGAACGCCGCCGACGGCGCCCTCGATCGTGTCGAACAACGCGACGTCGCGGCGCGCACAGGCGTCGCGCGCCGCCGCGGCATGGCGCGGGCCGAGCCAGCAGCCGATCACCGGCACGCGCGGCCGCTCGGGCAGCACCTCGGCAAGCGCGGCCGCCGTGGCGGCGCCGTCGCCGATCGCGGTCGGGCAGTTGATCGCCAGCACCGCGTCGACGTCCGGATCCGCGCTCGCCGCCGTCACCGCTTCGGCAAACGCCGCCGCCGTGACATCGCCGCCGAGATCGACCGGGTTGGCGCGCGACCAGCCATGACCAAGCGCGGTGCCGATTCGATCGATCGTTGCCGCGCCGAGATCGGCAAGCACCGCGCCGGCGCCTGGCAAGGCATCCTCCGCCAGGATGCCGGGGCCGCCGCCATTGGTGACGATCGCGACGCGGTTACCGGCGATCGCCGGTGGCCGGGCAAGCACCTCGGCAGCGTCGAACATCTCGCTCAGCGTCTCGACCGTGACGATCCCGGCGCGGCGGAACGCGGCGGCGGCGACATCGTAGCTGCCGGTGATCGCGCCGGTATGCGACAGCGCCGCCCTGCCCGCGCCCTTGGTGCGGCCCGCCTTGATCGCGATGACCGGCTTGTCGCGCGCCGCGGCGCGCGCCGCCGACATGAATTTGGCGGGATTGGTGACGCCTTCGATGTAGAGCAGGATCGCCGCGGTGTGGCGGTCGGCGGCGAACAGGTCGATCAGGTCGCCCAGATCGACGTCGCTCATGTCGCCGGCCGAGACGATGCCGGAAAAACCTACCCGGCGATCGGTCGCCCAGTCGAGCATCGCCGTCACCAGCGCGCCGCTCTGCGAGATCAGCGCCAGCCGGCCGGGCGCCGCCGGGCTGGCCGCGAACGACGCGTTGAGGCCGACATGCGGCATCAGCACGCCCAGGCAATTGGGCCCGACGATGCGCAGCAGGTGCGGCTCGGCGGCGTCCAGCATCGCCTGGCGCAAGGCCGGGTCCTCATGCACACCCGAGCTGATGACCACGGCGACGCGGCACCCGCGCTTGCCGAGCGCGTCGATCACCTGCGGCACCGTCGCGGCGGGCGTGGCGACGATCGCCAGATCGGGGGTCCGCGCCAGCGTCTCGACCGAGCTGGCGCAAGCGATGCCGGGCCGCACGATCGGATGGAGATTGACCGCCTCGATCAGGCCGTTGAAGCCGCCCTCGACCAGATTGTCGAGGATCGCGGCGCCGAGCGTGCCCGATCGGTCCGATCCGCCGATCACGGCGATGGTGCGGGGATGGAGCAGCGGTTCGAGATTGCGGATGGTCATCGGAAAAGGCGCCTCGCAGCAAGTGATGCCCCCGGCATGCCCCGGCGCCGGCTCGCACTCTATTGGGGGAAATCCGTAAGCGGATGCCGCCGCGCCCCAGCGAGCGGGCGCGGCGGCTCGCCTGACAGGATCAGGCGATGACGATATTGTCCTCGATCCGCGTCACGCCGGGCGCGGCCCAGGCGGCGCGCTCGGCGACCTGGCGTTCGTGCAGGCTGTGGACCCGGCCCGACAAGCGCACGATGCCGTCGGCGGTGCTGACGTCGAGCCCGCCGGCGTCGGTATCGGCGGCGCGCTTGAACGCGTCGACGATGCGCTGCTTGACGTCATAGGCGGTCGGCATCTTGCGCACCTCGATCAGGTTGGAAACGCCGATCACGCCGGTGATCCGCCCGGCGGCGTTGCGCGCCGCCTCGCGCTGATAATGCCAATCGACGGTGCCGCCCAGCGTCACCCAGCCATGCTCGACCTTCACGGTGAGCTTGTCGTCGGGAATCATCACGTCGAACGCGAACATGTCGAGGATACGCTTGGCGATCTCGCCGTCGCTGGTCTTGGGGTCGCTGGCGAAGCGGACCTTGATCTCCTCGGCGATGCCACGCACGCCGGAGACGCGGCGCGCCGCCTTTTCGGCCGCCATCTTCTCGGCATAGCTCTTGACGAACCCGCTCAACGTAACGACGCCGCCGTTCACCGCGACACCGATATGGCCATGATCGATGCTCGGCTCCCAGGCGAGTTCGTCGAGCACGTCCTTCTGCAACTGGCTGTCGGTTTTCATGTCTGTCTCCTCGGGGGGTGTTGGAACCGTGGTTGACAGTGCGCGCGCCGGCGAGGCGACAGAATCGGGAGTTTCCCTTACGGTTGCCCATCGGGATGTTCGCCCAGCGCAACCAGCAGGTCGATCCCGCGCAGCGGCTTGGGCAGAACGGCCTCACACCCCTGGAGCCGCGCCGCCGCGACAAGCTCGGGCGACGGAAACCCGGTGATGACGACCGCTCGCCCGCGCCAGCCGCGCGCGCGCAATGCCGCCAGCAGCGAGACGCCATCGCCATCGGGCAAGCGCTGGTCGACCACGATCGCCGCCGCCTCGATCGCCAGCGCATCGGCGAGCACCGGCGCCGAGGACGCGAACGAGCGCACGTCGTATCCGCGCCAGTGCAGCATCAATTGCAGCGACCGGCGAACCGCATCGTCGTCGTCGACGACGATCAGGCGACGCCGCGCTTCCGGCTCGACCGTCGCGGCGCTGGTAACACTTGGCATGAACGCAACTCACTTCCCTGTTGGAAGCGACACCCTGCACGCAAACCGCCGCACTGGCGTTACGTATTGATCCTAGTCCTCGCCGATCCGGGCGGCGAAGGCGATGCGCAGCGCCTCGGACAGGCTACGCACGTCGAGCTTGCTCATCACATTGGCGCGATGCACCTCGACCGTGCGTGGGCTGATGCCGAGATCATAGGCGATCGTCTTGTTGGGATGGCCGCGGGCCAGCTCGCGCAGCACGTCACGCTCGCGCGGGGTGAGCGCGGCGATGCGGACCTTGGCCTCGCGCTCGGAGGCCGAGGCGGCGTCGTGGCGCCCCAGCGTCTCGGCGGCGCGGCCGATCGCATCGAGCAGGCTCGCCTTTTCGAACGGCTTTTCCAGAAAGTCGCTGGCGCCGTTCTTCATCGCCGTGACGGCGGTGGCGACATCGCCGTGACCGGTCAGCACGATCACCGGCATCGTCACGCCGCGATCATTGAGCTCCTCCTGCACTTCGAGGCCGTCCATATCCGGCATGCGGATATCGAGCAGGATGCAGCCGGGATCGAGATGCTTCACGTCCTTGAGCAGTTCGACTCCCGAGGCGAACGAGCGGACCTCGAACCCCGATGTCTTGAGCATGAAGCTGGCCGATCGCCGCACCGCATCGTCGTCGTCGACCAGATAGATGATCGTCTTCTCGCTCATGATTCCTCCTCGCCGGCAATCAGCGTGAAATTGAATGTCGCGCCCCCGCCTTCGGCCGGCTGGTGCCAGATCCGGCCGCCGTGCGCCTCGACGATGGTGCGGCAGATCGACAGGCCCAGGCCCATGCCGTCGCGCTTGGTGGTGGTGAATGCCTGGAACAGGTGATCGGCGACCTCCGGCGTCAACCCGGGGCCGCTGTCGCTGATCGTCACCCGCGCCATGCCGTCATCGGCCGGCGCGGTACTGATGTGGATGTCCCGCGTCGACGCATCGGCCAGGGCCTCGACCGCGTTGCGCAGCAGGTTCACCAGCACCTGCTGGATCTGCACGCGATCGACCACCACCAGATCGGCGGCCGGATCGAGATCGTAGAAGGTGCGGATGTTGCGCTCGCGCGCGCCGACCAGCGCGAGCCGCGCAGCCTCTTCGATCACATCCGTCAGATGCTGGGGGCGCTTTTCGATCTCGCCGCGCGCGACGAACTCGCGCAGGCGCCGCACGATCGCGCCGGCGCGCAGCGCCTCCTTGGCCGATTCGCTCACCGCTTCGTGCACCATCGCCCCGGTTTCGTCGGTCGGCTCGCCGATCAGGTCGCGCGCCGCCTCGAGGTAATTGGCGATCGCGGTCAGCGGCTGGTTGAGTTCGTGCGCCAGCGTCGAGGCCATCGTTCCCATCGCGCTCAACCGCGAGACGTGGATCAGCTCCGATTGCAGCTCCTTGAGCTCCAGCTCGGCGCGTTCCTGCTCGGTCAGATCGCGGATGAAGCCGGTGAAGATGCGGTGATCATCGGCCAGTGCCTCGCCGACCGCGAGCTCCATGGGGAATTCGCTGCCGTCGGCCCGGCGACCGACGACGATACGGCCGATGCCGATAATCCGGCGCTCGCCGGTCGAGAGATAGCGCTGGAGATAGCCGTCGTGCAGCTCGGCATCCTTGCTCGGCATCAGCATGTTGACGTTGCGGCCGATCACCTCGCTGGCGGCATAGCCGAACAGCCGTTCGGCCGCGGCGCTGAACGATATCACCGTCCCGCGCTCGTCGATCACCACCATGGCATCCGGCACGGTGGCGAGGATCGACTGAACATGGCGCACCGACCGTTCGAGCGCCGTCTCGGCAGCCTTGCGAGCGGTGATGTCGTCGACGCGATAGCCGAAGCCGTGCGACCGCCCGTCGCCATCGACCAGCGCCGCGATGTTGAGCGCGGCAAGGAATTCGCTGCCGTCACGACGACGCAGCCACACCTCCTTGCGCAGATGGCGGGCTTGCAGCGCCAGATCGCGATCACGCTGGACCGCGCCCACCACCTGATCCTCCGGCGAATAGAGGCGGTCGACCGTCTCGCCGATCATCATCGCCGGCAGCCAGCCGGTGAGCAGTTCGGCGCCGCGGTTCCAGCTGGTGATCGTGCCGTCTTGATCGACCAGGATCAGCGCACGGTCGGTCGCGGTCTCGGCGAAGATCAGATGCTGATCGAGCAGGCGCTGGTGCGAATTGTTCATGCCGGCTCATCCGCCAGCAGGCGTTCGACCATGCGGATGCGCCCGACGATCGCGACGAAGAAGGCCGTCGACCAGCCAAGCAGGATCACGCCGTTCGCTCCTTCGATCGCCCCCAGCACGCGCCAGCCGCGGGGCAGCACCAGATCGCCATAGCCGATCGTCGCATAGCTGGAGGTCGAAAAATAGAGGGCCGATTCGAGGTCGGGCAATGCATGCATGCGATAATAGACGAGAGCATAGAGCCAGATCTCGATCGAATGCAGGACGAACAGGCCATAAGCGGCGATCACGATCCCTGTCGCGGCATGAAACAGCAGGTTGGTGCGGGACGCGACGCGGCGATGGCGGCGCAACGCCGCGAGCAGGACCGCGAGCCCGGCGAGGTGGATGACGATCGTCGCGGTGACGATCGCGCTGGCGATCAGCAATTCGGTAAGGATCGGCACGGGCGCGGTCTCCGGAATTGCCCCCGCTTTTGGTCAAGGCGGGCCGGCCGACCCATTGGGGAAATCCCGTATAAGCGCCCGATCAGCGATTGCTCGGCCAGGCCGCCGGGTGCAGCGCGCGCTGGGCGCGCTCCTGATCGAGCGTCGCGCACAGGCCGATCGCTTCCTGCCGCACGTCCTCCAGCTTCTGAAGCACGAAGCGTTCTTTCAACCCGTCGACCACCGCATCGAAATGGCGCCGCTTAGTCTCGCGCATGGCGAATACGTCGGCCAGATAATTATCGAACGCCTGGCGCAGCGAGATCCACTGCCCCCGCTCGCTGAGCCACGGCATCGTCGTCGCCGACGAGGAAAAGGTCATCAGACGCGCGCCAGCCAGCAACGGATGCGCCTTGCCCGCCTTCACCTCGCGCGCGCCGAAACCCGCGCTCAGCACGCGATCGACATAGCCCTTGATGATTGCCGGCGGCGTCCCGAACCAGATCGGATAGACGAGCACCAGCGCGCGCACGCCTTCCAGCGCCGCGAGTTCGGCGGCCACGTCGGGAGCCGGCGTGCCGGCACCATAGCCGGGCCGCTCGTCGGCCTTGAGCAGCGGATCGAAACCGTTGGCATAAAGGTCGCGCACTTCGGCTTCTTGCCCGCAGGCGCGAGCGGTCGCGCAATAGGTCTCGGCGACCTGATGGTTGAAGCTCCCCGGCGCAGGATGGCCGAGCACGACAACATGGCGGATCGCGGGCTGATTGGTCATGACGCTATCTCGCGCCAGCCGGCCGGTTCGGCCATACGCAGCTATACTTAGAGCGCCCGCGACTCGCCGATCGCGCGATCCGCCGAATTAACAATAGTATTTGCTATTCATCCTTCGGTAGCAAACTCATCCTTTCTAATTTTATCTTTTAATTTCCGTATATTGATGGAATTTGCATAAACAATATCTTTTGCTATCTTCTCTCGCGTCAGGGAGAGGAACCTATGGCGATGAGAGAGAGCCTCGGCAGCGCCGTCTCGATCACGATGATCGGCACCGCGCAGGCGATCGCCGCGTGACGGCCGCCCCGGCGGCGGATGAGCGCAGATGGCTCGGCACACCGCCCTCGACGACCGGGATCGCCGCAACCCTGTTCGCCGGCGTGGCGGGGATCATGTTCGCCGGCGTCGGCCCATTGCTGCTCGGCGCGCTCGAACGCGAGGGCCGGCTCAGCGCGGCACAGATCGGGCAGGCCGGTACGCTCGAATTGCTCACCATGGGGCTCGCCGCCGGGCTGACCGGCATATTGCTGGGCACGCGGCGGTTGCGGCAGCTGACGATCGTCTGCGGGCTGATGATCGCGCTGCTCGACCTCATGACGATGGCATGCGGCGGGTGGACGCTGGTCGCCGTGCGCGGGCTGGCCGGGGTGCCGAGCGGCGCGCTGATCTGGCTGATGACCGCGATGATCGTGCGCGCGCCGCGGCCTGAACGCTGGGCGGCGATCTATCTGACGGTGCAGACGCTCGCGCAATTCCTCGCGGTGGCCGCGCTGGGCGCGTGGGTGGTCCGCCCGTTCGGCGCCAATGGCGGCTTCGCCATGTTGGCGGCGACGGGCGCGATGACCGCGCTCGCCGGCTTCGCGGTCCCGCGCGCCTTCGCGCCGCTGCCCGTCGCCGCCGACGAACCGAGCGGGTTGCCGGCGCCACGCGGGCTGGCGGCGCTGGGGGCGGCCTTCTGCTTCAACGCGGCGATCCTGGCGGTGTGGATCTATGTCGAGCCGCTGTCGCGCCAGGCCGGCCATCCCGCGGGCACCGCCAGTGTGGCGTTGTCGCTCTCTCTTGCCGCGCAAGTGACGGGCGGCACGCTCGCCACGCTTCTTGCCGGGCGACTGCGCTGGCTACCGGCGTTGCTGGCATCGCAGGCGGCGATGGCGGCGCTGATGCTGCTGTTCGCGCAATTGCCCGATGCCAATGCGTTCCTCGTCGCATCCGCGCTGTTCGGCGGCTTGTGGATGTTCGCCGCTCCCTTGCTGACGCCGCTGGCGATCGCGGCGGACCCGACGCGCCGTGCCGCCGTGCTCGGCTCGGGCGCGGCGCTGTTGGGGTGTAGCACGGGGCCACTTCTCGCCTCGTTCGTGGTCAGCGACGGCGACGTGCGCGGCGCCGCGCTGCTCGGCGCCGGCGTGATGGCAGCGGCGATCGCGATCGTCCTTGCGGTGCACGCGACACGCCGCCGCGTCGTGCTCACACCGGCGGCATGACCGGCACCCGCCCCCCCCGTCGCGCCGCCAAACGCACCGCGACGCCGCCGCTCGCCACCAAGCTGCGCCCCAGGCAGGCGCGCGCGCAGGACACGTTCGAGCTGATCCTCGAAACCGCCGGCCAGTTGCTTGAACGCGTGGGGTTCGAGCAGCTGACGACCAACCTGATCTGCACGGCGGCGGGGCTGTCGCCGCCCGCGCTCTACCGCTATTTTCCGAACAAATATGCCGTGCTGAAGGAGCTCGGCGACCGCCTGATGCGCGCGCAGGACGACGAGGTGATCGCCTGGGTTGACGCCGGCGGGCTGACCGGCGCGACCTTCGAGGAACGGCTCGCCAAATCGCTGGCGATCCACGAGCGGATGGTGGACATCCAGCGCAATTTCCCCGGCGGGCTGGCGATCGGGCGGGCGCTGCGCGCGGTGCCGATGCTGCAGAACATCCGCTTCCGCTCGCGCGACATGGTGGCTGCACATTTCTTCAAGCACATGCGCGATCTCTATCCCGCCACCGACCCGCGCCGGCTCGAGGTGGCGACGCGCATGACGATCGAGCTGAGCTACGCCGCGATGGAAATGGTGGTCGAGGAACCCGATCGCGATACCGACATCATCAACAGGGAAGTGAGCCTGCTGTTCGCGCATTATTTCGCGACCTTCAGTTAGCGAGAGGAGGACCGGATGGAATGGCATAACTGGTCGGGAAGCGTCGCGGCGCGGCCGCAGGCCATCGTGGCACCACGCGACGAAGCCGAGTTGCGCGCCGCCGTCACCGCTGCCGCCAAGGTCCGCGTGCGCGGCGCGGGCCATTCATTCATGCCCCTGTGCGAGACCGGGGGCACGCTGATCGACATGGCCGATTACGCCGCCGCGATCGAGATCGCGCCCGATCGTGCGAGCGCCTGGGTGCCCGCCGGCTGGAGCCTGGCGCGGCTGACCGAAGCCTTGTGGAACGAAGGGCTGTCGCTGATCAATCAGGGCGACGTCAATCCGCAGTCGCTGGCCGGTGCCACCGCCACCGGCACCCATGGCACCGGCAAGGATCTCGGCAGTCTCTCGACCCAGGTGACCGGGTTCGAGCTGATGCTGGCCGACGGCAGGCTGGTCCAGTGCGATGCGACGACCAATTCCGATCTGTTTCAGGCGCAGCGCCTGTCGCTCGGGCTGCTCGGGGTCGCGACGCGCATCCGCATCGACCTGCTGCCCGCCTATCACCTGGAGGAGCGTATCGAGAGCCGCCCGCTCGGCGAGATCGCCGAACGCTGGCAGGAGCTCGCCGCCGCGACCCGCCATTTCGAATTCTTCGTCTTTCCCTATGCCGATCACGTGATCTTCAAGAGCCTGCATCCGACGCCGGATGATGGCGGGTTGCAGCGATCGACCGATATCGACGAGCGCCCGTTCCGCATCGCCTGCGAGATCGCTCGAAAGGCGCCGTTCACCATCCCGACGCTGCAACGCCTGATGATGTGGGCGAGCCGCAAGCCTTCCCGGCGGACCGGCCCGGCCTGGCAGATCTTTCCCGGCGAGCGCACCATCCGGTTCGAGGAAATGGAAGATGAACTGCCCCGCGCCGACGGGATGCCGACACTGCTCGAGGCGATCGACTATATCCGGCGGAAGCACCTGCCGGTCGCCTTTCCGTTCGAATTCCGGCTGGTGGCGGGCGACGATATCTGGATGTCGCCGTTCAACCGCGGCCCGGGCGCGTCGATCTCGTTCCACCAATATGCCCGGATGCCGTGGCGTGACCTGTTCGCCGAGATCGAGCCGGTGCTGCGCGGCGCCAACGGCCGCCCGCATTGGGCGAAGCGGCATACGCTGAACGCGGCGGAGGTTCGCACGCTCTATCCCAAGGCGGACGCCTTCCTGAAGGTGCGCAGCGACGTCGATCCGTCGGCCAAGTTCGTCAACGCCGATCTCGCGCGGCTGTTCGATATCGCGACAAGGAGCTGATGCCATGACCGACGAGGAACTCCACCGCCACCTGGTCGGGCGCCAGGGATCGCGCCGCGATCTCAACACGCCGGTGCTGGTGGTGAATCGCGACGCGCTCGATCGCAACATCGCGCGGATGGCCGATTTCGCCGCCGCCAATGGATTGAAGCTGCGCCCGCACGCCAAGACGCACAAGAGCGCAGACATCGCGCGCCGCCAGATCGCGGCGGGCGCGATCGGCCAATGCTGCGCCAAGCTGGGCGAGGCCGAGGCGCTGGCCGACGCGGGGATCGCGGGGTTGCTGATCACCTCGCCGGTGATCTCCGCGCCGGCGATCGAGCGGCTCGTCGCGCTCAACCAGCGGTGCGACGGGCTGATGTGCGCGGCCGACAGCCTCGCCGGCGCGCGCGCCATCGCCGCGGCGGTCACCGCGCATGACGGGCAGCCGCTCACGCTGCTGATCGACGTCGATCCCGGCATCCACCGCACCGGCGTTGCCAGCGCCGAGGCGGCGGTCGAGCTGTTCCGCGCGATCGAGGCCGAGCCGGCACTGCTTTACGGCGGCGTGCAATATTATTGCGGCGCCCAGCAACATATCGAGAGCTTCGCCGAACGCGAGGCGGCGATCCGCGAGCGCGCCGACTATCTCCGCACCGTCCTCGCCGCCTTGACCGAAGCGGGCGGCGCGCCCCCAATCGTTTCGGGCGGCGGCACCGGCACGCACCGGATTGACGCGACGCTGGGCCTGTTCACCGAGCTGCAGGTCGGCTCCTACATCTTCATGGACGATCAATATCGCGTCTGTGCCCTGACGGCTGAGGGCGAAATGCCGTTCGAGACCGCGCTCACGATCGACACCCGCGTCATCAGCGCCAATTCGCCCGGGCTGGTGACGGTCGATGCCGGCTTCAAGTCGCTCGCCACCGACGCCAAGCCGCCACTGGTCGCCGATGGCGCGGCCGAGGGCACGGTCTATTTCTTCATGGGCGACGAACAGGGCGCGCTGGTGCACCCGGCCGGCGATCTGCCCGCGCTTGATGCGATGGTGTCGCTCGGCGCGCCGCATTGCGATCCCACCGTCAATCTCTATGACACCTATCATGTCGTGAGCGGCACGACGCTGGTCGACCTGTGGCCAGTGACGGCGCGCGGGCGATCGCGCTGAAGGATGATGCCCTCCGGGGAGTAAGTGAATGAAATCGCTGTTCCACGTCCCGGCGAAAGGGCCCTATCTCCTCGCCCACAGCGTCGGTTGCCAGCCGCTGGGAACGCAGGAACGCCTCGCTCGCGACTTCCTGGCGCCGTGGCGCGACACCCCCGATGCCGTCTGGCAAAACTGGCTCGACACGATCACGGCGTTCCGCGAGGCATTGGCCACGCTGCTGGGCGGAGACGCCGCCGATTGGTGCCCGCAAACCAGCATTTCCGGCGCGATCTCCCGATTCCTCTCGGGCATCCCGGTCGCGCCCGGCCGCAGCGTCGTGCTCGCCTCGCACGAGGCGTTTCCCTCGGTGGGCTTCGCGCTCGCCGGGCTGGCCAGGCTGGGGCTGCGGCTCGAGCTGATCCGCGGCGCGCCCGACCGAATCGATAGCTGGGCGCGGCTCGCCGATCCCGATGTCGCCGCGGTCGTGCTCACCCATGTGCATTCGAACAGCGGGCGGATCAGCCCGGTCGCCGAGCTTGCCGCCCGGGCGCGCGCCCATGGCGTGCTCACCGTCGTCGACATCGCGCAATCGGCCGGCATCCTGCCGATCGACGTCACGGCCTGGCCGGTCGACGCCGTCGCCGGCACCTCGCTCAAATGGCTGTGCGGGGGGCCGGGTGGCTGTTTCCTGTGGGTTTCGCCGACCATCGCCGCGCGGATCGAACCGGTCGAGCGCGGCTGGTTCTCGCACCGCGACCCGTTCGAGATGGATATCGAGCATTTCCTGTTCGCCCCCGACGCGCGCCGCTTCTGGGGCGGCACGCCGAGCATCGCGCCCTATGTCTCGGCACGCGAAGGCCTCGATCTGATCGGGCGGATCGGCGTCGACGCGATCAGGGCGCACAACCTGCGCCTCGCGCGACGCTTTCTCGATGCCGCGAGCGGCGTCGCCGCGCCGGCCGCTGCGCTGGAGGAGCGCGGCGGCACGCTCTGTCTCGAGCTTGGTGCCGAGGCCGAAGCCGCGCTTGCCGCCGCCGGCGTCCAATGCGATCGCCGCGGCAAGATCCTGCGCTTGTCGTTCGGCGCGTGGAACGACGAGGCCGATGCCGAAATCGCCGCGCGCGCGGTTTCGGGTGTCGTTTCGCATTAGGCCGGGCGAACGAGCGCACCGTTTCGGCGTCGCTGAAACAAGGTCTAAAGAGCCGCCATGGACAATGCTCATCGATTCGAAGACTGGATTCGCGGCCCGTTCGTCGCGATGAACACCGAGCTGGAGAATATCTATTTCGCCCAGCCCGACCGGATGGCGGTCGAAAATGTCGGCGCCGGGATCAAGCAGGCGCTGCGTGACGAGGGCCGCGCGCTGATCGTGCCGCTGCTGGAGGAAGGCAAGACCGGCGACGGCTTCGTCAATGCGTTCGGCGTGCTCGGCAATGTCGGGCTCTATATGGGCGCGATGCGGCGCCACGAGCTGACCCATCCCGATCGTGAGGATCGCTCGCCGTTCGAGGAGGCCTCGGCACTGGCGCTGCATATCGGCGTGTCGATCGGCATGGCGCCGCGCTTCGCCACCGCGCATCTGGCGACGCACAACCCGGCGGTTCAAGGGCTGCGCAAGAGCTTCACGTCGTTGCCCGACGAGTTCCTGTTCATCGACGAGAACACCCGCGGCATCCTCGCCTTTCAATGCGCCGCCGATGCGTTGAACCGCATCGTGCCACTGGGCGTGACCAGCCCGGTCGCCGATGTGTTGTACCAACAGGCCAGGCATGCGCTGTCGGACGTGATCCGGGTCAACGATCGCCTGTTCGAGAACCTCGATATCGATCGCTTCTTCTTTTCCGTCCGGCCCTATTACAAGCCCTATCGCGTCGGCCGCCAGGTCTATCGCGGCGCCAATGCCGGCGATTTCGCCGGGATCAACGAGATCGATCTGATGCTCGGCCTGTGCCGCGCCAACGACCCCTATTATTCGCAGCTCCTGCACGAGAAGATGCCGTTCATGCTGCCGTCCGAGCAACGCCGCCTCAACGCGTGCATGAGCCGGCGCAGCCTGCTCGACGACCTTCTGCTGCTGCTCGACGATCATGCGACGGCGCCCTGGTTCAGGAACAGCGTGCGGCTGTTCCTCGAGGTGTGCGATCTGTTCGCGGCGACCGCGCGGCAGCATCACGATCAGCTCGTGCGCCGTTTCATCGAGCAACCGAGCGACAATCTCAGCCAGGCCAATCTCTCGGGCATCACCGCAAGCGGCCCCGCGCTCGATGCGCTGATCCGCTCGCTGGAAAAGCTCCGCGACTATCGCTGTGCGGCGGATCGGCCCGACGTGCCGACCCGCCACCGCGATCTCGCGCGCCTGCGCGCAGCAGTCGATGGCTGAGCCCCGCGACCCCGACGATGCCTGCTTGGTGACGCTCGACGTCCGCCGGCTGGGCTTTGCGGATCGCGACGATCGGGCTTTGAGGCGAGACGTGCCGATCGAGGCGCCCGTCGCGATCGAGGTGTGCGGCATCGGCTATGCGGTAATGATGGCGACGCCCGCCGATCTCGGCGATTTCGCACTCGGCTTCGCGCTTGCCGAAGGGTTGATCGGCACGGCCGGCGACTTGATCGAAACCGATATCCACGCGGTAGAGGGCGGCTGGATCGTGCGCCTCACGCTCCCTCCCGAAGCGAGCGAACGCGTGCTGCGGCGCGCCCGCGCGCGCGTAACGGAAAGCAGCTGCGGGCTGTGCGGGATCGACAATATCGACGAGGTGCTGCGGCCGCTGCCGCCGGTCGCCGCGCGGATCGAGACCGATCGTGCGGCAATCGCCCGCGCTCTCGCGACGCTCCGCGATCATCAGCCGCTTGGCCGCGCGACGGGCGCCGTCCATGCCGCCGCCTTTTGCACGCCCGGCGGCGAGATCGTTTGCGCGCGAGAGGATGTCGGCCGCCACAATGCGCTCGACAAGCTGATCGGCGCCATCGCGACCGCGGGGATCGATGCGGCCACGGGCTTCATCCTCCTGTCGGCGCGGTGCAGCTACGAGCTGGTCGAAAAGACCGTCCGCGCCGGTTGCCCGCTGCTGGTGACGATCTCGGCGCCGACCAGCCTCGCCGCCGAGCGCGCTCGCCAGGCCGGGCTGACGCTGGTGACGCTCGCTCGTGCCGATTCGGCATTGATCGTCGGCGACGATCGCGGCACCATCGCCTGACGTCGCCGCGCGGCGGTTCGGCTGATATCAGCCGGCCCCCCGCCCCAACGCGGGATCGCCCGTGATCCGGGGCGCCGGTCCATCGCGATGATGGATCACCCGATTCCGGCCGCCATGCTTGGCGGTGTAAAGCGCGATATCGGCAGCTTCATAGAGCGTTTCGAAATCGTCCCCCGGCCCCATCTCGGCGACGCCGATGCTCGCCGTCACGCGCCGGTTGCCGATGATCGCGCGGTGATCGCACGCGGCGATCTCGCAGCGGACGCCGTCGGCGAATCGGGAAAGCGCGAACCCGCCGATGCCGGTAATCAGCAGCGCGAACTCCTCGCCGCCCAGCCGCGCCACTGCGGCGGTGCGGCTCTCCCAGCGCCTCAGCCGCGCCGCCAGTGCGCGCAGCACCGCATCGCCGGCACGATGGCCGTGCGCATCGTTCACGCTTTTGAAACGATCGACATCGATCAGCAGCAGCGCCACCGGCGCCTGCTCGCGCGCTGCCACCGCGATCAACCGGGCGACGCGCGCCTCGAAGCCGCGGCGATTGCACAGGCCGGTCAGCGGGTCGCGCTCGGCATGTTCGACGGCGATCGCCTCGGCCTCGCGCGCCTCGTCGCGCTCGATGCGCAGGCGCGCCAGCGATCGGGTTGCGGCGTACGACAGCCACACGGTCTGCCAGGCGCCGGCAAAGAGCACCAGGATCTGCGCGCCCCCGCCCCACAGGATCGTGCCGACATCGGTCACTTGCGTTACGGCCAGCGCAAGCATCGGTACCGACCAGGCCCAAACGAGATCGCGGGCCTGCACGCTGCCGCGCCGCCAAGCCCAGGCGAGGCTCAGCGCCACCGCGGCAAGATCGGCCAGCACCAATATCCCCAATAGCGTCGCCAGCCCCTCGATCGCGTGCCCGCGCACCAGTGACGTCGGAATGCCCACGACGCCTACTGAGACGCCAATACCGACCAGCATCCGCGACATCTGCCGCGGCAGCGCGGTACGGCCGAGGAACGTCGCCGCGCTGATCGTCGCCAGCGCGATGGCAAGGCAGGCCAGGAAGGTGCAGGTCTGCGCCGCCACCGTTCCCGCGATGCCGGGCGCCAGCGGCAGCTCGAGCTGCGACCAGATCACGCCCCATAGCAGCATGCACGCGGCCCAGGCGCCGTGCCACGCCAGGAAGCGATGGCGAATCATGACCGCCAGCGACGCATTGTAGATCGCGCCGATCAGCAGCAGCGTCAGCGCGACGCCGATCAGCGCCGCCAGCATCGCCGACTGGTTTACCGCCGCGCCGCGCCCGACGATACGCATCTGGAGTAGATCGTGACTGGCTAGCCGGTCGAACCGCAATGTCATGCCGACAAGGGCGGCATCACGCACCGGCGCTTCGAACGCGATCTGCCCGCCCGGGCGCCAGTGATCGCCGAACCCGCCGCTCGTCACCTGCTGCCACGAGACATGGCCATCGGCATAGGCAAAGCCGACGGCGAGGCGCGAGAAACGGCTCTGGCGCACCAGCAGCACGGCATCGCGATCGTTGGATGCCAGTTGCCGCGACTCGACGTGCAGCCACAAGGTTCCGCGCTGATATCCGGCAGGTGCGCCACGACACGAGAATCGCGCGGGCGGCGGCGCATCGAATCGGCCGGGCGTCGCCGTCACCGCATGGCACAGCGCATTGACACGCAGCGGCGCCGCGGCAGCCGCCATGGGCCACCACGCGCCGATCATCATCACAATCGCCAGCAACAGCCTGACGCCGAAAATGATACTCTCCCGCCCCGGTCGAACGATAGGTTCGCCTGTGCATCAAAGGGGTGAGGAAAGCCTTACCACGGCTCGGATCGGCTGACGCCGAGCCGCGTCAGGAGCGTTTCAGCATGCGATCCGCGCTCCACGCGCCAGGCCCCGCAACGGCGATGTAGAGGAAGATGAAGCAGAACAGGATCGCCGCGTCGCCCCCGTTCAGCCCCGGCCAGAAGCCCTGCGGCGCGTGCGCGATGAAATACGCTACCGCCATCTGCCCCGAGCAGATGAAGGCGGCGACGCGCGAGAACAACCCGATCGCCAACAACAGACCGCCGATCACCTCGATCACCGCCGCGCACAGCAGCAGCATCGGCAGCGGATCGGGCACGCCCGGCTGCGGGCCGGGGAAATGCAGCAGCTTCATCAAGCCGTGCTCCATGAACAGCAATGCCGCCATGATCCGCAACAGGCTGAGAACGCGGGACTGCCAGGTCGTCGCGATATCGTCCATATCCGCCTCCGTTCGATCGGCCATTCCATAGCGGCAAACGGCGCCGTCGGTATGGCTAGTTTCGGAGACTCAATGTTTCCGCAACGCGGCCCGCGATCATCGGCCGGCCGCCGCGTAGGCGCGTGACGATACCTCATCGAGGTGGCGCAACAGGTCCGCCGGGTCTTCGTATACGCGCAGCGCCCAGCTACGTTCGAGCTCGTCGGCGCCATAGCCGCCCGACAGCAAGCCGACGCCGAGCGCGCGGCATCGCGCCGCGGCAAGCATGTCCCACACGCTGTCGCCGACGACGATCGCATGTTCGATCGGCACGCCCAGCCGCCGCGCAGCCTCGACGAACAGGTCCGGATCGGGCTTGGCGAAGCGCACCTGATCGCGCGTGACGACGACGTTTGCCTCCGGATCGACGCCCAGCGCCGCGAGGTTGACCGCCGCCGTCTCGATGCGCCCGCTGGTCGCGATCGCCCAGGGAACCCCCGTCGCGGTCAGCGTCTCGAGCAGCTCGCGCGCGCCGGGCAGCGGCGCCACATCGACCGCCAGCCGGTTATACGCTTCGGCATGGCGGGCGCGCAGGCGGCCGATCATCGCATCGTCGATCGGCCGGTCGATCTCGCGCAGCAACTGGTCGGCGAACAAACCGCCGCTCATCCCGATCTTGCGGTGGATGCGCCAGATCGACAGCTCGATCCGCTCGCTCCTGAGCGCCTCGTGCCAGGCCAGCACGTGCTGATAGACGCTGTCGACCAGCGTGCCGTCGAGATCGAACAGAAAGGCGTTCTGGACCATTCTTGTCTCCTTTCGCATCTTTGTCGCCGGTTCACCGCTGGCAGGCGGGGCACCAGAAGGTCGATCGGCCGCCTTCGACATAGCGTTTCACGGTGCCGCCGCAGCCGCACGGCTCGCCTTCGCGGCCATAGACCTGGAACTGCTTCGAGAAATAACCCAGTTCGCCGTCGGGCCTGGCATAATCGCGCAAGCTCGATCCCCCCGCCTCGATCGCGGCGTTGAGCACCAGATGGATCGCCTCGATCAGCCGCGCCAGCCGCGCGGGCGCGATCTTGCCCGCCGCGCGCTTCGGCGAGATCCGCGCCTCGTACAGCGCTTCGCAGACATAGATGTTGCCGAGCCCGGCGACGATCCGCTGGTCAAGCAGCATCTGCTTGATCGACGCGCTGCGCCCGGCCAGCGCGGCGGCCAGATACTCCGCCGTCAGCGCCGGCCCGAGCGGCTCCGGCCCCATCGCCACGAACGGCGGATAATGCGCCAGCTCATCGCTCGCCCACAGGTCGACCGACCCGAAGCGGCGTGGATCGTTGAGCGCGACGCGGCGCCCCTCGCCGGTATCGATCACCAGATGGTCGTGCGGCAGCAGCTCGCCGGGATCGACCCGCCAGCGCCCCGACATGCCGAGGTGGAAGATCATCGTGTCGCCGCGCGACGTATCGATCAGCCCGTATTTGGCGCGCCGGCCGAGCCCGGTCACCGTCGCGCCGGTCAGCCGCTGGCCGAGATCGTCGGGGAATGGCCGCCGCAGATCGGGGCGGCGCAGCTGCACCGTGGCGATCCGCTGCCCGTCGAGCACCGGCCGCAATCCGCGCACGGTCGTCTCGACTTCGGGCAATTCGGGCATGACCGGGCTCCGGGCACCAGCGGAGGAGATTCTCGGGCCGGCCCTACGTTCAGTTTGCTCCCCTCACAAGCCTTGGCTACAGGCCACGGCATGACCGACACCGTCTCCTTCGGCTATGAAGACGTCGCGCCCGCGGAAAAGACCGCGCGGGTCCGCGGGGTCTTCTCCAATGTCGCCAGCCGCTACGACCTGATGAACGACGCGATGTCGGGCGGGATGCACCGCGCGTGGAAGGATCGCTTCGTCCGCCGCGTCAAGCCGCGCCCGCACGAACAGATCCTCGACATGGCGGGCGGCACCGGCGACATCGCCTTCCGCCTCGCCGCGTCGGGCGCCGACGTCACCGTCGCCGACATCAATCCGGAGATGCTCGCCGTCGGTATCGAGCGCGCGCAGCAGCGCGGGCTCGACGGTCTCGTCTGGACCGAAGCCAATGCCGAGACGCTGCAATTCCCCGATCGCTTCTTCGACGCCTATACGATCGCGTTCGGCATCAGGAACGTCACCGACATTCCGGCCGCCCTGCGCGAGGCCCATCGCGTGTTGAAGCGCGGCGGCCGCTTCTTCTGCCTCGAATTCTCGACGACCTTGTGGCCGGGCTTCGCCGACGTCTACGATTTCTATTCGCACAAGCTGGTGCCCAAGCTCGGCCGCCTGCTCGCCGATGACGAGGACAGCTATCGCTACCTGATCGAATCGATCCGCCGCTTCCCCGACATGCCGACTTTCGAGCGGATGATCGGCGAGGCCGGCTTCGTCCAGACCAAGGTCGAACCGATGCTCGGCGGGCTGGTCGCGATTCATTCGGGGTGGCGGATTTGAGTTTGTTCGCGCCGGGCCGCAGAGACGCAGAGAGGTGTCGCCTGCGGCAGCCTCAGCCGCGCCGGCGGCCTCTACCCCATTGGCAATACGATGAAATGACGCCCCCGCCGACGCGGGACGGTCGTCACACGCCGCTTCTCTCCGCGTCTCTGCGTCTCTGCGCGAACCACTCTTCTGCGAGGCTTTCCGCCGCGTGACAGCCCCCGCCGTCCATCTCTGGCGCTTGCTCAAATGGGGGCGCATCCTCGCGCGCCACGGCGCGTTGCGCGGGATCGAGCAGGATCCGAACACCCCGGCCCCGGTCCGCCGCCTGGCGCGCGTTGCCCGATTCGGGGCGCGCGTGCCCAAGGTGCCGCGCTACGCCGACGCCTTCCAGGCGATCGGTCCCGCCGCGATCAAGCTGGGCCAGACGCTGGCGACTCGCCCCGATCTGATCGGCGACGAGGCCGCACACGATCTGATGCGCCTGCAGGACGCGCTGCCGCCGGTGCCGTTCGAGACGATCTGCGAGCAGCTTCGCCAAAATCTCGGCCGCCCGATCGATACCGCCTTCGCCTCGATCGAGGAGCAGCCGATCGGCGCCGCCTCGATCGCCCAGGTCCATCGCGCCGTCACCACCGAGGGGCACCACGTCGCCGTCAAGATACTGCGGCCGGGGATCGAGAAAGACTTCGCCCGCGCGATCGACACCTATCAATGGGCCGCCGCGCAGCTCGAGGCGCAAGGCGGCGAGATCGCGCGGCTGCGCCCGCGCCTCGTTATCGAGACCTTCAAGCGCTGGACGGCGCGCGAGCTCGATCTGCGCCGCGAAGCCGCCTCGGCGTCCGAGCTTGCCGAAGCGATGCAGGCCGAGCCCGATTACATCGTCCCGGCGATCGACTGGCAACGCACGACCGGCCGGGTGATGACGCTGGAATGGATCGACGGCATCAAGCTTTCCGATCGCGAGGCGCTGATCGCCGCCGGCTACGATCTCAAGGCGCTCGCCTCGACGCTGGTCCACGCCTTCCTGCGCCAGGCGATCTCCGAAGGCTTCTTCCATGCCGACATGCACCAGGGCAATCTGTTCGCGCTGCCCGGCAACCGCATCGCCGCGATCGATTTCGGTATCATGGGGCGGATCGACCGGCGCGCGCGCAACTGGCTGGCCGAAATCCTCTACGGCCTGATCACCGGCAATTATCGCCGCGTCGCCGAAATCCATTTCGAGGCCGGCTATGTGCCGCCGCATCATAATGTCGCCGAGTTCGCCACCGCGCTGCGCGCGGTCGGCGAGCCGATGCGCGGGCTGCCGGTCAAGGACATGTCGGTCGGCATGATGCTCGACGGATTGTTCAACATCACCCGCGATTTCGACATGCAGACGCAGCCGCACCTGCTGCTGCTGCAAAAGACGATGGTGATGGTGGAAGGCGTCGCCAATGCGCTCGATCCCGAGATCAACATGTGGGAAACCGCGGCGCCGTTCGTCCGCGACTGGATCAGGACCGAGCTCGGCCCCGAAACCGCGCTGGCCGATCGCATCGTCAAGGACGTGCAGACGCTCGCTCGCCTCCCCGACCTGATCCGCAATATCGAGGCGCGCTATCCGCCGCCGGGCGGCGCCCCGCCCGCCCCGCCGCTCAAGGATATCGAGGTGGTCCGGCTCGGCGGCGGCTGGCGCTATGCCGCGGTGGCGATCGTCACCGCGCTGGCGAGCGTCGCCGCGACCTGGGTGGTACTCCACTGATATGGCCGCCGGCCGCACTCGCCGGCCGTTCTGGGCCGCCGGCCCGACCCGTTTCGCGGCGCTGAGCCGCGGTCAGGCGCGGATCGTGCTGGCGCTCGTCGCGCTGGTGGTCCTCGCCTGTTTTACCGCGATCGGCGCCCCGTCCGGTGATGGCCCCGCAATCGGCGCCGGTGCCGCGGCAATCGTCGCGGCGATCATCGACGGTATTCGCCATGGTGGCACTTTCTACACCGTCGCCCACGCGACGATCGGCGGGCAGAGCGGCGCTGCGACACCGATGCCGATGCCGATCCTGCCGCTGATCGAGGCGGCGTTGCCCGGCTGGATTGACCTGTTGATGCTGGCGGCGCTGATTGCCGGTGCGGTGGCGGCGTGGTTCGTCCGGTTTCGCCCGACGCTGCAGCGTGGCGCCGCGCTGGTGCCGCCGATGCTCGTCGCGGTCGGCGCGACACGGGCGCTGAGCGACGGCCTTGTCGCGCTCCCTGCAGCATGGGCAGGCGCGTTGGTCGCCTTATCGCTGGCCGCGTGGCGGCCGGGGCGGTGGGTGGAGGCGGCGGCATTCGCCACGATCGCGATGCTGATCGAACCCGCCGCCGCGCTTTATGCCGCGATCATGCTGCTGGTCGCGCTGGCCGACGGTGACGGACGGGAGGCGCTCGGCTGGGGCGGCGCGCTCGCCGCGTTCGCACTCGCCTTTGCCTGCCACCTGCACGCGGCCAATGGCGGCGACCTGCCGCCGGTCGGGCTGCTCGGGCTCGGCGCGATGGTTCGCGCCTCGGTCGCCGCCACGGCGCTTGCCGCGCTGCCGATGCTGGTCGCCGCACCGCTGGCGGGGCTGGCGCTAGCCGGCTGGGCGGCATGGCCCGATCCGGCCGGCCCGCGCGTCGCGATCGTGCTCGTCGCTTATGCGGCGTTTCTGGCCGTGGTCCCGAATGGCGAGACGATCGCGCGGGTGATGCTGGTCACGCCGATCCTGTTCGCCGGGCTCGCGCTTGCGCCCGATGCGATCGGCGATCTCGTTCATCGCGCGCTCGACAGACGGCGCATCACCGTGACAAGACTGACGCGATGAAGCGAATCCTGCTGATCGTCGGTGGCGGCATCGCCGCCTACAAGGCCTGCGAGCTGATCCGCTTGTGCCGCAAGGCCGGGATCGGCGTGCGCTGCGTGCTGACCGAAGGCGGCAGCCATTTCGTCACGCCGATGACGCTCGCGGCGCTCAGCGAACAGCCGGTCCACACCAGCCTGTGGGATTTGAAGGACGAGGCCGAGATGGGCCATATCCAGCTCAGCCGCGAGGCCGATCTGGTCGTGGTCGCGCCGGCCACCGCCGATCTGCTGGCGAAGATGGCCGCCGGCATCGCCGACGATCTTGCCACCACGCTGCTGCTCGCCACCGACAAGCCCGTGCTTGCCGCCCCGGCGATGAACGTGCGCATGTGGCAGCACGCCGCCACCATCCGCAACGTCGCCACGCTGCGCGGCGATGGCGTCACCGTGATCGAGCCGGACGAAGGGCCGATGGCGTGCGGCGAATGTGGCCCCGGCCGCTTGCCCGAGCCGGTGGCTATCGTCGCCGCGATCGAACGGGCGCTCGGCACGACGCCCGCGTCCGCACCGGTATCGAACGCCCCCCCGGCCGGCGGTTCGGGCCGGCTCGCCGGGCGCCACATCCTCGTCACGGCGGGGCCGACGCACGAGCCGATCGATCCGGTGCGCTACATCGCCAATCGCTCGTCGGGCCGCCAGGGCTTTGCGATCGCTGGCGCGCTTGCCGGGATGGGCGCTCGCGTGACGCTGATCGCCGGCCCCGTGACGCTGCCGACGCCGCCCGGCGTCACGCGCGTCGATGTCGAGACGGCACAGGAAATGGCCAATGCCGTCGCCGCGGCGCTGCCCGCCGATGCCGCGGTGATGGTCGCCGCGGTCGGGGATTGGCATGCCGAGGCGGCGGCGCAGAAGATCAAGAAGGGCGAGGCGCCGCCCGCGCTCCAGCTCCACGAGAACCCGGATATCCTCGCCATGCTGGCGCGCAGCCCGCGACGCCCCCGGCTGGTGATCGGCTTCGCCGCGGAAACCGAAAAGGTGATCGAGCACGCCACTGCCAAGCGCGCGAAGAAGGGCGCCGACTGGATCGTTGCCAATGATGTCTCCGGCGATGTGATGGGCGGCGCCGCCAACACCATCCACCTCGTCCGCGAATCGGGCGTCGAAAGCTGGGAAACGCTGCCGAAGGACGACGTCGCTCACCGCCTCGCCGCGCGCATCGCCGACGCGCTGGAGGGCGACTGAGGGGCGCATCGTCATCGCTTTCCTACACGGCTATGTTCTGCTAATGTTCCGATGATGGAACGGGCCGTGGTTTCTGCTGGAAAGCCGAATTGCTTCCCGGGCCGCTTCGCACGGGGTCGGTTCGTGTCGTTTTCCCGGAACTTTCGGAACCTTTGCCGGGTGCGCGCTCTCTTGATCCGCGCCGGGCCAGCACCCAAAGGGGAGTGATGTCGATCACCATCCCCATTCTGCGCCTGCCTCATGGCGAGGGCCTGCCGCTTCCCGCTTACGCCACGCATGGCGCCGCCGGCATGGATGTCGTCGCCGCCGAGGACGTGACGCTTGTGCCCGGCGGCCGCCACGCCGTCGCGACCGGCTTCGCGATCGCGATTCCCGATGGCTATGAGGTGCAGGTCCGTCCGCGCTCGGGGCTGGCGCTCAAACATGGCATCACCTGCCTCAACACGCCGGGCACGATCGACAGCGATTATCGGGGCGAGGTGAAAGTGATTCTCGCCAATCTGGGGCAGGAATCGTTCGCGATCCGCCGCGGCGATCGCATCGCCCAGCTCGTGCCCGCGCCGGTGTTACGTGCCGATCTCGTCGAAACCGAATCGCTCGACGAAACGCTGCGCGGCGCCGGCGGATTCGGTTCGACCGGGCGGTGACGCTCGGCGCCGACCAGCTTTCGCGCTACGCCCGCCATATCATCCTGCGCGATGTGGGCGGTGCGGGGCAGATGCGGCTGCTCGGCGCGACCGTGGCGGTGATCGGCGCGGGCGGGATCGGCTCGCCGGCACTGCAATATCTCGCCGCCGCGGGGGTCGGCCGGCTGATCGTGATCGACGACGATCGCGTCGAATTGTCCAACCTCCAGCGCCAGACCTTGTTCGGCACCGCCGATATCGGCCGCGCCAAGGCGGAAGCCGCGCGCGACGCCCTGGCCGCGCTCAATCCGGACGTGACGGTCGAGCCGCACGTCACGCGCCTCGATGCCGCCAACGCCGCGGCGTTGATCGCCGGCGCCGATGTCGTGCTCGATGGCTGCGACAATTTCGCTACGCGTCTCGCCGTCGCCGATGCCGCGCTCGCCGCCCGTATCCCGCTTGTTTCTGCCGCCGTCGGGCAGTTCGAGGGGCAGCTCGGCGTGTTCCGCGGCTGGGAAGCGGACAAGCCCTGCTATCGCTGCTGGGTCGGGAACGATCCCGATCGTCCGGAGGTGAGCTGCGCCGATCAGGGCGTGCTCGGCGCGATGACCGGTGTGCTCGGCAGCCTCGCCGCGATCGAGGCGATCCGCGCGATCGTACCGTTCGGCGACGATCCCGCCGGCACGCTGCTGCTGGTGGACGCCCTCGCCTTCCGCTTCCGCACGCTCACCCTGCCCAAGGATTCCGGCTGTCCGGCCTGCGGCAGCCGGTCAGTCGATCGGTAGCCCCCTCGCCGCCATCGCCGCCAGCACGATCGCGCCAAGCGGCCCGGCATTGCCGCCCAGCGCCGCCGGCACGACATAGCGATCGAGATCGTCGAGCTCCGGCCGCCGGACATAGCCGGCGAGGCTCTCCGCCAAGGCCGTGCGCAACCGGGGAAACAGATGGCCGTTGCCGGTCATCACCCCGCCGCCGAACACGACCCGCCGCGGCACGCCGGTCAACACCAGCACATGGAGGAGTTGCGCGAGGGAATGAACGACGCCTTCCCACGCCGGGTCTTCCGGCGCGAGCTCGGGCGCAGGCCGCCCGGCCCGCGCCGCGATCGCCGGCCCCGATACAAGGCCTTCGACGCAAGCGCCGTGGAACGGGCAATGCCCCGGCCACGCGTCCCCCGCAAGCCGGACCGGGCGGACATGGCCAAGCTCACCATGCGTCATCCCGTCGACCGGCCGGCCGCCGCTGATCAGCCCGACGCCGACGCCGGTTCCAACCGTGACGTAGGCGAAATCGCCGAGCCCGATCGCCGCGCCCCACCGCCCCTCGCCGAGCGCCGCGCCAGTCACATCGGTATGAAAGCCGGTCGGCACGCCGTAACGCCGCTGGAGCCGCCCGGCGAGATCGGTCTGCTGCCAGCCGGGCTTGGGACTCGAGGTGATGAACCCGTAATCGGCCGCGCCGGCTTCGATCGACACCGGCCCGAAACTGGCGATACCCAGCGCCGCGAACTGGCCGAAGCCATCCAGCGCCGCCTCGATCGCCGCGAGAGTCTCCGCCGGGCCGGTCGTCGCGATGCGGCGCTCGGCGATGATGTCGTCGGGGCCACGCGCGAGGATCGCGATGCACTTGGTGCCGCCAAGCTCGACCCCCGCGAACGGCAGATCGGTGGCATGCGGAGCCTGATCCGTCATGATTTCGGGCTATTCCGGCGGGCGCCGGCTGAGTCAAGCGCGGGCACGACAACGAAAAAGGGCCGGGAGCATGTCCCGGCCCTTATGGTTATTTGGCGTCGACCTTCTCGGCCTTCTTGCCGCCGCCCTTCTTGGGCTTCTTCGGCGCGGCCGGCACGATCTCGAAAGCGAGCGCGCTGTCCTTCAGCTTGACGTTGACCTCGCCGCCATGGACCAGCTTGCCAAACAGCAATTCCTCGGCGAGCGGCTGCTTGATCTTTTCCTGGATCAGGCGGCCCATTGGGCGCGCGCCGTAGAGCTTGTCATAGCCCTTCTCGGTCAGCCAAGCCTTGGCACCATCATCGAGCTGGATGTGCACCTGGCGATCGGCAAGCTGCAGTTCGAGCTGCAGGATGAACTTGTCGACCACGCGCGCCACCACTTCGGGCGGCAAATACCCGAACGGCACGATCGCATCGAGACGGTTGCGGAATTCAGGCGTGAACATCTTCTTCACTGCCTCTTCGTCCTCGCCCTCGCGGCTCGACACGCCGAAGCCCAGCGCCTCGCGTGCCATGTCCGACGCGCCGGCATTGGTGGTCATGATCAGGATGGTGTTCCTGAAATCGACCGTCTTGCCGTGGTGATCGGTGAGCTTGCCGTTGTCCATCACCTGCAACAGGATGTTGAACAAATCGGGGTGCGCCTTCTCGATTTCATCGAGGAGCAGCACCGAATGCGGGTTCTGATCGACCGCATCGGTGAGCAACCCGCCCTGATCGTAGCCGACATAACCCGGCGGCGCGCCGATCAGCCGCGAGACGCTGTGGCGTTCCATATATTCGGACATGTCGAAACGCTGCAGCGGGATGCCCATGATCGAGGCGAGCTGTCGCGCGACTTCGGTCTTGCCGACGCCGGTGGGGCCGGTGAACAGGTAATTGCCGATCGGCTTGTCGGGATCGCGCAGCCCGGCACGGCTGAGCTTGATCGCCGAGGCGAGCTTCTCGATCGCGTCGTTCTGGCCGAACACCACGCGCTTCAGGTCGGTCTCGAGGCTTTCGAGCGCCTTCTTGTCATCGGTCGACACCGATTTCGGCGGGATGCGCGCCATCGTCGCGATCACCGCCTCGATCTCCCTGGGCGTGATCGTCTTGCGGCGCTTCGACGGCGCCACCAGCATCTGCATTGCGCCAACCTCGTCGATCACGTCGATCGCCTTATCGGGCAGCTTGCGGTCGTTGATGTAGCGCGCCGACAACTCGACGGCCGACTTGAGCGCATCGGGCGTGTATTTGACCGAATGGTGCTCTTCGAACGCGCTGCGCAGGCCCGCGAGGATTTTGATCGTGTCCTCGACCGTGGGCTCGTTGACGTCGATCTTCTGGAAGCGCCGGAGCAGCGCCCGGTCCTTCTCGAAATGGTTGCGGAATTCCTTGTAGGTGGTCGAGCCGATGCAGCGGATCGTGCCGCCGCTGAGCGCCGGCTTGAGCAGGTTCGAGGCGTCCATCGCCCCGCCGCTGGTCGCGCCGGCGCCAATCACCGTATGGATCTCGTCGATGAACAGGATCGCGTGCGGCAGCTTTTCCAGCTCGGAGACGACCGCCTTCAGCCGCTCCTCGAAATCGCCGCGATAGCGCGTGCCGGCGAGCAGCGCGCCCATGTCGAGCGAGTAAATCACCGCTTCCTTAAGGACATCGGGCACGTCGCCTTCGACGATCTTGCGCGCCAGCCCCTCGGCGATCGCGGTCTTGCCGACGCCGGGATCGCCCACGTAGAGCGGGTTGTTCTTGCTGCGGCGGCAGAGGATTTGCACCGTGCGATCGACCTCCGGCCCGCGCCCGATCAGCGGATCGACGCGGCCATCCTTGGCCTTTTCATTGAGGTCAACGGTGAACTGCTTGAGCGGGCTTTCGTTCTTGTTCTTGTCGCCCTTCGACGACGCCTTCTCTTCTTCGGCACCCTTCGGCGTCGTGGTCTCGGCGGGCGCGCCGCCCTTGCCGACGCCGTGGCTGATGAAGCTGACCGCGTCGAGCCGGCTCATATCCTGCTGCTGCAGGAAATAGACCGCGTACGATTCGCGTTCGGAAAACAGGGCGACCAGCACGTTGGCGCCGGTCACCTCGTCGCGGCCCGACGACTGGACATGCAGGATCGCGCGCTGAACGACGCGCTGGAAACCCGAAGTCGGCGACGGATCGGTCGCGGCATCGACCTTGAGCGCATCGAGCTCGGTATCAAGATAATGCGCGACGGTGGCCTTGAGATCGCCCAGATCGACATTGCACGCCGACATCACCTTGGAAGCATGTTCGTCGTCGATCAGCGCGAGCAGCAGATGCTCGAGCGTCGCATATTCGTGGCGCCGGGCCGACGCTGCTTCGAGCGCCTTGTGCAGCGTGGTTTCGAGCGCGGAGGCAAAGGATGGCATTAGATATTCACTCCTTGGGACCGCAAAGACCCGCGGCCCTTTCCCCTAATGTCGGGTGCCGGGCCGCGCGCATCAAGCATTGGCCATCCGCTCCTCGCCCAGGGCATTGTGCCCGCCGAGGCGCGGTTTGCGCTCATCGCTTGAATAAAGCGTCGGCGCTTGCGCGATGGTTAACGGCGCGATCCCGGTGGCGTCTGACGCGTTCGATCTCAGCTTCGAGATCGGCGACACGCTGGTCGAGCTCCGCCACCGACATCGGATCGAGGTCCTGCCGGGCAAGCTGCGCCACCGGATCATCGGCGCGGCGCGGGAGATTCTCGCCGGAATCCATGGCATCGAGCGTTGACCCTAAGCCCGCCGATGTCAATAAGGCGCCGGCAAAAGGGGGGACCTATGCACGCGCTGCCTGACGTCATGACGGCAATCGATCCGGCCGAACCCGGTGGACCGGAGGTGCTTGTGCCGGTCGAGCGGCCGGTGCCGCGGCCGGCCGCGGGCGAGGTGCTGATCCGCGTCGCCGCCGCGGGCGTCAACCGGCCGGACGTATTGCAGCGCATGGGCGCCTATCCGCCGCCGCCCGGCGCGCCCTCGATTCCCGGGCTGGAGGTTGCGGGCGAGATCGCCGCCGTGGGCGATGGCGTCGATAGCGGTCAGATCGGCCAGAAGGTCTGCGCGCTGATCGCCGGCGGCGGTTATGCCGAATTCGCCGTGGCGCCGGCTGGGCAATGCCTGCCGGTGCCTCCTGCGCTGACGCTGATCGAGGCGGCGGCCTTGCCTGAAACGCTGTTTACGGTGTGGACCAACCTGTTCGAGCGCGCCTATGCCGCCGACGGCGACACCGTGCTGGTCCACGGCGGCACGTCCGGCATCGGCACGATGGCGATCAAGCTCGCCAAATTGTTCGGCCTGACGATCATCGTCACCGCCGGCTCCGACGAGAAATGCGCGCAGGCGAAAGCGATCGGCGCCGATCATGCGATCAATTACAGGACGCAGGATTTCGTCGAGGCGGTGAAGACGATCACCGGCGGCGCGGGTGTCAACGCGGTGCTCGACATGGTCGGCGGCGATTACGTGCCGCGCAACCTGAAATGCCTTGCCGAGGATGGCCGTCATGTCTCGATCGCGGTGCAGCGCGGGGCGGAAGCGACGATCCCGATCGCGCAGGTGATGCGTCGCCGGCTGACGCTGACCGGATCGACGCTGCGCCCGCGCGACACCGAGTTCAAGAGCCTCGTTGCCGACGAGCTCCATCGCACGGTCTGGCCGCTGGTCGAGCAGGGGCTGCTCAAACCCGAAATCGACGCTACTTTCCCGCTGGCCGAGGCCGCTGCGGCGCATCGCCGGATGGAAGCCGGCGATCACGTCGGCAAGATCGTGCTGACGTTGGCGTGACATTCCTGGTGGAGGCGATGTGGAAAAGCTGATCCTGCACGAATATGCCGCGTCGGGAAATTGCTACAAGATCCGGTTGACGGCGGCGCTGCTCGGCCTGCTGCTGGAGCGGGTCGAATATGACATCATGAAGGGTGAGACGCGCACGCCGCAGTTCCGCACCCACATCAATCCGCTCGGCCGCATCCCGGTGCTGCAGGTCGGTCCGCGCTTCCTGGCCGAAAGCAACGCCGCGTGCTTCTTCCTTGCCGACGGTTCGTCGCTGATTCCGGACGACCGCTTCCAGCGCGCCGACATGCTGCGCTGGATGTTTTTCGAGCAATATCATCACGAACCCAATGTCGCGACGCTGCGCTTCTGGCTCCACTTCGTCGGGCTGGACGCGTTGAGTGAACTCCAGCGCAGCCAGATCCCCGCCAAGCGGCTGGCCGGCGAGGCGGCGCTGCAGGCGATGGACGATCACCTCGCGCTGGTCGACTGGATGGTCGGCGACGCCGTCAGCCTCGCCGATATCGCACTCTATGCCTACACCCATCTCGCCGAGGATGGCGGGTTCGATCTCGCGCTCTATCCGGCGATCGGCGCGTGGATCGATCGCATTGAGGCGCTGCCCAGATTCGTCGCCATGGCGGCACCGACGCCGGGCGGTTCGTGACGTTTCCGCGACACGACAACGATTCGAACTGTCACATTAGCCTGCCATAGGCGCGATCCAGGACAGCCCCAATGGAGGCTAAGGATATGGACTCGCGGCTCGAATCGACGATCGCCGATATGGCGGACTTCGCCCAATCGCGTCCGACGATCCCCGAACGGGTGGTCGAGCGGCGGCACTACCGCACGATCTGGATCTCCGACGTCCATCTCGGCACGCGCGGCTGCAATGCCGAGATGCTGATCGACTTCCTTGATCATGTCGACAGCGAGACGATGTACCTGGTCGGCGACATCATCGACGGCTGGCGGCTGAAGAAGAAATTCTACTGGCCCGCCGCGCACAACGACGTCGTCTGGCGCATCCTGAAGCGCGCCAAGCGCGGCACCCGGATCGTCTACATTCCCGGCAATCACGACGAGATGTTCCGGCAGTTCACCGGGCTGGACTTCGGCGGTGTCGAGATTCGTCGCAAGGCGATCCACGAGACTGCCGATGGCCGGCGCCTGCTGGTGCTGCACGGCGACGAATTCGACGTCATCACGCTCGCGCACCGCTGGCTCGCCTATGTCGGCGACGCTGCATACGAAGCGCTGATGGGGTTGAACCGCTGGGTCAATTTCATCCGGCGAACGCTCGACCTGCCCTATTGGTCGCTGTCGAAGCACGCCAAGGCCAAGGTCAAAAACGCGGTCGAGTTCATCTCGCATTACGAAGACGTGGTCGCGCATGCCGCCGGCTCGCGCGGGGTCGATGGCGTGGTCTGCGGGCATATCCACACCGCCGAGATGCGCGACATCAACGGCGTGGCCTATTATAACGACGGCGACTGGGTGGAGGGGTGCACCGCGCTCGTCGAGCATGACGACGGGCGCATGGAATTGCTGCATTGGGCCGACGAGATCGCCGCCCGGAACAATCCCCCGTCGCTTGCGGTCGCTGCCTGAGCCCCATGCGTATCGCGATCGTCACCGATGCCTGGGCGCCGCAGATCAACGGCGTCGTCCGCACGCTGCAGGCGGTCAAGGGCGAGCTCGAGGCACAGGGCCACGAGATCATGGTGATCGCGCCCGACCGGTTCCATTCGGTGCCGTGCCCGACCTATCCCGAAATCCGTCTCGCGATCGCCGGATCGGGCGCGATCGGAAGACTGCTCGCGCGCTTCGCTCCCGACGCGATCCATCTCGCCACCGAAGGGCCGCTGTGCCTCGCCGCGCGGCGCTGGTGCCTGGCGCGGCACTTCCCGTTCACCACCGCCTATCACACGCAATTTCCCGATTATGTGGCGGCGCGCACCGGGCTCGATCCCGAATGGGTGTGGCGGTACATCCGCTGGTTTCATGCGCCCGCCGAGGCGGTGCTCGCGTCGACGCCCTCGATCCGCCGCGCGCTGATCGATCATGGCGTGCCGCAGGTCCGCCACTGGGGCCGGGGGGTTGATCTCGCGCATTTCCGGTCCGGGTTGATGCCGCATCCGTCGCTCGGCCATTTGCCGCGACCTTTGCTGCTCTACGTCGGCCGCGTTGCGGTCGAAAAGAATATCGAAGCGTTCCTCGCCACACGCCACGCGGGCACCAAGGTGATCGTCGGCGACGGGCCGGCGCGCACCGCACTGGAGCGGGCGCATCCGCACGCGATCTTCATGGGCGCGCGGTTCGGTGGCGAGCTCGCCAGCATCTACGCGGCCGCCGATGTGTTCGTCTTTCCCAGCCGCACCGACACGTTCGGGCTGGTGATGATCGAGGCGCTGGCCTGCGGCACTCCGGTCGCTGCTTATCCGGTGACCGGCCCGATCGACGTGCTGACGCCCGCAACCGGGGCGATGGACGACGATCTCGATGCCGCGATCGACGGCGCGCTGACCCGGGACCGCACGGCCTGCGCGGCGTATGGCGCCGGCTTCACTTGGGCGGCGAGCGCCGCGCAGTTCCTGGCCGCGCTCGCCCCGCTGCCCGAAGAACGTGCGGTGGCGTGATCCGGTCGACGCCACCGGCCGATCACCGTGATGCTTGCACCAAGAGCCGCATCGCACTAAGTCGAACCGGTGACAGGCCGCTCCGCAAGGGGCGGCCCTTATTGTTTTCGGAGAATTCACGAGATGGCCCAGCCGCTCATGCCGCATGCCACCGCCTCCTGGCTGGTCGACAATACCGCGCTCAGCTTTGAGCAGATCGCCGAGTTCTGCGGCCTCCATATCCTCGAGGTGCAGGCGATCGCCGACGATACCGCTGCGACCAAGCTGACCGGCCGCGACCCCGTTCGCGCGCACGAGCTGACGCAGGAGGAGATCGAGAAGGGGCAGAACGACCCCGATTACCGCCTGCAGATGACCAAGGGCCCCGAACAGGTCCGCCGCACCAAGGGCCCGCGCTACACGCCGGTCTCGAAACGGCAGGACAAGCCCGACGGCATCGCCTGGATCATCCGCAACCACCCGGAAATCTCCGACGGCGCGATCGGCAAGCTGATCGGCACGACGCGCACGACGATCCAGGCGATCCGTGAGCGCTCGCACTGGAACATCGCCAACATCGTCCCCAAGGATCCGGTGACGCTGGGCCTCACCTCGCAGCGCGAGCTCGACGCGGCGGTCGCCAAGGCAGCCAAGAACACCGACAAGGAAGCGCCGGTCGACACGCGGCTGGCCGGCGATCGCGAGGCGCTGATCAACGAGCTTCGCGCCGAGCGCGCGCAGGCGGCCCGCGATGCCGAAGCCGCCGCCAACGAAACCGAGGGCACGCTTTCGCCAGCCGAACCGACCGCGGAGACGCTGTTCCGCAAATAAGCGTCGCGGGTTAGATTGCGGCTCTACGAGGTTCGATTCGGGAGCCGCCGCAATGACCGATCTTCGTGACCGCGCGATCGCGATCTATGATGCCTTCACGCACGAGCATCGCGATCGTCGCACGCTGATCCGCCAGATGGCGGCGCTTGCCGGATCGATCGCCACGGCCGAGCTGCTGATCGCCGGCATCGCGGCATCGTCCGCCGCCGCCACGATCACCCAGCCGGACGATCCGCGTCTTGTCACGCGCAAGGGCAAATACGCGATCGGCGCCGGCGCCTATCTGACCGGCTATTTCGCCGCGCCGCACGTGTCGACCGGGCTCGGCGCGGTGATGGTAATCCATGAGAATCGCGGTCTCAACGCACATATCGAGGATGTCGCGCGCCGTCTGGCGCTGGAGGGGTTCTTCGTCTGCGCGCCCGACCTGCTCTCCGATCAGGGCGGCACGCCGGCCGACGAAGACAAGGCGCGCGACATGATCGCCGCGATCGATATCGACAGCGTAACCAGCGAATGCGTCGCCACGCTGCAGCGCCTGCTCAAGCTCAACCATGGCAGCGGCAAGGCCGGCGCGGTGGGTTTTTGCTGGGGTGGCGGCCTGGTGGACCGCGTCGCGATCGCCGCCGGGCCGTCACTCGACGCAGCGGTCGCTTATTACGGCCCAGCGCCCGATCCCGCGGAAGCCGCCAAGGTGACAGCGCCGATGCTGCTCCATTATGCCGGGCTCGACGTACGGGTAGACGCCACCGGCGCGCCCTGGGTTGCCGCACTTCAGGCGGCGGGCAAGGACGTGACCGCCTACACCTATCCGAACGTCAACCACGCCTTCAACAACGACACCGCCGCCGATCGCTACGATGCCGCCGCCGCCGCGCTGGCGTGGCAGCGAACGGTAGCCTTCCTCCACCGCCATCTCGATGCGGTGGCGACCTAGAACACCGCCGCGACGAGTTGCCGGAAGGCATCAGCGCGGTGGCTGATCGCGTGCTTGGCGTCGGGCTCGATCTCGCCGAACGTCTCGTCGCCGCCTTCGGGCAGGAACATCGCGTCATAGCCGAAGCCCTTCTGTCCGCGCGGTGGCCAGATGAGCGTGCCATCGACCCGGCCTTCGAACCATTCGACATGGCCGTCGGGCCAGGCCAGCGCCAGCGCGCAGACGAAATGCGCGTCGCGGCTGGGGTTCGTGCCGCTTGCCGCGATTGCCGCCTCGACACGACGCATCGCCTCGGCGAAGTCGCGCCCCTTTTCGGTCTCGGCCCAACGTGCCGAGAAGATGCCGGGCTCGCCGCCCAGCGCATCGACGCACAACCCGCTGTCGTCGGCAAGAGCAGGCAGCCCCGAAAGATCCGCCGCCTGCTGCGCCTTCAATTCGGCATTGGCGACGAAGGTGGTGCCGGTTTCCTCCGGCTCGGGCAGGCCGAGTTGCTTCGCCGATACTGTCTCGATGCCGTGGGGCGCCAGCAATTCACCGATTTCACGAACCTTGCCCTCGTTGTGGCTGGCAATGACCAGCCGGCCGGGGCCGAGCTTGCGGATCGCCTGCGGCTCCTTGCCCTCGCCACTCATGCCGTGACCGCCTTTTCCTGCGCACGGAAGATCTCGGTGCAGCCCATCCGCGCGAGGCGCAGCAGTCGCAGCAGTCCCTCCTCGTCATAGGTCGCACCCTCCGCAGTCGCCTGTGCCTCGGCGATGTGGCCGTTTTCCAGCAGCACGAAATTGGCATCGGCATCGGCGTTCGAATCCTCGTCATAATCGAGGTCGAGCACGGGCGTTCCCTGATAGATGCCACAACTGACCGCCGCGACCTTCTGGGTCAGCGGATCGGCAGTGAGCTTGCCGTCGCGGAGTAGGCCGTTGATCGCCAGCCGCAGCGCCACCCACGCCCCCGAGATCGACGCCGTGCGCGTACCGCCATCGGCCTGGATGACGTCGCAATCGAGCGTGATCTGGCGTTCGCCGAGCAGCTTCAGATCGGTGACGGCGCGCAACGAACGACCGATCAGGCGCTGGATTTCCTGCGTGCGGCCCGATTGCTTGCCCTTGGCGGCTTCGCGATTGCCGCGCGTATGCGTCGCGCGGGGCAACATGCCGTATTCGGCGGTGACCCAGCCCTCGCCCTTGCCGCGCAGCCACGGCGGCAACCGCTCCTCGACCGACGCGGTGACCAGCACGCGGGTGTCGCCGAAGCCGATCAACACCGAGCCCTCGGCGTGGCGGGTGAAGTGCGGCTCGATGGTGATTTCGCGCATCTGATCGGGGGCGCGGCCGGAAGGGCGCATGATGGTCTCCTGTTCAAGTCTGGCCGGCCTAGACGGGAAGGACCCGCTTCGCCAGTCTCGTCGTTGAATGCTGACAACGAACCGTGGGAGCGAGAGATGCGTGCGAGGCTGATATTGGCGACGGGCACCGCGATGCTGTTGGCCGGCTGCGCGACTCATGGAGCGGCGCCGTCACCCGGCAGCGCGCAACCGGCGGAGGCCGATACGATCGCCTATGAAACGCAGCCATGCTTCGGCGCTTGCCCGGTCTATACGGTTAGCGTGTCGCCTGACGGGCAAGGGACTTTCACCGGCAAACGGTTCACCGCGGTCAGCGGCGAGCGGGACTTCACCGTCGATCGTGCGACCTATCGGCATTTTTCCGCGACGCTTGCGCCATACCGCCCGGCGGAGGGTGCTGCGACGTATCGAAGCGGCTCGGCCAATTGCGGCCCCGCGCCGACCGACATGCCAAGCGTCGACGTCACCTGGACCGATTCGACCGGCGCGACCGCCAGCCTGCATTTCTATCTCGGTTGCCGTGCCCGCAATCCCCACCTTGCCGCCGCGCTGGCGGCGGCGCCCGATCTGTTGCCGATCGCGACGATGATCGGCAGGCGTTGAGCACGATCGTTTCACTTCCTAGATGAGCGCCATGCCCACGCCGATGATCGAATTGACTGACCGCGCGCGCGACGTGTTTCGTCAGGTGGTCGAATCGTATCTCGAATCGGGCGCGCCGGTGGGATCGCGGACGATCTCGAAACTGTCGGGGCTCAATCTGTCGCCGGCATCGATCCGCAACGTAATGCAGGATCTCGAGGAACTCGGGCTGCTGGCGGCGCCGCATACCAGCGCCGGGCGGATGCCGACCGACATCGGGCTGCGGCTGTTCGTCGACGGGATGATGCAGGCATTAGAGCCCTCGCCCGAGGAGCGCGCGACGATCGAGGCGCGATCGGCGCAGGGCGGCCCGGTCGAGGAGGCGCTGGCGGCGACCACCGCGGCGCTTTCCGGCCTGTCGGCCTGCGCCGGGCTGGTTTTCGTGCCCAAGCGCGAATTGACCCTGCGCCAGGTCGCGTTCGTGCCGCTGTCGGCCGAACAGGCGATGGCGGTGCTGGTCGGCGATGACGGCTCGGTCGAGAACCGGGTGGTCGATCTGCCGCCCGGCACGACGCCGGGCGCGCTGGCCCAGGCGGGCAATTACATGAGCGCGATGCTATCCGGCCTGACGCTCTCCGAAGCGCGTAGCCGGATCGAGCGCGAGATCGCCGCTGAACGCGCCGCGCTCGACAGCGCGGCGCAGGCATTGATCGAAAGCGGCCTCGCGATGTGGAGCGAGGACGGCGATCGCCGCCCGGTGCTGATCGTGCGCGGCCAGGGCCGGCTGATCGACGCCGCCGCGGCCGCCGACCTCGAGCGCGTTCGTGACCTGCTCGACGATCTCGAAGGCAAGCAGGAGATCGCGCGGCTGCTCGATCGCGCGCGGCAAGGCGATGCCACGCGCATCTTCATCGGCGCCGAAAACAAGCTGTTCGCGCTCAGCGGATCGTCGGTAATCGCCAAGCCGTTCCACGGCGCCGACGGGCGCGTGGTGGGCGTGGTCGGGGTGATCGGGCCGACACGGTTGAACTATGCGCGGGTTGTGCCAATGGTGGATTTCACTGCGGCGACGCTCGCGCGTCTGATGACGTAAGCTACGGAAAGAACGAGATGACCGATAACGACAAGACCCAGGCCGAAGCCGAGGACCTGCGCGAGGAGACGGCGGAGGCCGCTCCCGAAATCGCCGCGCATGACCAGGCAGCTCGCCTCGACGAGGAACTCGCCAAGACGAAGCAGGACGTGCTCTATGCTCATGCCGAGCTCCAGAACGTGCGCCGCCGGGCCGAGAAGGAGGTCGCCGATGCGCGCGCCTACAGCGTCACCAGCTTCGCCCGCGACATCCTGTCGGTGGCCGACAATCTCGAACGCGGGCTGGCCGCGATCCCCGACGAAGTGCGCGGCGACGACCGGTTCAAGGGGCTGATCGCCGGCCTTGAAGCGACGGGCCGCGAGCTCAACGCCGTGTTCCAGCGCCAGGGCATCGCCCGCATCGCGGCGATGGGGCTACCGCTCGATCCCAATCGCCACCAGGCGATGCTCGAAGTGCCGAGCGCCGACGCCGAGCCGGGCACGATCGTCCAGGAGATGCAGGCGGGCTATACGATCAAGGATCGGCTGCTGCGGCCGGCGCTGGTCGGCGTGGCGAAGAAGCCCGATTGAGACTGCGATTGCCCGGCGTGGCGGGCTGACGAATCGCCTTATCCCCTTACCCAATCACGCGGTTAAGCCGCGGTTCAGGCTGAACGACTACAACTGTAATCGTTCAAGGATCGAGAGGGAGGAAGGGTCGTGCGGGAGATGCGCAAGACGATCATCGTCGCGACGCTGGCGGCGATGCTGCTCAAGCTCGAAGCTCAATTGCCATGGCGCCAGTCGGCCGCGCCCGCGAGCTGCAACATGCTCGCAACCGACTGACACTCCGCTGAACAACGGTCGCGGCGGTTGCCGAATCCCGCTATGGCGGGGCTTGAGGCAACCGGCAAAGGGGCGAGAATGCGGCGACTGACGGCGATCGTGGCAGTCAACGAGGAAGGGGCGATCGGCAAGGACAATGCCTTGCCCTGGCGGATCCGATCCGATCTGCGCTTCTTCAAGCGCCAGACCGAGGGCCATGTCGTCATCATGGGCAGCAATACTTGGCGTTCGCTCGGCAAGCCGCTCGCCAATCGCACCAACATTGTCGTCACGCACCTTGCCGATCTGTTCGAGGAACGGTCCGATTGTCGGATCGCCTCGGGGTTCGAGGCGGCACTGGCCCTGGCGAGTCGAATCGCGGCACCGGACGACGACGTGTTCGTGATCGGCGGGGCGGCGATCTACGAGCAGGCGGCGCCGTTCGTCGATCGTTACCTGATTACCGAAGTGCGCAAACCCGTGCCCGACGCCGATCGCTTTCTGCCGCCGGCGCTGTTCGGCGATCTTACGGGCTGGACGGTCGAGAAGATCGCGAGCGGTGCGGCGAACGACGCGGGCGACGAAGCCGATTATGCGGTCTACGAATTCCTCCATCGCCAGCCCGGCACCGTCGCCGAACGGCGCGAGGCGGCGATCAGCGCCGTTCCCTGAAGAAATCGCGCAACAGGACGGCAGCCTCCGCTTCGGCGATGCCGGCATAGATTTCGGGCCGGTGATGACAGGTCGGCTGCGTGAAAAAGCGCGGGCCATGCTCGACGGCGCCGCCCTTGGGATCACTCGCGCCGTAATAGAGCCGGGCGATGCGGGCATGGGCGATCGCGCCCGCGCACATCGCGCACGGCTCCAGCGTCACCCACAGGTCGCACGTCTCCAGCCGGTCGGTGCCGAGCAGCTCGGCAGCGGCGCGAATCGCGCGGATCTCGGCATGCGCGGTGGGATCGGCGAGGCGGCGGGGAGCATTTGCGGCAACAGCGATCACCTCGCCATCGCGCACCACCGCGGCGCCCACCGGCACTTCGCCCAGCGCGGCGGCCTCGCGTGCGGCATCGAGCGCGAGGCGCATCGGGGCGGTGATCGGCGACATGGCGCCGCTATGCCCGCTTTGGCGCCGTCAAGCGAGAGGTGGAACGACGCCACGGCCGGCGGGGGCGGGCAACACGCTTATTGCGTCGCCTGATTGCCGGCGGGCTTGTTGACCCGAACGTCGGGCACCTGCACCGTCTCGTTCTTCGTCCCGACATCGACCGAGGCGACATTGGCGCTGAATTGCGGCGCCTGGCCGCCTTGAACGGATATCGACGGCATCTTCGCGGGCCGCGTCTGATCGATGTTGATGAAGCCGAACGCCATCAGCACCACGACGACGATCACGATGAGGCCGAGCAAGGCAAGCAGCGTGCGCATGATGGTCTCCCAAATCTTTTCGCTGGCGTAATAACGTCCAATCGGTGAGCGAGTTGCATGGCGCTGCATTCAGGCCGGTTGAGCCTCGCTGCGATCTGGATACAACCGGTCCACCCCGGAATCGGTTGACGTCCTGCCACGATGCCGCTAGGTGCGCCGACTTTCCGGATAAACCCGAATTCAGGATTTCAACCGATGTCGCGCATTTGCGAGCTGACCGGCAAGGGCCGTCAGGTGGGACACAATGTTTCCCACGCCAACAACAAGACCAAGCGCACGTTCCTGCCCAACCTGCAGAACGTCACGCTGATGTCCGAGGCGCTGGAGACGAGCGTGAAGCTGCGCGTTTCGACGCATGGCCTCCGCTCGGTCGAGCATGTCGGCGGCCTCGACAACTGGCTGGTCAAGACCAGCGACGACAAGCTGTCGCTCAAGGCGCGCCGCCTGAAGCGCGACATCGCCAAGAAGCTCGCTTCGGCCTGATTGCTGCCGAGGTTCGGCCACGCCGGCCTCGCCAGGCCATGAGATAATGGATGCGCCGTCCCGGCTAACCCCAGGGCGGCGTTTTCGTCGTTTCCGGTGGATCGAGCCGGAACTTGAGCAGCAGCGAGCGTTCGAGAATCGACTGATTGTCATCGGACGCCATCCAGATAATCGTGTCCTTGCCCTCGCGGGTCACGGCCAACGCCTCGAAATTGTCGTGGATCAACGGCGCGGCGAAGGTCGCGATCGGCGTGCCGATCGCCGTCTTGCCCGGCGCGATCTCGGCGCGGGGAACGATCGTCAGGATCGCGGTAAAGGTGTACGGCAGCTGGAATCGCCGGTTGAGCACCAGCAGATCGCCGTCGGGCAGCTCGACCGCGTCGCTGGGATCATAGCCGTGCGGCGGGGCGTAATCGAAGCGGAAGCCGGTGGTCGGATCGATCGTCGGATCATGATCGAACCAGCGCGCGGCATGCGCGTGATCGTGCGGCCAATGCGCCGTTTCACCAAACACGACGAAATGACCATCGCGTAGCCGGACCATCGATTCCGGGCCGCCGGCAATCGGCCACTTCGCCATGTCCTTCGGACGTACATGCGCCTCGGCATGAGCAAATCCCGCCGAGTAGCGCCAGATCGCATTATAGACTTCGAAACCGACCCAGATGTCCCCGGTTTTCGGATCGCGGGCCATCGATTCGCTGTCGCGATCGCTCTTTTCCCAGCCGGTCCCGGGGCCGTCGGGTAGATTGCCGAAATGCAGGTCGCCGATTCGCCAGTCGCCGTCCATGCGGAAGTCGATGAAGTTGCCGCCATCACTGAGCAGCGTGAAACGGTCGCCCACCAAGCTCATCGATGAAAAGCCGCCAAAGGCGGGATCGTCGCTCGATAGCGCGATGCCGCCGAGCCAGGTAAGCCGACCGACGTGGCGGCGCGCCGGATCACTACTATCGAGCACGACCTTGCGCACCGTCATCCTGCCCATCGCGGCAAGCCGCGGTTCGGGCGGGACGGTGGCGTAACTCGGCACCAACAGCAGAACGATGAGGATCGAGAAAAGCAGGCGCACCGCCGCGGCTATAGCGGCATTCGACCTCAGCGCCACCTGGCAGGCTGGCTGAACGCCCGATAACCGGCGCATTCAGCGATCACTCAAGCCCGATACCTCATATCCATACATCTGACGGCCGCAGCGATGATTCGTCGCCGCGTCCCCGAGCTATGAGGAGACGACCATGTTGAAGCAGCTTTCGCTCGTCGGCGCCGCCCTAGCGATGGGGGCCGCCACATTCGTTCCCGCCGCGCCGGCGATGGCGCAGCGCTATCATTCGCATTACCGCGGTTATCATCGCGACAGCTATCGCGAGCATGATCGATACGACCGGCGCGGTTATCGGGATTATCGCGGTTATCGGGATTATCGCCGCTGCCGCGGCAATGGCGATGGCGGCACGATCATCGGCGCGATCGCTGGTGGATTGCTGGGCCACGAAATCGCCGGCCGTGGCGATCGGACGCTGGGCACTGTGCTCGGCGCCGGCGGCGGCGCGTTGGCCGGCCGGGCGATCGATCGATCGGATCGCCCCGATTATTGCCGCTGATCCACACCGAATAGCGAGTTCCCTCGGGTCGCGTATCGAGGGCGGAGGCCGGTCCCGCAAGGGGCCGGCCTCTTGTGCTTGGCGGAGGCGGCGCACCGCCGCCGCCACGTAGAGCGCGGCGCCAAGCACGGCCGGCGGGTCGGCTTCAGCCGAACCCGTCCGACGGCGGCTTCGCCGCCGTCGCCAACACCTTCCTATTCGGTCCAGATATGCACGCGCTGGTCGGGTGGAAGATACATCTTGTCCCCCGGCGTGACGTCGAACGCCTTATACCAGGGATCGAAATTACGCACGATCCCGTCGACCCGATACTTGTCCGGGCTATGCGGGTTGCTGAGCAGTTGCTGCCGCTCGGCCCCCTCGCGGATCTTGCCCTGCCAGGCCGCGGCAAAGGCGATGAAGAAGCGCTGGTCCCCGGTATAGCCGTCGATCACCGGCGGCTCGCCGTGCCGCGCAACATAGCGGCGATAGGCGTCATACGCCGTCTCCAGCCCGCCGAGATCGGCAAGGTTCTCGCCCAGCGTCAGCTTGCCCTTGATGTGGACGCCGGGGATCGGCTCATATTGATCGAACTGATCGGCCAGCCGATCCGCCTTGACGGTGTATTTCGCTGCGGTTTCCTTGGTCCACCAGTCGCGCAGCCGGCCTTGTGCGTCATATTGCCGGCCCTGATCGTCAAACCCGTGGCCCATTTCATGGCCGATCGTGGTCGCGCCGGTTTCGGCATAATTGACCGCCGGATCGGCGTTGGGATCGAAGAACGGCGGCTGCAGGATCGCCGCCGGCACGGTGATCTGGTTCATCGTCGGGTCGTAATAAGCATTCACCGTCTGCGGCGTCATGTCCCACAGCCCGCGATCGACCGGATGCGGGAAGCGCGCCAGTTGCAGCCGCCATTGGAAGGTATCGCTCGCCACGTCGTTGGCCAGGGGATCGGTGCGGCTCACCGCCAGGCCCGAATAATTGATCCACTTCCGGGGATGGCCGATGCGCGGATCGAACGTACCGAGCTTGGTCAGCGCTGCCTTGCGCGTCGCTGCGTCCATCCATGCGGCATGGCTGATCTTGTCGGCATAGGCCGCGCGCACGTCGTTGACCAGTTCGTCGGCCTTGGCCTGCGTCTCGGGCGACCAATGCTCGGCGACGTAGAGCTTGCCGACCGCTTCGCCGAGGCTGCCGTCGAGCAAGGCGATGCCGCGTTTCCACCGCGCACGTTGCTCGGGCACGTCGTTCAGCGTCTTGGAATAGAAATCAAAATGCGCCTGATCGAAAGCGCGCGGCAGGAAACTCGCGTGATCGCTGACGAAACGGAACGCCAGCCAGTCCTTCCAGGTCGCCAGCGGCACATCGGCGAGGCGCTTGCCTGCCGCGGTCACCGCCGTCGTTTCGGCGACATCGACCTTCTGCGCCGCCGACAGCCCCATCGAGGCGAGCGTCGGGCCCCAATCGAATTCGGGCGCCAACTTCATCAGCTGCGCGCGAGTCATCGGGTTATGCGTCCGAATCGGATCGCGCCGCGCCTCGGGCGTCCACTGGTCCTGCGACAACCGCGTCTCGAGCGCCAGAATGCGATCGGCCTTCGCGCTCGCATCGGTCATCCCGGCAAGCGTCAGGATCTGTACGATATAGGCGTGGTATGCCTTGCGAATCGCGTCGTATTTTTCGCCCTTGAGGAGGTAATAATCGCGCGTCGGCAGCCCGAGCCGCGCCTGCCCGGCAGCAGCGGTATAGCGCGTCGGATCGTCCTGATCGGCAGTGATCGCGATATATACCGGCGCGGCATAGCCCGGCTGCATCATCAGACGGACGAGCGCGCCGCGATCCGTCACGTCGGCGATCCTGGCCAGATAGGGCTTGAGCGGCGCCGTCCCGCGTGCCTCGATGCCCTGCTCGTCCATCCACGCCGAGTAGAAATCGCCGACCTTCTTCGCGATCATGTCGTCGGGCTTCGCCGCCTCGCGCTCGACCAGCCCGCGCACCTGCTGCTCGATCTCGTCGGGCAGCTCGTAATTATAACCCGCGCCGACCTTGTCCGGGGCGATCGGATGATTCTTCAGCCATGTCCCCTCGACATAATCGAAAAAGTCGTCACCGGGCTTTACCGAACGATCCATATCCTCGATCGCCACGCCCCAGGTGCCATAGCGCGGCGTGCCCGTATCAGTCGCCGCGATCAGCAGCGGTGCGAGAGCGATGGTGGCGAACAGCAAGTGACGGCGCATGACGAACTCCCCCCGAAAACGATGATTGCCATCGCTACTCCAGCAGCAATCGCCCCGCCAGGGCCCAACGACATGGCCAGCGCGGCGGCAGCGCGCTACGACGCGGCGGCTGGCAATCGAGAGGACCGCAGGTGACCGCAACCATGTATGGCATTCCCAATTGCGACACGATCAAGCGCGCGCGGGCGTGGCTCGACGCGCATGGCGTGGCGTACGATTTTCATGACTATAAAAAGGCCGGGATCGATCGCGCCAGGTTGGAAAGCTGGGTCGCGGAACTTGGCTGGGAAGTGCTGCTCAATCGCGCGGGGACCACCTTCCGCAAGCTGCCCGAGACCGAGCGCAGCGATCTCGACGCCGGCAAGGCGATCGCGCTGATGCTGGCGCAGCCATCGATGATCAAGCGGCCAGTGCTCGATATCGGCGATCGCCGCATCGTCGGGTTCAAGCCGGAAATTTACGAGGCGGCATTCGGGTGAGCGCTCCCTCCGTGGGGAGAGGGAGATGAGGCGGGTATTGGACCCGACGACGGCCAAGCCGCCGTCGGCCGGGATCGGCTGACGCCGACCCGCCGGCCGTGCCGGGCGCTGCGCGCCATGGGCGCGCATCGGCGGCGGCGTAGCGCCGCCTGCGCTCGTCAGTACATATGCTGGCCGCCGTTGATGCTGAGCGTCGATCCGGTCACGAATCCGGCATCCTCGGCGCACAGAAATGCCACACCGCGCGCGATTTCCTCGGCCTTGCCCAGGCGCCCGACCGGGATCTTGGCAACGATCTTCTCCAGCACATCGGCCGGCACCGCCGCGACCATGTCGGTATCGATATAGCCCGGCGCGATCGCGTTGACCGTCACGCCTGCCCGCGCGCCTTCCTGCGCCAGCGCCTTGGTGAAACCGTGAATGCCCGATTTGGCGGCGGCATAATTCACCTGGCCATATTGCCCGGCCTGGCCGTTGATCGAGCCGATGTTGACGATCCGGCCCCATTTGCGGCTGCGCATGCCCGGAAACACCGCCTTGGCCATGTTGAAGCATCCGCCCAGATTGACACGCATCACCTCGTCCCAATCGTCATGGCTCATCTTCAGCATCGTGCCGTCGCGGGTGATGCCGGCGTTGTTGACCAGCACGTCCACCTCGCCAAGCTCCTCGGCGACGCGCTGGCAGCCATCCTGACACGCGGCGAAATCGCCGACGTCCCATTTGTACGCCTTGATTCCGGTGCGATCGGTGAAAGCCTTCGCGCGTTCCTCGTTACCGGCATAATTGGCGGCAACGATCATGCCCGCGTCCTTGAGCGCGAGGCTGATGGCCTCGCCAATGCCCCGGGTGCCTCCGGTTACGATCGCGACGCGTGCCATGGCTCTCTCCTAAAAAATTGGTTTCCCACCGTAACGAAAGCTAAGCGGGCGCGTTCCAGCCGGCAAGCTCTCGCGACAGAATTGATTTGAGCATCGCGATGCCGATCGCGCTGTCGTTGAGGCAGGGCAGATAGGCAAAGTCGGTGCCACCCGCGTCGAGGAATGTCTGGCGGCCGCGAATCGCCAGCTCCTCCAGCGTTTCGAGACAATCCGCCGCGAAGCCGGGCGCGACGATCGCGACGCGCGTGACGCCCTTGCCGGGCAGCGCCGCAAGCGTTGCGTCGGTTGCCGGTTCGAGCCACTTGGCCCGGCCGAAGCGGGACTGAAAGGCAAGCATGAGCTCGCGGCCCAACGCGTCGCTCAGCAATCGCGCGGTCTTGGCGCAGTGGCAATGATAGGGATCGCCAAGCTCCAATGTCCGCTGCGGCATGCCGTGGAAGCTCGCGACCAGAGCCTGCGGCGAGAAATCGAGCGCCGCCAGCTCGGCCTCGATCATGTCCTTTAGCGCGCCGATATAGGCCGGGTCGTCATGATAGGGCGGCAAGGTCCGCACCGCCGGTTGCCAGCGCATGCCCGCCAGCGCCACGAACGCCTTGTCGTTGGCGGTCGCCGTCGTCGCGGCGCAATATTGCGGATAGAGCGGAGCGAGCAGGATGCGCTCGCACCCCTGCGCCTTGAGCGCCGCGAGCCGGTCGGCGATCGCCGGCCTGCCGTAACGCATCGCCCAATCGACGATCACGTCCGGCCCGAACGCGCCGGCCAGCGCCGTCGCCTGCGCCTCGGTGATCGCGGCGAGCGGCGAGCCATCGTCGCGCCACACCTGGGCATAGGCATGTGCGGACTTCTTCGGCCGCGTGTTGAGGATGATCCCGCGTAGGATCGGTTGCCAGATCAGCCCCGGAATCTCGACCACGCGACGGTCCGACAGGAATTCGCCGAGATAGCGCCTCACCGCACGCGGCGTCGCGTCGTCGGGCGTCCCGAGGTTGATCAGCAACACGCCGATCCGGCGCGGCGGAATCGACGGATGGTCGGTGGTCAAAGTCATGCGGTGAGCCTCAGCGGCAACGTGCGAATGCGCGAGCCTGTTGCCGATTGTAGCGCGTTGGCGATGGCGGGCGCGACCGGCGGCACCGCCAGCTCGGAAACGCCGCCAGAATCGGCTTCGCTGGCGATCAGCTCGACAAGGATGTCGGGCGCGCTGCCGAGCGTCGGCAGGCCGAGATCGCGGAAACCGCGCGCATCGGCCAGATTGTCGGTGAACCCGGTCGCCGCCCCAAGCGCCTGCGCGAGCCCGAAGATCAGCCCGCCCTCGATCTGCTGCTGCACGACATTCGGGTTGACCATGCGGCCGCAATCGATCGCGGCGACGAGGCGATCGACCACCGGACGCTGCGCCTCGTCGAGATGCGCTTCGGCCAGCACGGCGATATGGCTGCCACGAAAGCTGTGGCAGGCGATACCCTGCCCGCTGCCCGGCACACCGCCACCCCAGCCGCCCAGCGAGCCGACGGTCGTCAGGCAGCGCGCCAGCCGCGTCTCGCCGCCGAGCATAGCAATGCGAAACGACAGCGCCTCGGTGCCGGCGACGTGCGCGAGCTCGTCGACGAAACATTCGGTGAAGAAGCACGAGGTGCTGTGCGCGCCCGATCGCCAATGGCCGGTCGGCACGCCGATCGCCGCCGGGTGGTGATCGATCGCATAATTGGGGATGGCGTAGAACGGTGTCGCCCCGGCCACCGCATAAGCGTCCCCCCCGCCGGCCAGCGTGCGCGCCAGTGCCAGTGCGGCATCGCCGCCGACCAACCGCTCGGTCAGCTCTCGCCCGGTGCGCGGCGCGGCGATCTTGGCCTGCCAGCCGAGGATGCGGCCGTTGACGTCGAGCCGGGCGCTCATCCGCGCCGCCGCCGGCGGGCGACAGCGATCATGGAGCAGATCCTCGCTACGCGACCAGACCAGCTGCACCGGGCGCCTGAGCCGCGCGGTGAGCAACGCCGCCTGCTCCGCCGCGAGATGCTCGAGATTGGCGCCGAACGAGCCGCCGGCGAGCATCGGATGAACGGTGACATCGTGCTCGGCGACCCCGATCGTCGCCGCAGCGGCAGCGCGCGCAAGGCCGGGCGCCTGCGTCGGCAGCCACAATTCGAGGCGGCCGTCATGCAGATGCGCGGTCGCAGTCATCGTCTCGATCGGGGCATGGACGGCGAGGCCGGCCCGATAGGCAGCGGTGACGAGCTTCGCCCCCTTGAACACGCTGCCGAGGTCGCCGGCCCGGGCCATGCGCGTGCCGTCACCATCGAGCGCTGCATCGAGCGCGGCGTCGATCGAGGCGCCATCGACGATCGCGCTCCTGGTTTCGAACCGGGGGGCCAACGCATCGAGCGCGCGGTTGGCCGCCCACCAATTGGTCGCCGCCGCGGCAACCCAGCGCGGATTCTCGATCACCTCGACCACGCCCCGGACACGGTCCGCCGCGGCGCGATCGGTGCGAACCAGCCGAGTATCACCGACCGGGCCCTGGCGGATCGCGGCATAGACCATGTCGGGCAGCCGGATGTCGCCGGCGAAATTGGCTGATCCGTCGACCTTCGACGGGACGTCGAGCCGAGGCAGCGACCGGCCCAGAAGACGGCCGGTTTCGCCATCCCGGCGCGGCACGTCGCGCGGCAACTCTTCTTCCGCTGCCGCCGCGGCAAGCTCGCCGAACCGCAACCGGTCCCCCCCGTGGACGACGAAGCCAGCGGCCGTGCCACAGGCGAGCCAATCGACTTTCCAGCGCCGCCCTGCTGCCTTGCACAACAGCACCCGCGCCGCCGCTCCCGCCTCGCCCGCCATGTCGCCGAACATACGGATCGAGGTCGAGCCTGCCGTCAGCACCAATGCGCTGCGCCGGGCATGGGCGTGGCGGAATCCCTCGGGCAGCGCGCTCCAGGTACCGGCGAACAGCTCATCCGCCGCCATCGGATTGGCGTAAAGCGGGTTGAGCGGCGCGGCCTCGACCGCGACGGTGCGCCAGTCGGCGCCCAGCTCGTCCGCGATGATCTGCGGCAGCGTGGTATAGATGCCCTGGCCATATTCGGTCTGCGGCACCGCAACCGCGATATGGCCATCCTCACCGATCTTCAGCCAAGCGTTGAAAACGTGCTCGCCCGGCGCCGCAGTCAAATTCGGGCGATAGTCGCGCGGCCACAACTGCCACGCGACCAGCAGCCCCGCCCCCACGCCGCCACCGATCAGCAGCGTGCGCCGGTCGATCGTCGATCCTTCGCGCGTTTCGGCCATGGCGCCGCTCTATCGGGTGTCGCCGCGCGGTGCCAGCACACTCAGCTTTCGAGGCTTTTCGACGCCTGCTCGAACAGGTCCTTCGACAAGCCCGGCGATTCGAGGATGCGCTGGAGTTCTGCCCGCATCTTCGCCGCGCGATCCTCCGCGAACCGCCGCCAGCGGCCAAGCGGCGGCACCATCCGCGCCGCGGTTTGCGGGTTGAGCTTGTCGAGCGCAATGATCTGATCGGCGACGAACCGATAACCACGGCCGGACGCCTCGTGAAAGGCACGCTGGTTGACGCTGAACGCGCCGACCAGCGAGCGCGCGCGATTGGGATTGGCGAGCGTGAAATCGGCGTGCTTCGCCAATGCCTCGACCTCGGCCGGCGTGTCGTCGCGCGTCGACAGCGCCTGGGTCGAGAACCATTTGTCGAGCACCAGCGGATTATCCGAATAGCGATTGTAGAAGATGTCGAGCGCGGCGATCCGCTTGTCGGACGTGCCGTTGGCGAGGGTCGACAGCGCGGCCTGGCGATCGGTCATGTTGTCGCAGGTCTCGAATTGGCGAAAGGCGAGATCGGCGGCATCGTCGGCACCGCTCGCCGCGATATAGCCAAGCGCGACGTTCTTGAGGCGACGGCGGCCCTTGGCGGCCGGGTTGTAGGCATATGGCTCGCCGGCCGCGGCGTCATAGGCGCTGCGCCATTCGGGAGCCAGCGACTTGCCGAGCTCGCGACGCAGTGCTTCGCGCGCGGCGAAGACGCGATCGGGATCGACCACTGGCATGTGATCACCGATAAATGCCTCCGACGGCAGCAGCACCGCTTCGGCAACGAACGCCGGATCGAGCGAACCATCGGCGAGCGTGTTGCGCACCGCGCCAACCACCGCGGCGTGATCGGCGCGGCCATGCGCGGCGGCGGCGACCAGCGTATCGAGCATCAATTGCTGCATCGCTTCGTATCGCGCGAATGGATCGTCATCATGCGCTGAGAGGAACGCGAGATCGGCGGGTGTCCGATTGGTCTCGACGATAACCGGCGCGGAGAAACCGCGATTGATCGACAGCACGGGGCGTTCGTCGATCCCCTCGAAGACGATCTCCTCGCGCGGGTCGCTGAGCATGACGAGGCGCTCGGGCGCCAGCGTCGCGGCGCTGTCCCGCCCGAACAGCTTGAGGCGGAGTGGCAGCACCATCGGTTGTTTCGTCGGCTGGCCGGGCGTGGCGGGGACGCTCTGCTCGAGCGTCAGCGTGGCGCGGTCGCTGCCCTCTTCATGCGTCAGCGTCGCGGTGACGCGCGGGGTGCCGGCCTGGCTGTACCACAAGCGGAACTGGGCGAGATCGGCCTCGCCGCCTTCCTCCATGCAGGCGACGAAATCCTCGCAGGTCGCGGCCGTCCCGTCGAAGCGGTCGAAATAGAGATCGGTCGCACGGCGGAACCGATCGCGGCCGAGGATCGTCGCCATCATGCGGATCACTTCGGCGCCCTTGTTATACACCGTCGCGGTGTAGAAATTGGAGATTTCCAGATAGCTGTCGGGCCGGATCGGGTGTGCCAGCGGCCCGGCATCCTCGGGGAATTGCGCGGCACGCAGCGTGCGGACGTCCTCGATTCGCTTGACAGCCGCCGAGCCCTGATCGGCCGAGAAGCTCTGATCGCGGAACACGGTGAAGCCTTCCTTGAGGCTGAGCTGAAACCAGTCCCGGCAGGTGATCCGGTCGCCCGACCAATTGTGGAAATATTCGTGCGCGACGACGGCCGCGATCGCATCGTAATCGAGATCGGTCGCGGTATCCGGATCGGCAAGAATGTAGCGGCTGTTGAAGATGTTCAGCCCCTTGTTCTCCATCGCGCCGAAGTTGAAATCGTCGACCGCGACGATGTTGAACACGTCGAGATCATATTCGCGGCCATAGACGTGCTCGTCCCACGCCATCGCCAGTTCGAGCGCGTGGAGCGCGTGATCGGTCTTGGCCAAGTCGCGCTCGCGCACCCAGATCGCGAGCGCGACCTCGCGGCCCGACATGGTGGTGAAGGTCGATCGGTTGGGCTTGAGGTCGGCGGCAACCAGCGCGAAGAGGTAGGAAGGTTTCGGGAACGGATCGTGCCATTCGGCCCAGTGTTTCCCATCCTCCTGATCGCCTTCCGCGATCGGATCGCCATTGGCCAGCAGGATCGGGTAGCGCGCCTTGTCGGCGGTCATGCGCACCTTGTAGCGGGTCAGCACGTCGGGGCGATCGGGGAAATAGGTGATGCGGCGAAACCCTTCCGCCTCGCATTGCGTGCAGAGCAGGCCACCCGAGGCATAGAGCCCCATCAGCTGCGTGTTGCGTTCGGGCGCGATCTCCACCTCGGTCTCGATCGTGTGGGCGTCACCCGAAAGCGGGATGACCAGCGCCTCGCCGTCAAGCCGCCAGTCGTTGACCGCGACGCCATCGACCTCGACCGACAGCAGTTTCTGCCCGGCGCCGTCGAGCCGCAGCGGACGATCGTGCGCGCCGTTGCGCGTGACCGACAGCGTCGCCTTCACGCGCGTCGCCGTGGCATCGAGATCGAAGTCGAGCGCCATATCCGGCACTTGCCAATCGGGCGGGCGATAATCCTCGCGCTGGATCACGGTGGGCTGAGCGGGGGCGTTCTGGACGTCGAGCATGACGGTTACCTATAGATTTGCCATTGCAACGCGCCACTCAAATCGGTGTTGCAGCGCGGCGGGCCCAATTCGTAGGAAGGCCGTGTGGGACGAATGCTGATCTTCGGGATGGGCTATACGGCAACGCGGCTGGCGACGACGCTGCGGGCGCGGGGCTGGGTCGTCATGGGCACGACCCGCGACGGGCGGGGCGATACGATCGCGTTCGAGGATGGCGACCGCGTGGCAGCGGCGCTCGCCACGGCAACGCACGTCCTGTCGTCGGTGCCGCCCGGTGAGGCGGGTGATCCGGTGCTCGATCGTTATGGGACACTGTTTCGCACCGATCAGTGGCTCGGCTATCTGTCATCGACCGGCGTCTATGGCGACGCGGGCGGCGCCTGGGTCGACGAGAGCGCGCCAACCGGCAGCGGCCGGCGGCAGGCGCGGGCCAGGGCCGATGCCGAATGGCTGGCACGCAGCGCCGGCGTCTTCCGGCTGCCGGGCATCTACGGGCTCGGCCGGTCGCCGCTCGATCGAGTTCTCGCGGGGCAGGCCCATCGCGTCGATGCGCCGGGGCAGGTGTTCAGCCGCGTCCATGTCGGGGATATCGTCAGCGGCGTGATCGCCGGCATGGGCGCACCGGCGGGGGCATACAATCTCGCCGATGACCGGCCGGCAAGCCAGAACGAGGTGATCGCATTCGCCGCGCGCCTGCTTGGGATGGAACCACCGCGCTTCACGACGCTCGATCGTCTCTCACCAGCGGCTCGGGCTTTCTATGCCGAGAATCGGCGCGTCGCCAACGGCAAGGCTAAGCGTGTGCTCGACTGGGCCCCGGCCTATCGCGATTATCGCGCCGGCCTGCGGGCTCTCAAGGCGATGACCAGCCCGATCAGCGTCAGCACGCCGCCCCCGGCCGCGAGCGGCGTCCAGCGATAGCCTTCGAACAGGGTCGACAGAAGCATCGCGATGACCGGCACGATGACGCTCGAATAGGCCGCCTTGGCCGGCCCGATCACCCGCAGCACGCCAAAATAGAGCGTGAAGGCGATCGCCGAGCCGAACAGCCCCAGATAGAGGATGCCGGCGAGATAGACCGGCCGCGCCTCGATCACCGGCGGACCCGACAGCGTGAAGGCGACGGCAGCATCGATGCCCGCGCCGATCAGCATCGCCACTGCGAGCGTCGAGATCATCGGATAGCGCCGCGCGGTTTCGGTCGCTTGCAGGACATTGGCAGTCGAGGCGGACATGATCGCGCACAGCGTCAACGCGATGCCGATCAGCGCCTCACGCCCGCCATTGGGATCGGCGCGCGCCTCGTGAACGAACAGAAGCACGACGCCCGCCATCGCAATGCCCGAACCGACGAGGAGCTGGCGCCCGAGCCGCTGGCCGAGGAAGAGGCGCCCCATCAGCGCATTGGGCACGAGCAGCAGCGCGAACACCACAGCGACCAGCCCCGAGGTGATATGTTCCTCGGCACGATAGACGAAATTGAAATTGAGGCAGAACTGGCTTAAGCCGATCGCCAGTGCGAACAGCCAGCCGCGCACATCGAGCGCGAAGCGTTCGCGGCGAACCAGTGCGGTTGCCAGCATCGCCACACCGGCAACGGTGAAGCGATAAGTGACCGACCAGCTCGGCGGCACGCTCGACACCTGATCGCGGATCACCAGCCAGGTCGATCCCCAGATCAGCGTGACGATCGCGAACGGCACGAGGATCGCGAGCCGCGTCGCGCGCGGCGCGGTCAGATCGGCACTGCTGGTCTGCTGGAGCACCTAAGCCTTCCCCGGCATCGACCGGCAGCCGGCCGGACGATGAGTCGCGTTACGCCGCCTGCCGGCCGATGCGAACCACCTTTTTGCTTATCGGATGACAAGCGGGACTGATGACCTATAGCGCGGCGATCGCCTCGGCCAGCGGGCGGATCTGTTCCTCGGTCTGGTCCCACGAGGTGACCAGTCGCGCCTCGCCGACACCCCAATCGTAGAAATCGAAGCCCAGGTCGCGCAGGCCCTGCGCCTCGTCGGCCGAGAGCTTCAGAAACACCTCGTTTGCCTCGACCGGATAGACCAGCCGCTCGCCCGCGGCGTCGGCAAGCAACTTCGCGCCGGCATTGGCCGCAGCGGCATTGGCAAGCCAGAGATCGTCTTCCAGCATCGCCAGGATTTGCGCGGCGAGATAGCGCCCCTTGGACAGCAGGTGCCCGGCGCGCTTGCGGCGATAGAGGCTCGCATCGGCCAGTTCGCACCGGAAGAACACCAGCGCCTCGGCCGACATGCCGCCGTTCTTGACGAAGCCGAAACTCAAGACGTCGACGCCGGCGCGCCAGGTAAGTTCGGCGGGTTCGCAGCCGAGGTGCGCCACGGCGTTGGCGAAACGCGCGCCATCCATGTGCAAGCCAAGATCGTGCTTCTGGGTAAGCTTGCCCAGCGCCGCCACTTCGTCGGGCGTGTAGACGCAGCCATATTCGGTCGCGTTGGTGATCGATACCGCATGCGGCTGGACCTGGTGGACGTCCTTGCGAATCCCGGCAATGACGCCTTCGACCGCTTCGGGCGTCAGCTTCGCGCCCGCGCCTTCGGCCAGCATCAGCTTGGCGCCGTGCGTGAAGAATTCGGGCGCGCCCGCCTCGTCATTCTGGATATGCGCCTCGCGGTGGCAGATCACGCCGCCATAAGGCGGGCACAGCGCGGCAAGCGCGAGCGCGTTGGCGGCCGTGCCGGTCGGCACCCACAGCACGCGAACACGGGTTCCGAACAGCGACGAGAAACGCTCGTCGAGCTGCGCGCTCCATTGATCGCCGTCATAGGCCGTATCGATCGTGTTGGCTGCGGCGATCGCGTCGAGCACCGGCTGGCAGACGGGGGCGGCGTTGTCCGAAAAGAAGCGCATACGCATGGCAATGCGGCGCGGCACATCGAGCGTCAACACCTCCGTCGCCCCGATCGTGTTTCGGCATGACGGAGACGGGTTATTGGTCGCTCGCCGGCGGCTCCTCGTCGCCGTGTCGCGGCGGGCGGTCGGCGGCGGGCGGGTTGCGCGACAAAGTGATGTCGCCGTTGCCGCCGATCTTGAGATCGAGGCCGAGGCCGGTGAAATTGCCCTCGACCGCGACCGCGCCATCGTCCGGTATGGCGATATTGGCATCGCCGGCGTCGCCTTCGTCCTCATCGGCCGCCGGCTGCGGCACAGCGCGTGGAGCGAGGCCGAGCGCCTGGATCATGAAATCGTGCCAGATGCGCGCCGGAATGCCGCCGCCGGCGAGGCCGGGATTGGGGCTGTCGTCGTCATTGCCGACCCACACGCCGCAGACCAGACCGTTGGCAAACCCGACGAACAGCGCGTCGCGGCTATCCTGCGTGGTGCCGGTCTTGCCGAAGGTCTGCACGCCGGGGAGCGCAGCCTTGCGGCTGGTACCGTCCTCGACCGAGGCCGCCAGCAGATCGCGCATCTCGTTCTGGATGCGGTGGGGAATCGGGTGGGCGCCGTGGGTGAATTGCTCGAGCCAGCCCTTCTGTTTGGGATCAGCGAGCCCTTGCGCCTGGACCGGATAATCGCCCGCGGCGATCGCCGCATAAGCCGCGGTCAGCTCGAGCAGCGACGTGTTGGCAGTGCCCAGCGCGATCGTCGCCTCGCTCGGGATTGGCGTCGAAATGCCGAGATCGCGCGCGGTACGGATCACGTTGTTGACGCCGACCTTTTGGATCAACCGCGCCGCGGCAACATTCGACGACACGGCGAACGCCTCGCGCAACGGAATCTCGCCGCGATAGCGCTTTTCGGCATTTTCCGGCGACCAGTTGCCGATCGTCACCGGCGCGTCCTCGATCGTCGTATCGGGGGTGAGCCCTTGCCGCATCGCGGTGAGATAGACGAACAGCTTGAAGGTCGATCCCGGCTGGCGCAGCGCCTGCGTGGCGCGGTTGAAGGGGCTGTCCTTATACGATTTGCCGCCGACCATCGCGACGACGGTGCCATCGGGCTTCATCGCGACCAGCGCGACCTGCGCCTTGTGCAGGCCGGCGCGGCCGACCGCGCGCTCGGCGGCCTTTTGCAGCCGGGTGTCGAGCGTGGTGCGCACGGTGGTTTCGGCGCGGACTTCGCCGGCGGTGTCGCGCGCCTCGGGCAACACCCAGTCGGCGAAATAGGTGCCGTTGGGGAGCTGGCGGGTGCGGCGGACGTGGAGAACGGCGGGCCTGGCGGCGGCAGCCTGCGCCTTGGTGATGAAGCCGCCATCCTGCATCGCATGGACGACGATGGCCTCACGCGCTCGCGCGCCCTTCAGATTGCCGGTCGGCGCGAGCGCGGAGGGCGCCTTGACGAGGCCGGCGAGCATCGCGGCCTGACCGACGGTGAGATCTTCTGGCTCACGATCAAAATAATGTTCGGACGCCGCACGCAACCCGTAGACATTGTCGCCGAAATAGACGTTCGACAGATAACGCGAAAGGATCTGGTCCTTGGTCAGCCACGCCTCGAGCCAGAACGAGATCAGCACCTCGCGCAGCTTGCGGCCCATGTTGCGATCGGCGTCGAGAAAGGCGTTCTTGGCGAGCTGCTGGGTGATCGTGCTGCCGCCCTCGCGCACCCCGCCGGCGCGCATGTTGTGAATCGCCGCACGCGCGATGCCACGCGGATCGATCCCCCAATGGTGGTAGAAGCGCCGGTCCTCGATCGCGACGAACGCGTTGGGCACATAGGCAGGCAGATTGGCGGCATCGACCGGCTTGCCGATGATCGCTCCGCGCCGGGCGATCGGCGTGCCGTCCGATGCCAGCAGCGTGATCGACGGCGGCGTCGGCGGCTGCAGCGATTTGGAGAGCGGCGCGGTGACCGCCAGCCACGCGACGAGAAGCACGAACAGGATGACGAGCACGCCCAATCCGCGCATCGCCCAGCGCAGCTTCGAGGTCCGTCGCTTGGGTGGCAGCGTCGGTTCGCCCCAATCGGCGTCGGCATCGCCATAGCCGACTGCTTCGTCGGCGCGGCGCATCAGATCGTCGAGATCGAATCGTTCGGGCCGGTTGGCGCGCGAAATCGTATCTGATTCGAAAGGATTAAGGCGCATCGCTTCGGTCTGCCGGCCGCAGGGGGCGGAGAAACTGTATTATCAAATTAATACACTAGTCACAAGTCCGACGTTTACACCTGTCAGTGGCCGGCGAGCAAGAGACACGGCATTGAGGCCGGGCGCCGGGGCGGCTATGCGCGGGCGATGGCATCCCCCGAACTTCCACCGCTAGTCGTCGGCATCGGCGGCACGATCGGCGGCGTCTCGTCGACCGAGCGCGCGCTCCGCATCGCGCTCGACGCCGCCGAGCGCGAAGGATTCCGCACTCGCCTGTTCGGCGGCGAGGATATGGCGCGGCTGCCGCTCTACAACCCCCGTGCGGCGACGCGCACCGAAGATGAGCGCGCCTTCGTCGACGCAGTGCGCGATGCCTCCGCGGTGATCATCTCGAGCCCCGGCTATCACGGCAGCATATCGGGCGTGGTCAAGAACGCGCTCGACCTGCTTGAGGAAACCGCGCGGGACGAGCGCCCCTATCTTGCGGACATGCCGGTCGGCCTGATCACCACCGCCTACGGCTGGCAAGCGACCGGCAGCACGATCGCGGCGCTGCGTTCGATCGTCCATGCCCTGAGAGGCTGGCCGACACCGTTCGCCGCGGCGATCAACACCCAGCTCACCAGGTTCGATGACGAAGGCGGCTGCACCGATCCCGCGGTGCTCGACCAGCTTACGTTGATCGGTCGGCAAGTCGCGCGCTTCGCCCCGCTGGCGCGGCAGGGCTGAGCCTTCAGCGCATCGCCATCTGATCGCGGCCGTCGCGATCGACCCGGCATTCGCCTTTCAATTGCGCAATCCATTGTTCGATCAACGCGACGCCCTCCTGGTGAACGAGGCTGCGCCCCGTCTCGGGCATCATCGCGCCGGGATCGGTGCTCGCCATGCGGAACGGCAGAATCGACAAATCCGGACGGCCGGGCACGATGTCATAGGGCCGATCGCCACCGCCCCCGCCCGCCGCGACCGGCGGCTTGCACACACCGATGCGCCGCGGGTCGGGAACGGTCGAATGCAGCCACAGGCCCGAGACGCGCGCTGGGCCGGTCGGCGAATGGCAATGCGCGCAATTGACGTCGAGATAGGCGCGCGCCCGCGCGTCGAGCGGTGCCGAGGCATCGTCGAACGCCGCGTCGCGCGGCACGTTGGCGCTCGGCAGCCCGGTCAGATAATGCAGGCGCACGAGCCGCTGGAGCTGGTTGACGTTGCCGCCCGGCCCCGGAAAATCACGATTGAGATGCCGTGCCTTGGGGCCGATCGGTCCGAGCGCGCGGGTGCGATAATCGGCGGTGTGGCAGCCGCCGCACTGGTTCTGGTTGGGTACGCTGTAAACGAAATCGGTCCGGTCCGCACCGTCGATGAAGGTCAGCGGGATATCGGCGCCGGTGCGCTGCAGCGTCGCCTCGGTCTGGTCGGCGTTCCAGACATAGGGCAGGCCGATCCAGCCGTCGGCGCGATGGACGAGCAGCCGTGTCTCGATCAGCCGGACATGGCGCAGATCAAGCCCGTCGACGCCGGTCTGATAGGTCGCCGGCGTCATCTTGACGACCTCGTTGCTTTCGCCGGGGCTCGGCGCGCTTGCCGGCACGGTATAATAAAAGGTCTTGGTGATGATCGTGCCGACCGGGAAGTCCAAGGTCTTTTCTGGTTCGTATCGGGCAGACGCCCCCGGCGGCATCCAGATCGTCCGCCATTTCTGCGCGTAATCGCTGAACAGCGGCGTCGCCAGTTCGTAGGTCACCATGCCCTTGTGCGGGGTGATGCGGTGATCCTTCACCGTGAACAGTCCCCATTCGTCGAGCGTTTTGGGGAAACCGGCGGCGTGAAACGTCACGTCGCTCGGCGCTTGATGGCAAGAGGCCAGGGCGAGGATTACCGAGCCCGCCATCGTCGCGGCTTTAAGCGGTTGACGGCCTGGTTCGCGCAGAGATGCAAAGATGCGGAGAAGACATTCCCGCGCGAAAGCGCGAAGGCACAGCGAAAGACTCCGCCGGGACGGATCGGCGGCGACAGATCGCGACGGCGACCCCTGATGCATCCTCTTTGCGCCTCTGCGCCTCTGCGCGAACCCTATTTCTCCACCGCGAACGGTCACGACGTCTTGGTCATGCTCGCGGGCAGGATCACCGGTCGCAGCCGCGCCGCAGGTTTGCAATCGAGCGTGACAAGCCTGGCACCGGCGAATTTGTGCGCGCCGTCAGCATCGAGCACTTTGGCATCGCCATTCTGGACGCAGATTCCCGCGTCCGCCACCTTGGGATCGGTGAAGCCGTCCCACAGCACGTCAGGCAGCCGCCCGCCGAGCGCGGCGGCGAGCTTGTCGAACCCGGCACCGGGCTTGTCGCCGCCGCCCTTGAAGGTGTTGCCGGTGACATAGATGTTCTGGGGATAGGGATCATATACCGCCGACCGCCCGCGCTCGGTATCGAAGCCGGTCGAGAAATAGCTCGAGATGATGACATTGGCGGTCTGGTTGTCGGCGATCTCATTGTCGAAAATCTCGACGTCGTCGTTCGAATTGACCACCACGCCCGACCCCGCCGGCACCGAGCGGACCGCGCTGCCTTCTGCGCCGAAATTGGGCGTATTGTTGGCGATCACCTTGTTGTCATGGACGCGCGTCTTGCTGCCTGGCACGGGCAGATCGGGCATGTTGAACACCAGGATGCCGCCGGTATTGCCGGTCGTGGTGTTGCCATAGACATCGGCATCGGTCGAATTCTCGATCTCGATGCCCGCGACATTGCCCTCGGCGCGGTTGTTACGGACGATGATGTTGCTCGACTGGCCGACATAGATCCCTGCGTCCGAGGCGCCCTTCACCACGCAATCCTCGATCAACACGTTGCTGACCTGGACGGGATACAGCCCATACGCGCCGTTCGAGGTCTTCGGCCCGCCAGTCCATTCGGCCGTCACCCGGCGCATCACCGCATCCTTGGTGCCGTTGATCTTCAACGCGTCGCCCTTGCTGTTCTGCAGCGTCAGGTCTTCGAGCGTGAAATCGTCGCCGGTAACGAGCATCCCCTCGGCGCCCGACGTCTGCTTAGCAAACGACAGCACCGTTTTGTCCATGCCGGCGCCCTTGATGGTAACGCCGTCAGCAGTGAGGCTGAGGCTGCGGGTCAGGGCGTATTTGCCCGCGGGGATGGTGATGACGGTGCCCGGCTTGGCGTCGAGCAATTGTTCCTGAAGATGCTGCTCGAAGCCGGGATCGACGACGAACCCTTCGGAATCGGTTTTGTGCGCTGATTGGCAGCCAGCGAGCGTCAGCCCCGCCAGCGCGCAGACGGCGAACGGCACGAACCGCATGATCCTCTCCCTCTGTTTTGCCATACCCTATCCTCAAAATGGGCGGCAGGTCGAGGGCGGATCAGCGCGCTACTGGCCGAATACCCCGCGCCGATAGAGCAATGTGATCGCGATGCGGCGATTGCGGGGGTCGGCGGGGTTGCCGGCGATCATCGGCTCGCGGTCGGCGACGCCTTCGATGCGATCGAACCGGTCCTCGGGCACACCGGCGGCGGCGAGCCGCTGCCGCGTCGCTTCGGCGCGGCCGGTCGACAGCATCCAGTTGTTCATCGTCTTGGGGTCGCCGTAGCGCAGGCTATCGGTATGGCCCCGGATCATGATCGGATTGCCCGATCCCTTGATCGATTCGGCGATTAGCCCAAGCAACTTGTCCGCCGCCGGCTCGAGCTGGGTCGTGCCCAGAGCGAACATCGAATAATCGGCGTCGTCGAGCAGGTCGATGCGCAGGCCGTCGCGGGTGCGCACGAAATGGACGTGCTTGGCCAGCCCCTTGAGCTTGGGGTTGTTGCCGATCTCCTGCTCGATCTGGCGATGCATGCGCGAGAAATTGGCGGTATCTTCCTTGGCCAGTTCGGCCTTGTTCTTGAGCGTGCCCTTCTGCCCGCTGCCGACCTGGTTGCCGCCGGCCGCATCGACGGGGATCGTCATCGATCGCGTGCCGGTCTGCTGCGCGCGGTGCGGATAATGATCCTTGTCGGTAATCGATTCGCCGCCGAACAGGCCGTGCGAGCCGGCACTGTTCTCGCGCATCGTCACCAACGTCGGCGCGAAATAATCGGCCAGCGACTTGCGCTGCTTCTCGGTCGTCGCGCCGAGCAGCCAGAGCAGCAGGAAGAACGCCATCATCGCCGTCACGAAATCGGCATAGGCGACCTTCCACGCGCCGCCGTGATGGCCGCCATGGCCTTCGACGAAGATCTTCTTGACGATGATCTTCGGCGGCTGGTTCGATCCGTGGGGTGCACGGGCGGCCATTATTCGGCGCCTCGCGGCGCGTGGCGGCACCGGTCCACTCCCCCACCCGGCCACCCATTCATTGTACGATCGTGGGTGGTCGGGTGGGGGAGTGGGCTGGTGCCGCTCATCGGCGAGAGCCGATCAAACATCACCTACCCCGCAATCCATCGAACACTTCGGCAAAGGCGGGCTGGTTGGCGTGCGCGATGCCCGAGCGCGCGGCTTCGATCACCAGCGGCTGCGGATGCCCGTGGAGCGAGGCGATAATGATCTGCTTGACGGTGTGATAGATCGCGGCGTCGGCATCGATCACCTGGCGCAGGCGGTTGGCGAGCGGGCCGACCAAGCCATAGGCCAGCAGCACGCCCATGAAGGTGCCGACCAGCGCCGAGCCGATCATCCCGCCCAGGATCGCCGGCGGCTTGTCGATCGCGCCCATCGTCTTGACCACGCCGAGCACCGCCGCGACGATGCCGAGCGCAGGCAGCGCATCGCTCAATGACTGCAGCGCGCCCTGCGGCCCTTCGACCTCATGGTGGTGGGTCTTGATCGCGTTATCCATCACGTCCTCGACCGCGTGGACGTCGAGCGTCCCCGACGAGACGACGACGAGGCGCAGCGTATCGGCAATCAGATTGACCAGCGTGTGATCGGCAAGCAGGCGAGGATATTCGGCGAAGATTGCCGACGACTTCGGATCTTCGACATGCGGCTCGAGCGCAATCGGCCCGTCCATGCGCAGCATCTTCATCAGCTTGGAAACGAGGAAGATCGTGTCGAGATAATCCTGCTTCTTGTATTTCGGGCCCTTCAGCACCTTGGCGATGCCGCCGCCCAGCGCCTTCAATTCCTTCATCGAGTTGCCGATGATCAGCGAGCCGACGCCGGCGCCGCCGATAATCAGCATCTCGTGCGGAATCGCCTCCATCACCGGGCCCAGTGCGCCGCCGGTGAACACGAAGCCGCCGAATACCATCACGATCAGGACGACGAGGCCGATTGCCGGAAACATGTGTTCGAACTTCCCCCTGTCGTGCGCGCGGCCGCGTGACTCTACGATTCAGATAACGACCGGCTTCCCCAGGTTTTCAGTGATTTTCCTCGCCATATGGTTAACCGGGCAAAGAATGTTTTTGCTTGAGGAGTACTCTCCGTCACCGGCGACCTTGTTTCAGGGTCTACGGGCCGCCGCTCGCGGCGCGCGAGCGTCATCGTTGCGTCATGGATGCCGAAACAAATTCAGCATGACGGGGTGAGATTCCTATTTCAGGTAATCGAACAGCGACAGCGAAGTGAGCTTGGTAAAGCTGGCCTGCGTCGCTTGCAGGATCGTCATCGTCTTCTGCAAATCGGTGATCGCCTGGGTGACGTCGGTATCCTCGAGCGAGGAACGCTGCGTCTCCCGGGTCACCGCCATGTCGGTCATCGCGCTCGACACGAGATCGAGCCGCTTCTCGCGCGCACCGACCGAGGCCTGGGCGTCGGATACGTGCGACAAGGCCGCCGTCAGCGCGTCGCCTGCCGTCGAGGCGGCATCGCTCGCCGCCGTTCCGCCGGCATCGAGCGCATCGGCGAAGCTGTTGAGAATGGAGAACAGGTCGGTGGTGCCCGAGCCGGTATCGATCCCGCCGAACACGTCCGATGCGGTGTCGTTGGCAACCACCGTTTGCGATTCGCCGATCGGGATCGAGGTGGCGGTGCCGGTATCGTTGATCGTTACGCTGCCATCGGCATTCTGGGTTACCGGCTGGGTGCCCTGGCTACCGGCGAACAGCGGCGTGCCGTGCGCGTTGGTGGTGTTGGCAAGGCCGACCAGCGAACTGATGATCCCGCGCAACTCGGTCGAGATCGCCGAGCGTTGGTCGTCGTCGAGCGATCCGCTGTTGGCTTCGACCGCGAGTTCCTGTGCGCGCTGGATCTGGCTGACGACGCTGGTCAGCGTGCTGTCGCTCTGCGTCAACAGGCTTTGCGCGGTCGCCACATTGGCCTGATAGGCGCTGTCGTTCGAGGTCTGCCGCGCGAGTAGCTGGAGCTGCTGATACGCCACCGCGTCATCGGACGGATCCTGCAGCCGCTTGCCCGTCGAGATCTGGGTCTGCAACTTGTCCGCCTGCTCGGTGAGCTGCGACATCAGGCTGTTCGAGGTGTTGTAGAACTGGTTGGTGCTGATCTGCATGGATCACCTCAGCGGATATCGAGGATCGACTGGAAGATGTCGCGCGCGGCCTGGATCACCCGGCTCGATGCCGAATAAGCCTGCTGGAAGCGCAGCAGGTCGACCGCCTCGCTGTCGAGGCTGACGCCCGACGACGAATCGCGATCGGCGACGGCATTGTCGTGGATCGCGGCTTGCGCATCGGCGATCTTCTGGCGCGCCGACAGCGCGCTTGCCACGTCGGTGGTGAGCTGCGTCACCTGCCCCTCGTAATCGGCCGAATTACGCAAGCTGGTCAGCGAAATCAGATTGCTGTTGTCGAGCGGCCCCGCCCCCGATGCCGCCGCGGCGATGCCGCGACCCGAGGTGAGCACCAGGCTGACGTCGGTCGGGTCGGCGCCGATCGCAAACATCGGCTGGCCGGCATTGCCGTCGAGATCGGCGCCGGCGGCCTGGAAGTCGTTCATCCCCTGGACGAACGCCGCGGCGGTCTGGCCGAGCTGATTCTGCGCCTCGGCCAGGCGCTGCGCGCCGTCGGCGATGCCGGAAAACGCGCCGCCGGTGATCGCGGCGCTGGTGATATTGCCGCCGAAATGGATGGCATAGGAAACCGCGCCATCATCGCCGCGGGCATAGGTCAGCGAACCGGCATTGTTGTTCTGCACGATCATCGGCCCGGTCGCGCCGCCAACGCGCACCGTCGCCCGGCCGACAGCGTCGTACGAAACCGAGACGTTGGCGATCGCGCTCATCTGCTCGATCAGCTGGTCGCGCTGGTCGAGCAGCTGCGCGCTGCCCATCGTGTCCGGCACGTTGCGGCTGAGCCCGTCATTGACCTTGGCCAGCGCGGCGGCGAGCCCGTTGAACGTCGTCACCGAATCCTGCGCGGTCGCGTCGAGATTGTCGGCCACCGTTTGCAGCGCCTGGCCAGTGGCGGTGAAGCCGTCGGCGGCGCCCTGCGCCGCATCGAGCATCGCGGTGCGCGGCGCCGTCGCGGACGGATCGGCGGCGACGCCGTTCGCTGCATTGAAGAAGGTGGTGAGCTGATCCGACAGCTTGTTGCTGGTCAGCGCCGTCTGGATCTGGTCGAGCCACTGCACCGCGCTGTCCGACGCGCCGAGATCGCTCGCGGCCGATTGCACGGCGGCTTCCTTGAAGGCGTCGCCCGCGCGCGCGATGCCCGAGGTCATCACACCGCTCGCCGACGTCACCTCGCGCCGGGTGATCGTGCTGGTCGATGCCGGAGCCTCGTTGAGGACGGTGGTGCGTCGCGAATAGCCCTCGACGCCCGAATTCGCGATATTCTCCGAAACCGTGCTGATCGCGTTCTGATACGCGCGTACGCCGCTGGCGCCGATGTTGAGGATGTCGCTCATGAAGCGTCACCGATCGTCGGCGGATCATTGGCCGCCGCGACTGGCCCGACCGAAGCCGAGGGCGGCGTCGGCGCCTGCAGCGCGGTTTGCGATTTCGACAGGAAGTCGACCATCGCCTTGCCGATCCCGATCGGCGCCTTTTCGGACATCAGCGTGGCGACCTGCTGGTCCTGCATGTCGCGGAACGTGTCGAGCGCCTTCGATTCGAACAGAGTGTCGTCGGTCAGCTTGGCCTGGCGCATCGATTTCAGCATCATGCCATCGAACACCGCCTCGAACCGGCGCCCGGCCTTTTCGAGATTGGCGCGGTTCGACAGCCGGCTGGCGTCGTTCGCTGAGGTGCCGGCGGTACCGGTGGCGGCGATGGTCGAGGCGAGCGGCGTCGTCACAGGATCACCAGATCGGCCTGCAGCGCGCCGGCTTCCTTGAGCGCCTCGAGAATCGCGACCAGATCCGCCGGCGACGCGCCGATCGCATTGACCGCCTTGACGATGTCCGAAAGCTGCGGCCCCGGCGCGAGCAGGAACATCGGCTTCTTCTCCTCGTCGACCGAGACCGAGGAATGGTTCTCCAGCGCGGTCTCGCCCTTGCTGAACGGCGCGGGCTGGCTGATGTGCTGATCCTCGTCGATCTTGACGGTCAGCTTGCCATGGCTGACCGCCGCCGGGCCGACGCGAACCGCGGAGTTGATGACCACGGTGCCCGTGCGGGCATTGACGATCACGCGCGCCGGCGGCTCGGCCGTGGCGACTTCGAGATTCTCGATCTCGCTCATCATCGTCGCGCGGATATCCGCACCTTGCGGCGCGCGCACCTGGACCGAAACGCCGTCGGTCGCATCCGCCGTGCCGGCACCGAAGCGGCCGTTGATCGCCGCGGCGACATTCTGCGCCGTGGTGAAATCCGATTCGGCGAGGTTGAAGGTGAGGTTGGGCGAGGTGGCGAAGCCGGTATCGACCGCGCGCTCGACCGTCGCGCCACCGGGAATGCGCCCGCTCGACGGGATGTTGACGACGATCTTGGAGCCATCAGCGCCCTGCGCGCCCAGCCCGCCGACCGCGAGATTGCCCTGCGCCATCGCATAGATCTGGCCGTCGGCGCCAAGCAGCGGCGTCATGATCAGCGCGCCGCCGCGCAGCGACTTTGCCTTGCCCATCGACGAGACGGTGATGTCCAGCGTCTGGCCAGGCTTGGCGAAGGCGGGCAGATCGGCGGTCACCATCACCACCGCGGCATTCTTCAACCCCGGATTGACACCGGGCGGGAGCTGCAGCCCGAACCGCGACGCGACCGCCTTCATCGACTGGACGGTATATTCGAGATTGTCGTCACCCGTGCCCGGCAGCCCGACGACGATGCCGTAGCCGGTCAGCTGGTTGGTGCGGATGCCCTGGAAATTGCCGAGATCCTTGACGCGCTCGGCCAGCGCCGGCTGGGCGATGGTACAGGCGGCGAAAGCGGCGGCGAGGGCGATGCGACGGAACATGGGTTCGGATCCTCGTCAGAACGGGCTGATCACGGAGAAGAATCGGCTGAGCCAGCCCTGGCGGCTGGCGCGCGCCACATCGCCCTTGCCCGTGTAGGAAATCTCGGCATCGGCAACGCGGGTCGACAGAATCGTGTTGTCCGACGCGATGTCAGCGGTGCGCACGATGCCCTTGATCGTGATATATTCGTCGCCGCGGTTGAGCGTCAGGCGCTTCTGGCCCTGCACCAGCATCGTGCCGTTGGGATAGACCTGCGCCACGGTGACGCTGATCTGGCCGGACAGCGAATTGGATTGATCGGCGGTGCCCTTGCCGGTGAAGCTGCGATTCCCGCCAAGCGTCGCGTCGGACGACTTGAACAGCGCCAGCGCACCGGTGGTCGGCGGAACGAGACCCGTGCTGCCGTCCGAATTGAGCTTCGAGCTCGCCGATTTCGACGCCTGCGTGCTTTCCACCAGCACGATCGTCAGCGGATCGCCGACGCGGCGCGCGGACCAGCCGGCATAAAGCGGCGCATAGCCTTCCTGCGTCTGGAAGATCGATCCGTTCGACGATGGCGGCGGCGGCGGTGGCGGCAGCGTGAGGCTGTAATCCTCCTTGTGCTTCTTGTGCGCGAACGCCGGCGCCGAAGCCCCCGCGATGAGCACCGCCCCGACGGCGACGATGGTAAACGCCCTGGTCACGATTCGCACCATCACACGTTTTGGTTAATGAATTTGAGCATGTCGTCCGTCGCCGAGATCATTTTCGAATTGACCTCGTAGGCGCGCTGCGTCTCGATCATGTCGACGAGTTCCTCGACCACGTTGACGTTCGACGCTTCGAGCATGCCCTGGCGGATGTTGCCGCGGCCGTCCTGGCCGGCGATGCCCAGATTCGCTTCGCCCGACGCTGCGGTCTGCACCAGATAATTGTCGCCGGTCTCCTGCAGGCCCGCGGCATTGGGGAAGCTGGCGATCTGGATCTGCCCGATCTGCTGTGCCTCTTCCTGGCCCGGCACCACTGCCGAGACGGTGCCGTCGGTACCGATCGTGATCGATGTCGTGCCCTCCGGGATCGTGATGCCCGGCATCACTTGATAGCCATCCGAGGTGACCAGCTGGCCCTCCGACGAGCGCGAGAAATTGCCCGCGCGGGTATAGGCATAGGTGCCGTCTGGCATCTGGATCTGGAAATAGCCGTTGCCGTCGATCGCGAGATCGAGGCTGTTGCCGGTCTGGTTCATCTCGCCGGTGGTATCGATCCGCGAAGTGCCCTGGATGCGGACGCCGGTGCCGAGATTGAGCCCGGTGGCATATTTCGAATCCTGCGTGCTGTTCGCGCCCGGCGTGGTGACGACCTGATAGGCGAGCGTCGCGAAATCGGCGCGCTGCTTCTTGAACGCCGTGGTGTTGACGTTCGCCAGGTTGTTCGAAATCACCTGCATGCGCTTGTCCTGGGCGTCGAGCCCGGTCCGCGCGATGTGCATGGCTGCGCTGGTCATCGTCTTCTTCCTTAGCTTTGCAGGCTCATGACGGACGCGCCGCCCTGATCCAGGTCCTTGGCGTTCTTGAGGAGGTTCGCCTGCACCTCATAGGCGCGCTGGTTCTCGATCATGTCGACCAGCGTCTGCGTCATGTCGACGTTCGAGCCCTCGAGCGCGCCGGTTTCGACCTTCGCGGTCAAGTCTTGCGGCAGCGTGCCCCCGCCCTTGACATAGACCAGATTGTCGAGGCCCTTGACGGTCTGCGAGCCGACCGGGCTGACCAGCTTGAGCTGATCGATCTGCTGCATCGGCGTATCGGGCTGCGATCCCAGCGGCTTGATCGAAATCGATCCGTCGCTGGCGATCTGCACCTTGTCGGCGGGCGGCACGGTGATGGGCCCCCCCGAGCCCATCACCGGGAAACCGTCTCCGGTTTCCAACACGCCCGAGGCGCTGATCTGAAGATCGCCGCGCCGGGTATAGCCCTCGCTGCCGTCGGGCGCCTGCACCGCGAGCCAGGCCTGGCCCGACATCGCGACGTCGAGCGGCCGGCCGGTCTGCTGCACGCTGCCCGGCTTGAAATCGGCGTTGGTTACCTCTTCCGAGGTCGGCCGCCGGGTATCGAGCCCCTGGCCGGTCATGTCGAGCTGGTCGAAATTGACCAGATCGGCGCGAAAGCCGGTGGTGGACGCATTGGCCATGTTGTTGGCGATCGCCGCCTGCGCCGCCATCCGCGCGCGCATGCCGGTCGCTGCCGTATAGACCAGTTTATCCATCGCCCCGGCTCCCCCGTCCGCTCAATCGATCAACGGATGTTGAAGATCGTCTGCGCGACCTGGTTCGAGGTATCGAGCGCCTTGGCATTGGCCTGGAAGTTCTGCTGCGCCGCGATCAGATCGACCAGTTCCTGCGTGATATCGACGTTCGAGCCCTCGACCGTGCCCGACATCAGCGAGCCATAGCCGTTGTCGCCGGCCATGCCGTATTTGACCGCCCCCGAAATGCCGGTCGACTGCCAATAACTGTTGCCCATCTGGCGCAGCCCGGTCGGGTTGTTGAAATTGGCGATCGCGACCTTGCCGAGGATCTGGCTGTCACCATTCGAGAAGCTCGCCTTGACCATGCCGGTGTCGTCCACGGTCACGCCCGAAAGCTGGCCGACCGACTTGCCATCCTGGGTGCGCGAATTGACGTTGAACGGCGAGGTGAGCTGCGTCGATCCCGAGAAATCGAGGCTGAGCGCCTGCGCGGTGGTCGATCCGGTCGGCGTGAACGTGTCGAACGACGTCGCGCTGGTCGGCGAGGTCATCGCGCCGGTCGAATCGAAGGTGAGCTGGACCGGCGAGGCGTCGCCGCCGTTGGTGGTAAGCTGCTGGTCGCCGACGAAGCTGTAGACCGACCAGGTGGTATTGCCGCTCGCGTCGGGCTGGCCGTCACGGACGTAATAGCTGGTCATGGTCTGGGCGTTGCCCGACGCATCATAGATCGTCGTCTGGGTCGACTGGTTATAGGTCGTCGGATCGAAGCGATCGAAGCTGTACGGATTGGACACCGGATCGAAATCGGTCGAATCCGACGGCACGATCGACGCCGAGTTGAAATTGACGTCGAGCGCGACATTCTGCGTCGCGATCGGCACGCCACTGGTCTCGGGAAGCTGCAGGCTGATCAGCGAATCGCCGCCGGCGGCGACCACCGCGCCCGAGCCGTCGACCGGATAGACCTGCAGATGGCCGCCCTGCGAATCGGTGACGTAGCCGTCGGCATCGACCAGAAAGCTGCCGTTGCGGGTATAATTGACGGCAGTGCCATCGACTTGCGGTTTGACCGCGAAGAAACCATCACCCGAAATCGCGAGGTCGAGCGAGGATTGCGACTGGATCAGATTGCCTTCGCTGAACTGCTGGCGAGTATCCTTCACCGCGACGCCCGAGCCGATCAGGCTGTTGGGATCGGAAGACAGGCTCGATGCCATCACATCGGCGAATTCGGTCGACGACCGCTTGAAGCCGCTCGTCGCCGAGTTGGCGAGGTTGTTGGAGATCGTCGACATATCGGTCTGCGAAGCCTGCAGGCCGCTCAGCGAAGTGTAGAATGACATTGCAATGCTCCTGAGAAAATGAAGAAAATCAGCCGACTTCAACGACGTCGGAAACGGGAATCTGCCCGACGCCCGGCAGGGTGAGTTGCGCCTCGCCGTCAGACGGCATCGACACCGCGGCGACCGGCGCCCAGACAAGCGCCTGGCTGTTGACGGTCGTGCCGTTGTTGGTGGCGTAAGTTGTGACAGTGAACGGACCCGAGCCGGCGCTTTCGCCCGCGTCGTTGGTGCCGTCCCAGTCGAAGCTGACGGTGCCCTTGTCCTGGGCGCCGAGCGACATCGTCTTGAGCAGATTGCCATTGGCATCCGAGATGGCGACCGTCACGTCGGTGGCATCGTCGCCAAGCTGGACGGCGCCTGCGATGCCGCCCGAGGTGCGGCCATAAGCGACATTGCCCGGCGCGAGCACAGTCTTGCCGACATAGGACAAGGCATCGGACGCGCTGGTCGCGCCGAGCTTGTCGGCGATTTGCGTCAGCGTCGTATTCATCTGGCTGATGCCGGCGACGCTCGAGAATTGCGCCATCTGCGCGACCATCTGCGTGTTGTCGACCGGATTGAACGGATCCTGGTTCTTCAGCTGCGCGGTCATCAGCTGCAGGAAATCCGACTGGTCGAGCGTCTGGCTGGCCGCCTGCGTGGTCGTGGTCGGCGTCGCGGCGGTGCCGGAACGGCCGATGCCGAGGCTGGAGAGCGTCGAATCGAATGTGCTGCTTGTCATGAGCCTTGTCCGAGCTTGAGGGTGTCGAGCACCAGCGTCTTCGCCGTGTTCATCACCTGGACGTCGTTCTGATAACCACGCGCGGTCTCCATCATGTCGACCAGCTCGCGGGTCTCATCGACCGCGTTTTCCCAGACGTTGCCGTCGGCATCGGCCTGGGGATTGGTGGGATCGTAGCGCTTGGTCGGCGCTTCGCCGGCCTGCACCACTTGCTTGACGTTGACCGTGGCGAGGCCGGTGGCCTTGTCATATTCGGTCTGGAACACCGGCTTGATCGTCCGGTACGCCTCTGCCTCGCTCGACGCGACGCCGCCGGCGTTCGCCAGGTTCGAGGCCGTCGTGTTCATGCGCACGAGCTGCGCGCTCATCGCGCGGCCGGCGACCTGGAAAATGGTGAGCGGCTGATCGGCCATCGCTTATTCTCCCTTCAGCGCGCGGGTGATCTGGCCGATCCGCCCGTTCAGAAAGGAAAGCGTCGTCTGATAGCCGATCGCGTTTTCGGCGAAGGCGGTCTGCTCGGTCGCAAGATCGACGGTGTTCCCATCCATCGACATTTCGAGCGGGACGCGGAACTTGGTCGCCGCCTGCATCGCCTGCGCGTCGAACCCGCTGTCCTTCTCGGCAGCGCCCAGCGCTTCCTGAAAGTCGATGTCCTTGGCCTTGTAGCCCGGCGTCGACGCGTTCGCGATGTTCGACGCGAGCACACCCATGCGCTGCGAACGCACTTCGAGTGCCGCTGCGTGCACGCCGAAAAGACTGTCGTTGGCCATGTGTCGGTCTCCCGCACGAAAATTCACGCGCAGAGCTTTGCAATGGCCGTGCCAATTGTCGCAACAAGGCTTCAACCGCCCGGATTGCCGCCGATCGGCAAGCAAAACGGCAAGTCCTTGCCGGTTGCCGGCAATTCCTTTGCCGCTACCGCGGATGCCTGCACCGGCCCACTACTCCAGCCGTCATGCTGAACTTGTTTCGGCATCCATGATGCGCCGTCGCCGGTTCGCGCAGCGGCGATGTCGGCCCATGAAGCCTGAAACAAGCTCAGGGCAGCACCCGTCGGCACATTTGGCCCGATCCTTGCTGTATCCCACGCATGAGCACCACACCCGAATTCGCGCAGGCGCTTGGCGCCTTCTTCGACCCCACGGCGATCGGTATCGTCGTCGGCGGCGCGGCACTCGCGACCGTGCTGCGGACGCCGTGGCGCGATCTCAAGCGTGGGATTGCCGCGTTGGCCGTGCTGCCGCGGCGGCGCTTCGACGCGCAGCCGATGCTCGATCAGATCGCGGCACTCGGCCGCATCGCCCGGCGCCACGGCACGATCGCGCTCGATCGATCGGTGATCACCGATCCCGACGTCGCGGCGGCGATCGCCAGCATCGTCGATGCCGCGCCCGTTTCCGAAACCGCCGATGCGCTGATTCAGCGCCGCCGCGCACGGATCGAGCGCCACACCGCGGCCGCCGACATGTGGAGCGGGCTCGCCGAAGTCGCCCCCGCCATGGGTATGGTCGGCACGCTGATCGGCCTCGTGCGTATGTTCACCGCGATGGACGATCCCGCGACGATCGGCGGGGCGATGGCGGTCGCGCTGCTCGCGACGCTTTATGGCGCGTTGCTCGCCAACCTGGTCGCGCTGCCGATCGCGACGCGCCTGCGCCGCCGGGCGCGCGAGGAAGCAACCGAACGCGCGCGCCTCGAAGCGCCATTGGTCGCGCTTGCCGAGCGCGAACGGCCCAAGATCCAGTCGATCCGCGGAGCCAATGCGGCATGACGACCGCCGACGACTTTCCCGAAACGCCCGGCGGGCGGCCGGTCTGGCTGATCACGCTCGCTGACCTTGCGTTGCTGCTGGTCGGCTTTTTCGTGTTCATCCAGGCCAATAGCCATTTGGACGGCCACAAGCTCGCGCAGGGCTTTCGCGCCGGCTTCGGCATCGACAAGGCGCCGGCAGCCGAGGCGAGCCCCGATCCGATGCCCGTTGCCGCTGCCGCGATGCTCGATTTCGCGCCCGGCTCGGCGACGCTGCCGCAATCGCCCGCCGGGCTGGTCGCTTGGGCGCGCGCCGCTGCGGCCGATCCGCGCGTCACGCTCAAGGTGTCCGGCGAAACCGACGGAAGTACCACGGACATCGATCCCGCCAGCGGCAGCCGCGCGGTGCTCGCCGCCGATCGCGCCCGCGCCGTTGCCGCCGCGCTTGCCGCCGCGCATGTCGTCCAACCGGGGCGCCTGACCATCGTCAACGCCCCCGAATCCGCCGGCAAAGGTCGCCGCGCGGTGCTCGTCACCCTGGGTTTTGTCGGAGACCGGCAATGACCGACCGGCAACCGGCAATGCCTTGCCGCTCACGCTTCACGAAGGAGAAAGCCATGCTCCGCATCCTGATCCCCGCGCTCCTCGCCGCCACGCCCGCCGCGGCGCAGAATGCGTTCCAGGACACCGCCGGGCTCGATCGCGCGGTGGCCAGCTTCACCGGCCATGCGATCGGCGAGGAGGGCGGCGCGCGCATGCCGATCGACCACAAGCTCAAGCTGGCGCAATGCCCGACCGTCGCGCTGTCGTGGCACGGCCTCAACCATGACGCGGTGACGGTGACCTGCTCGGGGCCGAACTGGCATGTCTATGTGCCGGTCATCATGCCCGCCGCCGAGCCCAAGAGCCCATCGATCGCGCCGACCGTGATGATGGCGGCCAAGCCCGAGATCGTCATCCATCGCGGCGATCCGGTGATGGTCGAGGCAAGCCAGGCCGGCTTCACCATCTCGCGCGAGGCAGTCGCCCAGGGCGATGCCGCCGCCGGCCAACGCTTCATGGCCAAGGGCGACGGCGACCGCCAGGCATTCCAGGCGATCGCCATCGGCAGCGGCCGCGCCACCCTGCCGGGTTGGCCCATTAATTGATCTTGTTGCGGCGCCGGCCCGCTCCCCACCCCGCCTCCCAAAACATTATGCTGAATGGGAGGCGGGGTGGGGGAGCGGGCCGGTGCCCTAACCGTCGCCAAAGTCGACCCAAAAAAATTCCCGAAATAATTTCTAAAGGAATCCGGGACGCGGTCGTTTTCCCTCGTGTAGCTTCGACACAGAGGACACACGAACCGTGGTCGACCCCGTTGGATCAAAGCCGGTTTCCCCGATCGACCCGCGCGTAGCGCCGGTCGCCGCCGGGCAGCCCGCCGCCAGCGTCACCCCGGTCGCCGATCCGCGCGACGATACGAAGGCCAGCTCGGTCACCGAGGCCGCGCGCCGCGCCGCCGCCCAGCCGCCGGTCGATCACGAGCGCGTCGCCACGCTGCGCGCGGCGATCGCCAACGGCAGCTACCGCCCCGCCCCACAGGCCATCGCCGACAAGCTGCTCGGCGCCAAGCAGGAATGGATCGCCAAATGACCCGTCGCGATGCCCTGGTTCGCGTGATCGACGCTCTCCATACCGAGATAGCCGCACTCAAGGCCAATGACGTTGCCGCGCTCGAGCGCGCGACGCAGACCAAGCTCGCCGCGATCGAGGCGGTTGCCGCGGCTAGCCACGAGGATCTCTCTCCCGAGATCAAGGAACTCGCCTCGGAAGCCAATCGCCTCAACGAGACCGCGCGGATCTACGTCAACCTGATGGCGGCAAATGTTCGCCGCCGCCTGCAAGATTTGACCGGTGCCGCCGGCAACGCCTACGCCCCCGGCCGCGGAATCGCCGCTTACGCGTGAATCCCTCCCGTTCGCGAAGGGCGATTGAGGCGCTCCTCGGGCTTCGACAAGCTCAGCCCGAACGGTTTTCTCACTAGCGCGCGATCACCGTCGGTGAATTGGCACGGCTCTTGCTGAACTGCCCTTCCGTAACAGGAGGCATTTCGCGAACAGCCGATGAGCGTCAATCCGATCACCAGCGCGACGAACAGCGTCACCGCGGCGATCCAGCGTGCCGCGCAAGCGACGGGCGTCGATTTCGATTACCTGCTCGGCCAAGCCAAGGTCGAAAGCGGGCTGCGCGCCAATGCGCATGCCCGCACCTCGAGCGCCTCGGGCCTTTATCAGTTCATCGATCAGTCCTGGCTCTCGGTGGTCAAGAAGCACGGCGCCCAGCATGGCCTCGGCTGGGCGGCCGACGCGATCCAACAGAGTTCGAGCGGCCGCATGACGGTCAGCGATCCGGCGACCAGGCAGGCGATCCTGCAGATGCGCAACGATCCGGCGATCGCCTCGATGATGGCGGCCGAATATGCCTCGGACAATCAGGACGCGCTGCAGAGCTCGCTTGGCCGCGCCACCACCGGCACCGATCTCTATATGGCGCATTTCCTGGGCCTGGGCGGCGCGCGCAGCTTCCTCAAGACGATGGCCGCCAACCCGTCGGCAAGCGGCGCCGCACTGTTTCCTGCTGCTGCCGCCGCCAACCGCAATGTCTTCTATGAAGGCAATGGCGCGCCGCGCACGCTGGCGTCGATCTATCAGCATTTCGCCGACAAGCTCGGCTCGGCCGCCTCGGCGGTATCCGGCGCCGCCGGCACGGTGATGCAGGCCGCCACCGATTCCGCCTCGTCGCTCGAGGCGCTGGCAATGGCCGACGGCTCGACGGTTATACCCGGCCTCGGCGAAAGCGCATCGAGCGCCGCGACCTGGGCCGAGAACACGCTTGCCGCGCTCAACGGCGGCGCCCGCGCCGCGGCGAGCGATGCCTCCTCGCTGATCCGCCCGACCCCGGCGACCGCCAAGCTCGCCTATCTCATGCTCGCCAGTCTCGGAGCCTGACCGACTTATGGCCACTGCCCCCGCCACGTTGCTTTCCGCGCCCCAGGGCAAGGCCGCGCCGATGCTGCGCAGCGCCGCGCTGCCGGTCGCGATCCTGCTGCTCGTCGTGCTGCTCGCCGTGCCGATCCCGCCGGCGATGCTCGACGTGTTCTTCATCATGAACATCACGATCAGCCTCGCGGTGCTGATGGTCGCCTTGAACGCGCAGAAGCCGCTCGATTTCTCGGCTTTCCCGACCGTGCTCCTGTTCGCGACACTATTCCGGCTCGGCCTCAACGTCGCCTCGACGCGCGTCGTGCTGAGCCACGGCCATGAAGGCGATGCCGCCGCGGGCCGCGTGATCGAGGCGTTCGGCAGCTTCCTGATCGGCGGCGATTATGTCGTCGGCATCTTCGTCTTCGCGATCATCGTCATCATCAACCTGATCGTCGTCACCAAGGGCGCCGGCCGCGTCTCCGAGGTTTCCGCGCGCTTCACGCTCGACGCCTTGCCCGGCAAGCAGATGGCGATCGACGCCGATCTCAACGCCGGTCTCATCACGCCCGAAGAGGCCAAGGCGCGCCGCGTCGAGGTCGCCACCGAGGCCGATTTCTACGGCTCGATGGACGGTTCGTCGAAATTCGTGAAGGGCGACGCGATCGCCGGCCTACTGATCCTCGCCGCCAATATCATCGGCGGCCTGATCCTCGGCCCGGTCAGCCACGGCCTGTCGCTCAGCGACGCCGCGCACGATTACGTGCTGCTGGCGATCGGCGACGCGCTGGTCGCGCAGCTTCCATCGCTGATGCTGTCGATCGCCGCGGCCGCCATCGTCACCCGCGTTACCTCCAGCCACGATCTCGCCGGCCAGATCGGCAGCCAGTTTGGATCGGTGAAGACCTGGGCACCGGTCGCCGCGATCCTCGCCCTGCTTGGTGTGATGCCCGGCATGCCGCACCTCGTCATCCTGCCCGCCGCTGCCGCCGCCGGCTATGCCGCCTACCGCCTGCATCAAAAGGCCAAGCGCCCCGCGCCGGCCGTCGCCGAACCTGCCGAAACCGCCGATCTGTCACGAATCGGCTGGGACGAGGTGACCGATGCGATGCAGATCAATCTCGATATCGGTTACGGCCTCGTGCCGCTGGTCGACGAGCGCAAGGGCGCGCCGCTGATGGGCCGCATCACCGGGGTGCGCCGCCAGCTTTCCAAGGAACTGGGCTTCGTCGTGCCGCAGGTGCGCGTGCGCGACGACATCAACCTGCCGCCCTATACCTATCGCGTCGTCGTCGGCGGCGTCACGATGGGCGAGGATTCGGTATCGCCCGACGAGATGCTTGCGCTCGATACCGGCCAGGCGGTCGGTGCGCTGAAGGGCAAGACCGTCAAGGACCCGACCTTCGGGCTCGACGCGACCTGGATCCGCCCCGGCGACGCCGATGCGGCGACTGGACAAGGCTTTCTGGTGGTCGATCCCGGCACCGTTATCGCGACGCACCTCAATCACGCGCTCGGCGCGCATTCGCCGGAATTGCTCGGCCCCGACGAGGTGCAGAAGCTGCTCGACGGCCTCAAGGAGCGCGCCGGTCAGCTTGTCGCTGCCCTGTCGCCCAATCCGCTGCCGCTGACCACGCTGACCCAGGTGCTCAGGAGCCTGCTTGCCGAGGGCATTCAGCTCAGGGAATTTCGCCGCATCGCCAGCGCGATCGCCGTTGCCGCGCAAAAGACGCTGGACGCCGACGAGATCGTCGAACTGATCCGTCCCGAGCTCGGCCCGTTGATCATCGAGAAGCTGTGCGGCGTGCGCGATCCGCTGCGCGTGATGACGCTGGAAGGCGGGCTCGAAGGCCTGCTCGGCCAGGCCGTGCGCGGCGATCCGTCGAAGCGCAACACGATCGAGCCCGATCTCGGCCGCCGCATCGTCGATGCGCTGCAACGCGCCGCGCAGCCGCTGATCGCCGAGGGCAAGCCGTTCGCGCTGGTCGTCCAGCCGGCGATCCGCGTCGCTATCCGCAAGCTGGTAAAAACCGTTCTTCCCGATACGCCCGTCATGAGCTTCTTCGAAGTGCCCGAGGACAAGGCCGTCGAAGTCGTCGCCGTGATCGGCGCCCCCGAGGCGATCCCCGCATGAACGCGATGCCCAATTACAAAGCGAGCTTCGCCGCTCGCACCCCCGCCCCGCTGGGCGAGGCGCCGCTGGTCTATGGCCGCGACGGGCACACGCCCGGCGAGGTCGAGGCGCTGGCGAAGAAGCATCTGCCGCTGGTCCGCCGCGTTGCCTGGCATGTCCATGGCAGCATGTCGTCGGCGGTCGAGGTCGAGGATCTCATCCAGATCGGGCTCGTCGCGCTGATCGAGGCGTCGCGCAGCTTCGAGGATCGTGGGCAAGTCAGCTTCGAGCAATATCTCCTCACCCGCGTGCGCGGCGCGATGATCGACGAGCTGCGGCGCCAGGCGACGCTGACCCGCGGCGCGATGCGCCGGCGCAAGGCGTATAACGAGGCGGTGGCGTCGCTCACCGATGCCCAGGGCCGAGGGCCCGAGGAAGCGGCGGTCGCCAGTCATCTCGGTGTGTCTGTGGAAAAGCTGCGCGCCGATTATACCACCGCCGAGCCGGTTCGCTTCGAGCCGATCGACGACGTCTATTCCGACGACCAGCCGTGGTTCGCCAGCGAAGAGGCCGACGCATTCGAGCAGCTCGCCGAGTCTGATCTGCGCGAGGCACTGGTCGCCGCGATCGGCCGCCTGCCCGAGCGCGAAGCACAGGTCGTCCAGCTCTATTATGTCGAGGAGCTCAATCTCGAGGAGATCGGCCTCGTCCTCGGCGTCGGCGCCGCGCGCGTCTGCCAGATCAAGGCTTCCGCCCACCAGAAACTGAAGAAGGCGCTTGCGGCGCGATTGGGGTGATCGCGTTCCGATCTCCCCGCAGGTGAGTATGTGAAGGCTCTCGCTACTCCCCGTCCGGCCCGAAATTGAGCCGGCGGGTGATGTTGTAGTCGAGCACCGCGACGGCGAAATAGGCGAGCGCCTGCTTGATGCGTTGCCAAGGCCCGGCGTGGCGCTTCCACCACGCCTTGGTGATCCGTTCGCTGTCGGCGATCTCGCCGTGGACATAAGCGCGGACATGGTCAGCGAAGGCCTTGTCCTCGATCCTCAGCATGACCTCCATGTTGAGGAACAGGCTGCGCACATCGAAATTGGCCGAGCCGATGTGCACCGCGTCGTCGACGACGTAGAGCTTGGTATGCAGCTTGGTGAGCTGATATTCGTAGATTTCAACGCCTTTGCGCAGCAGCCCGGCATACGTGAAGCGGGCAGCCGCGATCGTCGCGTTATTGTCTGATTTCGCCGCGGTGATGATCCTGACGCGGGCGCCGCGCCGGCGGCCGGTCCTGTCGAAGCGACGCAGCATCGCCGGGGTCGGGCAGAAATAGGCGGCGATGATGTCGGCGCGCATCGCGTCGCGCAGATCGATGCGCACCGTCCTGGCCCAGGCCGACAGCCGCCGGGTCGGACCGCCGATCAGCCAGCGAAGCGCACCGCGGGTTTCGCTGAAGCGGTAGATCGAGCGGCGCAACGTGCGGATCTTCGAGCGGGGGCCACGCACCCAGGCTGACAAGGCATCGAAATAGCCGGCAATCCGCGCCGCCGCAGGCCCCTCGACGATCAATCCGAGATCGCGCCACGCCTGATCGGCTGGCGTGCCGAAATAGGCGTCGTCGACGTTGAAGCCGCCGATGATCGCACGCGGCGCCTCGCCCTCGGCATCGGCCAGCGCCAGCTTCTGGTGATTGCGCAGCAGATAGCGCCGGCCGAAGCGCGGCTCGAACCGGCAGACCGCCCCCCCAGCCTGTTCAAGCGGCGCGAAGAAATGCTCGTCAGAGACGGTGTCGCTGCCGAACGCATCGACCACCAGCGATACACGAACGCCCCGCTTCGCCGCCGCAAGCAGTGCCGCGCGGACGCGACGCCCCGATGCGTCGTCGCGGTAGATATAATAGATGATCCGGAGCGAGTGTTGCGCGGCGTCGATCAGCTCGATCAGCGCCGCGAGCCGCCGCGGCCCGGTATCGAGCAGCGCCAGTCGGTTGCCGTCGATGGTGAAGATCGGCTGTTCGGCGGGCGCTTCCATCGCGTCGCTGTGCCCGGCAGCTTGGCGCCGGGCAACCCCGATTTCCTTGACTCTGCGCGCCGCCGCCCTTAGGTGACACGCTCTTCATCCCATCGTCGTTTGCGAAGGAAGCGTTTCATGGCGCGCGTTACTGTCGAGGATTGCGTCGACAAGGTTCCCAACCGGTTCGATCTGGTGCTGCTCGCCGCGCAGCGCGCGCGGCAGATTTCCGGCGGCGCCGAGCTGACGCTCGATCGCGATCGCGACAAAAATCCGGTCGTCGCGCTGCGTGAGATCGCCGAGGAGACGGTGCGTCCCAGGCATCTTGAGGAAGCGCTCGTCACCGGCCTGCAGAAGGTGCAGATCGACGAAGAGGATACGCCCGACGAGGTCGGCAGCCTCGCCGCGTCGGCCGAGGCGCTGCGCCTCACCGCCGCCGCGCCGCCGCGCAACACCAATGTCGGCGGCGACTACGAGGGCTGAGCCCCGATCACCAGATGACACGAAGGGCCTGCGGCATCGTCGCGGGCCCTTTGTTTTTGGGCGCGATCTGCCGACATACGCGCTTCGCCACCCTGAATTTGGTTCGGGGTTCATAGAGCAGCGCCAACGCCGCACGAAACGGCAATGATGCACCCTGGATGCTGAAACAAGTTCAGCATGACGAAGGTGTTGAGGCGGGCTAGATGAGCCTCGCATGACCGACGTCGACGATCGCCCCATCCTGTTCTTCGATTCGGGTGTCGGCGGCCTGTCGGTGCTTTCCGAGGCCCGCCGGCTGTTGCCGCAGGCGAGCAATGTCTATGTCGCCGATTCGGCCGGCTTTCCCTATGGCACCAAAAGCGAGGCGGAAATCGCCGCGCGCGTGCCCGCACTGCTCGGGCGGCTTGCCGAGCGATACCATCCACGCCTGATCGTCATCGCCTGCAACACCGCCTCGACGATCGCGCTGGCCGCGGTGCGCGCCGCGCTCGATCTGCCGATCGTCGGCACCGTGCCCGCGATCAAGCCCGCCGCGCTGATCAGCAAGACGCGCGTGATCGGCGTGCTCGGCACCGACGCCACCGTTCGCCAGCCCTATGTCGATCGCCTCGCCGCCGAATTCGCTGGCGATTGCCTGGTGCTGCGTCACGGCTCGGCCGAGCTTGTCGACCTCGCCGAAGCGGAACTGCACGGCCAGCCGACCGCTGACGATTGCTACCGCGCCGTACTGGCCGGGTTGTTCGATCAGCCGGGCGGCGACCGGCTCGACGTGATCGTCAATGCCTGCACTCACTTCCCACTGGTCGCCGACCGCCTCGCCGCCGTGGCGCCGCACGCAGTACGCTTCGTCGATGGTAGCGCCGGGATCGCGCGACGCATCGCGACGCTGACCGAGGGCCAGGGCTGGCCCGAACGGCCGCATGGCCTTGCCGTCTTCACGCGGCGCGACGCCGCTGCCGACGCGCTCGCGCCGGCGCTATCGCGTTTTGGCCTTACCGCGATCGAGTCGCTCTAGATCAGCCGGCCTCGCGCGCCGAAACGGCGAGGACCATCTCCTCGCGGACGAGCGCGGCATAACGATCGGCCATGCGCAGATGCACCGATCGTACCGCGCAATCGCCGGCGCCTGCCGCAAGGCGCCGCTCCTGCGACTCGCGCAAGCTGAAATAGTCCCGATTCCCAGGCGGCCTGTCGATATCGGCCATGACGTGCTCCTTCTCGCCAAACGGAACACCCTTACCCGCCGGACTCGCCTCCATGTCGAAGCCGGCGACCGACTCGCTATACCATCCCGACCGGCCCGGAGTCTTGATCAAGAGCAATTCAATCGCAGGATTTTCGGCCTATCGCCCGAATCACGGGAAAGCGCTGGAAATCGGGCGCTGACGGCGATAGGGAAACCGGTATGGACAGCGACGGCATGGCGACGCGCGGCGTGAATTATTCCCGCGTCTTCTCGCAAGCGATCGACCGGCTCCACGCCGAGGGACGCTACCGGGTCTTCATCGACATCCTGCGCAACAAGGGTGCCTTCCCCAATGCGCGCTGCTTCGCCGGGCATAACGGGCCGAAGCCGATCACCGTCTGGTGCTCGAACGACTATCTCGCGATGGGCCAGCATCCGGACGTGATCGCGGCGATGGAAGAGGCGCTGCACGATGTCGGCGCCGGATCGGGCGGCACCCGCAATATCGGCGGCAACACGCATTACCATATCGATCTCGAGGGCGAGCTTGCCGATCTCCACGGCAAGGAAGCGGCATTGCTGTTCACCAGCGGCTATGTCTCGAACGAGGCGACGCTGTCGACGCTAGCCAAGCTGTTTCCCGGCATGGTGGTGTTCTCGGACGAGATGAACCATGCCTCGATGATCGCCGGCATCCGCCATGCCGGGTGCGAGAAGCGCATCTTCCGCCACAACGATCTCGCGCATCTCGAGGAACTGCTCGCCGCCGAGGATGCCGACGCGCCCAAGCTGATCGCGTTCGAGAGCGTCTATTCGATGGACGGCGACATCGCGCCGATCGCCGATATCTGCGACCTTGCCGATCGCTACAACGCGTTGACCTATCTCGACGAGGTCCATGCGGTCGGCATGTACGGCGCGCACGGCGGCGGGATTTCGGAACGTGACGAGGTTGCGCACCGCTTGACCGTGATCGAAGGCACGCTGGGCAAGGCATTCGGCGTGATGGGCGGCTATATCGCTGCCGATCGCACGGTGATCGACGTGATCCGCAGCTACGCGCCGGGCTTCATCTTCACCACTTCGCTGTCACCGGTTCTGGTCGCCGGCGCGCTGGCCAGCGTCAGGCACCTCAAGGCGTCGTCGGTCGAGCGCGACGGGCAGCAGCAGGCTGCCGAGACGCTCAAGCGCATGATGCGCGAGGCCGGCCTGCCGGTGATGGACTCGACCACGCATATCGTGCCGCTGATGGTCGGCGATCCGGTCAAGGCCAAGAAGATCAGCGACATCCTGCTCGCCGAATACGGCGTCTATGTGCAGCCGATCAATTACCCCACCGTGCCGCGCGGCACCGAGCGTCTGCGCTTCACGCCGGGCCCGGCACATGACGAGACGATGATGCGCGAGCTTTGCCAGGCGCTGGTCGAGATCTGGGACCGGCTGGAGCTCCGCGCGGCGGCGTGATTTGAGGTCTGGCGGGCCCGCGCCCAAGCAGCGACTACCGAACCCGGCCGTTCGTTCGCGCCAAACGTAATTCGGCGAAATCCGTGACGCGCCGTCTGCCCGGTCAGGTCCGCAGCTTGCGGATGAAACCGATGATCCCGGTCTGCCGCGATCGCTTGAGCCGCTCGGCGGCGAGGATCGTCTTCACGCAGTCGAAACATTCCTCGACGTCATCATTGACCAGGACGTAATCATAGCCGTCCCAATGGCTGACCTCGGCCTCCGCGCGCGCCATGCGAGCGTCGATGATCTCCTGCGAATCGGTCGCGCGGCGTTCGAGCCGCTGGCGCAGTTCGGCCATCGACGGCGGCAGCACGAACACGCGCACCACGTCGCCGCCGGCGAGCTGATAGAGCTGCTGCGCGCCCTGCCAGTCGATGTCGAACAGGATATCGCGCCCTTCGGACAGGACGTGAAAGACATCGTTCTTGGGCGTGCCGTACCGCTGGCCGAAAACGTGCGCCCATTCGAGGAATTCGTGGTTCGACACCATCTCGCGGAATTTCTCGAGATCGACGAAATGATAGTCCTTGCCGTCGACTTCACCCTCGCGCGGCGGGCGCGTGGTGTAGGAAACCGACATCGACAATTCGGGCTCGCTGGCGAGCAGCTTGCGCGCGATGGTCGATTTGCCGGCGCCCGAGGGCGAGGAGAGGACGAACAGGACGCCGCGACGTTTGAAACCGTGCGGGTCGTGCTGGATCGGTGCGGCCATGCCCGCTAGTGACCATAGCGAGCCGAGGCGTCAAGCGGGGGACAGGATGGCGCGGGGGAAAAGCTGGGTTCTGGCGGCGCTCGCGGTGGCGGCGGTCGCGGCGATCGCAGAACTGGCGATGGGCCGATCGCCGTTTTGCCCGTGCGGGCATTTCGCCTTGTGGCACGGGGTCGTGCAGTCGAACGAGAACAGCCAGCAGCTCACCGACTGGTACAGTTTCAGCCACGTCATCCACGGCTTCCTGTTTTACGGCGCGACCTGGCTGGCGCTGCGCCGCGCGCCGCTGGGGGCGCAGTTGTTCGTCGCGGTAGTGATCGAATCGGCGTGGGAGGTGCTGGAGAATTCGCCGGTCATCATCGATCGCTACCGCGCGGTGACGATGGCGTACGGCTATGCCGGCGATAGCGTGCTCAACTCGATGTCCGATATCGGCTGCATGGTGATCGGGTTCTTCCTCGCCCGCGCGCTGCCCTGGTGGGCGACGGTGGCGATCGGGATTGTCCTCGAACTGTTCACGCTATGGGCGATCCGCGACAACCTGACGCTCAACGTGTTGATGCTGATCGCGCCGAGCGCGGCGATCCGCGCCTGGCAAACCGCCGGTTAGTCCGCCGCCGTATCGTCCCCCCTCACCTTGTCCCATGCCGCCCCCGCACCGCGCAGGACGAGCCAGCCGACCGCCCAGGTAGCCGCTACGGGGAGAGCGATTTTCAGGACGTTGGCGGTAACCGCGCCGATGATCGCGCCGTCGACCTCGCCATCATCGCCGCTCATCGAGTCGATCGCCGCGCCGACCACGGCGCCGATGGTGGTTGCACTCATAACATGATCCCATTGTTTGTAAGGAGAACGGCGGTGAGCAGAGGCAGTTCCCCGCTTCGAGCTACCGCCCGATCATCGTCTCGGGCCGCACGACGCGGTCGAAGGTCGCTTCGTCGACCAGCCCGAGCTCGAGTCCGGCTTCCTTGAGCGTTTGCCCCTTCTGGTGTGCATGCTTGGCGATCTTGGCGGCGTTGTCATAGCCGATCTCAGGCGCGAGCGCGGTGACCAGCATCAGCGAGCGGCCGACCAGTTCCTTGATCCGTTCCTCGTTCGCCTCGATCCCATCGACGCAGCGTTCGGCGAAGTTGGTCATGCCGGTGCTGAGCAACTGGATCGAGCGGATCACGTTGGCGCCGATCAGCGGCATGAACACGTTCAGCTCGAAATGCCCCTGCGCACCACCGATCGTCACCGCCTGGTTGTTGCCCATCACTTGGGCGGCGACCATCGTCAGCGATTCGCACTGCGTGGGATTGACCTTGCCCGGCATGATCGAACTGCCCGGCTCGTTGGCGGGCAGCGACAGCTCGCCGAGCCCCGAGCGTGGGCCCGAGCCAAGGAAGCGGATGTCGTTGGCGATCTTGTTCAGCGCCACTGCCAGTGTGTTGAGCGCGCCGGAGAAGAACACCAGCCCGTCCTTCGCTGCGAGCTGCTCGAACTTGTTCGGCGCCGGCTCGAAATCGATCCCGGCGATGTCGGAGATCGCCGCCGCCATGTCCTCGGCCCAACCCTTGGGCGCGTTCAAGCCGGTGCCGACCGCGGTGCCGCCGATCGCCAGCTTCTTGAGGTTGCCGTTAAGCGCACCGTCGATCCGCGCCTTGCAGCTGATGAGCTGTGCGGCATAGCCGGAGAATTCCTGCCCGAGCGTCAGCGGCGTCGCGTCCTGCGTATGGGTGCGGCCGATCTTGACGATATGGTCCCAGTCGCGCGCCTTCTTTTCGAGCGCGCCTTCGAGCCGATCGAGCGCGGGGACCAGCGCGTCACGCGTCGCGCGCGCGGCGGCAACGTGGAGCGCGGTGGGGAACGAATCGTTCGACGATTGGCTCATGTTGACGTGATCATTGGGATGCACGGGCGACTTGCCGCCGCGCGTGCCGGCGAGCATCTCATTGGCGCGGCCGGCGATCACCTCGTTGACGTTCATGTTGGTCTGGGTGCCCGAGCCCGTCTGCCAGATGACGAGCGGGAACTGATCGTCGAGCTTGCCGTCGATGATTTCCTGCGCCGCCACCTCGATCGCGTCGGCGATCTTGGCATCGAGCCCGTGCTTGCGGTTCACCCGCGCCGCCGCCTGCTTCACGATCGCCTGGGCATGGACGATGTCGATCGGCATGCGCTCTTGAGGCTCAAACGGGAAATTCTCGATCGAGCGTTGCGTCTGGGCGCCCCAATAGGCGTCGGCAGGCACCTCGATGGCGCCGATCGAATCGGTTTCGGTGCGGGTGTTCGTGCTCACAAAGCCTCCGTCATGCCGGGCTCGTTCCGGCCTTCGCCAGGCAACAAGCTCATCGGCCGCTGCCTATGCGGAACGGTGGACCCCGGAACAAGTCCGGGATGACGACACAACGGCTATTTTTTTCGTTTGAAGTCCACCGAGACGACGTTCGAGCCGTCCTCGATCGGCTCGGCGACGGGGCCGTCATTCTCGGCATCGTCATGCGGCTCGGGCGGCTCGGCGTCCTGCACCTGGAAGCGCAGCTCGAAATTGACCGCGGGATCGTGAAAGCCGGTGATCGCCGCATAGGGAATGACCAGCTTCGACGGCACCTGATTGAAGCTGAGGCCGACCGAGAAGCGCTCCTCGTCGACGATCAGATCCCAGAAGCGGTTCTGCAGCACGATCGTCATCTCGTCGGGGAAGCGTTCGATCAGCCGCTGCGGGATATCGACCCCCGGCGCCTGGGTCTTGAAGGTGATGTAGAAATGATGCTCGCCGGGCAGCCCTTCGGCTGCGACCTGGCCGAGCACGCGGCCGACCACGGCACGCAACGCCTCCTGGACGATTTCGTCATAGGGGATCAGGCTGTCGGGCAGACCATCGCTCATGGCCCCTTGCCTAACGCAGTTTGGCGGTCGGTCAAGATTGCATGGTGCGGCAGAGGCGCTATGGGGGCGGGCATGCGCACCGCCACGATCGCCCGCAACACCAGCGAAACGAAGATCGACGTCACCGTCAATCTGGACGGCACCGGCGTCTATGAGGTGTCGACCGGAATCGGCTTCTTCGATCACATGCTCGAACAGCTCTCGCGGCATTCGCTGATCGATCTCGCCGTCCGGACCGAGGGCGATCTGCATATCGATCAGCATCATACGGTCGAGGATACCGGGCTTGCGATCGGCGAGGCGATCGCCCAGGCGCTGGGCGAAAAGCGCGGCATCCACCGCTATGCCGAAGCGCTGAGCCCGATGGACGAAACGCTGACCCGCGTCGCGATCGACATTTCGGGGCGGCCGTTCCTCGTCTGGAAGACCGAATTCTCGCAGAAGCGCCTCGGCGAGATGGACACCGAAATGTTCGAGCATTTCTTCCACAGCTTCGCGCAGACCGCCGGCGTCACGCTGCACATCGAGACGCTGTACGGGCAGAACAACCACCATATCGCCGAATCGGCGTTCAAGGGGCTGGCGCGCGCGTTGCGCACCGCAGTCGAGATCGATCCGCGCAAGGCCGATGCGATCCCCTCGACCAAGGGGACGCTGTAACCGTGGCGGGCTATCGCAGCGAGGGCCCGCTCTGCCTGATCCTGTTGACCTATGTCGCGCCGCTCGCCGATGTCGACGCGCAGTTGAAGGCGCATATCGACTGGCTGGAGGTCGGCTTCGACGAGGGCGTATTCCTGGTCGCGGGTCGCCGCACGCCGCGCACCGGCGGAGTGATCCTGGCGCGCGGCGAAGCCGACGCGGTGACCGAGGTCGCGCGGAGCGATCCGTTCGTCACCAGCGGCGTCGCCAGTTTCGAGGTTGTGCCGTTCAGCGTCAGCTTCGCGGCGCCGGCGATTAACGACCTGCTGACATGACGATCGCGCTGATCGATTATGGCGCGGGCAATCTTCACTCGGTCGCCAACGCGCTGCAGGCGGCAGGCGCCAGCGATCTCGCGATCACCGCCGATCCCGATGTCCTCGCGACGGCGGATCGGATCGTGCTCCCCGGCGTCGGCGCGTTCGGCGCGTGCGCCGGGGCGTTGCGCGCCGTGCCGGGCATGGTCGAGGCGATCGAGCGGCGCGTTCGTGGCGATGGCGTGCCGTTCCTCGGCATCTGCGTCGGCATGCAGTTGATGGCGGAAACCGGCGAGGAGCTCGGCATTCACCAGGGCCTCGGCTGGATTCCCGGCACGGTGCGCCAGCTGACGCCGACCTCGCCCGCCGCCAAGGTGCCGCACATGGGCTGGAACGACGTCACACCGACCGCGCCGCATCCGTTGATCGAACCCGGCGAGGCCTATTTCCTGCACAGCTACGCCTTCACCGGCGACGCCGTGCTCGCGACCACCAACCATGCCGGCCCGGTTACCGCCGCGATCGGCCGCGACAACATGCTCGGCGTGCAATTCCACCCCGAAAAGAGCCAGCGCTACGGCATCGCGCTGCTCGAAAGGTTTCTCGCATGGCGCCCCTGATCGTCTTCCCCGCGATCGATCTGAAGCAGGGCAAGGTCGTCCGCCTCGCCGAGGGCGACATGGACCGTGCGACGATCTACGGCGACGATCCCGCCTCGCAGGCGCTCGCCTTCGCCGACGCCGGGGCGGAGCATCTCCACGTCGTCGATCTCGACGGCGCCTTCGCGGGCGGATCGGTCAATGGCGAGGTGGTCGGCCGCATCGTCGAGGCCTTCCCCGGCTACGTCCAACTGGGCGGCGGCATCCGCAGCCGCGAGGCGATCGAGCGCTGGTTCGATCTCGGCGTCGCGCGCGTCGTGATCGGTACCGCCGCCTTGAAAGACCCCGATCTGGTCCACGCCGCCGCGAGGGATTTTCCCGGCGGCATCGTCGTCGCGGTCGACGCGCGTGACGGCATGGTCGCGACCGAGGGCTGGGCCGATGTATCGGACGTATCGGTGGTCGACATGGCGCGCCGCTTCGAGGACGCCGGCGTCGCATCGCTGCTGTTCACCGATGTCGGCCGCGACGGATTGCTCAAGGGCGTCAATATCGACGCGACCGTCGATCTCGCTCGCGCCACCGACCTGCCGGTGATCGCGAGCGGCGGCGTTGCCGGGATTTCGGACATCCACCTGCTCGCGCTCCACGCGCAGGATGGCATCGAAGGCGTCATCACCGGCCGCGCGCTCTACGACGGCCGCCTCGATCTCGCCGCGGCGCTCAGCGTGGCGAGGGCAGCGTGAGCGTCCGTGCCCGCGTCATCCCCTGTCTCGACGTTGCCAACGGCCGCGTCGTCAAGGGCGTCAATTTCGTCGATCTGAAGGACGCCGGCGATCCGGTCGAGCAAGCGCGCGCCTATGACGCGGCGGGGGCCGACGAACTGTGCTTCCTCGATATCACCGCCAGCCACGAGGCGCGCGGCACGCTGATCGACGTGGTCCGACGCACCGCCGAAGTCTGCTTCATGCCGCTGACCGTCGGCGGCGGCGTGCGGACAGCCGAGGACGCGCGCGCGCTGCTGCTCGCCGGTGCCGACAAGGTTGCGGTCAATTCCGCCGCCGTCGCGCGGCCCGAGCTGGTCGCCGAGATCGCCGAGCGGTTCGGCAGCCAATGCTGCGTAGCCTCGGTCGACGCGCGCCGCGTCGGCGACCGCCGTTGGGAGGTGTTCACCCATGGCGGCCGCCGCGAAACCGGCATCGATGCAGTGGGCCATGCACTGCGGCTCGCCGAGCTCGGCGCGGGCGAATTGCTCGTCACCTCGATGGACCGCGACGGCACCCGCGGCGGCTACGACCTCGAGCTGATCCGCACGATCGCCGACCAGGTGGCGGTGCCGGTGGTCGCCTCGGGCGGCGTCGGCGGCTTGGGCGACCTCGTTGCCGGCATCCGCGACGGCCATGCCTCCGCCGTGCTCGCCGCCTCGATCTTCCATTTCGGCGAAGCGAGCATCGCCGACGCGCATCGGGCACTGGCCGCGGCGGGTATCTCGGTTAGAAAGCCGATTGCCGTACCCTCGTCATGCTGAACGCGCTTCGGGATGGCCGATCGCACGCGGCGTCTGTCGCTCCGCGGGCGCTGAAACAAGTAAGCGTTGACGAAGGCTGTCGTTAACCCGCTTCCGCTAAGCCGTTCTCATGCGCGCGCTCCTCCTCCTCGCCCTGCTCGCTGCCCCGGCGCTCGCCGACGATCCCGCCGCGCATTCGGGCGTCGCCAAGGTCCGCACCGGGCCGGCGGCATCGGATATCGCGCTGTTCGTGATGGCCGCGATCGGTGTGTGGCTTGCGCGCCGGGCGATGATCCGTCGTGCGCAAAAGCGCCGCGAGGACTAACGCCGCCGCCCCTGCGCCACAATCGGCCCGCCGCAGCGCGGTCGGCCATTGCCAGTAACGAGTCCCGACCCTAAGCAGCTTGGCCCATGGCTTCCGACCAGCTCGACGCGCTCGAAGCGCTGATCCGCTCGCGCCGGGGCGGTGATCCCGACGCCTCCTATGTCGCCCGGCTGTTTGCCAGGGGCCGCGCCAAGATCGCGCAGAAGCTCGGCGAGGAAGCGGTCGAAACGGTGATCGCTTCCTGCTCGGGCGACGATGCCGCGATCGTGCCGGAAGCGGCCGATCTCGTCTTCCATCTGATGGTGCTGTTGGCCGACGCCGGGCTGTCGCTCGACGACGTCCGCGCCGAGCTCGCGCGGCGCGAAGGCTTGTCGGGGCTCGAGGAAAAACGCCAGCGCAAGGAGTGACTTCATGGCTGTCGACGCCACGCAACCCTATGACGATCAGAACGTCTTCGCCAAGATCCTGCGCGGCGAAATCCCCTCGAAGAAGATTTATGAGGACGATGTCGCCTTCGCCTTTCACGACATCAACCCACAGGCACCAACGCATATCCTGGTGATCCCCAAGGGCGCCTATGTCTCGTGGGACGATTTCAGCGCGCGCGCGAGCGACGCGGAGATCGCCGGATTCGCGCGCGCCGTGGGCCGTGTCGCGCGCGAGGCGGGGCTGGTCGAGCCGGGCTATCGCCTGCTCGCCAATACCGGGCCGGACAGTCATCAGGAAGTCGCGCACCTCCACGTCCACATCTTCGCGGGCAAACCCCTGGGGCCAATGCTGGCGCGTTGATTGTCGGCCAGCGATACACCGCCCGATCGCGCAACGGGCTTGCGCGGGGCGCTTTTGCGGTTAGGCTCCCCCGCCATTGCAACCGGCGGTGCGCAATGCGTGCCGTTCTGACCGGGGGACCTGTATGATTTTCGGGCGCGTTAAGCCTCTCGACGCCATTCTGGCGACTGCCGAAAAGAAAGGCCTGCACCGATCGCTCGGCGCCTTCCAGCTTACCATGCTGGGCGTCGGCGCGGTGATCGGCACCGGCATTTTCGTTCTCACCGCCGAGGCCGCGCAAAAGGCCGGGCCCGGCATGATGATCAGCTTCGTGATCGCCGGCTTCGTCTGCGCGGTCGCCGCCTTGTGCTATTCCGAACTGGCCTCGATGGTGCCCGTCGCGGGCTCCGCCTACACTTATACCTATGCGGTGATGGGCGAGCTGCTCGCCTGGATGGTCGGCTGGGCGTTGATCCTCGAATATGCCGTCGGCGCCAGCGCGGTCGCGGTCGGCTGGTCGGGCTATTTCGTCGGCTTCATGGAGCATACGTTCGGCATCGTCATACCGAACTGGATCGCGGTCGGCCCGAGCCAGGGCGGCTTCATCAACCTGCCCGCGGTCGTCATCTCCGGCCTCGTCACCTGGCTGTTGATCATTGGCACGACCGAGAGCGCGCGCGTCAACGCCATCCTCGTGTCGATCAAGGTCGCCGCGCTGACGCTGTTCATCGTGCTCACCGTACCGGTGCTAAAGAGCGAGCAATTCACCCCGTTCCTGCCCAATGGCTGGGGCACGATCGGCGTGATCGGCGCCGCCTCGTCGATCTTCTTCGCCTATGTCGGGTTCGACGCGGTATCGACCGCGGCGGAGGAAACCAAGAACCCGCAGCGCAACGTGCCGATCGGGCTGATCGGCAGCCTGTTGATCTGCACGGTGTTCTACCTGCTGGTGTCGGCCGGCGCGATCGGCACGATCGGCGCGGAGCCGGTGCGCGGCCTGGCCGGCGAGATCCTCGCCCCCGGCTCGCCCCAGCTTGCCGATCGCTGCGCCCAGATCGTCGCGTCGGGCGCCACCGAGCCGCTGGCGTGCAGCCATGAAGCGCTGGCCCATGTGCTGCGCTACGTCGGCTGGACCAAGATCGGTAACCTGATGGGTCTGGCCGCGTTCATCGCCCTGCCCTCGGTCGTGCTGATGATGATGTTCGGCCAGACCCGCGTTTTCTTCGTGATGGCGCGCGACGGGCTGCTGCCGGCGAGCCTCGCTAGCGTGCATCCGAAATGGCATACCCCGCATGTGGTGACCGCGTTCACCGGCATCGTCGTCACGCTGGCGGCGGCATTCCTGCCGGTCGGCCAGCTTGCCGATTATTCGAACTCGGGCACATTGTTCGCCTTCGCGATGGTCGGCGTCGCCGTGCTCGTCCTGCGCCGCACCGATCCGGGTCGCCACCGGCCGTTCCGTACGCCGCTGGTGTGGATCGTCGCGCCGCTGGCGATCGCCGGGTGCGTGGCGCTCTATCTGTTCCTGCCGCTGCTGGCGCAGATGGTGCTGTTCGTCTGGGGCGGGATCGGGCTGCTGGTCTATTTCGGCTACAGCCGCTCGCGCAGCCATGTCGGGCGCGGGATCATCGAAATCGACGGCGATCCCAATCTCCAGCCCGAACTGGCCGAACCGATCGACCGCTGATCGGCGCCGGCGCAAAAAAGGGGCCGCGAGCACCACGCTCGCGGCCCCCTTTTTGTTATTCGGCAGCGGAAATCGGCTAGCGCAGGGTTCAGCCCGAGGGCCGAACCCGAACTGGCCGACGCTCAGCCGAGCTTCCTCGCGATCAGCGCCTTCATGTCGCATTGCGGCCGCGCGCCGACATGGCTGATGATCTCGCCCGCGCAGATCGCGCCCATGCGCAGCGAGGTTTCGAGATCGTGGCCCTGCGCCTGGCCGTGCAGGAAGCCGGCCGCGAACAGATCGCCGGCGCCGGTCGTGTCGACGACGCGGTCGATCGGTTCGGCCTCGACCGAGACGTGCTTGCCGTCGCGCACCGCCATCGCGCCCTTCTCGCTGCGCGTCGCGACCAGTGTCGGAACCTGCGGCGCGATGCGATCGACCGCGACTTGCCAGTCCTCGGTCTCAGCGAGGGCGAGCAGCTCGTTCTCGTTGGCGAACAGGATGTCGATCAGGCCGTCGGCGATCAACGCGCGGAAATCGTCGCCGTGGCGCGAGATGCAGAAGATGTCCGAGAGCGTGAAGGCCACCTTGCGCCCCGCCTTGCGCGCGACCTCGATCGCGGCGCGCATCGCCGCGCGCGGCTCCTCCGGATCCCACAGATAGCCTTCGAGATAGAGGATCGCACCATCGGCGATGAGATCGAGGTCGAGCGCGCTTTCGGGCAGGAATTGCGAGGCGCCGAGAAAGGTGTTCATCGTCCGCTGCCCATCGGGCGTAACGAAGATCAGGCAGCGCGCGGTGGTCGGATCGCCGGCACGCGCCGGGGTATCGAAATGAATGCCGAGCGAACAGATGTCGTGCGCGAAGATCTGGCCCAGTTCGTCATCGGCGACCTGGCCGATGAAGCCGCATGTGCCGCCCAGCGCCGCGATGCCCGCAACGGTGTTCGCGGCCGATCCGCCCGAAACCTCCTGGCCCGGCCCCATCTTGGCGTAGAGCGCATCGGCGTCCTCGGGCGAGAACATCAGCTGCATGGATCCCTTGGTCATGCCTTCCTGGGCGAGGAAGGCGTCGTCGGCCTGGGCGAGCACGTCGACGATGGCATTGCCGATCGCGACGACGTCGAAACGGGGAGAGGTCACGCAAGTCTCCTGCGAAAGAACGGGAAGAGCGGCCGAACGGCCGGATGGGCGTGCGTTAAAGCCCATGGCGCATCACTGCAACCGCTCGCCGCTGACGCCCCTTGCCCGCGGTGCTGCCACGCGGCAGGAGGAAAGCGATGACGCGCCTGCTGCCCCTCGCCCTCGTTGCGCTGCCGCTCGCCGGCTGCGTCAGCGCCCCCGTCGCCCGCCCGACCAAGCTGCCCGATCGTGCCCCGCCCAGCTTTACCGACGTCGGCCTGGAACGCGTGATGGGGCAGAGCGCGCCGGCGCTGATCGCGCTGTTCGGGGAGCCTGATGCCGATGTTCGCGAAGGTGATGCGCGCAAGCTGCAATTTGCCGGGCCGATCTGCGTGCTCGACACCTATCTCTACCCCAAGCACGGCAAGCAGGTGGTTACCTATGTTGACGCCCGCCAGCCGAGCGGCGCGGCGATCGACCGTGCGAGCTGCGTTGCCGCCCTCACCCGGCGCAAGGGCGGCAAGTAATTCGAATCAAAGGACGAAACGGCTGAGATCGGTGTTGCGGGCAACCTCGGCGAGTTGCGTGTCGACATAGGCCGCGTCGATCGTCAACTTCGCGCCGGCGCGATCCTCGGCGTCGAAACTGATCTCCTCGAGCAGCTTTTCCATCACCGTCTGCAACCGCCGCGCGCCGATATTCTCGATCTCGCTGTTCACCTCGGCGGCGATCCGCGCGACCGCCTTGATACCGTCCTCGGTGAACGTCACCTCGACGCCTTCGGTCCCGATCAACGCCTTGTATTGCTGCGGCAACGAGGCGGTGGTGTCGCTGAGGATCGAGACGAAATCGTCCTCGGTTAGCGCCTTCAGCTCGACGCGGATCGGCAAGCGGCCCTGCAGTTCGGGCAAGAGGTCGCTGGGTTTCGCGACGTGGAAGGCACCCGACGCGATGAACAGGATATGGTCGGTCTTCATCGGCCCGTATTTGGTCGCGACCGTGGTGCCCTCGATCAGCGGCAAGAGGTCGCGCTGCACGCCCTCGCGGCTGACCGAACCGCCGCTGCGATGCTCGGACATGGCGATCTTGTCGATCTCGTCCAGGAACACGATGCCGTTGGCCTCGGCATCGGCCAGCGCGACACGGCTGACCTCGTCCTGATCGAGCCGGGCGTCGGCTTCCTCCTCGACCAGCTTGTCCCACGCCGCGGCAACGGTGATCTTGCGGCGCTTCTTCTGGCCGCCGCCGAACGCCTTGCCCATCATGTCGGAGAGGTTGATCATGCCGACCTGCCCGCCGCCGGGAATCTCGAACGGCATCTGCGGCGCGGCTTCGAGATCGAGCTCGATCTCCTTGTCGTCGAGATGGCCGTCCTTGAAGCGCTGGCGAAAGGCCTCGCGCGTCGCGGTCGACGAATCCTTGCCGGTCAAGGCATCGAGCAGACGGTTCATCGCCGCTTCCTCGGCCTTGTCCTTCACCGCGGCGCGGCGGCGCTCCTTCTCCAGCCGGATCGCTTCCTCGACGAGATCGCGGGCGATCTGTTCGACATCGCGGCCGACATAGCCGACCTCGGTGAACTTGGTCGCCTCCACCTTGACGAACGGCGCATCGGCGAGCTTCGCCAGCCGCCGCGAAATCTCGGTCTTGCCGCAGCCGGTGGGGCCGATCATCAGGATGTTCTTGGGCGTTACCTCGTCGCGCAGCTCGGCCGGCAATTGCTGACGGCGCCAGCGGTTGCGCAGGGCCACCGCGACGGCGCGCTTGGCGTCCTTCTGGCCGATGATGTGTTGATCGAGCGCGGCGACGATCGCCTTCGGAGTCAAATTGTCGTTCATTGGTCTCTCAAGTGGAAGTGCGCGCCATATCGGTAGCGGGGGACGGTCGATCAAGCGCAGGCCAGCCGCCGGGCGATCGCGCTGTGCCGCGCGATCAGGCGCTGGGTGGTGGCGGGATCGACCTCGGTCGACCAATCGCCGCGATCCGCGGTGCCGCCGAGGATGACGCCGTCGCTGCGCGAGAACATGTACATGCCGTTCCCGGTTTCAACGGCATAGTCGACCTCCGGCTGGGGCAACAGCACGGCGAGCTGGCCGCGCATCGGCGTGATCTCGTCATCGCCGAACAGCGCGCCGGCGCCGAGGCCGGTGCAATTGAACACGAGGCTTTCGGGCAGCGCCGCAACCTCGGCGGGCGATGCGAAGGCGCGGACATCAACGCGGCCGCCGGCGATCCGGATATCGCGCAGCATCGCCCGCAGGAACCGCGGCGGTTCGATCAACATGCCATCGAACTGGCCGACATATTTGTAATCGAACCCGCGCGCGCCGGCGCCGAGATCGCGCGCCTCGGGCAGCATCGATTGCATCAGCCGATCGGTGTCGCTGTCGCCCGGCGCGCGATCCGACAGCAGATAGTTCGTCATCCAGCGCACGCCATAGTCGTCGCCGATCATGATCTGATAGCGCTGATAGGCATAGCTTGCCGCAGCGACGAGCTGCTGCTCGAACGCGGGCGTGAGCTTGTCCGAATCGTAGAGGATCGACGGATACCATTGCCCGCCGGCGATGTTCGAGGTCGTCTCCGGCGGCAGCGCCTCGGCATAGATCGTCACCGGATAGCCCGCTTCCTGCACGAGGCGTGCCGTCGTCAGCCCGACCACGCCCGCACCGAGCACCGCGACCGGCCCCTGGTGGCCCGGCAACCCGAGATTGGTCGCCAGCCGCGAGGTGCCCCAGGACAAGGTGATACCCGATCCGCCGTGGCCGTAATTATGCACCAGCGTCTTGTCGCCGAAGCTCTCGGCACGGACGACGAAGCCCGAGGGACGGTAGGGCCGCAAGCCGACCAGCGTGCGGATCACGCGATCGGCGGCGACATTGACGCGGGGGAGACAAGCGGCGTGCGCTGTGGCGGGCCTGACGCCCGCCGCGCAGCCTGGGAGCGCGAGGGCGCCGGCCCCGGCAATGACGGAGCGCCGCGAAATACTTCCAGTTCCCCGGCGAAGGCCGGGATCCAGTCGGGAAAGCGGTTGTAACGACGCGCGGCGCCCGACAACCGAAACCTTCCCCCCTGGGCCCCGGCCTGCGCCGGGGTGCGGTGACGTCACGAAGCGCTCTCCAGCGTCTCCACGGTGAGGTTGTCGTTGGTATAGACGCAGATTTCCGCGGCGATCTTCATCGCCCGCCGGGCCAGCGTCTCGGCATCGGGCTCATATTCGGCAAGCGCGCGCGCCGCGGCGAGCGCATAATTGCCGCCCGATCCGATCGCCGCGATCCCGCCATCGGGATCGAGCACGTCGCCATTGCCGGTGAGGATCAGCGTCACATCCTTGTCGGCGACGATCATCATCGCTTCCAGATTGCGCAGATATTTGTCGGTCCGCCAGTCCTTGGCGAGCTCGACCGCGGCGCGCAGCAGCGCACCGTGATGCTGTTCGAGCTTGCGCTCCAGCCGTTCGAGCAGGGTGAAGGCATCGGCGGTGGCGCCGGCGAACCCGGCCAGCACCTTGCCATCGGCAAGCGTGCGCACCTTGCGCGCGCTCGGCTTCATCACCGTCTGACCCATCGAGACCTGCCCGTCGCCGGCGATCACCACCTTGCCGTTCTTGCGCACGGAGACGATCGTCGTGCCGTGCCACGTCATGTCGTTGCTCATGGCGCGGCATATGGGGTAATATCGGCGCCGCCGCAACGCGGGGGCCTGTCGCGTCTGTGCTATAGTTCGATCATCGAAAGCGTCATCGTTCCCGCGTCCGCGAAGCGAAACAGGGGGATGGAACCTATGGCATCGCATTTCGACCACGGGGCGCCGGCCGGCATCGCCGCTCGCGCCAAGCGACTGATCCTGCAACCCAAGGCCGAATGGCCGCGCATCGACGCCGAGCCGATGAGCGTGCGCGGCATCATGACCGGCTGGGTAGTGCCGCTGGCCGCGATCGGGCCGGTGGCGCAGCTGATCGGCTCCCTGCTGTTCGGCTACGGCCTGTTCGGCATCCATTACCGCCCGACCATCGGCGCGGCGATCACCACCGCGGTGCTGGCCTATATCACCGCGCTGATCGCGACCTGGGTGCTGGCGCTGGTGATCGATGCGCTGGCGCCAAGCTTCGACGGCACCAAGAATCCGGTCCAGGCGATGAAGGTCGCCGCATTCTCGGCGACCGCGGGCTGGCTCGCCGGCATCTTCGGGCTGATCCCGAGCCTGGCCTTTCTCGGCCTGCTTGGCCTCTACAGCCTCTATCTGCTCTATCTCGGCCTGCCGCTGCTGATGAAGGCGCCGGCGGAAAAGGCGATGAGCTACACGATCGTGACGATCATCGTCGCGGTGGTGCTGTTCGTCGCGGCCGGGATGATCACCGGCGCGATCGCGCGCGCCCTGGTGCCCGCACCGCGGCTCGGCGACGGCACCATATCGGGCAGCGTCACCGTGCCCGGCGTCGGCAAGATCGATCTCGGCAAGCTGCAGGACGCGAGCAAGCAAATGCAGGCCGCGGCCGATTCGGCCGAGGGCAAGGCAGCCGCGGGCACGCCGAGCGCGATCGATCCGGCGGCGCTCCAGGCGATGCTGCCCGGCGCGATCGACGGCTGGCAGCGCACCGAGACCGAGAGCAGCGGCGGCGGCGCAGCGGGCATCGCCGGCAGCAACGCCAGGGCGACCTACGCCTCGGGCGACGACAGCTTCACGCTCTCGATCACCGATTCGGGCACGCTGGGATCGATCGCCACGCTGGGCGGCGCGCTGACCGGGCAATCGAGCCGGCAGACCGCGACCGGCTATGAAAAAACCGCGATGGCCAACGGCCATATGGTGCACGAGCAATGGGATAACAGCGCGCATTCGGGCAGCTACGGCACGATGGTCGCCAGCCGCTTCATGGTTTCGGCCGAGGGCAGCGCGCCGAACATCGACACGCTCAAGCACGCCGTCGCCGCGATCGATCCGGACAAGCTCGCCTCGCTCGGCAAATAACCGGCGCGAGTTGCCCGACGACGCCATCTGGTGCAGGGCCGGCGGGGTTGATCGGGGGAAGCCATGCCGCGCCTGCATTTGAGACCGGTTCAGTTCGTCGATTCGCCGGCCGGCCATGCCGACGGCGCGGTGGCGCGGCTCGCCGGCGGGATGCTGTGGTTCGCCGCTTACGAGCTGATCGAGGACGGCGTGCGCCGCACCGTGCCGCTGGCCGATCTCGGCGAGCGCCTGCGCGACGACGCCCGCGCCGCCGAGCTGCACGCGCGGATCACCGGCCCGCGCGCGCCGCTGACGCTGGGCAACCGCACGTTGCGGTTCGATCAGCCGCTGGTCGCCGGTATCCTGAACGTGACCCCCGACAGCTTTTCCGATGGCGGCGCGACGCATGGCGATCCCGCCGCGGCGGCCGAGGCCGGGCTGGCGATGATCGAAGCGGGCGCGGCGCTGATCGATCTCGGCGGCGAATCGACCCGCCCGGGCGCGCCGCTGGTGTGGGAAGGCGAGGAAGAGGCGCGCGTGGTGCCGGTCGTCGAGCGGCTGCGCGCATCGGGCGCGCCGATCTCGATCGATACGCGCAAGGCGCCGGTGATGGAGGCCGCGCTCGCCGCGGGGGCGCATCTGGTCAACGACGTCTCGGCGCTGCTGTGGGACGATCGCGCACTCGACATCGTGTGCCGCGCCGGCTGCCCGGTGGTGCTGATGCACTCACCCGATCCGAAAAAGGGCCCGCATGGCGAAGCGCGCTACGGCCATGTTCTCACCGACGTGTTTGACTGGCTGGAAGCGCGCGTCGCCGCCGTCGTCGCCGCCGGCGTGCCGCGCGAGCGGATCGTGGTGGATCCCGGCATCGGTTTCGGCAAATCGCTGCAGGACAATCTCGCGCTGATCAACGGGCTGGCGCTGTTCCACGGGCTCGGCTGCCCGATCATGCTCGGCGCGAGCCGCAAGCGGATGATCGGCGCGCTGTCCAATGCCGCGCCGGTCGATCAGCGGCTCGGCGGCTCGATCGCGCTGGCGGTGAAGGGCGCATCGCTCGGCGCGCAAGTGCTGCGCGTTCACGACGTGGCGGAGACGGTGCAGGCGCTCGCCGTGTGGCGCGGGTTGCAGGACCAGGCGCTGGTCGCGCTCTAGGGTGCGCAGGTATTCAGCCCAGGGCGGGCTGCAAAGCGCGGCTTTCTGCGCTTCCGGTGCTCACGTGCCTTAAGCACGCTGCGCGCCGGTTCTCGAAAGCCACCCTTTTCGCCTCACCCCGGACTGAATCCCCGCACACCCCAAAGTTTATCTCACGGATGCCGTCATGCCGAACTTGGTTCAGCATGAAGATGTTTATACGGGTTTTTCCCGATCCACGGCCGTTCGCCCGACAGGTTGGATTTGCCGCGCGCTCAGCTCTTGCCGACCTCGCTGACGCTGCCGGCGAATTCCTCGAAATCGCGCGCCTCGCGGAAATCCTTGTAGACACTCGCGAAGCGGATGTAGGCGACCGAATCGAGGCCTTTCAGCCCCTCCATCACCATCTCGCCGATCTGCTTGGCGGGGATTTCCGGATCGCCCTGGGTTTCCAGCCGGCGCTGGATGCCCGACACCAGCTTCTCGATCATCACCGGATCGATCGGCCGCTTGCGCGTGGCGATCGCGACCGAGCGCATCAGCTTGTCGCGATCGAACGGCTCGCGCTTGTCCTCGCTTTTCAGCACCCACAGCTCACGAAGCTGGATCCGCTCGAACGTGGTGAAGCGCGCCGCGCAGCCCTCGCATTGCCGCCGCCGCCGGATCGCGGCGCCGTCCTCGGTCGGGCGGCTGTCCTTGACCTGGCTCGCTTCGTGGCCGCAGAACGGGCAGCGCATTATTGTGTGTCCTGACGGACGCCGGCGCGGAAGCGCTGCACGTCACTCATAAATCGGGAAGCGCTCGCACAAGGCACGAACCCGCTCGCGGACATTGGCCTCGACCTGCGCGTCGCCCGCCTCACCATTCTTGCGCAGGCCATCGAGCACGTCGGCGACCATGTTGCCGATCTCGCGGAACTCGGCCGTGCCGAAGCCGCGCGTCGTGCCGGCCGGCGAGCCGACGCGGATGCCGCTGGTCTTGACCGGGGGAAGCGGATCGTTGGGGATGCCGTTCTTGTTGCAGGTGATGCCGGCGCGCTCCAGCGCCTCGTCGGCATCCTTGCCGGTGACGCCGAGCGGGGTGAGGTCGATCAGCGCGAGATGCGTGTCGGTGCCGCCCGAAACGATCGCGGCGCCGCGCTCCTTCAGCGTCGCGGCGAGCACCTTGGCATTCTCCACCACGGCGGCGGCATAGCCCTTGAAGCCCGGCTGCAGCGCCTCACCGAACGCGACCGCCTTGGCGGCGATGACGTGCATCAGCGGCCCACCCTGCAGCCCCGGGAACACCGCCGAGTTGATCTTCTTGGCGATCGCTTCGTCATCGGTCAGCACCATGCCGCCGCGCGGGCCGCGCAGCGTCTTGTGCGTCGTGGTGGTGACGACATGGGCATGACCGAACGGCGTCGGGTGCACGCCGCCCGCAACCAGCCCGGCGAAATGCGCCATGTCGACCATGAAGAACGCGCCCACCGCGTCGGCGATCTGGCGGAAGCGGGCGAAATCGATGTGGCGCGGATAGGCCGAGCCGCCGGTGATGATCAGCTTGGGGCTGTGCTCCTTCGCCAGCCGCTCGACCTCGTCGTAATCGATCAGGTGCGTGTCCGGCGTGACGCCGTATTGCACGGCGTTGAACCACTTGCCGCTCATCGCCGCGCGCGCGCCGTGGGTCAGGTGCCCGCCCGAATCGAGGCTGAGCCCCATGATCGTCTCGCCGGGCTTGACCAGCGCCAGCATCACCGCGCCATTGGCCTGCGCGCCCGAATGCGGCTGGACGTTGGCGAAACCGCAGCCGAACAGCTGCTTCGCGCGATCGATCGCCAACTGCTCGACCTCGTCGGACGGATGGCAGCCCTGATAATAACGCTTGCCGGGATAGCCTTCGGCATATTTGTTGGTGAACACCGAGCCCTGCGCCTCGAGCACGGCCTTGGAGACGATGTTCTCGGATGCGATCAGCTCGATCTGGTGCTGCTCGCGCTTCAGCTCGTGCTCGACACCGGCGAACACCGCCGGGTCGGCCGCGGCGAGGCCGCGCGTGAAGAAGCCGTCGGGCTGGACGTCGGAAAGGGCGGTCGGGTTGCTGCTCATGCGGGTTCCTTCGCGAAAGCGGGATGGCCGAGCTTGTCGACGCGGCCCCCGTGACGGCCGCCGGCAAAATCGGTCGAGAGAAAAGCGGTAATGCAGGCCTTGGCCATGTCCTCGCCGGTCAGCCGCGCGCCGATCGCCAGCACATTGGCATCATTATGCTCGCGCGCCAGCGTGGCGGACAGCGGCTCGGAGACGAGCGCGCAGCGGCACGCCGGATGACGATTGACCGCGATCGAAATGCCGATGCCCGATCCGCACAGCGCGATCCCGCGTGCCGCCCGGCCCGCCGCGATCGCCTCGGCAAGGCGGTAGCCGTAATCGGGATAATCGACGCGCGCGTCGTCATACGGGCCGAGATCGTCGACCTCATGCCCAGAATCGCGCAGCCACGCGGCAAGCGCGCCCTTCAGCGCGACGGCGGCGTGATCGGAAGCGATGGCGATGCGCATCGTGGCGGCGCCCTTCGACAGTGAACGAATGGCCGCGTCTTTAGGCGAGGCGGACGGCGAACGCCACAGGAGATCAACCCTGCCCGGCAAGATCGAGGAAACGCGCGCCCGCGTCGAAATCGGCACGATGGGCATCGCGCGCGCGGGCGGCGAGTTCGTCCTCGCCCCATTGCTCGGCCTGCCAGTCCTCGTCGATGCGCGCGGCGCGCCAGATCGAGTCGGCATCGGCTGCGCCGTCGCCGAGCGCCAGCGCCGCCACCAGCGAGCCGGTGACGGTGACGACCGGCGACAGCCCGGCCAGCTCGAACGGCGTGCATGCCGCCACCGCCTCGGCGAGTCGCGCGACGGTCGCTTCGGGCTGCGGCCGGTGGATGACGCCGGTGGCAATCTCGAAATGCACGTCGTAGCGGCGCCGCGCCCAATCGAGCAGCGGATCCCAGGCATCGCGCTGGCGAGCGACCAGTTCGTCGGGCGTCTCGGCACGATAATAGAGCAGATCGCTCTCGCCATAGCGGGCGAGGCCCGCCGCGAACGCCGCGGGATCGGGCGCGATACGATCGATCGCGGCATTGGCCAGCCCGGTCATCGGCATCGCGCGCGGATCGATCTCGCCATCGACCGCGCGCCATTCGTCCGCCACCGCCTCGGCCAGGCCCGCATTGGGCAGCACCAGCGGCGCGCGGCCCGGCGTGCGCACCGGCCGCCCGTCGAGGCGAACCTCGCCATCGACGATCGTCACCGCTTGCCAGAAGCGCTTCATTCGGGCGGCGTCCGCCAGCGATGCGCGAGCGAGCGCGGCACGATCGCGATCATCGCCAGCGCCGCCAGCACGATCGCCGCGCCGAGCAGCTTGTCGATCGTCGCGGTCGCGCGGGCGAGCAGGACCAGCCCGAACACCGCGCCGGCGGTGCCGATCAGCCGCACTGCGACGAGCGCGAAATAGCGGGTACGCGCGGTGGTGTCGGGATCGCTCATCGCGCCTGCCTCATCCATTCGGCGATCGCCGGCCGCCCCGCCGCCGCGATCGCCTCGGCCGCCGCGAGACGTGCGGCATCGGGCTTGTTCTGGCCCAGCTTGGCGGTGCCGCGCCACGCCCGCACCGTCATCGCGAACCCGGTGATGCCGCGCAGCAGCGCATCGAGCGCCGTGGCGTCCATCTTGTCGCGTGTCCACGCCGGCTTCGGCGCGAGCCGCGCTTCCTGCGCCGCCGCCAGCGCGTCGATCTGCGCGATCAGGCCGGCGCGATCGAGCGCCTCGACCGGCCCTTCAAGCTCGACCGCCAGATAATTCCAGGTCGGCACCTGATTGTGATCGAGCCCATACCAATCCGGGCTGACATAGCCATCGGGGCCGAGCACGGTGAACAGCGCGGTCGCGCCGGCGAGATGCCGCGTCAGGCCGTTGCCGCGCGCGAGGTGGAACAGCAGCCGGTCCTCGCCATCCCACACCGCCGGCAGATGCGCGACGCGCGGCCCGTCGGGCGTCGCCGCGAACAACGCGCCGAAGCCGATTTCCGCCACCAGCTGGCGCATCGTCCCCCGGTCTTCCCAGCGAAAGGCCTGATTGGGGTGCATCAGCCGCGCCGCCGGCCGCGTTCGCCGCGGCGTTCCTTGCGCACCGTCTTGGCATGCGCCTTCGCCCGCGCTTTCTGCGTCGCGCGGCTCGGCGGCGGGGCGTCTTCATCAAGCCGCATCGCATCACCCAGCACGGGATCGAAGCCGAGCAGCGCCATGCTCTCGCGAAAATGATCGGGCAGATCGGCCGAGACGTCGAGCTTGCCGCCATCGGGATGATCGATACGGATGCGCCGCGCGTGCAGGTGCATCTTGCGGCTCACCCCACCAGTGAGGAACGCCGCCTGCCCGCCATATTTGCCGTCGCCGACGATCGGGTGGCCGATCGCCGCCATATGCGCGCGCAACTGGTGCGTGCGCCCGGTAAACGGCTGCAGCTCGACCCAGGCGGCGCGATTGCCGGCGCGCTCGATCACCCGATAGCGGCTGCGCGCGGGCTGGCCGTTCTCCTCATCGACGTGCATCTTCTCGCCGCCGGTGCCGGGCTGCTTGGCGAGCGGCAGATCGATCATGCCATCATCGATGCTCGGCACGCCGACGACCAGGGCCCAATAGACCTTCCGCGCCGTCCGCCCCGAAAAGCTCTTGGCGAAGAATGCCGCGGCGCGCGCCGTGCGCGCCAGCAGCAGCGCCCCCGACGTATCCTTGTCGAGCCGGTGGACCAGCTTCGGCCGCGCCTCGGCATCGAATTGCAGCGCATCGAGCAGCCCATCGACATGATCGTGGGTCTTGGTGCCGCCCTGCGTCGCCAGCCCCGGCGGCTTGTTGATGACGATCGCCTGGGGATCGCGATGGATCACCATCGCACGGGCATAATCGACCTGATCGGGGCTGAGCGGCGGCCGCTCGCGCTTCGGCCGCGCCGGCTTGTCCTTGACCGGTTCGAGCGGGGGGACGCGGATCACCTGCCCGGCGACGAGACGATCGCCCGGCGTCGCGCGATTGCCATCGACGCGCAATTGCCCGGTGCGCGCCCATTTGGCGACGATCGTGTAGGTCGTTTCCGCCATGTGCCGCTTGAACCAGCGATCGAGGCGGATGCCGTCATCATCCTCGCCAACGGTGAACTGGCGGATTTCGGGCGAAGTGGCGGAAGGCGCGGGCATGATCCGCCCGCGTTAGCGCGATTGGCCGCTCGCCGCTACATCTCGTCTGAACGGCACCGGCCCGCTCCCCCACCCCACCATCCAGTCAGCATAATGTCTTGGGTGGTGGGGTGGGGGAGCGGGCCGGTGCCGCAGCAACGACTCACTTTCCGTTGTTGACGACCAGATCGACCGCGCTGCCGCCGCCATCGGCGGGATCGACGAACACGACATAGGCGCCACCGTCCTTTGCCCGCGTGCCACCGAGCACGCGCTCGCGCCCATCGGTCTGCTGCTCGCCGTCATAGCCGGCCTTCACCGCCTGGGTATAATACCAGTCGATCACCCGGTCCGCCGCAGCGGTGGTGGTGAAGCTGACGACGCGGAGCGCGCAGCCCGGCTTGTTCGATCCCGCCGCTTCGCTGACCTGGGCGCCGGGATAGACCGGCAGATCGCCGAGCCGGTTGACCCAACCGGCCGAATATTTGACGTCCGCCGAGCAATTGCCCTCGCCTTTCTGGCGGCTGGCAAGCTCGCCCAGCGTCAGCGCGCCCTTGCGCGAGGCGCATTGGGGGCAATCCTTGCCCGCGGCGGGCGCGTGGCGCAGCGGGCCGCTCGCCTGATCGGCACCCGCCGTCGCGGGAGCTTCCGCCGAATAGGGCTTGGCCGGCGGCCGCACCGCGGCGCCGTTGGCTTGCTGCGTCAGCGCCGGATCGACCATGATCTGATCGTTGAGCGCGCCGGCCAGCGCCGGATCCTGATCGTTGGCAGTCAGGCTGTTGTCGAGCGCATCGACCTGCTTGCGGTTCGAATGGCAGCCCGCGAGCAGCGCCGCGGCGGCGATGGCGAGCGGAACATGGTAGCGGAGCGACATCGGCAATTCCCCTTTGTTACGGGGGAATCTCGCGCAAAGCGTCAACAAAGCAATAATGATTCCGATGAAATCGCCCGAGCCGGCCGCCATGTCCCATCGCGGCACGAAACGCTTGCGCAACAACCATGGCGATCACATGTTGGCGGCATGTTCAACATCATCTCGATCCTGATCGGCTTGTTCGCGTTGCTTTGCGCGATCCCCGCCTTCATCCCGTTCCTCGGCGCGCTCAACTGGATCGTCGTGCCGATCGCCGTCGTCGGGCTGGTGTTCGGCATCTTCTCGTCACACAATAGTGGCCGCAACCTCAACATCCTGGTGATCGTGATCGGCGTGATCCGCCTGATGCTCGGCGGCGGGATTTTCTGAAGGGTCTGGCGCCGAAGTCCGGCACTGGCCGGCTCACCCCAGGCTGGCGCGAATGCCGTCGATCACGAATTGCGAGGCCAGCGCGGCGAGCAGCACGCCGAGCAGCCGAGTAATCACCGCCTCGATCTTCTGGCCCATGATCCGCATCAGCGGCCCGGCGAGCAGCAGCGCCGCCAGCGTGAGCAGCAGGATCGACCCCATCGCGCCGAGGATCACCAGCGTGCGCTCGATCCCGTGCCCGCGTGACATCAGCAGCATCACCGAAGCGATCGAGCCCGGACCGGCGATCATCGGCATCGCCATCGGGAAGATTGACACGTCCTCCACCTCGGGCGTGTCGATGATCTTCTGCGCGCGATCCTCGCGCCGCTGGGTGCGCTTTTCGAACACCATTTCGAGCGCGATCAGGAACAGCATGATCCCGCCCGAGATACGGAAACTGTCGAGGCTGATGCCGAGCGCCCTGAGGATATCCTGCCCGAACAGCGCGAACACGAGCAGGATCGCGGCGGCGACCATCACCGCGCGCAGCGCCATCGCGCGGACGTGCGTGCGATCGACCCCGGCGGTGAGCCCGGCATAGATCGGCGCGCAGCCCGGCGGATCGATCACCACGAAGAAGGTGATCAGCGACGAGACGAACAGCCCGGCGAGCCCGGTCGTCGGCATCACAAGGCGTCTTCGTCGAGCGCGAAGCCCTCGGCCCGCGCGGCGGAGACGAGCGTGTTGTGCATCAGGCAGGCGATCGTCATCGGGCCGACCCCGCCCGGCACCGGCGTGATCGCGCCTGCGACCGATGCTGCGCTGTCGAAATCGACATCGCCGACCAGCCCGTCCTCGGTACGGTTGATGCCGACGTCGATGACCAGCGCGCCGGGCTTGATCCAATCACCCTTGATCATCTGCGGCCGGCCGACCGCGGCGACGACGATATCGGCGCGGCGCACCACGCTGGACAGGTCATGCGTCTTCGAATGCGCGATGGTGACGGTGCAGCTTTCCTTGAGCAGCAGCGCCGCCATCGGCTTGCCGACGATATTCGAGCGGCCGACCACCACCGCGTCGAGCCCGGCGAGATCGGCGCGCTGGTCCTTGAGCAGCATCAGGCAGCCGAGCGGCGTGCACGGCACGAAGCCGGCAAGCCCGCTCGCCAGCCGCCCGGCGTTGACCGGGTGGAAGCCATCGACATCCTTGTCGGGATCGATCCGGGTAATCACCGCGCGCTCGTCGATCTGCGGCGGCAGCGGCAATTGCACCAGGATGCCGTCGACCGACGCATCGGCGTTGAGGCGATCGACCAGGGCGAGCAGCACGTCCTGGCTGGTGTCGGCGGGCAGGCGATGCTCGAAGCTCTCCATGCCCGCGGCAACCGTCGCCTTGTGCTTCGAGCGTACATAGACCGCCGAGGCCGGATCGTCGCCGACCAGCACCACCGCGAGCCCCGGCTTGCGGCCGATCGCCGCGGTGAAGCGCGCCACCTCGCCCGCCACCCGCTCGCGCAGGCCGAGCGCGAAAGCCTTGCCGTCGATGATCGTCGCGGTCATCTCGTCGTCCTCACATCGGCATGCCATAGGCGATGTTGAGCGCCAGGCGGTTGAGCACGATCGAGATGATCCCGATCAGGATCAGCACCACCGCGGGCGAGAAATCGATCGCACCGGTATTGGGCAGGATGCGGCGGATCGGCCGGTACATCGGCTGGCACAGCCGCTGGATACCGTCATAGAGCGAGCGGACGAAGCCGTTGTAGGTGTTGACGACATTGAACGCGATCAGGATCGATAGCACGAAATCGGCGATGACGATCCACCACACGACGTCGAGCAACACCTGAAGAATCTGGATGATGGTGAGCAAGCGGGTCCTCCCGGAGGCGTAACGATAGTGCTTTAGCGAAATAAGGCGGCGAACGACAGCCTCAACGCCCGACCAGCGTGCCCGCGCCGCGGCGGGTGAAGATTTCGAGCAGCATCGCGTGCGGCACCCGGCCGTCGAGGATCACCGCCGCTTCCACCCCGGCCTCGACTGCGGCGATGCAGGTCTCGAGCTTGGGGATCATGCCGCCGGTGATCGTGCCGTCGGCGCGCAACTCGGCGATGGCGGCGGCATCGAGATCGGTCAGCAGATTGCCGCTCTTGTCGAGCACGCCGGCGACGTCGGTCAGCAGGAACAGCCGCTTGGCGTCGAGCGCGCCGGCGATCGCGCCGGCCATCGTATCGGCGTTGATATTGTAGGTATGGCCGTCGGCGCCGATCCCGATCGGGGCGATCACCGGGATCATGCCCGAGGCCGAGACGGTGTCGATCACCGTGCGATCGATCGCCTCGGGCTCGCCGACAAAGCCGAGATCGACCGCGCGCTCGATATTGCTATCGGGATCGCGCGTCGTGCGGCTGACCTTGGCCGCGCGGACGAACCCGCCGTCCTTCCCCGAAATGCCGACGGCGCGGCCGCCGGCGGCGCCGATCCAGCCGACGATCTCCTTGTTGATCGCGCCGGAAAGGACCATCTCGGCGATCTTCGCGGTTTCCGCATCGGTGACGCGCAGGCCATCCACAAAGCTCGATTCGACACCGAGCTTCTTGAGCATCGCGCCGATCTGCGGGCCACCGCCATGCACCACCACCGGGTTGATGCCGACCGCCTTCAGCAGCACGACATCCTCGGCGAAATCGCGCGCCAGCTCGGGATCGCCCATCGCATGGCCGCCATATTTGACCACGAAGGTGGCGCCGGCATAGCGCTGCAGATAGGGCAGCGCCTCGGTCAGCGTCTCGGCCTTGGCAAGCATCGCGGGATCGGGGGCGTGAGTCATGCCCGCGCCCTTAATCGACCGCCGCGCGGCCGTCACCCCCATGCGGATCAGGCGTCGGCATGCTCGCGCGTCTCGGCGGCCGGCGCGGCGAGCGCCCGCTCGGCCGCGATCATGTAATCGCGCGTGATCGGCAGCGTGTGGCGATCGCGAGCGAATTGGAGCTGGTAATTGACCAGCCCGCCGTATCGGAACGCGGCATCGGCCCCGGCGAGATAGAATTGCCACATGCGATAGAAACGCTCGTCGTACAGCGCGACGATCGCCTCCTTCGCCGCCACCGTGCGCTCGTACCATTTCTTGAGCGTATGGGCGTAATGCAGCCGCAGCACCTCGACATCGGTCATCAGCATGCCGAGCCCTTCATACCCGCGCGCGATCTCCGACAGCGCCGGATTGTAGCCGCCGGGGAAGATGTATTTGGTCGTCCAGTCGTCGGTGACGCTGGGCTTGCCCTGGCGGCCGATGGTGTGGATCAGCATCACGCCGTTCGGCGCCAGCAGGTCGCGGCACTTGCGGAAGAAGGTGCGGTATTGCGGCGGGCCGACATGCTCGAACATGCCGACCGAGACGATGCGATCGAACGTGCCCGTCACGCTGCGATAATCGATCAGCTCGAATTTGACCTTGTCGGCGACGCCGGCTTCCTCGGCGCGGCGGCGGCAGACCTTGATCTGCTCCTCCGACAGAGTGACGCCGAGCACTTCGGCACCGGTTTTTTCGTGGATGTAGAGCGCCATCCCGCCCCAGCCGCAGCCGATGTCGAGCACCCGCATCCCTGGCTCGAGCGCCATCTTCGCAACGATATGCGCCTTCTTGTCGAGCTGCGCCTGATCGAGCGTCTCGTGCTCGGGATCGGTCCAATAAGCGCAGCTATATTGGCGGTCGCGATCGAGGAACAGATCGTAGAGCCGGTCGGAAAGATCGTAATGGTGCGCGACGTTGCGTTTCGACCGGCGCGCCATGTTGACCCGATCGATACGATGCTTGATCGCGCCGACGCCGCGCGCGATCGCGCTGCCGTCGAGAAAATCGGAGCCGCCGCCATAAGGCGAATTGGCCTTGGCGAGGCGGATGACGTCGTAGATGTCGCCTTCCTCGACCGTCACCCGGCCGTCCATATAGCCTTCGCCGAACTTGAGCGCCGGATTGCGCATGATCTCGCCGAGCATGCGATTGTCGTGGATACGGATCGTCACCGACGGGAAATCGGGGCTGGGATCGGGCGACCCGTAGGCCTTGGCCTGCCCCTTGTGGTCGATGACGGTCATCTGGCCGCGCTTGATCCCGCGCGTGAGGAAGATGTCGATCAGAGCCATGACGGCCTAGTTACTTATCAAATTCCAGCATACCAGTCATAATTTACACGATCCTCCCAATAGCCCCCCTTGCCGAGCCCGATTCCGGCGAGACTGGCGACCGCATCGATCGCCATGACGTACTTGGCCTGCTTGTAGCCGAGCTGCCGTTCGACCCGCAGCCGCAGCGGCGCGCCATGCGCGACGGTGAGCGGCGCGCCGTTCATCGCCCAGGCCAGGATCGTCTGCGGATGGAAGGCATCGATCAGGTCGATCGATTCGTAATAGGGCGTGCCGCCGATCCGATCGGCGCAGGTGAACACCACGTAGCGCGCGTCGCGGCGGATGCCCGCGGCCTTGAGCAACGTGCCGAGCAGCGGGCCATGCCACTGGCCGATCGCGCTCCATCCCTCGACGCAATCGTGGCGGGTGATCTGGGTGCGCGCCGGCAGCCGCCGCAGCCGATCGAGCGGAATCGACAAGGGCTTCGCGACCATGCCGCCGATCGCCAGCCGGTAATCGGCGAAGCGGTTGGCGACCATCGCGTTGTAGCTCGGCGTATCGGGATTGGCGGTGCCGTTCGACCGGAACACCGGCGACATCTGAGCCGTGCTATATTCGGGCGCCAGCGCATCGCGATTCATCAACGCGCGCTGCAGCCCGCGCTGCATGTCCTCGCCGGAGAACAGGATGCGGCGCGCCGCCGGCACCTGGACGACCTTGTCGCAGCCGGAGAGCAGCGCCCCGGCCCCCAGCGCGCCGGTGGTGACCAGCCGGCGGCGCGTGATCAGCCGGCTCATCGCGGCTCCTCCGGCACGTCCCACCAGCCGGTAATCATCGATTTCACCTCGTTGATCGGATCGGCCAGGATCACCAGCGCCAGATGGACGATGATGAACCCGACGATCAGCGCCATGCCGATGAAATGCAGCGAGCGCGCCGATTGCCGCCCGCCGGTAACGACCAGCAGCCACGGCCACGCCGCGTCCATCGCCGGCGACATGGCAAGGCCGGTCAAGAGCATCAGCGGAATGAGCACGAAGATGGTGACCACGTAGCTGAGCTTCTGCAGCGTGTTGTACGCGCCGGGACGTTCGGGATCGTGGAAGCGGAAGGCGAGATGCGCCTTGACGTCGGCCCAAAGGTTGCGCGGCGCAACTTCTCGCCGCCGCACGCGCAGATCGCGCTGGAAATGCCGGTTGACGAGGCTGGCGATCATGAACGCCAGCAGCCCGAAGCCGAGCACCAGCGCGAAGAACAGGTGCCAGCGCCGCGAGATGGCGAGATTGTAATGGGCGGGAATCGTCAGCCAGCCCGGCCAATGCGGCAGGTTGAGCCAGGGCGAATCGAAATTCGCGCCATATTGCCCCCAGTAAAGATGCGGATGCGCGTTGAGGATGCCGAGCCCGCTGCCGATCATGATGAAGATCGTCAGCGCGTTGAGCCAATGCCACAGCCGCGTCGCCAGCCGGTGGCGGAAGATCGTGAAGCGCTCCTCCGGGACGGCGTCGACGGTATCGTCCAGCGGTTCGGCGTGCGATGCCATATGTGCTCCTCGCTCGGCCGATCGATCGCGCGACCGGTCCTTCGCCCCACTTGACCCGATCGTTACAGCGATCATCTGATCGCGCAATGACCGATTTCCATTTTTACGAGCCCGCCGCCGGCCATGGCCTGCCGCACGATCCCCTGAACGCGATCGTCGCGCCGCGCCCGATCGGCTGGATTTCCACCGTCAGCGGCGCAGGCGTGCGCAACCTGGCGCCCTACAGCTTCTTCAACGCGATCAATTATTCGCCGCCGCTGGTCGCCTTCTCGTCGATGGGCTGGAAGGATTCGGTCGCCAATGTGAAGGAAACCGGCGAGTTCGTCTGGAACCTCGCGACTCGCGGGCAGGCCGAGGCGATGAACGCAAGCTCGGCGACGGTGCCGGCCGATGTGGATGAATTCGCGCTTGCCGGCGTCGGGTCGCTGCCGTCACGCCTCGTCCGCCCCGATCGCGTCGCGGGCAGCCCGGTGCAGTTCGAGTGCCGGCTGACCCAGTTGATCCGGCTCGAGACCAAGGAAGGCCGGGCGCTCGACCAATGGCTCGTGATCGGCGAGGCGATCGGGGTGCATATCGATCGCGACTGCCTGGAAAACGGCGTCTACCAGACCGCGCGGCCGCACCCGATCACGCGCGGCGGCGGCCCGGCCGATTATTTCGAGATCACCCAAGACGCGCTGTTCAGGATGCGTCGCCCGGGCTGAAACTGTCCCGCAGCCGCGCCCAGCCGATGGCGAAGGTGAGGAGGCAAGCCAGCCCCGCGGCGATATAGGGAATGGGGTGCCCCACCTCGTACAGGCCGACTCCGATCGACGGACCGAGCACGAAGCTGGCGCCGTTGATCGAGGTCACCTTGCCGGCCACCGATCCCTGCGCCGCCGGGCCGACCGCGAGCGAGGCCCCCGCGGTATATCCGGGCCGCGCGAACCCGAATCCCATCGAAGCGAGCGCATACGCCACCGCGATTGAATAAAGCGACGTCGCCAGCCCGGTCAGCACCGTGCCCGCCGCCGCCAGCGCGAGGCCGGTGAGTACCAGCCGGCGCGGGGTCAGCCCGAACAGCGGGATCAGCCCCCATTGCACGAGCAGTGCGGCGCCCGCGCCCATCATCAGCACGAGCCCGGTCGGCTCCAGCGCCTGCGCCGGCGGCAAGTGCAGCCGATCGATCACCAGGAAGCCGATCGCCTGCCCCGTCATCGCCTGGGCATGGCCGCTGACGAGGCCGATCGAGAGCCATGGCCGCACGCGCGGATCGCGAACCGAGACGGGCTCGATCCCCTCCGCCGTCGCCGCGACCACGCTGGCGCCGGTCGACTGGCCGCCGATCGACGGATAGCTCGCCGCCGCGCCATGGCCCTCATGATAGCCGCTGTCGCGCCGCAGCGTGCCGCGCACCGCGATCCACATCGCGATGCCCAGCGCGCAGGCGAAGAAGGCCGGGCCGGCCAGCCCGATCTCGATGCCGCCGAGCGATCCCATCTTGAGGAACGGCGCGATCGCCGGCCCCATGATCGTGCCCAGCCCGGTCGCCGAGGCGAGCAGCGTCAGCGCGCGCGTCCGCTCGTCATGCGCGGTCTTGTCGGCGACCAGCGCCTGCACCGCCGGCGGCGCCGCGGACCCGAACGCGCCGTAGACCAGCCGCCCGAGGATGAACAGCGCGAACGCCGTCGATCCCGCGATCCAGCCGTTGATCCCCGCGGCGAGGAACAGCCCGCACGTCCCAAGCGACACCGCATATCCGCCAAGCCCGGTGAGGATCATCGCCCGCCGGCCGTGCAGATCCGATCGCCGTGCCCAGATCGGCGCGGCGATCACCCACAGCAGCGCGGAAACCGAAAAGCACGCCGCCACCGCGCTGTCTGCCACCCCCAGCGAGCGGCCGAGCGCGGGGAGCACCGATTGCAGCGCGGTATTGCCCGCGGCGATCGTCAACATCACCGCGAACAGCAGCGCGAATTCCCGGCTGATCGCGGGGCGCGGCGTCATCCGCGCCGCCAATAGTAGCTGCGCGAGACTTCGGCGACGGCGACCTCGTACGCGTCATACCAGCGCCCCCGGCCGGCATCGCGGATGCGCGCGTGATCGGGATGGTCTCGCCAGGCGCGCGCGCTGGCATGATCGGCCCAATAGCTGATCGTGATGCCGGCCCCGCCCGCCTCGCGCACGCTGGTGATACCGCGATAGCCGGGCTGCTGCGCGGCGAGCGCTTCCATCGCCTCGGCCGCCGCGGCATAGCCGGCATCGTCGTCAGCATTGCGCTGCGACACGAAGATCACGGCGATCTGGCCGGCGCGCTCCCCCTCCATGCGGACAGTGAATAGGCGCTTCCGATCGCGGCGCAAACCCGGTATGGCGCCCGGCACGAAACCCCGGCGCTTGAATTGTCGTTGCATTCTTGCGATCGAACCCGTTCCAGCAACTGATAGGAAGCCCATGCCCAGCACGACCACCGCTGCCCGGCGCGCCCGTACCCGTCGTCCCGCCGGTATGCCGTCACCCTGGGGCATGTTCCTGCGCGGATTCATCAAGCATCCGGTGATGGTCGGATCGGTGATGCCGTCGACCCAGAAGCTGATCGACAAGATGCTGAGCCGGGTCGATTGGGCCAATACCAAGCTGTTCGTCGAATATGGCCCCGGCGTCGGCACCTTCTGCCCGACGGTGCTCTCGCACATGGCGCCCGATGCGCATTATATCGCGATCGACACCAATCCCGATTTCATCCGCTATTTGCGCCACACGATCACCGACAAGCGCTTCTTCGCGGTTCACGGCTCGGCCGCCGACGTGCGCCAGATCATCGCCGACCACGGCCACGAGCATGCCGATTACATGCTGTCGGGCCTGCCCTTTTCGACCCTGCCCGATGGTGTCGGGCCGACCATCGCGTCGGAAACCTTCGCCGCACTGCGCCCCGGCGGCGCTTTCCTGGTCTATCAATTCTCGCCCAAGGTGAAGGATTTCCTGATCCCCCACGCCGATCGCATCGATCATGCGATGGAATGGTGGAACGTCCCGCCCGCGCAACTTTATTGGGCGTGGAAGGACTGAGCCGCGCCCTTACTTGAGCAATTCCGCCCGGATCCGCGTCGCGCGGACCGATAGCCGGACTTCGAGCGCGAACATCACCAGCCCGGCGACCAGCATCAGCATCGCCAGGATAAACGCCAGCGCGACGATCGTGCCGATGTGCAGCGTCGCCAGCTCGCCGATGAACAGCAGCGCGACCACCGCGCAAGTCGCGATCGCGCTGCCGGTGCACAGGAACAGCGCGATGTTGATCCCGCGCATCCGGCGATCGAGCAGGCGCAATTCCCACACATGGCGATCATGCTCGCGCCCGCTCGAGCTCGGGTGGAGCTGTTCAAGCACGCGCGCGCGATCGATCACCCGCGACAGCCGCCCGGCGAGCAGGTTGAGCACCCCCGCGATGCCGGCGAGCATGAATACCGGGCTCAGCGAGAGCTGGATGGTCTGCGCGATTGTGGTGACGGCGGGGAACATTTCCATGGTTCGGCGCATGATGCGGGGAAAAGAGCGCGTTGGGAAGAGGAGCTCGCCGATGATTACCTGTCTTACCGATCCCACCGACGGGGTCGTCGAACTGACCGTCGCCGGCAGCGTGGCGCGCGCCGATTACGATCGCGTCGTCGCCGAAATGGATGGCGCCATCGCGGCGTTCGGCAAGCTGCGCCTGATCGAAACGATCGAGCAGATCGGCGCGATCGACAGCTCGATCTGGTGGCAGGACATCAAATGGGGCTGGCATCACCTGAAGGATATCGCGCGCTGCGCGGTCGTTACCGACAGCGGCTGGATCGGGCCCGTCACGCGTGCGGCAGGCGCGCTGCTGCCCGCCGAAGTGCGCGTTTTTCCGCTTGCCGATATCGACGGCGCGCGTGCCTGGGTGCGAGAAGGCTGACTCTCAGCGAACCACGGTTCGCGTATAGAGGTGCCAAGTCGCATAGCCGAGCCACGGCAGCACCACCGCGAGGCCAATCGCGAACGGGATCATGCCAAGCGCCAGCAATGTTGCCACGCGCAGACCCCAGCCGAGCATCACGCGCGGATTGTGGCGGAACGCGGCGAGCGAGGTGCGGATCGCGGTGCCCGCCTCGACTTGCTGGTCGACCACCATCGGGAAGGCGATCACCGAACTGGCCAACGTCGTCAGCGCGAAGGCCAGCCCGGCAAGGTTGCCAAGCACGATCAGCGCCCAGCCCTGCGGCGTCGAAAACACCCGCGCGAGGAAATCGCCCATGCCGTCCGGCGTCGCATAGCCCATCGTCGCGCCGTAGATCGCCCAGGCGACCGCCAGCCAGGCCAGCCACATCAGCCCGAGCCCGAACGCCAGCGCGACCAGCGGTTCACGCGCGCGGCCGCGCATCGGATCGAAGAAATGCGCCCAGCCGGCATCGCGCCCCTCCTCCTCGCGCCGCGCGATCTCGTAGAAGCCGCTCGCCACCGCCGGACCGGCGATCGACAGCCCGGCGACCAGGGGAAACAGCAGCGGCAGCAACGGCTGGTTGAAGGCGACATAGACGGCAACGGCGCAGATCAGCGGGTAGAACAGCCCGGCCAGCACCAGGTCGCTGCGCTTGTGCGTCAGATCGCGCCAGCCCTGCGCGAGCGCCCATCGCAGGTCCGCGACATGGATCGTCCGGATCTCGGGCAGATCGGCGGCGGGCGCGGAGCGGAGTGCGTGGGAGCGCATGGCACAAGTCCTTCAGGCTGGCGGGGGGCAATATCCTCTCGTCTTCATGCCACCGATATACACCCGATCCGGCCTTATCCCAAGCGCGTCAGGCGCGGCGGTAGCGGAAGTACCAGACCTCATGCCCCTGGCGGCGCGCCTTGCGCTCGTAGCGCGTCTCCGGCCAGTCGGCCGGGCGGGTCAGAAAATCGGCCGGGTTCCGTGCCTGCCAGGCGAAATCGCGGCGGCGGTTCATCACCATCATCGACCAGCGGCAATAGGTCGGATCGTCGGTGCCGAGCCGGAACTCGCCGCCCGGCTTGAGCTTCGCCGCGATCAGATCGAGCGGCCCGTCGTTGATCATCCGCCGCTTGGCGTGGCGCGCCTTGGGCCAGGGATCGGGATGGAGCAGATAGACCCGATCGAGGCTGGCATCGGGCAGCCGCTCGATCACGCTCAGCGCATCGCCCATGTGCAGGCGGACATTACCAAGGTCGCGATCGCGGATATGGCCGAGCGCGCCGACCACGCCGTTGAGGAACGGCTCGCAGCCGATGAAGCCGCGATCGGGGTGCGCCTCGGCCTGCGCGGCGAGATGCTCGCCCGAGCCGAACCCGATCTCGACTTCCAGCGGCCGCGCATCGCCGAACAGCGTTGCCGCATCGAGCGACGCGCTCTCGGGCACGCTCAATCGCGGCAGCCACGCCTCGACCAGCGCGGCCTGCCCGGCGCGCAACTTGTGCCCCTGGCGGCGGCCGTAGAGGCGGCGGATCGTCGTCGGATCGTTCATCGCTGCGCCGCTAGGCCACCGCGCTATCGGCTGGCAAGCCTCAGGGCCTAAAAGTGGCAGGGCGGGCCGGTGTCCTCGTCGCCTTCCTGCCGGCGCAGGATCTTGTATTGGCGGCCGTCCGATCGCCACACGCCGACGCAGGTGCCCGGTCCGCCCGCCATCAGGTCGGGATAGCCACCGGCGCCGGTCGGCTTCATGAAGCGGTCGAGTATCCCCGTCACCTGCATCATCTGCGCCCAGCCGCCGGGCGTCGCGCGCAGGATGGTGAATTCCTGGCCCGAATTGCCGTAGCATTGATAGCCCGAGTCGGTGACGATCACCTCGGGGCGGCCGTCATGATTGAGATCCTTGATCTCGACGCTCTTGGCATCCGCTTCCGATGCTCCCTCGCAGCCCTTCCACACCGCACCGCTGCGGGTCAGGCCAGCGGCGCGCATGATCGCGTCCTGCTCGGCCGGGCGGAGGGCGGCGAAGGTGACGGACGCCTTCCAGCCGTCGGTCGGATAGCCGCGCGCACGCGCCGGTGGTGCCGATTTCGCCGCCTCCGCCGCTGCCGCTTCGCGTGTCGACGCGCCGCCCTCGCCTGCGATACAGGGGGTTATATAGGCATAGGATTCATGGTGGCGCACACCGGGACAATCGCCGTTGCCCGGCTTGACCTCGACATCGATCCAGCCGTCTGTGCGGGTCTTGTCGAAGCTGAGGATCGCGTCCTCGGCAATCATCTGCCCCCAACGGCCGTCGTCGCTGCGGACCATCAGCGCGTAATAGGCGCCTTTGGGATAATAGCATTTGACATCGACGTCGGCGACATGCGCTTCGGGCCTGCCATCGCCGTTCAGATCGATAAACTGGACACGCGGGTTGCTGGCATGTCCGCAGCGATTTTGCAGGTGACCATCGACCAGTTCGAAGCCAGCGTTCCGGAACAGTTGGATCGCCTCCGCGGGCGCCATTCTGGGCATCGGCGCGGTCTGCGCAAGCGCGACGTTTGGCAAGGCCGACAGCGATAGAGCAAGCAGCAGTCGAAACATCAAACGCCCCCCGACGCAGTTTCCGCGCCGGGGAGCTTAACATGAATCAATTTAACGCGCTATTTGAAACGTCAGGCGACCGCCGCCTTCAGGTCGTCGACCAGATCGGTGCGTTCCCAGGTGAACAGATCACCATCGGGCGCGCGGCCGAAATGGCCGTAGGCCGCAGTCGGCTGGTAGATCGGCGCGTTGAGCTTCAGATGCTCGCGGATGCCGCGCGGCGTCAGGCTGACGAGCTTGGGCAGCACTTCCTCGAGCCTGGCTTCGTCGACCGTGCCGGTGCCGTGCGTATCGACATAAACCGACAGCGGCTCCGAAATGCCGATCGCGTAGGAAAGCTGGATCGTGCACTTCTTGGCCAGCCCCGCCGCCACCACGTTCTTGGCGAGATAGCGCGCGACATACGCCGCCGAGCGATCGACCTTGGTCGGATCCTTGCCCGAGAACGCGCCGCCGCCGTGCGGGGCCGCGCCGCCATAGGTGTCGACGATGATCTTGCGCCCGGTGATGCCGGCGTCACCGTCCGGTCCGCCGATCTCGAACAGCCCGGTCGGATTGACGTAGATCGCCTTGTCCTCGGGCATCCAGCCCTCGGGCAGCGTCTCGGCCATCACCTGCATCACGTAATCGCGCAGCTTCTTCTGGCCCTCGTCGCTCGACAGCGCCGCCGAATGCTGGGTCGAGACGACCAGCGCGGTCGCCTTGACCGGCTTGCCGTCGACATATTGCAGCGTCACCTGGCTCTTGGCGTCGGGCTCGAGGAAATCGACCTTCTTGCCGTGGCGATCGGCCGCCATCCGTTCGAGGATGCGGTGCGAATAATAAAGCGTGGCGGGCAGCAGGTCGGGAGTCTCGTCGGTAGCGAAGCCGAACATGATGCCCTGATCGCCGGCGCCTTCGTCCTTGTTGCCCGCGGCGTCCACGCCCTGCGCGATATGCTTGGATTGCGCGTGCAGATTGTTCTGGAACTCCGCGGTCTGCCAGTGAAAGCCGTCCTGCTCGTAGCCGATCTTGCGCACCACATCGCGCGCGACCGCCTCGATCTTCGCCTTGCCGCCCTCGGTCAGATTGCCGTCCTCGTCGATCAAGTCGCGATCCGAGGAGCGGATTTCGCCCGACAGGATGATCTTTTGCGTCGTCACCATCGTCTCGCAGGCGACGCGCGCCTGCGGATCGGTGGCGAGCAGCAGATCGACCACGGCGTCGGAAATCTGGTCGGCAACCTTGTCAGGATGGCCTTCGGAAACCGATTCGGAAGTGAAGATGTACGAAGAGCGCATGAAAATTCCCTTGAAACTGTAAGGGTTGAGCATCGAAAGCCTGATATAAAGCTTTCCTTATATGCGCATCTAACGCGCGCGGCGCCGGATTACAACGGCCACCAGGCACAGCGCGGCCGCGACGATCGCCGCCCACCAGTTGCCGAGCAGCGAAAAAGGGGTGGGCGGCAGCGCGCCGGGCATCGGCAATTGGATCGCGCCGGCGTGATGCAGCGGCAGCGCGCCGAGCAGGCGGCCATCGGCGGCGATCACCGCGGAGATGCCGGTCGGCGTCGAGCGCAGGATGGGTACCCCTTCTTCGATCGCACGCATCCGCGCCTGTGCGAGGTGCTGCGGGGGGCCCCAGGAGCCGAACCAGGCATCGTTGGACGGGTTGAAGATCAAGGCGGGCCGATGCTTTTCATCCACCACTTCGCCGGAGAAGACGATCTCGTAACAAACCTGCCCGCCGATCTTGCCGAAGCCGGGCAGCGTGAAATCGCGCGGGCCGGGGCCGGGCTTGAAGTCGGTATCGCCGGGCACCAGCCGCGACAGGCCGAGCGGCCGCAGCAGCCACGGCATCGGCAGATATTCGCCATAAGGCACCAGATGCGCCTTGTCGTAGCGGCCGAGAATGCGGGCATAAGCGTCGATCGCGAAGATCGAATTGGTGCCATAGGTCAGGTGGCCGGCCTTATCGAACAGCAGCCCGTCGCCGCCGGTCAGCAGGATATCGCGCGGGCCGAGCTTGGCGGCGATCCGTGCGCGGGTGAAGCTGGGCCAGCCCTCGTAATAATATTGGAGCGGATAGCCGTCCTCGAGCATGTAGCGCACCGCACCTTCGGGCCAGACGATCAGCCGCGGCCGGGCGCCGGGATGGCCGGAAAGGCCGAGCAGGGCCTCGAAGCTCGTCTCGGTATAATCGGGCGCATCCTGATCCTCGAGCCCGAGGTTGGGCTGGACGACGCGGACCAGCGGCGCGTTGGGCCGGGCCGGCGCGGTATTGTGGAAATTGACGGTAACGATAATCGTCGTCGCCGCGGCCACCACCGCCGTGAGCACCCAGCGCCGCCCCACGAGCAGCATCAGCGCGCCGGCCGCGACGATCGTCAGCCCCGACAGTGCATAAGTGCCCACCCAGGCCGAGGCGCGCGCCACCGGCAGGATCGCGACCCAGATCACGCCGATCGGATCCCAAGCATAGCCGGTGAACAATTCGGCGCGCAGCCATTCGGTGACGATCCAGCCCGCGCCCGCGACGAGGACGAACGCCGCGCCCGGCGGCGTCACGGCATCGCCCGTCGCGCGCGGGCTGGCCAGTCGCCAGGCCAATCCGGCGGCGGCCGCGGGGAACACCGCCAGGTACAGCGCCAGCGCGATCGGCGCGCCGTAGCCGAGCCAATGCGGCATATTGTCCTGATAGGTGAAGGCGTGCTGGATCCAGTTGTTGTTGATCGTGAAATGGCCGAAGCCGAACCACCAGCCGCGCCACAGCGCCGCCTTCACATTCGGCGCGTCATGGACCAGCCACAGGAACGCGGCGAGTGCCGGCACCGCCAGCCACCACGCCTGAAGCGGCGCGAAACCGCACGCGGCCGCCGCACCGAGCAGAACCAGGATAAGGGGAATGGCGAGGCGCCGCATCGCCAGGCGCTATTGCGTGATTCGGCGACGGTTGCAATCGCGCCCCGCATCCCTGCCGAAATAAGCGCCCCCGTCGAGGCGGATGCCTATCTGTTCAGCCAAGCCAGGCCCAGAAGATCAACCCGATCATCGCAATCGGTGCCAGCAGCACCGACAACGCGCCGACCCATCCCCATTTACGATAGGCGATTTCGCCGAGACCCTCCCATATGGCCTGAACGAATATCTCCCCGATCCAATCCATCCGTCGATCATGCCCGAGCAAACGGTTGGTCGCAACGGACCACCGCCAGCTACGCCGCTGGACGCCTGCCGGCACCTCGCTTATGCCGCGATCAACCATATTTCCGGACAATCGAGGGACATCGCATGAGCCGCCATCTTGGTGCCGCTGGTCTGATCGCGCTGGCCGCCGCCGCGCCCGCTTTTGCCCAGGCGCACGATCCCGGCCCGAACGCGCCGGTGAGCTACGACGTCAGTTTTCCCAATGCAGTGCACCACGAAGCGCGAATCAGCGTCACCTATCGCAACCTCAAGCCGGGTACGGTCGAATTCCGCATGGCGCGGTCGTCGCCCGGCCGCTACGCGCTCCACGAATTCGCCAAGAACGTCTATTCGGTGTCGGCCGTCGACGGCGCCGGCAGGCCGCTGGCGATCGAGCGCCGCGATCCGTACAGCTGGCGCGTGCCGACGACGGGCGGCACGGTGACGCTGCGCTACACGCTCTACGGCGATCATGGCGACGGCACCTATGCGCAGATCGATCCGACGCACGCGCATCTCAACATGCCGGCGACCTTCATGTGGGCGGCGGGGCATGACGACGATCCGATCCGCGTCACGTTCCACCCGATCGATCCCGCATGGAAGATCGCGACGCAATTGCCGCCGTCGGCGGGCGCCGCGGACACCTTCTGGGCGCCCAACCTGCAATATTTCATGGACAGCCCGACCGAGCTGTCCGACTTCCAGCTCAGGACATGGAAGGTGCAGGGCAACGGCAAGACCTACACTTTCCGCCTCGCCGTTCACAGCGAGGATAGCGCTGCCGATGTCGATCATTTCGCAGCGATGATCGAAAAGCTGATCCAGCAGCATATCAAGCTGTTCGGCACCCCGCCCGATTACGATTTCGGCACCTACACTTTTATCGCCGATTACATGCCGCAGATCAGTCGCGACGGCATGGAGCATCGCAACTCGACGATGATCAGCAAGCCCCTGTCTTTGCATGATGGCAATTTCGAACAGATCGATACCGTCGCCCACGAATTCACCCATGCCTGGAATGTCGAGCGGTTGCGCCCGCAGGGCATCGAGCCGTTCGATTTCACCCGCGCCAACGCGACGCGATCCTTGTGGTTCGCCGAGGGTTTCACTCAATATATCGGCCCGCTGATGGTGCGTCGCGCCGGCGAGAGCAGCGTCGACGACTGGCTGGACCAGATGGGCGAAACACTGAGCCGCGTCGTCACCGGCCCCGGGCGCCGCTACGGCTCGCCGCAGGAAATGAGCCTGCGCGCGCCGTTCGTCGACGCGGCGACCGCGATCGACGCCACCAATGGCAACATCTACACCTCTTATTACCCCTATGGCGCGGTGATCGCGCTGGCGCTCGATCTCGAATTGCGCGAACGCTACAAGCTCAGCCTCGACGCCTATATGCGGCACATGTGGCGGCGCAACGGCATGGAGCAGGCCGATTACGCCCCGGCCAGGCCCTATTCGCCGCGGGATCTCGAGGATGGGCTCGCCGAGCTGACCCATGATCCCGCGTTCGCCAAATCGTTTTTCGACGCGACGATTCGCGGCAGCGCATTGCCCGATTTCGCGCCGCTGCTGGCACCCGCCGGGCTGATCCTGCGCGCCGCGCATCCCGGCCAGGGCTGGATCGGCACCAGCGACGTTACCGCAGGAAACGACGGGGTGACGCTCGACGATATTCCCTCGCCCGACAGCCCGCTCTACCAGGCCGGGGTCGATCGCGGCGACACGCTGGTCGCGCTCGGCAATGCCCGGATCGGCACGGCCGACGACTGGACCGCCGCGCTCGCCCCGCTCAAGCCCGGCGAGCAGGTGATGCTGGTCTATCGCAACCGCGGCGGCGAGCATCGCGTGACGCTGACCGCCGCCGCCGATCCGACGCTGGAGATCGTCCGCGCCGAGGCGACCGGCGGCACGCTCACCGCCAGCCAGCAGGCGTTCCGCGATGACTGGCTCGGCACAGCGCGTTGAGTCGATTGGGAGGTGTGTTTGATCGATAAGACGCCTATATCGTCCTGATGACCGACGCGATCCGCCCCTTCCACCTCGCCTTTCCGGTGCGCGACCTCGCCGAGGCGCGCGCTTTCTATGGCGGCCTGCTCGGCTGCCCGGAGGGGCGGCATTCGGACCATTGGATCGATTTCGACCTGTTCGGCCATCAGATCGTCGCGCATCTCGATCCGGGCGCAGGCATCGCTCGGCACGCCAATCCGGTCGACGGCAAGGCGGTGCCGGTGCCGCATTTCGGCGTCGTGCTGACGATGCACGCCTGGCAGACGCTCGCCGACCGGCTGGCGGCGGCTGGCACCGCGTTCGTGATCGAGCCGCACATCCGCTTCAAGGGCGAGACCGGCGAGCAGGCGACGATGTTCTTCCGCGATCCCAGCGGCAACGCCCTCGAGTTCAAGGCGTTTGCCAACGACGCGATGATCTTCGCGCGCGACGAGGAGACGGCATGATGGGCGAGCCCGTTGAAATGGATATCCCGCACAAGCTCGGCAAAGCGGGCGTGCATGAACGGCTCGATCGCGGCATCGGCAAGCTCGCCACGATGATTCCCGGCGGCGCAATGGTCGATCATCGCTGGGACGGCGATACGATGCACTTCACCGTCCAGGCGATGGGCCAGACGATCGCCAGCCGGCTGGAAACCTTCGAGGACAAGGTCCACGCGGTGATCGATCTGCCGCCGATGATGGCCTTGTTCGCCAACCAGGTGAAGGCGATGCTCCAGAAGGAAGCGCCAAAGCTGCTGGAATAGCGGGACGCGTTGAGCGGGCGAACGGTCGGGCAATCCGCATCGTATCGATCGAGATGACCGCGGCCCCGTACCGCGGCGGCCTTGCGGCAAAGTGGTCGGGGCGACTGGATTCGAACCAGCGACCCCCACACCCCCAGTGTGATGCGCTACCAGGCTGCGCTACGCCCCGACCATGGGCCGGCCCGCGATCGGGCGGACCGGAGCGGCGGCCTCTATCGCCGAGTCCGCTGCGATGCAAGCCGCGAGACAGCGCCGCGACGAGCCGAATGTTGCTTATGACGGGTTGAGGTGTTAGCGCGCGGCGCTTGATGCCGGTGCGGGTTCCCCGTGCCGCACCCATTGCTTTCAGGACGCCATGTTCGCAACTCCCGCTTATGCCCAGGCCGCCGGTGGCGCCGCCGCCAATGGTGGCCTTGCCGCGAGCCTGATCAGCTTCGCACCGCTGATCATCATCTTCATCGCCTTCTGGTTCCTGTTCATCCGCCCGCAGAGCAAGCGGATGAAGGAGCAGCAGGCGCAGATCGCCGCCGTCAAGAAGGGCGACGAGGTGACGACCGCCGGCGGCGTGATCGGCAAGGTGACCAAGGTTTCCGACGACATCGTCGAGGTGGAGATCGCGCAGGGCGTGCGCGTTCGCGTCGTCAAGTCGACGCTGACCGGGATCAGTCCGCTCGGCGGCAAGCCGGCGAACGACTGAAGCCATGCTCGATTTCCCCCGTTGGAAGATCACTTCGATCGTCGGCCTGCTCGCCGTGCTGATGGCGCTGTCGATCCCGAGTTTCTTCGGTGAGACCGCCACATCCAAGTGGCCGATCCATCCGCATGTCAACCTCGGGCTCGATCTCGCCGGCGGCTCCTATCTGCTGCTCGAAGGCGACATCAAGGATCTGCAGGGCTCGCGCCTCGCCGCAATGCGCGATTCGGTGCAGCAGGAAATGCGCACCGACGGATCGCCGATCGGCATCGGCGACATCTCGATCCAGGGCGGCAAGCTGTCCTTCATGGTGCGCGACGTGTCGCAGGTCGATGCGGCGCGCGAGCGCCTGCTCAAGATCACCGGCTCGGGCGCCGGCCTGTCCGGCCAGCGCGACTGGGACATCAGCGTGGTCGATTCGACCCGCTTCGTCCTCACCCCGACCGAGGCGGGGCTGCAGGAAGCTGTCAAGAACGCGATGGCCGATGCGACCGAGGTGGTCCGCCGGCGCATCGACGCGCTCGGCACCAAGGAGCCGACGATCGTCCAGGAAGGCACCGATCGCATCGTCGTTCAGGTGCCCGGCCTGCAGAACCCGCAGGCGCTGAAGGACCTGCTCGGCAAGACCGCCAAGCTCGAATTCAAGATGGTCGACGTCAATGCCGATCCGGCGGCGATCGCCAAGGGTATCGCGCCGGTGGGCGACGAGATCCTGCCAATGGCGGATAACCCGCAGCAGAAGATCGCGGTCCATCGCACGACGATTATCTCCGGCGACATGCTGGACGACGCGCAGCAGAAATACGATCAGAACAATCAGCCCGATGTCGTCATCCGGTTCAATTCCGAAGGCGGGCGCCGCTTCGCCAAGGTGACGCAGGAAAATGTCGGCAAGCCGTTCGCGATCATCGTCGACAACCAGGTGATTTCCTATCCGCGGATCGATGAGCCGATCCTGGGCGGCACCGCGTCGATTTCAGGCGGCGGCTTCACGGTCGAGAGCGCCAACAATCTCGCCATCGCACTGCGATCGGGCAAGCTGCCGGTCAACCTCAAGGTGATCGAGGAGCACACCGTCGGCGCCGAACTGGGCAACGATTCGATCCACGCCGGCATCATCGCCTCGGCGATCGCGCTGGCCGCGGTGATCGTCTTCATGGCGGTGACCTATGGCCGGTTCGGGCTCTATGCCAACCTCGCGGTCGCCATCAACCTGTTCGTCATCCTCGGCCTGATGGCGCTGCTCAACGCGACGCTCACGCTCCCCGGTATCGCCGGCTTCGTGCTGACGATCGGCACCGCGGTCGACGCCAACGTGCTGATCAACGAGCGTATCCGCGAGGAGCGACGACGCGGGCGCAATGTCGTCCAGTCGGTCGAACTCGGCTACAAGGAAGCGAGCCGCACGATCTTCGAAGCGAATGTGACGCACGGCATCGCCGGGCTGATCATGCTGATCCTCGGCTCCGGCCCGATCAAGGGGTTCGCGATCGTGCTGCTGCTCGGCATCGCCACGTCGGTGTTCACCGCCGTCACCTTCACCCGCATGCTGGTCGCGATCTGGCTTCGCCGCAATCGCCCCAGCGAAATCCACATTTGAGAGCGGGAACGGTCCCATGCGCCTGCTGAAACTCGTCCCCGACAACACCAACATCGATTTCGTCCGCCTGCGCTACATCGCGTTTGCGGTGACGACATTGCTGACCATCGGCGCCATCGCGCTGGTCTTCGCGCGCGGCCTCAACATGGGCGTCGACTTCGAAGGCGGCCTGATGATCGAGGAGCATTTCCAAACGGCGCCGCCGCTCGACGAACTGCGCTCGACGATCGACGGCCTCAACGTCGGCGACGTCGCGCTGCAGCCGTTCGGCGATCCCAAGGTGATCTCGATCCGTCTGCCGCAGCCGCCGGGCACCGACGAGGGCCGCACCAACGCGGTGGTCAAGAAGGTCGAGACCGCCGTCGCGGCCAAATTCCCCGGCGCCGAATTCGCCAAATACGATACCGTCTCGGGCAAGGTTTCCGATGAACTGATCCATCGCGGCATCATGGCGGTGCTGGTCGCGATCTTCGCGATCGGGCTGTTCGCGATCTTCCGCTTCGAATGGCAATTCGGCATCTCGACCGTGGTCGCGATCCTCCACGACGTGCTGATGACATTGGGCTTCTTCGCGCTGACGCAGCTACAATTCGATCTCAACATCGTCGCCGCCGTGCTGACGATCATCGGCTATTCGATCAACGACAAGATCGTGATCGACGACCGCATCCGCGAGAACATGCGCCGCTATCGCAAGATGGAGATGCGCGAGATCGTCAACCTGTCGGTCAACGAGACGCTGCCACGTACGGTGATGACCTCGCTGACGGTGATCCTGGCGCTGGGCGCGCTGCTGCTATTCGGCGGCTTCGTGCTGCACGGCTTCACCGCGGCGATGATCCTTGGCGTGATCGTCGGCACCTATTCGTCGATCTACGTCTCGTCGTCGCTGCTCATCACGCTCGGCCTGCGCGCCGAGCCGCCCGAAGCCAAGGGCAAGGCCGCCGGAAAGGCAGAGCGGATCAGGCCGCAGGGCGAATAGCGCCATGCGTTTCGAGCGCGAGAAGAACCCGGACGGGCCGCTGGTCAACGGCTTCGTCCGCGGCGGTTTCCGCGTCGACGAAAATGTCTATCGCGCGCTTCTGCTGTCCGCGAACCGCGCCGACGGCTGGACGCCACCGCCGCTCGACGCGCTCGACGAGGCCGCGCTCGCCTCGGTCCTCGATCTCGATCCCGTGCCGGAATTCCTGCTGCTCGGCACCGGCGCGACGCTCGTCCGTCCGCCGCAGTCGCTGGTTGGCGCGCTGGAAAAGCGCGGCATCGGCATCGAGCCGATGGACAGCCGCGCCGCCGCCCGCGCTTGGGGCGTGCTGCGCGGCGAGGGCCGCTGGATCACCGCCGCGCTGTATCCGTTCGCCTGAATCGAACCGCCATCGGGGTCAGCCAGCCACCGACGTTCGTCCTGAGCTTGTCGAAGGACGCTTCCCCGGCCCGGTCGATCGCGAAGCCGCCCTTCGACAGGCTCAGGGCGACCGGAAGCGGTGTGCCGTAGGCCTCCTGCGGCTACTCCACCCAATCGAGCCCGATGTCGCGATAGACGCTGCGATCCTCGTCCCAGCCCTCCTTCACCTTGACGTGGAGATAGAGGTGGACCGGGCGATCGAGCAGCACCGCCAGCTCGGCGCGCGCTTTCGCCCCGATCTCGCGAATCCGGCTGCCCCCCTTGCCGAGCACGATGGCGCGCTGGGTGGGCCGTTCGACGAGGATCTGCTGGTGGATTTCCGCCGAGCCGTCGGGCCGCTCCTTGAACGCCTCGGTCTCGACCGCGCTGGCATAGGGCAATTCGGCGTGGAGCTGGAGATAGAGCTGCTCGCGCGTCACCTCGGCGGCGAGCATCCGCTCGCTGGCGTCGGACACCTGATCCTCGGGGAAATGCCACGGCCCCGCCGGCATCGCCGCGGCCAGCGCGCGCTTGAGCTCGGGCAGCCCGTCGCCGGTCGCCGCCGAGACGAAGAAGGTCTCGGCGAACGGCAGCATCTCGTTGAGCCGCTGCGCATGCGTCAGCAGCTTCGGCTTGTCGGCAATGTCGACCTTGTTGAGGATCAGATATTTGGGTTCGCGGCGACCGGCGAGCGCCTCGACGATGGCCGTCACCTTCTCGCCGAGCCCGCCCTTGCCGTCGACCACCAGCGCCAGCACATCGGCGCCCTCTGCCCCGCCCCAGGCCGCCGCCACCATCGCGCGGTCGAGCCGGCGCTTGGGCTCGAAAATGCCCGGCGTGTCGACCAGCAGGATCTGCGCCTCTCCCTCCAGCGCGACCCCCATCAGCCGCGTGCGCGTGGTCTGCGCCTTGGGGCTGACGATCGCTACCTTCTGCCCGACCAGCGCGTTGACCAGCGTCGACTTGCCCGCATTAGGCGCGCCAACGACGGCGACGAGTCCGCAATGCTGCGTCACGCCAATTGCTCCAGCAGCGCCCTGGCGGCGGCGGTTTCGGCTTCCTGCTTGCTGGCGCCGCTGGCGGTCGCCTCGGCCTGTTGGCCGACCGAAACGCGGATGGTGAAGCGCGGGGCATGATGCGGGCCCGAGCGATCGAGCACCTCGTAAGCGGGGGGCTTGCGATTGTGCGCCGCCGCCCATTCCTGCAGCGCCGACTTGGGATGCTGCGGGGCGGCGGCATGGGAGTGGACGAGATCCGCCCAGGCCCGCCGCACGAAGCCGCGTGGCACCTCCAGCCCGTGATCGAGATAGAGCGCGCCGATCAGCGCCTCCATCACATCACCCAGCACGTTGTCGCTATTCGCCGCGCCATCGTCGCGCGCCTGCTTGCCGAGCCTGAGGTGCGGCCTGACGTCGATCGTCCGCGCCACCTCGGCGCACACCGCGCCGGTGACGAGCGCGTTCAGCCGCTTCGACAGCGCGCCTTCGGGCTCGTCGGGAAACAGCTCGAACAGCCATTCGGCCATCACCAGCCCGAGCACGCGGTCGCCGAGAAACTCCAGCCGCTCGTAATTGGCGCTGGCCTGGCTGCCGTGCGTCAGCGCGCGCTCGTACCGGCCAAGGGCGCCGGGCGCTGCGCCGAAGGTCTGCTCCAGCCAGTCGGCAAGGTCGCTCATCAGAAGCCGTGCCCGATCCGGCTCCAGCGCGCGGCGGATACCCATGTCCACGGCTTGATCCATTCCGCCGACCCGTCGGTCGACCAGAAGGTGATGAGCGCGCGGCCTTCGAGATTGACCATCGGCACGTAGCCGAGCCCGCCCGCCTCGACGGGGAAGCGGCTGTCGCCCGAATCGTCGCGATTGTCGCCCATCATGAACACCGAATCGGTCGGCACGTGATAGACGGCGGTATCGTCCGCATCGGGATAGTCGCCGCGGTCGAGCACCATATAGCTCTTGCCGTCGGGCAGCGTCTCGCGGAACTGGTGATAGCGGCACACCGCCTGGCCCGACGCGTTACGCGTGGCGAACGGCGGCGGGCAATTGGGCTGATCCTCGCCCGGCGGGATGCTGGTGTTGTAATTGGGCGAGAGCGGGATGACGAAATCACCGACCTTCTGGCGCGACACCGGCTTGCCGTTGAGGATGATCTGGCCATGCTTCACCTGCACCGTGTCGCCGGGCAGGCCGATCACGCGCTTGATGATATCCTCATGGCTGCGCGCCGGGCTCTTGAACACCACGACGTCGCCGCGGTGCGGCGTGTGCGGAAACAGCCGGCCGGGAATCAGCGGCACGCTCCACGGCAGCGAATTCCTCGAATAGCCGTAATTCCATTTCGACACGAACAGATAGTCGCCGATGTAGAGCCGCGGCAGCATCGATTGCGAGGGGATCGAAAACGGCGCCAGCAGGAAGCTCCTGAACACAGCGACGAAGATCACCAGCTTGACGAGGAACAACAGCGTATCGGCCAGCTCGGAACGCTGCTTGCCGGCTTTGCCGCGAAGGCGGGCGGTATCGGATCGGGCCATGTTGCGGCTTTGCGCACGCGCGCGCGGGGCCGTCAAGCGCGGACCTTTGTCGCTTTGGGGCGTTGTCCCCACGCAGGCCACGCACTAGGTGCTGGCGCGACGATCCTTATTCTTCGGAGTCCTTGCCATGTCGAAAGCCGATTGGAGCGCGATTGAAGCGCTCGACCCGCCGCATCTCGAGCAATTGTTCAAGGAAGATGACGGTCGCGTCGCCCGGCTCAGCCTCGACGTCGCAGGCATCCATTTCGACTGGTCGAAGACGCATCTGACGCGCGACGCCATCGCCGCGTTCGAGAAGCTGGCCAAGGCCACCGACCTCGCCGGCAAGCGCGAGGCGATGTTTGCCGGCAAACACGTCAACGTCACCGAGGATCGCGCCGCCGAACACACCGCCGAGCGTGGCGAGGGCGCGGAGGAATCGGTCGCCAAGGCGGGCGCGCTCCATGCCCGGATGCGCGCGCTGATCGACGCGATCGAAAGCGGCGCGTTCGGTGAGGTGCGCCACATCCTGCACACCGGGATCGGCGGCTCGGCGCTGGGGCCGCACCTGCTGGTCGATGCGCTGGGGCGCGAGGACAGCCGCTACGACGTGGCGATCGTCTCCAACGTCGATGGCGTGGCGATGGAGGATGCGTTCAAGCGCTTCGATCCCAAGGCGACGCTGCTGGTGATCGCGTCGAAGACCTTCACCACCACCGAGACGATGCTCAACGCCGCCAGCGCGCTGCAATGGATGACCGAGGGCGGCGTCGAGGATCCCTATGGCAAGGTCGTCGCGCTGACCGCCTCGCCCGACAAGGCGATCGAATGGGGCGTCGACGAAACCCGCGTGCTGCCCTTCTCGGAAAGCGTCGGCGGGCGCTATTCCTTATGGTCGTCGATCGGCTTTCCCGCCGCGCTGGCGCTGGGCTGGGACGCGTTTCAGGAGCTGCTCGACGGCGCCGCCGAGATGGACCGCCATTTCCGCCTCGCGGCACTTCACGAGAATGCGCCGGCGCTCGCCGCCTTCGCCGACCTGTTCTACACCCAGGTCAAACATGCCGAAACGCGGGCGCCGTTCGCTTATGACGAGCGGCTGCGGCTGCTGCCCTCCTATCTCCAGCAGCTCGAGATGGAATCGAACGGCAAGGGCGTCACCGTCGAGGGCAAGCCGGTCGGCCGCCCCACCGCGGCGATCACCTGGGGCGGCGTCGGCACCGACGCGCAGCACGCGGTTTTCCAGCTGCTCCACCAGGGTACGCACCTCGTGCCGGTCGAGTTCATCGGTGTGATCGAAGCCGGCGATACGCTCGCCGGGGATCACCACCGCCAACTGCTGATGAACATGTTCGCGCAAGGCGCCGCGCTGATGAGCGGCCGCGCCAACGATGCCGATCCGGCGCGCAGCTATCCCGGCGACCGGCCAAGCTCCACGCTGCTGCTCGACGCGCTCGATCCGCACACCTTGGGTGCGCTGATCGCGTTCTACGAGCATCGCGTGTTCGTGAATGCGGTGCTGCTCGATATCAACCCGTTCGACCAGTTCGGCGTCGAGCTGGGCAAGGAAATGGCCAAAGCGGCGGACAAGGGCGGGCAATCGTTCGACGCCTCGACCGACGATCTGATCGCGCGGGCGTTCGGATAAACGCCCCCCCCCGCGGTCACGCTGAACTTGTTTCAGCATCCATGGTGCAACACCTGTCTCGTTCGGAACAGTCGTTGCGCCATGGACCCTGAACCAAGTTCAGGGTGACGAACAAGGAAACGGAAATGGCTTCTTACGACTACGACCTGTTCGTCATCGGCGCCGGCTCGGGCGGGGTGCGTGCGGCGCGGGTGTCGGCGGCGCACGGCGCCAGGGTGGCGATCGCCGAGGAATATCGCGTCGGCGGCACCTGCGTGATCCGCGGCTGCGTGCCCAAGAAGCTGCTCGTCTACGGCGCGCATTTCGCCGAGGACATCCAGGATTGCGCCCGCTTCGGCTGGCACGTCGACGGCTGCCGGTTCGACTGGGCGACGCTGCGCGACAATGTGCTGGCCGAGGTCGATCGGCTCAACAAGGCCTATACCGACACGCTGGAGAGCCATGGCGTCGAGGTGATCCTCGATCGCGCGACGCTGACCGGCCCGCACGGCATCCGGCTGGCGAGCGGGCGCGAGGTGACGGCCAAGACGATCCTGATCGCCACCGGCGCGACACCGCACGTGCCGGGCTGCCCGGGCCACGAACATGGCATCACCTCCAACGAGGCGTTCCACCTCGACGCGCTACCCGAGCGCATGCTGATCGCCGGCGCCGGCTATATCGCCAACGAATTCGCCGGCGTGTTCAACGAGTTCGGCGTCAAGGTAACGCTGATCAACCGCACCGACACGATCCTGCGCGGCTATGACCATTCATTGCGCGACCGGCTGCTCGACATTTCGATCAAGAAGGGGATCGATTTCCGCCTCAACGCCGATTTTCGCGGCATCACCCGCAATGACGACGGCAGCCTGACGGTCGAGATGACCAACCACGAGCCGGCGATCGTCGATTGCGTGATGTTCGCCACCGGCCGCGTGCCCAATACCGGCGACCTCGGCCTCGATGCCGCCGGCGTCGAATGGGACGAGAAAGGCGCGATTCGGGTCGATGACGACAATCGCTCGACCTGCGAGAGCATCTATGCGGTGGGCGACGTCACCAACCGCATCCAGCTCACGCCGGTCGCGATCCGCGAGGGCCAAGCGTTCGCCGACACCGTGTTCGGCGGCAAGCCGCACAAGGTCGATTACGATAACATCCCCTCGGCGGTGTTCAGCCACCCGCCGATCGCGTCGGTGGGGCTGACCGAAGCCAAGGCGCGCGAGAAGCTCGGCTCGATCAAGGTCTACCAGTCCGATTTCCGGGCGATGAAGAACGTGCTGGCGGGCCGCAACGAGCGTGCGCTCTACAAGATGATCTGCGATGCCGAGACCGATCGCGTCGTCGGCCTGCACATGATCGGTCCTGACGCGCCCGAGATTCTCCAGGCGGCGGCGGTCGCGGTCAAGGCCGGCCTCACCAAGGCCGATTTCGACCAGACCGTGGCGCTCCACCCAACGATGGCCGAGGAACTGGTGCTGCTCAAATAGGCCATTGCGACGCTGTTAACCATTCGCCGCTAGGCAAGCGGCATGCATCTGATTGTCCATATCGGCTTCCACAAGACAGCATCGACCTTCCTGCAGTCGCTGCTCAACGAAAACCACGCCGCGCTCGCCGAGCGCGGCATCTGGTACGCGCCGTGCCCGCGCGATTGCCCCGAACATCACCCGATCGCCTGGGCGCTGATGGGCGGCGACACCGCACCGTTTCAGGCAGTGTTGCGCGATGCAGCCGCCAATGGCTGCCACACCGTTTTGTTCTCGTCGGAAGAGCTGGAATGCGTGCCCTTCAACCAGCAGCTTGCCGACCTGATCGAGAGCACCGCGCTGGCCAGCGGCGTCAAGACGATCGAGTGGGACGTCGTGCTGCGCGATCCCGGCGAGTATTTCGCCAGCCTGCACGCCCAGCTTCATTGGCACACTTATGCCGATTCGCTGTTCATGTTCACCGAGGTGATGAACAAGGGCATGTTGTTCATGTCCGACCCGATGCCGAAATCGGGGACGCGGCCTTATTGGTTCTTCTGCTTCGATCACCACAGCTATGTCGGCAATTTCGTCCGCTCGACCGCGGCGCCGGTGCATGTTCACGATTATGCCGATGGCCAGCCGTTCCCCGGTTGGCGGATGCTCGATCGGATCGGCGCGCTCGATGCGCTTGTTCGGCCGGCCGGCAACCCCAACGCCTGCAACCCGCGCCGCGACGAGCTGAAGATCGCCAGCGGCTTTTGTGATCGCGTGATGGAGGCGGTCAACGCACCGCAATGGCTGCCCGAGCTGGCACCGGCGATCGAAGATTGCCTGCGCGCCAATCTGGCCGGCGTTCCGGTATTCGCCGAAGCGGTGGGCAAGCGTTACGGCCCCAGCTATCGCGCCGCGATCCGCGAATTTGGCCCGGCCGACGTACGCGAGGTCGCGAAAGCGGGCTAGGATCGATCGCGATTCGGACGTGTTGTGGTTGCCGATCGCGCCGTTGATCGCGAGAATCGGCGCGACCGCGATGGCGCGCCATGGCCGAGGCGCGGCCGCCGCCGACGATGTAATATTTAGACGGCGGCGGCGCGTTCGTGCAGAACCGATTCAGCCTGGCTGAATCCTATTCGCGGTCGCGCGGCTTGAGCATTCCGGGGCCGACAAAGCCGATCGGCTGGATCGCCGCGGCGTCTTGCTTCAGGCGGGCTGCCATCTGCTCGTAATCCTTCTCCATCTCGGGCGTCACCGATGCGCGTGAATCGTCGAGCGCCGTTTCGAAATCGGCCATCGTCACCTGCTCCGACGACAGCGACTTGCGCAGCGCAGCCAGGCCGGCGCGGCGAACCAAGTCTTCGAGGTCGGCGCCGGTGAAGCGATCGGTGCGCACGGCCAGAGCGTCGAGATCGACGTCCTCGGCAAGCGGCATCTTCTGCGTCTGGATCGACAGGATGCGGCGGCGGCCCTCCTGGCTGGGCACGCCGACATAGATCAGCTCGTCGAAGCGGCCGGGGCGCAGCAGCGCGGGATCGACCAGGTTGGGCCGATTGGTCGCCCCGATCACGACGACCGACTGCAGCTCCTCAAGTCCATCCATCTCGGCAAGGATGGTGTTGACCACGCGTTCGGTGACCTGCGGCTCGCCCAACCCGCCGCCGCGTGCGGGGACAAGGCTGTCGAGTTCATCGATGAAGATCACCGTCGGCGCGACCTGGCGGGCGCGGGCGAACAGGCGGGCGATCTGCTGTTCGCTCTCGCCATACCATTTGCTGAGCAGATCGGACGATTTGGTGGCGATAAAGTTCGCCTCCGCCTCGCGCGCGACCGCCTTGGCCAGCAAGGTCTTGCCGGTACCGGGTGGGCCGTAGAGCAGGAAGCCCTTGGCCGGGCGGATGCCCAAGCGGCGGAACGCGTCGGGGTCCTTCAGGGGCAGCTCGACGCCTTCCTTGAGGCGCTCCTGCGCCTGGTCGAGACCGCCGACATCCTCCCAGCGGACCTGCGGCGCCTGGACCATCACTTCGCGCATGGCGGAGGGCTGGACGCGCTTGATCGCCTCCATGAAATCCTCGCGCGTCACCGAGAGATCGTCGAGCACCTCCGGCGGAATCGTGCCTTCCTCGAGGTTGAGGCGTGGCATGATGCGGCGCACCGCCTCGATCGCCGCTTCGCGGGTCAGCGCGGCGAGATCGGCACCGACGAAGCCGTAGGTAGTGCGGGCCAGCTCGTTCAGGTCGACCTTGTCGCCCAGCGGCATGCCGCGGGTGTGGATACCGAGGATTTCGCGGCGGCCACGCTCGTCGGGCACGCCGACGATGATCTCGCGGTCGAAGCGGCCGGGGCGGCGTAGCGCCTCGTCGATCGCCTCGGGCCGATTGGTCGCGGCGATGACGACGAGATTGGCTCGCGCCTCGAGCCCATCCATCAGCGTCAGCAGCTGCGCGACGAGGCGCTTTTCGGCCTCGCCCGACACCTGGCCGCGCTTCGGCGCGATCGAATCGATCTCGTCGATGAACACGATCGACGGCGCGTTCTTCGAGGCTTCCTCGAACACTTGACGGAGGCGTTGCTCCGATTCGCCATAGGCCGAGCCCATGATCTCGGGGCCGTTGATCAGGTAGAATTGCGCCGCCGATTCGTTGGCGACCGCGCGGGCCAACCGTGTCTTGCCGGTGCCGGGCGGGCCATGCAGCAGCACCCCCTTGGGCGGATCGACCCCGAGCCGCTGGAACAACTCGGGATAGCGGAGCGGCAGCTCGACCATCTCGCGCAGTTGGTCGATGGTCGAGGCCATGCCGCCGATATCGTCATAGGTGACATCGGCGCGGCGCGATTGCTGCGGCTCCTCATATTCGGGGCGCAACTCGATTTCGGTATTCTCGTCGATATGGACCACGCCCTTGGGGTTGGTCGCCACGACGACGAGACGGATTTCCTGCAGTGCGTAAGCCGGCGCACGGAGGAATTGCTGGACGTTGGGCGGGATATTGTCGACGCGCTGCTGCCCGGCGGTGGCGACGACGTCGCCCTGGCACAGCGGCCGGCCGACGAACGTGCGCTTCAGCGCGTTGGACGACCCCTGCAATCGCAGATTCTGTTGAGCCGGCGCGAACACCACGCGGCTCGCCGGCTTCGATTCGACGCGGCGGATCTCGACATATTCGCCCGATCCCGCGCCAGCGTTGGCGCGCTGCAGGCCATCGAGGCGGATGATCTCCAGCCCCTCGTCCTCCGCATAGGGAAACACCGCGCGCGCCGGCGTCGAACGCTTGCCGACGATCTCGATCACGTCGCCCTCGGCAAGGCCGAGCTCGCCCATCAGCGCGCGCGGCAGATGGGCGATCCCGCGCCCCGAATCCTCTGGCCGCGCATTGGCGACCTGCAGCTTGCGCAGTGGCGGCGTTTCGCTGTCGGCCATGGAAATCCCTTCGAAGCGGTTCGCGATTGAAGCGCGCCAGATAGGATCGGGGTTCCCGCATTGCGAGGGCGGCAGCGCCGGCCGTTACCGGTAACCAACAAAAAAAGGGCCGGCCAAAAGGCCAGCCCGTGAAAGTTTTTAGGAGAGGATGCCTGAAAGGCCTGCCCTATGTGCGGCGCAGCAGGGTTTTGTGCAAGTGCGAAATGGATAATTAGGATTGCAAATTATGCAATTCAGGGGTTGGCGCATCACAGCGAGATGCGCATATTTGTCCGATCACCATCGTTGCTGATGCAACGCACAAGAGGAAGAGCCGATGCGCCGCCTGCCCCCGCTGACCGCGATCGAAGCCTTTGTCGCGGTCGCGCGGCTGGGCTCGATCAAGGCCGCCGCGCAGGAACTGGCGCTGTCGCCGCCGGCGTTGAGCCGTCGCGTTCAGGCGCTCGAACGCTTCATCGATCGGCCGCTGTTCGAGCGGCGCCACCAGGCGATGGTGCTCAACGACGACGGCACGCAATTGCTCGCCCAGGTATCGCCGGCGCTCGATCAGCTGTCCAACGCGGTCGAGGCGATGACCAGCCCGGCCGAGGTATTGCGGCTGCGGCTCAGCATCCTGCCGCTCTACGCCTCGCAAAAGCTGTTTCCGCACCTTGGCGAATTGCGCGCGACGCATCCCGAGTTGCATATCGACATCGATACCACCAGCCATGGCCTGTCGCGGCTCGGCGAGGGCGTCGATGTCGCGATCGCGCTGGCGCGGTCGATCGACCCGGCGCTCTACGCGCGGCGGCTCGATCGCAATCGCGTCTATGCGATCGCCAGCCGCAAGCTGGTCGAGGGCCCCGATCCGGTCACCCGGCCCGAGCAGCTCGCCGGGCTGACGGTGATGCTCCACCGCGACATGCCCGACACCTTCACCGCGTGGCGCCGCGCGGTCGGGCTGGACGAGCTCGAGCCGGCAGCGATCGATCATTTCGATTCGGGCGCGCTGATGCTCGAGGCGGCGGCGCAGGGGCTGGGCGTCGCGTTCATGCACGAAAGCCATTTCGACGAGGCGAGCGACCCGCGGCTCGTGCGGCTGTTCGATATTCCGGTCGAAAGTCCGTACAGTTATTGGTTCGTCTGCCGCCCGCGCGCGCTCACCCAGCGCCCGGTGCGCCTGTTCCACGACTGGGCGATCCGCGTGCTGGAAGAGAAATAGAAGGCCCGCTCCCCAGGCGGGCTTCCGCAGAATATCGCGTCTGCGAGGCCGGATGGGGAGCGCGCCGGTGCCTTATGGCTCAGCGAAGCTGAACCTGGATTACGCCGCGCGCATCTTGACGATCTTGCCCGGGTTGGCCGGCGGCTCGCCCTTGGGCAGCGCATCGATCAGGTCCATGCCATCGGTCACTTCGCCCCAGACGGTATATTGGCCGTCGAGGAAGCGGGCGTCGTCGAAGCAGATGAAGAATTGCGAATTGGCGCTGTTCGGATTCTGCGTGCGCGCCATCGAGCAGACGCCGCGGACATGCGGCTCCTTCGAGAATTCGGCCGGAAGATCGGGCTTTTCCGAACCGCCCATGCCGGTGCCGGTGGGATCGCCGCCCTGCGCCATAAAGCCGGGGATCACGCGGTGGAACACGACGCCATCGTAAAAGCCTTCGTTGGCAAGGCCGGCGATGCGCTCGACATGCTGGGGCGCGAGATCGGGGCGCAGCTTGATCGTTACGTCGCCGCCGTCGAGCGTCATCGTCAGCGTTTCGGGAGTGTCGGCCATGCGCATATCCTTCTATGGGCGTTCCTGTTTCCCTCTGCGCCCTAGCGGCGCCCGCCCGTGCTGGCAAACCAAGAGGCGTTGGCATCGGTGGCGCGTGCCGCTAAGGGGGCGAAGTCGCGAGCAACCAGGGCCGGAGGTCGACCGATGAGCGAGACCGAACTCACGCCCGAAGCCGAAACCGAATCGGCGCAGCTCGACGAGGACGACCGCCTCAAGCCCGAATTCGTCCGCGCGGTGCTCGACGCCGTCGAGGATGGGCGCCCCGGGGACGCGCGCGAGCTGGTCGAGCCGCTCCATCCCGCCGACATCGCCGATCTGTTCGAGCTGACGCCCGCCGACGAGCGCCCCGATCTCGCCAAGGCGATCGCCGGGCTGCTCGACGGCGAGGTGTTCGCCGAGATGAACGATTATGTCCGCGAAGATCTGATCGACGCGCTCGAGCCGCACCAGGTCGCCGACATCGCCTCCGAGCTCGATACCGACGACGCTGTCGCGATCATCGAGGACATGGACGTCGAGGATCAGCGCGAGGTCCTTCGCGCGATGGAGCCCGACGACCGCGCGGCGATCGAGGAAGCGCTCAGCTATCCGGAAGAGACTGCCGGCCGCCTGATGCAGCGCGAGCTGATCGCAGCGCCCGAGCATTGGACCGTCGGCGATGTGATCGATTATCTGCGCGCCGACGACCAGTTGACCACCGATTTCTGGGAAGTCTTCGTCGTCGATCCGGGGCACAAGCCGATCGGCACCTGCAAGCTCTCGTGGATCCTGCGCACGCCGCGCTCGGTCAAGCTGGGCGATGTGATGCAGCGCGAACAAACGCTGATCCCGGTCGACATGGACCAGGAAGAGGTCGCGTTGCGCTTCCAGAAATACGGCCTGATCTCCGCCGCGGTCGTCGATGCGACCGGCCGGCTGGTCGGCATGATCACCGTCGACGACATCGTCCACATCATCCAGGAGGAAGCGGGCGAGGATACGCTGTTGCTGTCCGGCGCGGGCGACGGCGACATCAACGAGCCAATCCGGCTGACCGTGCGGACGCGGCTGATATGGCTCATCGTCAATCTCGGTACCGCGATCGTCGCGTCGTCGGTGGTCGGATTGTTCCAGGGCGAGATCGGACGGTTTGCCGTGCTCGCGGTGCTGATGCCGATCATCTCGGGCATGGGCGGCAATGCGGGGACGCAGACGCTGGCGGTGGTCGTCCGCGCGCTGGCGACCAACCAGCTGACCAGTTCGAACACCTGGTGGATGATCGTCCGCGAATTCCGCATCGCGCTGGCCAACGGCGCGTCGCTGGGATTGATGGTCGGGATCGGCAGCTATCTGATCTACGGCAATCGCGATCTGTCGATCGTCATGGGCACGGCGATGCTGTTCAACAATCTCGTCGCCGGGCTGGGCGGCGTGTTCGTGCCGATCGCGCTCGACAAGGCGAAGATCGATCCGGCGGTGTCCTCGGCGGTGTTCGTGACGACGCTGACCGACACGATGGGCTTCTTCTCGTTCCTCGGGCTCGCTACTTTGTGGGGGCTTGGCGGCTGACTTGTCGCTGGCGCGCCGCATGCCCAGATCGGCGGTATGGCGCTCCATATCACCAAGGTCGCGTTCGGCGCGGCGAGCCTCGATCATCTCGTCGAGCGGCTGCGGCAGCGCGCCGAAGCGGGACCGGTGTTCCTGACGACACGATACCTGCCCAAACGGCACGAGGAGATTGCCGGGCAGGGCTCGCTCTACTGGATCGTCAAGCACCAGCTCGTCGCGCGCTCGCCGATTCTCGGCTTCGGTGAGGCGGAAGGCGGGCGGGTCGCGATACACATCGATCCGGTCCCCGTGCTGGTCGAGGCGCGGCCCAAGCGGGCGCACCAGGGCTGGCGCTACCTCGAGGCGAACGACGCCCCCGCCGACCTCGCCGGCGGCACGAGCGGCGTCGCCGAGCTGCCACCCGCCTTGATCGGAAAACTTGCCGAACTGGCGCTGATCTAGCGTTGACAAGCGCGCGGCCCCTCGCCTAGAGCGCGCGGCCTACCCCGTGCCCAGATGGCGGAATTGGTAGACGCACCAGCTTCAGGTGCTGGCGGGGGTTACCCCGTGGAGGTTCGAGTCCTCTTCTGGGCACCAATACTGGCTCTGGATACGTCCAGCATCGTCCAGTAAGCGGCTGGTTTCACAGCATTTCTAGACCGAGAATCGCCAGACACCGTCCGGCGAAATCCGGCTAAGAGCACCAGCAGCAGCAGCACCAAAATGTTGCTCTTTTTGGTGCTCTCGGATCGACCCGGCATTGCTGGGAAAACGACCATGCTTACCTACATTCAGATCAACGCCGCCAAGCCGAGAGAGAAGGCCTGGAGCCTTTCCGATTCTCAAGGTCTCTATCTCGTCATCCAACCCAACGGCTCGAAGCTGTGGCGCTTCAGATACCGCTTTCTCGACAAGCAGAAGAATCTTCATCTCGGAGGGTGGCCAACGATAAGCCTCGCGGACGCGCGGGTCCGGCGCGACGAGGCCAGGAAGAAGATTGCCGAAGGAATCGATCCAGCGCTGGAAAAGAAGCGCGCCAGGATCGCCGCCAAGTACGCCGCGGCGAACACCTTCGAGGCCGTCGCCAGGGAATGGCTGGTCAAATGCGAACGAGACGGCCTTGCACCGGTCACCATTGATAAGATTCGCTGGCTGCTCGCCAAGTCCTATCCGCTCATCGGCAACATCCCCATCGCGCAGATCACGCCTCACGAAGCGCTTGCCGTGCTCCGCAAGGTCGAGGCCACCGGCGCCTACGAAAGTGCAAGACGCATGCGCAGCGTGCTCAGCCGGGTATTCCGCTATGGGGTAGCGACAGTTCGTTGCGAAAAGGATGTCGCGGCCGACCTGCGCGGCGCGATCGCCGTGCCCAAGGTCAAGCACTTCGCAGCAATCACCCGGCCGTCTGAAGTGGGGGCGCTGCTCCGGGCGATTGACGGCTATCGGGGGCACAAAGTGACGGTGATGGCCATGCGGCTCTCGCCGCACGTGCTGCTGCGCCCGGGCGAGCTGCGGCAGGCCGAGTGGGCAGACATCGACTTCGAGGAAGCGACCTGGTTCATCCCGGCGGAGCGCATGAAGATGCGTCGTCCCCACCGAGTGCCGCTGTCGCGGCAGGTAATTGCGATGCTCAAGGAACTGCACGAGCACACGCATTGGTGGAAATACCTGTTTCCGTGCCTCGGCAAGCCGCGCAAGACGATGTCGGAGAATGCCGTGAACCAGGGTTTGCGCAAGCTCGGCTACACCACCGAGCAAATGACCGCGCACGGCTTCCGGGCGATGGCGGCGACACTGCTAAACGAGATGGGCGAATGGAACCCCGACGCGATCGAGCGCCAGCTCGCGCACGTCGACACCAACCAGGTCCGCCGCGCCTATGCCCGGGGCGAGTATTGGGACGAGCGGGTACGCATGATGCAGCACTGGTCGGACTACCTCGATCAACTGCGCGATGGCGGTGCTGTACTGCGGCCTGATTTCAGGGCTGGCCGGAAAGCATGACTCTCGATGTTTCGAGGCGCCGGGCGTCCAGCCCGACGCTTCGATCCGGCAGCTGGTAGAGCGCGATCTATCGAGCTTCGAGCCGCCCTATGATTTTGTGGTTGTCGAGATATGTCCGTTGAAGCCGGACTTGGACGGGCATTCCTAAAATCTGGCAGTCACACGTCGCGACCGCGCGGCAGCCGAACGGGTTCGGTATGCGGCTACGCTACGTCCCCAACTGGAAGTAGATCAACCTGGCGTGTCCGCGCTCGATGGTCCGTTGCCCGTAAGGAGCTTCAGGCTTCGATATTGCACCAGCGTCGCCCGTCCGACCTTCGTTGTTTCGAGATCGCCCGACTGGATGAGCTCATAGATCCGGGATCGGCTGAGCCCGGTAATCCGGGCGGCAGTCATGACTCGCACCGTCAGCGGCTCGATCCTGGTTTCCCATGCCCGCTCGATCATTTCTGGCCCCGCAATCTGGCATCGCGCCTGCGCATGAAGTTGCGGTCGCCCTCGAGAAACGCGGCCAGCATCGCAGGTACGAGCTCGGCGATCGCCTCCTCCACTCCGTAGGTTTCGGCATAGACCGCCGCATAATCCTGCAGTGCTGCCTGCAGGTCGGGCGTGATACTGATCGAGAGCTTCACCGGGGTTCGGTCGGGCAGCTTGCCGAGCTTGAGATCGACCATGTCAGTTCCTCCCCGCCGGCGCGAACACCAGATCCTTGTGGACCACCAGCCTGACCGGCGTGCCGGGGCGGATCGTGATCGTCGGCTGCATGCCGAGATTGCGCTTGGTGATCTGGTCGCCGGCGCGCGACACGGTGTCTTGCGTCGACATGCGGACCGCCTGGACCAGATCGCTCTGGCCCGAGAGCGAGAGCTCCGACCCGACCCCGAGCACGGTCGAAAGCACCACGCCCTTCAAGAGCTGCCAGGTGTGGAAGTCGACCTTGTCCTCAAGTCCGGCATAACCTGACGGATCGGTGGCCGGCACATTGTCGATTCGCAAGCTGCTGCCATCGGGCATCACGATCCGCTGCCAGACGATGAGCGCGCGCTTCTGCCCGAACGCCACGACGCTGTCGTAACTGCCGATGAGGCGCGCGCCCTGCGGAATCAGCAGTAGATGCCCCGTCGCGCTGTCATAGACATTCTCGGTGACCTGGGCGGTGACGAGCCCCGGCAGGTCGGAGCGAAGTCCGGTGATGAGGCTCGCAGCGATCACGCTGCCTGCCGACAAAGTGTAGGGCGACGCCAGCGGCGCGAGCGCGTGCGGATTGACGTCGCCGCGTGAATCAAGACCGGAAACGAACGCTTGCTTGCGGCCCTGCGCGTTGGGGTCGTTGGTCGGATCGAGCGCAAGCTTCTGCGTGGCGGACGTCGCTGTGCTCACCGGGACCGCGGTGCCGGATGCCGCATCGGAAGTGCTGCCGACTTTTCGGTCCTGCACCAGCACGCCGGATTCGCGCGCGGCCCTGATCTCGCCGAGCCGGCGTTCGCGATCGGCCGCTTCCGACTGCTGGAATTGCTGGTCGGTCGGGCCGGTCGCCAGTGCCAATTGCTGCTGCCGCTCGAGAATCGGCTTGCCGAGATCGCCGGGAAGCGGCGGGCCGAGCTGTGGCACCTGTCCATAATTGGCGGGAGTGCCGGCAAGCGCATCGACGGCCGGGCGCCCATCCGGCTGCGACAATTCCTCCTGCGCTGAAACCCCGCGGGACAGGCGCGGCTTCAGCGCCATCCAGATCACCGCAACGAGGCTGATCGATCCCAGGGCGGCGATGGCGATGATCACGCCCTTCTTGAACCGTATTGCTCGTGGCGGCCGCGAGCGGATCGCCAGCGTCTCGGGGTCGAGCTTCGCGGGCAGCGGGGCCACCGCCCCGTCCATCGGGCCGGCACTCACGACCGCCTCCGTCCGGCCTGTCCCTCGCCGGTTCGAGTGATCCGGACGACGTCCTGGGGCTTGAGGCCCAGTCGAAGTTCCGCCACGGCAAAGATACGGTCGACCACATAATAGCGGCCCTGTACCCGGTAATTGACGAGGCTCGCCGTGCCCCTGGCATCGACGAGGAACAGCGGCGGCGCCTCGCCTTCGCCGATGCTGGCCGGGAACTCGATGAACGTCTGCCGCCCGTCGTCGAAGGCGCGCAAGGGCCGCCAAGCCGGATGATCGCCGTCTATCGTGTAACCGAAGTTCAGCCGCTCGATATCGAAACCCGATGCGACCGATCGAGCCGCGCGCGCCGCGTCCGCCGGTTCCGCTGCGGCCTTGAGCGCAAGGAGCTGGTCGGCAGGATAGGTCCAGGAAAGCGCCGACATGGCGGTATGCGCGGTGCTGGTCAGCGCCAGGTGATAGGTCCGCCGGTCGGTGGTGATGACGAGGTTTGTCGCAAGTCCCTCGGTAAACGGCTTCACCAGCACATGCGTGCGTTTGGCGTCGCCCGCGTCGCTTCCCCCGCTTGTCGCATCGCCGATCACCCAGCGGACCGTGTCGCCCGAAGCGACCGCGCCGAGGTTCTCGCCGGGCTGCAGCGCGATGTCGGTCACCTGCCCCGGTGCGGTCAGCAGATGGTAGATGACGCCGTCGCTATACGGATAGACCTGCACCCCACCCAGATAGCCGCCGGTCGTGGGATCGAGCGTGGCGGCGCGATTGGCGGCGCGGACGCGCAGTTCGCCGGCCGATGGCGGCATACGCCGATGGTGCGGGCCTCGTCTTGCAGCGTCGGGCGATGACGACGCAGCACGCGCCTTGGTCGGCAGCGCGACGGCAGGCGCCGGCGGTGGCGTGATGGTCGGCGAAGCTGGCGCAATTGGCGTCGTCTGGGCGACGGCGGGAGCAGCGAGGGTGAGCGCCGTTGCGGCGAGCAATGCGAAGTTCATGGCTGGGTCTCCTGACCTGCGGGGGTGCCGAGCGTCGGATCGAGCGGCGATTTACCGGGGATGCCCACCGGCGGCGGCGGTGTGGCGCGCACCGGCACGATCACTGTTGGCGTCGATTGTGACAGGTTGGAACCGGCCGGCTCGAGTTCCCGGCTCCAGTCGATCGCATCGACGTAGAGGCCCAGCGGATTCCTGCGGAGCACGTCGGCGCTTTTCGGCGGCACCGTCCGAACGGTCAAAATCGCGGTCCAGTGCGACGTGCTCGCCGGAGCACCACGCTCGAAGGCGGTCTCGATCCACTTGACCTGGAACGACGTGTCCGAGGCACGCACCACGCTTGTCACCTGCACCGAGACGGTACGCTCGCCGACCTGCGCGAACGGATCGGCCGTGCGGGCATAGTCGCCCAGGAACACCGCGCCGCGTTTTGTCGCGAAGTCGTAGGCCGAGAGCCAATTGGCTCTCATGAGCACGGGATCGAGCGAGACCGAGCGCACGTCCTCGATGAAGCGCGAGAGGAACCACGCGATCTGGGGGTCGGTCGGATGATAGGTCCTGTCGGCGGGCTCCACCGCGCGCGCTTCACCCAGGCGATCGACCTCGACCACGTACGGAACCACGCGGCTCTGCAGCGACTGCCAGAGCAGGCCTCCCGAAAGCGCGCTTGTCAGCCCAAGGCAGCCGAAGGCGATCAGCCGCCAGCTGTGCGCCTGGACCCGCGCCGAGCCGATGCGCTCGTCCCACAATTGGCCGGCGCGCTGATAAGGCGTTTCCGGTTCGGGGGTGCGCCCATAGCGCTGAACCGCTCGCTTGAAGATCATGAGGATCAGTCCTCCCTTTCCTGGATGTCCGGAGTGACGCCATGACCACCGCGGTCGCCTGACTGGACGGCCTGAACGGCGGTCTGGCGGTGGTGGCGCGAAGTCTGCTGGGTCTTCATCGCGCGTGCCCAGCCGGGCATTGACGACGTGCCGTCCGAAGCATCTCCGGCAGTGGATGGGCCGTGTCCGGCCATCGCGTCGAACGCGCCTCGACGACCGGCCGCGGCCGCGTCGCCAAGCCCGAGCGTCGCCGACAGGCGTGAGCGTGCAGCACTGCCGGCCGCCCTCGCCATGCCGCCGATGCCGGCACCGATGCTGGCCGAGCCTGCCCCTTCCTGCCCGAGTGTGTAGGCCGTCGACGCCGCGGCCCCCATCGACGCACCCGCCCGCACCGCGCCGATCCCGGCGGCCGCAAGCCCGCCTCCAGCCCCAATAGCGGCCGCACCACCGAGATACATGATCCCGCCCGCGCCGAGCGCTGTCCCGAGCGCAGCGCCTGCACCGAGTTGCGGCCCACCCGCGACGAGGCCTGAAGCGATGCCCGGACCGAAAATGCCAAGCCCGAACAGGGCAAGGCTTGCGAGCACCAGGCTCATCGCCTGGCCGATATCGGGCTCCTGTCCCTGCAACGCGGTGGTGAACTGGGTGAAGTAGCCGGAACCGATGCCGACGATGACCGCGAGGACCATTACCTTGATCCCCGAGCTGACGACGTTCCCCAGCACGCGCTCGGCGAGGAAGCTGGTTCGGTTCCACAGCGCGAAGGGTACGAGGATGAAGCCGGCCAGACTGGCCAGCTTGAACTCGAGGATCGTGACGAACATCTGCACGGCGAGAATGAAGAAGGCGAGGATCACGATGATCCACGCGACCAGCAGCACGACGATGGTCAGGAAATTGTCGAAGAAGGTCGTGAAGCCGAGATACTGGTTGACCTGTTCGAGCAGCGGCCAGGCGGCCGAGAAGCCGGTTCCGGCGAGCCGTCCGGGCTTCAGCAGATCGTCCGCCGTGATCGTCCCGCCGCCGGCGGTCAGCCCGGCCTGTGCAAACGAGCGGAAAATGATGTCGGCGAGGGACGAGAAGCTGTTCAGGATGAAGGCGAAGGCGCCGATATAGAGGATCTTCCGGATGAGGCGCCCGAGCACGTTGTCTTCGCCGCCAAGCGCCCAGAACAGACCGGCGAGGGTGATGTCGAGCGCGATCAGCGTGCGCGACAGGAAGCTGACGTCGCCGCCAAGCAGGCCAAACCCACTGTCGATGTAGGTGATGAACGCCGCCAGGAACTGGTCGATGATGTTGAGATCGTTCACCTCTCGTCCGCTTTCGGAAGTCTGGAAGGGAACCGCGGGACCCGCCCCCGTTGGCCGGGGGCATGGCCTGGGGGCGAAGGGGCCCCGCGGCGGCGCCGACAATCATGCGCGCATTGCCGGCGCCTGTCGGTCAGTGCCCGCCACAAGGGCTAGTGCTGCGTGTAGGCACGTCCCGATCCGAGGAATTTCGCCGCCGCGCTCTGCGCGTCGCTGCGGGACTGATTGCTGTTCGCGCGTTCGATCGCGTCGGCACGAAACTGGGCCGCCACCAGCGTCTGGAGCTGGAACTGCTGCTTGGCGACGAGCGCGAGGAGCTGGTTGGTGGCCTGACCGACCTGCAGCGCGCCCTCGGCACCCTGGCTGCGGTCGACGATACTCGCGAGCGCGGCCTGGTCGGCGGCGATGTTTTCCACAACCTGAGCCTGGACGGCCATGGTCTGCCTGTAGGCCGCCGTCGACATGTCGAGGCGCTTGCGAGCGTCGATCACATGATAGTCGTTGGTCAGGGCCGCGTCGAAGCTGGTCGGATATTGCGCGCTCAACTGCTGGTCGAGGCCGGCGACGTGGAACTGGATGCCCTGCGCCTGCGCCATCAGCTGGTCGATCTGCTGCATCCTCTGCTGGAGCTGCTGCACCTCCGGAAAACCGATCGTCGTCAGGTTCTTCTCCTCGTTGATCAGGCTCTGCGCCTGGCTCTGCAGCATCCGGATCTGGTTGTTGATCTGCGTGAGCGTGCGGGCCGCCGTCAGGAGGTTCTGGCTGTAGTTCGAGGGGTCGAACACGGTCCATTGTGCTCGTGCCGGCGTCGGCGTCACGATCATGCCCGTGACCATGGCGCCGGTGGCGCCCAGCCCCAGTGCCGCGGCGATGACATACTTTTCGAGGCGGTGTTTCTTCGTCACTGGAGGTCTCCTTTCGGGTGGGAGGGGGGAAAGCCCGGGCGTCGGGAATCGGCCGAGCAACTCGGCGGCCCAGCCGAGATCGGCGGATTCGAGGAAGCGGGCGGCAAAATCGGCAGCGCCGTGTTCGGCGAGGATCGCGTCGATCCGCTTCTGGCTTGTGGGGTCGGAGGCGCCGCACAGTGCGAGAGCGATGGGGCCGAGGTCGAGCTCGACCAGCCGATTGCCGCGCGCCGACTGCAGGTAATAATGCCGTTTGGGCGTTGCGTGGCTGACGAGTTCGACCTGCCGGTCGTTGAGCCCGAAGCGTTCGTAAGCTGCGCGCGACTGCGGTTCGATCGCCCGGTCGTTGGGAAGCAGGATGCGTTGCGGGCAGCTCTCGATGATGGCGGGTGCGATGACGCTGTCGGCAATGTCGGCGAGGTTCTGCGTCGCGAACAGCACCGCGACGTTCTTCTTTCTCAGTGTCTTCAACCACTCGCGGATGCGCGCGGCGAACAGCGGATGGTCGAGGAAGATCCAGGCTTCGTCGAGGACGAGCAGCGTCGGCCGCCCATCGAACCGCTCTTCCAGTCGATGGAACAGATAGGTCAGCACCGGCGCGACGACGCTCGTTTGGCCCAGCAGCGCCTCGGTTTCGAAGCACTGGACATCGGCAAGAGCGAACCCGCTCTCCGCCGCGTCGAGCAGGGCACCATGCGGTCCGTCGAGCGTATAGGGCTGGATCGCGGTCCTGAGCGCATTCGACTGGAGGAGAAGACTGAGCCCCGTCATTGTCCGCTCCTGTGTCGGCGCGGAGGCGAGACTGGTCAGCGCCGACCACAGCATGTCCTTGACCTCGGGGGTGACGGCCTGCCTTTCGGCTTCGAGCAATGCGCCGATCCATTCGGCAGCCCAGCGGCGCTCGGCCGCGTCATGGATGCGCATCAGCGGCTGAAAGGCCAGTGCCTCGCCGTCGACCTCGCCGGAACCCAGCGCATGATGCGCGCCGCCCATCGCCAGGACGGCGGCGCGCGCGGACAGGCCCTTGTCGAAGATATACACCTGACTTCGCGCGTATCGCCTGAACTGGAGCGCAATGAGGGCAAGCAGCACCGACTTGCCCGCGCCGGTCGGGCCGACCACCATCATGTGCCCGACGTCGCCGACATGGGTCGACAGGCGGAACGGGGTCGAGCCTGACGTCTGCGCGGTCAGCAATGGCGGGCCGTCGAGGTGCGCGTTGCGGATCGGGCCAGCCCAGACCGACGACAGCGGCATCAGGTGAGCCAGGTTGAGCGTATGCACGATGGGCTGGCGGACATTGGCGTAGGCATGACCGGGGAGCGAGGAAAGCCAGGCCTCGACCGCATTGACGCCCTCGCGGATCGTGATGAATCCGAGGCCGCCGACGATCCGCTCCACCGCACGGACCTTGTCTTCGGCCCGGGCGCGATCGGCGTCCGAAATGGTAATCGTGGTCGTCAGGTAGCCGAACGCGACATGGTCGCCGCCCAGGGCCTGCAACGCCAGGTCGGCATCGGCGACCTTGTTGTCGGCGTCCGAGTCGAGCAGCTGCGCCGGCTGATTGTACATCACCTCGCGCAGCAGCGCGGTGATCGACTTGCGCTTGTTGAACCATTGCCGACGCAGTTTCGTCAGCAATTTCGTCGCGTCGGCCTTGTCGAGGGCGATGAACCGCGTTGCCCAGCGATAGGGAAAATCGGCTTCGTTCAGCGCATCGAGAATCCCCGGCCGGCTCATATTGGGAAAGCCGGTGACGGTGAGCGTGCGCAGATGCCGATTGCCGAGCTTCGGCTCGAGGCCGCCGACCAGCGGCGCATCGGCGAGCAGGCCATCGAGATAGATCGGCGTCTCGGGCATCGCGACCGGATGACGCCGGTTCGAAATGCAGCCATGCAGGTACGTCAGCAACTCGTCTGAGGTAAGCGCGCGGACCTCGGGCATGAAGGCGGCGAACAGATCGAGTGCCCGGGTCGTCTCCGCGACGAAATTGGCCAGCGCCCCGCGCCAGTCGCGACCGGCATCGGCACCCGGCCGATCGACCAGCGAACGGCCCGCGGCATCGGCGCCATCGGGCGCGGGAAGCCAGGTCAGCGTCAGGTGGTAGCGGCTCTCGTAATGGCTGCCCTCGGCCGCGAACCGGGCCCGGCGCTCCTGGTCGACCAGCCACGAGGCGGCGTCGGGAAAGGTGCTGTCCGGATACCCCAGCGCCTCGCGGCGCTCGGCTTCGAAGTGGAGCACCCAGCCGGTGCCGAAGCGCTTCAGGACATTGTTGGCCCGCGCACAGGCGGCGAGAAGTTCCGCTTCCGTTGCGCTTTCGAGATCGGGCCCGCGGAAGGCGAAGGTTCGCTGCAGGCTACCGTCCTTGTTGAGGACCACGCCGTCGGCGACCAGCGCCGCCCAGGGCAGATGGTCGGCAAGCCGGTCGGCGTTCTGGCGATATTCGCGCAAGGCTAGCATGACAGATAGCTCCGCTGGCGCAGGTGACGGACGAGCACGGGCCCGAAAGCGGGATCGCGCCGCGCGGCGAAGACGGCGACGCTGTGACCGACCGCCCAGACGACGACCCCGGCGATCCATTGCTGCAGGCCGAGACCGATCGCGGCGGCGAGCGTGCCGTTGACGATCGCGAGGCCGCGCGGGGCACCGCCGAGCAGGACCGGCGCCCCGAGGCTCCCGTGGATGGGGACCTCGAAGCCCTCGCTATGGCCTGTGTGATGCGTGGGCGCGCTCACGAGATCAGCGCCCCACCGCCGAAGCTGAAGAAGGAAAGGAAGAAACTCGACGCGGCGAACGCGATCGACAGGCCGAAGATGATCTGGATGAGGCGTCGGAAGCCGCCCGCGGTCTCGCCGAACGCGAGCGTCAGGCCGGTGACGATGATGATCATCACGGCGATGATCTTGGCGACCGGCCCCTGGACCGAATCGAGTACCTGCTGGAGCGGTTGCTCCCATGGCATGCCGGTGCCCGCGGCCCAGGCCCGGCTCGAGAGCATCAGCCCGACACCGATGGCCGCGCCAGAAAGGGAAAAGGTACGCGGGCCGGGCAACTTGAGGGCAAGCGAATACATGGGTCAGTCTCCTCGGGCTTTGGACTGCGGGATGATGTCGACGAGGGCGTAGCCGCCTTGCGCATCGAGGCCGGCGACGCGGGCAATGGTCTCGACCCGGCGGGCAAGGCCACGTCCGGCGATGAAAACGACGAGATCGATGGCATCGGCGATCAGCGGACGCGGCACGCTGGCCACCGCCTCCTGGACGAGCTGTTCGATCCGGTAGAGCGCCGACCGCGCGGAATTGGCGTGTACCGTCGCGATCCCACCCGGATGGCCGGTATTCCAGGCCTTCAGCATATCGAGCGCTTCGGGGCCGCGGACCTCGCCGACGATGATGCGGTCGGGCCTGAGCCGCAGGGTCGAGCGCACGAGATCCGCCATCGTGACCCAGCCGGCGCGCGTTCTGAGCGCGACCACGTCGGGGGCGTCGCACTGAAGTTCGCGCGTGTCCTCGATCAGGATCACACGTTCGTCGAGCTGCGCCATCTCGGCGAGCAACGCGTTGGCGAGCGTGGTCTTGCCCGAAGACGTGCCGCCGACCACGAGCACGTTGCGGCGCTCCACGATCGCATCGGCGAGGATGCGCGCGGCGTCGCCCGACATGATGCCGTCGGCCACATAGTCGGCCAGCGTGAAAATCCGCGCAGCAGGCTTGCGGATCGAGAAGCACGGCGCAAGCGCTACCGGCGGCAGCACCCCTTCGAACCGTTCGCCCGCGCTGCCATCGTGGGGCGGCAGCTCGGCAGATACGATCGGCCGATCGCCATGGACTTCGCTGCGGGCATGACTGGCGACGAGACGGATGATGCGCTCGGCCTGCGGCGCCTCGAGCCGCACCTGGGTATCGACGCGCCCTTCACCGAGCATGTCGACACGAAGCGCTCCGTCGGGGTTAACCATCACTTCGATTACTCGAGGATCAGAGAGCGCTGCGACGATGGCTGGTCCCATCGCGGTGCGCAGCATGGCGCGCCGGCGCTCTCCCGAGATGGGTGAGCCGCTCATCGTGCCACCTCGTCGGTCTCGGCGGTTCCCAGGGTCCGGCGACCCGTCGCGACCTGTCGCCCGACCTGCGTGACGAACGCTTCGAACCGCTTGGCACCGAGCGCGCGCCCGGCGGCGTCGTTCTCCGCGAGCGGCGTCTGGATCGCGAGCTCGAAGCGGATGAACAGCGCCAGCGTCTCGAGGATCACAAAGCTGTCGCGGTCGATCCGACTGATCGCATGGGTCAGGCGGTCGAGCCGGATAGCGAACCGGTCTTCGAGGTCGCTGGTCCCGCGGCGGTTGAGCCATGCCGTGACGGCATCGGCAAGGATCGCCGACTTGCTCGCACCCGGTTTCGAGGCAAGCGCTTCGAGACGGTCGGACAGCGGCCGGGGCAGGAACAGCTGGTAACGGACCTGGTTCTTGGCGCGTTCCATCGTTCAGAGACCCAGCTGCAGATCGTCGGGCCGGCTCGATGCTGTTTCGAGCCCGTATGCGGTGCGCGCTGGTCCGGCAGCCTGGGCGCGGTCCATCGCGCGTCGCTCCGCCGCCTGATCGCCATCGTCCTCGCCGAGCCCCAGCGGGTCGCTGACGTCGGGTTCGATGACGATGGCGGGCTCCTGCTCCTGGCCGGGATGACGGGCCTGTTCACGCCCGTCGGCATCGATGCCTTCGTGGTCATCGCTGCTCGCGGCGAGGCGCAGGTCGGTGTCGCGAACCTGTCCCGCCCAGTCGTCGCCGCGCGGGGCAGGACGATCGGTATAGGTGTTTGCACCGAGAACCGGCGCGGGCAGCACGCGAGCGGTGAAACGGCGATCCTCGTAATAGCGCAGTTTCTGCGCGCGGATCGGGCGATGGCCGGAGATCAGCACGAGTTCGTCGCGGGGCGCGAGCTGCATGACTTCGCCCGGCGTCAGCAGCGCGCGCGCGGTTTCCTGACGGCTGACCATGACGTGCGCGAGCCAGGGCGCGAGCCGGTGGCCGGCATAATTGCGCATCGCCCGCTGCTCGGTCGCGGTGCCGAGCGCATCCGAGATCCGTTTCGCGGTGCGCTCGTCGTTGGTCGAGAAGGCGACCCGGACGTGACAATTGTCGAGGATGGCGTTGTGTTCGCCGTACGCCTTTTCGATCTGATTGAGGCTCTGCGCGATGAGGAAGGCGCGGACGCCGTAGCCCGCGAGGAAGGCGAGGCTGGTCTCGAAGAAGTCGAGCCGGCCGAGCGCCGGAAATTCGTCGAGCATCATCAGCAGGCGGTGCTGGCCTGTGGTGACGCCATCCTTGGGGTTTGCGTGCAGATGTTCGGTCAGGCGGCGGCCGATCTGGTTGAGGATCAGGCGGACCAGCGGCTTGGTGCGGCTGAGGTCCGAGGGCGGCACGACGAGATAAAGCGACACGGGATGCGCTGCGTCGACCAGGTCGGCGATGCGCCAGTCGGACGCGGAGGTGACGGCCGCGACGGTGGGATCGCGATACAGGCCGAGGAACGACATCGCGGTCGACAGCACGCCCGAGCGTTCGTTCTCGCTCTTGTTGAGCACCTCGCGCGCCGCCGAGGCGACGACCGGATGAACCACCGGTTGCGCGTCGTCGCCCAGATGATTGGTGGTCATCATCCGCCTGAGCGTGGCGGCGAAGCTGCGCTGCGGATCGGAGAGGAAGGTCGCGACCCGCGCCAGCGTCTTCTCCTCTTCGGCGTAGAGGATGTGGAGGATCGCGCCGACCAGCAGCGAATGGCTGGTCTTCTCCCAGTGGTTGCGGCGCTCGAGCGCGCCTTCGGGATCGACCAGGATGTCGGCGATGTTCTGGACGTCGCGGACTTCGTTGGCGCCGCGCCGGACTTCGAGCAGCGGATTGTAGCGCGCCGAACGGGCATCCGTAGGGTTGAACAGCAGGCAGTGCGAGAAGCGGGCGCGCCAGCCGGCGGTCAACTGCCAGTTCTCGCCCTTGATGTCGTGGACGATCGCGGAGCCGGTCCAACCGAGCAAGGTCGGCACGACGAGGCCCACCCCCTTGCCCGACCGCGTCGGCGCGAACGCCATGACGTGTTCCGGACCGTCGTGACGAAGATAAGCGCCTTCCGCCTTGCCCAGGAACACGCCAGCGTCGTCGAGCAGTCCGGCGCGGGAAATCTCTCTCCGGCTTGCCCAGCGGGCCGAGCCATAGGTGGTGACATCGCGGGATTGCCTTGCCCGCCAGAGCGACCCGAATATCGCCGCGCCGCAGCCGACAAAGCCACCACTCCCGGCGATCGCGCCCGCGCGATCGAAGACATTCGGCGCGTAGGCATCGAAATGATACCACCAGGGGAAGATCGACCAGGGGCGATAGACCCGCCAATCGCCAACCACGAACCAGGGCGTTCCCAGCTCCGGTTGCCAGGCCAGTTTCCATGCCGCCCATTCAGTGGCGAACCAGAGACCCGCGATCACGACGGCGAAGACCGCGATCATCTGGCCGATGAGAAGCTTGGTGGGCGTCATGCGGGCTCCGACCCGCTTTTGCCGACATCAGTGTCTGCGGGCTCGGCCCTAATGTCTCAGGTGTGCCGGTCGATGGGCAGGGACCGGCCGGGGACAGTGGCGGCTCTTGTGGGGACACTCGAAAGCGGCGCGCTTCCCGTAACGCGCTTCCCGTTCGATGGTATCGCCCGGCACCAGGCCATCGCGCCCGTCGATCGAATGCCGGCAAGCGCGGCACGATCGTGCCCGATGGTGATGCATCGGAAACACTTGCATCGAGCCCGCCTGAAACGCATGGTCCGGATGCGGAGCAGATCGTCGGCACCACGCAGTCTTTCTTCTCCGGCTGATTGAAACGCGCCCGACCAGAGGGTCCGGCAGCACAAGCAGCGCGCCGTCCAGGAGTGCCAAGCGTCAGCGCGGTACGCCTCGTTCACCGTGCTGCCCTGCTTTCGTTTCGAGGTGTCCATGCCTTTGCTGGGTCACGCGGCGCGGTGCACGCCGCATCTTCGGGCGCGCCCCCGTGGCTGACGATGTGAAGCGGCAATCACCGCCCGCTGCGTCCTGGCTGGCCGACCTGTTCAAGCGGGAACGTCCTCGCGCTGCGCGACGGATCCGCCGTCATGTCGCCAACGCGGAAGAAGCCGCCGACGTCGTGCAGGACGCATTCGAGCGTCTCGTGACGCTGCGCCGCGACGAGATCAAAGGGGCGCCCGAAGCCTATCTGCGGCGCGTCATCCGAAATCTCGTTGTCGACCGAGCGCGGCGAGCGCGATGCCGGCCGTCGACCGTCGCACTGCTGGACGAGATACACTTGCCGAGCGTCGCGCCCGAACAGGAGGACGCCCTCGAGGTGGAAGATCTTCATCGACAGTATCGCGATGCGGTGCAGCACCTTACCCCCCGGACGCGCGAAGTTTTTGTCCTGCACCGGGTGGATGAATTGACCTATACCGAGATCGCGGCGCGCCTCGGCATTTCGGTCAGTACGGTCGAATACCATATCATGCGCGCCCTCGTTCATCTCGATGAGGCGCTGCGGCAATGACGGGGCAGGAAGACAGCGACGGCGATGCGGGGCAGCTGCGCCAGGAAGCGGCGGCGTGGTTCGCGCGCATGCGTGGTCCTGAAGCGGAACAGCATCGCGGCGCTTTCGAGGCCTGGCTGGCGCGCGGCGCGCTTCACCGCGCGGCGTATAATCGCATCGCCGAGACGTTCTCGGCGGGAAAGGTGCTGAAGGACGAGCCGCAAGGCACTCTGGGTTTCCTCAAAAAAAGCTCGGTTCGCGCCGGCATGCTGGGCGGCATCCTGATGTTCTTCGTGCTCGTCGTTTGGGGCGTCGCTGGCGACCGTTCGCCGACGACACCGGCCGGAAGCAGGGGCGCTACCCAGTATGTCAGCGTCATCGGCCAAATGCGGCGCATCCCGCTCGCCGATGGGTCGGTGGTGACGCTCGACAGCGATTCGCTCCTGTCGGTTCGCTTCGACCGCACGTCCCGATATCTTCGGCTCGAACGAGGCCGTGCGCGCTTCGAGGTCAGTCACGACGGCCGGCCGTTCGCGGTGATCGCGGGAAACGACCGCGTCGTCGCTCACGGTACCGTCTTCGACGTCGGCTATCGCGATGACGGGAGCATCGAAGTCGCGTTGCTGCGCGGCGCGATCGACGTGAGCCGCCTCGAACCCGGGAAAGGTCGATCAGCGCGACGGCAGGTCACGCTCGAACCCGGCCAGCGGCTCGTGGTCGCGCCGCATTCCGATCTGCCGGCGCCGGAGGCGATCGGTCATGAAGCGGATTGGACGCGCCAGTTGGCGATCTTCGACCGCGCGCCCCTGTCCGACGTGGTTGCCGCTGCCAATCGCTATAGCGTCGACAAGATCGTCATCCCCGACCCGGCGGTCGCTCGACTGAGGGTGTCCGGGACCTTCCGCATCGTCGATGCAAGGCGCCTCTGCACCCGTCTCGCAGAGGTGTTCGGACTGACGGTCGACGAAAGCACACCTGGAATCATCGTGCTGCGTCGCCAGCCTCCGAAATAAATTCGGTTTGTTGCCCTAAGGGGGCGACCCCGCGGTGCGTCATCTCCTCCAGCGCGCTTCCTGCGCAAGGGGGAGAGATGCACAATGGCAAGACCGTCGTTCACAGCCTGTTTGATCGTCAGCATGCTCGCCTGTCCGGCCGCCGTCGCCGCGCAGGCGACCGCGGCAAGCGTCCAATTCTCGCTTGAGCCGCAACCGCTCGACCGGGCGCTCACCGAAGTTGGACGCCTGACGGGACGCGAAATCATCGTTGCTGCGGATGCCGCCCAGGGCAGGACGTCGCCGCGCCTCGATGGCCGGATGAACGCCGACGAGGCGGTTCGACGCCTGCTGGTCGGAAGCGGTCTCGTCGCCGAGTTTCGCGACGATGCCATCCTCGTCCACAGACCGCTAACGGCGGATCAGGGCGGTGCGTCGGGTGGCGACATCCTCGTTACGGGATCACGGATCAGGGGCGAAGCGTCGGCCTCGCCGGTCCAGGTGATCACAGCGCAGCGGATCCAGAACGCCGGCCAGTCCGACCTCGGCGATGTCGCGCGCTCCCTGCCGCAGAGCTTTGGCGGCGGCCAGAACCCCGAGGTAGGGCTCGGCGTTACGGGCGCCAGCGAGAATCAGAACGCGGCCTCGAACCTCAACCTGCGCGGGCTGGGAGCGGATGCGACGCTCACCCTTCTGAACGGACATCGCCTTTCATACGACGGCACCGGCCAGGGCATCGATATTTCGTCGATCCCGCTGGCGGCGGTCGACCGCATCGAGATCGTGCCCGACGGCGCGTCGGCGCTCTACGGGTCCGACGCGGTCGGCGGGGTTGCCAACGTCATCCTGAAGCGGGACTATCGCGGGCTCGACACCAGCGCGCGTGTCGACGTTCCGACCGATGGCGGCGGCGTCCGGCAACTTTATACGGCCACCGCCGGATCCAGCTGGGATGGCGGTGGCGGGCTGGTCACGGTCGATCTCGATCACTCGGACCCGGTCGTTGCCGGCGAGCGCGACATCACTCGATCGCTCGCCCCTTCCTCGACGCTCGTGCGCGACCAGAGCCATCAGGGCGTCGTCGCCACACTGCACCAGCAGCTCGTCCCCGCGATCACGTTCGAAATGGACGCGCTCTATTCCTCGCGGCGCTCATCTGGCGAGACGCCTTATACCGCTACCGGGACCAGCCTGGACTTTGGGCAAACCGACACGTCCACGACGAGGTCGCTGGAATTTGCGCCGCGCCTGGTGATCGACGCCTCGCCCGCTTGGCAGATCACGCTCGACGGTCTGTGGGGCGATGACCGCCTGAAGTTTGATTCGCTCGGCTATTCGGCCGGCGCCGTCTTCTCCCGGTTTGCGGGATGCATCTGTAATAGGATGGCCTCGGTCGGCATCAACGCCGAGGGGCCACTGTTCGACATGCCCGGAGGATCCGCGCGGCTCGCCGTCGGCGCCGGCGTTCGCCGTGCAGACCTTCATTACCTCGAGACAGGATATGCCGACTTCGATCGAGGTCGGACCACGACTTTCGGCTATGGCGAACTTGCTCTGCCTTTCATTTCGTCGCGGAACGCAGTCCCCGGACTCCAGCAGCTGCTCCTGAACCTCGCCGGACGGTATGAACGCTACGGCCGCGACGGCGTTCTCAGCCCGAAGCTCGGGCTTGTCTATACGCCGGTGCCAGGCCTGGACCTGAAGGCGACATGGGGCCGATCGTTCAAGGCGCCGACGCTCTTCCAGCAATATTCGCCGAGCACGCTTACCGTCCTGAACGCTACCGATCTTGGCTATTCCAGCTATCCCGCCGGATCGACGATCGGCATCTTCAGTGGCGGAAATCTCTTCCTGCGCCCGGAGCGGGCACAAACCTGGTCGGCGACGGTAGCCGTCCACCCCGTTGGCCTATCCGGCGCGCACCTGGAGCTCAGCTATTTCGCCGTGGATTTCGTGAACCGCGTGCAGGTTCCGGTGCAAAGCGTGTTCAACGCACTGGGCAACCCCCTCTACGCCGCTTTCATCAGTTATTCGCCATCGCCCGAGCAGGTCGCGGCCGCCTTGGCCGGCGCAAGCGGCGGACTGAGCAATCAGACCGGGCGGCCGTTCGACCCGGCGCAGCTCGTCGCGATCATCGACCAGGGGTATCACAACGTCACGCGCGAGCATGCCGAGGGTGTCGACGCGGTGGCGGGCTACCGGATCGACATGGGCACCCGCCGGTCGCTCGACCTTGCGATCGACGCCAGCTACCTGACCAGTCGCCGCAGGATCATCCCTTCCGCTCCCGAGATCCCCCTGGCGGGTACGCTGTTCAATCCGCCGCGCTTTCGCGGGCGGGCGGGAGCGACCTGGTCGATCTCCGATCTGACGGTTGCCGGCTTCGTCAATTACGCTGGCGGTGTCGATGACGAGCGAACCGCAGCGACCGTCAGAGTTCATGGACAGACGACCGTCGACCTCTCGGCTCGTCTGTCACTGTCGACGCCCGGCATCCTGAGCGGGACGACGCTCTCGGTGAGTGTCCGCAACCTGTTCGATGCCATGCCGGCACCGATCGCGACCAACTTCGTCTATGCCGCGCCTTACGACACGACCAATTATTCGGCGATCGGCCGGGTTCTCGGGCTTCAGGTGTCGCACAAATGGTAAGCGGCACATCACCGCGTCGCCAAGGCCGCCTCGTCGGATTGGGATCAGCCTTTGCCCTCGGCTGCGCAGCTTCGTCGGCGCACGCCACCGACTGCGCCGTGTTCGCTGCGTCGCCGGTCGCCTCGGCCCGAGGGATCGCCGTTACCCCGCACGATCTCAGCGCGGTGCGGGAATTCGGGCAGAGCGACAACAGCACCAATCAGGGACCGGCGTTCGGCGTGTCGCCCGGCGGCGCAAGAATCGCGCTCGTCATCCGCCGCGCCGATCCGGCGCGCAACCGGTTCTGCCAGGCGCTGGTCATCACCTCCCGCCGCGCGGGTGTTGCGCCCAAGGTGATTCCGCTCGACGTGCAGCCGCTTCATCAGCCTTATGAAATGCGCGGCGTGCTCGCGCACGACGGCCTGATCAGCGCCAACCCACCCCGCTGGTCATCTGATGGCGACACGGTTGCCATCCTGGCGGCCAGGCATGGCATCGTCCAGGTTCTCGGCGTGAACGCAAAGACCGGTCACAGCCGGTTCCTGACCGATGCCCCAGGCGGTGTGATCGATTTCGCATGGTCGGCCGACGGGAAGGCCCTGGTTTACTCGACCCGGGCCGGGCTGGCGGCATTTCGTGCCGCGACCGACCGCGAAGCGCTTCGCGGTTACCATTATGATGCCCGCGTCGTGCCGACGACGTCTCCGCGACCACAGCCCCCGGCGGCGCTCCCGATCTCCTATCGCACGGTCTTGCTGACGACAGCCCGCGATCGGCCAGCGACCGACGCGGAGCGCACGCTGCTCGATCCGGCGTCCGCATCCGGAGAGCAAAAGGACGCTGTCGCCACCGCAAGTCTGCCCGGCGGGGCGCGTGCGTGGCTCGTTCCCGCCGATCATTCCAGCTGGCAGCCGGTCATCAACCTGTTCGCGAGCGTCGATGGCACCAGGGTTGTTTGCGACGCGCCCGCTTGTTCCGGCTATCTGACGAATCTCTGGGCCGATGGGCGACACTTTCTGTTTCTGCGACGGGAAGGATGGGGAGACAGCGTCACGGCTGTTTACCGCTGGCGGCCGGGAGCGCCGCCGGAGCGCATATTCGCAACCGAAGATCTTCTCGCGGGCTGCGACGTGGCCGCTGGTTTGCTGATTTGTGGACGCGAAGCATCGCTGCAGCCGCGGCGCTTATGGTCGCTCAGCCTCGAAACGGGGCAACAGTCGATCATCTTCGATCCCAATCCCGGCTTTGCTCGCCATGCCCTTCCGCGGGTCGAGCGTCTCCACTGGAACGATCCGCTGAACGTGCACGGCTATGGCGACCTGGTACTGCCGCGAAGCGCGGCACCATCGGCCGGCTATCCGATGATCATCGTCCAATATCGCACGCGAGGCTTTCTCAAGGGCGCGATCGGTGACGAATTTCCGATCCTCGCGTTCGCCGCCCATGGCTTTGCCGTGCTCAGTGTCGAAAACGCGCCCGACTATGCGTCACTCGTCTCCGATCCGTCTGTCCGGACGCCCGCCGAGGCAGTGCGTCTCGACATCACCGACTATCATGCGCGCAAATTGCAGTTCGACAATTTGATGGCCGGCATCGCCGAAGCCAGGGCGCACGCTTCGATAGACATGCGGCGCCTCGGCATCGCCGGTGTCAGCGACGCCGCGTCGAGTGCCGTCTACGCCCTCAACAACAGTCACCTCTTTGCGACGGCGTCGCTGGGCTCGCCGGTATGGGATCGCTTCATGTTCGAGGTCGGCGGGCCGGCGTTGCGCACGGCGTTCGCCGCTTACGGCTTTCCGTTCGATGGCCCCGCCGCCAGGTCGTTCTACGAGCCGATCGCCCTTGCGCCCAATGCCACGACCCTGCGGACACCGATCCTCGTGCAATTTCCTGGTGAGGAATATCTCGCCGGGCTCGGCGCGATTTCCGCGCTCGAAGCGGCGAACGCCCCGATCGACGTCTACGTCTTTCCAGGAGAGCCGCACATAACGGGGCAACCGGCCCATCGGCTGGCGATGTACCGGCGCAATCTCGCCTGGTTCGACTTCTGGCTGCAGGGCCGCGAGGACGAGGACGATGCCAGTGCCGAAGAGCTCGCACGCTGGCGCGCGCTTCGCGCTCAGCTCTGCCCCGGTCCGACAAAAGACGGCGTACCGAGCCAGCTCTGCACCCAGGCTTCGACATCGACCAGCGCGGTCACCCGAAGATAGCCATCCCCGCGCAAGGGGCCTTGCGTGCCGAGCGCCTGATCGATGGCGGCAAGATCGATCAGGCCTTTCGCCGCCAGATGTCCGTCGTTGAGGATTGCTCGGATCGCCCCCCGTTGTGTCGACACCATCCGGGCGTCGAACGCACCCGGACTTCCCTTGGCCCGGCGGTCGATCACGGCGGCCGGCAATCGGTCGCGGAACGCGTCGCGGGCGACCATGCGGTTCATGCCCGCACGGCACCAGAGCCATGTCGGGACCCGCAGACAGGCCTCGATGACGGGCTGCGACATCAGCGGCGCTATCACTGCTGCTTGTTGGGGCGCCACCACCGCCTCGAGGTAGTTCTGAATCCCGACGAGACCGGCAACATGAGCCTGCTTTCCCGGCAGGGTGGCGGCGGGGATGGTTTCAAACCATGGATGGCATTCGGGCAGACCAGCCCGGTCGATCGCGGCCCGCGTCAGCAGGCGCGGGTTTCGACGCCAGTGAAATCGTCCCCGGTCGACCAAGGCCTTGCGCAGCGCCGCTCGCCGGATCCGCCACCGCGACACCTGCGTCATCGCGGACAGGCTGTCGAGCACGGCCCGGCGCACGTCGTGCGGCTGACCAGCCAACCAGGCGTCCAGATACGGCGTCGACGATGTCAAATAGCAGAAGATGTTATCGCCGCCGCCGCCATGAAAAAGCGCGCTGGCTCCGGTAGTCGCGACCGTCTCCGCCCAGATTCGATCGAACGCCTGCGCGAACAGGCGCGACACCGGCCTCGGCAACGACGCCGCGTGCGATCTTCGCGGATCGATCGCTTCGATGCTCATCTGCTGTTCGATCAAGTCGAGTTCCTGCCGGTCAGCGACCGCCCTTGCATATTGCCGCTCGTCTCCGAGCGGCTCGTGGGTCGCGAGCGTGACCGCCGCTGCGGCACCCGTGGTGCAGGCCGCGACGATCGAGGAATCGAGCCCGCCCGACAGGCTGACCAGAGGCCGGGCGTAACGATCGGACCAGGCACCGACGGTATCGGCTACCGCTCTGCGAACCACCTCGGCAGCCTCTCGCGAATCGTCGATCCGCCGATCGCTCGAGGTGAAGTGCCAGGGCGTCCATGCCTGGTCGGCACGTGGTCTCCGCTCTCCGACGGTCAGGCGAAACCCCGGCATCAGCTCCCCGACGCCCTCGATACAGGTGCGACGTGTTCGACGATCCGGCCAGAGCAGGTGTGCGGCTACGCCCCGCCAGTCGATCTCGCCGGTGACCAGGCCGAGCGACGTACAGGTCCGGACGTCCGACGTGACCACATGGGCCGTCCCCAGGCACGAGACATAGCAAGCGGTAGCGCCGGATGGATCTCGGACGATGGTGACGCCGCCGCGTTCATCCACGAGGAACGCGATGTAGCTTCCCCAATAATGATCGATCAGGAACGCGCCGCCGCTATGGTGACAGTCATCGATTTGAGATTCCGCAAGACGCGACGCCGGACGACCCGTCTGGCGGTCGAACAGCGTGCCGATGATGGCTCCGCGTTCGCTACCGAGGTCGACCCGGTCGGTGCGGGGATCGCATACGAGCATTAACGTCGGAAGATCGAGGGCGATGGTCAGGCCAGGTGCCCGCTGCGACGCGCTACGCATCGCGTCGCAATCATGGCCTGCTACGGCGATGTAGCGCGCGCTCATTGGACGACGAGAATCGGCTCGAACGACGCGGCGTGGTCGATCTCCTCGTTGAGCAGCCGATCGTCTGACTGGACCCAGCAATGCGCGGAGAACGGCTCGGCCCTGACCGCGATCACCAGCTGCGCGGCGCATGCAGCCGATCGAAGGTGGCGGGCCAGCGCAAGCGAGCGCAACAGGCAGGCATCGTGCGCGGTCGCGTGTCCCGACAACCAGTCATGCGCGCAGACGATGCGATCACGGCACTCAGCCATTGCCGTGCTGGAGCGCGCCGGCATGGCCTCGATCCGCGCGAGCTGGAGGAGTGCAGCACGAAAACCGCCAAGGCCTATCGCGAGCCGGGCGGCGACGAGATGGTAGATCGCCGACAGACGAACCGTCCAGCCGGACGGGTCGTCGGGAACCCCGCGTTCGACCAGCGGGCGACTCGATCGGGGCGCCATCAATGCGCGAAAGTTCTGGGTATTGGCCTCGATTCCGGTGGCCGCGGTCAACGCTCGCCGCGCGCGATCCGAGATCGGCTCGCCCGCCAGCAACCTCAGCAGCGCGTCGTTTTCTGTCGGCGAGAGCGCGAAATAGCGGTCCAGCGCACAGTCGAGGAAGATCGCATGCCCATGCGCGACAGCAAGCGCCATGTCAGGAACGGAAGCAGAGGTCATCGCACCCGGCACTGCCAAGGAGGGCGGCGTTCCACCGCCGCCCTCACCGAGCCTCAGTCCCGGCTCAGTCCGAAGGTCGGCAGCAGGCCGATCCCTTCGGGGGAGCCGACATGGCCACCCCTGGTTTCACGGCTGGCCTTGCCGAGATCGACGACCTTGCGGTCAACATCGTTGCGCTTCATCGTTCTTGCTCCTGGTTTACTGCCGCTCGATTGCGACACCGACGATCCTTTGCCGAACCGCGCCGATCACAAAGCCGATACGCGGCATATCCGGCACCAAATATTCGGCCATGTCGCACCCGGTGCCGGGCCGGACGGAGCCCGGGTCGCCAGCTCGTCGAACGGCCGGCTATTGGGCGCGCTTCCGGGACAGGATCATCGCTTCGAATGCCGTGATCGTGGCGGCGTCGGCATGGTCGGGGATCGGTCCGAGGTCGTGCCCGTCGGCATCCTGCAGGATCATCCAGTCGCGCGACCGGGCGGCACGGCGGGCGACGCGCAGCGTCGCGCCGCTCGCGGCGAGTTCGCGATTCAGCGCATCGGCGAATTGTTCGAACAATATCGTGTCGGCTGTCGTCATCTCGACCTCCCAGCGCCCGGCCAGCCGGCGACACGGACGAAATCCGCGTCGGCGCTGAACCGGGTGTTGGAAACCTAAGACAAGCAAAGGCGCGAACGCCTTTAGGCCGGGGGCCCTGGACATACACGTCCGCCACCCGGTCGCTCGAAGCTCCGACTCTTGTCTTGGGGTTTCCACGCCCCACGCTCCCCCAACGAAGGAGCGCGATGCCGCTTCTAGCGGATCGCGGGGGCGGCGTGCAATCGGGCTTGGCAGGCGGGCGGCAGCATCAGTCGCCGCCCAGCATCAGGGCGGCCGCGTCGCGCCACGCGCGCAGCAGTGCCGCGAGCGCTTCGAACAGGGCGTCCGACAGCGCAATGAAGGTCCGCCTGCCGTCATGCGGGTCGGCGCGTGCGATGAATCCGCCCTGCCGGACGAGCATGCGTATCCGCCGCAGCGCGGTGCTCTGTGGCACGTTCGCGCCGATCACCAGGCTGGACATGGCGACGTCTTCACCCGCTACCCGGGCGACGAACAGGTCGAGCATCATGTCCCAGACCGGATCGGCGAAATGCTCGGCGCCCAGCGCCTGTTCGCGCCGACGCCGCTGCTGGAGGAGCAGCCGCGCGAACCGAGCCTCATCGACGAAGACGCTGTCCGGCGGATCGGTCCCGCTTTGCAAGGGGCCGCCGGGCGCCATTGCCTCTCAGCCGAGTACAATCGCGCGTCCGCGCAGGTGCGATCCTCCGGGCGCCAGGTCGTTCACCGATCAGGCGGCCGCCAGGCCGTCGAGAGAGGCATGATATTGCTCGATCAGCGCCTGCTGTTCGGGGCTCATGTCGTCGGCGAACCGGAAGAATTCGGGCAGGTCGCCGCGCAGCAGTTCGGCCGGACTGCGCCCTTCGAAATTGTTGAGGCCGGCGAACCGCTGGCGATAGCCGACCAGATCGGCCAGCGCCGGGCTGAAGGTTCGGGCCACCGACGGCGGATAGGCGAGCCACGGATTCTCGTCGGGCAGCAGCCAGTCGTGGCAATAGCTGAAGATCATCCCGCGGCGCGGCTTCGCCGAGCGGTTGGCGCCCCCCGAATGCAGCGTCTGTCCCAGGAACACGATCGCCGAGCCCGCCGGCGCGACCGCCGAACGCGCGTCGACCTCGCGCGGCAGCATCTCGTTCCAGTCGCCGTGATTGCTGCGCGGCCAGACCCGGGTCGCACCATTGTCCGCGGTGAATCCGTCGAGCGCCCACATCACGTTGACCATGTAGGTCACGGGCGGCGTCTTCGCGCAGCGCCACATGTCGTGATCGCGGTGCGGCGTCTGGACCGGCGCGCCGGGATGGATCTCGATCGCCTGGGTCAGGTTGAGCTGGACCGACGCATCGCCAAGGGCCGACTGCACCAGCGCCATGATCACCGGATGAAGGGCGAAGACGTCGGGATCGCGCAACCGGCTCAGCAGTCGCCCGAAGCGCTTGGTGGTGTGTCCGTAGAACAGGCCGTCGCAGAACGGCGCCTGCGCGAAGCACGGCGCCAGGTCGTCGCGGGCGCGTTCGAGCGCCCAACCGCCAACGGCGTTTTCGAGGATGAGATATCCCTCGTCGCGCAGCCTTTCCGACAGCGCCAGGACATCGAGTGCGCCGGTCGACACGTCATGGATCGTCATCGTGCTTCTCCTGGTTCAGGCGGCGAGCGGGAGGTCGAACTCGACCACGCGCATCATTGTCGGCTCGAAAGCCCAGTCGGGGGCGAGCTGGTGCAGCGTCTGCGAGGTGATGCGGATTTCGAGCGCGCCGAGCAGGCAGCCGCCGACCGTCTGCGGCAGGCCGAGCGGGCGGACGTCCCAGCCGGCAGCGAGGATCTGGCTCAGCCATCCCATTTCGGCGACGCCGGTGTACGAGCGGATACCCGCCATCAGCGCATATTCGACGAACGACCGGACCAGTTGCTTGCGTGCCGCGAGCCGCGCGGTACGGCCGATCCCGGCAGCCAGGCAGAAGCGGGTGATCTCGCGGACATCGGGACCACGCGGCACGTCGCCCTCGCACAGCTGCGGAAAGAGACTGCCGAGAATATGTGGGCGATCGGTCCTGAGCAGGCGCGCCGAGGCGAGATGGGTGCCGGTGGCGGGATCGCGCACCACCAGATAGACCGCCTCGTCGTCGTCGAACGCATCGCGCTCGTAGGTGCCGTCATGCGGTATCGGCCAGCCGAGCAGGTCGACGAACACGCGTTTGCGCGCCGCGTGCATCGCCGCCAGCACCTGGGTGTGCCGATCGCGATTATAGCGGTTGATGAGGGTGACCATTGCCGTCTCCTTTGCGTGAGACTGCTGGTCGACCATATCGGCGGGCGCCGTGCTTCCCCCCTTTAGGGGGGAGGGAGCATCAGGACGTCGCTGAGCGCGATCTGCCCGTCGTAAACGACACGCAGGACGAGCGGGGTGCGGCGGCTGACCCCATAGCGATGGCGCGCCTCGTCGAGATATTCGGTGACCGTATCCTCGGCGATGCCGAGCGCGACAGCCGTTTCGCGGTCGCTGTAGCCCCGCCCGGCGAAGACGATGCAATCGAGCTGGCGCGGCGAGAGGCGGGGCGGCGGCTCGGGGTGTCGGGCGCGCTTGCGCCCCAGGCGGCGCGCGGCATGGAAGGCATAGGCGCCCGACAGCTGGGCGGCGGGCAAGGACGCGGCCGGCAGTGCATGCCCGGTCGCGACCGCGAAGCTGCACGAGCCGTTGGCCTCGCCGGGAATGTTCGCCGGCACGGTGAACCCGTCCTCGATCCCGGCGCGACGCGTGCGCTCGCGCACCCGTCGATGAGCGGGCGTCACCGTGATGAGCCGCGCGATCTGGTCCCAGGTGAAGCCGACGTTGATGCGGTGACTGGCGAGGTGAACCGGGTCGCTCGTCGCCATGCGATCCTCGAGATATTCGTCGACCCAGGCCGCCGGATACGACCACAAGGCGATCGCCTCGCCGTCATGATCGTGCAGGTCGACGTGATGGACGAGCGCGAAATAGTCGAACCCGAGCCGGCAGGCGTGATCGCTCAGCAGGTCTTTGAGCTCGGACGGAAACCGACAGCGCGCCGCTGCGCTGACGAACCGCTGCACCTCTTCGAATTGTCCCATCGCAACTTCCCCGATGCTGCAAGGCGGCAATGTGCCGCCATGGACAGATCAAACACACCCGGCGGCATCAGCCGAAAACAATAAGTACCAGACTGGCACCAAGTCGTAAGAATATGACAACGCAAACAGTAACCTGCATCTTGGTGCTGTTGGATGGACAAGCGGTGATCCGTCGTCTTCGACCGGGCACCTCCAGGATATGTCGCATTCTGGGCTCATTCGGCGGCGGCCCCGTCGGCCGACAGGGCCAGGAGAACGACCCGCGACGCAATCGAGCGACGGCGCCTGTGATAGCGGCGCAGCAATCGGCCGAGCAGCGCGAGTGAGGCGGCGGCGCGCTCGATCGCCGCCAGTTCGTCCGCCGAGTCGGGAAGCAATTGCGCCTCGAGGCGGCGATAGCGATCGAGCCGATCATCGAGCCGGGCCATCACGCGGACGAATTCTGCATTCCCGGTCGCTCGTGCCAGCGCGGAGAAGACCTGTCGCGGCCGATCAGCGGAGCCGGGCGCGCCTTCCGGAGACATGTCGAGGTCGGCGCCGCGAGTCCAGCGAAGCGCCAGGGCGGTCAACCGCTCATGCAGGTCGATGAGCGCGATCAGGTCGGCTTCGCCGACCGGCGCCGGTCGCAGACCGCCCTTCGGATGCAGGTCGAGCAACCCCTCGCCGAGCAGCCGCATCGCTGCTTCGCGCACCGGCGTGGTGCTGACATCATAGCGGGACGCCAGTTCGGCGAAGTCGAGCCGGACATGGATGCTCAGGACTCCGCTTGCGACATCTTCCTTGAGCTGCGCGTAGACGCGCTCGCTGATCGTATCCGGGTCGCTCATTCACCCGTCCTCGCCACTCTCGACTGAACGGGACCGGCGCACATGTGCCGCGCCCCGCAGTGCGCGCAAGCTGTTGGACCTGCGCAAGCGTGGCGACAACGCGAACAAGTGCCGGAGTGGCTCGATCATGACGATGGGCGACCGTCGATCGGTCGCGGTGCAGGACGATTCCGTTCGTGCCTGGTCCTATGGCGGTTGCGCGACGACACAACCCGCCGCCGCCAGGGCCCGGGTTGCATGGCCTCCGGCCATGCGGCCCGCGCCAGCCCTGCGCGGCGGGTTCCCCGGCGCTGAAGCGCCGGTGCGTCGTCGACGCTCGGCCCGCCATCGGCGGACCGGCCTCGATCGGGATCGTCCGATCCTCACCGGAGCCGAATTCATGCGCTTTCTCGCCACTCTCTTTCGCCATGCCGGGTTCTCGCTCGGCATCCGCCGGCGGGCGTCGGCCCTCCACACCGATCCAGGCGCGCGCCTTCGCGCGGCCTGCGCGCGGCTCCCCGAGCCGGCGCGGTCGGTCTATCTGCTGAGCGCGCGCGACGGCCTGTCGTTCGGCGAGATTGGCGTGCGGCTCGACCTGTCGGTCGCGGTCGTCGAGCGTGAACTCGCGACCGCGCTCTACCGGCTGGCGAGCGACGATATCGGCGTGACATCGGGTCCGCTCGACAGCTAGGTTCGAGTATCATGCGAACCGATCTCGATCACCTGCCAGCGGCCAAGCAGCGCGAACTCGAGCGTGTCGTCGAAATCCTGTTCGAGGAATTCGGCGACGCCAACGGTCTCGCCACCGGCAAGCGCAAGGCCGGGCGCATTCTCAAGATCATCCTGTTCGGCAGCTATGCCCGCGGCGGCTGGGTCGACGAGCCGCATACTGCCAAAGGCTACCAGTCCGACTACGACCTGCTGATCATCGTCAACCAGGCCGAGTTGACCGACCGCGCGACCTACTGGCATCGCGCCGAGGAGCGGCTGATCCGCGAGATGACGATCACCAGGACGATACGGACGCCTGTAAATTTCATCGTCCACACGCTGCAGGAAGTGAACGACGCGCTTGCCCACGGCAGGTTCTTCTTCATCGACATCGCCCGCGACGGCGTCGCGCTTTACCAGGCCGACGACAAGCCGCTCCACAGCCCTCGGCCAAAGACGCCGCAGCAGGCGCTCGAACTGGCGCAGGAATATTTCGATGAATGGTTTCCTGCGGCGATGCGAAAGTTTGAACTGGCAAACGACGCACTTCGGAAGGAATTCCTCAAGGAATCCGCGTTCCTGCAGCATCAGGTCGTTGAGAGCCTTTACCATTGCCTGCTGCTGGTCTGCACCTTTTACACGCCCCACGTTCACAACATCGCCTTCCTGCGCAGCCAGGCCGATAAGCTCGATCCGCGGCTCGTCCACATCTGGCCTCGCGCGACGCGGGCCGACCGGGCGCGGTTCGAGAAGCTCAAGGAAGCGTACGTCAAGGCGCGCTATTCGAAGCATTATCGGATCAGCGCTGACGAACTGACCTGGCTCGCTGCTCGGATCGAAGAACTCGGCCAGGCTGTTCAAGCGGTTTGTTCGGATCGGCTTCGCGCGCTGACACGAGCCGTGGAGCAATCTGCCTGAGCGCGACTGCTGGAGCTAACTCTGCTGCTGGCGGTTGGTCCCCCCCTTGAGGGGGGTGCCTCCAAGTCTGCCTCGCGACCAGTCTGTCGTTCTCGATCATTGATGGGGAGCGGCACGATGGAGATTTCGCGCAACGACAATTTGTCGAGACCTGCGTCACCATGACCGCCGATTGGCAGAGCGCAAAGGCCTATCAGGGCCTGCGTGCAGCCGGTCGATCGGCGCTCGCCTGGGAAGTCCTTCGGCGCGATCCCGATTACCCTTGGGCAGCGCGAGCGGCCAAGAGCATTCTCCCCGTGGCTGCGCCGGATGCGTTCGTCGCTCGCTGGGGGCTGTACTTTCGCGGAAGACCCAAACCGACCCTTCGATCACGCGCGCGTCATTTGGAGCGCTGCCGTCGATCCGACTGTTCTGACGGTGTCCGCCTGCGCTGCCGGCGACGGATTCTTCGACCTGTCCCGCCAGCCCCATTCGGTTGCGGTCGATCGGCGCGGCCATGAGCATGTCGTCATTAGAACGCCGGGCAGCACGCTACGTTTGGATGTTATATCGGGAACAGTTCTCGCTGGCCCGGTTACGCTACGGGTGCACCTGGATTGCACAACTATGATCCCGTCCAGGCTATCGGGGCTTGATCGCCTGCTGCGGCTCATCGGTATTCGCGACCCGGGCCGCCGACCGCCCCGCTCCGATCCAAGGTTGGCACGCCTCGTCGAGGCGCTTCGCGTAGCCGACGCTTTGGCCGATGGTGCGAGCCTACCCCGGATCGCTGCTTCGCTTCGCGGCGCGCAAAGCGCTTCCGCCGATTGGCCCGGCGCCGGTGAAAGCATCAAATCGTCGGCTCGCCGCAAGGTCGCCCTCGCACGGCAGCTCACCGCCAAGGGGCCAGCCGCGATTATGAATGGAAAAGTTTAGGTCGGAGTTCGGGGCCAAGCAGTTTTCCGGTACGGCAGTCCGCGAGTCGCTTTCCCGGCTCAGCTTCCAGAATTCAGACAAGCCGCAGTTCAGACCGAATTTCAGCTCTGACCGCAAGCGCCAACATAGCCGTCGTACTGGACCGCAAAACGGATCGCTGGCAGCCGCCCTTCGTTCATGGACATCCTCAGCCCGACCGGATAGCTGGAATAGGGTGGGTAGCGGAAAGGCGGCCGGCAAGTCGCCTCATGCGCTTTCGGAGCGGCATCCAGATAGCTGAAATGCGAAAGGGGGCGGTCTGTGACCGCCCCATCTGGACTTCCAAAGCTATCGATTACGCGGGCTTGGCACCTGGGGCGCCACATTTGGCAAACTTGCCCTTCGTATCCTTGCAGCGAACCGGCTTGGCGGGCTTCTTCTCGGCGCATTTGATGAACTTGCCATGTGCGTCGCGGCAATGGGTGGCGGCGAAGCTCGGGGTCGTGGCCATCGTGAGAACGGCGGCGGCGAAAGCGATCGAACGAAGCATCGTTGATCTCCTGCTCATGTTCAGCGGTTCGATGCTGCACCGCTTCGCTTCGATCGGCAAATGACATCGTGTTCATAAAGTCTGCACGTGTTGACGATAGGCGTGATCGGCCGACTATCGCGATTGGCGGCCATCTATGCGAGCGATGCTATTAGCGGCTGGACTGCTGGGTCTGTTAGCCACGCCGATCAGCGCCGGCGGGCAATCCAGACACCCGGCGCCGGCGACCTGTTCCGCAGGGACCTATACCAACAGCCGAGGCAACGAAGTCTGTCGGCCCGTGCGAGCCAATCGGCCTCCGGTCGGGGCGACAGCGAAATGCCGCGACGGCACCTATAGCTTCTCGCAGAGCTATCGCGGGACGCGCTCGCACCACGGCGGGGGCAGACCTGGCTATAGCCGACAGCGGTCGAGCTTCCCCCGTGTGAGGGCAGCCAGCAATCAGTTCGGCAACGCCGCACGCTCAAAAGCTAGTCCCGCATCGATCGCAGCATCCGCAATGGCCGGAAAATAGCGGAGCTCGACAATCAGGGCGGCACCATCCCAGCTAGATTCGTCCGGGGCCATTGCATCCAACCAGCGCTCTCCTCGTATGGTCATCGGCTCGATTTGTGCGAGCCCCGCATGCCTGGTCGCCAACAAATCGGCGCCGGCGCCGGGTGGCACCAGCGCCTCTACGAGTTTTCGGGTTTCGGGAGGTAAGAGACCCATTTGCGGACTAGGTCAGATTGTCCGGTATCCCGCCAGCAAGACTCGCACCGGAATGGATGGATCGCCTATCTCAAATCAAGCCAGCCGAGCGCATGCTCGAATGCGCCACGGGGCTCACGATGATATGATCGTGCACAGCGATCCCGAGCGGTTTACCGGCCTGAATGATCGCCCGCGTGACGTCGATGTCGGCACGGCTTGGAGTGGGGTCGCCGCCTGGGTGGTTGTGGACCAGGATCATCGATGCCGCCTCGAGCTCCAGTGCTCTCGCGATCACCTGGCGGACATGGAAGCTGCACTCGTCGATCGTCCCGGTCCACATCAACTGGTCCTTGATCAGGTAATGGCGGGTATTGAGGTAGAGGACTCGCACGCATTCGACCTGGCGCTGGGCAAGGTCTGCTCTGAGGTAATCGATCAACGGCTGCCATGCATTGAGTAGTGGGCGATCAGCTATCCGGCCACGGGCGAGGTGGGTGGCGGCCCGGTGGAACGACGCAAGGTGGCGGACTGCATCCAAATCTCTCGTGACGCGCAAATGCTGCGCGTTTCCGGCACCGAATATTGCGGGAAACGCGCCGAATTCTTCGAGCAAGATTGCAGCGGTGCGCGTCGGCGTTGCAGTGGTGCCCAGGATCCATTCGAGATGGAGGAGATCGGCTCGCACGCTGCCGACTTCGGGCCGGTCGGCATTGGGCGCCGCTGTGGCTATCAGCGCGTTGCGCACGGACCGCATCCCCGCAATACTAACCTGGCCCGCCATCGGCCGTAGCTCAGTGAGTGTACGGGCGCCTTTTCGATGGGTGAAGCGCGAAGGTCGCGGTTCCGACCGCGAGCAACAGAAGAGACGGATAGCCACCACTGCCCGTCATGATCGCGTAGGCAAGCCGGGACATGCCTGGCACCGCCAGCTTGGCTATGTGCGCCGTGACGACGACAAACTGCAACGCCGACGCTGCGTAGAGCCATCTCCTTTCGTATCGGACGAGGAACACAATCAGGACGATCAGAAGCCCTAGATCCACGCTCGCCACACCGACATCGACCGTGCGATACGCATGCGACAACGGTGCCCGGACCAACGTCTCCGTGACGGCAGCGCATAGATAGGCAATTCCTGCCGATTTCTCCGCCGGGCCGCCCCATTTCATCGCGGTCCCGACGGCGAGCAGCAGAGCCGGCCAAAACATCCAGACATAGAAGATCGTCCAATTCGGCATGTGGTCGACCGGACCACCGATGGCGTGCCCGGTCAACCGTTGTCAGGAATATCAGGCAACCACCCGCAGCGGTTCCTGCAGGGCTGCCTCATTGGGCGGGCATTCGGGCACATATTCGATAAAGCCGAGCTCCTCGGTCAGCTTCGACAGTTGCTCGTGAGCTTCGAGCATCTTGGCTCGGCTGGCGATCGCGAGGCGGGCGCTCTCGGCGACCAGGTCGATTACCGACGTCCCCGTCGAGGGTTTCAAGGACGCGGCGGAATGCCGCTCGATCAATGTCCCCGAACACACCGATAGCTGGGCCGCCGCGGTGATGATCGCTGCTTCCGCAGGGAGGAACGCGGACGCAACATCGCTCCCGAGCGATTTGCGAGCCTCGACGATATGACGATATTTATTGAACATGAGCAGTCTCCAGCCCGCAGGCGGAGACCTGCGGGTTATTGTCGTTGCTGATATGGCTGGATGAGATTCGCGAGCGACTGAGCATCCCGGCCCAATTGCGGCGCTGCGAGCAACAGGATCGCAAGCGCGGCAGCAAGGCCGGCTACTATTGCGACTACACGAAGCGTTCTGTGCCGTCGTTCACCGTTTCCCCCCCGCCGGTCAAACTGAGCCAGTGGCTCGTGGAAGCTCGTCGGTGTGGGAATTTCCCGAACCTTCGAGCCGTGTTCAGTTGGCGGCGGCGAGGTTGGGAAGTCGACCGGAGGAAAATCACCGGTCAGTTTTTCACCGGCGGTAGCCGTCTTGCCTTCTTCCCAGATGCGGACCGCATCGCGACGGCTGCGCGCGCCCAAAGCAGCGACGGCGGCCGCGATGTGCCCATCGACCGTGTGCGGCGAGATGCCAAGACGTTCCCCGATCTGCGCCGAATCGAGATGATCGGCGACGCCTTCGATGCATTGCCGCTGTCGGCGCGACAGCGTGCCCCCCTTATTTCGACCCATAATGGGACTAGTAGCGCGGACCTTCGCCAAGCTCACGCCAAAACCATTGCTACTTCCGAAGATCGCCGTCGGAGGAATTACATCCATATCGGATCAAACGGCTCCCGTTTGGTTCAAGCGAGGGCATGCCACGCATGAACAATGCCGATAAAGCGGCGCGCCATGTTCGATCGATTCGTTCAGCTTCAGGAGGCGGTCAGGGATGCCTTGCGTGAGGCAGACGACCTATGGGTTCACAGTCCTCGCGGAAGCGCCGAGGCCGTGGCATTGTCCGACGTAGGCATCGGCCTCGAGCGCGCAGCCCTGGCCATGGCGCAAATTACAGGCTCGCCGGTGCTCAGCGGGTCGGATTTCACAGAAACGACCAAAGCGCTGACACGAACGCCGTAACGGCAAGAACAGTGACGATCGAGGCTTCAATGTCGAGGACTGTGGGGCGCTTCATTGCGGATGGCCGTCTCGAAGCAGATCCAGTTGAGCGGCGATTTCCTTCCAGCGCTCGATCCCTTCCAAATCACCTGCCAACGCCAGCGCCCCGATCCGCTCGGCGATGAATCGCGGCGCATCCGGCCGGTCGTCTCTAAACCGCTTAAGGAGTCAGCGACAATGGCACCGAGTTGATCTCGCCCGTCGTTTGCGCCGGTCATGGAATTCGTAACCTTCACTGAGCCTGCGTCGAAGCGTCTTCATCGGGTCTAAGATATTTTGCAAAGAAGGCCATCTCACGATTGTAGAGATCGCGAAGTCCGGCGCCCTCGAAGACATGACCTTGGTTTGGATATCTTAGAAGTGTCACCTTCTTTCCCGCATACCGAAGCGCCTGATACATTTCGATCGTGCCGAGCAGAAAACTGCCGTCATCGTCTCCGTCCGCGAGCAGCACCGGAGTCGTGACGTTTTTGGCACGAAAGACCGCCGAAAGCCTTACCCACGCGTCGGCGTCGTCGAGCGGCGAGACCCCCGCCCATTGCGACAACATGCCCCACTCCCCGTAGAGCAACGGCTCGCCCGTCCAATTTGGGATAACCGGCGCGACAATCACCGCGCATTTGAAGCGAGGCGTTTGCGTGATGAGATAGTCGGCAACGCCGCCGCCGTTGCTATGCCCGTAAACGCACATGCGACCGGGATCGACGAGGCCGCGCCGGACTAGTTCATCGACGCCACTCATCACGTCGTCCTTCATCGTGTCCCAGCCCTTCGGCCCCTTGCTTGCCGCACAATAGTCGGCCGCGCCGGTGCAATTCACCCACACATGCGGCGCGCGCGCTTGATACGGCTTGAACACCATATATCCCGCCGCGGCCCAGGCTTGATTGCCATACATCGGAAACATCCAACCCGCCCCGCTGTACTGCGGATAAGCATCGACAATGAGCGGGTACCGCCGACCCGGAACGTAATCCGGCGGATAAAGGAGCGCTCCGTTCAGGTCGAAGCCAGCCGCGGTCCGATAGCTGATGGTCTGAATGCGCCCAAGCTCGAGATCATGCTTGGGGGGTGGCGCCAGTGAGGCCAGCTTTCTTCGAGCTTTTCCGCGAACCGATCCCAAAAATATCTCGGAGTCAGCGGCCATTTCTTCGGAGTTTGGCCGCGGTTCAAGCCAAGCAAGCGAGCCGTCTCCTGCTCGCGACCAGAAATACCCGATATGCGAATAGAGTGGTTTGGGCGCATCCTTCCCAAATGACAATCGACCGAGCGTTTTGACATGATCAACGACATAGGACAGCAACAGCCCATTGCCGTCGTCAGTCCACTGATAATTTTGTAGAAATATTCCGAGAGCGTAATCTTTGAGTTGATGCCCGGTCCGCGCGTCGACGATGCGTATGGTCGGCTTGGCACCGTAATTGCCGACGAGGAATGCCAGACGCTTGCCATCGGGTGACCACCGCGGCTGGAATTTTAGATCTAGCCCGCTCGCGAGTACGGTTTCGCGACCGCTACGGAGGTCCAGCAGACGAATTTCGCCGCTTTTCGCGGTCACGATCTTCGTGTTCTCGGCAATCGAGGCATAGGCGATCATATTACCATCCGGCGAGAAGACCGGATGGAAGAAAGCTCCCGGGCCGCTTTCAACCGTGTGCTCCTTGCCGGAGGCCACATCGACGATGTGAAGTCGGTTAACGAGCTTCCTCGTGAGATCGGGTTTGCGGACGTCGAAGCGCCAGCCGTCGCTCGATTCGACGACGCCTCCTTCGGCAATGCCCGGTCTCGTGAATACCCCGGAAAGAACAGAGTCGATTGATGACGTGCCATCCAGCACCATCGGCTCATTTTCAGCACGCCGAACCGCATAGGACTCGCGTGATGCAAAGACGATCTTCGAGCTATCCGGGGACCAATCGAAACGAAAAGCTTCAAGCGGAAATCCGGATACACGGGTGAGCGGATCAGGATCGACGCCGTGAGGAAAGGACGTCAGTTGCCATGCGGAAGGGGCGCCGAGCCGCCAAGCCCATAGTTGCATGGTGCCGTTACGGATCGAATAGAGTGCGAGATATTTTCCGTTCGGCGACCATAATGGAAGAACTCCTTCGCCGATATCGTTTACGACTTTCCCCGACGTGGCATCGATGATCCTGATCTTCCGGTTATAGTCCTCTGCGACATGTTTCCCGTCCCCGGAAAGGTCGATCGTCGTGATCGCGTTATAGGGAATCTTGACCATGTCATCGAATGTGACCTTGTGGCGGTCACCATGAACCGACCTGCCGGCGGTGGCTACGGCTGCCGATGACACAGACAATGCCAGAGCCGATACCGCCAGACGCGTGACCTTGTTGAGCTTAATCATTTCAGCCCCCCTTCCCGATTATCACTTGATGAAATCAGAGCGTCATCGAGATGGTGAGGTTCACTGTGCGTCCGATTCCCGAGTAATTTGTGGAATCATATGTCGGCCTGTAAACGGTCAGTGCCTTCATATATGGCGGTGACACATCGAAAATATTGCTGAAGGCGAGATTGAGGGAAACGCCCCTCAATATACCGGCCCCAAAATCGTAATTGCCGACCAGGTCGATCGTGGTCATAGAAGACCCATCCGTTGCGGGCGTGACGAGATTGTTGGTGACCCCGCCAATCTGGTTCACAGCCGATGAAATCGTCAGCCCCCGCTGCGACCAGCTCGCAGCCATCCTTCCCCTGAATTTCGGCGCGAAGAAAACCACGCCGGTAATTGCCGTTTTGGGCGCTAGGCTGGTGACTTTGCGCGTACCTTTGAGGAACCATGCGGCGTTGCCGTTGATCGTCAGATGCCCGCCGAGAAACCGGCTAACGTACCGTCCAGAGAGATCGATTGTAGAGACGTGATCCGCGGCGGCGTTGATGTAGCGATTGTCGACGATCGCGTAGACTTCGGAAGGATCATATGGCCGAGGTGAATAGTCTGGGTTGCCTTCGTTTAAAAAGAAGCTTCCAACAGGAGAGCCTGCCGCGGCGAAGGCAGCATCCTGCTCAGCGGTCGTTGGCGCATTCGTCACGAATTGCTGCGCTGCCGGGTCCACCAGAGCGGCGGTATAATCGGAGACGGCTTGGACGGCACGGTCAGTGTAGCGGACATCGGACCAGCTCAGATCAAGCGCTAGCCCCGGCACCATATCCGGCGTGATGCCGAAACCGGCGGTGAAGGTCTTCGCGCGTTCCGGCTTCAGATCACGATTGCCGCCCCACTGCAGCATGATTGTGCGGCCGGCAGGGGCACCGCCAAACGACGCTGATGGCAGATAATACAAAACCGAGGCTTGATATTGCTGAAGCAGGGCGGGCGCCTTGAAGCTTCTGCCCCAGCTTGCTTTCACTTCGAGCCCGGGAACCAGACCCCAGATAACGCCCAGCTTCGGTGTGACCGTTTCTCCGAAGTTGTCATAATGTTCGTAGCGAACCGCACCATCGATGGAGAGACACGAAACGAAAGGGATATGCTGCGCTTCAGCAATGAATGGCAACCTAGTCTCGACATAAGCGGAATAGCTGGTGTTATGACCAGAAACGTCCCCGGGTTGGCTGCCGGCCACAACTTCACGCAAATTGCCTCTTCGCCATCCGATGCCGAACGACGTTCGCACCTCGCCGCCCGGGAGCTTGAACAGCGACCCTTCGGCATCCACGCCGACAGCCTGGCTGTCGTTGACGCTTTGCTCCTGATAGAAGAGGGTGCGTTCGCCGGTCGTGAGACTGTAGTAATCGTTTTTATAGTTTGTCGTATCGCGATTGAAGTCGGCGTTGAGGTTTAGCTGCCAATCCTTCGATATGTCGATAGCTAGGCGGGGAGCGATGTGCCACGCTCGGGCGCCAGTCAGCTGGATAACGTCATAGGTAGAAACCAACTCCTGGCGAGCATCTCTATCTGAAAACAGCGCGTCGATCGAGAATGTCGTCGACGGCCCGATTTTCTGGTGCCCCGTCAAAACGACGCTTTTCTGGGTAATCGATGGGTAGATCTGTGTGCTTTCGGGGATCGTGTCGAGAAAATCTCGCTGCGAAGCCGAAATCGCAGTGTTGTGTAAAATGTCGCCCGCAATCAGGAGGCCGCCAGATTGCCAGACCTTTCCGCCGACTGCGGAAAAGTCCGACTGCTCGTAGCCCCCGTCCGTCGCTGTTCCGACGCGAGCCGACAGCCCTACGCCGTCATAATCGCGCCTTAGCATCACATTGGCGACGCCGGCTACGGCGTCGGAACCGTATACGGCCGACGCTCCGTCGAGCAGCACCTCAACGCGATCGATCGCCGCCACGGGGATCGCAGATATGTCGACCGCCTCGAACGGGCCCTCATAGGACATGCGTTGGCCGTTCAACAGCGTCAGCGTCGCGCCAGGCCCCAGTCCGCGAAGGTTGAAGGCGGAGCCGCTCGAAATATTCTGGTTGGTGATCGAGCCGCCGCCTGCCCCGACACCGGGATTCTGCCCTCCGGAAAAGTTTTCCGGTATTGACCGGGCAACCTCGCCGAGATTGTTGAAGCCACCCTGTCGGATTTGCTGCTGCGTGATCGTGACGACGGGCGAGGCCACCTCAGCGCCGCGGATATGAGTACCGGTAACGACGATCGTTTCGGCGTCGTTCGGAGCGACAGACTCGTCACTGACGGAGGTCTGATCCGTTGAGGCGCGCACCATCAATACGCCGGAGGAATCGATTTCCACCTTGAGGCCCGTGCCCGAAATCAGCGCCTTGAGCGCCTCTTGCACCGAATACCGACCGTGAAGCCCCGAGACCCTGCGGCCCCGCACCAGGTCTTCGGAATAGATGATCTGTTGCGACGAGATTTGCGAGAAATCCGTAAGAGCCTGACCGAGCGACTCCGCCGGAATGTCGAACTGGTAGGTCGGATCCTTGGCATATGCCTCGTCGACAGTGCCGAAGAACGCCGCTCCGACGAACGCGGACGTCAGCAACAATGCGCCCCAGCGCCGATTTCCGATCATGTGATGCCCCCTTCATCAAGGCGCTCCCCAATCCGGGCAGCGTTCCCATGAAGGCAAGAACGGAGCGTAGCGAAAATCCTCAATTCGCCGCTCAAAAATATTTCGCATCACTGTCGCTATGGCGTCACGAACTGCGCTGCAACATGATGTCATTGTCAGCGGTCGTCGTAGCCTGGACCGGGAAATAGTTAGTCACCGCGCTGACGAAGGAACCGACGTCGCCGGCGTTAAAGACGCCGCTGATCCTCAGCGAGGCAACTGACGGATCAACAATCACGGGCCGCTCGGTATAGCGGTTTATGCGCGCAACGGCCCCCGCCAATGTCTCGTTCCTGAAAATGAGATGGCCCGATTCCCAGGCCGTCGCAGTTTGCAGATTGACGGCCTCTATCACCGGCGCGCTATTCGGCGACGCGATCATCTCCTGGCCAGCCGCCAGCGATAACGGTCCCCTCACCTTCCCGCCTAGCCCCGGGTCCCGCGATTCCGCATCCTTGATGACGACATGGCCCCGGATCAACGTCACGAGCACCTTCCCTCTGACCTTCTCGACGTTGAATGACGTCCCGACCGCAACCACGGTTTCGGTTCCGGCAGTCACGGCAAACGGTCGGGCCACGTCATGCGCGACATCGAAGCGGGCACGACCTCGGTCGAGCTCCAGCACGCGGGCATTGTCGCTGTAGCGAACCCTTACCTCTGTGTCGGAATCCAGCGAAATCCTTGAGCCATCGGGCAATGCGGCGACACGCCGTTCCCCGACATCCGTTTCATAGACGCCAGCCCTTTGTCGGATAGTGTACAAGACACCGCTGCCCAGCAGGGCAATGACGAGTAGTGCTGCCGCCGCGCGCGCGACCCAGCGCCTCGGTCGCCAGTGACCGAAGCCCACGTGATGCGGTCGCTGCAACGCAGCGCGACGCATCTCCAGCAATTCGGGCGACGCTCCGATTTCGACCAACGCTCCATGACCATCTTCGACAGCATGAAAGGCTCGCCGATTTTGCTCGTCACTCATCCACTCCAGAAACACCAATGAGCGTTCCAAGGCGGGGTCATTACTGACGCGCAGCTGCCACTCGGCCGCTGCCTCGAGCCGGAACCTATCTTCAGGAGAAAGTTCAGAAAAGCTGCTCATGGGCGCAGGAACCTCGCGCCAAGGTGCGCCATACCTTTCATGACGTGCTTTTCCACCGCACTCACAGAAATCCCATGTAAGGCCGCAATATCGCGGTGGCGCATGTTCTCAAGCCGCGAAAGGATGAAAACATCGCGCGTGCGCTCACTGAGTTCTCCTAGTGCCAACAAAACTTGATCCAGCGTTTCACGCCCGATGAGAACGCGCTCTGGATGCCGATCCTCGACGAGGCTCGGTGTATTGATCGCGTTCTCAAAGGCATTTTCCCAGCTTCGATGGGCGCTGGCTCTACGCGACACCTGCGCCCGGGCACGATCCTTAAGAAGATTCGACGCGATCACGAAGATGTAAGCGTCGGCTGCTTTGCCTTGCGGCTTGTCAGGATGACGGGTTAAGCGCGCGAAGACCTCCTGCGTCAGATCCTCGGCTTCGCCACGGTCATACACTCGCTTTAGAAAATAGCCGAACAGGACGGAGCGGTAGCGCCGGTCGAGTTCTTGCCAGAGCCGCCCGGTTTCATTGGTGACGTCGGCGTTCCTGTCCTTGTGCATGCGTCGTCCTTCTCGCGAAGACTACGCGCGGAAGACCTGAAACCGAAGAAAGATATTAAGTGAGGAATAATGAGTGGGGCACGTTTATAGGAGGTTTCCCACTTGCTCGTCCTGACCACGCGATGAAGTTCTGGGCAGATCGCCGCCTTCGATGTGGCGGCCGAACTTCACCAACGTCGTCTGGATTTCCCCCGAGCGCGCAGTCCCTTTTTCAGCACAGTAGATGAGAGGCTCGGCTGCCGCGCAGGCCGGCGATACCGGTCGCTGTCGCCGTTCCGGCCTCGACCAAACGAGCATGGTTTTCTGAGGAAAACACGGCAAAGAATCTAAATCAATAATGTCCGACTAGATAATTTCTAAAGAACTTTTCACTCCTGGTCCAAAGATCGTGCAAATTTCCGGGACTCGATATAAGTGAACCGCGCCGGGTTTGCCGGAGGCTCCAACTCCTGAGAAGGTGGAGCCTGTATGAGCAAGACGACGAACAAGTTTGCGCCGGAGGTCCGCGATCGTGCGGTGCGGATGGTTTTCGATCACGAGCG
>NZ_JAINVU010000005.1 GCF_019880555.1 Hephaestia mangrovi | reverse complement strand
GCAGCATATGGCGCTGCTCATCGAGGCCGGACAGATGACAGCATCCGACTACGTGCCAACATACCCCGATTTAGCGCTTGCATCCGAAGGGGCGTCCACAGATGCCACCAGATGACGGAGCTTGTCGGGATTACGAACTATATAAATCGCCGCGATGCGCCCATCGCGCACGTCGGGCGCGGTGGTCTGTAGGACGTCGTCACGATCGATACTGATATAGCCGGGCAGATCGTTGATTGTCGCGGTGCGCAGTAGCGTCGGTGCTGACGTGTACTTCCGACGCAGCCCGGCGCACAAGTGAAGCGCTCGCTCGACCCCGCTCCGATACAATCGCCTGTATGCATGACGAGATGGTCGCCACCGGTGTGACATCGGACGACAGCGGGAGCGAAAAATCGGCGCCATGATGTCACACTGCACCGGCTTACCTCGTCACGTCAGCGAGCGCCGATTCACGGCGCGGGTGATGAGGAAAGCAGCATGACTGAGAAGCGTTTGAACTGGTCGGAAATTGCCCCTGAAGGCGCCAAGGCCCTGTTCGGAGTCCATCATTATGTGACCAAGAAGACAGATTTTCCCGAAGAGTTGGTCCATCTGGTCTTCCTGCGTGTGTCGCAAATCAACGGCTGCGCCCATTGCATCGATATGCACACCCGTGACCTGCTCAAAACCATGGCGATCGACAAGGTCGCGCTGGTCCCCGTCTGGGCGGAGGTGCCGCATCTGTTTTCTGACCAGTATCGAGCAGCGCTGGCCTGGGCGGAGGAAGTGACCAACATCAGCACGACCCATGCTTCGGACGAAGCGTATGCGGCCGCTGCCGCCGCCTTTACTGAAAAGGACTTGGTCGATCTCACGCTAATTATCGCGGCAATGAATGCGTTCAATCGTCTGGGCGCGCCATTCCGCCTGTCAGTCGCCGCGAAGCCATAGGCTCATGAAGGAGGGAGCACCCTTTGCTCACCTATTCGACGGCACGCGACCAAGTCAGGTCGCTCGCTACCGCACGTCAGCTTGATGAATGAAGGGCAGGTTTCAGGGAGCCATTTTGAACGGTCGAACGTCCGCTAAGTTGGCGGAAGCGGACAGACGTTGCCACAGTCGAATGGCAGCTTCGCTCGCCCCGGTGACAAAGATCGGACAGTCCGAAACCGGCCCAATCCCAGCCGACAAGCCTCGCAAAACCAAATCTCGAATCGCTACGGATGCGGCGACGAAAAGGCTGATTGGCGCGGGTTCGGGTCCCGGCACGGGGACGGAATCCGGGGGTGGACCACGCGTGGACCACGGAAATGGGATGGGGTCCTAAGCGCAGCTTTTCTGCGGCTTAGAGAGGCCGGTTCGAGTCCTGTAAGCTCGTGTTTGACGAAGACTTGATTGAGACGGTGATCGTCGTCTTGGTCCCGGCGTAGCGGCCTGTTGGCAAGAGGAGCCCTCTGCACGCGCGTCGCACAGAGGATAACGAGGTCGGTCCGGAAACACCGGATTGAGCGCACGGGCAGACACGCATATCGGCGATTTCAGAGAGTTTAGAACTCAGGACGCCACCGATCATCGGAAATTATGTGCCGGCCCCGGTTCTATTCAACGGCCCGAGACGATATTCGTCGAAGCGGAGGCGTCCCGAGGTCAAGCGGAGGCGTCCCGAGGTCAAGTTGCCACCGTCAGCACGTCGATCGCAATCGCGACGGTGCCACCGTGCCGCGTGACGCGCGCCACCGTGAGATCGGCGACCAGATGGCCGGGGATCACCAGATCCGCCTCGGACAGGGATTCGATCCACTCATCTGCCTCGTCGACGTCGGGCAGGGTGAGCGCGATCCGATGCCGCGCTCCATTGAAGGTAACGCTCGCCCATGGCGCCGATTCGCGTCGAACGACGATCACCCCGGGGCGCGATTGTTCGAGTGCGCGGGCGAGCCGGGTGCCGGCGTCGGGACCACGGCTCATTGCGCCTGCTCCTGGCTGGCGATGAAGGCTTCGACCCGCGCGACCGTGGCAGCCCGCAGCTGGCGGCCGTTGCGCAGGTCATCGACTAGTCGCGGATCATTGAGCGCCAGGCGCCCGAATCTGGTCGGCGCAATCTCGGTAGCACGCAGGAAACGCTCGATTTTCCAGATCAGTGACATGGCGACTCCCTTCATCACGACTCGTCTTGTTCTTGATTTGTTCCGGCATTTCCAACTTGTCTAGGAAAAATCCTACGGCTATCGATCGGGCATGGCACCAAGCGATCCCCGCGCTGCACTGGCCGCCCTGATCACACGATCGGGGACGAGCCGGGCCGCCTTGTCGCGATTGCTCGGACGCAATCCGGCCTATGTGCAGCAATTCATCGCGCGCGGCTCACCGCGTCGCCTGGAGGAACGCGACCGCAAACTGCTCGCCGCCTATTTCGGTGTCTCCGAGACCGAGCTGGGCGCCGAGGCCGATGCGTCCCCGGCCGCGATCCGGGTGCCACGGCTCGACATCGCCGCATCGGCCGGGCCGGGGGCGCTGGTCGATGCCGAACCGCGCCTCGCCACTTTGGGGCTCGATCCGGCGTTGCTCGGGCGGCTGTCGGCGCGCCCACGCGATCTCTCGCTGATCCGTGCGGCGGGCGATTCGATGGCGCCGACCATCCTCGACGGCGACGAATTGCTGGTCGACCGCGGTGATCGCCGTGTCGGCAGCAGCGGCGCGATCTTCGTGCTGCGGTACGACGGCACCTTGCTGGTCAAGCGCGTATCGCGCCACACCGGCGGCTATCGCATCGCCAGCGACAATCCCGCGCACGCTCCCTTCACCACCAATGCAATCGAGCTGATCGGCCGCGTCGTCTGGCTATCGCGTGCGTTCTGAAGCCTTTATTTCCGATCGATCAGCCAGATCGCGACTGCCGCGGCAACCCCGGCGGCAAGCCCGGCGAGGAAACCGACCGTCGGCTGGTGCGCCACGGCGCCGGCAGCGACGCCGACCAGCACGGCCAGCGCGATCAGGCAACCGCCGGCGGCGGGAGAACGGTCGGGATCGGCCATGCCGGCTGCCTTGCCACGTCGCGCGGCGCAGCACCAGCGCGATTGGCCATCGCTGTCGTTGGATTTCGGCGACGCTGAAATCGGTTCGCGGTCAGCCGCTTCCGCGCAGCCGGTTCAAAGGCTAAACGCCGGTTTACCACCCTCGTTTGCGGTCCGTAGCGAGCTCGGCGCTATCATCGTCCGCACATTCAATCCACGGGTCGCACCGATGCTCAATCCCTACGTCGCTAGCCGCGACGACGTTACCGACGCGCTTGCGCTAATGGCTGTATTCGGCATGGACGCCGGATTCGAGGCACAAGCGCGCGCCGCGCGCAGTCGCGATCTCGGCAACCACATCCATTTCTGCCGCTGGCGGCAGATCGAGCGGCTGATCCTGCTGCTTTCCGCCGAAAACGCTATCGGCGCGGTGCATTGACGCCACAGCACGCCGCGATGAGTCCCGGCTTGCGGTAAATCGCTGTCGTTCGGCGGAAGACGTCGCTAGACGAAAAGGCATGTACCGGGTTGCGCGGGGCGGCGCTGCGATGGCCGTGGCGATGATGGCGTTGGCCAGCGCTTCCGCGCGCGCGCAGCAGGGCGCACCGCCGACGCCCGCGCCGTCACCGTCGCCGTCGCCGTCGAGCGCGCTCGACCCCGGGTCGCCGCTGGCGCCGCTCCCGGATATCGGCGTCGACTGGCCCGATCTCGCCACCGCGCCGGGCGCCGAGCAGGCCGCGCAGGGCGAACGCGCGGAGATCGCAGCGGACATCCATTATTCCTATACGGTCAAGGGGCTGGAGGACGCGCGCAACGACCTGCTTCGCCAGCGGTTCGACGATCTCTCGACGCTGAAAGCGCATGAGCATGATCCCGCCAACGCCGCGCAGCTCGATCGCCGCGCGCGTGAGGACGCCGATCTGCTGACCGCGCTGCTCAAGGCGCAGGGCTATTACGATGCGCGGGTCGATACCGACGTTTCGGTGGCGGAAGGCAAGGCGCTGGTCACGCTGACCGCCGCACCGGGAGCGCTCTATCATTTCGAGCGCGTGACGCTGGCCGGCGTGGACCAGGCCGGCGCAAAATCGGCGGACGTGACGCGGGCATTCGGCGTCAAGCCGGGCGACGCGGTCAATTCGGATGCGATCGCCGGCGGCACCGCGGCGGTCAAGACGACGATCGGCGAGGAAGGCTTTCCCTTCGCCCATGTCGGCGACCCCCAGATCGTCATCGACCACGCGACGCACAGCGCAACGCTCGACATGGCGGTCAAGCCCAATGGCGCCAAGACGTTCGGCAAGATCATCGCCTCCACCGGCAAGGTGTTCGGCGCGCATCACATCCAGGAGATCGCGCGGTTCAAACCCGGCGATCCCTATGACGCGACCCAGCTCGCCGATCTCGATCGCGCGCTGATCCAGACCAGCCTGGTGTCCTCGGTCACCGCCAAACCGGTTCCCGGCGCCACGCCCGACACGGTCGATATCGACGTCGCACTGCAACCCGCCCCGCCGCGCACTATCGCCGGCGAGCTCGGCTATGGCACCGGCGAAGGCGTGCGGGCGGAGATCGACTGGACGCATCGCAACCTGTTCCCGCCCGAAGGCGGACTCACCTTGCGCGGCGTGCTCGGCACGCAGGAGCAGCTCGGCAGCATCATCTATCGCCGCAACAATTTCCACCAGCGCGACCATATCCTCACCGCGCAGGTCGCCGCCGCGCACACCAAGCGCACCGCCTATGAGGCCAAGACCTTTTCGCTGTCGGGCAGCCTGGAGCAGCAGACCAACATCTTCTTCCAGAAGACCTGGACCTGGTCGCTGGGCGCCGAACTGGTCGCCTCGGACGAGCGCGACGTGATCGCCTCGACCGGCGAGCCGCGCCGCCAGACCTATTTCATCGGCGCGCTGCCCACCGCGCTCACCTATGACGGGTCGGACGACCTGCTCAACCCGACCCGCGGCTTCCGCCTCGGCGCCCGCGTTTCGCCCGAGCTGTCGCTCGAGGGCAAGGCGTTCGGCTATGCCCGCGTCCAGCTCGACGCCAGCGCCTATCAGCCGGTCAAGCCCGGCCTGGTCGTCGCCGAGCGGGTGCGCTTCGGCTCGATCCCCGGGGCCCCGCGCGACGCGATCGCGCCGTCGCGGCGCTTCTATGCCGGCGGCGGCGGCTCAGTACGCGGCTATGGCTATCAGGAGATCGGCCCGCGCGATCCCAACAACGATCCGGTCGGCGGCCGCAGCCTCAACGAATTCTCGATCGAGGCGCGCGTTCACGCGTTCGGCAATTTCGGCGTGGTGCCGTTCTTCGATGCCGGCAACATCTACACCTCGGGACTGCCCAAGCTCACCGGGTTGCGCTACGGCACCGGTATCGGCGTGCGTTATTATTCCTCGTTCGGCCCGATCCGCCTCGACGTCGGCACGCCGATAAACCCGCAAAAGGGCGACAGCCGGATCGCCGTCTATGTCTCGCTAGGGCAAGCGTTTTGAACGACGCCCCCGACCTCGAGCATGACGAGCTCGCCGAGCTCGAGGCCGCGCGGCCGCCGAAACGCTGGTGGCTGCGCCTGCTCGGCGCGCTGATCGCGCTGGTGCTGCTGATCGCCGCGGCCGGCGCGCTACTCGATACCGGCATCGGCCACCGCTTCGTCGCCGATCGCATCGCCGCGCTCCGGCCCGCCAACGGGCTGCGCTTCTCGGTCGGCCGGATCGAGGGATCGCTCTACGACAAGGCGGTGCTGGTCGATGTCCGCATCAGCGATTCCCATGGCCTGATATTGGCCGCCCCGCGTGCCGAACTGGCCTGGCGGCCATTGGCATGGCTCGACAATCGCCTGTCGATCCAGAGCCTGCACCTGCCCCGGGCGCGCCTCGCCAAGCTGCCGCAGCTGACCCCGACCGGGCGCCACGGGCCGGTTCTGCCCGGCTTCGATATCCGTGTCGGGCGGCTCGACGTCGATCATCTGCGCGTGGCCAAGGCCGTGACTGGCGTCGCGCGGAACGGCAGTTTGCACGGCCGCGCCGACGTTCGGTCGGGCCGCGCGATCATCGATCTCGCCGCGATCGTCGAAGGCAGCGACCATCTCGCGATCCATCTCGACGCCGAACCCGATCGCGATCGCTTCGACGTCGATGTTCATGCCAGGGGTGCCGCCAAGGGCATCCTTACCAAGCTGACCGGGCTACCCGGACCGCTGACCTTCGATGTCACCGGCGACGGCCGCTGGACGGCGTGGCAGGGCCGCGCGCAAGCAACGGCCGGCGGCGCGCCGCTGATCGACCTCGCACTCGCCAACCGCAGCGGCCACTACACCCTGTCGGGCACGGTGACGCCGTCCTCGATCACGCACGGCAAGCTCTATCGGCTGACCACGCCGCGCGTGCTGGTCAATGGCGCCGCGACGCTTGCCCGACGCATGCTCGACGGCAGCCTGTCGCTGCGCTCGCCGGCGCTCGACGTCTCGGCGAACGGCAGGCTCGACCTCGCCGCGAATGCCTATCGCGACGTCCGCATCAAGGCGCGGCTGAACCGCCCGCCGGCGCTGTTCCCCAACATGACCGGCCACAATATCGAGCTCCGCGCGATCCTCGACGGCGCTTTCGCGACCGCGCGCTTCGACTACCGCCTCGCCGGCGATCGCGTCGCCTTCGACAATACCGGGTTCGAGCAGGTCCGCGCCGCGGGCCGCGGGCATTTCTCGAAGGCGCCGGTCGTCGTGCCCGTCACGCTGACCGCCGCGCGTGTGACCGGCGTCGGCGATGTCGCCGGCGGCATCCTGCGCAACCTGAAGGTCAATGGGCGGCTGCTGGTCACCGCCCGGCAGTTGACCGGCAAAGCGCTCGACCTCAGCTCGGACCAGTTGAGCGGCAAGCTCGACCTGATCGTCGATCTCAAGACCGGCCATTATCAGGTCGGCCTGTCGGGCGGGTTGCGGCGCTATCTGATCCCGGGGCTCGGCATCGTCGAGGTGGTGACGAAATTGCAGGCGGTGCCCGGCGCGAACGGCCATGGCACGCGCGTGATCGGCACCGGCACGGCGCGGATGATCCGGCTCGACAATGCGTTCTTCCGCAGCCTCGCGGGCGGCTTGCCGCAGATCGTCACCGGGCTCGAGCGCACGCCGGACGGGGTGCTGCACCTCAACCACCTTGTCCTCACCGCGCCCGATATCCGCATCACCGGCAACGGCATTCGCCGCCGCGACGGCAGCTTCCATTTCGAGGGCACAGGCGAGCAGCGCACCTATGGCCCGCTGACGCTCAAGCTCGATGGCAAGATCGATCACCCGACGCTCGATCTCGTCTTCACCCGGCCCAACGACACGCTCGGCCTGCGCGACGTGCGCGCGCATCTCGATCCGACGCCGCAAGGCTTCGACTTCCGCGCGGCCGGGCAATCCCGGCTGGGGCCGTTCACCGGCCACGGCGCGATCCTGCTGCCGCCGGGCGGACAGGGCCGCATCGCGATCGCCGGCCTAGAGGTCACCGGCACGCGCGCATCGGGCAGCCTGGCGATCGTTACCGGCGGCTTCGACGGCACACTGTCGGTCGCGAGCGGCGGCATTACCGGGCAAGTGCTGTTCCGGCCGGTCGGCGATGTCCAACGCATCGAAGCGCATCTCGATTTCGACCATGCGCATCTCGGCGATGCCACCACGCTGGCGCGCGGCCATCTCGATCTGGCGACGATGCTCGATCCCGCCGGGGCCACCGTCGAGGCCAGCGCGCGCGGCTTCGGCCTGCGGCGCGGCGCGCTGTCGCTGGCACGGTTCGACGGCAGCGCCGCGCTCAAGGGCGGCACCGGCGAGGTGAAAGCGGCGATCGCGGGATCGCGCGGCCGCGCATTCGATATCCAGACCGTGACCGAGATCACCGAGTCGACATACCGGGTTTCCGCCGAGGGCACGGTCGATCGCCGCGCCCTCAAGCTGGAAACCCCAGCGGTCCTCAGCCGCGACGGGGAAAGCTGGCGGCTGGCGCCGACGAGGCTCAATTTCGCCGGGGGCGAAGCGACGGTCGGCGGCCGCTTCGGCGCAAGCGGCAATGCGATCGACGCGACGGTGGCCAAGATGCCGCTGTCGATCCTCGACATCGGCTTCCCCGGCCTCGGCCTCGGCGGCACCGCTTATGGCAAGCTCAGCTACGCGTCGTCCGACAACGCCCCGCCGACGGGCCGGATCGACATGACGATCCGTGGCCTTACCCGATCCGGGCTGGTATTGTCGTCGCGGCCGGTCGACGTCGGGCTGGCAGGCGTGTTGCAACCCGGCAAGGCGGGGATCCGCGCGGTGGTGGCCAGCGGCGGCCAGACGATCGGCCGCGCGCAGGCCCTGCTGTCGCCGCTCCACGGCGGCGATTTGGCCACCCGATTGCAGCACGCCCCGATGATCGCCCAGATCCGCTATAATGGCCCCGCCGACACACTGTGGCGGCTGACCGGCATCGAGATGTTCGATCTTTCCGGGCCGGCGCGGATCGCCGCCGATGCGCGCGGCACGCTCGCCGATCCACGGATCAGCGGGACCGTCTCGACCAACGACGCGCGGCTCGAAAGTCCGGTCACAGGCACCGTTCTCACCAATGTCCGCGCCAGCGGATCGTTCAACGGATCGAAACTGGTGATCGGCGATTTCGCCGCCGACGCCGGCAAGGGCGGCACGGTGACCGGCCAGGGGTCGTTCGATTTCGCCACGCGGCGCGGGATCGGGATCGATCTCACGATGAAGGCCGACCATGCCGTCATGATCAACCGCGACGATATCGGCGCGACCGTCTCCGGCGCGCTGACCTTCGCGTCGAACGGCGACGGCGGGCTGATCTCCGGCGACGTCACGCTCGACAAGAGCCGCTATCGCCTCGGCCAGGCCACCGCCGCGACCGCGGTGCCGCAGCTCGACATCAAGGAGATCAACCTACCCGACGGCGGCGAGGAGGATGAGGCGCCGACGCGGCCCTGGCGGCTCAAGGTGCATGCGCATGCGCCCAATTCGCTGATGGTCTCGGGGCTGGGGCTCGACAGCGAATGGTCGGCCAATCTCGATATCGCCGGCCAGCCGGACAATCCCGCGATCACCGGCCAGGCGCGGCTGATCCGCGGCAATTACGAATTTGCCGGCCGCGAGTTCGAGCTCGATCGCGGCGTGATCCGCTTCGCCGGCGAGGTGCCGGCCAACCCCGCGCTCGACATTTCCGCCAATGCCGACGAGACTGGCCTGTCGGCGACGATCCACGTCACCGGCGCCGCACAGAAACCCGAGATCAGCTTCACCAGCACGCCCGCCTTGCCCGAGGACGAGCTGCTGTCGCGCCTGTTGTTCGGCACCTCGATCACCAACCTGTCGGCTCCCGAGGCACTGCAGCTCGCCGCCGCGGTCGCCGCGCTGCAGAACGGCGGCACGGGATTGAATCCGATCAACGCGGTGCGCCAGGCGGTCGGGCTCGATCGCCTGCGCATCGTGCCGGCCGATCCGCAAACCGGCCAGGGCACCTCGGTCGCCGCCGGCAAATATATCACGCGGCGCTTCTACGCCGAGATCATCACCGACGGCGCCGGCTATTCGGCGACGCAGGTCGAGTTCCAGGTGACACGCTGGCTGTCGCTCCTGTCGAGCATCTCGACGATCGGCCGCGAGAGCGTGAACGTGCGCGTGTCGAAGGATTATTGATCGCGCCGCGGCACGGTTTCGGCGCGCGATCGTTTCGCCTGCGATGTCTTCCAATCGCGAGGCTCCATGACATTACCCCAGATCCTGTCGGTTGCCACGCTCATCGGCATGATGGCGCTGTTCGTCTGGGGCAGGTTCCGGTACGACGTGGTGGCGATCATCGCATTGCTGGTCAGCCTCGCGCTCGGCATCGTCACCCCAGAAAAGGCGTTCACCGGCTTTTCGGACGATCTCGTCATCATCGTCGGTTCGGCATTGGTCATGTCGGCGGCGGTCCAGCGCTCCGGCGTCATCGAAACCGCGCTCGTCTTCGTCTCGCAACGCGTGAAGCGCGTACGCTCGCAGCTCGTCGTGCTCACCGCCTCGGTCGGCTTCGCCTCGGCGCTGGTCAAGAATGTCGGCGCGCTCGCGATGCTGATGCCCGCGGCGTTCCAGATGGCGAAGAAGAACGAGACGAGCCCGTCGGTCTTCCTGATGCCGATGTCGTTCGCCTCGCTGCTCGGCGGCCTGATGACCCTGGTCGGCACCTCGCCCAACATCATCGTCAGCCGCGTCCGCGCCGAAATGATCGGCGAGCCCTTCCACATGTTCGATTACACGCCCGTGGGCCTGGGGCTACTGCTGGTCGGGCTGGTGTTCCTGCGCTTCGGCTACCGCCTGCTGCCGCGGGACCGACGCGGCGCCGCCTCGCTCGGCGAGGCGATCGACACCAAGGGCTATATCACCGAAGCGACGATCACCGAGGAGTCGCCGGCGATCGACGAGACGGTCGCCGATTTCATCGAACGCCACGATCATGAAATCACCGTCACCTCGGTGCTCCGCGCCGGCATGCGCAGCTCGCCATACGACCATACGCTGCTGCGCGAACGCGACACGCTGATCCTCGGCGGCGAGCCCGACGTGCTCGATCAGGTGATCGCCGCCGACAAGCTCGAACTCGCCGGCCACGATCGCGAAATGCCCGAGAACGAGAAAGGCGAGGAAGTCGGCGTCATCGAGGCGGTGCTCAACAGCGACTCGCCGCTGGTCGGCCAAACCGCCGGCAGGCTGCGGCTGCAGGAACGCTATGGCGTCAATCTGATCGCGGTCTCGCGGCGCGGCGAACGGCTGATCAAGAGCCTCGGCAAGACCGTGCTTCAGGGCGGCGATGTCGTGGTGTTGCAGGGCGCGCTCAAGCAACTGCCCGATAAATTGCGCGATCTCGGCTGCCTGCCGCTCGCCCAGCGCCAGATCAAGCTCGGCGCGAGCCGCCGCACCTTGTTGCCGATCGCGATTCTCGCGGTGGCGATGGCGGCGACTGCTACCGGGCTGATCCCCGTGGCGGTGGCGTTTTTCGCGGCCGCGGGGCTGGTCGTCATCACCGGCGCGCTGCCGGTCCGCGAGGCCTATGACAATATCGAATGGCCGATCCTCGTGATGCTCGGCGCGCTGATCCCGGTCAGCGACACGCTGCGCACGACCGGGGCCTCGCAACTGATCGCCGACTGGCTGTCGCATACCGCCGCGACGCTGCCGCCGTGGGGCGCGGTCGCGCTGATCCTGGTCGCGGCGATGGCGGTGACGCCGTTCCTCAACAACGCCGCGACCGTGCTGGTGATGGCGCCGATCGCGGCGGTGTTCGCCAAGGATCTGGGCTATCGTCCCGATGCTTTCCTGATGGCGACCGCGGTTGGCGCCGGGTGCGATTTCCTCACCCCGATCGGGCATCAGTGCAACACGCTGGTATTCGGCCCCGGTGGCTACAAGTTCAGCGACTATGCCCGGCTCGGCGCCCCGCTCTCACTGCTGGTGGTATTGGTCGGCACGCCGCTGATCATGTTCTTCTGGCCGGTGCGATAAGCGTTCATCGCGCAAATCGGGCGCTCGGGCGCAGTGTCGCCGATTGCCCTGCTATCGGCCCGTTCAAGGCCGTACCGATCAGCAGATCTCGCGCCCGTCAAACACAAAGACTTAGCGAATACCAATTGTCGCTTTTGTCCAATGCTTCAAGATTGTATTCCGAAGAGGTAAGTATAATATACTATCTATTGTAAAGCATCCGAAACAAAAGATTCGCTTGATGGACGTTACTTAAAGTTTTATTTCTTTGCGTGGATGAGACGTGGTCCGCAGAAACACGCGTCGTCCGGCAAATCGACCATGGAGCTGTCGGCAAGTCCGCAGAATGCCGCATCGTGCTTTCGAGCATGGCCGATCATTCTCGACGGAAAGGATGGTCATCATGAAAATGTTGGTATCGGCGGCCGTCGCGGCTGCCTCGCTCTCCGTGCCCGCGGTGGCACAGCAGCAACAGGAACGCCCCCCGGTCGTCGTGACAGCGCCCGATGTAAGCAGCGTACCGCATTGGGTGGATCGCGTCTCCCGGCAGATCAGCGCGACCATAGATGTGCCGGCGGCCATACGGCCGGGCGATCTGGCCAGCGGACGCGCGGCGGTGGTGTTTCGCTGCGACGGCGATGGACGGCCTGTCGCAGTGACCCTGGCGCGCCGGAGCGGCTATCCGACGCTCGACCGCATCGCGATGCAGACGATCCGGCGCCTGCCGTCGCTGTCCCCGATGCCGCCAAGCTTTTCGCCGAATCAACGATTCCGCGCCAATATCGTGTTCGCCTATACGCAGGGCGAATATGACGGCCAGATGCGCGCGCTGCGGCGAGAAGCAGCGGCGACGCAGATGGCGGCTTCATCGGCGCCCTCCGATGGGGTGATCGCGCTCAACGCCAGCCCCCTGACGCAATCGACCGCTCACTGAACACGGTGGCGCGCGCCGCGCAGCCACCCGCTGTCTGCGGGCGGGTGGCTGCGTTGGTGCACGGATCAGGCGGCCGCCACGCCGCCGCGTTGAGGCATCGCCAGCGCGTCAGCGAAATCGAGCCCGGTCGGCTGCTGGAACAGCCGTAGCCCGAATTCGCGGAGCACCGCGAGCAGATGATCGAAGATGTCGGCCTGGATCGCTTCGTAATCCGCCCAAGCGGTGGTCGTCGTGAAGCAATAGACTTCGAGCGGCAGTCCGTCCGCGCCGGGATCGAGCTGCCGGACCAATTGCGTCATGCCCTCGGCAATTTTCGGATGCTGGGTGAGATAGGCAGCGACATAGGCGCGAAACACGCCGATATTGGTCATCCGCCGCCGGTCTGGCTCGGCGCGGTCCGCATTCCACGCGGCGATCTCGTCCGCGCGGGCATCGAGATAGGGGCGCAGGATCGAGAATCGCCGCGTGGCGTCGATCTCGTCATCGGACAGGAAGCGGATACTGTTCTGATCGATCATCAGCGCGCGCTTGATGCGGCGCCCGCCCGACTCGGCCATGCCCCGCCAGTTCTGGAAGGAATCGCTGATCAGCTTGTAGGTCGGCACCGTGGTGATCGTTTTGTCGAAATTCTGCACTTTCACCGTGTGCAGCGCGATGTCGACGACATTGCCATCGGCATTGGCGGCCGGCACGGTGATCCAATCGCCGACGCGGATCATGTCGTTCGAGCCGAGCTGAACCGAGGCGACCAGCGACAGGATCGTATCCTTGAACACCAGCAGCAGCACCGCGGCCATCGCGCCGAGCCCCGACAGCAGCAGCAGCGGCGACTGCCCGATCAGGATCGAGATGATCCATACCGCGGCGGCGCAATAGAGGACGATCTTGCCGACCTGAAGATAGCCCTTGATCGGCCGCTGCGCCGCGCCCGGGCGGCGGACATAGGCCTGATCGACGCAATCGAGCACCGCGCTCAGCGTCCGGGCGACGATCAGCACGACCAGCGCGTCGGCGATGGCCCCGATCGTCGCGCGCGCGGCGGCGGAGATATGGGGCACGATCCAGATGCCGTGGCCGATAATCACCGCCGGCACCGCATTGGCGCCGCGCCGCGCGACCTGGATGATCGCCGGCATGCCGTCATCGACGCTGAGATGATCGAGCACGCGATCGATCGAACGCAGCACGACATGCTTGGCGATCCAGTTGCCGAGCGCGGCCAGCGCCAGCAGGCCGGCGAGCCAGGCAAGCGATTCGAGAACGGGTCTGAAGTCGAGGGCGGTCGGGATCAGGTCGGTGATGATGGCCTCCGGGCGGTCTCCGGCGCGGTCGGGCGGCGGTTCACGCGCGCCCGACTAACGCCCCGGCGGCGGCGGGGGCAACCCCGCGATCAGCCGAGCGCGCCGATCACCGACTTGACCTCCATGAACTCGGCCAGACCGTATTTCCCGTACTCGCGGCCATTGCCCGATTGCTTGTAGCCGCCGAACGGCATGCCCGGATCGGGATTGCCGGCGTTGACATAGACCATCCCGGCGCGCAGCCGCGGCACGAACGCCTTCGCCTTCGCCGGATCGCCGGAGACGACGGCCGACAGCCCGTAATTGGTGTCGTTGGCGATGCGGATCGCGTCTTCGTCATCATCGTAGGGAATGATCGTTACGACCGGGCCGAAGATTTCCTCGCGCGCGATCGTCATGTCGTTCGACACGTTCGAAAACAGCGTCGGCCTGACGTAATAGCCCGTCTCCACCCCGTCCGGACGCCCCGGCCCGCCGGCTTCCAGCGACGCGCCTTCCTCCATACCTTTTCGTATGAGGCCTTGCACTTTGTCGAACTGCGCCTTGTTGACCAGCGGGCCGATATGGCGCCCCTCGGCCATCGGATCGCCGGTCTCGGTCGCCTGCATCACCTGTTTGGCGATCGCCACTGCCTGATCGTGCTGGCTCTTGTGCACCAGCATCCGGGTTGGCGCGATGCAGCTCTGCCCCGAATTGATCAGCACGCCCATCAGCCCGGCGGGCACGGCCTGCTCGAGCGGCGCGCCCTCGAGGATGATGTTGGGCGACTTGCCGCCGAGTTCCTGGTGCACGCGCTTGACCGTCGCGGCGGCATTCCTGGCGACCATGATTCCGGCGCGGGTCGAGCCGGTGAAGCTGATCATGTCGATGCCGGGATGCTCGGCGAGCGCGGTGCCGACCCCCGGACCATCACCCTGGACGAGATTGAACACGCCTGCCGGCACGCCCGCCTTGTCGATCACCTCGGCGAAAATCGCCGCCGATCCCGGCGCCTCCTCGGACGGTTTCAGGATCATGGTGTTGCCCGCAGCCAGCGCCGGCGCGACCTTGGCGACGATCTGGTTCATCGGCCAGTTCCACGGCGTGATCAGCGCGACGACACCGATCGGTTCGTGCATCACGCGGTTGGCGCCGATCTGCTCCTCGAATGCGAAATTCTTGAGCGCATCGATCGCCGCCGCCAGATGGCCGATCCCGGTGCCGACCTGCGCCGTCTTCGCCATCGAGATGGGGCAGCCCATTTCCATCGCGATCGCTTCGGCGATATCGCCGGCGCGGTTCTTGTATTCCGCCAGGATCGCTTCCAGCAGCGCGACACGCTGTTCGACCGTCGTGCGCGAGAAATCCTCGAACGCGCGCCGAGCGGCGGCAACCGCCTTGTCGACATCGGCGGCGGTGCCCAGCGTGATCTCGGTACAGGGCTGCTCGGTCGCCGGGTTGATCACCTCGTGGCGGATGCCGCCCTCGCTGGCCACCCACGCGCCGTCGATATAGTGCTTGAGATAGCTCTTCATCCTCGCCTCCGGACTCGTTTTTGAAATTGCGGTATGTACCCGTCGAAGATGGCGCGTGCGGTGATCGGTTGCAAGGCGAAACGCAAGTCGCGGGATCACCCGCCGCAGCGATGCGTTAACGCCGCGACTTCGCCGCAAAATTGACATCTGCCACCGCCACGCAAGGCCGTTTCCAGCAACGATCGAGACGATTCTGCCGATGATCGGACGCCCTTTCCTCTCCGTTTCGCTCGCCGCCATGGTCGCCGCGATGCCGGCCAGCGCCGCGCAAGCGCCGTTCGATCTGCAAGGCCCGGCGGTGCGCGTATCGGTGACGCACGACGGCACTACCTTGCCGATCAGCGAGGTGCCCAATCTCGCGACCGGCGACACGCTGTCGCTCGTGCCGGACCTGCCGAGCAAGCAGGGCGCGCGTTACGTGCTGATCGGGGCTTTCCTGCGCGGCGCGACCAATCCGCCACCGAAGGACTGGTTCTTCGAAGCCAAGACATGGAAGGACAAAAAGAAGGACAACAGCCTGTCGCTCACCGTGCCCGAAGGCGCGCGCCAGTTCGTGCTGTTGCTGATGCCCCAGGACAACGGCGATTTCGACGCCGTGGTATCGGCGGTGCGCAAGCAGCCGGGCACCTTCGTCCGCGCCTCGCAGGAGCTCAACCAGGCCTCGCTCGACCGTGCCCGGCTCGATGCCTTCCTCGGCCATATCCACGATCTCGAGCGCGACGCGCCCGATCGGATCGCCGATGTCTCGCCGGTGTTGACGCGCAGCCTGTCGATCAAGCTCAACGCGGACTGTCTGCAGAAGCCGGTCGAATCGCAGGCGGCGTGCCTGACGCAGGATCGCGAGTCGCTGCTGCTCGCCGACACGCACAGTTCCGAACTCGCCGAGACATTGTCCGGCGCGCCGACCGATCTCGCCTTCCAGATCAGCTCGACCGCCAAGGCCGGCTATGGCTATTACAGCCCCTATATCGGCGTCGTCCGCGATCTCGCGCGCATCTTCGGTGCGTTCCAGACCACCCAGTTGCAATATATCCCGGCGATCACCCGCGAGGCCGGCGACCGTATGAGCCTGTTGCTCAACGCCGCGCCTTCGTTCGGCAAACCGGCGTCGGTGATGGTGATCGGTATGCCGGCGATCGAGCCGGTGCAGCCGCCGCCATTGCGCCGCGCCGGCGATCAGACCGCGTTTTGCGCGCGCGGCGACGATCTGCTGCTGCCGGTCGAGGGGGCGCCGCTGGTCTATGCCACCGGCTATGCCCACGACATGGTGCTGCGCGTGCCCCGAAAGGGGGCGACGAGCGTCGACCTGCCGGCGACGGCCGATCCGGCGAGGGGCGGCTATGTCATTACCGGCAAGGCGATCGAAGCCGCCGGCATCGATGCCGACGCCGAAGCGCGGCTGCACGGCCGATGGGGCTTCGCGCCGTTCGACGGCCCTTCCTTCACGCTGCAAGTGCCGCCGGCGAACGGCTGGAAGCCTGCGGACGATCCCGCCAGCGTGGTGGTCGGCCGCGACAATCAGCTGGTGCTCGCGGGCGGCGCCCCCGCCTGCATCAGCGGCGTATCGCTTGACGATGGCAACGGTCCGCCACGGCAGGCCAAATGGCAAGCGGCGGGCGACGGGCGAATCAGCGTCGCGCTGCCGCTCGACAAGGCCGATCCCGGCCCGATGACGCTGCTGATCGATCAGCGCGGCGGCACGACCGATCGCATCGCGCTGACTGCGCTGGCCCAGGCCGGCCATTTCGACGCGCTGACGCTCCATGCCGGCGATGCCGATGCAATGCTGACCGGCACGCGGCTCGATACCGTCGCCTCGGTGTCGATCGGATCGGCCACGTTCAAGCCGGGCGCGCTCAAGCGCGTCGGCGACAAGGATACGCTCGATCTCGACGCGACGGATATGGCTACGGCGCAGGCGCTTGCCGCCGGCAGCCGCCAAACCGCGACGATCGCGCTGACCGACGGCCGCACTCGCCGCCTGTCGCTGACGGTTTTGCCGCCGCGCCCGCAAATCGAATTGATTCAACGCAGCGTCGCTCATGACGCCGCGGCTGCGGGCTTGCCGATCTCGGTCGGCGGCGACGTCGTCACACCCGGCGATCGGCTGACCTTCTCGCTGCGCGCGACCGGCAACGAGCGGCTCACCGGCGCCGAAAAGGTCGAGCTGGCAACCGCCGATGGTCGCGCCAGCGCGACTATCGATGCAAGCGATGGCTACACGCTGCAGAGCGACACGGTAGCCATCGTTACAATCGATCCGGCCAAGGCACTCGGCCCGGCGGCATTCGGCCCGATCCGGTTCCGCCTATGGATCGACGGTGTCGCAACCGGCTGGACCCCGCTCGCCAGCCTCGTCCGGCTGCCCGCGATCGACGCCGTGTCATGCACCGGCAGCGGACGATGCACGCTGGCCGGCAACCGCCTGTTTCTGATCGATCGCGTCGCCCCGGCCGCCGATATGGCCGGCGCCATGACGATTCCGGACGGCTTCACCGACACCACGCTCACCGTGCCACGGCCGCGCGACGGCAAGCTCTATCTCACCTTGCGCGACGATCCGGCGCTTAAGGCCAGCGTCGCGGTCCGACGATAATCATCGCGCCCGCGCGGCGATGCGGGCGATCGTCGTGAAGGCGTCGTCGGCGAGCACCTGGCCGGCGCTGTCGCTCGCCATCTGTCCGCGCTCGGCGCGGCGCGCGCGATCGATCGCATTGTCGAGCGCGGCCGCAGTCCACAGCCGCAACGCGCGCCTGGTCGACCCCTCTTCCTTGAAAAACACGCGGTGCCGCTTGACCGTCTCGTCGATCGAGCTGCCCGCCTCGACGTCGGCGCGCATCTCGGCGAGCGCCATCAGTCGGCGGACAAGGCCGCGCAGGATGGGAATCGACGATGTGCCCGCGCTTTCAAGCCGGGCAAGCTCGACGCCGAGATCAGCGACGCGGCCGTCGATCGCCGCATCGATCGCCGCGTTCATTCCGGCATCGCCGAGATCGGCGCCGACCGCATCGAGCGCGGCGTCGTCGAGTTCGGCGGGGCGATCGGGCGCGGAATCGAGATAGAGCGCGAGCTTCTCGATCTCTCGCGCCATGATCGCGCGATCGCCGCCGGACGCTTCGGCGATACGCCGGGCAACGCCGGCGGCCGGGCGCAACCCGTGCTCGCGCGCGATTCCCACCGCGATCCGCTCGGCATCGGCGCCGTCTGGAACATAGCAGGCAAGCGCCATCGCACGCGGCGATCCTTGCGCCAGCTTGACGATCTTCGCGCTCGTCTTGACCGACGGGGCGATCGCCACCACCGGATTGCCGGCGGTTTCGGTTTCAAGCAGCGTGGTCAGCGCCGCCAAACTCTCCTCGCCGACGCCGGCTATGCGGATATAACGCCTGCCGCCGAACAGTGAGATCGACGCGGCCTCGTCGGCAAGCCGAGCGGGATCGCCGCGCAAGGCCGCGCCGTCGAGATCGACACGTTCTGCGTCGGGGCCCATCGCACGAGCAAGACGCATCGCGAGATCGGCGGCGCCGGCCTCATCGGGGCCGTGGAGCAGATAGAGGCGGATGTCGGGATTGACGGCGTCGAGCGCGGCGCGGACCTGGTTGAGGTTCGCCTTCACGGCTGCGGCGCACGATGCGCGTAAAGCGCCAGCCTGGCGACGATCTGGTCGGCGACGATGCCCGACAGATTCTCGAGCGCGGTGTTTTCGGCCGCGATCGTGGCATATTCGGAGCCGACTACGTCGATGCCCGCATCCGAACCGGCGGTATCGTCCAGCAGCACGGTGCCTTTCGACAGGTCGACCAGCTGGAAGCGCGCGCGCAACGTCCGGCGTTCGCGCGTCGTCACGTCCTGGCGATTGACGCCGAGCCCGCTGATCTCGTCGTCAAGCTTGACGTCGAGGCGGTAGCGCGGCTGGACACTGCCCATCGCCGACAATTTGTCGCGCAGGGCATTGCCGACCAGCCAGCCGGCCTTGCCCTCGATCGGCGCGACCTCGACACCCGCGAGCGTCTGCGCGACCGGCCCCCTGGTCCCGCCGGCATACATCGGGTGCAGCCCGCAGCCGGCGAGCAGCAGCGCCAGCGGCGCGAGGGCCGCAAGCTGCCTCATGCGACGAGGTTGACCAGCCGGTCGGGCACGACGATCACCTTCTTCGGCGCCTTGCCGTCGAGCAGGCGGACGACCTTGTCGCTGGCCAGCGCGGCGGCCTCGGTCGCGGCGCGATCGGTGCCCTTGGGCAGCGTCAGCGTATCACGCAGCTTGCCGTTGACCTGGATCGCGATCGTCACCTCGTCCTCGACGAGCAACGCGGGATCGACCGCGGGCCAGGGCGCATTGGCGACGAGGCCGTCGTGGCCGGCGGCGGCCCAGGCTTCCTCGGCGACGTGCGGCACCATCGGGGAGACGAGGCGCATCAGCGCCCGCGTCGCGTTGGTGCGCGACGCGGACGGCGCCGCCTTCTCGATCGCCGCGACGAGTTCGTAAAGCTTGGCGACCGCCTTGTTGAACGACAGCGCCTCGATATCCTCGGCGACGCCGGCGATCGTCTGGTGGAGCTTGCGGTCGAGTGCCTTGTCCTCGCCCTCGGCGTCTTCGAGGCCGTCGAACAACCGCCACAACCGCTGGACGAAGCGCCACGATCCCTCGATCCCCGCCTCGCTCCACGGCAGGTCGCGCTCGGGCGGCGAGTCAGACAGCATGAACCAGCGCACCGCGTCGGCACCATATTGATCGACGATCGGTTCGGGATCGACGGTGTTCTTCTTCGATTTCGACATCTTCTCGACGCGGCCGATTTCGACCGGCTGACCCGTCGCGATCTCGACGCCGTTCTCGACCTCCGCCGGGCCGAGCCAACGGCCATCGGCGGCCTTGTACGTCTCGTGGGTCACCATGCCCTGGGTGAACAGGCCGGCAAACGGCTCGTCGATGTCGAGCATGCCGATGTGCTTGAGCGCTCTGGTCCAGAAGCGGGCGTAGAGCAGGTGCAGGATCGCATGTTCGACGCCGCCGATATACTGGCCGACCGGCAGCCATTTCTCGGCGGCTTCGCGATCGAACGGCTTGTCGTCGGGCTGGCTGGCGAAGCGTATGAAATACCAGGACGAATCGACGAAGGTGTCGAGCGTGTCGGTCTCGCGCCGGGCGGGCTTGCCGCAGCTCGGGCAATCGACATGCTTCCACGTCGGATGGCGATCGAGCGGGTTACCCGGAACATCGAAGGTAACATCGTGCGGCAGTTCGACCGGAAGCTCGCTTTTGGGCACCGGCACCGGCCCGCAGGCGTCGCAATGAACGATCGGGATCGGCGTGCCCCAGTAGCGCTGGCGGCTGACGCCCCAATCGCGCAGGCGATAGACGGTCGAGCCATGGCCCCAGCCTTCGGCCTCGGCGCGGGCGATCACCGCGCGCTTGGCTTCCTCGACCGGCATCCCGTCGAGGAACGCGGAATTCACCAGCGCGCCGGACCCGGTATAGGCCTCGTCGCCGTCGAACACCGGATCGGTCTTGTCGCCCTCGGCGACGACGCGGCGGACATCGAGGCCGTATTTGCGCGCGAAATCGAGATCGCGCTGGTCGTGCGCGGGGACGCCCATCACCGCCCCCGAGCCATAATCCATCAGCACGAAATTGGCGATGTAGACGGGCAGCTCGATCGAGGCATCGAGCGGGTGGATCGCCTTCAGCCCGGTGTCGTAGCCGAGCTTTTCCTGCGTCTCGATCTCGGCGGCCGTGGTGCCGCCCTGCTTGCAGCGCTCGATGAACGCCAGCGCCTCGACATTATCCGCCGCATGAGCCTGCGCGATCGGGTGATCGGCGGCGACCGCGACGAAGCTGGCGCCGAAGATCGTGTCGGGCCGTGTCGAGAACACCTCGATCTCGTCGCTGCCATTGGTCAGCGCGAACCGGAAAGTGAGGCCGGAGCTCTTGCCGATCCAGTTTTCCTGCATCAGCTTGACCTTGTCGGGCCAGTGATCGAGGCTCTTCAAGCCCTCCAGCAGCTCATCGGCGAACTGGGTGATCTTGAGGAACCATTGGCTGAGCTTGCGCTTCTCGACCAGCGCGCCCGAGCGCCAGCCGCGGCCGTCGATCACCTGCTCATTGGCCAGCACGGTCATGTCGACCGGGTCCCAATTGACCGCCGATTCCTTGCGATAGACCAGGCCCGCCGCGTAAAGATCGAGGAACAATGCCTGTTCGTGCCCGTAATAATCGGGTTCGCAGGTCGCCAGCTCGCGGGTCCAATCGAGCGCGAAGCCGAGGCGCTTCAATTGCGCCTTCATCGTCGCGATGTTGTCGCGGGTCCAGCCGCCCGGCGCGACGCCCTTTTCCATCGCCGCGTTCTCGGCGGGCATGCCGAACGCGTCCCAGCCCATCGGATGCAGCACCTCGTGCCCGGTCATCCTTTTGTAGCGCGCGAGCACGTCGCCCATCGTGTAGTTGCGGACATGCCCCATGTGGATGCGCCCCGAGGGGTAGGGGAACATCTCAAGCACATAGGCGCGGGGCAGGCTCGAATCGTTACGCGCGGCGAAGGTGCGGTTTTCCTCCCACACCTTCTGCCAGGCCGCGTCGGCTTTCAGCGCGTTGAAGCGCGACGCCATATGGCTACTCCGTTTCCGTTATTTGGCGGCGATCGACTGCCGCCGCAGATCGCGGGCGCGCGACAGGATGATGTCCTCGAGCTTCTGCACCGTCGCTGCCTGGACCGGGGCATCGACCCATTGGCCGTTCTGGCGAATCTGCCGCGAAGCGGCGACACGCAGCGCATCGGCGCGCAGATCCTGATCGAGGATCGTGACGGTGAGCTTCATCCGCTCGGCCGGCGCGTTCGGATTGACGTACCAATCGCTGACGATCACCCCGCCCGCGGAATCGGCCTGCACCAGCGGCATGAACGACAAGGTATCGAGGCTCGCCCGCCACAGGTAGGAATTGACGCCGATCTGGGTGATTTTCGACGCGGCCATATCCGCGCTGGGGCGGTGATGGCCGGCGCAGGCGGCGATCGGCAGAGCAAGCGAAACCATGATCGCGGTGCGCAACGGGCGGTTCATTGGCTATTCCCTGGAAGGTCAGCAAGAGTGCAAGGGCTTCTATAGATAGTCGGGGGGGGACCGCAAGCACGCTTCGGCTGTGGGTATCGCGCAACACCCGGTGTCAAATCGACTCTGACAGGTGGAAAAATGCGGCAGAATCATGATATCCGCAAAGCAAGGAGCGGAAAGCGAATCGATGAAGCGCTTTGGGGTCATAGCTGGTGGAGCAACGGGGGCGCTTGTCGCCGCCGCCATGGCCGTGTCTCCGGCACTCGGCTTTTCCGGCTTTCAGCATGATTCCAAAGCGCCGCGACCGGCCACGTTCGGGCTCGATGGCGGGATCGGGTCCTTCACGCCTGCCGCGGCCGATCCGCGGCTCGCCGCGGCGCTGGCGGCAAGCGGCCTCGATACGACGAGTGGTTTCCGCTTCACGCCATCCGAATCGCATGACGGGGATCGCCACGACGTCACCGTCGCGGTGCGCGCACGCTCGACCCAGACCGCGAGCAACGACACCCGGAACCTGACCGATAATGATCGGCAGCTCGGCATCCAGCCGATCGCCTATGATCTTGGCGTATCGGTGGGATGGAAGCGGTTCGCGGTATCGGGCGACATGACGCGGGTCGATCTCGGCGCGATGCCGGGCAGCCGCGAGACCAAGGGCGTCAGCTTGAGCTATACCGGCCGCCGCGCCTCGGCGCGCGTCAAGGTCGGCACCGACGAGCCGATCGGCAACGCGCCGGCGCTGGTGCAGGAAGCCCCCACCCAGATGATCGATGTCGGCGGCTCCTATTCGCTGACTCGCCGCCTCGATGTGACCGCCGGCGTCCGCTACAAGAGCGAGGAAGCGCGCGATCGGCTGCAGCGGCTCGACGACAACCGCCACGACAGCCAGGCGGTCTATATCGGCACCTCGTTCCGCTTCTGATCCCGCGCGGGCGGGATCGAAGTTCCGCGCCTATGGATGACCACCTTTAGCGCGTTTCGTGATTCATCGCGCTTCGTCACCGTCGGCTGCTGCGGCTGCGTTGCTCCATGGATGCTGAAACGAGTTCAGCATGACGGCGCTTTTCAGCCTAACGACAGATTCAGAAGTCGGGATCAGTCCGGCTGAATCGGTTCAACTCCAGGCGTCGATCGCCGCCCACCCCCAGAAACCGCAGCGCATCGCGATCCTGCCCCGCGCGGGCGTGACGCCACCGAGCACGATGGCGCGCACCGAAAGACCAGCGACGATCCGCCGCGCCGCAGCCAGCCCGAGCGGCGCCGCCCCGGGATGGGAGCGCGTTGCGTAAACCGGCGAGACGAACAGCAGGTCGGCGCCCGCCCGTGCGCCACGCACCGCTTCGCCGCGATCGTGCGCCGGCCATGTTACGAGCCCCCGCCCCCGGCACGCATGCGTGCCCGCTTCGCCGCCACCGAGTGGCACGGCCCCGGCGCGGACCAGCACCAGCCCGCGCTGCCGCGCGATCCGTGCGACCCGGCCGAACAATCGCCGGCGCTCGGCCGGCGGTGTCGCGTAGTGACGGAAGACGATCCCGCTACCGCGCGGCAGCCGCCGCAGCGCGTGCCACAGGCCGTCGCCCATCCGCTCATCGGTCATCAGCCAGGTTTTCGGCAGTCGGGCGGGGTGGCGGCGGGTCACGCGGCTCCCTATAGCAGCGCGCATGATCGCCGACGACAGTTCGACACGGCTCGCCGCCGTCCAGGATCGCATCGCCCGGGCCGCGCGCCTTGCCGGGCGGCAACCGGACACGGTGACGCTGATCGCCATATCCAAGACCCACCCCACCGCCGCAATCCGCCCGCTGATTGCCGCCGGGCAGCGCGCGTTCGGCGAGAATCGCGTGCAGGAGGCCGAAGCGAAATGGCCCGCGCTGCGCGAGGAAACGCCCGGCATCGCGCTTCACCTCGTCGGCCAGTTGCAATCGAACAAGGCCGAGGCCGCGGTCGGCCTGTTCGACGCGATCCACTCGGTCGACCGCCCGTCGCTGATCGCCGCGCTGGCCAAGGCGATCGACAAGACCGGACGGCGGCCCGATTGTTTCGTCCAGGTCAATATCGGCGACGAGCCGCAGAAGGGCGGCGTGGCGATCGGCGATCTGCCGGCGTTGCTCGCCGAAGCGCGCACGGCGGCGCTGCCGATCGTCGGACTGATGGCGGTGCCGCCCGCCGACATCGAGGCGGCGCCGTATTTCGCCCTGCTCGCCAAGCTGGCGCGCGAGGAAGGGATCGATCGCCTCAGCATGGGCATGTCGGCTGATTACGAGACCGCGGTGACGCTCGGCGCCACCCACGTCCGCGTCGGCTCCGCGCTGTTCGGAAGCCGGGCATGATGGCTGCGGCACTACGCTGCGATGCGCTGATCTTCGATTTCGACGGCGTGCTGCTGGAAAGCGAATATGCCGGCAACGCCCAGATCGCCGATTACCTGACCCGGATCGGCCATCCCACCAGCCCCGCCGACTCGATGGCGCGATTCATGGGGCTGGCCGGCGGCGACTTCATCGCCGCGCTGGAAAGCTATATCGGCCGCCCGCTGCCGCAGGATTTCCACGCGATTCGCGCAGAGGAAGACGCGCGCGTGCTCGCCGAGGGCCTTGATCCCGTCGCCGGGGCGATCGCCTTCGTCCAGAGCCTGCCGGAAACGCTGCCGCGCGCGATCGCCTCGTCGAGCTCGACGCACTGGATCACCACGCACCTGCGCCATCTGGGAATTGCCGACGCATTCGGCGACCGGATCTTTTCCGGCCGCGAACATGTCTCGCGCGGCAAGCCCGAGCCCGACGTCTATCTCCATGCCGCAGCGGCCCTGGGGATACCGATCGAGCGCTGCGCGATTCTCGAGGATTCGCCGGTCGGCGCGACCGGCGCGGTCGCGTCGGGCGGCTTCGTCATCGGCCTGGCGGCGGGGCGGCATTGCCCGCCGGATCACGAGCGAACGCTGCGCGAGATCGGCGTGAATGTGGTCGCGCACAATTTCGCCGACGTCGCTGCGATCCTTACCGAAACCAGTGGCGCTGCATGAAATAGATCGTGATCGCCGCCGCGAGCACCGCGCACACGCCCATCACGCCATCGAACGCCCAGGGCTGATCGGCATAGGGAATTCCCTTGACGTTCATGCCGAGCAGGCCGGTGATGAAGGTCAGCGGCAGGAACACCATCGCCACCACCGCGATCACCAGCGAACGCTGATCGATCTGTTCGGATCTGAGGTCGGTGAGCGCTTCGTGGGTCAACGCCGCGCGCTCGCGGATCGCTTCGAGCTCCTCGGCCATGCGTGCGGCGCGATCCGCGGCGCTGGCGAGATGGAGCCGGTCATCATCCTCGAGCCAATCGCACGGCAGCGCGGCGAGCTTTTCGAGCGCGGCGCGCTGCGGCGTCAGGAAGCGGCGATACTGGATCGCGATCACCCGGACGCGCGTGACCTTGCGACGCAGCTGGAAGACGCGATCGGCATCGAGATCGGCCTCGCAATCGTCGAGATCGTCGCCAAGATCGGCGACATCGGGATCGAGCTCCTCGGTGATCGCCGTGGCGAATTCGGTGATCAGGTCGCCCGGGTCGTCCGCCGCGGCGGATTCGACCGCGCCGATCACCTGTTCGAGCGCGGTGAGGCGCCGGCGCGTCACCGAGATCACTCGCCCCGCCGTCGCCCAGATGCGGACCGAGCCGAGCGCGTCGTCATCCTCGTCATCCTCGGCGATGCGGCCGCGCAGATTGAGGAAGGCGCCATCGCCCAGCGCATCGCAGCGCGGGCGCGTTTCGGTCGCTGTCAGCGCATCGACGAGATAATCGTCGAGGCCGGCTTCCTCGGCCAGCCATTTCTGCGCTTCGGCATTATTGGTGGCGAGGTGGATCCAGATCAGGCCACCGGACGTCTGCAACGCCCGTTCGGCGGGCAGGCGCTCCGCTTTGCCGCCGATGACATGGTAGGCGAAATGGCTCATCCCGGCATCTCCAGATCGATCGACAGCCCCGGCCCCGGATCGTCGGGCGGCGCGGCGCAGGGAAACCGCTCGGCATCGCCCCGCGCGCGGTCGAGGATTGCCGCCGGCACGGCGGGGCGATGGAAGACCCGGTCGGCGCGCCCGAGCAAGCGGGCCTCGCGCAAGGTGAGATCGTCGGGATCGGGCGTCCGCAAGCGGATAGCGACAAGTTCCGCGATGTCCGACGCGTGATCCTGCAACCAGATGTCGAGCGCCTCGGGCTGGGCGGTGAGCGGATCGAGCGGCCCGCCCGCCGCCAGCGCCGCCCCGAGCGCGCGGCGACGGGCGTCGCCATCGGGATAGCGCGCACGAATCGCCGCCCGTACCTGGCCGAGCCGGGCCGCCAGCGCGCCGAGGCCGGCGGGCAGAAGCGCCTCGAGCCGCTGGCGCAGCGCCGCCGCAAGCCCGGCCGAAGCGCCGCCGGTGCCGATCGCGACGATCACCGGGGCGCGGTCGACGATCGCGGGCAAAGTGAAATCGCACAACGCCGGGCGATCGACCGCATTGACGAGGATGCGCCGCGCCTTGAGCCGGGCGACCGCCGCGGCCGCCGGCGCTTCTTCTTCGATGGCGACGATCGCGAGCGCCGCATCGGCTTCTTCGCCCACGATCCGGGCACCGGCGCGTTCGAGCAGGCGCCGCTTGGCCGCCGCCGCGGCGCCATCGCCGAGCAGGATCACCGGCCGGCCCGCCACCGCAAAGAACAGCGGCAGGCTGGGCAATGTCACCGCGCCAGCCACTCGGGCACGCGCTCGGCGGCGAGGATCGTCGCCGGCTCGATACGATCGGCGACGACGGCATAGCGATCGCCGTCGACCAGCACTTCGGGAACGAGGCCGCGGCTGTTGTAGGTCGAGGCCATCGTCGCGCCATAGGCGCCGGCGGTGCGGAACACCGCGAGGTCGCCCGAGCGCACGGCATCGATTTCGCGATTCATCGCGAAGGTGTCGCCGGTTTCGCAGACGGGGCCGGCGATGTTCGCCATCATCGTCTCGCCGGTAGGACGGACCGCAGCGAAATCGTGCCACGCGTCGTAAAGCGCGGGCCGGGCGAGATCGTTCATCGCGGCATCGACGATGACATAGGGATTGAGCACGCCGGGCTTGACCCAGATCACGCGCGTCATCAGCACGCCGGCATTGCCGGCGATGACGCGGCCAGGCTCGAACATCAGTTCAACGTCCCAATCGGCGGTAACGCGCGCGACCATGGCGCCGTAATCGGCCGGGCTCGGCAACACGTCGCCGGCGCGATACGGCACGCCGAGCCCGCCGCCGAGATCGACGCGCGTGATGGCATGGCCGGCGGCGCGCAGTTCCTCGACCAGCGCGCCGATCCGGCGATAGGCAGCCTCGAGCGGAGCGAGATCGGCGAGCTGGCTGCCGATATGGATCGCCACGCCCTCGAGCGACAGGCCGGGCAGGCCGGCAAGCGCATCGAACATGCTGCGCGCCTCGCTGATCGGCACGCCGAACTTGTTTTCCTTGCGCCCGGTCGAGATCTTGGCGTGGGTGCCGGCGTCGACATCGGGATTGACGCGCAGCACGGCGTGCGCCGTCATGCCCTTGGACGCGGCGATCTCGGCGAGGACATGACCTTCCTCCTCGAGCTCCAAGTTGATCTGGCCGATCCCAGCATCGAGCGCGGCGGCGAGTTCCTCGCGCGTCTTGCCGACACCGGAAAAGACGATGTCTCCCGCCTTCATGCCAGCCGCCAGCGCGCGGCGCATCTCGCCGGCGGAAACGACATCGGCGCCATAGCCTTCGTCGGCCAGCACGCGCAGCACGGCGAGGTTCGGATTGGCCTTGATGGCATAAGCGATATGCTTGCGCGGCACGCCGGCCAGGCCCTCGCGGAATACGCGCGCATGGCGGCGCAGCGTCGCGGTGGAATAGACATAGACCGGCGTCCCCACCGCTTCGGCAATGACCGGAAGGGGCACTTGCTCGGCGTGCATCACGCCCTGGATGATCTGAAAATGGTCCATGTCAGCTCTGCGGCGGGAGATCGAAGGGGTCGGGCGTGCGCTTCTTCGATTCCTTCAGCAATTCCTCGTCGCGGGTCGGGCGCGCCTGGGTCGGCGGGGTGATCAGATCCTTGGCGGTCGGCGTCGCGGTGGCGCCATAAGGCGCGGGCGGCAGCGCCTTGCCTTCGGCGGGCTTGATCTGGTTCGCCGAACCGCAGGCCGTGAGTGGCAGCGCAAGAAGAACGCCGAGCCAGATCCTCATCGTCTCTCTCCCTCGCGCACGGCGCGCGCGGCGGCAATCGCCTCGCGGACGCGAGCCGGCGCGGTGCCGCCGAAGCTGGTGCGACTGGCGACCGACGCATCGACCGAGAGAACGCTGTAGACGCGCTCGTCGATCCGCGCGTCGATCTGCTTCAAGTCATCGAGCGGCAGCGCATCGAGGGCGATGCCGCGCTCCTCGGCAAGCTTGACCGCGCGGCCAGTGACGTGATGCGCCTCGCGGAACGGCACCCCCGCCTCGCGCACCAGCCAGTCGGCGAGATCGGTCGCGGTCGAGAATCCCGCTTCTGCCGCGGCGCGCATCCACGGCGCGCGGAACGTCGCGGTCTCGACCATGCCGGTCATCGCCGCGATCGACAGGCCGATCAGTCCATGCGCCTCGAACACCGGCGGCTTGTCGTCCTGCATGTCCTTCGAATAAGCGAGCGGCAGGCCCTTCATCGTCATCGTGAGCGCGGTCATGCAGCCGGCGATCCGCCCGGCATGGCCGCGGACCAGCTCGGCGGCGTCGGGGTTGCGCTTCTGCGGCATGATCGACGAGCCGGTCGACCATTGGTCGCTCAGGGCGACGAAGCCGAACGGCTGCGACGCCCAGATGATGAACTCCTCGGCCAATCGCGAGAGGTGCAGCGCGCATTGCGTCGCCGCCATCAAATAATCGAGCGCGAAATCGCGATCGGAAACCGCATCGAGCGAATTGCGCGTCGGCCGGTCGAAGCCGAGCGCCGCGGCGGTCGCCTCGCGATCGATCGGGAACCCCGTGCCGGCGAGCGCGGCCGAGCCGAGCGGGCATTCGTTGAGCCGCGCGCGGGCATCGGCGAAGCGGCTGCGATCACGCGCGATCATCTCGTGATAGGCCATCAGATGGTGGCCCAGCGTCACCGGCTGTGCCGATTGCAGATGGGTGAAGCCCGGCATCACGCTGTCGGCATGTTCCTCGGCACGATCGATCAGCGCGTCCTGCAGTGCGCCCAGCGCGGCATCGATCTCGCTGAGCGCATCGCGCACCCACAAGCGGAAATCGGTCGCCACCTGATCGTTACGCGAGCGCGCGGTGTGCAGCCGCCCCGCCGCCGCGCCGATCTTCTCGGCGAGCCGCGCCTCGGTCTGCATGTGGATATCCTCGAGCGCGAGATCCTCGGCCACGCCGTCGCGTTCGTAATCGGCGGCGACGGCATCGAGGCCCGCGTCGATCGTCGCGACATCCTCGGCCGAGAGGATCCCCTGCGCGCCGAGCATCGCGACATGCGCCTTCGATCCGGCCACGTCCTGCCGCCACAACGCCTTGTCGAACGGGATCGAGGCGTTTATCTCGCGCATCACCGCGGCCGGGCCTTCGGCGAAGCGCCCGCCCCACATCGCATTGGAGCCCTGATTGCGCGCGTTGATCGCCTGTCTCCTTGGTCTGCCGCTGGTGATCGGCGGCTGCGATAGGCAATCGCCGCCGACGGAGCAAGCCGCAGACAATGCCGCCGCGCCGTCAGCCGACGAAGCGGTGTCGCCCGACGAAGTGACGGCGGACGCGGCGACGCCGGCACCCGGCGCAATCGACCGCAGCCACAAAGGCGAAGCCGCACCGGCGGCGCGCTTCCTCGATCCGGCGGGCAAGTCCGTCTCACTCGCCGCCTTCCGCGGCCATCCGGTGCTCGTCAACCTGTGGGCGACATGGTGTGCGCCGTGCGTCAAGGAAATGCCGACGCTCGACGCGCTCGCCGGATCGGGGACGGTCCGCGTGGTCGCGGTGAGCCAGGATCTCGGCGGCGCGGCCAAGGTGGCGCCATTCTTCAAGGCGCATGGCTTCACCGCGCTCAAACCCTATCTCGATCCCAAGCTCGCGTTGAGCACCGCGCTCGGCGCCAATCTGCCGACGACGATCCTCTATGACGCGCAAGGCCATGAAGTGTGGCGCGAAACCGGCGGATACGACTGGTCGGGGAAAGCCGCGAACGAGTTGATCGCCGAAGCGGGCTGATCGCGGCCAAGGCGAAAGAGAATCGCGCAAATCGCATCGCATTACAAGACTTGTATGTGCGAATCGGATGACTCACATTCGAGTCGCGGCTGGCGATCAGCCGCACAGTGCTTCAACTAGCGAAAGGAGGTGATCCGATGTCTCATGGTTCAGCAATGGGGTCGGTTCAGTTCGTTCGGGAGACGCACCGCTGATTTCCGCCGGTCGTGCGCGGGAGGTATTCTCCTCCAATCAACGCGGATGATCACAGGAACAGCGGTTCGCATGGTCTCCCGGGCTGGAGCTTCCGGCCGCTGACCATGCGAGAGGCTGTCGGGCCCTTGGAGGGCTCGGCAGCCTCTTTCATTTGACATGCTTCACGACGCAACGAGATCGGCAACCGGCCGATCGGCCTCGGCGCACGGGCGCGACAGGTAGAATTCGGCGACCAGATCGCCTTCAGTCTCCACGCCCGCCGGATCGACGCCCTGGGCCTCGAGCTTTTCGACCACGCCGGCCTGCTCTTCTTCCGACATGAAGCGGCGCTGGACGAAGCGCGCGCCATCCAGTTTTTCGGTGACATAGCCGTGCGCCTCCAGCGTCTCGGCGATCGGATCGAACGGGAACATGCGCAGCACGAAATTGGCCAGCCACGGCGCGTCCCCCTCGCCCACCGCGGGCATCAGCCGATCGAAGCTGGTCGCGCCGACATAGCCGACGCAGCCGGTCGACATGACGAGATCGACCGGCGCCATCGCCGCCGCCGCGGCATCGGGCAGCGGCTCTTCTTCGAGATTGAGCGCAAGCCCCTGCTCGATCAGCCCGGCCTGCTCGGCATAGGCGACCGCGGGCTCGGCGGGATCGAGACCGATCACCTCGGCCGGCGCGGCATCGGGCAAGCCATCGAAATAGGCGCGATCGGCGGCGATCATCTCTTCGGAAGACGCATCATCCAGCGCAGGATCGGTGTAGCGCCGGTAAAGATCGGCCATCGACAGATCGTGCTTCAGGATCGCGGCGTTGATGCCATAGGAGCAGCCGAGATCGAGCGCGTGAACCGGCGTGCCGCGAGATTCGGCGAGATGGCCGATCAACGCCCGAAATACCGGCTTGGCGCGATCGGGAATGGCATAATCGACCGTTTCGAGCTCGCGGAAATAGGCACGCGGATCGGCCTCGGCATAGATGTGGTTCATGTTGGCCTTGGCGCGGTTGATCGCCTGGTTGCTGAGGGCGTGGGGCATCGATCCTCCTGGTTCGGGTGTCGATCCGGCGCGGCGCAGGCACGCGATGCGCCAAAATGCGCGCGCGGATCGATCTTTTCAGCGTGGCGCCATCGTAACAGGTCGAACCGCCCAACCCAACCGAAGCGTGGATTCCGCCGGTCACACCTGGATCGCCTGGCGGATGAACGCGACGCGCTCGGCAACGGGGACGCGGGGAAGCTCGACGAGGCGGTAGCCGTAATCACGATAGGTTGCGACCATCACCGCGAAGGTGGCGCGCGCTTCTGCCGGCGTCTGTTTGCGCTCGGCATCGGTGGTGAAGATTTCCGGCCACCACGGCGCGATGAACACGCGGTGGTTGTAGCGACAGGCGCGCGCGGCGGCATCGATAGGCGGCGGCACTGCCAGGCCCGAGACGCGCAGGAAACCGATCACATCGGGCACCCCGCGATCGAGCACCACCGTGAGCCCGCTGGCCAGCGCATCGGCATGGGCGGCGACCTCGCGCTCGATCATCCGTTCGGCGAAGGCATAGTGATCGGCCCACGGCAACGCGCTGCCGCCGGCCGCCAGCTCCTCCCTGATGATCGCCCGGCCGACCTCTGCGCTGGTGGCGACGCCAGCAGCGGCGAGCGCCTCGATCAGCGTCGACTTGCCCGATCCCGGGCCGCCGGTGACGACGTGGAGACGATCGACATCGTTCAACCGCATGGTTTCCTGTTTAATCGTTGCTGGTGAAAGACTTGGCTCCGCAAAGTTGACGAAACTGCCACCTGTGAGGGTGTCGCCCGAGGATGGCAGCATCCGTCGGCCATGTAACGAGCCTCACCGCGAACCGGGACAATGCGCATCGCCCGAGCGTGACAGCGATTTTCCAACATTGATAGGGGCGAGTTTCGCCCCAAGTTGCTGCCTTTCGGTACTTCCGAAGGGACGCGCGAAACCAGACGTTCATTTGATGGGCTTATGCGAAAACTATCAATGTCAGCGGGACGATCCATCGATGATACTGGGACTTCTAGCTCTTATTTCCGGCCAGCTCGCGAGCCCTCCTGCGCTGCAAATTGAGCATGTCGTAGCTGCGTTTAAGAGCGAGTGCATATCAGACGCTGGCATTGCTATCGGCGTTCAAATCGAGATGGAGCGAATGAGGTTTGTCGAAGCTCACAGAGCGAGGACTTTGGCAATTCAGAAAGAGCTGTCCTCAGCAAGAAAGGCAGTCCCTTTTGACGTCGACCGGTATGCGAAAGCGCTCAAATCATACAACGACGATCAGTATTTGCGTCTCAGCACAGACGCCGATTACGAAATTAAGTTGCTGCGGAACTTTTCGCCGGTGGACCGTGCCCGATGGGCCATCAGGCTCGCTCGCGGGTACACGCCACCGGCCAATTACTGCGCAGCGAAGTAAGGCAGTTGGAACGATGCTCGCCAACGGCCGCTCTGCCTCCTTTCACGCCATAAGCCGACTGTCGCCGAACCACCCCATCGGGAACACCTCGCCACGCGAAATCATGCTGGCCAATTCCGCCCGTGCCGCGCTTCGCTCTTGCATCCCCCCGTCTCTCTCCGCCATTCGCTGACGCGATGACCTTTCAAGTGGACATGGGGCTGACCGACGGCGGGCGGGCGGCGGCGATCGATCTGGAGGAATTGCTGGCGACGCGGTTGCTCGTGCAGGGCAATTCGGGATCGGGCAAATCGCATCTGTTGCGGCGGTTGCTGGAGGGCAGCGCGCGGCACGTGCAGCAAGTGGTGATCGATCCCGAGGGCGATTTCGTCACGCTTTCCGGGCCTTACGGGCATGTCGCGATCGAGGCGGTGGATTATTCGGTGGGCGAGATCGAGCGCTTCGCCGGGCGCTGCCGCGAGCATCGCAGCTCGGTGGTGCTGAGCCTCGAGGGGCTGGAGATCGAGGGGCAGATGCGCTGCGCCGCCGCGTTCCTCCACGGGCTGTTCGAGGCGCCGCGCGAGCATTGGTATCCGGCGCTGGTGGTGGTCGACGAGGCGCAGCTGTTCGCGCCGTCGGGCGCCGCCGAGGTGAGCGAGGACGTGCGGCGCGCGTCGCTCTCGGCGATGGCGAATCTGATGTCGCGCGGGCGGAAACGCGGGCTCGCCGGGATCATCGCGACGCAGCGGCTGGCGAAGCTCAGCAAGAACGTCGCGGCGGAAGCGTCCAACTTCCTGATGGGGCGGACCTTCCTCGACATCGACATGGCGCGCGCGGCCGACCTGCTCGGCATGGAGCGGCGGCAGGCGGAGACGATCCGCGATTTGCAGCGCGGCACCTTCCTGGGGCTGGGGCCGGCGATCGCGCGGCGCCCGGTGACGATCCGGATCGGTGACGTCGAGACGGCGGCGCGCAGTTCGAGCCCGAAACTGGTGCCGCTGCCGGATGCGCCCGCCGAGGACATGCGCGAATTGCTGTTGGCCGAGGTCGACGATCCGCAGCCGAGCTTCGTGATGGCGCCGCCGCCCCCACCACCGCCACCACCGGCGCGCGCGGTGCTGGAGGAGCTGGCGCAGTACGAGCCGGCCGAGGAGGCCCAGGAGGAGGCTCCGGAGAATCTCGACGCGATCCTGGCCGATGTGCTGCGCGCGATCGCCGAGGATGCCGAGTCGGCGAGCCGGCCGACCGCGGTGCTGTATCAGGATTTTCAGGTGCGGTGCCGGATGGCCGGAGTGCGCAGGCCGCCGCTGGAGCCATCGGCCTTCGCACGGCGGCTGGCGGCGGCGCGCGCGGGGATCGTCGAGGGGATCGACGACGAATGGGCCGAGGCGATCGCGGTCGGCGCGGCGCTGCCCGACGAGATGCTGGGGCCGTTCCTGCTGATCGCGCGCGCGGCACGCGAGGGCGCGGCGTGCCCCGACGACGAGACGGTGGCGCAGATCTACGGCACCAGCTCGCTGGGGCGCGCGCGGCGAATGCTGGCTTACATGGAGCGCAGCGATCTGATCGTGACGCGGGTAGACCTGTCGGGGCGGCGGTCGATCACCATTCCCAAGCTGGGATGGACGACGGCGGCAGCGGAGGTTGGCTGAGGCGCCGCGGGGAGCACGCGACGTCCCCAGCCGTCACCGCGATCAGGGCAGCGCTTGCTGCAACTGCGCGGCATTCGGATTGGTCACTTGCCCAGTCAGCACCTGCTGCGGCTGGACCTGCTTGCCGTAATAAGCCTGGTTGTTGTCATCATCCCAGTTGAGATCGCTGACGCCGATCGTCGCGCCGGCATAGGCGCCGGCCGTATCCGACCACAGGATGATATCGCCCTTGCCCCAGGAGGCTTCGGCATTGGCCGAATAATTGACGATCGACAGGCCCGAATCGGCATCGAGGCTGATCTTGTTGCCGCTCATGAAGGCGTTGACCGCCTTGTCGGTCATCAACAGGAAGGCGATGCGGCCGCCCGACCCGCCGGCCTGTGCGCCGACGCTCAGGCTGCCGAAATCATAGAAAGCGGGTGATGACGTCCAGGCGCCGTTCGACTTCGCCATGACGACGCCGGCGCCGCCCTTGCCGCCGACGATCAGCGCCCCGCGGCCGAATTCGGGGACGATATACACGCCCTTGGCCTTTTGCAGCAGCTTGGCGACCTGCGGATCGGCCTTCATCTGCTGCACCTCCGCGGTTGCCTCCGCGACGAGATTCTGCGTGTCCGCCTGATCGTCGCCCGCCGCCATCGCGTTGCCGGCCATGCCATTGTCGGCCATCGCCATATTGTCGCCGGCCTGATTGTTATTGCCGCTGCACGCCGCCAGCGTCGCCGCGGCGGCCGCGACCAGCAGCCCAGTTCTATAGCGCATCAGGGTCCTCCTCTTTTTGTTGCGACTGGAACCCCAACGATGGCGCTGTACTTTGTGTCCGAAAAATACCCTTTTCATCTCAATGACTAACCTGGGTTAGCCAATTACCGGGCCGCCCGCCCTCGCCGTCGACCAGCGATCCGACCACTATTTCAGACTGTTGGGCGCTTGACGAATCCTTCGAGGCGATCCGCCGGCGCGTCGTCGCTGACGGTGACATCGGCGACGCGCGACGCCGGCGAACCCTGCCGGGCGCGATCGACGATCGCCTCGACCATCTCGGACGCGCCTTCGGCCACCGCCTCGACGCTGCCATCGGCGCGATTGCGCACCCAGCCGTCGATCCCGAGCGCCGCCGCCTGCTCGACCAGCCAGTCGCGGTAGAAGACGTTCTGCACCTTGCCGGTGATGGTGAGGCGGCGGCGGATCATGCGGTGGCTCCGTTGACGGTGCGGGATAGCGCGCCGCTATCCCGCTCGTATCATCAGAGTTTCTCGGTGAGTTCGGGGACGATCTTGAACAGATCGCCGACCAGGCCGATGTCGGCGACCTGGAAGATCGGGGCGTCCTCGTCCTTGTTGATGGCGATGATGGTCTTGGAATCCTTCATCCCGGCGAGGTGCTGGATCGCGCCGGAAATGCCGATCGCGATATAGACTTCGGGGGCGACGATCTTGCCGGTCTGGCCGACCTGATAGTCGTTGGGGGCGTAACCGGCATCGACTGCGGCGCGGCTCGCGCCGACGCCGGCGCCGAGCTTGTCGGCGAGCGGATCGAGCAGGCTGTGGAACTGCTCCGACGAACCGAACGCGCGGCCGCCCGAGACGATCACCTTGGCCGAGGTCAGCTCGGGGCGTTCGGACTTGGCGATTTCCTCGCCGGCGAAGGTCGAGAGGCCCTTGTCGCCGGTGCTCGCCACCTTTTCGATCTCGGCCGAACCGCCTTCCGCCGCCGCCTTCTCGAACGCGGTGGTGCGGACGGTGACGACGAGCTTCGTGTCGCTGGTCTTAACCGTGGCGATCGCGTTCCCCGCATAGATCGGGCGGGTGAAGGTATCGGCGCCCTCGACCGAGAGGATGTCCGAAATCTGCATGACGTCGAGCATCGCGGCGACGCGCGGGGCGATGTTCTTGCCGGTCGTCGTAGCGGGCGCGACGAAGGCGTCGTGATGACCCATCAATTCCACAACCAGCGGCGCGACATTCTCGGCCAGCGCATGAGCATAGGCCGCGTCGTCGGCGACATGGACCTTGCCCACCCCGGCGATTGTGGCGGCGGCTTGCGCGACGCTATCGATGCCCTGGCCAGCGACCAGCAGGTGGGCCTCGCCGAGTTTCGATGCGGCGGTGACCGCCGAGAGCGTTGCGTCCTTGACGGCCTTGCCGTCGTGTTCGACCCAGACGAGCGTCTTCATTTGGCAACTCCCATCGCCTTCAGCTTGGCAACCAGTTCGTCGACATCGGCGACCTTGACGCCGGCGGTGCGCTTGGGTGGTTCGGCGACGTTGGTGACGGTGATGCGCGGGGTGACGTCGACGCCGTAATCGGCCGGCGACTTGGTCGCCATCGGCTTCGACTTGGCCTTCATGATGTTGGGGAGCGACGCGTAGCGCGGCTCGTTCAAGCGCAGATCGGTGGTGATGATCGCGGGGAGCTTGAGATCGTCGGTTTCGAGGCCGCCATCGACTTCGCGCGTCACCTTGGCATGGCCGTCGGCGATCTCGACCTTCGAGGCGAAGGTGCCCTGGCCCCAGTTGAGCAGGCCGGCGAGCATCTGGCCGGTCTGGTTATTGTCGTCGTCGATCGCCTGCTTGCCGAGGATGACGAGCTCGGGGCTCTCCTCCTCGACGATCTTGGCGAGGATCTTGGCGACGCCGAGCGGTTCGACCCGCTCGTCGGTCTGGACCAGGATCGCGCGGTCGGCGCCCATCGCCAGCGCCGTGCGCAGCGTTTCCTGGCACTTGGCCTCCCCGATCGACACCGCGACGATCTCGGTCACGGCGCCTTTTTCCTTGAGGCGAATCGCCTCTTCGACGGCGATCTCGTCGAACGGGTTCATGCTCATCTTGACGTTGGCGAGGTCGACCCCCGACCCGTCGGCCTTCACCCGGGGTTTGACGTTGTAGTCAAGCACGCGCTTGACCGGCACCAACACTTTCATGTGCGTCCTCCGCTAGATCGTTCGTTCGCCATTTTCAGGCGCGGTATGGCGCCTCCATGGCGGTTTCAGGCCGTTTTCGCAAGTCGGGTATGGCAATCCGCCGCTGCCGTAGCGGCAATCACGCCCCGCGATATGCTGTCCCAACGAAAAGGGCCCGGACGAATATCCGTCCGAGCCCCATTTCAGTGTTCCGATCGCGACAATCAAGCCGCCTTGCGGACCTCCGCGACGATCTTCCTGGCGGCGTCGCCGAGATCGTTGGCCGGGACGATCGCCAGGCCGGAGTTGGCGAGGATTTCCTTGCCCTGATCGACGTTGGTGCCTTCGAGGCGGACGACCAGCGGGACGGAGAGGTTCACTTCCTTCGCGGCGGCGACGATGCCCTCGGCGATGATGTCGCAACGCATGATGCCGCCGAAGATATTGACCAGGATGCCCTTCACCGCGGGATCGGAGAGGATGATCTTGAACGCCGCGGTCACCTTCTCCTTGTTGGCGCCGCCGCCGACATCGAGGAAGTTGGCGGGGAATTCGCCGTTCAGCTTGATGATGTCCATCGTCGCCATGGCGAGCCCGGCGCCGTTGACCATGCAGCCGATATTGCCGTCGAGCTTGATGTAAGCGAGATCATACTTGCTCGCCTCTAGCTCCTGCGGGTCTTCCTCGGTCTCGTCGCGCAGCTCGGCCAGATCCTTGTGGCGGAAGCCGGCGTTCGAATCGAAGCCGACCTTGGCATCGAGCACCATCAGCTTGTCGTCTTCAGTGACGGCGAGCGGGTTGATTTCGATCTGCGCGGCGTCCGTGCCGATGAACGCGTCATAGACCTTGGCGGCGACTTTCTGCGCCTGTTTGGCGAGATCGCCCTTGAGGCCCAGCGCATTGGCGACGGCGCGGCCATGGTGCGGCATGAAGCCGGTCGCGGGATCGACGTCGAAGGTGTGGATCTTTTCCGGCGTGTCGTGGGCGACGGTCTCGATGTCCATGCCGCCTTCGGTGGAGACGACGAAGGCCGGGCGGCCCGAGGCGCGATCGACCAGCACCGCGAGGTAGAATTCCTTCGCGATATCGACGCCGTCGGTGACGTAGAGGCGGTTGACCTGCTTGCCATGCTCGCCGGTCTGGACGGTGACGAGCGTGTTGCCGAGCATGTCCTGGGCCGCCGCGCGGACCTCTTCCTCGGTCTTGGCGAGGCGGACGCCGCCCTTGGCGTCAGGCCCCAATTCCTTGAACTTGCCCTTGCCGCGGCCACCGGCGTGGATCTGCGCCTTCACCACATAAAGCGGCCCAGGGAGCTTCTTCGAGGCCTCGACGGCCTCCTCGACGCTCATCGCCGGATAGCCGGCGGGCACCGGCACGCCGAACTTCGCGAGCAATTCCTTGGCCTGATATTCGTGGATGTTCATGAGGGACTCGCCTTTATACCGGGGAGAGGTTTGGGCGCGCGTAAAGCACAGACGGCTACGCGAATCCACCCTAAATCCCGATTATTGCTATTGAGAACAAATCTCAATCAAGCGCGTGGTCGATCTCGCATTTGAGCGCCGCCTTGCTGGTAACGTGGACGATATCGGGATCGTCGAGCGCGCGCAGGCGATAAAGCAATTCATCGAACGACCGCGCGCGCGGCGCTTTGGGCAGGCTGGCCAGCTGCCGCAGCTGATCGTGCGACAAGCGATCGGCGAGGCGCGGCGCCATGCAGCGCGCGAGATGCGGCTTGAGGCCGGCGCGTTCCAATCCCGCCTCGACGCGCGCGGTCGGCGTCACGCAGGCGGCGAGCGCGAGCGGCAGCAGCACGGCGACTCTCGTTTTCATCATCGGCGATCGCTATATCGTTGCCATGGCGCTGGCAATCGGCATCGCGTTGTTCCTGCTCACCGTGCTCGGCATGGAGGGCTTCGCCTACGTCATGCACCGCTGGGTGATGCACGGGCCGGGCTGGTTCCTGCACGCCAGCCATCACCGCCCGCGCACCGGGCGCTGGGAGTGGAACGACCTCTACGCGGCGCTCTTCGCGATCCCGTCGATCGTCCTGCTGCTCGGCGGGGTGCAGCTCGGCTGGTGGCCGGGCGCGACCTGGATCGGCGCGGGAATCGCGGCCTATGGCGCGATCTATTTCGGGTTCCACGACGTGATCGTGCACGAACGGCTCGGCCGCCATGTCCTGCCGCGATCATCCTATATGAAACGGATCGTCCAGGCGCACCGGCTGCACCATGCGATTGGCACGCGGCGCGGCGCGGTGAGCTTCGGCTTCCTATGGGCGCCGCCGCCAGCGCGCCTGAAGGCCGAACTGCAGCGCCGCGGCCGGGAAAATCGGTCCGCGCGGCCTGAAAATACCGATGTGGCCCAGTGAGTTGAATCCTGCCAGTCGCAGGGAGTGCGTGTAATGAATGACGAGCATATCAGCCCCGATGATGGCGACCAACGCCGCGCCCTGCGCAAGCCGGTTCGGCTGACCGGGCAGCTGCGCGATCGCGGCGCGGCGAAATTCGCGGTCGATATCCTCGATCTGTCGACGACCGGCTTTCGCGCGGAGACGACGACGCGGCTTTACGAGGGCACGATCGTCTGGCTGACCTTTCCGGGCATGGCCGGGCTGGAGGCGCGCGTAGCATGGATCGATCGCCACCTTTGCGGATGCGCGTTCAGCCAACCGCTGCACCCGGCGGTATTCGATCGGATCGTCGCGATTTCCGAGGGCTGAGCGCCGCGCAACGTCGCGATCAGATGCCTTCGCCGCTCAATCGCTGGCAGATCATGTCGAGCTGATCGAGCGTGGTATAGGCCACGCTGAGCGTACCGCCCTTGGGCCCATGGCTGATCCGCACGTTGAGCCCGAGCAGGTCGCCGAGCTGATGTTCGAGCGCGACGATATCGGCATCCCCCCCCGCACCGCGGCGATCGCCGGCGCCTTTGGCACGCGGCTTGGCCGCGCGGGCGAGCTTTTCGATATCGCGGACCGACAATCCTTCGTCGATCACGCGCCGCGCCAGCGCCGCCGGATCGGGCGCGCCGATCAGCGCGCGGGCATGCCCCATCGACAGCGCGCCGTCGATCACATGGCGCTGAATCGACTGAGGAAGTTCCAGCAACCTCAATAGGTTAGCAACATGACTGCGCGACTTGTGGACGAGCTTGCCGAGCGCGTCCTGGGTATGGCCGAATTCATCGATCAGCCGTTGATAAGCCTGCGCCTCCTCGATCGCGTTGAGATCCTGGCGCTGGATATTCTCGACCAGCGCGATTTCGAGCGTCTCGGCATCGCTGAAATCGCGGACGATCACCGGCACTTCATGGAGGCGCGCGCGCTGCGCCGCGCGCCAGCGACGTTCGCCGGCAACGATCTGATAATCATGGCCGTGCGGACGGACCACGATCGGCTGGATCAACCCGCGCGCGGCAATCGAGGTCGCCAGCTCATCGAGTGCATCGTCGTCGAAATGGCGACGCGGCTGGCCGGGATGCGGCTTGAGCGACCCGACCGGCAGCGACCGGACGCCACTCGACGCCGCGCGCCCTTCGGCGACGGGTTCCTCGCGGGCCATGTCACCCATCAAGGCGCTCAAGCCGCGGCCGAGGCCGGGCCGGGGTTTGCGGGAAGCGGAAGTCTCGGTCATGCGGCCTCGGCGGCTTTGGGCAGGCGGGCGATCAGCTCGCGAGCGAGCGCGATATAGGCTTCGGAGCCGGGGCAGCGGTGATCGTAGATCAGCGCCGGCACGCCATGGCTCGGCGCTTCGGACAGGCGGACGTTGCGCGGAATCACCGTTTCGAACACGACGCGGCCAAGCACCGCGCGGACATCATCCGACACCTGCTCGGTCAGCCGGTTGCGGCGATCGTACATCGTCAGCACCACGCCCAGGATCGAGAGCCCCGGATTGAACCGCGAGCGAATCCGCTCGACCGTGTTGAGCAACTGGCTCAACCCTTCGAGCGCGAAGAATTCGCATTGCAGCGGGACCAGCAGCGAATGCGCGGCGACCATCGCGTTGAGCGTCAGCAGGCCGAGCGACGGCGGGCAATCGATGATCGTCACGTCCCACGGGCCGTCGCTGGCCGCGATGACATGATCGAGCCGATGGGTGCGATCGTCATAATCGACCAGCTCGATCTCGGCGCCCGACAGATCGACCGTCGCCGGCACGATATCGAGCCGCGGCACCTTGGTCGGCACGAACGCCTCCTCCAGCCGGATGCCGTCGATCAGCAGATCATAGGTCGAGCGGCGGCGATCGGCATGCGGGATGCCGAGGCCGGTCGAGGCATTGCCCTGCGGGTCGAGATCGATCAGCAGCACGCGCATGCCGATCGCCGCCAGCGCGGTGGCGACGTTGATCGCGCTGGTGGTCTTGCCGACCCCGCCCTTCTGATTGGCGACCGCGATACAGGTCATCGCCGCCGCCTCACGCCGGTCGCCACCACGATATACGATTCAGGATCGGTGATGCTGTGTTCCACGTGGAACGAACCATGCCACGTCTTGCGCGCGGCTTCCACCTCTTCGAGCGCACCGCGTCCCTTTGGCAGCAGCCATGTCGTCGTGCGGCCCGAAACGCCGGCGGCCGCGGCGAACAGCGCATCCAGCGTGGCCACCGCGCGCGCGGAAATTACAGGATAATCGCCCGACAGCCGCTCGACTTTGCAGGCTTCGACCGCGACGCGATCGGCGAGACCGAGGCGGCTCGCCGTGCGTTCGAGAAAATCGGCGCGGCGGCGGCGGGGTTCGCACAGGGTCACGGGCCGCTCGGTGAGGCAAGCGATGACGAGGCCGGGAAAGCCGGCACCGGTGCCGATATCGAGCCAGGCGCGATTATCGTCCCCCGCCAGCGCGAGCAATTGGGCGGAGTCGACGACATGGCGAGCCCAGATCGCGCTCATCGTGCTGGGCGAGATCAGGTTCTGTTGTCCGGCTTCAGCGATCACCTCGTCGACCAGCGTACCGAGCAGCGTTTCACGTGAAACACCGAATCGGTCGCTTATCCAGCGGCGCGCCTCCTCCTCGGTCATGCCGCCCGCTTGCGCGCGTGGAGCAGGATCGCCGAAAGCGCCGCCGGCGAAATGCCCCGAATCCGCGAGGCCGCGCCCAGCGTGGCCGGACGCGCCGCGCTCAGCCGCTCGACCATTTCGAGCGAGAGGCCCGGCACCGCGCGATAATCGAAATCGGGCGGCAGCATGATTGCGTCATTGCGGCGAAGCAGCTCGATCTCCGCTGCCTGACGCTCGAGATAAGGCGCATAGCGCGCGTCCTCGATCATCTCGGCGAGCAGCGCCGCGTCGGGCACGGTCCAATCGTCGGGAGCGACATGGTGAACCGAAACACCGGCGAACCGCAGCCATTCCCAGCCGCTCCGCTTGGCGCCATCCTGCCCCACCGCAGCGCCGCTGGCGGCGAGCGCCGAGGCGGTTCGTTCCTCGGCGAGGGCATGGCCGATCGCCGCGCGGTCGCGGGCGCGTTGGCCGAGTCGCGCTCGGCGCTCGGCGCCCAGGCAACCAAGCCGGTCGGCGATCGGCGACAGCCGCGTCTCGGCATTGTCGGCGCGCAGCCGAAGGCGATATTCGGCGCGCGCGGTGAGCATGCGATAGGGCTCGGTGATCCCCTGCAGCGCGAGGTCGTCGATCATCACGCCGAGATACGATTCGGCGCGATCGAGAATCAGCGACTCGATTTCAAGTGCGCGCGCCGCGGCATTGATCCCGGCGACGAGCCCCTGCCCCGCCGCTTCCTCATAGCCAGTGGTGCCGTTGATCTGACCAGCGCAGAACAGGCCGGGCACGTCGCGCAGCTCAAGGGTCGGTTGCAGCGCGCGGGGATCGATATGGTCATATTCGACGGCATAGCCCGGCGTCACGATCGTCGCCCGGGCGAGACCGGGAATCGAGGCGATCATCGCGGTCTGCACCTCGACCGGCAGCGACGTGGAAATGCCGTTGGGATAGACGAGATGATCGTCGAGGCCCTCGGGTTCGAGGAAGATCTGGTGGCCGTCGCGATCGCCGAAGCGATGGACCTTGTCCTCGATCGACGGGCAATAGCGCGGCCCGGCGGCAGCGATCGCCCCGGTGAACAACGGCGAGCGATCGAGGCCGGCGCGAATCACGTCATGCGTTTCGGCGGTCGTGCGGGTGATGCCGCAGACCAGTTGCGGGAGCAGCCGCGCGGGTGTCATCGGCGACATCGTCCAGGGCTCGGCATCGGACGGCTGCTCGTCGAGCGCCGCCCAGTCGATCGTGCGGCCGTCGAGTCGCGGAGGCGTGCCGGTCTTGAGTCGCGCGACGGGCAAACCGAGCGCGCGGAGGTGGACGCCGAGCGCGGTTGCGGCGCGCTCGCCGACGCGGCCGCCGGTCGAACGCTCGTCGCCGCAGAACAGCCGGCCGCCGAGGAAGGTGCCGCTGGCGAGGACGACCGCCGGCGCGGCGATCGTGTTGCCGCCGGCGAGCTCGATTCCGGCAATGCGACCGTGCTCGACGAGCAGGCCGACCGCCTCGCCCTCGATGATCGACACCAAAGGCTCCGCGGCTAGCATCGCCTGGATCGCGCTTGTGTATCGCCGCCGGTCGGCCTGGACGCGGGGGCCCTGGACCGCCGTGCCCTTGCTGCGATTGAGCATCCGATAGTGGATCGCGGCGGCATCGGCGGCGCGGGCGATCAAGCCGTCGAAGGCGTCGACCTCGCGCACCAGATGCCCCTTGCCGAGCCCGCCGATCGCCGGGTTGCACGACATCGCGCCGACCTTGGTCCTGTCGAAGGTGACCAAGGCGGTACGCGCGCCGCGTCGCGCGGCCGCAGCCGCGGCCTCGGTGCCGGCATGGCCCCCGCCGATGACGATGACGTCGAACGCGCTCATGCCGCGACCGCTAGGCGGCGGGCCGCGCCAAGTCAAAACGTTCCACGTGAAACGTGCCTATTTGCCGATGCAGAACCGCCCGAACAGCGTATCGAGCATCGCCTCGGTATCGCTGGCGCCGGTGACGCGATCGAGCGCGGCGCGAGCGGCGCGATAGTGTTCGGCGATCAGCAGCAGATCCTGCTCGATAGCAGCAGCGGCGATGGCACGCTGCGCGGCGGCGACATGCTCGCGCTGACGCTGGTTGAGCACGAGCTGGTCGAGGCGCGGCAACAATGTGGCGGCGGCATCCGCGATCGCTTGCCAAAGCGCGGCGATCCCCTGCCCCGTCCGCGCGGAGACCGGCAACCGTCCTTGCGGCGCGACCGCGCGATCCGGCTCGTCGGCGCGCGGATGAAGCGCGATGACCGCCGGGCCGGACGGAATCGGCGTGTCGTCGAGCAGCAGCACGATGTCCGCCGACCCCATCGCTTCGCGCGCGCGATCGATCCCGATGCGCTCGATCGGATCGTCGGTTTGCGCGGCAAGGCCGGCGGTGTCGGTCAGGACATAGGCGACTCCGCCGCGGACCACGCCGGCCTCGATCCGGTCCCGCGTCGTCCCGGCGATCGGCGAGACGATCGCGGCGTCGCGTTCGGCCAGCGCGTTGAGCAAGGTCGACTTGCCCGCATTCGGCGCGCCGGCAAGGACGACGCGAATGCCGTCACGCAACCGCTCGACGGGCGGATTGTCGAGCACGGCTCCGATCTCTTCGGCGAGGTGCCCGGCTGCCGAGGACAGAGTCGCGACGGCGCCATCGTCCTCGCCCACGTCATCCTCGTCGGAAAAATCGAGCAGCGCCTCCACCTTGGCGGCAAGCGCGAGCAGCCGATCGTTCCAGGCCGCGATCCGGCGGCTCACCGCGCCTTCCGCCGAAGCAAGCGCGGCGCGGCGTTGCCCTTCGGTCTCGGCCATCAACAGATCGCCCAGCCCCTCCGCTTCGGCGAGATCGATCCGCCCGGCCTCGAGCGCCCGCCGGGTGAACTCGCCCGGCGCCGCGCGCCGCAGACCGGGCCGCGCCGCGAGCACCGCCTCGACCGCGGCAACCACGGCGCGGCCGCCGTGGAGGTGAAACTCGACGAGATCCTCGCCCGTCGCCGTCGCCGGCGCGGGAAAGACCAGGACCAGAGCGTGGTCGAGCGTGGCGCCGCTCGCCGGATCGCGCAGCCGCCGCAACCCCGCGCGGCGCGGCTCGGGAAGCCGCCCCGCCAACGCCTCGCCAACCGCGAGCGCGCCCGCCCCGCTCACCCGGAGCACCGCGATCGCCGCCGGGGGCGCCCCGCTCGACACCGCGAAGATCGTGTCGACCATGCCGGAGCTCAGCCTTGCTTGGCGCCTTCGAACAAGCGGCGCCAGAACGCCATGGCGCTGTCGCCCATCGGCCCCCAGTTCTTCATCATCGTGTCGATCATTTCGGGATGCGCCTTGGGATCCATCATCTCGCTCATCGCGCTGAGATATTTGTCGTGGAGCGGCGTGAGGTCCGGCAGGCCCATCACCCGGCGCGCCTCCTCCGGCGTGCAATCGATCTCGACATTGATCTTCATCATCGTCTCCGCTTGAGCGCCGATTGCGCAAGATGATAGCATCGCCTATGCCCTCGCCGCGCCCCTCGCGGCAACGGCGAACATAATGCCGGCTCGATCGTTTCACGTGAAACGCCGTTCCCCCGACTGCACCAACCCACGCAGTTAGAACAAATATTACGTGAGGATGAAACATAATGACCGACATGATCCGCATCACAGCGCTCGACGGCCAGGGCGATTTCGGATGCTACGTTGCCGAGCCGGCGGCAAAGCCGAAAGGCGCGATCATCGTCATCCAGGAGATTTTCGGGATCAATGCCGGGATCAGGCGGAAGTGCGACCGGTTGGCCGAGGATGGCTATCTCGCGCTCGCCCCCGATCTGTTCTGGCGGCTCGAGCCGGGGATCGAACTCGATCCCGATATCGAGCCCGAATTCCAGCGCGCGCTCGCGCTGATGGGCAAGTTCAACCAGGACGCGGGCGTGCGTGACATCGAGGCGACGATCCGCGCGGCGCGGGCGATGCTGGGTGCCGGCGGCAAGGTCGGCGTGGTCGGCTATTGCCTGGGCGGCCGCCTCGCCTTCATGACCGCGACGCGCACCGATAGCGACGCCAGCGTCGGCTATTACGGCGTCGGCATCGATAATCTGCTGGGCGAGAAACACGCCATCGCCAAGCCGGTGCTCCTCCACGTGCCGCAGGAGGACCATTTCGTCGACAAGGACGCGCAAGCGCGGATGCACGCCGGGCTCGATGACCACCCCAAGGTCACGATCTACGATTATCCGGGCGAAGACCATGGATTCGCGACAGAATTCGGCAAGCGGCGGTCAGCGAAATCGGCCGATCTCGCCGACCAGCGAACCGCGGCGTTCTTTGCCGAGCACCTCAGCTGATCAGCGTCTTCACTCCCACCTCGGGATCGACCACGCCGTGATAGATCATCGATCCCGCAACATAGAGGATGACCGCGAGGCCGATGAAGGCGATCCAGCGGTGGCGCTCGATCACGCGCGCGATCAGATTGGCGGCAACCGCCATCAGCGTCACCGATAGCGCCAGGCCGAAGAACAAGACGGTGGGATGATTGCGCGCGGCGCCGGCCACCGCGAGGACATTGTCGAGGCTCATCGACAGATCGGCCAGCGCGACCTGGACGGCGGCGCGCGCGAAGCTCTTGGTCGGCTTGCCGCCCTCGATCTCGGGCGTATCGGGATCATCGACCGGCGCGGCGGGCCCGGCGGGATGAAGTTCGCGGAACAGCTTCCAGCCGACCCACAACAGCAGCAAGCCGCCGGCAAACAACAACCCGACGACATGGAGCAGTTGCGTCGCCATGAAAGCGAAGGCGACCAAACAGATGAGCGCTATGCCGACACCGATCGCGAGCACCCGCTTGCGATCGCGTGGCGGCAGACCCGCAGCAAGCGTGCCGAGCACCACGACATTGTCACCGGCCAGCATCAGATCGATCATGATGACCTGCGCGAGCGTCGCTAGACCCGCGGTGGTAAAGACGTCGGCGATGCTGAAATCGGGCATAATGCAGGCCTAGCAGGGGCGGTGATGGCGGCCTAGGCTTCGGGAACCGAAATTCGCCGCATGAGCATCACGTCAGCCCGAACTTGGTCCAGCAACCATTAGCAACCATTGCTCGCGCGTCCCCCGCCGCCGTCGGTCCATGGACCCTGAAACGAGTTCAGGGTGACGGCTGGGGGCATTCAGTATTCAAGCAACGAAAAGCGTTGCTTTGCGGGAGCGCCGGCGCGGAGTGAATCCGCGCCGTCGGCCGGGCCTGACGGCCCGCCGGCCGTGCGTTCGCGAGTCCTGATTTAGCGAGCCGCTAAATCAGGCCGCTCACTGGTTCATACTGTCGAAGAAATCTTCGTTGGTCTTGGAATCCTTCATCTTGTCGAGGAGGAATTCCATCGCGTCGATCGTGCCCATCTGCATCAGGATACGACGCAGCACCCACATCTTGGAGAGCTTGGCCTTGTCGACCAGCAGCTCTTCCTTGCGGGTACCCGACTTGCCGACGTCGAGCGCCGGGAAGATGCGTTTGTCGGCGACCTTGCGGTCGAGCACGATTTCCGAGTTACCGGTGCCCTTGAACTCTTCGAAGATCACTTCGTCCATGCGGCTGCCGGTATCGATGAGGGCAGTGGCGATGATCGAGAGCGAGCCGCCTTCCTCGATGTTGCGCGCCGCACCGAAGAAGCGCTTCGGGCGCTGCAGTGCGTTGGCGTCGACACCGCCGGTCAGCACCTTGCCCGACGACGGGACGACGGTGTTGTAGGCGCGGCCGAGGCGGGTGATCGAATCGAGCAGGATCACCACGTCCTTCTTATGCTCGACCAGGCGCTTGGCCTTTTCGATCACCATCTCGGCGACCTGGACGTGGCGGTTCGCCGGCTCGTCGAAGGTCGAGGAGACGACCTCGCCCTTCACGCTGCGCTGCATGTCGGTGACTTCCTCGGGCCGCTCGTCGATCAAGAGCACGATCAGGAAGACTTCGGGGTGATTGTCGGTGATCGCCTTGGCGATGTTCTGCAGCATCACCGTCTTGCCGACGCGCGGCGGCGCGACGATCAGCGTGCGCTGGCCCTTGCCCTGCGGGCTGACGATGTCGATGACCCGCGCCGACTTGTCCTTGACGGTCGGGTCCTGCGGGTCGAGCGTCAGCTTCTGCTCCGGATAGAGCGGCGTCAGATTGTCGAAATTGACGCGGTGACGGACAACCTCGGGATCGTCGAAATTGATGCTGGTGAGCTTGGTCAGCGCGAAATAGCGCTCGCCATCCTTGGGCGCGCGGATCTCGCCTTCGACGGTATCGCCGGTACGCAGGCCGAACTTACGGACCTGATTGGGCGAGACATAGATGTCGTCGGGGCCGGCGAGATAATTCGCCTCGGGGCTGCGCAGGAAGCCGAAGCCATCCTGCAGCACCTCGATCGTGCCCAGCCCCATGATCTGGTCGCCCTGCTCGGCCTGCTCCTTGAGGATGCCGAACAACAGATCCTGCTTGCGCAGCGTCGACGCGCCCTCGACGCCGAGCGCCTCGGCCATTTCGACCAGCTCGGCCGGGGTTTTCTTCTTTAAATCCTTGAGATGCATTGGTTTTCCGCGGGGCGTTTGGGCTGTACTGGGAAGCGTCGGCTCGGCGAGGAATACGCTGGCGAAGCTGGAGGGAGGGAAACGCAGAGGTGCCGAACGGCACGCCATGCGTTACCGACAAGAATTAGGAGTCGGCCGGGGCTAAGTCAAGCCGATCAGAACGGCCGGACGATGACCAGGATCACGATCAGGATCACGGCCAACGCGGGCACTTCGTTAAACATGCGAAGCTGCTTGCCGGTGAGGCGTGCGTCGCCGCGCGCGAGCTTCTTCGAATAGCCCACCGCCCAGCCGTGATAGCCCGACAGCAGCACGACGATGGCGATCTTGGCGTGGAGCCAGCCGAGGCCCGGCTGGCCCTCGAACAGGCCGATATTGACCGCCAGCAGGATGCCGAGCAGCCAGACGAGGATCATCGACGGGGTGAGGATCATCTTGCGCAGCATGCGCTCGCGATCGATCCAGCGATCGGCCTCTGGCGTGCCGACACCGGCCTCCTGATGATAGACGAGATAACGCGGCAGCATGAACATGCCCGCCATCCAGAAAATCACGAACACGACATGCGCCGCCTTGACCCAGGGATAGGCGCTACCGAGGAAACCCATCGTCATTCTCCCCTGACGCGTGCGAGCAACCGCTCGACATGCGCGATCGGCGTATCGGGCAGGATGCCATGGCCGAGATTGAAGATATGCGGACGCTCCACGAAGGCGTCGAGGATGCGATCCACCGCGCGGTCAAGCGCATCGCCGCCGGCGATCAGCGCCAGCGGATCGAGATTGCCTTGCACCGGCAGGCCGGCGGGCAATACGGCGTGCGCCCAGGCGGGATCGACCGTCTCGTCGAGCCCGATCGCGTCGATGCCGGTCTGGCGCGCATAAGCGGAAAGCTTGCCGCCGGCACCTTTCGGAAAACCGATCACTGGGACGTGGGGATGGCGCGCCTTGAGATCGGCGACGATGCGCGCGGTGGGGGCGATCACCCAGCGATCGAATTGCCCAGGCGACAGGCTGCCCGCCCAGCTATCGAACAATTGCACCGCCTCGACCCCGGCCTCGATCTGGCGCGACAGATACGCGACCGTGGTGGCGGCGATCGCCTCGATGATCGCGCCGAACGCCGCGGGATCGCGATAGGCCAGGCGGCGCGTCTCGCCCTGGTCGCGACTGCCCTGCCCCGCGACCATATAGGTTGCCACCGTCCACGGGCTGCCCGCGAAGCCGAGGAAGGTCGTCTCGCGCGGGAGCTGCGGCTTCACGCGGCGAACGGTTTCGTAAACCGCATCGAGCCGCGCTGGCGCTGCTTCGAGCGCATCCAACGCGTGATCGACCAGCGCCGGCGATAGGCGAGGCCCCTCGCCCGTTTCGAAACGCAGATCCTGGCCGAGCGCCCAGGGCACCATCAGGATATCGGAGAACAGGATCGCGCCGTCCATGGCGAAGCGGCGGATCGGCTGCAGCGTGATCTCGGCTGCTGCTTGCGGATCGGTAGCGAGCTCAAGGAAGCCGCCCTTGGTCTCCCGAAGCGCGCGATATTCGGGGAGATAGCGTCCGGCCTGGCGCATTAGCCAGATCGGCGGCACCGGCAGCTTCGCGCCGTTCAGCGTATCGAGCAACGGCTTGGCGGAACGCAGATCGGTCAGGGTATCGGCTCCCATCTTCTATCTAATAAGAAGATTCAAAGAGGATGTTGAAGCTGTAGGCACGTGGGTAACGGGGCTTAGGCGGCGATCCATAAAATGCCAACAGCTTGACCGCCGGGCGCTCGCGGAATCCGATCGATTCGATTCCGTCGTCCCCGTTATCCACAGCCTGTCGATGGAACCGGCGCCTGTGAACGGGATTGTGGATTGTCATGCGATGATCCACCGCGGCGCGCTCGCTTGGCGGCTGCGGCCGGTTGCGCTACCGCTTGCGCCCATGTTTTCCACACTTTCGTCCAGCTGATGCGCCTGCACCTTCATCTGCTGTCGGATTCGACCGGTGAGACGCTGGAGAACATCGCCAAGGCGGCGCTGGCGCAATATGACGATGTCGAGACGATCCGCCATTTCTGGCCGATGGTCCGCACCGAGGCGCATCTCGAACGCATCCTCGAGGAGATCGCGCAGAATCCCGGGCTGGTGGTGTTCACTTTGGTCAACAGCGCGACGCGGGCGATGCTCGAGCAACGCTGCCGCGCGCTGGGCTTGCCTGCCGTGGCGCCGCTCGATCCAGTCAACGACGCGCTCTCCGCGCTGCTCGGGCAGGAAGCGAAGGCGCGTCCGGGGCGCCAGCACATGCTCGACGCCGCCTATTTCGCGCGGGTCGATGCGATCCAGTTCACCATCGCGCATGACGACGGCATCGGCTGGGAGGATTGGGAAGAGGCCGATATCGTGCTCGCCGGCGTATCGCGCACGTCGAAGACGCCGACCTCGATCTATCTCGCCAATCGCGGGTTCAAGACCGCCAATATCCCGATCGTCGTCGAATCGCCGCCGCCGCCGGTGCTGTTCGGGCTCGAGCGCCCGATGGTGGTCGGGCTGACGACCAGCGCCGACCGACTGATCCAGGTGCGCCGCAATCGCCTGCTGTCGCTCAACCAGGCGGCGGAGACCGATTATGTCGATCCGCAGGCGGTGGCGCGCGAGGTCGCCTATGCGCGGCGGATGTTCGCCGACAACGGCTGGCCGGTGATCGACGTCACGCGCCGCTCGATCGAGGAAACCGCCGCGGCGATCATCGCGCTCGCCCAGCAAAACAAGGCCGATTCATGACCCTGATCCTCGCATCGCAAAGCGCCTCTCGCCGGGCGATGCTCGATGCCGCCGGCGTGCCTCATGACGCCATTCCTGCTCATGTCGATGAAGAGGCGACCAAGATCGCGCTGCGCGACGAAGGCGCCCCGCCCCGCGCCTTGGCCGATGCGCTGGCCGAACTGAAGGCGGTGAAGGTGTCGCAGGCGCGGCCCGGCGCGCTGGTGCTGGGATCGGATTCGCTCGTCGCGTTCGAGGACGGGACGACGCTCGACAAGCCGGAAAGCCGCGAGGCGGCAGCGGCGCACTTACGGATGATGTCGGGCCGCCGCCACGATCTGGTCAGCGCCGCAGTGATCGCCGAGAACGGGCGGCCGGTATGGCGCGTGGTCGATCGCGCGAAGATGTTCGTCAGGCCGCTGAGCGACGGCTTCATCGAACAGTATCTCGATATGGAATGGCCGGCGATCGCGGGATGCGTCGGCTGCTATCGGATCGAGGGGCCGGGGGCGCAATTGTTCAGCCGGATCGAGGGCAGCCAGTTCACCGTGCTGGGCATGCCGCTGCTGCCGGTGCTTGACTATCTGCGCACGCGCGGCGTCTTGGCGTCATGACCAGGCCTTATGCAGAGGTGATCGGCGATCCGATCGCTCATTCCAAATCGCCGTTGATTCACGGATTCTGGCTCGACCGACTGGGGATCGACGCGCGGTACGAGCAATGCCACGTCACGCCCGACGCGCTGGCGGGCTATTTCGACGCGCGGCGCGCCGATCCCGCCTGGCGCGGCTGCAACATCACCATCCCGCACAAGGAGGCCGCGCTGGCGCTGGTCGCCGACAAGGGCGGCATTCGCGACACGATCGGTGCGATCAACACCGTGTTCCGCGACGCTGATGGAGAACTGACCGGGACCAACACCGATGCCGGCGGTTTCATCGCGCCGATCGCCGACGTGGATCTTGCCGGGCGCCCCGTGGTGGTGATCGGCAGCGGCGGCGCGGCGCGCGCGATCCTGTTCGCGCTCGCGCGGATCGGCGCAGGGCCGGTGACGCTGCTCGCGCGCAATGCGTTGAAGGGCGCGGCGCTGCTCTCGCATTTCGGGTTGCAGGGGGCAGTCAAGCCGCTCGACGCGCCGCTGCCGCCGGCCGCGCTGCTGGTCAACGCCAGCCCGCTCGGCATGACGGGGCAGCCGGCGCTCGATATCGATCTGTCGCCGCTGCCCGACGACGCGGTGGTCTACGACATCGTCTATGCGCCGCTCGAGACGCCGCTGCTCCAGGCTGCCGAAGCGCAGGGGCTGGAGACGGTCGACGGGCTCGACATGCTGGTCGGCCAGGCGGCGCTGGCGTTCGAGATCTTCTTCGGCAGCGCGCCGCCGCGCGACGACGATGACGACCTCCGCCGCCTGCTGATGTCATGATTCTGCTCGGCCTTACCGGCTCGATCGGCATGGGGAAATCGACCGTCGCGGCGATGTTCGCCAACCGCGGCGTGCCGGTGTTCGACGCCGATGCCGCGGTTCACCGCCTGCAGGGGCCGGGCGGCCGGATCGTCGCCGCGATCGAGGCACAGTTTCCCGACACGACCGGCCCCGAAGGCGTCGAGCGGACGGCGCTGGCCGAAGCGGTGCTCGGCGATCCAGCGGCGTTGAAGAGACTCGAGTCGATCGTCCACCCGGCGGTCGCCGAGGAGCGGCGGCGGTTCCTCGAAGCGAATCGCGCGGCGCCGCTGGTGCTGCTCGACATTCCGTTGCTGTTCGAGACCGGCGGCGCGGCCCAAGTCGACAAGGTCGCGGTGGTTTCGGCGCCCGCCGAGGTGCAGCGCGCGCGGGTGCTGGCGCGACCGGGCATGACGGCGGCGCGGTTCGAGGCGATCCTAGCCCGGCAGATGCCCGATACCGAAAAGCGCCGCCGCGCCGACTTCGTCATCGATACCGGCGTGGCGATTTCGGATACGCAGGCGCAAGTCGATGCGGTGATCGCTTGCCTCCGGCGGTGAGCAGGTAGATACTCGCCCGATGCGCGAAATCGTGTTCGATACCGAAACCACCGGTCTGAGCTTCTCCGGTGGCGACCGGCTGGTCGAGATCGGCTGCGTCGAGCTGGTCAACCGCGTCGAGACCGGACGCACCTTTCATTGCTATTTCAATCCCGAGCGCGCGATGGCCGCCGAGGCGCAAGCGGTGCACGGACTTTCCGATACTTTCCTGTCGGACAAGCCGCTGTTCGCCGAGAAAGTCGAGGAGCTGATCGACTTCCTCGAAGACGCGCCGCTGGTCGCGCACAATGCCGGGTTCGATTTCGGTTTCCTCAACGGCGAGCTCGGCCAATGCGGCCGGCCGCTCGTCGCGATGGAACGAATGGTCGATACGCTGCAGATCGCGCGGCAGCGGCATCCCGGCGCCAAGCACACGCTCGATGCCTTGTGCACGCGCTTCGGCGTCGATCGCAGCCATCGCGTGCTGCACGGCGCGCTGCTCGACGCGCAACTGCTCGCGCAGGTCTATGTCGAATTGACCGGGGGACGCCAGATCGGCCTCACCCTCGTCAGCGACGAGCCGGAACCGATCGTCACCCAGACGGTGGCGTCGGTCGTCCGGCCGCCGCGTCCGTTCGCCGCCAATGCGGCGGAACTTGCGGCACATGCCGCGTTTTTGAAGGAGATCGCCGATCCGCTTTGGCTTGCCGAGGCGTGACGGCGTCTCGCCGGCGCATGTCGCGCCGTGCCTGTTCTGATTGTGGAGAAGAACATATGGATATCCGGGTTTCTGGTCATCAGGTCGATGTCGGTGGCGCGCTCAAGGGGCACGTTCAGGACCGTCTCCAGGGTATCGCGGACAAATATTTCTCACGCTCGATTTCCGCCCAGGCGACCTTCGGCAAGGGGCCGCACGACGCCGGATTCACCTGCGATATCGTGATGCACGTAATGCAGGGGCTGGTGCTCAAGGGCACCAACAACGGGCAGGACGCGCACGGCGCGTTCGACGGCACGGCCGACAAGATCGAAAAGCAATTGCGCCGCTACACGCGGCGGCTGAAGGATCGCAACGCCGGCCAGGCCGCCGCTGCCGCGCAGAATGGCGCCTATGACGGCGGGCTCGACGAAGCCGGCTACACCGTGTTCCAGGGCGACGAAAGCGACGAGGCGAGCGACGCGCCGCTGATCATTGCCGAGACGCGGGTCGACATTCCCGATGCCAGCGTGTCGGACGCGGTGATGATGCTCGATCTCAGGAACACCGGCGCGCTGATGTTCCGCAATTCGGGCACCGGCGCCTACAACATGGTCTATCGCCGCGGCGACGGCACGATCGGATGGGTCGAGCCGAACCGGGCCGGCTGAACCTTCCGATTTCATCCGAAAGGGTCTATGGCCCGCGTCATGATTTGGCGCGAGGCCATGGGCTTTGGCGCTTCCAGGACAGATGATGACCGACTTTTCCGACCTGCTTAATCCCGATACGATTCTCGCCAACCTGACCGCCCCGACCAAGAAAGCGCTGTTCCAGGCCCTGGGCGCCGCGGTGGCCGACCGCCATGGGCTCGACCCGCGCGATGTTGCCGAGCGGCTCGCCGAACGCGAGAAGCTGGGCTCGACCGGCTATGGCGGTGGCATCGCGATTCCCCACGCCCGGGTGGCCGGGCTCGACGGGATCGTCGGTGCCGTCGCGCGACTGGCGCAACCGATCGATTTCGACGCGGTCGATGCGATGCCGGTCGATATCGTTTTCATGCTGCTGTCGCCGCCCGATGCCGGTGCCGACCATCTGAAGACGCTGGCGCGGGTTTCGCGGGCACTGCGCGATCCCGGGTTCGTCGCCAAGCTGCGCGGCGCGGGATCGCCCGACGCACTCTATGCGCTGTTGACCGAGTCCGAAACACGCGATGCCGCCTGAGGCGCCGTCGGGCGAGGCGGCGCATCACCGCGCGCTCGAATCGCTCTATGCGGCAGCACCGATCAACCGGCTGTTCGATTCCACGCTCGAGATCACCGGGGCGGGCTTGTCGCGAATCCGCTTCGAGCTCGACGAACGCTATTTCCATGCCGCCGGCGCGGTCCACGGCACCGCCTATTTCAAGATGCTCGACGATGCCGCTTTCTATGCCGCCAACAGCCTCGTCACCGACCGTTTCCTGCTGACCACCGCGTTCAACCTGCTGTTTACCCGGCCGTTGCGCGCGGGACCGGTGATCGCGGAAGGGCGCTGGCTGAGCGGCCGGCGCCGCGTGTACGTCGCCGAAGCGCGGCTGATCGACGCGGCGGGCGAGGAGGCGGCGCGGGGCACCGGCACCTTCATGCGCTCGCGGATTCCGCTTGCGGGGCTGCCCGGCTATCGCGCCCAGCCATGAGCGATCGGCTGCCCAGCGGCGTGGTGGTCTCGGCGCTGCTGCGGCGAGTCAACGATGCCGGCGGGATCGGGATGGTGCTCGCCAGGGGCGATTCGCAAGCGGGCGGCATCCTGGTCATTGTCCAGGAACGGGGCGGCAATGCGCGCTTTCTCGAACGCGGACTCGGCCCCGACGGCGCCAGCGCGCTAATCGAGACGGGGCCGCGCGACCCGGCCGATGCGCTGGAATTCAACGATTACTGGCGCCGCCGCCGATCGCGCGACCCCGATCTATGGGTCGTCGAACTGGATATCGCAGAGGCCGAACGGTTCGCCGCTGAAACGATTTTGGGGCGTTGACTCTTCCGCGTCGCACAAAATAAGGCGATCGCTAGAGCAAAGCGTTGTGCCGCCATCGAGGTCAGAGATCGGGACGGTGACGCAGTCGGGGGATAGTCCGACCGGAATTGCGCAGTGCAAGCCGGATCGCACGTCAACCGCATAGTCAGCAGTTGGAATGTCGTTTCGTCAGCACGCCGCGGTAGTCGCGGCGATGTCTCTTTGTGTTGCAAGCCTGGTCGGCCTGAGCAGCCCGGGCTTCGCCTCGGAAATGAGCAAGACGCCCATTTCCACGCCGTCATTGGCGGCACTTATCCCGGTCAACGGCGATGTATCGGTAAAGGTTCCGATGAAGCCGACGCCGGAAATTCCCGGCGTGACGGTGCAGAAGCTGCCCGGCGACGACTCGATCGATGCGGCCGCCCGTGAAGCCGATACCGACGAGCAGGCGGAATTCGCCAGCCTCGACGCCGCGGTCGCCGCGCAGCAGGTGCCGGCGGCGGTCGACGGCGATCTCGCCTGCCTGGCGGGCGCGATCTATTTCGAATCGAAGGGCGAGCCGCTCGACGGCCAGCTCGCGGTGGCCGATGTCATCATCAACCGCACCAAATCGAGCCGTTTTCCGGCGACGATCTGCGGCGTGGTGACCCAGCCCGGCCAGTTCTCGTTCGTGCGCGGCGGCCGGATCCCGCATATCGACCTCAATCGCAAATCGTATCGCACCGCGCTTGCGGTCGCGCAGGTCGCGCTCGCCAAGGCGTGGGATAATCCGGCGCCCGAAGCGCTGTTCTTCCATGCCAAGCGGGTCAAGCCCGGCTGGGGAAAGACGCGGATCGCCTCGATCGGCCATCATATCTTCTTCCGTTGAAACAGCCGCACGCGATTCCGGGGTTTTCTTCGTTCGCGTAATGTTCTAGCGTTCGCGGCATGGCCAGCCTTGCCCCGCCCGCCTCCTGCGTCGACGATCCCGCGTCGCCCTTGTGCGCAGCGGACGTCGCGCGCGGGGTGACGCGGATGCTGCTGCGCCACGATCTCGTCGCGATGGGCGAGGTGCCGCTCGATGGCGGCCGCCGCGCCGACCTGATGGCGCTCGACGCGCGCGGGCGGATCGTCATCGTCGAGATCAAGGTGGCGCGCGGCGATCTGCTCGGCGACGGCAAGTGGACCGATTATCTCGATCATTGCGATCGTTATTTCTGGGCGGTGCCGGCGGGATTCGACGCCAGCCCGCTCGATCGCGAGGGATTCCTGCCCGAACGGACCGGGGTGATCGTCGCCGATCGCTATGACGCGGCGATCGTCCGCGAGGCCACGACGCACGCGATGACCGCGGCGGCCCGCAAGCGCTGCACGCTGGCCCTGGCGCGCCGCGCCGGGCGGCGGCTGATCGGGCTCACCGACCCCGAAGCCGGGCTGATCGCCTGATTCGGGCTTGGCCGGATCAGGCGCCGGGTGTGCATCGAGCGGGATCGAAGGTTACGGCAGGAACGAACCGTTACCGGCAGCCGAAACACGTTCAGCATGACGGCGCTTATGCGACGAGCTTCGGGTCCGGGCCTAGAGCGATGGGCCGATCTGCGGGGCCTTGTGAACCTTGGGGGCGTCGGCGAGCAGCTTGGCGATGATCGGCGACCGCGAATCGCGCTTGGCATAATCGCGCGCCGACAGACCGGCCATGTGATCGGTCTGATCGGGATCGGCGCCGCCCTTGAGCAGATCCTGCACCATTGCCGCGTTGCGCATCTGCACGGCGCGGATCAGCGGCGTCTCGCCGCGATCGTTGCCGACGTTGAGATCGGCCTTGCCCGCGATCAGCGCTTGCAGGCAGGGCTCCTCATTCTCGTCGACCGCGAGCATCGCCGGGGTCTGACCCTGCTTGTTGCGGACGTTCGGATCGGCACCGTGCTGGAGCAGGAAGCGCGTGTAGGTGACGTCGCCGCGCTTGACGACCATGTGCAGCGCGGTGTCGCCGGTGCCGGGATCCTGCGTGTTGATCAACGTATTGCCCGGCGTGGCGAGCATGTCGGTGACGTCCTGGGCCTTCTCGTTCTTGATCGCGTCGAGGAATTTGTGCGCGTCGCTGCGGCTGAGCTGCGCGGCGGCGGGGGACGTGGCGAGCAACAGCGGGACGAGGAGGAATGAAACGCGGCGCGAGGACATGGGCGACCCCTTCGAAGACGGATGACTTGCGTGGCGCCGCTTAACAGATCATGGCTGGCCTTGTCATGAACGCTGCGCGCTTTTTCCCGGTTTTGCTGGCGCTCGCGGCCTGTTCGCAAGCGAAAACGCCGCCGCCTCTGGCCGGGGCGACGATCGGCGGGCCGTTCGCCTTGACCGATCAGGACGGCCGCCGCGTCACCGATCGCGATTTCGCGGGGCGTTACCGGATCATGTATTTCGGCTACACCTCGTGCCCTGACGTTTGCCCTACCGACATGCAGACGTTGGGGGCGGCGATGCGGATGCTCGACAAGAGCGATCCGGCGCTGTCACGGCGGATCGTGCCGATTTTCGTCACCGTCGATCCGGCGCGGGACACGCCGAAGGTGCTGAAGGCGTTCGTCTCGGCTTTCTATCCCCGGATGATCGGGCTGACCGGCAGCGCCGCCGATATCGCCGGGACCGCCAAGGAGTATCGCGTGTTCTACAAGGCCGAGCCGGCCGGCGCGAACGGCAGCTATATCGTCCAGCACAGCGATCAGGCGATCCTGTTCGGCCCCCAGGGCAAGCCGATCGTCATCGTACCGGTGCAGGAAACGCCGCAGGCGGTTACCGCGACGCTTGAGAAATGGGCCCGATGAGCGCGCGATTCTGGGAGGACCGGCCGCTTGCCGAGCTCGATCGCGGGCAGTGGGAGGCGCTGTGCGACGGCTGCGGCAAATGCTGCCTGCACAAGCTGGAGGATGAGGAAACCGGCGAATTGTTTGCGACCAATGTCGCGTGCCGGCTGCTCGACCGGGCCACCGCGCAATGTTCGGATTACCGCCACCGCCGCGCCTATGTGCCCGATTGCGTGCGGCTGACCTCGGGCAATGTCGACACGATCGACTGGCTGCCCTCGACCTGCGCCTATCGCCTGCGCGCCGAGGGCAAGCCGCTCCCCGACTGGCATTATCTGGTGTGCGGCGATCGCGACGCGGTGCGCCGCGCCGGCCATTCGGTCGCCGGCTGGACGATTTCGGAGACCGACGCGGGCGCGCTCGAACACCATATCGTCGATCGCGAGCTGTGACGGCGGAGATCGACATCGTCCGCCATGCGCGCGCGCGGCGCGTGCGGCTGACGGTCGATCCGACCAGCGGGCGGGCGCGGCTGACACTGCCCAAGCGCGCGGCGCTCAAGCCCGCGCTCAAATGGGCGGAGCAGCAGGCGGCATGGCTGGCGATGCAGCGCGCGCGGCTACCCGAGGGGCGGCCGTTCGCGCCCGGCGCGACGCTGCCCTATCGCGGTGAGACGGTGACGATCGATTGGTCGGCCGATCGGCCGCGCCGGGTAGCGCTGGACGGCGACCGGCTGGTGGTTGGCGGCCCGGCCGAGGGCCTGTCGCGCCGGATCGAGAGCTGGCTGCGGCGCGGCGCGCTGGCGCTGCTGCGCGAGGAAACCGCCTTCTTCGCCGACCGAGCCGGCGTCACGGTGGCGGCGGTTTCGATCGGCGATCCGCGCGGGCGCTGGGGCAGTTGCAGCAGTTCGGGCGCGATTCGCTATAGCTGGCGGTTGATCCTTGCGCCCGATTTCGTCCGCCGCGCGACTGTGGCGCACGAGGTCGCGCATCGCATCCACATGCACCACGGCCCCGCGTTTCACGCCGCTGCGGCCGAAATCCTCGGCGACGATCCGGCCCCGGCGCGCGCCTGGCTCAAGCGTAACGGCGCCGCGCTCCATTGGGTGGGGCGATCTGTTTGATTGGTTCGGCCCCAGCCCGCTCCCCCATCCCACCTCCCATTATGCTGAGTGGAGGTGGGGGAGCGGGCTGGGGCGGCATCCGCGGAAGCGGATCAAATCAAGCAGGCTTGCGGAACTTGTAGATGAACTGATCGGTGTGGCCGCGCACCTTGGGATCGAATACCTTGAGCGTGTGATCGTCGGCCGGGTTGGCGAGCAAGTCGCTTGATCCGACGAACTCGAAGCCCGCTGCCGTCACCTGCTGCTTGACGATCGCCGGATCGATGCGGTGCAGCGTATCGGTATCCGCCATGCCCGATCCCGCAGGCGCTGCATGATCGACGACCAGGAAGGTCCCGCCGGGCTTGAGCGCGTCGAACACCGCCTTGTTGAACACGGCGGGATCGATCGAGCCCATGAATTTGTCCGGATAATCGTGGTAATTCTGCGAGGTGAAGACCAGATCGACTTTCTCCGGCGCGGTAATCTCGGTCGCCGGTTCGATCGACATGCTGACATTGGGGAAATCGGCCGAGCCGGCGAGCTTCTGGTAATCGACGACGTTGCCGCGCGCCTCATTGGCATAGGGCGTCGGCCAGATACCGTAGACATGGCCGCTGTCGCCGACCGTCTTGGCGAACAGCTTGGTCCAATAAGCCGCGCCGGGGATCAGATCGATCACCTTGTCGCCCGGCTTGACCCCGGCGAAGGCGAGGATTTCGGGGCCGTGGCGGCGTGCGTCGACCGTCGCGGCGTCAGGGCCGCGCGCGGGATCGGCGGCGGCCTTGGCGATCGCCGGCGGCAGCGTCGAGTCGGCCGTCGGCGTCGCAGCCGGAGCGGCGCTGTTGGTATCGGCGTCCTGCCCGGCGGTCGCCTGCCCGCATGCCGCCAGCGCGGCCGCGCTCGCCAACACCATCCATCGTGCCTTGATCATGCCTGTCCTCCCTATGTGTAGGCGGGAGGATAGCAGCTTTGCCGCCAGCCGTCGCTCGGCAAAAGATCAGGCGGCGGGTTCGAGCTTGTCCTGCGTGCGCAGCTCGAAGTCGCTTGCGTCGTGACGTTCGCGCAATTGCTCGGCGGGATCGCCTGTGGCGCGGTTGACAATGCGGCCGCGCTGCACCGCCGGGCGCGCGGCGATCTCATCGGTCCAGCGGCGGAGGTTCTTATAGTCGGCGACCTGCAGGAATTCGGCCGAGTCGCCGTAGATCTTGCCCTGCACAAGGCCGCCATACCAGGGCCACACTGCCATGTCGGCGATCGTATAATCGTCGCCGACGAGGAAGCGATGGTCCGCGAGGCGCTTGTCGAGCACGTCGAGCTGACGCTTCACCTCCATTGCATAGCGATCGATGGCATATTCGATCTTGGTCGGGGCATAAGCGTAGAAATGGCCGAAGCCGCCGCCGAGGAACGGCCCGGCGCTCATCTGCCAGAACAGCCAGGATAGCGTTTCGGCGCGTTTTGCGGGGTCGGTGGGCAGGAACGCGCCGAACTTCTCGGCAAGATAGACCAGGATCGCGCCCGATTCGAACACGCGGATCGGCGCCGGGCCCGAGCGATCGACGAGCGCGGGAATCTTCGAATTGGGATTGATCGCGACGAAGCCGCTGCCGAACTGATCGCCTTCGTTGATGCGGATCAGCCAAGCGTCATATTCGGCGCCCGGATGGCCGGCGGCGAGCAGCTCCTCGAGCAGGATCGTCACCTTCTGCCCGTTGGGCGTCGCCAGCGAATAGAGCTGCAACGGATGCTCGCCGACCGGGAGCTCCTTTTCATGTGTCGCGCCCGAGGTCGGGCGATTGATATTGGCGAACTGGCCGCCGTTGCCGGGATTCCAGGCCCACACCTTGGGCGGCACGTAATCGGTCTGGTCGGTCACAATCGGCTCCTTCGCTCGCGGCAAGTAATGCCTAGCTAGGGAGCCGACCGGCGATGAAGAACCCCGCGCTTCGCTTGGGAGCCGCGAAGGCGGACTTTACACGTCGAGATTGGCGACGCTCAGCGCATTGTCCTGGATAAACTCGCGGCGCGGCTCGACCACGTCGCCCATCAGGCGGGTGAAGATCTCGTCCGCCATGTCGGCCTGCTGCACCTCGACGCGCAGCATCGAGCGGACCTGCGGGTCGAGCGTGGTTTCCCACAATTGCTCGGCGTTCATTTCGCCCAGACCCTTGTAGCGCTGGATCGACAGGCCCTTGCGGCCCGCTGCCAGGATCGCGTCGAGCAACTGGCTCGGCCGCGCGACGAGCGCCTCGCCCTTGCCCACCGTAACCGTCTCGCCTTCGTCCTCATCATCGATTTCGGACGCCGAGGCGTCGCTGGCGCGGACCAGCTTGCCGGCGGTGGCGTAGCTGTCGGCCTGTTCGGCGGCGAGCGCGTGGAGCTTGCGTGCCTCGGCGGAGACGAGGAAGCTCGCCTCGACGATGTGGTGATCGGTCACGCCGCGCCACAGCCGCTCGAAATGATAGCCGCCTTCCTCGCTGAGGCTGACCGTCCAGCGCGCCTCGGCATCGCCGCGATCGAGCCGCTGCGCGACTTGCGAGGCGCGCGCGATGCGATCGTCGCGCGAGGCCATCGGATCAAGCGCGCCGGCCATCGCCAGCGCCTCGATGATGACCGAATCGTAACGGCGCGGCACATAGCGCATCAGCGTGCGCATCCGCCGGGCGTGATCGACCAGCAGCCGCAGGTCAGCGCCCGAGCGCGCGCCGGCGGCGCTTTCGAGGATCGTCGCCGCGACACCGTTCTCGACCAGATATTGGTCGAGCGCGGCATCGTCCTTGAGATAGACTTCGCTGCGGCCGCGCGTCGCCTTGTAGAGCGGCGGCTGGGCGATGAAGAGGTGACCGCGCTCGATGATCTCGGGCATCTGGCGGTAGAAGAACGTCAGCAGCAGCGTGCGGATGTGCGCGCCGTCCACGTCCGCGTCGGTCATGATGACGATCTTGTGGTAGCGCAGCTTCTCGATGTTGAAATCGTCGCGGCCGATGCCGGTGCCCATCGCCTGGATCAGTGTGCCGATCTCCTTCGACGACAGCATGCGATCGAACCGCGCGCGCTCGACGTTGAGGATCTTGCCGCGCAAGGGGAGGATCGCCTGGAAATGGCGGTCGCGGCCCTGCTTGGCCGAGCCGCCGGCGGAGTCGCCCTCGACCAGGAACAGCTCGGACTTGGCGGGATCGCGCTCCTGGCAATCGGCGAGCTTGCCGGGGAGCGAGGCGATGTCCATTACGCCCTTGCGCCGCGTCAGGTCGCGCGCCTTGCGGGCGGCTTCGCGCGCGGCGGCGGCGTCGATGATCTTCTGGACGACCATCCGCGCGTGCTGCGGGTTCTCCTCGAGCCATTCGGCGAGCTTGTCGGCCATCAGGCTTTCCATCGGCTGACGCACCTCGGACGAGACCAATTTGTCCTTGGTCTGCGACGAGAACTTGGGATCGGGCAGCTTGACCGAGACGATCGCCGACAGCCCTTCGCGCATGTCGTCGCCGGTCAAGCTCACCTTTTCCTTCTTCAGCATCCCCGATTTGTCGGCATAGGCGTTGAGCGTGCGCGTCAGCGCGGCGCGGAATGCGGCGATATGGGTGCCGCCGTCGCGCTGCGGGATGTTGTTGGTGAAGGCGAGGACGTTTTCGTAGTACGAATCATTCCATTCGAGCGCGACCTCGATGCCGATATCGTCGCGCTGGCCGGTGATCGCGATCGGATCGGGGAACAGCGGCGACTTGTTGCGATCGAGCCACTTCACGAACGCGGCAATGCCGCCCTCATAGAACAGCTCGATTTCCTTGCGGTCCTCGTGCCGCTCGTCGGCGAGGATGATGCGCACGCCCGAATTGAGGAAGGCGAGCTCGCGATAGCGATGCTCGAGCTTCTCGAAATCGAATTCGGTGATCTTGAACGTCTCGGCCGAGGGCAGGAAGGTGACGCGGGTGCCTTTGCGGTCCGAGGGGCCGACGACCTTCAAGGGCGCCACGGCATCGCCGCGCTCGAAGCGCATGTAATGCTCCTCGCCGTCGCGCCAGATGGTGAGATCGAGATAGTCGCTGAGCGCGTTGACCACCGACACGCCGACGCCGTGCAAGCCGCCCGAGACCTTATAGGCGTTGTCGTTCGATGTGTTGTCGAACTTACCGCCGGCGTGGAGCTGGGTCATGATGACCTCGGCGGCCGAGACGCCTTCTTCCTTGTGGATGCCGGTCGGGATGCCGCGGCCGTTGTCGTCGACCGACACCGAACCGTCAGGGTTGAGGGTGATGAGGATGCGGTCGCAATGCCCGGCGAGCGCCTCGTCGATCGCATTGTCGGAAACCTCGAACACCATGTGGTGAAGGCCCGATCCATCGTCGGTGTCGCCGATATACATGCCCGGCCGCTTGCGCACGGCGTCGAGGCCCTTCAGCACCTTGATCGATTCGGCGCCGTAGTCGTTCTGCTTGGGGGTGTCGGTCATATCGAGCATATAGGGATTCGCCCCCCAAAACGGAAGCGAAATGGGCGAGTCGTGGCTTTGCCTTCCCCCCTTGCAAAGCAAGCGCGGTAATGGTCCGATCGCTTATGGCGCAACCGCCCGACCCGCATGAGCTCTATCTGCACGTTCGCGTGCTGATCGGCGTGGTGCTGGGGCTCGGCCTCACCCGCATTCTCTCGGGATGGGCGCGGCTGATCGAGCACCCGCGCCGCGCCGAGGTGTTCGCCACCCACCTCATGTGGACGGCGGTGATCCTGCTGTCGATGATCCATTTCTGGTGGTGGGAATTCGGGCTGATCGCGCTCCATGCCTGGCATTTCGAGCTGTTCGTCTTCCTGCTCGGCTATGCCTTCCTGTGGTATGTGCTGGCCTGCCTGCTGTTTCCCGCCGATCTTGCCGAATACGGCAGTTACGAAGCCTATTTCGTGTCGCGGCGGCGGTGGTTCTTCGGGTTGTTCGCCCTCACCTTCGTCGCCGATTTCGTCGACACGATCGTCAAGGGCTGGGATCGCCTTCACCTGCTTGGGCCCGAATATCCCGTGCGGCTGGTGGTCGGCATCGCGCTGTGCCTGGTCGCGGCGTGGACGAGCAGCCGGCGCTTCCACTTTGCCTTCGCGCTGCTCTGGCTGGTCTATGACCTGAGCTGGATCCTGCGCATTTACGACACGCTCGGATAACAAGGAGGAGAGGGGAGATGGTGGTTATGTTCGCGGCGCTGGCGCTGCAATCGGCGGCGATGCCGCGCTATCCGCACCTGCCGCCCGATCTCGCCGCGGCGGCACGCGCTTTCGACAAGGCGCAGGTCGATGGCGACGGCGCGGCGCTGCAGCGGTTGCTCGCCGACGATTACCTGCTGGTCAATTCGCAAGGGCAGACCGAGACCAAGGCCGATTTCATCCGCGATTATACCGCGACAGGCTTCAGCTTCGCGCCGTTCACGATCGACAAGCCGGTCGAGCAGGTGTGGGCGACCGGCGCGGTGCTCGGCGGCGTGGTCGACGCGCATGGGACGAGCGGCGGGAAGCCGTTCGCGATCCGCATGCGCTTCGCCGACGTGTGGGTGAAGCGCCACGGCAGGTGGCAGGTGATCTACACCCAGGCCCGCCACGCACTGCCCGGGGAATGATCGACCCGACCGAGCCGGTCAGGACTTCGGCGCTTCGTCTTCTGGCGTCTCGCCGGGCTTGACGATCGCAACGATGCCGTCGCCATCACCCTCGGTGGCTGCCGGCGCGGCCGCGGCGGTGCCGCCGTCCTGCTCGCGCGCGTTCTGCAGGGCGGCGTTGGCGCGCTGACCGATCTGCTTGGTCGCCGCCGACACGCCCTGCCCGAGCCGCGCGAACTGCGCCTTGAGCAATTCGCCGTCATCGGTGCGAAACTGCTGGGATTGATCGAGCCCGGCCTCGTCGGTGGAGAAATAGGCGGCTTCCGGAAAACCGAGCTGCTGCGCGATCAGCACCGTCGGAAAGGCCGAGCGCACCTTGTTATATTCCTCGACCTCGCGGTTCATCAGCTCGCGCTTGGCCTGGAGATTGTCCTCGATCTCCTTCAACTGGCGCATCAGCGTGTTGTAAGTCTCATTGGCCTTGAGATCGGGAAAGCGATTGGCCATCGAGCCGACGCTGGCCAGCACGGTAGAGGTCGCCGCGGCGAGCTCGGTGGGGTTCTGCGCATCGCTGGAGGCGACCGACAGATGCGTCAGCTTCTCGTGATCGCCATAGCCCTTGCAGACGTCGATCAGCTGATTGACCAGCGTCGCGCGCTTGCGCAGCTCGCCGACCAGATTGGATTGCGATCGCTTGACGGCCTCGGAAAGGCCGCGGAGTCGATTGTAGGAGCGAATGAGAAGGCCGATCGCGGCGATGACGATCAGCAGCAGAATAATGAACATCGCGAGGATCCCTGTTGGATGCCGTCCCCCCAAGATCGACGGCCGGGCTACTCGGATACCGGGGCCTTTCCGGCCCAGCGCGATATTGCCGCAATCGCTGGCGAGGTCAAATCATCGGTGTTCAAATACTTGCCGGTTGCGCCGCGGGCGCCCGTGTCAAGCCTGCACGATGCCATCGACGAGATGATACCAGCTCGCCGTTCCGATCGCGGCGAATGGCGCGCGCTCGGTGCCGGTGAGCCAGACCTGGCCGCGCCCGGTCAGCCGCTCGAACAGCGCGGCGCGGCGGACTGGATCGAGATGCGCGGCGACTTCGTCGAGCAGGAGGATCGGCGCGCGGCCGGTGCGCGCGGCGACGAGCTCGGCATGGGCGAGGACAAGACCGAGCAGCAGCGCCTTCTGCTCGCCGGTGGAGCATAAGGCGGCGGGTTGATCCTTGGCATCGTGCATGACCATCAGGTCGGCGCGATGCGGGCCGGTAAGCGTGCGCCCGGCGGCGGCGTCGCGGCGGCGGCCGGCGGCGAGCGCGGCAGCGAGGTTGCGCGCCTCGCCCTCGGGATTTTGCAGCGCGATGCGGGCGCGGGCGAACGGCCCTTCGGGAGCTGCGGCGATCGCCTCGCCGAGCGCCTCGACGGTGGTTCGACGCGCGGCATCGAGCGCGGTACCATGCTCGGCCATCTGCATTTCGAGCGCGGCGAGCCATTGCCCGTCGGCCGCGACACCCGAATCGCGCGCTTCGACGAGCAGGCGGTTGCGGGCGCGCATCGCCGCTTCGTAACGGCTAGTATGGGTGGCATGCGCGGGGCTGAGCGCCAGCGTCAGCCGATCGAGGAAGCGGCGGCGCTCGCTCGCGGGCTCGACGAACAGACGATCCATCGCCGGCGTCAGCCACAGGATCGTCAGCCAGTCGGCCAGCGCATTGGCCGCCGCCGGCGCGCCATTGATGCGGACGATGCGGCGACTCGGCGCGTTCGGTTCGATGCCGGTGGCGAGGCGGACGTCGCCGGCGAGCGTCGCCGCTACCCCGAACCCGCCGCTCCCACCCTGCCGCGCCATCTCGGCCAGCGGCGCGCGGCGCAATCCGCGGCCGGGCGCGAGCAGCGATACCGCCTCGAGTACGTTGGTCTTGCCCGCGCCGTTCTCGCCGGTGAGCACGACGAAGCCCGGGCCGGGCGACAAAGCGGCGTCTCGATGGTTGCGGAAATCGGTGAGGACGAGGCTCGACAGCATGGACGGGGGGACTTAGCGCAGATCGCGCGGCGAGGCGATTGCATCCGTCGAGTCGCCCGTCCGGCCGCCCCGCGCCGCCCCACAGTTTCGGAGATCGCTTATGCGCCTGCCCCTGATCGACCCCGCCGATCTGACCGCCGAGCAACGCCCGCTATACGAGGACATGAAGGCCGGAATCGCGCAGAAGTTCAATGCCTTCGAGACGGTTGGCGAGGATGGCGCGCTGATCGGCCCGTGGAATCCGTGGTTGCACGAGCCGGTGATCGGCAAGGCGATCTGGGATCTGACCAAGGCGATGTCGATGCAGGCAAGCCTGCCCGATCGGGCGCGGCAGATCGCGATCCTCGTCACCGGCGCGCATTTCGACGCCGCTTACGAGATCTACGCGCATATCGCGATTGCCGAGCAGGAGAAGATGAGCGACCGGCGGCTGTCGCAGCTCGTCGCCAATGTGAAGCCCGACGATCTCGATGACGAGGAAAGCACTGCCTACGACGTCGCCTTCGCGCTGGTGAACGGCGGCGTGCTGCCCGAGCCGTGCTATCGGTTGGCGGTCAAAACCTTCGGCCAGCATGGCGCCAACGAACTGATCTACCTCGTCGGCCTCTATTGCCTGGTATCGATGACGCTGAACGGCTTCAACGTGCCCGTGCCCGAGCGCGAATGAGGGTCAGGCGGCAGCCGGCATCGCCGCCGGCTTCTTCGCCGCGCTGAGATACGACGCGAGCTCGGGGCCGAGTTCGCGCTGCGCCTTCTTGTAGGCGACCGGCTCTGCGATGCCGAGCCGCGCGCGTGCCTGGTCGATCGGTTCGGCCATCAACGCCTCATAATCCTCGCCGATCAGCCATTTGGCCTTGCGGCCGTGGCGATAGCCTTCCCACACCGCCTTGGAGAACAGGCGATTGCCGGTGACCTTCAGGCTCTTGAGCGACGCGGCACCGGCGATCCACGCCCAACCGAGCCCGCCGACCTGCGCATAGCTGAACGCAACCAGGCACGCCTCGCCCAAGCTTTCGTCGGCCTGATAGCCGGTCAGCACGTGCCAGATATCGTGGACGTCGCGGGTGCGGCGGCCGAACCAGGCATAGGGATGCGCCATCTCGTCCTCGCGGATCACCTTGGAAACTTCGGCTAGGCCGTCGGCCGAATAGCCGGTGGTTTCGAGAAAATCGCGATAGGCGGCGCCGACCGTGCCGGGAGCGAATTGCGCGACCCAGACCTTGTCGGTGAAACGCTCGGTAAGCTCGACGCGCTGATAGGCAATCCGGCCGCCCTGTTCGGTAGCGAGCAGGCGCGCGTAATTCTGTTCCGCATTGCCGGCGTTCAGCGCCTTCATGATGCGGAACACCTGCGTGGTATCGTCACCATTGGCGAGCAGCTTACGGATGGCACCGAATGCGGTCCGCCAGTCGCGGCGGCCGGTGGTGCCGGGAAACGGGGGAAGCGTAGCCATCGAGTCGATCCTTACTTACATTGCTGTAAGTAAACAATGCGCCGCGCGCCGTCAAGTTCCCCGCTGGCGGCGGGCGAGGCGATGGGATAGCGCGGGCGCACGCCGAACGGGAGAGCAGCGAAATGGCAGGCACGCGAACGGGCTTCGTGAGGATCGCTGCGCTGGCGGTGGCGGCGACCGCATGGGCGGGGCTCGTCTTCCAATTGGATGCCAGCATGGCGCTGGCCGGCGCGCCGGCCAAGGCATTATGGGCGATGGCGCGCTATTTCACCGTGCTCGCAAACCTCACGGTGGCGCTGGTCTTTACCGGCGTCGCGGTGCGGCCGGGCTGGTGCCCGCCGCGATTGATCGGCGGGGTGACGATCGCCATCGTGCTGGTCGGCGTGGTCTACGCGACCCTGCTCGCCGGTCTGCTAGAATTGAGCGGCGGGGCGCGTCTCGCCGACCTGCTGCTGCATCGCGTGACGCCGGTGCTGGTGCCCTTGTTCTGGCTGTTCGCGACACGCCACGGTCGCCTGACGCACCGCGATCCGGTTATCTGGGCGGTGCCGCCGCTGGCCTATTGGGCCTATGCACTGCTGCGCGGACGGCACGAGGGCGTCTATGCCTATCCGTTCCTCAACGTCGCGAAACAGGGCTGGCCGACGACGATCGTCATCGCGCTGATCATCGCGGCGGCTTTCTTCGCCGCAGGACATGCGATGGTGTGGCTCGATCAGCGGCTCAAGCGCCGCCGCTGAGTCACACCCGCATCGGCATCAGCACGTAAAGCGCCGGTGCCTTGTCGTTCTCGCGGATCAGCGTCGGCGCGGCGGCGTCGGCGAGATGGACCTCGACCGAATCGCCCTCAATCTGGCCCAAGATGTCGAGCAGGTAGCGCGAATTGAAGCCGATCTCGAACGGCAACGACGTATAGTCGCCCGGCACGTCCTCGGCCGCGGTGCCGTTCTCGGGGCTGGTCACCGACAGCGTGATCCTGTCCTTGTCGAGCGCCATCTTGACCGCGCGGGTCTTTTCGGTGGCGATCGTCGAGACACGGTCGACGCCTTCCTCGAAGCTCCTCGGATCGATCTTGAGGATCTTGTCGTTGCCGGTCGGGATGACGCGCGAATAATCGGGGAAGGTGCCGTCGATCAGCTTCGAGGTGAGCAGCGCCTGGCCGAGATCGAAACGGATCTTGGTGTTCGACAGCGATACGCCGACTGAGCCGTCGATCTCGTCGAGCAGCTTCCTGAGCTCGGCCACGCATTTGCGGGGCACGATGACGTCGGGCATCCCCTCGGCGCCGTCGGGGCGCGGCACGGTGACGCGCGCGAGGCGATGGCCATCGGTCGCTGCGGCCTTCAGGACCGGCTGGCTGCCTTCATCGCTGACGTGCCAGAAGATGCCGTTGAGATAATAACGCGTCTCCTCGGTCGAGATCGCGAAGCGCGTCTTGTCGATGATCTGCTTCAGCGTCTCGGCGGGCAGCTCGAAGCTGATCGGCAGCTCGCCCTCGGCGATCACCGGGAAATCGTCGCGCGGCAGCGTCGCCAGCGTGAAGCGCGCGCGCCCGGCGACGATCGTCATCCGGCCCTCGGCCACCGACAGCTCCACCTGGGCACCTTCAGGCAGCTTGCGCGCGATATCGAACAGGGTGTGCGCCGGCACCGTCGTCGCACCGGGTTGATCGATCGCGGCGGGGACGGTTTCGTTGATCTGCAGATCAAGATCGGTCGCCATCAGCTTCAGCGCGCCGTCGCCGGCCTCGATCAGCACGTTCGACAGGATCGGGATCGTATTGCGCCGCTCGACCACGGACTGGACGTGGCTGAGGCCCTTCAACAGGGTCGCGCGTTCGATCGTCGCCTTCATCTCGTTCCCCCGGGGCCGAGCCCGAATTAGTCATCGTCGTCACCGCAAAACGCAGCGACAAGGTCTTCCTTTCCTTAACGCAAAAAAGGGCCGGAGCAAGCGCCCCGGCCCTTTCTGTTACGCTACTCTTTTACACGTACCGGTCACGAGATGGGGTTCAGAAACGGAAGCCCACGCCCGCGACAACCTGGTGACGATCGGTGTCGACGTCGAAATTGTTGGTGTTGCTGCCGTCCGGATATTCCAGGCGCGCATTGCCATAGTTCGAATAACGGTATTCGAGCTTGGCATAAGCGTTGCGGCCGAACGACTGCTCGACGCCGACGCCGAGGCGGTAGCCATCGAGATTATAGTGATCGGCATAGGTATCGGTGCCGTTGTTGGCAGCGAGATCGAGCCGGGCGTTGGTATAGCCGGCCTTGGCGTAGAGCATCGTCGTCGGCGCGACCGTGTAACCGATACGGCCGCCGATATAGAGGTCGCGGCCGGTCTTCACACGGCCATAGCCGAGCGCGGCGCTATCGACCGGATCGTTGGTCGTCTTGGCGGTCGAGCCGTCGATCTCGCCCTCGGCGCCGAGGACGAGCTTGCCCATCTGGTGGTCATAACCGAGCTCCGCGCCATACAGGAAACCATCGGCGCCGCGACCATCCGAGATGCTCGAATCATGCCCGCTGCCGGGGCGCAGACCATCCCAGCCGGCGAGCGCGCCGACGCGGAAACCGTCGAACGGGCCGTTCGCCGTTTGCGCCATCGCCGGAGCGGCGAAGGCCACGGCACTGGTGGCGACGAGGGCGGTCAGAACAAGCTTACGCATAACTAACTCCATTCACATCACGCTCCCCATGGCGGGGGCGGACGGGGTAAATGGGTAAGCCGCGCTGACGTTGCATGAACCTCAGATAAACGCGGATTTCCGTTGCTTTTCGGCCACAGGGGGTTGAAACCGCGGCGATGGTTTCCAATCGCAAAGGCCGCGATTTCATCGCCCGCCACGGTGAGACGGTGTTCAATGCGGCGGGGCGTATGCAGGGCGATCATGTTCACACGCCATTGACCCGCGCCGGCTTCGCCCAGGCCGACGAGATGGGGCGTGCGCTGCATCAGCTGCTCGGCGACCGGCCGGCGCTCTCGCTCTGGGCGTCGCCGGCCGGACGTGCCTTGCAGACGCTGGCGATCATCACCGATCATCTCGGGCTGGATTGGCATGCCGCGCGGACCGATCCCCGGCTGGTGGAGATCGGCACCGGTAGCTGGAGCGGCCGTGGTTATCGCGAGATCATGGACGAGCGCGGCGGCACGATCGTTTTGCCCGGCGGCTTGCTGATGTGTGCGCCCGACGGCGAAACCTATCCCGAGATCGCCGAGCGCGTGTCCGGCTGGCTGGCGGATACCGACGACGACGAGAGTGACCGGCTGATCATCATGCACGGCATTTCGAGCCGGGTGCTGCGCGGCGTCTTGACCGGCGCGGCGGTTCATCCAGAGCTTGGCGCGCCGACCGCATCGGGATTGCCGCAAGGATCGCTGGTGGTGATCGAAGCGGGGCGCGAGACTATCGTTCATCGCGGCACAGGGCACGCGCCGGCATGATCGTCGTCGCGTTGCTGGTTGCCCTGTTCGCCGGCGCGCCCGACCGTCAGGCGATCGGCGTCTGGCACGGCTGGGGCGCGTTTCGCGAATCATCACCGGCGCGCTGCTTCGCGCTGGCCACGCCGGTCCGTCGCGGCACCGGCGCATTCGCCAGCGTCGCCACCCGGCCCGATCGCGGCATCCGCAACCAGGTGGCGCTGCATCTCAGCCGGCCGGTTCGCGATGGTCTGGCGCCGACGCTGTCGATCGACGAACGCCGCTTCACGCTGACCGCGCAGGGCGACAATGCCTGGGCCCCCGATGCGCGCACCGACGCGGCGATCGTCGCGGCGATGCGATCGGCCCGATCGATGAGCGTCAGTGGCGTCAGCACCACCGGCCGCCCCTTTGCCGACACCTATGCGCTGCCCGGCGCCGCTTCCGCGATCGACGCGGCGGCGCTCGCCTGCCTGCCGAGATAAGCGCCGAGCCCCGCGGCGACGGCGTCGAACACCACGCGCACGCGGGCGATCCGGCGCAAATCCTCGTGCATCACCAGCCAGGTTTCGAGGTCGAAGCGGAAGGCTTCGGGCAGCACATGGACGAGGGCCGGATCGCGCATGGCCAGCGGTATCTGGCAGACGCCGATGCCGATTCCGGCGCGGATCGCCGCCATATGCGCGAGATCGTCGTCGCTGCGAAAACCGAAGTCGGCGACGTCGAGCGGATAGCCCCGCGCGCGTAGCTCGCGGAGCATCGCCGTATCGTGCTCGGTGCCGATCAGGCAATGGCGGGCAAGATCGGCGAGCGACGCCGGCGTTCCCGCTTCGGCGAGATAGTCGCGATGGGCATGCAGCGCGAGCGGCACGGCCCCGATCCGGCGGGCGACCAGCGCATCCTGCGCCGGCGGCACCATCCGGACCGCGATGTCCGATTCGCGGCGCAGCACGTCTTCGACGCGGTTGCTCGGCGACAGGGTGATGACGAGCCCGGGATGGCGCCGCTTCAGCGCAGCGAGGATCGGCGGCAGCACCTCGATCGCGATAATGTCGCTCGCCGAGACACGGACGACGCCGGCCAGCGCGTCGGCCGGCGCCGAGGCGATGCGGACGAATGCTTCGGCAGCGTGCGCCATTGCGCGCGCCGGCTCAGCCATCATCAGCGCCGATTCGGTCGGCAGCAGGCCGGTCGGCGCGCGCGTGAACAAGACGGTGCCGAGGCGTTGCTCCAGTGTCTCGATGCGGCGCCGGACGGTCGGCTGGGTCAGGCCTAGCGCCCGCGCGGCACCCGACAGGCTGCCGCTATCAAGCACCGCCAGAAAGGCGCGCTGGTGATCCCAATCAAGCTCCCGGCTCATTTATTTCTTCTAGGCTGACCGTCGAAGATTGACAATTTTCGATGATCCAGAGCGGGCCGATATGTCGTCGACAGGCAATGGAGGTAACGATGACGAAAACGGCTCTGGTTCTGGGCGCCACCGGCGGCATCGGCGGTGAGACGGCGCGCGCGCTGCATGCGCGGGGCTGGCGGGTGCGCGGGCTGACGCGCAAGCCGCAGCCGCAATCGAGCGCGATCGACTGGTCGATCGGCGACGCCATGGATCGCGAAACGGTCGCCGCAGCCGCGGTAGGCGCGACCGCCATCGTTCACGCGGTCAACCCGCCGGGCTATCGCGACTGGGCGAAACTGGTGCTGCCGATGCTCGACAACAGCCTGGCGGCGGCGCGGCAGACCGGCGCGCGCCTCGCGCTGCCCGGTACCATCTACAATTATGATCCCGCCGCGACGCCGGTGGCCCAGGAGGATTCGCCGCAACATCCGGCGACGCGCAAGGGCGCGATCCGCGTCGAGATGGAGCGCCGCATCGAAGCATCGGGGCAGCCCGCGCTGATCCTGCGCGCCGGCGATTTCTTCGGCCCGCGCGCCGGCAACAACTGGCTGTCGCAAGGCATGGTGACGCCGGGCCGGCCGGTGCGCAGCGTGACGATGCCGGGCGAGCCGGGCGTCGGCCATGCCTGGGCCTATCTGCCCGACGTCGGCGAGGCGTTCGCGCGGCTGCTCGACGCGGCGGATCGGCTGCCTGTTTTCGCCCGCTTCCACTTTGGCGGCTATTGGGACGGCGATGGCGACGGCTTCGTCCGCGCGATCGGCGAGGCGACGGGCAATCGCGACCTTTCGGTCCGGCGCCTGCCATGGGCGCTGCTACCCCTGATCGCGCCGTTCAACGCGACGATGCGCGAGTTGATCGAGATGCGCCCGTTTTGGCGGCACCCGGTGCGGCTCGACAATCGCGCGCTGGTTTCGTTCCTCGGCGACGAGCCGCATACGCCGCTGGTGACTGCGCTGCGGGCCACGCTGGAAGCGCTGGGCTGCCTTGCCCCGGTCGGCGCCTAGCAAAGATCGCGCAAATCGCTTATGTGCGCAGCCATGCCGACCGCCGAGCCGCTCACCATGCCCATTCCGGGGCATATCGACCCCGTGCCCGTGCCGCGCGCCCAGACGGCGCGGGCCGACGGCCGCGTCGAGCTGATCGGGCTGTCGCGGGACGGCATTCGCGAGGCGCTCGCCGCGGCGGGAATGGAGCCGAAGCAGGCCAAGCTGCGCGCCAAGCAGATCTGGCACTGGATCTACAATCGTGGCGCCACCGATTTCGCCGCGATGACCGATATCGCCAAGGCGCAGCATCCGTGGCTCGCGGAGCGGTTCGCGGTTGGTCGCCCGCAGGTGGTCGAGGCGCAGGTCTCGACCGACGGCACGCGCAAGTGGCTGCTCCGATCGGATGACGGGCAGGATTACGAGATGGTGTTCATCCCCGATGCCGATCGGGGAACCTTGTGCGTGTCGAGCCAGGTCGGCTGCACGCTCAACTGCCGGTTCTGCCACACCGGCACGATGCGGCTGGTGCGCAACCTGACGCCGGGCGAGATCGTCGGCCAGGTGATGCTGGCGCGCGACGCGCTGGGCGAATGGCCGTCGACCCCCGAAGGCCGGATGCTGACCAACATCGTGATGATGGGCATGGGCGAGCCGCTGTATAATTTCGATTCGGTGCGCGACGCGCTGAAGATCGTGATGGACGGCGACGGGCTGGCGCTGAGCAAGCGGCGCATCACGCTTTCCACCTCGGGCGTGGTGCCGATGATGGCGCGCGCCGGCGAGGAGATCGGCGTCAATCTCGCCGTCTCGCTTCACGCGGTGACCAAGGACGTGCGCGACGAGATCGTGCCCTTGAACCGCAAATACGGGATCGAGGAATTGCTGCAGGCCTGTGCCGACTATCCCGGCGCCAACAACGCGCGGCGGATCACCTTCGAGTACGTGATGCTCAAGGACAAGAACGATTCGGATGAGGACGCGCGCGAGCTCGTCCGGCTGATCCGCAAGTATCGTCTGCCCGCCAAGGTCAATCTGATCCCGTTCAATCCGTGGCCGGGCGCGCCGTACGAATGCTCGACGCCCGAGCGGATTCGCGCCTTCTCCAACATCGTGTTCGAGGGCGGCATCTCGGCGCCGACGCGCACCCCGCGCGGCCGCGACATCGATGCCGCCTGCGGTCAGCTGAAGACCGCCGCCGAGAAGAAGAGCCGCGCCGAGCTCGATCGGCTGGCCGAAGAGAAACTGGCCGCGCTTGGCTGACCCGACGGTCGGCGGAATCGCGCTCGTCGCCGGCGCCGGACTGATCGGCGGGACGATGAACGCGCTCGCCGGTGGCGGCACTTTTGCGACCTTGCCGTCGCTGATCGCTGTCGGCCTGCCCTCGACCGCCGCCAACGCGACCTCGAACGCCGCACTGCTGCCGGGTGCTGCGACCAGCGCTTGGGCGTTTCGCGACGAACTGGCTCCGGTCGCCGGCGTCTCGCCGAAACCGCTCGGCGGCGTCACTTTCGCGGCAGCGCTGATCGGCAGCGCGCTATTGGTCGTGACGCCGACCAGCACGTTCGACATCATTATCCCGTGGCTGCTGCTGTTCGCCTCGCTGGTGCTGGCGTTCGGCAAGCGGGCGGCGCGCTGGCTGCACGATCGCGTGACGATCGGCACGCGGACGCTGGTTGCCGCGCAGGCGGTGCTCGGCGTCTATGGCGGCTATTTCGGCGGCGGTGTGGGGCTGATGACCACCGCGCTCTACGGCTTGCTGGTCGGCGCGTCACCGCGCGGCATGTTCGCGCTGCGCACGCTGATGCTGGCGATCGCCAACACCGCCGCGGCATGCGTGTTCGTCGCCACCGGATTGATCCAGTGGTGGGCCTGCGTGCCGATGCTGATCGGCGCGGTGATCGGCGGCTGGGGCGGCGCGCATATCGGCAGGCGCCTGCCTGAGGCCGCGGTGCGGGCGTGGACGCTGCTGGTCGCGATCGGCACGACGATCGTGTTCTTCGCGCGTGCTTATGGCTGACGGCTGTAGCGCGCAAAGAACGCCCACATCACGTCGTCGTCGGCGATCCAATGGTGGGTTTCGCCAACCGTAATGCGGCCGATCACCGTGCTGCCATCGGCGCAGCCGGTATAGCTTTCCTCGTAGATGCCGGGCTTCACCCACTGCGTCGTCGGCGCCGCGGTGCAATGATCGAGCGCGGCCCAGCGCTGCTCGGCGGCGTGCATCGAATACCGCCAATAGCCCGCGCCGCCGCCGTCGATCGGGTTGGTGGTATCGTGATCGCCGGCGAAGGCGAGGATCGGCATCGGGCGCGACGGACGGCAGGTGGCGGGATCGGGGCGCCGCTCGTCATCGCGTGAAGGGTTGCCGGCACGCAGCCCGACGACCGGCGCGATCGCGGCGATGCGATCGGCGGCGACGCAGCCGAGCCACGAGGCCATGCGGCCACCGCCGGAAAGGCCGGTGACATAAACGCGCGCCGGATCGACGCAGCCCGCCGCGACCAGGCGGTCGATCGCGGTCTCGATATAGGCGGTATCGTTGGCGGCGTGCGGCCCGGGGACCGTTCCGCGCGTCGTCGGCACGCCGGGAATATTCCACACGAAACCCTTGCCGGCGGGAATCCCGGCATCGGGCGCGGCGACGATGAAGCCGTGTCGGTCCGCGGCCGCGGCGAGGCGCGATTCGGCCAGGATGCCGGCGCCGGTGCCGCCGCTGCCATGGAGCAGGAAGACGATCGGCGCGGGCGACTGGGCGTCGAAGCCGCGCGGCAGGTGCAGCAGCATCGGCCGCCCGGTACCGTCGACCGCGATGCGCTGCGTCTGACCGGGCGGCGCAAGCATGCAGCGCGGTGCGGCCAGCGCGCCGCCGGCGGTCAAGAGGGCGACCAAGGCGGCGGCGAGCGGCATCGCCAGGCGAAGGAGCGTATGGGGCATGGCGGCGATCCTGATGCGTCGGTCCGGCCGCTCCGATAGGCGGCGATCAGCGTCGCGGGCAAGGCGCGCGTGCGGCACTGGCGCCCCGGCGGCGCGATGGCTACATGGCTGGCGCATGGCCGACACGTTGAAAATCGTCTCCTGGAACATCAATTCCGTCCGCTTCCGGATCGAGATCGTCGAACGCTTCCTCAAGGAAGCGCAGCCGGACATTCTGTGCCTGCAGGAAACCAAGGTGATCGATGGCGATTTCCCCAAGGCGCCGTTCCGCAAGCTCGGCTATGACCATATCGTGCTGCACGGGCAGCGCATGCACCACGGCGTCGCGATCCTGAGCCGCGTGCCGCTGGCCGAGGACGACCGGCTCGACTGGCAGGCCAATCGCGAGGCGCGGCACGTCGGCGTGCGGCTGGAAAACGGCGTGCGGCTGGAGAATGTGTATGTTCCGGCGGGCGGCGACGTGCCCGATCGCGAGATCAATCCGAAATTCGGGCAGAAGCTCGATTTCGTCGACCGGATGACGCGCTGGTCCGAAACGCTCTACGTGCCGACCATCCTGGTCGGCGATTTCAACATCGCGCCGCTTGAGGCGGACGTGTGGAACCACAAGCAGTTGCTCAAGGTGGTCAGCCATACGCCGATCGAGGTCGAGGCGCTCGGCGGGCTCAAGGCAAGCAATTCGTGGGTCGACCTCGGCCGGCATTTCTATCCGGCGCCGGCGCGGCTGCACACCTGGTGGAGCTATCGCTCGCCCGACTGGACCAAGAATGATCGCGGCCGCCGGCTCGATCACATGTGGGCGACCGGGGACGTCGCCGCCACGGCGACCGCGCATACCGTGTTCGAGGAGTGCCGCAGCTGGCTCAAACCCTCCGACCATGTGCCGATCATGACCGAGTTTGCGCTATGAAGGAGGGCGCCAGCGATCCGCGCGCCGCGGCCCGCGCGATCGATGCGCTGCGCCGCGGCTGGCCGGTCGCGATCGCCGATGGCGACGTCCGGCTCGCGCTGCTGGCGATCGAGACGGCCGATGCCGAGCGGCTGGCGGCATTCGATCCGGCCGGCGAGGCGGCGGTGCTGCTGTCGGCGGGGCGGGCCGAGACGCTGAAGCTCGCCAATCAGCGCGAGGCGGCAACGCCCGATGCGCCGGTGACGATCGCGCGCGCGCCATGGCTCGACATGGCGGCGGCGACCGCGCTCGCCGATCCGCAGCTCGATCTGGCGACCCCGCTCAAGGGGCCATATCGCGCGGTTGCGACGCCGGCGCCGGACCTCGCCGCGACGGCGCTGCGGTTTGCGCGGATCGCCGGGATATTGCCCGCTTTCTTCGTGCTCCCCGGTCGCGATGCGGACATCCGCGTGACGCCGGACGATATCGCCGCGCATGAGGATGCCGCGCGCCTCACTATCGCGGCGCGGGCGCGATTGCCGGTGGCGGGCGCCGAGGACAGCGAGATCGTCGCGTTCCGCACCCCCGAGATGCCGGGCGAGCATGTCGCGCTCCTCATCGGCCAGCCCAACGGCGGCCCGCCGCTCGTCCGCTTGCATAGCGAGTGCCTGACCGGAGACGTGCTCGGCAGCCTCAAATGCGATTGCGGGCCGCAGCTCCACGCCGCGATCCACGAGATCGAGGAGAGCGGCTGGGGCATCTTGCTCTATCTTCGCCAGGAAGGGCGCGGCATCGGCCTGATCAACAAGCTGCGCGCTTATGCGTTGCAGGACCAGGGGTTCGACACGGTCGACGCCAACACGCGGCTCGGTTTCGCGATCGATGCGCGCGATTTCGCGGTGGCAGCGCGGATGCTCCAGCTCCTCGGGCAGGATCGTATCCGGTTGCTGACCAACAATCCGGCGAAGGTCGCGGGGCTGGAGGCGGCGGGCATCACGGTCGTCGAGCGCGTGGCGCACAAGCTGCCGCCCAATCCGCATAACGAACGCTATCTCGCCACCAAACGCGATCGTACCGGCCACCAGCTCTGATCATGGCGCATGTGCTCGACAGGCCGGTGTGGCATGCGCTGACGACGCGGCAGCGGCCATTCGCGATCGGCGATGCTCGCGCGGTGCGGCTCGATCCGGCGATCGGTTTGTTCGCGGCAGCCGCCGATGAGGCGCCCGGCAATCTGGCCGCGCTGGCCGATCTCGTCCCCGATGGCGGCATGATCGGGTTGGTCGAGAGCCGCTTGCCGCCGCTGCCGTCCGGCTTGCGGATTCACAAGCAGGCGGCGTGCGTGCAGATGGTTGCCGACGCGCCGGCGGCCGCGCCTGAAATCGCCTTCATGGCGCTCGACGAGCGCGATGCCGCCGACATGCTCGATCTGGCGACACTGACCGAGCCGGGGCCGTTCTTCGCGCGAACGCACGAACTGGGCGATTTTATCGGCATTCGTGATGACGAGCGATTGGTCGCAATGGCCGGCGAGCGGCTGCGGCTGCCCGGCTTTACCGAGGTGAGCGGGGTGTGCACGCGCCCCGGCTTTCGCGGGCGGGGCTATGCCGCGGCCCTGCTGGCGACGGTCGCCGCGCGGATTGCCGCGCGTGGCGAGACGCCCTTCCTGCATGCCTATGCCGATCACGCGGCAACCATCGCGCTTTACGAGCGGCTCGGTTTCCGGGCGCGCGCGACGCTGACCTATGCACTGATCGTGCGCGGCTGACCGGCCTCAACCGGCGCGCAGGCTGCGCCAGGCCGCGGCGATCTCCTCGAGATTGGCAGCGACGTCGAGGAACGGTTTGGGGTCGCGCCCGACGCTCGCCTCGATCACCGCCTTGCGCGCGCCCTGATAGAGCTGCGCCAGGGTGACGGCGACGGCGCCGCCCTTTTCGAAATCGAGGCCGGCCTCCAGCGCGAACAGGATCGCGGTGGCGCGCGTCGCCTTCTCGCTCTTGACCTTGAAGCGGCGATGCTCGGTCGCCCAGGCGACGGTGCGCAGCGCGTGGATCAGCTCGTCATAGAGCAGTTCGACGAGCTGGTGCGGATCGGCTTCGGCGGTGCGCCCGGCGACGTCGATCTGGCGATAGGTCGCCGCCGGGTCGCGGCCCAGCCTGGTCGCATAACGGCCCATGATCAGTTGCCGCTCTTGCCGTTCCAGGCGTCGATCTGCTGTTGCAGGAAGGTCTGGGTCGATTTGTACGACGCGACCATCGAATCCATCGTCGCGAACTGCTGCGTCAGGCGGGCGCGGGTATCGGTTTCCTGCTTGGTCAGCTTGTCCTTCGCGTCCGACAGATCGGATTGCGCCTTGGTATATTTGGTCGCGCTGGCGGTGAGGCCATAGACCGTGCTCGACGCGCTCGCCGAAATCGAACTGAGCGCCCCCAAAAGGCCGCGGCCGCTGTCGATGACATTGGCGCCGAGCGAGACGCTGGTGCCCTTGAGATCCGCGAACATCGCCTCGATCTGATCGGGCCATTTGGCAAGCGCCGTCGACAGCTGATCGGCGTCGACCGAGAGCGTGCCGTCACGATTGGTGCCGACGCCGATCTCGGCCAGCGTGGTCGGGGCGCCGTCGACGCCGCTCGGGATCAGCTTGGTCAGCGTGAGTTGGCGGAGCATCGTTTTCAGGTTCTTGGCCGCGGTGTCCTGGCTCAGCGTGCCGCCCTGCGGATCGGTATCGGTGTTCACCTCGGCGATCACCTGGTTGAAGGTGTCGACGAAATCGGTGACCGCCTGGCTCAACGCCGCAGTCGGCCGGCTTGAGCCGATCGACACGATCGTGCCGGGCTGCGCCGAGGCGAGATCGACCTGCACGCCCGCGATGAGATCGGTGAACGAATTGCTCGATCTGCTGAACTGGACGCCATCGAGCGTCACTTCGGCATCCTGCGCGGCGGTGCCGATCGTCGTGCCGGTGGCGCCGACGCCGACATTGAGCGAGGAGAGCGCGGCATCGCCGCTGGTCGCGGTCAGGGTGAAGGCCTGCGCCTCGCCGGTCGCGCCCTTGAGCATGAGGCGCGCGCCACTGCCGTCGGTGATGACCGATGCGGTAACCCCGGCATGAGCATTGGCGATCGCCTTGGCGATGTCGTTGAGATTGGCATTTGCCGGAATCGTGATGTCGATGGGCGTGTCCGCGCCTGCGGTGAAGCCGGTCATCTGACCATTGCTGACGGTCGCGGTGCCGAACGTCAGCGTCATCGTGCCACCGCCGATCGTGGCAAGCGGATCGGCAATGACCCCGCTCGAGGCGGATTGCGCGGTGGCGAGCTGATCGACTTCGAGCTGCGCCGATAGGCCGGCAAGCGAGGCGCCGGCCAGCGCCGACACGCCCACGATGCTGCTGTTGGAGGTAGTCGGTGCGGTTTGCAGCGTGCCGCCCTTGATCAGCGTCGACAGCGCCGACGTGAATCCGGTGATGTCGCTCTTGAGCTGGCCGACCGCGCTGATCTCCGCGGTCAGTGTGTCGCCCTTGGTCGAGAGCTGGTCTTCCTGCGTGGCGAATTGCGCGGCGACGAGCTGATCGACCAAAGCGCCGGTATCGATGCCCGAGCCGGCGTTGAGCTGGCTGATGATCGACGCAGTCGCACTGGTCGAGCTGCTGCTGGTCGAACTCGTGCCGCTGGTGGTCGTCATCGCCCCGTTCCCCTTTCCCAGGAGAAGCGACCGCTTGCGGCGAAACTTTAGCGAAAATCGTGGGTGGGCGCGGGGTCAGGCCGGCGGGTAGCGCAAACGGCCGATGAAGCGCGACAGGCTGGGCAGGTGATCGCGCCGCCCGGCGAATTGTGCCTTGGCCTTCTCGAACCGCAGGATGCCGTCGATCCGGCGTGACAGGAAGGCGCGGGTATCGGCCAGGCCCTCGCTCTCGTCATCGAGGAACACGGCGATCGTCGCGGTGTAGACCCCGGCGAGAATCGTGCGCTTGGTGTAGTGATTGTAATCGGTCGCGGTGTCGCCGGCGCGGCGCCACATCAGGTCGGCGGCGTGCCAGCCGAGCTTCGCCGCAGCAAGCGCGTTGCGCGGGCGCGCGAGGATGGCGAGCGCGCGACGCAGCGCCTCGCGATCGGGGGCCAGCGCATCGAGCCGCGCCTCGACCTGGGCCGAGATGCGCTCGCGAATCTTCATCCCGGCCAGCGCGGCATCGGGCACCGCGGCGATCATCGCGCGGTCGATCGCCTCGAACCAGGCGGCAATCATGTCGATCGCGCCGTTCGGAAAAGCGAGACGGGCGACATCGGGATCAACGCCATGGCCAGCCGCCGCAGCGGTGATCGCAGCCTCCGTCCAGCCGTCGAAAGCGGCATTGACCGCGAGATCGGGGGCGATCGCGGCACGGATCTCGTCGAGCGTGGCGTCTGGCGGCAGCATGTCCATCACACCCCCGATCTAGGCTCAATCGCCTCGATCGGCAACGCCGCAGGCTCGCGCCGACGAACGAGCACAAGCGCGACCGCAACCAGCGCGGCGCCGGTAAGGTCCGCCACGCCCAGCGTTTCGCCATAGACCAGCCAGCCGACCGTGCCGGCGATGATCGGCTGGGTAAGCAGCGCGATGCCGACGACCAGCGGCGGCAGCTTGCCGAGCGCGTAGATCATCATCCCCTGCCCGAGCACCTGGCTCGCCAGCGCGACGCCGATCAGCGGCGCCCAATGGTGCGGCCAGATGTGCTCGCCGAGGAGCGTCGCGAACACCAAAAGCGGCACGACGCTGGCGATCGACGACAGCGTCAGCGCCGGCAGCGGCGCCATCACCGCGCGAGCGCGCGCCATCAGGATGAAATAGCCGGTGTAGAGAATGCCCGCCGCGAGGCACAGCAGGTCCCCGGCGAGATTGCGCGTCGACAGTTCGTAAGACCGGCCCATCAGCAGTCCGGCGCCGATCGCGGCGAGCAGCAGGGCGAGCCCCTGGCCGCGGCTCGGCAAGGTGCGGGCGATCACGAAGCCGTAGATCGGGTAGAACAGGATCGCCGAGTTGCCGATCAGGGTCGCGTTGGCGAGCGTGGTGCGCAGGATGCCGATATGCCAGCTGGCAAGATCGGCGGCGAAGCACAGGCCGCCTGCAGCAAGCACGCCCCATAGGGCCGGCGCGAGGCGCCGCGGTCGCGCGCCGCTGGCCAGCGCCATCACAGCGAGCAGCGGCACCGCCAGTGCGACTCGCCAGAAGCCGACGGCGACCGGCCCGACGTCGGCAAGCCGCACGAACCATGGCCCAAAGGCCAGTGCCGCATTGGCGAGAAACAGCGCGGCGAGGGCCAGCGCGGGCGATTCGCTTTGCGGCATACGAGAAAATCTTTGGTCCGTTCGCCGGTGCATTGCCGCGCCCCGCCCTCCTATATGGCGACAGCCCGGTAGCAAAAGGAAACCTTATGCCAAGCCTTTTCGACCCCATTCAGCTCGGCGCCGTGGAAGCGCCGAATCGCGTCCTGATGGCGCCGCTGACGCGCGGTCGCGCGACTCGCGAACATGTGCCGACCCCGATCATGGCCGATTATTATGCGCAGCGCGCCTCGGCCGGGCTGATCATCTCCGAAGCGACCGGAATCAGCCGCGAGGGGCTGGGCTGGCCCTATGCGCCGGGGCTGTGGACCGATGAGCAGACCGAGGCGTGGAAGCCGGTGACGCAGGCGGTGCAAGGCGCCGGCGGGCGGATCTTCGCGCAACTGTGGCACATGGGCCGGATCGTTCATCCCGACTTCCTCGACGGCGCGCGCCCCGTCTCGTCATCGGCGACCACCGCGCCGGGCAAGGCGCACACCTATGACGGCAAGCAGCCTTACGCCGAGGCGCGCCCGCTCGACGTCGCGGAAATCCCGCGGTTGCTCGATGATTATGAGCGCGCGACTCGCAACGCCATCGCGGCGGGGTTCGACGGCGTGCAGCTTCACGCCGCCAATGGCTATCTGATCGACCAGTTTCTGCGCGATGGCGCCAACCAGCGCACCGACGATTATGGCGGCGGCGTGGAGAATCGCATCCGCCTGCTGCGCGAGGTGGTCGAACGGATCGCTTCGGTGGCAGGGGCCGACCGCACCGCGGTGCGTTTTTCGCCCAATGGCGATACCCAGGGCGTGATCGACAGCGATCCCGAATCGGTGTTCGTGCCCGCCGCCAGGGCGCTGGACGAGATCGGCATCGCTTTCCTCGAGCTCCGCGAGCCAGGCCCCGACGGCACATTCGGCAGCACCACTCAGCCCAAGGTCTCGCCGGCGATTCGCGAGGTGTTCGGCCGGCCGCTGGTGCTCAATCAGGATTTCCGCGCCGCCGACGCGCAGGCAGTGCTCGGTGCCGGGATTGCCGACGCTGTCGCCTTCGGCCGCACCTTCCTTGCCAATCCCGATCTGCCCGAACGCTTCCGCCGTGGCGCCGAGCTCAATCCCGACGACATGCCGACCTGGTATGCGCGCGGACCCGAAGGCTATGTCGATTATCCGACGCTGGAAGGCGCCGCCGCATAGGACGGCGATCGAGCCCGACGCACAAAAACCCCGGCGGCCGTGCGGTCGCCGGGGTTTCGTTAGCATCCCTGCCCTGCGGGCGGGCGCTGTTGGGCGGCCCCGACACCCTTAAGGGGGGCGGCGCCGGAGCCGTGTACCTGATTACTGGAGCAGTTTCAGGACGTTCTGCTGGCTCTGGTTGGCCTGGGCGAGCATCGCGGTCGAGGCCTGGCCGAGGATCTGGGCCTTGGCGAGATTGGTCGTCTCGGCCGAGAAGTCGGCATCCTGAATGCGGCTGCGGGCGTCCGTCAGATTGGCCGCATCGGTCGTCATGTTGTTGACCGCCGACTGCAGCTGGCTCTCCGACGCACCGAGGCTTGCTCGGGTGTCGTTGATCGTCTTCAGGTTGTCGTCGATGTCCGACAGCGCGCTGCTGGCGGCGGAAGCGCTCGACACGTCGACCGACAGCGAACCGAAGTCGCCGGTGAGGTCGTCGAGCGAGAGATCGACGGTATCGCTGGCGTTGGCGCCGGTCTGGATCGTCACGGTGCCGCCCGAGCCGGCGCTGCCGTCGAACAGGGTGACCCCGTTGAACTGCGTGTTGTTGACGATCGAACCGATCTGGGTCGACAGCTGATCGACTTCGGTCTGCATGTTGGCACGGTCATCATCCGAATAGGTGCCCGAGGAAGATTGCACCGCGAGCTCGCGGATGCGCTGCAGCATGTTGGTGACTTCGTCGAGCGCGCCATCAGCGGTCTGGGCCATCGCGATGCCGTCGTTGGCGTTGCGAATGCCCTGGTTCATGCCGTTGATCTGCGCGGTCATCGAGTTCGAGATCGCCAGGCCGGCGGCATCGTCCGAAGCCGAATTGATGCGCTTGCCGGTCGACAGGCGCTGCATCGCCTGCGAGAGGCCCATCTGCGCCGAGGTCGACGCATTCGACGCACGCAGCGCGCTGATGTTGGTTCCGATAACAGTCATTGTCCGTGTCTCCGTTCGTAGCTGGCGATCCCCGCCGCCCCCATAGCGAAGGGCCGAGCCGCCAGACCGGGTAACGACCGGCTGCGGGGTGGCTTTAGCGGAATCGAATTTTTTCTGCGGTTGACGCTACGGCGGGCGGTTTTGTTGCAGCAAGGCAACGGCAAAGCTGGCAAAATTTTGCCGCCACCCGGCAAATCTTCACGCTTCATTTACCACGTAAGCTGCATTTGAAGGCTGTGCAGCGGGGAATCGCTACCCTGCTCACTATTGGGGGGCTTCATGCCAGTAATCTATCCGTCCGCAGCGGTGCTGCGCCAGAAATACGCGCTCATCTCGTCGCTGCGATCGCAGGGTTTCGCAATTGGGTCGTTCGAGGACGACAAGCCGCAGGCGGGGGACATGTTCCTCGTTGCCGAGGGTGAAACGCCGCCGGCCGCTGCCCGCACGATCGTGATCGGCGATGAGGGCCGCACCGCGCAGCCATCACGCGACGGCAATCCGGCGCGGGTATCGTTCGACGGTGACGCGTGCGCCATCGGCAATGGCTTCATCCGCGCGATGCTCGCCGGACCGGAAGTGCCTACCGCAGCCGATCCGGAGAGCCTGGCGCTCCACGCGCTTGCCGAGCGCGTCGCCGCCGCCGACATCACCGTGCTGATCAACGGCCCTACGGGCACCGGCAAGGAAGTGCTGGCGCGATCGATTCATCTCAATTCGGAGCGGGCGCAGGGGCCGTTCATCGCGGTCAATTGTGCGGCGCTGCCCGAGACGATGCTCGAAGCCCTGCTGTTCGGCCACCAGAAAGGTGCCTTCACCGGCGCGTCATCGGGGGGCGAGGGCTTCTTCCGCGCGGCCAATGGCGGCACGCTGCTGCTCGACGAGATCGCCGAGATGCCGCTGACGCTGCAGGCCAAGCTGCTGCGCGCGCTGCAGGAGCGCGAGGTGATCCCGATCGGTGCCACCCAGGCCGAGCCGATCGACGTGCGCGTCATCGCCTGCGCCAACCGCGACCTGCAGGGCGAAGTCGCCGCCGGCCGGTTCCGCGCCGACCTTTATTATCGCCTGAGTGTGTTCCCGCTCGAGACCAAGACGCTGGCCGATCGCCCGCAGGACATTCCGGCGCTCGCCGCGACGCTGATCCTGCGCCACGCCGGCAGCCGCAAGGCGGTGCCGTGGCCGAGCGACGGCGCGGTCGCCAAGCTGATGGGGCATAGCTGGCCCGGCAACGTCCGCGAGCTCGAGAACGTGATCCAGCGCGCGCTGCTATTCGCCGCCGGCGATACGATCGAGCCGAGCCATATCGTGTTCGACCGCATGCCCGAGGCGCCGCGCGAGACCGTCGCGATCACCGAGGACTCGCCGCAGACGCTGGGCAAGGTGGTCCAGATGTCCGAATTCCAGGCGATCCGGGAGACGCTCGCCGCCTGCAACGGCAGCCGGATCGAGACCGCGAAGCGGCTCGGCATCTCCGAGCGGACGTTGCGCTATCGCCTCGCCAAGGCGCGCGAGCAGGGTGAAGATATCCTGCGGGCGGCATCGGCATGAGCGGGGTCGGTGGCGTCGGCGGGATGAGCCCCGTCGATCGGGTGATGGCGCTGCGCGCGCAGATCCTCGAACAGAACCAGGCGCTGCAGCGCGCGCAATCGGCGCCGGTCGGCGGCGCCAATGCCGCGACGGGTGCGGCGTCGGCCAAGCCGGCGAGCTTCGCCGACACGATGGAACAGGCGCTGAAAAGCGTCAACGACGGCCAGCAACAGGCGGGGGCGCTCTCCGACGCTTATGAGCGCGGCGAGACGATCGACATCGCCAAGGTGATGCTGGCGCGCCAGCAGGCGCAGGTCGGCTTCGAAGCCACCCTGCAGGTCAGAAACAAGCTGTTGTCCGCCTACAAGGACATCATGAGCATGCCGGTGTAATCAGATGAGCAACCAACTTGCCCCTGCCGGCGCCGGTGCGCCGAACCTCGTTCCTGAACGCTTCGCCAACCCGCTGAAGCAGATCGGCACGATCCTGCAGCAGCCCGCGGTGCGCCGCGCGCTGCCGATGACGCTGATGATCGGCCTGATCGCCGCCGCCGCGCTCGCCTGGGTGATGCTGTCCACTCCGCCGCAGCGGACGCTGTTCGCGGGGCTCGGCGATGCCGACAAGGCTGCCGTCACGCAGGCACTGACCACCGGCGGGATCGCCAACCGGATCGATCCGGATACTGGCGCCGTCACCGTGGGCCGCGACGATTACGCCAAGGCGCGGATGCTGCTGGCAAGCCAGAACCTGCCGAAATCGGCGCCGACCGGCTATGCGATCCTCGACGACATGCCGATGGGCACCAGCCGCGCGGTCGAGGGCGAGCGGTTGCGCCAGGCGCGCGAGAGCGATCTCGCGCAATCGATCCAGGAGATCGACACGGTGGACAGCGCGCGCGTCCACCTGGCGATGCCCGAGGATTCGGTGTTCGTTCGCGACAATCCCGCGCCCTCGGCCTCGGTCGTGCTCAAGCTCGTCGCCGGGCGCAGCCTCGGCGACGCGCAGGTCGCCTCGATCGTCAACCTCGTCGCGTCGTCGGTGCCGGGAATGAAGCCCGACGCGGTCACCGTCGTCGATCAGATGGGCAATCTGCTGAGCAAGCCCGGCGGCACCGATTCCGCGACGCAGGCGAGCGACGATCGCATCGAATTCCAGCGCAAGGTGGAGGAAAAGTACCGCACGCAGCTGATCCAGCTGCTGACGCCGCTGGTCGGCGCGGGCAATTTCTCGGCCGAGGTGCAGGCCGATGTCGACCTCGACCAGACCCAGGCGACGCGCGAAAGCTATGACAAGGACGGCGCACTGCGCGCCGAACAGGGCAATTGGACGACCGACGCCGGTGCTTCGGCGCCGCCGAGCGGCATTCCCGGCGCGCTTTCCAACACGCCGCCCCCGGCGAGCCAGATCACCACGCCCGCCGCCAAGGCCGCCGCTCAGGCGCCCGCCAACGGCCAGCCGGCTGCCGGCGCCGCCAACGCGGCCACGCCCGCCGGGCCGATGCCCGACTCGCAGAAGGCCAGCGACAGTTACACCCGCGCTTATGATCTCGGTCGCGAGGTCTCGGTGACGCAAGGTGCGCCGGGGGCGATCAAGCGCCTGTCGGTCGCGGTGGTGCTGCGCGATCCCGGTACGGGCAAGCCGCGCAGCCAGGCGGAGGTCAACAACATCACGCAGGCAGTCCGCGCCGCGGTCGGATACGATCAGAGCCGCAACGATCAGGTGACGGTAATCCAGGCCAAGTTCGCCGGTGCCGACGCCGATGCCGCCTCGACGCCCTGGTATCAGGCGAGCTGGCTGCCGATGGTGCTGCGCAACGTCACCGCGATCGTGGTCGCGCTGCTGGTGCTGCTGTTCGGGGTGCGGCCGCTGGCCAAGACGCTGCTCAAGAAGCGCGAGGAAGCGGCGCAGCCGCGGCTCGCGCTGGGCAACGGCTCGGGCGGCGAAGGTGGTGAAGGCGGAGAGGCGCATCACGCACCGGTCAGCATCGACATGCTCGAAGGCGGGCGGGGCTATGACGATCGCGTCGGCTTGGTCCGTGGCTTCACCCGCGACAACCCCGCCCGCGCCGCGCTCGCCGTGCGCGACATGATCAAATCGGACGCCCAGTGATGAACATGCAGCCGAAAACCTTCACCGGCGTCGAACGCGCCGCGGTGCTGATGATGCTGGTCGGTGAGGAGGAAGCCGCGGCGATCCTCCAGAAGCTCGATCCCGAGGAAGTGCGCCAGCTCGGCGCCGCGATGTTCGCGGTCGCCGATGTCGGCGAGCCCGAGGTCGAAAGCGTGCTCGACGATTTCGTCGGCAAGGCGCGCGAACGGACGGCGATCGGCTTCGACCCCGCGCCCAGGATCGCCGCGGTGATGAACCGTGCGCTCGGCCCGGAGAAAGCGTCGAGCGTGCTGGCGCGGATCACCCCGCCCGAGGAATGCTGCGCGATCGACCTGCTCGATTGGCTCGAGGCGCCCGATATCGCGGCGATGGTCGAAAAGGAGCACCCGCAGGTCGCGGCGCTGCTGCTCGCCAATTGCGATCCCGCGGTCGCCGCCAAGGTGCTCGAGCTGCTGCCCGATGCGTTGCAGCCCGAACTGATGCATCGCATCGCCCGGCTCGGCCCGATCAGTCCGGAAGCGATCGAAACGCTCAAGACCGTCGTCGCCACCCGCACCGGCACCGCCAAGCAGGCCGGCGGGCTGTCGCTCGGCGGTACCAAGGAAGCGGCCAAGATCATGTCGAGCGCGCGCAAGGCGACCGAGCAGCGCGTCATGCCCAAGCTCGCCAAGATCGATCGCGCCACCGCCAAGGAGATCGAGGAGGCGATGTTCGTGTTCGACAACCTGCTCGACATGGACGACAAGAATTTGGGCACGCTGATCCGCAATGTCGACGGCGATCTGCTCAGCCGCGCCCTCAAGGGTGTCGACGAGATGGCGCGCGAGCGGTTCCTCGGCTGCATGTCGGCGCGCGCCGCCGACGGCATCCGCGACGAGATGGAAGCGCGCGGGCCGATGCGGCTTTCCGAGGTGCTCGAAGCGCAGAAGGCGATCATCCAGATCGCCCGCACGCTGGCCAAGGACGGCACGATCATGATGGGCGGCGGGGAAGACGATTATGTCTGATTTCACTGCCGGATTCACGGCGCGCCACAATGCCGCCGCCGAAGCGCTGCACCGGGCGTTCAATCTCGGCGGCGAGCTGTTCGCGCCCGCCGATATCAAGGAGCGCGCCGGCGGGCGGCAGCGCCGGGCCGAGGGCGGGCCGGCCGAGCCGCGCCACTTCAGCCCCGCCGATCGCGGCAGCAATCCCACCGAAGGATGGGATCCGCTCGCCGCAGCCGAGGAGGACAGCAAGCCGGCCGGCGCGAGCAGCTTCATCGATCCGATCAAGGCGGCGCACGAAATGGGCTATGCCGAGGGCAAGGCCGCCGGCCTTACCGAGGCAGCGGCCAACGGCGCGCGCGACCGCGCGTTGATCGAGGAGATCACGGCCGAATTGCGCGCCGCCGGGCAGATCGATCGCGAACGGGTGGCGGGGCAGTTGCGCCAGACGGTGATGTTGCTGGTCAGCCGGTTGATCGGCGAAACCGGGGTCGATGGCGATCTGCTTGCCAAGCGCGTCACCGCGGCGACCGAGATGCTGGCCGACACCACCGAATCGGCGCTGCTCCGGGTCAATCCCGACGATCTCGCCCTGATCGAAGGGCGGCTGCCCAAGACGGTGTTCGCCGCCGGCGACGCCACCATCGAGCGCGGCAGCTTCGTGCTCGAATCGGCCTCGACGATCATCGAGGACGGCCCCGATCTGTGGCTCGAGCAATTGAGCCAGGCGATCGACCGCGTCGCCCTGCCGCGGGACTGACATGTTGAACCGCTTTACCGCCGATTATCTCGAATCGCTGGGCCATGCCGATTTCGCGCCGCGGCCGAAAGTGTGCGGGCGGCTCGCCTCGTTCGACGGGCTGCTGATGGAGGCGGTCGGGCTGACGTTACCGGTCGGTACTGTCTGTGCGGTCGGCGGCGACAACGGCTCGAACCGCGTCGAGGCGGAGGTGATCGGCTTTCGCAACGGCCGCACGCTGCTGATGAATCTGGGCGGCCCCGCGCCGCTGCTGCCGCAATCGCCGGTGCGCCCGATCGGCCCGCCGGGGGAGGCAGAGGTCGGCGCCGCACTGCTCGGCCGCGTGGTCGATGGCGCGGGCAAGCCGATCGACGGGCTCGGCCCCGTGCGCGGTGCGCAAAAATGGCCGCTCGCCGGCAAATTGCAAAACCCGCTCGACCGCGGACGCGTGCTCGAACCGCTCGATGTCGGGGTGCGCGCGATCAACGGCCTGCTGACGATCGGCCAGGGCCAGCGCGTCGGCATCATGGCCGGATCGGGCGTCGGCAAGTCGGTGTTGCTGGGCATGATCGTCCGTGCCGCCAAGGCCGACGTAATCGTCATCGGCCTGATCGGCGAGCGTAGCCGCGAGGTCGCCGACTTCCTCGAAACCAAGGTCGCCGGCGAGGCGCGCGCGCGATCTGTGGTTGTCGCGGTGCCCGCCAACCATTCGCCGGTGCTGCGCATCCGCGGCGCGCTGAGGGCGACGGCGATCGCCGAACAATTCCGCGCCGAGGGCAAGAAAGTCCTGCTCATCATGGATTCGCTGACCCGCGTTGCCCATGCCGGGCGCGAGATCGGGCTGGCGCTGGGCGAGCCGCCATCGGCGCGCGGCTATCCGCCGTCGGCGATCGCCATGCTGCCCAATCTGATCGAGCGCGCGGGCACCTGCGTCTCGTCGGGCGGCTCGATCACCGCGATTTACACGGTGCTTGCCGATGGCGACGACGGCAACGATCCCGTGGTCGATTCGGCGCGTTCGATCCTCGACGGGCATATCGTGCTGTCGCGGGCGCTTGCCGAGCGCGGCGTCTATCCCGCGATCAACGTCGGCCCGTCGGTCAGCCGCGTGATGACCGACATCGTCAGCGCCGACCATGCCAAGGCGGCGCGGGTGCTGCGCCGCCATCTCGCGACCTATGAGGAAAATCGCGATCTCGTGTTGATGGGCGCCTATCGCGCTGGGGCCGACCCGGCGATCGACCGCGCGATCGCCTGCCACGGCGCGGTGATGGAATATATCCGCCAGGACGCGAACGAGGTCGTCCCGCTCGATGTCGCGGTCGCCGAACTGGTCGGCGTGTTCGGCGATGGCTGACCGCAAGACGCTCGACCGGCTGCTACGCGTGCGCGAGTTGCAGCTCAACATGGTCCGCGCCGACGAAGTGCGCGCGCAGGCCAAGCTCGACAGCGAGCAGCATCTGCGCAACCGCATCGCCGCGCTTGCCGACAATGTCGCGCCGGCGCCCGAGCCGAGCGGCGCGCTGGCGCTGATGGCGGCGGCACATTTTCGCGATCGTCTGCAGCGTTCTGCCGAAGCGGCCGACGCGCGGCTCCATGCCGCGAACGAGACTCTCGAACGCGCCGCCGCGGCGACGCGCGAGGCGAAGCGCGATCACAGTGCGATCGAAAAGCTGATCGAGCGCGAAACCGCCGATCAGGCGCTCAAGGCGATGCGCGCTCTGGAGGAATTGCCGCCGGTACGAAAGATTCGGCACGATCCTTGCTGAATAGCCAGCGGTACCACCGCCGGAGGCGCTGACGCGCATGCTCGACCTGACACTCTCGACCAGTCTGACCTCGCCGCTTGCGATCGGCGCGCCCGGCCTTGCGCCGGTAGCGGGCGATTTCGCGGCGGCGCTGGCCGATCTGGCGGTGCCGGGGGCGAGCGGATCGATGACGACACCCGTGCTGCAGGCCGCGCGGCAACCGCTTGCCGAAACCGGCAACGTCTTGCCGGGAATCGGCGGCATCGCGATGCCTGCGGTCGTTCCGGTCAAAGCCCAGCTTTCGCTCTCCTCATCCGACGGTGCCGGGAAATCATCTGCCGATTCGGCGCCCGTAGTTGCCGATGCCGGTGATGCGCAGCCCGACGCGACCGATACGGCGCTGGTGGCGCTGCTCGAAGCGAGCGGTGATGCCTCGCCGGCGATTGAGCAGACCCGGACGTCCAATGACCACAAGAAAAAGCACGAGACGGCGGCAGCGTCGATCGATTCGGCTTCGGCGGTAATTCCGCCCATCGCCGGGCCCGCGCCTGCCGAGGCGATCTTGATCCGCGTATCGGACGCGGCCTCCAGCGCCGACGCCGCGACAACCGACCCGGGCGCGACCAATGCGATCGAGGTAAACCGGGCGGGCGCTTCCGCCGTGGCTGCAGCACCGGCGATCGATGCCGATACATTGGCCAATTTGACCAAGCCGGCGCCAACCGGACAGGCCGATGTAACAACCGATCCGACAACCCCCGCCAAGCCGCTCGGCGCCGAAAAGCAGGCGTTGTCCGTGCCGCAGCCTATCAGCGCGGGCGTCGCGTCGGATGCCAGTGTTCTCGCTGCGCAAGCAGCATCTTCGCGGCCCGACACGTCTGTACAGCCGTCGCCGGCTCGGTCGCCGATGGCTTCGCTCGTCACCGCGACTGATACCACCCGGGTCTCGGGTCCAGGCTCTCCGATCGGGACGCAGCTGTCTATCGGTGTTGCGTCTGTCGCCGAGGGCAAATCGACGATGGGGGGCGTAGTCTCGCCCCACCTGCCCACCACTTCGGTCGCTCCGCCGACCACTATGCCGGACGCGCAAGCGGCGGGCAGGGCGACGCAGGCGCCGCTACCGCATATCGTCGACGCGACGAGCGCCGCTCCCGCGCCGCCCGCCGCGACGTCGCCGCAGGCCGCGGGCATGGTGTTCGGTTTCGCGCTCTCGGGCAGCATGCTGCCGAGCCGGCGCGCCGACGCCACCGAGCCGTCGCCGCGCGAGATCGCGTTGCAGGCGCTTTCCGCGGCGGCCGGTTCGGCGCAGGTCGCCGGGACGGTAGTCGCCACCGGCCATGCGCAACAGATCGCGCTCGACATGCGGCGCGACGATTGGCCGCAGACGATGATCGATCATATCGAGGCGCTGCGCGACGCCGCCGATGCGACCAGCACGCGAATCACGCTGATGCCCGACGCGCTCGGCAAGGTCGATGTGTCGATCAGACACGATGGCGACGCTGTTCATGTCCGTTTCGCCGCCGACGTACCGCAGACCCGCACGATGCTCGCCGATGCGCAGCCCAGGCTGGCCGAGGCTGCGCAGGTGCGCGGCGTCAAGCTCGGCCAGGCCACCGTCGATGCCGGCGGCGGCGAGGCCGGCCGCCAGCAGCCGCAGCAACAGCAAAACAGCGCCAATCCACCGCTTCCGCCGCGTCCCGCCTCCGCCATGGCGATCGAGGACGACGCGGCGGCACCCGTTTCAACCCGACTCGCCTGATTGACGAAGGAAACACACCATGGCTGACAAGAAGGAAGACACCCCCAAGAAGAAGGGCAAGCTGGTCAAGCTGCTCGGCATCGGTGCCGTGCTGCTCGTCCTGGTCGGCGCTGGCGCTGCCGGCGGCATGTTCTTCGCCCAGAAAATGGGCGGCTCGAGCGCCGAGGCGAAGCCCGCGCAGGACGTGCCGCAGCTCGTGCCGAAAAGCGAGGAGGTGCGCGTCAGCGCCGCCGAGGGATCGGGCAGCGAGACGAGCGGCGGCGGTTCCAAGGAAGCGACGCCGGCTGGCACCGGCGGCGCCAAATACGCCTCGACCTATTACGAGCTCGACAAGGACTTCACCTCGAACCTGCAGGACAGCGTCCATTACATCCAGGTCGGGATCGCGGTGTCGACGCCCTACGATCAGCGCGTGATCGATAACCTCAAGACGCACGAGATCGCGGTTCGCTCGGCAGTGCTGATGGCGCTGGGTGACACCACCGAGGACGAGGTGTTCACCTCCGACGGCAAGAAGCAGCTGCAGAAGCACATTGCCGACGCGATCAACCAGGTTTTGATCCAAAAGGAAGGATTCGGCGGTATTAGTAACGTCTACTTTACCAATTTCGTTGTTCAGTGATGACATGGTTAACAGCCCGTCATCCACGGTGAAGGCCGATCGACGCGAACGCCCGCGCGCCAGCGTGGAAAGCGCGTTCGCGTTCGGCGCGCCCAAGCTCAACCCGTTCGGGGATCTGCACAGCGTGCAGCATCTCTCGGCGCGGCTGGCGCGCAGCTTGCGCGGGGTGTTCGAGCCGGTGCTGCGGCGCGAGCTGCGCATTTGGGCCGAACCGCTCGTCGTGCAGCGCTTCGCCGATTATCGCGCCGAGCGGCCCGAAGGGTTGACCGCGTGGATGCCGCTCGCCGTCACGCCGTCGCCGGCTTCGTCGCCCGGCGTCGCGCTGGCAGTGTTTGACGGGCGCTTCGTGCTCGAGATGCTCGATCTGTTCTTCGGCGGCATTGGCGATACGCCCAAGGCGCTGCCCAGCGAATTTTCGCCCGCCGCCGAGGCGATGGTTGGCCGCGTCGCCGCGATGCTCACCGCGCCGCTGAAATCGGCCTGGGAACCGCTCGCCAAGCTCGACTTCGCGCCGGGCCATGTCGAGGCCAACGCCGCGATGCTCGCCGATCTCGACGGCGATGACGCCATGGTGGTGACGCGCTTCGGCATGGCCTCGGACGAGGAAGAGCCGCGCTTCATCGATCTGGTCTATCCGGTCGCCGTGCTGAAACCGCACACGCCGCAGCTCACCGGCAAGGTGGTCGGCAAGACCGCCGAACCCGATCCGACCTGGTCGGGCGGGCTGACCCGCGCCGCGATGGCGATCACCTTTCCAGTCCGCTCGGTGCTCGCCGAGCCGACCATCTCGCTTGCCCAGTTGATGGAGCTGAAAGTCGGCGACGTCATCCCGATCGCGTTCGGAAACGACGTACCGGTGATGGTCGGCGGGGATCGATTCGGCACCGGCACGGTCGGCACGTCGAACGGCAAGGCGGCGATCAAGCTTACCAAGATCAAGCGCATTCAGAACGAGGACTGACGATGAACGACATGACGGGGGGAAACGGGGGCATCCCGGCCGACGGCGCGGTGGCAGCGAACTTTCGCTTGCTGCAGGACGTCGACGTCAAGCTGACGGTCGAGATCGGCTCGACCCAGCTTTCGCTGCGTGAATTGCTCGCGCTCGGCGAATCGAGCGTGATCGAGCTCGATCGCCAGGCCAACGAGCTGCTCGACGTGTTCGTCAACGGCACGCTGATCGGCCGCGGCGAAGTGGTTACGGTCGGCGAGCGCTTCGGCGTGCGCATGACCGAGCTGGTGAGCCCCGACAAGCGCGCCAAGCCGCTATGATGTGGGCCTATGTGCTGAAGCTGGTGATCCTGCTGCCGCTCGTCTGCGGCCTGATGATCGGCTGTCTGTGGCTGTGGCGGAAGCTGGAAAGCCGGATGCCGGGGCAGCCCGCCAATCGCATGCTCAAGGTGACCGAGACGATGATGGTGTCGACCGGCACCAAGCTCGCGGTGCTCGAATTCGAGGGGCGCAAGCTGCTCGTCTCGGTCAGCCGTAACGGCGTCAGCCTGATCGACCGGGGCGACAAGTGAGCCAGAACGTGACCGTGCGGCGCCTGCGAGGCCAGGCGGGGCCCTCGCTGTTCGTCCAGCCCGCGCGGCGGACGGGGGGCGGGGCCGGCGCCCGGCTGGTGCTGGCGATCCTCGCCATCCTGCTTTGCCTCGCGATAGCCGCGCCGTCGTTCGCGCAAGAGCTGCCGGCGCCATCCGCGCCCGCGCAAGTGACCGCGCCTGCGACACCGGGCGTCGGCGACGCGATCGATCGCGCGCTGGGCGATCTCGGCAAGTCGAGCGCGCAGAATCAGGCGAACGGCAACGCCCCGATGGCGCTCAGCCTGCAGATCCTCATCATCATGGGGCTGCTGACGATCCTGCCCGGCATCCTGCTGATGATGACCAGCTTCACGCGGATCATCATCGTGTTGTCGATCTTGCGCCAGGCGATGGGTTTGCAGCAAACCCCGCCCAACCAGGTGCTGATCGGCCTGTCGCTGTTCCTGAGCTTCTTCATCATGTCGCCGGTGATCAGCCGCATCAATACGACCGCGATCCAGCCTTATTCGGCCGGCCAGATCGGCGCGACGCAGATGATCAAGACCGCCGGCGCGCCGCTGCACGATTTCATGATCAAGCAGACGCGCAAGAAGGACATCACGATGTTCGCCGAGATGGCGCACGCCGGCCCGTTCCAGAATGCCGCGCAAGTGCCCTATTCGATCCTGCTGCCGTCGTTCGTCACCAGCGAATTGAAGACCGCGTTCCAGATCGGCTTCCTGATCTTCCTGCCGTTCATCGTCATCGATCTCGTCGTCGCCACCGTGCTGATGAGCCTCGGCATGATGATGCTCTCGCCGACGATCATCTCGTTGCCGTTCAAATTGCTGCTGTTCGTCCTCGTCGACGGCTGGGCGCTCACCATGGGCAGCCTTGCCAACAGTTTCATGACCTGAGGGCGGGACGATGGACGCGGATTATTTCCTGTCGGTTGCGCACGAGGCGCTGTGGGTGCTTGCGCTCGCCGCCGCGCCGATCCTGATTCCGGCGCTGCTCGCGGGCCTCATCCTCGGCATGATCCAGGCAGCGACCTCGATCAACGAACAGACCCTGTCGTTCGTGCCGAAGCTGATCGTCGTCGCGATCAGCCTGGTGATCTTCGGCAGCATGATCATGGGGCTGCTGACCGACTTCACCACGAGCATCTTCGAGCGCATTCCGGATCTGGTGCAGTGACTAACCCGGGAGACGTGCCCTCGTTCGTCACCCTGAACTTGTTTCAGGGTCCATGGCGCATCATCGGCGGCATGCGCGACGTGGGCGTGGTGCCATGGATGCTGAACCAAGTTCAGCATGACGGCTTCGGAGCCGGGGGCGACCAATAGAATGTTGGGCTTCGGCCTCTCGATCGAGCCGCAGCTGTGGGCGCTGATCTTCGTCATGGTCCGCGTCGGATCGGCGCTGATCGCGGCTCCGGTGTTCGGCGCGGTGCAAGTGCCGCTGCCGGTCAGGATCACGCTTTCCGGCGCGATCGGCATCCTGGTGCTCGGCATCCACCCGATCACGCCGCCGCATCAGGTGTTCGCGCTGACGACCTTCCTGTCGGTCGCCGCCGAGGCGCTGGTTGGCCTCGCGATGGGGTTCATCCTCCAAATCGCGTTCGCCGCGCCGCTGATCGCCGGAGAGATGATCGGCAATTCGATGGGCATCGGCTTCGCATCGATGGTCGATCCGCAATCGGGCGGCTCGAGCCAGGCGGTCGGCCAGTTTATGTCGATCCTGCTGACCCTCCTGTTCCTGTCGCTCGACGGACACCTGATCCTCGTCGACATGGTGGTGAAGAGCTATCAGGCGCTGCCGCCGGGTGCGGCGTGGCTGACCCCCGACCAACTCAAGCACATCGCCTTTTTCGGCGGCTATGCCTTTTCGGCCGGATTCCTGCTCGCGCTCCCGGTCGGCTTCCTGCTGTTATGCCTTAACCTCATCGTCGGCATGCTGTCGCGCTCGGCACCCGCGCTCAATCTGTTCGCGGTCGGCTTGCCGGCGAGCCTCGCGGTCGGCGTGATCGCGCTCGCCATCGCCTTCCCGGCGATGGGCGATTACATGCAGGTCATCATCCGTGAAGGCCTGGCCGCCTCGCAGACATTGGTGTTCGGCTGATGGCGGAGGAATTCGGCGAAAAGACAGAAGCGCCGACACCCAAGCGCAAGCAGAAGGCTGCCGACGAAGGCCAGCTGCTCAAGTCGCGCGAACTCGCCACCGCGCTTGCGGTGCTCGCCGGGTGCGGGTGGATGGCGCTGTTCGGGCCCGGGCTGATGCGCGGGTGCCAGGCGGTGATGGCGGCGAGCTTCCAATTCAACCGCGGCGATGTCGCCGATTTCGAGCCGTTCCGTCCGCTCGCCGAAGCCGGCTGGAAGCTGGCGCCGTCGCTCGCCAGCTTGTTCGCGATCGTCGTCGTCGCCGCGATCGCCAGCCAAGCGGGGCTTTCCGGGCTGCGCTTCAATTCGAAGCTGCTCGCGCCGAAGGCGAGCCGGATCAATCCAGCTTCGGGCCTGAAGCGGATCGTCGGTGCGCAGGGCTGGATCGAGCTCGGCAAGTCGCTGCTCAAGGTGACGCTGCTCGGCGTGATCGGCGCCTATATGCTGTGGCAGGTTTCCAAGCCCTCCTTCGGGCTGGCCGCGACCGACGTTCATGAGGCAGTGGCCCTGCTCGGCGATCGCATGATGGGCATCCTGTTCGCGATGGCCGGTGGGCTGGTGATCATCGCCGGGATCGACCTGCCGATCCAGATCGTCCGCCTGCTCCACCAGCTCCGCATGTCGAAGCAGGAAGTGAAGGACGAGCACAAGGAGCAGGAAGGCTCGCCGGAAGTGAAGGCGCAGCAGCGCCAGCGCCAGCGCGCGATGGCACGGCGCTCGGTCAAGAAAGCGGTCGAGAGCGCGCATGTCGTGCTGACCAACCCGACCCATTTCGCGGTCGCGCTGCGCTACGATCGCGGGCAGGACAAGGTGCCGGTGGTGGTGGCGAAAGGGCGTGGTGCCACGGCCCTGGCGATTCGTGACGTCGCCGGTGACGCCAAGGTGCCGGTGCTCGAATATCCCGCGCTGGCCCGCGCGATCTATTATACCAGCCAGGAAAACCAGGATATCCGCGACGATCTCTACATGGCGATTGCGGCCGTGCTGGCGTTTGTGTTCAACCTGAATGCGCAGGCCGGCGGCAGCCCGCCGCCGATCGACGTGCCCGATACCGCGCGGTTCGACGAAAACGGCGTCCGGCAGGGTTCTGCCTGAACGCCTTTCGGTGCTAGACCGATTCGCATGGCTCTCACTGAACTCGGCCGCTTCGATCGCAATGAAGCGCACATCATCGTCGGGCGGCTCGAATCGGAAGGCATCGACGCGGTGGCGTTCGACGCCGGCGCCAGCATCGCCGACGGTAGCTGGCTGCTGATCCCGGTGCGGGTGATGGTCGATGAGGACGATCTCGCGCGGGCGCGGGCGTCGCTGGAGGCGGATTCAGCGTAGCTGAATCGGCTCGGCGCCGCGTTCAAGATCGGCTCCCCAGCGCCCGCGCGGCGAGCGCGTTGCAATCGGCGTCGGTTGCGCGCGGCGGCTGGTCTCCGGCGATCGACTGGCCGATCGCCTTCAGGATGTTGCCGACCGATTTGGCGCCCTTCTGCAGGTCGACTTGCGGGTCCTTTATCGTGCCGCTGACGATGATCGCGGCAGGCAGGCGCAGCACGCTTTTCGCCTTGGGCGCGCCGGTCAGCCGGATCGCGAGCGCTTCCTGCGGGAAGCGAACGGTGCCCTGCCCGCGCGATTGCGCGCGCGTCGTGTCGATCACCATCGGATCCAGCGTGCCGGTGCCGCCGCGCATCGCAAGCCCGATCGCCGCACAGCGCAGCCCGGCCTGCTTGTCGTCGCTTGTGGTCAGCGTGCGGCCGAGATCGAACCCGAGCTCGGAAGCGACCTTGGCGGGGAGAACGCCGTCGCGCGCGATCAGCCCGATGCGCCCATCGGCATTGCCGGCCACCTCGCGAAAGGTGCTGCCCCGGCCGACGAGGCGCAGCCGGCCGGTCACCGATCCGGTAACGTCGCCGTCACCGCCGACCAGGGTCGGCAGGTCGCTGCCGGCGAGGTCGAGCGCCAGGGTGACCCGGGGCAGCGGCGCGCCGTCGTGCTGGTCGACGATGATTCGGCCCGTGACATGGCCGCGGGTGAGATCGATTCTGAACGGATCAAGCGTCAGGCGGCGGTGATCGAGCGTCAGCGTGCCGCTCAGGGCGGTGAGTGATGAAGGCGATTTCGATATCAGTTTGCGCGCAACGACGCGGATCACGCCATCGGTATCGCCGATATGAGCAAGATTGATTCGGGTCGGCGGCACGAGCTTGCGGCCGATCTGGCTGGTCACCTGGCGCGCCCGCGCCAGCCCTTCGTCCGAGGCGAGATCGTCGAAATCGAGCCGGCCGAACGTCACGGCGCCGTCCAGCTTGGTGCGGCCATCGACGATTTTGGTCGAGACATGCCCCGTCAGGTCCGATCCGCCGATCGCGCCGCGCAGGTTCGTCACCGTCCAGCGCGTGCCGTCGTGGACAACATGCGCGGCCAGCTTGACCGGCTGGGTGCCGAACAGTCCGGCCTCGATGATCGCGTCGACGAGCTTGAGATCCATGGCATGCGCGGTCATCTGCGCCGTCATGTGCGCGGTATCGAGAGGGTGGGCCATCACGCCCTTGACCGTCATGCCCACCGCATCCCCCGCGATCCGCGCCGCGAACGGCCAGCGCGCGGCGGCATCGGTGATCGGCGGGCCATAGGCCTCGATCGTCACCGCATGGCCTTTGATCTTGCCGGTTCCCGTGATGGTGACGCCATGCGTTCGATCGGCGGCAAGCGTCAGGTGAGCCTCGCGATCTCGTTTGGCATCGCGATAGGTCGCTTGCGCGCCGCTCAGCGCCAGCCGGTCGAGCGCGAGGCGGCCGCGACCGCGGCTACCCGAGGTCCAGTTGGTCCGCCCGTCGGCATCGCGCACCAGCGCGAGCCGCAACCCGGACAGCGCGATTTCCGTCGGCCGGAAATGCCCGAGCAGCGCGGAGAACACGTTGAAACGTATTTCCCCGGTCCCGATCGTCGCCAGATTGCCGGTCCCCGCCCAGGCGGGCTGCGGCACGCGGACATCGCGGACGATGATCGTCGGGGTGAAGGAGAACAGCGTTTCGCGCCGCATCTCGCCGATCGTCACCGGACGCCCGATCTTGCGCGTCCAGTCGCGTTCCAGGCTGGGCTTGAGCCACGCAAACGGGAAGGTCGCCACGATCAGCAGCAGAGCCAGGACAATGGCTGCCGCAATCGCCGTCCAGCGCCACCGCCGGTCGGCGAAGAGGTCGCGAGCAGTCACGCAAGGCTCGACGCGCCAGCCGCGGGTTTCGTTCCGCTCCCGATCAGAAGTCGACGGCGATCCCTTTCAGCGTCCAGTCGCCATAGCGCGTCGGATCGAGCCCCAACGGGTCGTGCGCCTCGTCCTCGGGCGGCCGGGGATCGGGTTTCGGCACCGGCGGGCTCTTCGAAAGATGCGCTGGCGGCTTTACGTGCGGCGGGCGGCGGCCCATGGGCATTTCTCCCGACAATGACAGGTGTACAATTGGCCGACCGACGCCCGAGATCAAGACGCGCATCGCAGCAGGATGGCCCCGGCGTGCCCGCGCGGCGAGCGGCGCTGCGGCTGCTCGATGCGGTGTTGCGACGCGGCCAGGCGCTCGAGGCGGCGCTCGACACCGCCGCGCGCGAGCTCGATCAGGCCAACGACCGCGCGCTCGCACACGCCATTGCGGCCGAGGTGCTGCGCCGCCTGCCCGATCTCGACGCGCTGATCGATTCGGCAACCGCGCGGCCGCTTCCCGGCGATGCCAAGGCGCGCGTCGCGCTGCGGATCGCGCTTGCCCAGGCGTTGATGCTCGGCACGCCGCCGCACGCGGCGATCTCGACAGTGCTGCCGCTGGTCGACGGCGGCCCGCGCAAGCTCGTCCACGGCGTGTTCGGCACGTTGATGCGGCGGGGGGCGACGTTGCCGGCGGTGCCGACGCTGCCCGAAGCGGTTGCCGAGCGGTGGCGGACGGCCTGGGGCGGAGACATGGTAGCCGCGGCCGCGCGCGCGATCGCCGCGCCGCCACCGCTCGACCTGACGCTCAAAAACGATGACGCTCCCGCCGATCTCGGGGGCGTCGCGCTGATTCCCGGCCACCGCCGCCTCGCCGACCACGCGCCGGTGCCGCAGCTCCCCGGCTATGCCGAAGGCGCCTGGTGGGTGCAGGATATCGCCGCCTCGCTGCCGGCCCGGTTGATCGGCGCTGGGCCGGGCCGGGCGATCGACCTTTGCGCCGCCCCCGGGGGAAAGACGCTGCAACTCGCCGCCGCGGGGTGGCAGGTGGCTGCGGTCGACATATCGGAAAGTCGTCTCGCGCGACTTTCGGACAACCTTGCCCGCACCGGCCTTGCCGCGGAGGTGATCGCTCGTGACGCGCTCGATTGGGCGCCGCCAGCGCCGGTCGACGCGGTGCTGCTCGACGCGCCGTGCAGCGCGACCGGCATCTTCCGGCGGCATCCAGACGTGCTCCATCGCGTCTCGCCGGCGCTGATCGAGGACGCGGCAGTGCTGCAGGAACGGCTGCTGGCGCGCGCGGTCGATTGGCTGCGGCCGGGCGGCACCTTGGTCTACGCCACCTGTTCGCTGGAACCCGCCGAGGGCGAGGCGCAGATCGATCGCCTGCTCGCTTCGCGTTCCGATTTCGCGATCGATCCGGTGCGTGCCGAGGAGCTGCCGGTGGGCATAAGCGCGGCACCGCAAGGCTGGCTGCGCCTGCTGCCCGGCACGATCGAGGCGGACGGCGGGTGCGACGGCTTCTTCATCGCGCGGCTGAGACGCGCCGCCTGACGCGCCACCTTGCGGGCGCAACCGGGCGTGTTACATGCTGGTGCGCATGACCAAGCCCGTTCGCATCGCGCCATCGATCCTCAGTGCTGATTTCGCCCGCCTCGGTGAGGAGGTGCGCGCGATCGAGGCGGCGGGCGCCGATTGGGTTCATATCGACGTGATGGACGGGCATTTCGTGCCCAACATCTCGATGGGGCCCGTGGTGGTGAAGGCGCTGCGCCCGGTGACGACGCTGCCGTTCGACGTCCATCTGATGATCTCGCCCGTCGATGCCTATCTCGATGCCTTTGCCGAGGCCGGCGCCGACACGATCACCGTTCATCCCGAAGCGGGGCCGCATATTCATCGCTCGCTTCAGCACATCAAGTCGCTGGGCAAGCGCGCCGGCGTGGTGCTCAATCCCGGCACGCCGGCGAAGATGCTCGATTATCTGATGGATCTGGCCGACCTGATCCTGGTGATGAGCGTCAATCCCGGCTTCGGCGGGCAGAGCTTCATTCCCAGCCAGTTGCGCAAGATCGAGGCGATCCGCACGATGATCGACAAGTCCGGCCGCGACATCGATCTCGAGGTCGATGGCGGCATCGATCCCGAAACCGCGAAGGCTGCGATTGCCGCCGGCGCCGACGCACTGGTCGCCGGCACCGCCACCTTCAAGGGCGGGCCGGACCATTATGCTGCCAACATTCGTGCCCTGAGGGGCGGGTGAGCGACCGGGCCAAGCCCGACACCGCTGCCGACGGCATCGAGCAGGGCAAGCGGCTGATTCGCCTCGGCAGCGACAAGGGGCTGTCGCTCGCCGAGCGGCTTTCCGAACGGTTCGCGCGGCTGACCTGGCGGACGCCGATCCACGGGCTTCGCTTGCGCGGGCGCTATCCGCTCAAGCTTATCGCGGTGCCCGACGATCCGTTCCTCGGCGATGTGCGCCGCGGCCATGCGCTGATGAAGGGCATGCTGACGATCGCCGGCGAGGGCCGCCCGATCGAGGGGATCAAGCTCGCGCATCCCGATTGGTCGCCGCGCTTCGCCGAGCATCTTCACAGCTTTGCCTGGTTGCGCGACCTCTCGACCGTCGCGCCGCGCGCGCAAGCGGCGCCGATCGCCGAATATCTTATGCAGAAATGGCTCGACGCGCACGCCGATCACGTCACCGAGCCGGCCTGGCGCCACGATCTGATCGGACGGCGCATCCTGTTCTGGGCGGCGCATGCGCCCTTGATCCTGTCCTCGACCGACCTTGTCTATCGGTCGGCAGTGCTCAATTGTTTCGCGCGATCGGCCCGCCACATTGATCGCGGTGCCGACAAGCTGCCGGCCGGCGTGCCGCGGGTCGCGAGCTGGTGCGGAACGGTGGCGGCGGGGCTGCTCGTCCCCGGCGGCGATCCGCGGCGGACGATCGGTGAAGCTGGGCTGGCCAAGGCGATCGCCACGTCGGTTTTCGAGGACGGGGGCACCGTTTCACGCTCGCCGGCCGCACAGCTCGATATCGTCATGCTGCTGACGATGCTCGCCAATTGCTATGCCGCGCGCCGGATCGATGCTCCGGTGGCGGTCGCGGGGACGCTCGCGCGGATGGTGCCGCCGCTGCTCGGCGTCACCCACGGCGATGGCGGATTGTCGAGCTGGCAGGGCAGCGTGCCGGTCGGCGTCGAGCGGCTCGATCAGATCGTCGCCGCAACCGGCGTCCGCAAGCGCCCGCTCAAACAGTCGCGCGATTGGGGCTATCAACGGCTTGCCGCGCAAAAGACGGTCGTGATCGTCGATGCTGCGCCGCCGCCGATCGCCCGGTTGATGCACACCGGGTGCGCCTCGACACTGGCGTTCGAAATGTCCGACGGGCCGGCGCGGATCGTGGTCAATTGCGGCGGCGCGCGCGGCGCGGTGGCGCAAGTGCCTGCGGACGTCGTGCAAGGATTGCGCAGCACCGCCGCGCATTCGACGCTGACGCTCGCCGACAGCAATTCGACCGCGGTGCTGCCTGATGGCGCGCTTGGCAAGGGGGTCCGCGAGGTCGAGCTCGCGCGCGAGGAAAGCGACGCCGCGAGCCGCATCGAGGCGAGCCATGACGGCTATGCCCGACGCTTCGGCTTCGTCCATCGCCGCCAGCTGGTGCTGACCAGCGACGGCCGCGAATTGCGCGGCGAGGACATGTTGTTACCGACCGGGCGCCGCCGCAAGGCTGGCCCCACGCCGTTCGCGGTGCGGTTTCATCTCGGATCGGGCGTGCAGGTGTCGCCGACCGCCGACGGCATGGCGGCGCTGTTGCGCCTGCCGGGTGGCGCGGCGTGGCAATTCCGCTGCAAGGGCGCGATGATCGCGGTCGAATCGAGCCTGTGGATCGATGAAGGCGGCAGACCGCAGCCGACGCAGCAGCTCGTGGTCGCGGGCGAAGCCCCGCCGGGTGGCGCGAATGTCAGCTGGGTCTTGAAGCGCGCGGGTTGACCGTTATTGGGGGGCGCACACCCATCCCGCTCGGGCTGAGCTTGTCGAAGCCCGATCGCCACCCCGCCCTTCGACAAGTTCAGGGCGAACGGACGAGGCTCCCATGACCGAGATCCCCATCAAGCGCGCGTTGCTATCCGTTTCCGACAAGACCGGCATCGTCGAACTCGGCAAGGCGCTTGCGGGGAAGGGCGTCGACCTGGTGTCGACCGGCGGGACGGCGAAGGCGCTGCGCGATGCGGGGCTGGACGTGCGCGACATCTCCGATCTCACCGGCTTTCCCGAAATGATGGACGGTCGCGTCAAGACGCTGCATCCCAAGGTGCATGGCGGCCTTCTCGCGGTGCGCGACGATGCCGAGCACGCCGCGGCGATGCGCGATCACGATATCGGCGCGATCGATCTGGTGGTGGTCAATCTCTATCCCTTCGCGCAGACGGTGGCGAAGGGCGCCGGGCGCGACGAGATCATCGAGAATATCGATATCGGCGGCCCGTCGATGGTCCGCTCGGCGGCGAAGAACCATGCCTATGTCGCGATCGTCACCGATCCGGCCGATTACGCGCTGGTCGAGGGTGGCACGACGACGCTCGACGATCGCAAGCGGCTCGCCGCCAAGGCGTTCGCCGCCACCGCAAACTATGATGCCGGCATCGCGCGCTGGTTCGCGACGATCGATCAGGGCGAGACGTTGCCCGCCACCCTGCCGCTCGCGCTCACCAAGGGTGCCGAGCTGCGCTATGGCGAGAATCCGCATCAGTCGGCGGCGCTGTACCTACCGGCCCGACAGGGCGTCGGCGGTATCGCCCAGGCCGAACAAGTTCAGGGCAAGGCGCTCAGCTACAACAATTACAACGACGCCGATGCTGCGCTGGAATTGCTCGCCGAGTTCCGCGACGGCCCACCGACCTGCGTCATCGTCAAGCACGCCAATCCGTGCGGGGTCGCCACCGCCGACACCCTGATCGACGCCTACAAGGCGGCGCTCGCGTGCGATTCGGTGTCGGCGTTCGGCGGTATCGTCGCCCTCAACCGGCCGCTGGACGAGGAGACTGCAGCAGCGATCAGCGAGATTTTCACCGAGGTCGTCTGCGCGCCCGACGCTTCCGACGCGGCCAAGGCGGTGTTCGCCAAGAAGAAGAACCTGCGGCTGCTGCTGACCGGCGAACTGCCCGATCCAGCCCGGCCAGGCCTTTCGATTCGCTCGATCGCCGGCGGCATATTGGTGCAGTCACGCGACAACGCGCTGATCGAGGGCGAGCTCAAGGTCGTCACCAAACGCGCGCCGACGACACAGGAACTGGCCGATTGCCGCTTCGCCTGGACGGTGGCCAAGCACGTCAAGTCGAACGCGATCGTCTATGCCAAGGGCGGCTCGACCGCTGGCATCGGCGCCGGCCAGATGAGCCGCGTCGAATCCGCGCGCATCGCGGCTTGGAAAGCGAAGGACGCGGCCGAAAAGGCGGGCTGGGGCGAATCACGCACGATCGGCTCGGCAGTCGCTTCGGATGCCTTCTTTCCGTTCGCGGACGGCCTGCTGACCGCGGTCGAGGCGGGGGCGACGGCGGTGATCCAGCCCGGCGGTTCGATCCGCGACGACGAGGTGATCGCCGCTGCCGACGCGGCCGGCCTGGCGATGGTGTTCACCGGCATGCGCCACTTCCGGCATTGATCGGCCGACGGTGGCGCTCCTTCAGATGGGCAGCGCCGCTTCCTCCGGCCCGGGCAGCTTCTTGAACAGCTTGCGGTCCTCGGGGCCGAACGCCCAGCGCCAGATGACGAAGCCATAGGCGCCGACGATCGCGGGAATGCCCAGCGCCAGTTCGGCCCATTCGAAGCGGTGCGGCAAGGAGGTGAAGATCGTGCCCGCGGCGATCGCCGCCAGCGACGCCCAGACCAGCGGCCAGCGGAAGCCCGAGACGCGCATCTTGAGGACGCTCTTGAGCAAAGTCGCCTTGATCGTCGAGGTCGCGGCGACCGACAGCATCAGCGCGACGGCCGGGCCGGCGGCCTGATAATTGATCGGCCAGTGACGCGCGCGCATCGCGAAGATCAAGGCGAAGCTCAGCACGATCTGCACGCCGAGCATGGCCAGCGAGATCATCAGATTGCGATGCCGCGCGACATAGACCAGCGCCGATTCGCAGACGGTGCCGGTCGAGGCGAGCACCTCGGCGATCAGCAGGAACGCCATCGCCGCGGTGCCGGCGACGAATTGCGGGCCGACCACCCCCATCACCGCCTTGCCCGGAATCGCCCCGCACAATGCGATTCCGGCTTGCGCCGCGACTGTCCAGAACGCGACCTGGCGGATCTGGTTGGCGACGGCGGCATAATCGTTGTCGGCAAGGCTCTTGGTGATCACCGGCCCCATCACCGGTTCGAAGCTGGTCTTCAATTTCTGCGGCAGGGAGGCGATCTGCTGCGCCATATAATAGATGCCGACGATCTTCGGCGCGAACAACAGGCCGAGGATGAAGCGATCGACGTTGCGTGTGCCCCATTCGATCGCGTCGGCGCCAGCGAGCGGGATGTTCTGTCGCGCCAGCGCCAGCAGCGGCCGCACCCGCGGGCTCCAGCCATGCGGCAGGCCGTAGCTCTTTACGAACGGGATCACCGAGGCAATCATCGCGGCGGCCATCGATGCGACATAGGCGAGCACCAGCCCGTCGTGGAACGACACGAACGACATGATCCATGCGCCGATCGAGATCGTCCACGGCTCGACGATCGCGCGCGCCGTCACCGTTGCCTTGACGTTGTGGCGATAGGCGAGTGCGGCAAGGCTGACGTCGGACCAGGCGATCGCGAAGATGATGCACGGCAGGAAGCGGTCGAGCCCGTGGATGTCGCTATCCGGATACATCGCCTGCGGAAAGGCGATCAGCACCGCGCTCGCCGCGAGCGAGACGACGAAAGCGACCGCCATCGCGTCCCACACGACATGGACGTGCGGCCGATCGGCATTGGCGAGCGCCTGGGCAAGGCCGCGCTTGAGGCCGAGCGTCGCGATCAGCGCGGCCAGCTCCACCACGACGACGGCGAGCGCGAAGCGGCCGACCAGCTCCGGGCCGTAGAGGCGCCCGGCGATGAACAGGAACGGGATCCGCGCGAACAGCCGCAGCACGAACCCGGTGACATTGGTGCGCCCCCCCTTGGCAAGCGCGGCGATATCGTCCTGCGGTACGGCGGCGTCGCTCAATGCGCCGCTCCCCAGCTCGGCCCGACGCCGATCTCGACGCCGAGCGGCACGCTAAGCGTCACGGCCGGTTCGGCCGCGGTCGCCATGACACGCTCGATCACCGCGCGCGCTTTCTCGACATCGCCTTCGAGAAGCTCGAACACCAGTTCGTCATGGACCTGCAGCAGCATGCGCACATCGGGCAGGCCCGCCTCGATCAGCGCTGGCCCCATGCGCGTCATCGCGCGCTTGATGATGTCGGCGCAGGTGCCCTGGATCGGGGCGTTGATCGCGGCGCGCTCGGCGCCTTGGCGCTCGTGCTGCACCTTGGATTTGATCCGCGGGAAGTGCGTCTTGCGGCCGAACAAAGTCTCGGTGAAGCCGCGCTCGCGGACTTGCTCGATCGTTGCGGCAATATAATTGCTGATCCCGGGGAAGCGCTGGAAATAGGTGTCGATCATCGCCTGCGCCTCGTCCGGCTCGACATCGAGCCGCCCGGCCAGCCCCCAGCGCGAGATGCCGTAGAGGATCGCGAAGTTGATCGTCTTGGCGCGCGCGCGGGTGTCGCGATTGACCTCGCCGAACAATTCGGTCGCGGTCATCGAATGGATGTCGTCGCCGCGTTCGAACGCCTGACGCAGCGCCGGCACGTCGGCCATGTGCGCGGCCAGGCGCAGCTCGATCTGCGAATAATCGGCGGCGAGGATGACGTTGCCCGGCTCGGCGACGAAGGCGTCGCGAATCTGGCGGCCGACCTCGGTGCGGATCGGGATGTTCTGCAGATTGGGATCGGTCGAGGAGAGGCGCCCGGTCTGTGCGCCGGTCAGCGAGTAGCTGGTATGGACTCGGCCGGTCTCGGGATTGATCTGCGCCTGCAGCGCGTCGGTATAAGTCGATTTGAGCTTGGAGAGTTGCCGCCAGTCGAGCACCAGTCGGGCGATCTCGGCGCCCAACGGCTCGTCCTTGTCGGCGGCGAGACGCTCCATCTCGTTGACGTCGGTGGAATAGACGCCCGATTTTCCCTTGCGCCCGCCCTTCAGCCCGAGCCGCTCGAACAGCACGTCGCCCAGTTGCTTGGGGCTGCCGATGGTGAACGGCCCGCCGGCACGATCATGGAGGGTCTTTTCCAGATCGGCAATCTGGTGCGCGAACTCGGTCGAGAGTTTCGACAGCGCTTCGGCATCGACCTTGACGCCATGCCGCTCCATGCCGGCAACCACCGCGGCGAGCGGTCGATCGACCATCTGATAGACGCGCGTCGCGCCTTCCGCCGGCAATCGCGCCTTGAAACGGCTCCACAGCCTGAGCGTCACGTCGGCATCCTCGGCGGCGTAGCGGGTCGCTGCCTTGAGATCGACTTCGTGAAAGCCGAGCTGCTTCTTCCCCGTGCCGACCACGTCCTTATAGGCGATGCAACTGTGCGACAGGTGCGTCGCGGCGAGCTCGTCCATGCCGTGGCCATGCAGGCCGGCGTCGAGATCGAAGCTCATCAGGATGGTGTCGTCATAGGGTGCCACGTCGACCCCGCAGCGGCCGAGCACGATCAGGTCGTATTTGAGGTTGTGGCCGATCTTCAGGACACTCTGGTCCTCGAGCAGCGGCCTGAGCTTTGCCAGCGCCACGTCGCGATCGAGCTGCGCGGGCTTCTCGGCGAACATGTCGGTGCCGCCATGGCCGATCGGCACGTAGCACGCGCGGTTGGGCGCGAGTGCCAGCGACACGCCGACCAGCTCGGCACGGGTAGCATCCTTGCCGGTTGTCTCGGTGTCGATCGCGATGAAGCCCTGATGGCGCGACGCGGTGATCCAGCGATCGAGCGCGGCCTCGTCGATCACCGTCTCATAAGCATCGTGATCGCACGGCGGTTCTTCGGGCAGCACCACGTCGGCTTTCGGTGCCGCAACCGGCGGATCGGCGACCGCGCCCAGCCGCGCGAGCAGCGACTTGAAGCCGTGATGCTCGAGGAACGCCTTCAACGGCGCTTCGGGAATGCCCTGCAACCCCAGCTCTTCGAGCGGATGTTCGAGCGGCACATCGCGCGCGAGCTCGACCAGCTTGCGCGATAGCCGCGCCATCTCGGCATGCTCGATCAGATTGTCGCGCATCTTCGATTTCTTCATCTCGGGCGCGGCGGCCAGCACCGCCTCGACCGAGCCGTATTCGTTGATCAGGTCCGACGCGCGCTTGGGCCCGATGCCGGGCACGCCGGGCACGTTGTCGACGCTGTCGCCCATCAGCGCCAGCACCTCGCCCAGCTTGTTCGGGCCGACGCCGAACTTATCCTGGACATACTCCGGCCCGAGCCGGCGATTGTTCATCGTGTCGTAGAGATCGAGGCCGGGCTCGATCAGCTGCATCAGATCCTTGTCGGAGCTGACGATCGTCACTTGCCAGCCCTGCGCCAGCGCGGCCTTGGCGTAACTGGCGATCAGATCGTCGGCCTCCCAGCCTTCCTCCTCGATGCACGGCAGCGAGAAGGCGCGGGTGGCGTCGCGGATCATCGGGAATTGCGGGATGAGGTCTTCGGGTGGCGGCGGGCGGTGCGCCTTGTACTGATCGTACATCTCGTTGCGGAAGGTGTGGCTCGACTTGTCGAGGATCACCGCCATGTGGGTCGGGCCGTCGGCCTTGTGCAGCTCGTCGGCGAGCTTCCAAAGCATCGTCGTATAGCCATAGACCGCGCCGACCGGCTCGCCGCGGATGTTCGTCAGCGGCGGCAGGCGGTGATAGGCGCGGAAGATGTAGCCGGAGCCGTCGACCAGGTAGAGATGGTTGGGCATGTCGCCGGGCGGTCTAGCGCACCGGACGCGCGGGACAAACTAGTTTGCGCCGTGCCCGCCCATATGGTCACCGCCCTGTTGCGCGATCGCCATAGGCTGTTCGTCATGCGCGGTGACGATCGCGCGCGCGACGTCTTGGATCAGCTTCTGCTTTTCGCGGACGCTCTGCGTGCCATCGCCGATCATCACCGCGACGGTGTACATCCGGCCATCGGGCGCGGTGAGGATGCCGACATCGTTGAAGCCCGCGGTGCGGCGGCCCCAATCCTGGCCGGTGCCGGTCTTGTGCGCGATCTGCCAATCGTCGGGCAGCGGATATTTGAGCCGCGCCCAGCCGGTCTTGCAATCGGCCATCGTGCCGAGCAGCCATCGGGTCGAGGCCGGCGACAGCAATTCGCCCCGCACGAGGCGGGCGAGCGTATCGACGATCGCATTGGGTTGCGCGCCATCCGACGGATTGGCGACATAGGCATCGAACGCCGCTTCGCGCACGTCATGCGGCAACCGCGCGCGCGCATCCTGGAATGCCATGCCCATCGAATATTCGGGCTTCCAGTCGAGCCCCGCGGTCGCCGACTGCTTGTTCTTCTCGTCGGGGCCGCCGCGAATGCCGACGATCCCCTTGCGCGCGAACATCGCCGCGGTCGCGCGCGGGCCGCCGGCGGCCCGCAAGATGCGATCGTTGGCCGTGTTGTCGCTGGTCGTCAGCGCGCGATAATCGAGATCGCCGATCGTGGTGTGATAGCCGTCGCCCTTCACGGCCAGCGCGGCAATCGGCTGATGGAACACGGTAAGATCGGCGCGCGTCACGCTGATCGGATCGCTGAGATGGAGCTGGCCGCGGTCGACCGCGTCGAGCATCGTCATCGCGACCCACAATTTGCTGACGCTCTGCTGCGGCAGATAGAGATCACCGTGGCTCTGCGCGGTCCAGCCCTCGCCGACGCTCTGCACCGCGATGCCGGCGCGGCCGCCGAATTGCGCGGTGAGCGCGGTGAGCGTGGCTTGCAACGCCTGGGGCGGCCGGGGCCGCGCGCGCGCCGCCGGCACTGGCATCGCCACCTGATAGGGCGCGCGGACCGGCCCGCGCGTTGCCAGCGCGCCATCGGTGGCGCCGTCGGACTTGCAGCCGACGATCAACACGGCCATCGTTGCCGCCAGTGCCGCCGCACCGATCCTGATTGTCCTGCGTTCGACCCGCATTACGCTACGATACTCATGCCCCGTTTATCGAGCGTGAACATGCGGATTTCCGGTGATGCTGGATATAGCCGGAGCCGATCGCTGCGACGAATGCCCCGCTTGCTGCGGCGAATCGAGGGAGAATGATGCAAGGTTTTGATTTTCAAACGCTCGGTGCCCTGCTGTTCGTTGCCTCGCTGGTCGCCATGGCGGCGCGGCGGTTCGATTTTCCCTATAGCGTCGGGTTGGTCGCGGCGGGCATCGCGATGGCGGTGCTTGCGCCGGGCACGACGCCGTCGCTGACGCCGGGACTGATCTATTACATCTTCCTGCCGCCGCTGGTGTTCGAGGCGGCGATCCAGATTCCCTGGAAGCCGTTCCGGCGCGAGCTGCCGCTGCTACTGGCGCTCGTCACCTTCGGCGTGGCGATTGCGGCGATCGTCGTCGCGGGGGGCATGCACTGGCTGCTCGGCTGGAGCTGGATCGGCGCGGCGATGTTCGGCGTATTGATTTCGGCGACCGACCCGGTCGCGGTGATCGCGGCGTTCAAGGCAATGAAGGTGCAGCCGCGGCTGCATCTGCTGGTCGAGGCGGAAAGCCTGCTCAATGATGGCGTCGCAGCAGTGGGCTTCGCGGTGCTGCTTGCGATCGCGGTCGATGGCGGGGCGATGGGCGGCGGCGGAATCGTGCTCGATCTGGTCAAGACGGTGGTCGGCGGCGTGATCGCCGGCGCGGTCGTCGCGTTCCCGCTGATCGCCATCGCCGGCCGCGCGACCGATCGGCTGGTCGAAATCACGCTGACGATGCTGATCGCCTACGGCTCGTTCCTGCTCGCCGAGCATTTCCATGCCTCGGGCGTGCTGGCGACGGTGACGGCGGGGCTGATCGTCGGCAATTACGGGTTCCTCGGCGCAATTTCGGACGACGGCCGCTCCGGCGTGCTCCACCATTGGGAGTTCGTCGCCTTCCTGGTCAATTCGCTGATCTTCATCCTGATCGGCGGGCGAGAGGCGGAAATGCCGTTCTTCGACGTGCTCGAGGCAGCGGTGATCGCCACCGCGCTGGTGCTCGCCGGGCGTGCCGCGGCGGTCTATCCCGTCATGGCGTCATTTGCGAAGACGCGCCTCGCGGTGCCGTGGAAATACAAGCACGTGCTGTTCTGGGGCGGGTTGCGCGGCGCGCTGGCGCTGGCGCTGGCGCTCAACGTGCCGGTGACGGTGCCCGAGCGCGACACGATCATCGTCGTGTCGTTCGCGGTGGTCGCCTTCTCGATCTTCGTCCAGGGGCTGACGATGCCCTGGCTGACCAGGAAGATGGGATTGCAACAGGAACCCGGGGACGACGAGGCGGACGCTGCATTGGCAGCCGACCGTTCGCCCTAAGCCTGCCGAGCCGATTCAGGTCGGCCGAAACCGATGCTACCCCCGCTCGTCGCGCAGGGGGCGGTTGAGGAGATCGGCGATTACCGCATCGACGGGGGCGCCGTCGATCAGCGCGCATACCGCCTCGGATACCGGCATGGCGACGCCCGCCTCGGCGGCTGCCTCGCGCAGCACCGGGGCGGTGAAGGCGCCCTCGGCAACCGTGCGGCGATCGGCGAGCAGACGGGCGGCGGGCGTGCCGCGCCCCAGCCCGACGCCGAACGAAAAATTGCGCGAGCTGGTCGACGAACAGGTCAGCACGAGATCGCCGAGCCCGGACAGGCCGGCCAGCGTTTCGGGCTGCGCGCCGCGCGCCAGGCCGAAACGCGTCATCTCGGCGAATCCGCGCGCGATCAGCGCGGCGCGCGCATTCTGGCCGAGCCCCGCGCCCTCGACCACGCCGCAGGCGATCGCCAGCACGTTCTTGACCGCGCCGCCGATCTCCGCGCCGATCACGTCGTCGCTGGCATAAAGCCGGAAAGCGGGGCGTGCGAGCCGGGCGATCAGCGCGTCGCGGATGGCCGGATCGGCGCAGGCCAGCGTCGCCGCGGTGGGCAGGCCGGCGGCGACCTCATGTGCGAAAGTGGGGCCGGACAGCACCGCGAGCGGCGCGCGCGGATGGATCGCGGCGGCGACCTCGCCGACCAGCCGCCGCGTCCCGGCCTCGATTCCCTTGGCACACAGCACCAGCGGCGTCGCGCCGACCGCGGCTTCGGCAAGTATCGCGCGGACGTGCTGCGCCGGCGTCACGACGAGCAGCGCCTCGGCCTCGGCAAGCGCGCCGAGCGAGCCGGTTGCGGTGATCGACGGCGACAAACGAGCGCTCGGCAGGAACAGCTCGTTGCAATGACGGCGGTTGATCGCCTCGACGACCTCGGGCTCGCGTGCCCATAACGTCACCGGCGCGCCATCGGCGGCGGCGACCTGCGCGAGCGCGGTGCCCCAGGCACCGCCGCCGATCACGCCGATCCTCATGCCTTCACGCCTGCCCCGCGGGCGCGCTCGGCATGGGGATCGAGCGGCCAGCGCGCGCGCGCCGGCGTATCGAGCGGGTCGGTCAGCCCGGCGGCGAAGCGTTCGGCGCCCGCCCAGGCGATCATCGCGGCATTGTCGGTACACAGCCACAGCGGCGGCGCGACGAAGCGCAGGCCGGAGACACGCGCGAGCTCGGCCAGCGCGCCGCGAACCGCCTGGTTGGCAGCGACGCCGCCGGCGACGACCAGCGCGGTCGCGCCGTCGGCGCGGTCGATCGCGCGCGTGGTGCGGTCGATCAGGCAATCGACCACGGCTTGCTGGAACGAGGCGGCGATATCCTCGGGTGCCCAGGTTCCGGCGTCGCGCGCGCGCAGCACCGCGCTTTTCAGGCCCGCAAAGGAAAAATGCGGCTCGTCGCTGCCGACCAGCGGGCGCGGCAGCGGCACCGCCCTGGCGTCGCCCTCGGCCGCGGCGCGCTCGACCGCGGGGCCGCCGGGGAAGCCGAGGCCAAGCAGCTTGGCGGTCTTGTCGAACGCCTCGCCCGCGGCGTCGTCGATCGTGGTGGCGAGGCGGCGATAGCGGCCGACGCCCTCGACGAACAGCAATTGGCAATGCCCGCCCGAAACGAGCAACAGCAGATAGGGAAACGCGAGATCGGGATCGGCGAGGCGCGGCGATAGCGCATGGCCTTCGAGGTGATTGACCGCGACCAGCGGCTTGCCGCAGGCATGCGCCAGCGCCTTGCCGGTGACGAGGCCGACCATCACCCCGCCGATCAGGCCGGGCCCGGCAGTCGCGGCGATCGCGTCGACGGCGTCCAGCCCGACGCCTGCCTCGCCCAACGCGCGCTCGATCAGGGGCGCGAGCATTTCGACATGCGCGCGCGCCGCGATTTCGGGGACGACGCCGCCATAGGGGCGATGCGCCGCTTCCTGCCCGGCAAGCGCGTGGGCCAGGATCGTGCGGTCGTCGCGCACCAGCGCGGCAGCGGTTTCGTCGCAGCTCGATTCGAGGCCGAGGATCAGCGCCATGGCTTTCCTCTAGCCGTAACCATCGCTAGCACAACCCGCGATGGCCATTCGTTTCCGCCTCGGCAGCCGGGGATCGCCGCTCGCCCTCGTCCAGGCGCACATGGTGCGCGACGCGCTTGCCGCCGCGCACGGCTGGGCGGTGGACGCGATCGAGATCGTCACGGTGAGGACCACCGGAGACCGCGTGCAGGATCGCGCGCTGGCCGAGATCGGCGGCAAGGCCTTGTGGACCAAGGAGCTCGATCGCGCGCTGCTCGCTGGCGCGATCGACGCCGCGGTGCATTCGATGAAGGACGTCGAGACGGTGCGGCCCGACGCGATCACGATCGCCGCGATGCTGCCGCGCGCCGACGTGCGCGATTGCCTGATCGGCGCGGAGGCGATCGACACGCTGCGGCCGGGCGCGGTGATCGGCACCAGCTCGCCGCGCCGGGCAGCGCAATTGCGCGCGCTGCGGCCCGATTTCCGCACCACGCTGTTTCGCGGCAATGTCGAAACGCGGCTGGCGAAGCTGGCGGCGGGCGAGGTCGACGCGACGATTCTGGCGGCCGCCGGTCTCGATCGGCTCGGCCGGCCGGATATCGGCACGCGCCTCGCCGTCGATACCATGCTGCCGGCGCCGGCGCAGGGCGCGGTCGGGATCGAGTGCCGGACCGGGGATGCCGAAGCGCGCGCGAGTCTGGCGGCGATCGATGACGCTGCGACGTCATGCTGCGTTGGCCACGAGCGCGCGCTGCTCGCCGCGCTCGATGCCGATTGCCATTCGCCGGTGGCCGCGCTTGCGATGATCGAGAACGATTGGGTGCTGCTGCGCGCCCGGCTTTACGCGATGGATGGCAGCGAACAGGTTGCTGGCGCGCGGATCGGCCGCAGCGACGATGCCGAACTGGCGCCCACGCTGGCCGCCACGCTGCTGGCGGACGCGCCCGCCGCGATCCGGCGGCTGTTCGGGGCATGACGCGCCGTGTCGCGGTGTTCCGGCCGGCGCCGGGCAACCGCGCCACGGTCGCGGCGCTTGAGCAGGTCGGGCTGGCGGCGATCGTCTTGCCGCTGTTCGAGGTGCTGCCGATCGCGTGGCCGCCGCCCGATCCTGCGCTGCATGACGCGCTGTTGCTGACCAGCGCCAATGCCGTGCGATGCGCGGGGCCGGGGCTCGGCGCGCTTGCCGGATTGCCCGTCTTCGCCGTGGGAGAAGCCACCGCGCAGGTAGCGCGTGACGCGGGCCTCGATGTGGCCGCGACCGGCAGCGACGGCATCGCGGCGATCGTGCGGCTGGCTGCCACGCGCGGCAAGCACCGGCTGCTCCATCTTGCCGGCCGCGATCGCGCGGCGGCGCCGGCGGGCGTGGCCACGGTCGTCACGGTTTACGAAAGCCGCGAGATCGCGCGCGCGCCCGACGATCTGCTGCCGATCGAGGGTCAGGTGGCGATGCTGCATTCGCCGCGCGCCGCGCGCCGCCTGGCGGCACTGGCCAGCTCGATCGACCGCGCCTCGATCCGGCTTGCGGCGCTCAGCCTGGCGGTGGCGGAAGCGGCTGGCGCGGGATGGGGCGAAGTGGCCGTCGCGGCGACGCGCGACGATGCGGCATTGGTCGCGCTGGCGCGGCGGCTGGCCGATTGACCGGGCCTCGCGAGCCGTCGATAAGAGCGGCGATGGCCAGCGACGACCCCTTTTCGCTTCCGCGCCGCCGGCGATGGCGCGGCGCCCTCCTCGTCTATCTGCTGGTGTTCGTCGCCGGGATCGTCCTGGCCGGGCTGGCGATCCGGCAATGGGGCGATCGCCTGCCCTGGCTGGCGCCGGCACGAACCACCGTTCCGGTCAAGACCGCGCCGCCGCCCGCCCGCAGCGTCGCGATCGATCCCACCGCCGATCTCGATACGCTGGCGGCGCGCGAGGCGGCGCTGTCGGCGCGGCTCGCCGATCTCGAGGCGCGCAGTGCGGTGATCGACACCAAGGCGGAGGCTGCCTCGGGCAATGCGACGCGCGCCGAAGGGCTGCTGATCGCGTTCGCCGCGCGCCGCGCGATCGATCGCGGCATCGGGCTCGGCTATATCGAGGGGCAATTGCGCGAGCGGTTTGGTGCGACCCAGCCGCGCGCGGTAACGATGGTGATCCAGGCATCGCGCGCGCCGGTGACGCTGGAGGATCTGCGGCTCGGGCTCGATTCGATCGCGCCCGATCTGGTCAGCGGCGGGCATGAGGCCTTGTGGTCGGGATTGCGCAACACGCTGTCCAACCTGATCGTCATCCACAAGGAAGCATCGCCCTCACCGCGCCCGTCGGCGCGGATGGCGCGGGCGCGGCGGCTGCTCGAGGCGGGGCAGGTCGAGGCCGCGCTGGCCGAGATCGAGCGGTTGCCCGGCGCGAGCGGGGCGCAGCGCTGGCTGACGGCGGCGCATCGCTATATCGATGCACGGCGCGCGCTCGACGTGATCGAAACCGCGGCGATCCTCGGTCAGGGTGCGCCTGTCGCGGCGCCCTCGCAGGCATCGGCGCCGCAGCCCGCACCCGCACCATCACCGGATACGGCGGCACCGACCGGGAAAAAGCCGGCAGCGTCCTGAGATCAGCGCAGCCGGTCGATCAGCGCCTGCGCGGCGGCGGGCGCGCGTACCTTGGCGCCGTTGATCGCGAAGACGAACACGTCGCGCGGCTGTTTCGGCGCCGGATCGGTGACGCAGGATAGGCCGGCCGGGCTGTCACCGGCGGCCCAGGCGCGCGCCGCCGCCGCCCAGCGATCGAGCTCGTCCGCCGAATAGCCGGTCGCCTCCTCCTCGCGCGCCGCCTCGAGCCGGGCATAGACGAAATCGCCAGAGACATCGGCGATCGCCGGATAATCGGTCGAATCGGCGAAGACGATCGCGACGCCGGCATCGCGCGCCATTGCGATGAATTCGGGCACCGCGAAGCTTTCGTGCCTCACCTGGATCGCGTGGCGCAGCGCCACGCCGCCGTGCCGGGCCGGCAACAACGAGAGAAACGCCCGGAAATCATCGGCGTCGAACTTCTTGGTTGCCATGAATTGCCACAGGATGGGTCCCAATTTGTCGCCCAGCTCGACAATCCCCTGGCCGACGAACCGCTTGACCGATTCGCCCGCCTCGGCAAGCACCTTGCGGTTGGTGCAGAAACGCGAGGCCTTGACGGTGAAGACGAAACCGTCGGGCGCCGCAGCTGCCCAGTTTGCGAAACTGGCGGGCTTGAAGCTCGAATAATAAGTGCCGTTGATCTCGATCGCGGTCACCGCGCGCGACGCGAATTCGAGCTCGCGCTTCTGGGCCAGGCCGTCCGGATAGAAGCTGCCGCGCCACGGGGCATAGGTCCAGCCGCCGATACCGACGCGAATCGCGCCTTCGTCTTTCTTGCTCATCCGTCTTGTTTAGCCGGTTCGCCGAGCCGCGCGATATGTCTGTCCGACGATTCGGGATCGCCATCGCGCGCGCGGTTGAATCGTGCCTTGCCAGTTCGCACGTTCAGGGATCACCGACGAGGATCGTGTCGCGTTGCCCGGTCCGCCGTCGATCGCCTGAAAGGATTGCGCACTATGGCTCTCGAAAACATTCTTCCGGGCAAACTCGGCTTCGGTGCCGCGCCGCTCGGCAACATGTTCCGCGATATTCCCGAGGACGAGGCTCTCGCCACGGTGGAAGCGGCCTGGAACGACGGTATTCGCTATTATGACAACGCCCCCTTCTACGGCGCCGGCCTTGCCGAATTGCGCATGGGCGAGGCGCTCGCCGGCAAGCCGCGCGACCAATATGTCATCAGCACCAAGGTCGGGCGCATCATCCTCGACGATCTGGAGGACGTCGGCGCCCGCCAGCAGGGCGAGAAAGCCGGTGTGTTCGCGCACGGCCGCGCCAACCGGATCGTCAACGACTATGGCTATGACGCGACACTGCGCTCGATCGAGGACAGCCTGAAGCGCCTGCGCACCGACCATATCGAGATCGCCTTCGTCCATGATCTCGCGCAGGATTTCTGGGGCGACCTGTGGCTGGCCAAGTTCGAGGAAGCGCGCACCGGCGCTTTCCGCGCGCTCGACCGGCTGCGCGACGAAGGCACGATCAAGGCATGGGGTCTTGGCGTCAACAAGGTCGAGCCGATCGAGCTGGTGCTCGGCCTCGATGAGTCGCGCCCCGGTGCCTTCCTGCTCGCCGGCCGCTATACGCTGCTCGATCACGGCCGGGCGCTGCAGCGCGTGATGCCGCTGGCGGCGGACCATGGCGCCAGCATCGTGGTTGGCGGGCCGTATAGTTCGGGCGCGCTCGTTGGCGGGCCGAACTTCGAATATGCGCCCGCCACGCCCGAGATTCTCGACAGGGTCGCGCGTATCAAGGCAATCGCCGATCGCCACGGCGTCAGCATGAAGGCAGCGGGCCTGCACTTCTCGCTCGCCAATCCGGCAGTGGCGGCGGTGATCCCCGGGGCCAGCCGGCCCGGCCGCATCGCCGAAGACCGCGCGGCGTTTGACGAGATCGTGCCCGCCAGCTTCTGGCAGGATCTGCGCGCCGCCGGGCTGGTCGATCCTGCCGCGCCGCTACCATCAGGATCATGACCGATCGGTCGACGTGGCCACGCTGGATGCGAACGCCGTGCGCAGCCCGGCAGGGCGGCGCGCCAACACGCACTCGTTGATTCCGGCGCGGCCAAGCCGCGCCGTCGGTCATCGCCTGCGGCGATGCCGGCCGTGGTCGTCGCTGATCGTGGATTTGGCGTCGCCAAATCCTTGGCGACGACCTGGAGCGGGCGAAGGGATTCGAACCCTCGACCCCAACCTTGGCAAGGTTGTGCTCTACCCCTGAGCTACGCCCGCTCTTGGCGTCCGGGCCGCGAAGGCCCTGGGTAAGGCGGCGGCTGTTAGCATCGGCTTTCGGGGTCGGCAAGCCCCTTGTCGCCGATCTGCAAAAAGGGTTGGCGCACGCCCCGTCCGCCCCACATAAGGCCGGTAAGGGAAAAGAACAGGAGTATGTCTTGGCAACGCTCGGCATGAGCCCGCAGGAAAAGGAAGCGGTCGAAAGCTTCCGTCGCGACGTCGTCGAACCGTCGATGACCAAGCTCGTCATCATCGATTTCTGGGCGGAATGGTGCGGGCCGTGCAAGGCGCTGGCGCCGGTGCTGGAGAAGGTGGCCGCCGACTATGCCGACAAGGGCGTGGTGCTGGCCAAGGTCGATACCGACAAGAACCAGTTCATCGCCGCGCAATTTCAGGTGCGGTCGATCCCCACCGTCTATGCGATGTTCCAGGGCCAGCTGGTCGCCGATCTGACCAATGCGCGCACCGAATCGCAGCTCAAGACGACGCTTGATCAATTGCTGCGCCAATTGCCGATCGAGAGCGAGGAAAAGGATCTCGAGGCCGAGATCGAGCCGTTGATCGCGATGGGCGAGCAGGTGCTGGGTGACGGCGATGCCGAGCGCGCGCTGTCGATCTTCGACCAACTGGCCGAGATGGCGCCGGAGCATCCCGCGGTCGCTTCGGGCCGGATTCGCGCGCTGATCGCGGCGAATCGCGATGCCGAGGCCGAAGCGGCGATTGCCGCGCTGCCCGAAGAGCTCGCCAAACAGCCCGAGATCGACCGCGCCAAGGCCGCGCTCGCGCTCAAGCGGGAAGCCAAGCCCGTCGACGATCTCTCCGGCCTCGCCGCCGAGGTCGCCGCGCGTCCGGACGATCTCGACGCGCGGTTCCGGCTCGCCGGCGGGCAGATGGCGGCGGGCGATCGTGAGGGCGCGGCGGACAATCTGCTGGCGATCATCGCCGCCGACCGCGAATGGAACGACGGCGCGGCGCGCGCGCAACTGCTCAAGCTGTTCGAGGTGGTCGGGCTCGAAGACCCATGGGTGGCGGCGCAGCGCCGGCGGCTGTCGGCGATCCTGTTCGGATGACGGTGACGCGCCTCTCGGTTTTCCCGTTGCCGGGGGCGCTGCTGTTTCCGGGCATGCACCTGCCGCTGCATATCTTCGAGCCGCGCTATCGGGCGATGGTTTCCGATGCGATGGCACGCGATCGCCGCATCGGCATGATCCAGCCGCGGCCGTGCCCCGACCATGACAAGGGCGAGTCGCCGCTGTTCGAGATCGGCTGCGTCGGCCGGATCGCCGAGGTCGAGGCGCTCGACGACGGTTGCTACAATCTCGTGCTGGAGGGCGTCGCGCTGTTCCGTCTGCTCAACGAGCTCGACGTGACGACGGCGTTCCGCCAGATCGAGGCCGAGCTGCTGCCCCCAGCCGAGCGTGATCCGGTGCTCGCGCTGGGGCGGCGGGCGGCGCTGGAGCTCGAATCGCGGCGCTTCGCCGATGCGCAGGGCTATGCGGTCGATTGGAGCGCGGTGAGCCGGCTTGACGACGAGGCGCTGGTCAACGGCATCGCCCAGATCGCGCCGTTCGACGTCGCCGCCAAACAGGCGTTGCTCGAATCGCCGAGCCTCGACGATCGCGCCGATCTGCTCGTCCAGCTGATGCAGTTCTTCGGCCGCCACGACGGCGAGGACCGGGTGACGCTGCAATGAGCGCGCCGCTCGATCCCTGGCTGCTGTCGATCCTGGTCTGCCCGGTAACGCGCACCAGATTGCGCTATGACGAGGCGGCGGCGGAGCTGGTGTCCGATGCCGCCGGGCTGGCGTATCCGGTGCGCGACGGCGTGCCGGTGCTGCTTGCCGAGGAGGCGCGGCGCCTGTCGCGATGAGCGAGGCGGTCGATCTTTCGGGCGTCTGGCACGGCATCTTCAGCTATCCGCGGCTGCTGCCGCCCGAAACCTTCGTCGCCACGCTGATCGATCGCGGCGGCAATCTCGCCGGCGAGACCGAGGAGACGGCATCCGACGGGCGGTCGTTCACCGGGCTGATCCAGGGCCTTCGCGCCGGCACCGCGGTGAGCTTCATCAAAACCTATGACGATCGTCATGCGTCGCCGATCCATTACGCCGGCACGCTCGATGCCGAGGCGACCGAGATTGCCGGCACGTGGCGGATAAGGGGCAATTGGGGCGGCCCGTTCGTGATGGTACGGCAGCCGCCGGTCGCCGAACAGGCGGATCGTCGCGAGGCCGCGACGATCTCCCGCTGAGGACGGAGGCGCAGGATCAGGCGAGGCCGAACGGCACGACGCGATTTGCCGCATCATGGCCGATTTCGGCGCGGCCGAGATACGGCACGCCCATCTCGCCGCACCAGCGCGTCATCATCGTTTTCAGGCTTTCGCCCCATGGCGGGTCGTTTTCCTGCACGTCGCGCACCGCGCCGAGGCGGACCCCGGCGAGCCCCTTCAGCTGCGTGGCATGGGCAAGCTGGAACAGCATCCGATCGATCCGGTAGAGCGGTTCGGAGACTTCCTCGATCAGCAGCACGTGATCGGTGAGATCGGGCAGCCAGGGCGTGCCGATCATCGCGGTAAGGATCGCGAGATTGAACGCCGCCGCGGGGCGATCGCCGAGCCCGGGCTCGAGGCCGGCGCGGTCGCCGCTGGTCAGCCAGGCGAGGCTGCGGGTGACGGTCGCGTCGCCGCCCTCGCGATTGATGTCGATCGCCATCGGCCCGTGGATCGGTCGCCCGATCCGCCGGGCGTAGAGCGCGCCGAGCAGGAAGCCGCAATCCGAATAGCCGAGATAGGCCTTGTCGCGCGCCGCCGGGCCGAGTTCGGGCATCACCGCGTCGAGCAGGCGATTCGAGCCATAGCCGCCGCGGCCGAACCAGATCGCGTCGATTGCCGGATCGTTGGCGCGTCGCACGAACGCCGCGGCGCGCTCGGCATCGCTGCCGGCGAAATGGCCGTCGGAAAGGAAGCATTGCGGGTCGACGATCAGCTCGATTTCGGGAAAGGCGATCGCGACGAACGCCTCGGCCCTGGCCGCGGTGCCTCGATCAAGCTCTCGTGCGGGTGCGACGACCGCGATGCGCATGGCTGCTCCTTGCCCCCGAAATGGAAAGCGTCGATAGCGCGGGCGCATGACGGACGGCAAATCCTACTTCTTCGTCGGCATCGGCGGCTCGGGCATGATGCCGCTGGCGATGATCCTCGCCGCGCGCGGCGCAACCGTGGCGGGATCGGACCGCGCGCTCGATGCCGGGCGCGTGCCCGCCAAGTTCGATGCGCTGAGGGCGCGTGGCATCGCGCTGTTCGCGCAGGACGGCAGCGGCGTGACCTCGGCCGATCAGATCGTCGTCGCCTCGGCGGCGGTCGAAGAGACGGTGGCGGATATCGTCGCGGCGAATCGCCTCGGCGCGGCGCGGATGACGCGCGCCGAGCTCAATGCCTCGCTGTTCAATGCCGCGGTGCTGCCGATCGGCGTCGCCGGCACCAGCGGCAAATCGACCGTCACCGGCATGATCGGCTGGATCCTGTACCAGGTGGGGCGCGATCCGACGGTGATGAACGGTGCGGTGATGAAGAATTTCGTTTCGCCGCAAGCGCCGTTCGCCAGCGCGCTGGTCGGCGCCGGTGATGCGTTCGTCAGCGAGGTCGATGAAAGCGACGGATCGATCGCGCTCTATCGGCCGCAGATCGCGGTGCTCAACAACGTCAGCGTCGATCACAAGTCGCTTGATGAACTGCGCACGTTGTTCGGCGATTTCATCGGCCGCGCGGGCCGCGCGGTGATCAACCTCGACAATGCAGAAGGCGCCGCGCTGGCGATGGCATTGCCGCCCGAGCGGCGGCTGACCGTCGCGATCGACGGCGATGCCGATCTTGTCGCGTCGGCTCTCGAAGAACGCCCGTTCGGGGTCGATTTCGACATTGCCGAGCAGGGCGAGCCGCCGATTCGCGTCTCGCTGCAAGTGCCCGGCCGCCACAATGTCTCGAACGCGCTGGCGGCGATCGGGGCGGCGGGCGCGGCGGGGGTGTCGCTGGCCAACGCCGTGGCGGCGATCGGCGGGTTCACCGGGCTCAGGCGGCGATTCGAGCTGGTCGGCGAGGCGAACGGCGTCGCGGTGATCGACGATTTCGGCCACAACCCCGACAAGATCGCCGCCACGCTCGATACGCTGCACGCCTTTCCCGGTCGCCTGCTGATCCTGTTTCAGCCGCACGGCTATGGCCCGCTCAAGCAGATGCGGCGCGAACTGGTGGCGAGTTTCGTCGAGCGGCTGCGGCATGATGACGAACTCGTGCTGCCCGATCCGGTCTATCAGGGCGGCACCGTGGCGCGCGAAGTGACCAGCGCCGATATCGTCGCCGACATCGCCGCCGCCGGCGCGAATGCCCGCCATATTCCCGCTCGCGAGGCCGCCGCTGCGCATCTCGTTGCCGTGGCGCGAGCGGGCGATCGCATCGTGGTGATGGGCGCGCGAGACGACACGCTGAGCGTGCTGGCGGCGGACATGCTGGCGTCGATCAAAAGGAAAGCGACAGCGACAGAATAGCAAGCACGCTTGACAGACAAGCAAACTTGACTGTAAAGCTCCCTTTACTGATTCGAAGGGAGTTTGTCATGCGCAAGGGGAATCCCGCACAGCGTCGGTATATCCTGCGGTTCATGCCGCTGATGACGGCCTATGTGCTGATCCTGTTCGCCGCGAACCGCTATGCCGACGCGCATCATCCTGCCGGGCTGGCGCTGGCGATGTTGTCGATCCTGCCGACCCTGCCGCTGCTGGGCGTGATCCTGGTGATGGGTCTTTATCTGGTGGAGGAGCGCGACGAGTTCATCCGCAACCGCCTGATCGTGTCGATGCTGTGGGGTACGGGCATCCTGCTCGCCGTTGCAACCGTCTGGGGTTTCCTCGAAAATACCGGCATGGTCGGCCATCCGCCGGTTTATCTCGCGTTTCCGCTGTGGTGCGCGGCTTTCGGCATCGTCCAGGGCGTCCTCGCGATCAGGGACCGGATGGCAGGGGGCGACGAATGAACAATCGCCTCAAGGTGCTCCGTGCCGAGCGCAACTGGAGCCAGAGCGATCTCGCCGAGCGGCTCGAGGTTTCGCGCCAGAGCGTCAATGCGATCGAAACCGGCCGCTACGATCCCTCGCTGCCGCTCGCGTTCAAGATCGCCGAATTGTTCGGGCTCGCCATCGAAGACGTCTTCGCGAGCCCGTCGAAGGAGAATGAGCAATGATCCGCTTTCTCGCCCGTATCGCTTTGTCCGCCGCCATGCCCCTGGCGATCCTGCATCCGCAGCCGGGTCATGCCGCCGCGCCGTCGTCCGAACATACCGCCCACATCTCGATCGAGGCGATCGGCAAGGGGGCGCCGGTGATCTTGATCCCCGGCCTCTCCTCGCCACGCGCGGTGTGGGATGGCGTCGCCCCCGGTCTAGCCAGCGATCACCGCGTGATCCTGGTTCAGGTCAACGGTTTCGGCGGCGGTGATCCCGGTGCCAACACGCAGCCCGGCATTCTCGAGGGTGTGGTTGGCGATCTCGATTCGTATATCACCAGGAACAAGCTGCAGGGCGCGGCGGTGGTCGGCCATTCGATGGGCGGGCTGGTTGCGCTGATGCTCGCGCACGCGCACCCGGCCGATGTCGGCAAGCTGATGGTGGTCGATTCGCTGCCTTATGTCGGCGATATCTTCCTGCCCGGCGCGACGGTCGCGCAGGTCGAGCCGCAGGCGAAGGCGATGCGCGACCGGGAGGTCGCCAGCTACGGCCGGCCCGCCAACGACGCGGCGGCGAGTGCGACGGCTAACACCCTGGCGCTCAAGCCCGACAGCCGCGCGAAGGTGGCGGCGTGGTTCAAACAGGCCGATCCGCGTGTCTCCGGCGAGGCGATGTACGAGGACATGACTACCGACCTGCGCCCCGACATGACGGCCATCGCGACGCCGATCACCTTGGTCTATCCGTGGTCGGACCAGTTGCCCAAGGATCGGGCGGACGCCTTCTACAAGGCCGAATATGCCAAGGCGCCGAACGTTACCTTCGTGCCGGTTGGCGACAGCGCGCATTTCGTGATGCTCGACCAGCCAGCGGCATTCCAGGCGGCGCTCGACGCGTTTCTGGCAAAGTGACCGAGCGCCTTGCCTCGTCATGCTGAGCAACAACCGCCACTCCGTGCGACGTTGGCGTCGGTCCATGGACCCTGAACCGAGTTCAGGGTGACGGGCGTGGGGCTGTTGACTTGCCGAACAAAGGTTTCGATCCGGTGCCATCCGCTCTAGGGGGAGCACATGACCGACTCCCCCCGGCTTGCCCATCATCGCACCGCGGGCGCCTCTCCCACGGTCGTTTTCCTGCCCGGCTATGCCTCGGACATGAGCGGCACCAAGGCGGTCGCGCTGGAAATCTGGGCGCGGGAAACCGGCCGCGCCTTCCTCCGCTTCGATTATCGCGGCTGCGGCGAGAGCCCGGGCGCGTTCGAGGATTTCACCCTGGCCGACTGGCGCGACGACGCGCTGGCGATGCTCGACACGATCACGGGGCCGGCGGTGCTGGTCGGCTCGTCGATGGGCGGCTGGCTGATGCTGCTTGCCGCGATCGCGCGGCCGGAGAAGGTGGCGGGGCTGGTCGGCATCGCGCCCGCGCCCGATTTCACCGATTGGGGTTTCACCGACGCGCAGAAGCGCGATTTTGCCGCGCACGGCCGCGTGCTCGAGGAGTCGCCTTATTCGGACCAGCCGACCGTCACCACGCGGGCGTTCTGGGAAGCGGGCGAGCGGCTCCACGTCCTCGACGGCGAGATCGCCTATGACGGGCCAGTGCGGATCGTGCAGGGGCAGGCCGATCGCGACGTGCCCTGGGCGCGGGCGCCGCTGATCGCCGGCGCGCTTCGTTCAGCCGACGTGCAGACCTGGCTGGTCAAGGATGGCGATCACCGGATGTCGCGCGCGTGCGACATCGCGCTCATCATCCGTGCCATCGAGGACGTGCTCGCTTGCTCCTGATCCCGTTTCTCCTCGCCGCCCAACAGGCCGTCCAGCCCGGTGACACGCCGCAATCGTCGATCGGCACGCGTAGTTCGATCGGCGGCGTCGTCGGGCCGCCGGCGCCCGACGAGGTGCGCTACCACGGCTGCCTGCAACTCGCGGTCAGCGATCCGCAAAAGGCCGAGACGCGCGCCAATCAGTGGCAGATCGACGGCGGCGGGTTCGTCGCGCAGCAATGTCTCGGCGTCGCTTATGCCAATCAGGGCAAGTGGCAGGCGGCGGGCGACGAGTTCGTCACCGCGGCCAAGGCGGCGCAGGCCGCGCAGGACGATCGCGCGGCGGCCTATTGGGCGGAGGCGGGCAATGCACGGCTCGCCGCCGGAGACGCGGCGGGAGCGAAGTCGGCGCTCGATGCCGCGCTGGCGGCCGGCACGCTGGACCAGCGCCAGCGCGGCGAGGCGCAGCTCGATCGTGCCCGCGCGCTGGTCGCGACCGGAGACCTGGCGGCGGCGCGCGCCGATCTCGATCAGGCGCTGGCGGCGGTGCCGCAGGATTCGCTCGCCTGGCTGCTGTCGGCGACGCTGGCGCGGCGGATGGGCGATCTCGATCGCGCGCACAAGGATATTGCCGAGGCCGAATCGCGCGCGCCGAACGCGGCGCCGGTCGAGCTCGAGGCCGGCAACATCGCGGCGAAAAGCGGCGACGAGCCGAGCGCCAAGGCGGCGTGGCGCCGCGCGGTTACGCTGGCGCCCAACAGCCCCGCCGGGCACGCCGCCGAGCAGGCGCTGCAGCAATTCGATGCGCCCGGCGGCGCCACGCCCGTTCCTCAATCGAGGTAGAATTCCACCGTCGTCACGACGCGGACTTTCTTGAACGGGGTGTCGGCGACGCCGAAACCGCCGCTGTCGCCATCGCGCGCCTCGATCGAGAAATAGCCCTGGGTCGCGCTCTTGATGCCGCCGACCGCGGTGCCGCTGTCCTTGGCGAATTGTTCGGCCGCCGCGCGCGCGTCCTTGGTCGCGGCGGCGACCATCGGCGGCTTGATGTCGTTCAATTTGGTGAAGCTGTAGTTCATTTTGGAGCCGTCCTGCAGCTGCACGCCGGCGTTGACGAGATCGAACTGGTCGGCGACCGCGCGCCGCGCGCGGGGGATGTCGGTCGTCCGGAACTGCAGGCGCTGGTTGATCGTCACCGTCGACACGCCGTTATTGTAGAATTGATTGACGCTGGCGCCGGCCGGCTGCAGCGCGTCGGCGGGGAAGCCCAGCTTCTGGAAATAGGCGCGCACCGATTGGGTGTCGCGCTGGATGCGCGCCTGCACCTCGGCGAGATCGGTGCCCTGTTCGGAATAGGAAAGATCCCAGGTCGCGAGATCGGCAACGACGTCGCGCTCGGCGAGGCCGCGCACCGTCACCGCGCGATCGGCGTGATGCGCGCGGACGAGACCGTTGCCGAGCAGATAGCCGCCGACGATCATTCCGATCGCCAGGATCGCGGCGGCCACCAGCAGCGGACCGCCAAATCGTGTCACGCGCTCTTCCATTGCCGCCGATCCTCCCGATATTGCCCGAGACCGGCATCGCCGATCTGCGATGAACCGTTACTTAATATAGACGAACGGAGGGCGCGCCAAGCCATGAACTATCTCCACACGATGATCCGCGTCACCGATCCCGACGCGACGATCCGTTTCTTCGAACTCCTGGGCCTCAAGGAAGTTCGCCGGATGGAAAGCGAGAAGGGCCGGTTCACGCTGATCTTCCTTGCCGCGCCGGGCGACATGAACGGCGAGGGCAATCGCGCCCATGCCGAGGTGGAGCTGACCTACAATTGGCCGCCCGAGGACGGCGGCGCGCCGGAAACCTATGGGGGCGGGCGCAATTTCGGGCATTTGGCTTATCGCGTCGACGATATCTACGCGACCTGCCAGCGGCTGATGGATGCCGGCGTGACGATCAACCGCCCGCCGCGGGACGGCCACATGGCGTTCGTCCGCACCCCCGATAACATCTCGATCGAGCTGTTGCAGAAGGACGGGTCGCTCGAACCGGCCGAGCCCTGGGTGTCGATGCCCAATGTCGGCGAATGGTGATGGCGGGCGGCTGGCCTGATGCGCGCTTCATTGCGCGCGTCGGCGTGTCGCTGCCGATCGTCCAGGCGCCGATGGCCGGCGCCGGGGGCAGCGCGCTTGCCATCGCGGCGGCGCGCGGCGGCGCCCTGGCGTCGCTGCCATGCGGCATGGCCACGCCCGAGATGGTGCGGCGCGAGGTCGAAACGGTGCGCGCGGCGGGCGTCGGGCCGGTCAACCTCAACTTCTTCTGCCATGCGATGCCCGCCGCGCCCGACGATCACGCCTGGCGCACGCGGTTGGCGCCGTTCTACGCCGAGTTCGATGTCGGCGACGCGCCGCCGCCGCCGCTCCGCGTGCCGTTCGACGCGGCGATGGGTGATCTGGTCGTGGCGCTGCGGCCCGAGGTGGTGAGCTTCCATTTCGGCCTGCCGACCGCCGACCTGCTCGATCGCGTCCGCGCGAGCGGGGCGATGGTGATCGGCAATGCGACCACCGTCGATGAAGCGCGCTATCTCGCTGGCCGTGGCGTCGATGCGATCATCGCCCAGGGATGGGAGGCGGGCGGCCATGCCGGCGCGTTCCTGCCCGCCGACCCCGCCGAGCGGATGGGGCTGTTCGCGTTGCTGCCGCAGATCGTCGATGCGGTCGAGGTGCCGGTGATCGCCGCCGGCGGTATCGCCGATGCGCGCGGCATTGCCGCGGCGATGATGCTCGGTGCGGCGGCGGTGCAGATCGGCACGGCCTATCTACGCGCGCCCGAATCGCTCGTCTCGTCGATGCACCGCGCCGCGCTGGCGAGCGAGGCGGCCGAGCATGGCGTTTTCACCAACCTGTTTTCGGGCGGCCTCGCGCGCGGCCTGCGCAACCGCCTGGTCGAAACGCTTGGGCCGATCGATCCTGCCGCGCCGCCTTATCCCTATGCCAGTACCGCGCTCGCGCCCTTGCGTCGCGCTGCCGAGGCCAAAGGCGATGCCGGTTTCTCGCCGCTCTGGGCGGGGCAGGCAGCGCGGCTGGGGCACGACGAGCCTGCCGAACACCTCACGCAGCGGCTCGGCCGCGAGGCGCTGGCGCTGCTGGCGGCATGACAGGAGACTTTTCGATGTTCGAGATCGTCCGCATTCCCGCGCTCAGCGACAATTACATCTGGATGGCGCATGATCCCGCCAGCGGCGAGACTTTGGTGATCGATCCCGCCGAATCCGAGCCGGTGCTGGCGGCGGCGCGCGAGCGCGGCTGGACGATCTCGCAGATCTGGAACACCCATTGGCATCCCGATCACACCGGCGGCAACGCCGCGATCAAGGCAGCGACCGGCGCGCGCGTCACCGGCCCCGCCGCCGAAGCGGCGAAGATTCCCACGCTCGACGCCACCGTCGGCGAAGGCGATACGGTACGGCTCGGCGCGCATGTCGCCAGCGTTTGGGAAACGCCGGCGCACACTGCGGGGCACGTCAGCTATCATTTCGCCGACGATGGTGTGATCTTCGTCGGCGACACGCTGTTCGCGATGGGCTGCGGCCGCCTGTTCGAGGGCGATGCCGCGCAGATGTTCGCCAACATGCAGCGGCTGGCGGCGTTGCCCGGAAGCACGCAGGCCTATGGCGCGCACGAATATACGCTCGCCAACGGGCGCTATGCCCGGGTCGCGGAGCCCGACAACGCGGCGATCGCCGAGCGCCTGGCTGACGTAGAGGCGGCGCGTGCGGCGGGCGAGGCGACCATGCCGACGACGATCGCGCTCGAACGCGCCACCAATCCCTTCATGCGCGCCGCCTCGATCGAGCAATTGGCCGAAAGACGCGCGGCAAAGGATGCATTTCGCGGCTGAACGCTCTATATCAGCGACGACAGGGGGGTAGTCGCGAAGGAGTAGCCTGATGCGATGGCTTGCGCTCGTTGTTCCAATCTTGCTCGCCGGTTGTGCGGCAAATGGCGATAGCCCGTCCGGTGCGAAGAATCCCAAGCAACTCGCCGAGATTGCCGATGCCTTGAAGGGGCTGACCCCCGGCAAGCCGGTGTCGTGCATCGACCAGACGCGGATACGTGACGTCAAGAAGTTCGAAGGCACGATCCTCTATCAATATTCGCCGCGCCTGATCTATCGCAACGACGTGAGCGGCGGGTGCACGGGCCTGCGCTATGGCGATCCGATCGTCAGCAAGACCTATTCGAGCCAGCTCTGCCGCGGCGACATAATCCACACCTTCTCGCCGGGCACGCCCAACATTTCGAGCGGCTCGTGCGGGTTGGGTTCGTTCGTTCCTTATACGAGGTGATGTGATGCGTAGGATGATGCTGATCGGTCTTGCCGCGACGCTGGTTGCCGGTGCCGCGCTCGCCCACGATACCGACGATCCCCAGCGCGAGCTGGCCAAGGCGCTTGCCGGCCACGTTCCGGGCAAGACCAGCGAATGTATCGATCCCCAGTTCACCAGCGGACCGCAGGTGATCGGGCACGATACGCTGCTGTATCGCCAGGGCACCACGATCTGGAAGGCGAATGTGGTCGGCCCGTGCCCGTCGCTGGACAATTACGTGACGATCATCAACGATATTCACGGCGGGCAATTGTGCCGGAACGATATGTTCCGGGTGCTCGAGCCGGGCACGACGATCCCCTCGGCCTATTGCCGGCTGGGGTCGTTCCAGCAATACGTGCCGGTCAAGAAATAATCGGCGCGATCCGGGTGACGTGACCCATCTTGCGGCCGGCGCGCACCGCGCGCTTGCCGTAGAGATGAAGGTGCGCGCCGGGCTCGGTGAGGATCTCGGCCCAGCGGTTGGCGGCCTCGCCGATCAGATTTTCCATCTCCACCTTCGGCGCGGTGAGCGCGGTGTCGCCGAGCGGCAGGCCGCAGATCGCGCGGACGTGATTCTCGAATTGCGAGGTCACCGCGCCTTCGATCGTCCAATGGCCCGAATTGTGGACGCGCGGCGCCATCTCGTTGAACACCGGCCCCTCGGCGCCGACGAAGAATTCGCACGCCAGCACGCCGACATAGCCGAGCTTGTCGGCGATGCGGCCGGCGAGCGCCGCCGCCTCGGTCCATTGCGCCGCGACCGGGGCCGGCGCGGGCAGCGTCGAGCGTGCGAGGATGCCGTCGACATGCTCGTTCTTCGGCGGCGGATAGCTGGTCATCGTGCCGTCGATCCCGCGCGCGAGGATGATCGAGAATTCGTGCTCGAACGCGACATGGCCTTCGAGGACCGCCGGCCGCCCGCCGATCGCATCCCAGGCGGCATCGGCCTCGTCCGCCGAGGTCAGCCGCACCTGGCCCTTGCCGTCATAGCCCAGCCGCAACGTCTTGAGGATCGCCGGCGTGCCGATCGCGGCGAGCGCCTCGTCCAGCTCCGCACGCGTCGTCACCTTTCGCCACGGCGCGGTGCGCCCGCCGAGATCGTTGACGAACTGTTTTTCGTTAGCGCGGTCCTGCGCGATGCCGAGCGCCACCGGGGCCGGATGCACCGCGACCTTCCCGGCGAGATATTCGACCGGATCGAGCGCGATATTCTCGAATTCGTAGGTAACGACGTCGCAACTCGCCGCCAGCTCGTCGAGCACGATGCGGCTGTGATAATCGGCGCGGGTGAAGCTCGACGCGGTCTGCGCGGCGACGCTTTCCGATTCGGGCGCGAGGACATGCGTGCGATAGCCGAGTTGCGCGGCGGCGATCGCCAGCATCCGGCCGAGCTGTCCGCCGCCGAGAATGCCGATCGTCGATCCGGGTGGCAGCATTCTCATGCCGGTTCCTCGCTCACCGCGTCGGTCTGCGCCTGCCGCCATGCAGCGAGGCGGGCCGCGAGCGCCTCGTCGCCGGTCGCGAGGATTGCGGCGGCGAGCAGCGCGGCGTTGATCGCGCCGGCCTTGCCGATCGCCAGCGTGCCGACCGGAATGCCGGCGGGCATCTGGACGATCGACAACAGGCTGTCCATGCCGTCCAGCGCCTTCGATTGCACCGGCACGCCGAGCACCGGCAGTGGCGTCATCGATGCGGCCATGCCCGGCAGGTGCGCCGCGCCGCCGGCACCGGCGATAATCACCTTGAGGCCGCGTCCCTTGGCGCCCCTGGCGTAATCGTAGAGCCGGTCGGGCGTGCGGTGCGCGGAGACGACCTTGGCTTCATGCGCGATGCCAAGCGCGTCGAGCGTCTCGGCGGCATGCCGCATCGTCTCCCAGTCGGAGCGGGAGCCCATGATGATGCCGACCGTCGGTGCCTCCGCCATGCCTGCCCCTTCGCCAGAGAAGGCGGCTTGGTAGCGACGGCGCGGGCGCGGAGCAACCGTTACGGCGCAGGTCGTGCGATCGCTACGCGTCAGGCGGGACGGGTGGTCTGCTGTTCGAGCTTCGCCAGCCGCTGTTGCACCTCGTCGAGAAGGGTGAGCATGGCGGTGTCATGCTGCCTGGCGGGGGCGGCGACGCGCAGCGCCCTGGCGAGTGGGCCTGCGGCCGCGTCGAGCGCGGCGAGGTCGGCGCGGGGAAAGCGCGATCCGTCGTCGCGCGGCATCAGGACCATCCACCCCGCGAGCCCGTCCTGATCCTCGAGATGGACGATATGGCCGCCGCCCGCCCTGGCCGCGTCCGCCGTCACCGGCGCGGCGCCCGCGTCGGCAGCGGCGCTGTGCCGGGCGAGCAATGCGCGGCCCGCGGGCGTGCGCGCGAACACGGCGCCGGCGGAGGCATGCAGCGCCCGCATCGCGACGTCGAGCGCGCGCGTGGCGACATCGGCCGCATCGCATCGCTCGCGCCAGACGCGCAGCCGCTCGGGCAGGCGTTCGAGATCGACGCTCGATCGGTTGAAGCGCCGCTTCGACCATTGCAGCACCAGATGTTGCGTCGGCAGGAATATGCCGGCGGTGACGATCGCGCCGAGCGCAAGGCCGAGCACGGCATGGTCTTGGCCCAGCAAAGCGGCGACGATCTGCTTGGCGATGTCCGACAGCAGCGCCCAGAGCAGCCCGAAGCCACTGGTCAGTACGGTATAGGCGACCGAGCGCGAGATGATGCGGTCGACATCCCACAGTCGATACCGGATCAGCGAGATCAGCAATCCCAGCGGCATCGCCGCGAAGCCCAAGTTGAACAGGCAGACGATCCCGAGCACCCACGCGCCGCCGAGCGCTACCGACCAGCTTTGATACGGCGCCAGCGCCATCACAGCGCTGAGGCCGACGAGCAGGAATCCCGCCGAAAAGCCCAGCGCTGCCCATTTGATCTGCTGCCGCTTCGTTCCCGGTTCGAGGCGCCGATAGCGGGCGATCTGGGTCGCCAGCAGCATCAGCGGCACGCCGATGCCGATCACCAGGGTGGTCACGTTGCCCAGCCGATCGACGATCAGGATGAGGCCCAGAACGGGGGCTGCCACCAGCGACCAGCGCAGCCAGGGCGGCGTGAATCGGCCATCGGGGAAAGCGGCCAGCGCGATCGTCAGCACTATCCACCACAAACCGGTGACGATATCGATCACCCGGCTGGCGCCGATCGACAGCCACATCAGTAGCGGCGGATCGACGCTGGCGGCGATCCCGAGGAAGCCGATCCCGAACAGAAACGCTTCCGGATCGCGCGGGCGGCGGAGCCACAGCACGACGCTTGACCCCAGCAGGGCGGCCGAGCACAACAATGTCGACGCGAGCCGGATTGCCATGCGCAGGTTCACCGACATCGGGTTCGGGGCCGTTAGCAGGGGCGCGCGCGATGACCGGCTGGCGAGGACATGGATTTCCCGCCCGCCTGGCTTGCGGATGCCGAGCGCCACGGTGTCGCCGGGCGCCGCGATGATCGCGCGTTCGATCGACAGCGCACTGGCATCCACCGCGAAGCGACGCCCGGCGACCGATACGATGCGATCGCCCGCGCCGACGCCGGCCGCGACGATGTCGCGGCGCAGCGGCTTCACCGCCGGCCGGTCGTCGTCATCGAATTCGAGCGAGATCCCGATCCGGTGCAGCGCCGGATTGATCCGATAGGCATCGTAGAAAACGAAGCCGAGCCCGGCGACCTGGATCGCGGCGACCAGCACGAGCAGCGCCAGCCAGGCATGCCGCACACGCCCGGATATACCACCCACGACGGCGGGAAGCGCAACCGGCGGCCATGGATCCCGTCGGCTCGCCCCTGCCTTCCCCATGCTCGACTACCCTTATGGCGCGGGCATTGCCGCGGGGGCACCTTATCATAAGGGGCGGCGGGTTGGAGCGGACCTTTGCGGGGTGCCCGAAAGGCTTAGGTCGAAAAACCGCTCTAGGGCCGATCGACGGTCAGTTCCGGCGGGCTGCAAATGGCGGCTCTTGCGCGCTTTCCGGTGCTCACGGACCCTGCGTCACAAATATCGTCAGTTCAGCCTGACGATACTCGGTCTTCAGTGTCGCGCGACGCGGGATCAGCGTTCGCTCAGATAATAGCGGTCGGTCGCGTTCAGATCGTCGTCGAGGTCGTAGACGATCGGCTGGCCGGTGGGAATTTCCAGCCCGGTGATCGCGTCGTCGGGGATGTTGGACAGGTGCTTGACCAGCGCGCGCAGCGAATTGCCATGGGCGGAGATCAGCACGCGATTGCCGGCCTTGAGCTCGGGAACGATGCGGCTTTGCCAATAGGGGAGCACGCGCGCGATCGTGTCCTTCAGGCTTTCGGTCGCGGGAATGTCGATCCCGGCGTAGCGGCGATCGGCCGAGAGGTCGAAATCGCTGCCCGCCTCCATCGGCGGCGGCACGTCGAAGCTGCGGCGCCAGATATGCACCTGCTCGTCGCCATGCTTGGCCGCGGTTTCCGCCTTGTTGAGCCCGGTCAGGCCGCCATAATGGCGCTCGTTCAAACGCCAGTCCTTCTCGACCGGCAGCCACAGCCGGCCCATCTGTTCGAGCGCGATGTCGAGCGTCTTGATCGCGCGGGTCTGCAGGCTGGTGAAGGTCATGTCGAAATCGAAGCCCTTCTCCGCCAGCAGGTCGCCGGCCGCCCTCGCCTCGGCGACGCCCTGATCGGTCAGGTCGACGTCCCACCAGCCGGTGAAGCGGTTTTCGAGATTCCATTGCGACTGGCCGTGGCGCAGCAGGACGAGGGTGGGCATGGCCGATTCCTTCTTGGGCTTGGGGTCGCCGCGCTGATAGGGGGGACACCGCCCCCAAGACAAGCGTGAGGAGTGACGTCGATGACCATCGTTCGCCAGACCATCGTATATGACGGCCCCGGCGGCCCGTTCGAAGGCGTGATCGCCTATGACGACGAGGTCGAGGCGCAGCGGCCGGGCGTGCTGGTGATCCCCAACGTATTGGGGCAGAAGGAAGAGGATAATCAGAAGGCCGAGGCGCTGGCCGGGCTCGGCTATGTCGGCTTTGCCTGCGACGTGTTCGGTCGGGGCAAGCGCACCACGCGCGCCGACAGCGACGCCGGCAAATATATGAACGAGCTCAATGCCGATCGCGCGCTGCTGCGCGACCGGCTGGCGGCGTCGCTCGACGTGCTCAAGGAATTCGCCGGCGTCGATCCGGCCAGGACGGCGGCCGCGGGGTTCTGCTTCGGTGGCAAGTGTGCGCTCGATATGGCGCGCGCCGGGCTCGACGTGCGCGGCGTGGTGAGTTTCCATGGCGTCTACGATCGGCCCGATTATGCCAACGTGTCGCCGATCCGCGCCAAGGTGCTGGTATGCCACGGCTGGGACGATCCGATCGGCCCGCCCGAAAGCGTCGTCGCGCTGGGCCGGGAGCTGACCGAGAGCGACGCCGACTGGCAGATCCACAGCTATGGCGGCGCCGGCCATGCCTTCACAGACGTCGAGCTAAAGGGCAAGCCGCCGATCCGCCCCGGCGTCGCCTATGAGGAAAAAGCGGACAGGCGGAGCTGGCAGGCGATGAAGGATTTCCTCACCGAATTGTTCGTCTGAGCAAGAGCGGGGCGGAACATCCGGTAGCGACTGTCCGCGCCGACAGCCCTGTTGCCAATCTGTTCCGCATCCTCGAATAAGGGGGCGTGGCGATCGATCTGCCCTATCCCGCGCTCCATGCCAGCCATGCCGGCATCTGGATCGCGACGCCCGCCGAAACTCGCGCGGTCGGGCGCGGCGAGGCGATCCGTCTGGCCGCCGACACGCCGATGATCGTGATGAACGCCGCGCTGGTCGGGCAACGGCTCGGCTATGCCGATCTGTCGGGGCTCGATTTGCTGGAGCTGTTTGCCTTCCTCCACCCTGCGCGCTTCATGGTGCCGACGCCGAAGGGCCTCGCCCGCGCTGCCGGCCTGCCGCCGCCGGGCAGCGATCAGGAGGTCGCGCCCTTCCTGCGCGAGGCGACCGCGCGCCTCCTCGCCGTCACCGAGCGCGCCGATTGGCCCGAGCGCGAAGGCGCGTGGACGGCGGCGCAATCGCTCGCGCGGGCGCGCTGGCCGTGGGCGCCGCTGCTCGCCGAGCGCGTCGCCCGGCCCGCCGAGAACGAACGCTGGCTGTTCTCGAAGCTCCCCGAATGGGCCGAGGCCGCGCCGCGTCCGGCGCCGCGCACGGTGACGCTAGACGAGGCCGAGACGCAGGATCGCCTCACCCGCCTCACCGGGTCGGCCGCCGAGCAGCGCCCCGGCCAGCGCGCCTTCGCCGAGGCGGCCGCGCAAGCCTTCGCCCCGCGGATGATGCGCGACAGCCCCAATCTCGTCCTCGCCGAGGCGGGCACCGGCATCGGCAAAACGCTCGGCTATCTCGCCCCGGCGTCGTTATGGTCGCAAAAAGCGGGCGGCGCGGTGTGGGTGTCGACCTACACCAAGGCGCTGCAACGTCAGCTCGGCCACGAATCGGCGCGCGTCTACCCGGACGAAGCGGTGCGGCGCGACAAGGTCGTCACTCGCAAGGGCCGCGAGAATTACCTGTGCCTGCTCAACCTCGAGGACGCGCTGCAGGGCGGCTTCGCCGGCCGCGCCGCGATCCTCGCGCAGCTGGTCGCGCGCTGGGCGGCCTATACCGCCGATGGCGACATGGTCGGCGGCGATCTGCCCGGCTGGCTGACCACGCTGTTCCGTCGCGCCGGCGCCACCGCGCTCACCGATCGTCGCGGCGAGTGCGTCTATGCCGGCTGCCCGCACTATCGCAAATGCTTCATCGAGCGCGCCGCCCGCGCTTCGGCCGAGGCCGATATCGTCATCGCCAATCACGCGCTGGTGATGGTCAACGCCGCGCGCGGGCGAGAGACCGCAACGCGCCCGACCCGCTATGTGTTCGACGAGGGCCATCACCTGTTCGACGCCGCCGATTCGATGTTCGCGACCGCGCTGACGGGGCAGGAGGCGATCGAGATCCGCCGCTGGGTGGTCGGGCCGGAGTCAAAGGCGCGCGGCCGCCGCCGTGGGCTGGCGGCCCGGCTGTCGGACGTCGCCAGCTATGACGAGCAGGGCGGGCTCGCCATTCAGGCCGCCGGGGACGCGGCTCGCGCGCTGCCGTCGGACGGCTGGCTGCAACGCCTCGCCGAGGGCGAACCGTTCGGCCCGGTCGAAACCCTGCTCGCGGCGGTGCGTGGCCTTGTTTACGCCCGCGACGAGAGCAAGGGTGACAGCGGCTACGGCCTGGAAACCGAGCTCGCCGAGCCCTCGCCCGAATTGATCGACGCCGCCGCCGGCGCGGGGCAGGCGCTCGACGCGCTCTATCGCCCGCTGGTCGCGCTCGGCCGCCGGCTCGAAGCCGTACTCGCCGAGGCGCCCGACTGGATGGACGGCCCGGCGCGCGCCCGGATCGAGGGCGCGATCGCCTCATTGGGCTGGCGTGCCGAGACGGTCGGCGCCTGGCTGGCGCTGCTCGCCCGCATCGGCGGCCCGGCCGATCCGGACTTTGTGGATTGGCTGGCGATCGACCGTATCGAGGGCCGCGAATGGGATATCGGCCTCCACCGCCACTGGCTCGATCCGACCCAGCCGTTCGCCGAAACCGTGCTCAAGCCCGCCCATGGCGCGCTCGTCACGTCGGCCACCTTGCGCGCCGGCGGCGACTGGTCGGTCGCCGATGCCCGCTCGGGCGCGCCGCACCTTGGCCAGCCCGCCCAGCATTTCGAGGCGACCAGCCCGTTCGATTATGCGGCGCAGTCCGAGGTGCTGATCGTCACCGACGTCAAGCGCGGCGACACCGCGGCACTCGCCAACGCCTATGCCCGGCTGATCGTCGCTGCGGGCGGCGGCACGCTCGGCCTGTTCACCGCGATCCGGCGGCTGCGCGGCGTCCACGGCCGCACCGCCGACCGGCTGGCGCGCGAAGGCCTGCCGCTGATGGCGCAGCATGTCGACCCGATCGACACCGGCACGTTGGTCGACATCTTCCGCGACGATCCGCATGCCTCGCTGCTCGGCACTGATGCCTTGCGCGACGGCGTCGACGTGCCCGGCGAGGCGCTGCGGCTCGTGGTGATGGAAGGCGTGCCCTGGTCGCGCCCGACCGTCCTCCACGCCGCGCGCCGGCTCGCCGAGGGCGGCGCGGCCTATGAAGACCGCCTCGTCCGCGCCCGCCTTGCCCAGGCGTTCGGTCGCCTGATCCGCCGCGCCAGCGACAAGGGCGCCTTCGTGCTGCTGTCGGCGGCGATGCCCTCGCGATTGCTGTCGGCCTTCCCGCCCGGCGTGGCGATCACCCGCGTCACGCTCGACGAAGCGGTGGCGCGCGTCCAAACACGTCTTTCATCCGTAGCATTGATCGGGCAAGAGACCCGCGAGAACGCCTGACGGAGACGCTTAGCCGATGAAGACCTTGACGCTGCTGAGGCACGCCAAGTCGAGCTGGGACGATCCCGTCGGCCGCGATTTCGATCGCCCGTTGAACGCCAAGGGCGCGCGCGCCGCCGCGGCGATCGGGCAGCGGATGCGCGGTCTCGGCCTCGTATTCGATCATGTCGTCGCCTCGCCGGCGCTGCGGGTGATGGAAACCGTCGATCATCTCGGCCGCGGCTACGGCCGGGCGATCGAGCCCGATTGGGATCGCCGCCTCTACCTCGCCTCCGCCGCGATGCTGCTCGATCTGATCCACGCGCTGCCGCCGGAGGCCGAGCACGTCCTGCTGATCGGCCATAATCCGGGGCTGGAGGAGCTTGTCCTGCTGCTCACCCCGGATGCGCCCGATGCCGCGCTGCGCAGCGAGGTGGCGATTAAATATCCCACCGCGAGCCTGGCCGAGCTTCATATTGTCGGTGATTGGGCTGCGCTGCTCCCCGGCGAGGCGCGGCTGATGCGCTTCATCCGCCCGCGCGACCTCGATCCCGCGCTGGGGCCGGACGTTTAGGGCATCGGCTGCATCTGATCCGTTCGTAGCCGCGCCTGTCGAAGCACGATTGCGGCGCAGTCCCCTTCGACAAGCTCCGGCCACTTAAGTGTCCGTCATGCTGAACTTGTTTCAGCATCCATGGCGCAACGCCAACCAGCGCATCTGACGGCGATGGGGACAACAAGCCGGTCTGGGGCCGATCAATCCTAACGCGCCCGCACGCGCCCGGTCGGCACCGGCAACGGCCGGCCGTCGGCGCCGCGTGCGATCGTCACCTCGACACCGAACAGGCGCGCGACCGCGGTTTCGGTCAACACCTCGTCGACCGGCCCGAAACCGGCGAGCCGGCCCTCGGCCAGCAGCAGCACGTCGTCCGCCGCGCGCGCCGCCTGGGCGATGTCATGGACGACGATCACCACGCCGCTGCCGGCCATCGCGCGCGCGCGCAGGCGATCGAGCACGTCGATCTGATGCGCCGGATCGAGGCTGGCGAGCGGTTCGTCGGCCAGCAGCCAGGCCGGATCGCCGGCCAGCACCCGCGCCAGCAGCACCCGCGCCCGCTCTCCGCCCGATAATTCGCCGACCGGGCGATCGAGCAGGTTAGCGGTTTCGGTGGCGTGGATCGCGGCGGCGATCGCGCGGTGATCTTCGCCACCCAATGCCGCGAACGGCGCGCGATGCGGGGCGCGGCCCAGCGCGATCACCTCATGCGCCGGCACGTTCCAATGCACCGCGGCGTCCTGCGGCAGATAGCCGATCGCCCGCGCGCGCTCGCGCGGCGCCAGCGCGGCGACGTCGCGCCCGTCGAGCCGCACCGCGCCCGCCGCCAGCGGCACCAGCGCCGCCATTGCCTTGACGAGGCTGCTCTTGCCCGCGCCGTTGGGGCCCAGGATCGCGGTCACGCGCCCGGGGCGCAGCACCGCGCTTACCGCGTCGACCGCGCGCCGCCCGGACAGCGCGACATGCACCCCCTCGATCGTCAGATCCATGCCGCCCTCCGTTGTCGGAGCAGCAGCGCGAGGAAGAACGGCGCCCCGATCAGCGCCATCGCCACGCCGAGCCGGATCTCGCTTGGCCCCGGCGCGAGGCGGCACAGGCTGTCGGCGCCGAGCACCAGCGCCGCGCCGCCGAGCGCCGAGGGCAGCAGCAGTGCCGAGGGCCGATGCCCGAACACCGGCCGCAACAGGTGCGGCACGACCAGCCCGACGAAGCCGACCACGCCAGTCACCGCGACGCTGGCGCCGATCGTCAGGCCAGTGCCGGCGACGACCAGCGCCTGCAGCCGCCCGAGCCGTATTCCCATCGATCGCGCGGCGGCCTCGCCCAGCGTCAGCGCGTCGAGCGCGCGCCCGGTGACGAGCAGCATCGCACTTCCCGCCGCCAGCAGCGGCAGCGCGGGCAGCACATCGGCCCAGCCGCGGTCGGTCAGCGCCCCCATCAGCCAGTCGATCACCTCGGCGACGGCATAGGGATCGGGCGCGATCGAGATCAGGAACGCGGTCACCGCGCCCGACAGGCTGGCCAGCACGGTGCCGGCGAGGATGAAGGCGACCGCGCTCTCGCTGCGCCAGGTCAGCGCCGCGAGCAGCGCCATCGCCCCGCCGGCGCCGAGCATCGCGCAGCCGAACTGCCCCGCGCCGCCGGCGATGCCGAACACGATCGCCGCCACCGCGCCGAGCGCTGCCGAGGACGACACCCCGACCACCGCGGGATCGGCGAGCGGGTTGCGCAGATAACCTTGCAGCACCGCGCCCGACAGCCCCAGCACCGCGCCGATCGCGAGGCCCAGCACCGCGCGCGGCAGGCGCAGCTCGATGACGATCCACCAGCGCGGATCGGCCGAGAACCAGGCCGACACCGGCACCCACACCTTGCCCGCCGCGAGCGACAGGCCGAACAACAGCGTGACCAGCGCTGCCATCGCGATCAGCTTGCCGGTGCGGCTCATCGCACCACCTGCCGCCGGATCGCGGCGAGCTTCTCCGCCGCGCGCCCGATCACCGGGCCGCCGCAATTGGCGAGATCGCGCGGGAACAGCGCGATGCGCGAGCGATATTGCAGCACATCGGCCCTGAGCACCGATTGCCGGTCGGCGAGATCGGGCATCAGGATCACGTCGGGCGGCCGCTCGATGATCGCTTCGAGCGGCAGGTTGCCGGTATGTTGCAGCCCGTAATCTGCCGCCGCGTCGCGAAACCCCGTTCGCCGCAGCAATTCGTCGAGCAGCGTGCCGCCGCCCGAGGCGAGGTTGCCCGACAGATAGAGCAGCGCCGATGGTCGCGCATCATCGATCGGCGCGGCCGCCGCCAGCGCCAGCGCGATCCGGCGCACCATCGCGATCCCGCGCGCATGCAGCCCCAGCGCGTCGGCAAGCTGCATCACCTGGGCCTCGCTTGCCGCGACGCTGGTCGGCGAATCGAGCGTCAGCACCTTCAGCCCGGCGCGGGCATAGGCCTGGCGCGTCGCCAGCGGCGTGAAGCTCGACGTCACGACCAGATCGGGCCGCCGCGCGATCACTTCCTCCGCGGTTCCGGATGTCGCCGCGAATTGCTTCGCCACGTCGGCGGGGATCGAGCTCGCGGCGGGGTCTTTCGAATAATCGCTGATCGCCGCGATCCGATCCCACGGCGCCAGCTCGACGAGCATCGCGTCGGCGCATGGGTTGGTCGAAACGATCCCGCCCGTGCGCGTCGCTTTCGGCGCGCAGGCACCGAGCAGCAGCAGCACGAGCAGGATCGTCCGGCGTATCACTCGAAGCGCAGCCTTACGCCGCCATAAGCCGCCCGGCCATAGCTGCCATAGCCCGCCACCGTCTGGTATTTCTCGTCGAACAGGTTGTCGATCCGCCCGTAGATCGAGACATTGTGCGTCACCGGCATCTCGGCGCGAATGCCGGCGACGGCATAGCCATCGAGCCGGGTGACATTGCCGGCATCGTCATAGCTGTCGCTCACGGCCAGGATCGTGCCGCCCACCGAAAGGCCGAACGGGAAGCGGTAATCGGCCGAAACGCTGATGCTGTTGCGCGGCCGGCGGGCGAGATCGTTGCCGTGATTGGCCCCCGCCGAGCGGTTCTTCGCCTCGGTATAGGTGTAGCTGGCGTTGATGGTGAGCTGATCGACCGGCCGCAGCGCGAGCGCGAATTCCACGCCCTGCGCCCGCGCGCGATCGACATTGGCATAAGTGCCGTAGGGCCGGTCGTAGCAGATCGACTCGGGATCGGCGATCTCGTCGGCCGGGCATGACTGGAAATCGATCTGGTGGCGCGTATCGCGGTGGAAATAGGTCACCGATGCGCGCGCGCGACCATCGAGCAGCGATTGCTCCACGCCGGCTTCGAAGCTCTTCGCCGTCTCGGGAACGAGCGAGCGCGTACCGTAATCGCTGTAGAGCTCATACAGGGTCGGCGCCTTGAAACCTTCACCATAGCTCGCCCGCAGCGTCGTGCCGCTGGCCAGCGCCAGCGCGGCGTCGGCGCCGAAGGTAGTGTGGCTGCCGTAAGCCTCGTGATCGTCGTGGCGGATGCCGCCGGTCAGCGTCAGGGGGTCGACGGGCGTGACGATCAGCTCGCCATATTCGCTGGTGACGCCGGCCGAGGTGCGCAGGCTGCCATCGAAATAATGGCTGTCTTCATGATCGGCGCCGGCGACGATGCGCACCGTGTCGATCGGGCGGAAATCGCCCTGATAGTCATAACGCTCGGTGCGGCCGCGATAGGAATAGAGCGGATCGGCGGCGACGGTCGGATCGTAATTGTCGCGGTTGATGTCCGAAATCGTGAAGGCGATCCGGTTGTTGGCGCGCCCTTGCGCGAAATTGGCGTGTGCCCCGGCATAGCCGTAGATTTCCTGGATTCTGGAATATTCGGCATCGTCGCCGAACGTATAAGCGGGTGGCGCATAGCCATCGAGATCGAGCTTCGAATGCGCATAATAGCCGCGCAGGTCGATGCCGATGCCCGGCGCGAGCGCAACGCCGATGCTGCCGGTGCCGGCATATTGCTTGTAGCCGTCGCGCTCGCTGCCGTCGGCGGCGGCGGAGATGCCGTCGCTGCGGAACACGCCCCCGGTGAACGCGGCCGAGACCGGGCCGGTCTTGCCCGAGACCCCGGCATTGGCGTTGAGCGTGTCGTGATAGCCATATTCGGCATTGGCGTGCGCCTGCAGCCCGTCGGTCGGCGCTTGCGTGACGATGTTGACGACGCCGCCGATCGCCTGGCTGCCCCATGGCACCGAATCGGCGCCGCGCAGCACCTCGACGCGATCGATCCCGCCGGCGAGCAGATTGCCGAAATCGAACGCGCCGCCCGGCGATGTCGGGTCGTTGACGCGCACGCCGTCGATCAGCACCAGCGTCTGCTCGGCTTCCGCGCCGCGGATGCGCAGGCTGGTCTGGCTGCCGACCGGCCCGCTGCGCGTCACCGTGACGCCGGGCGTGGTGGCGAGATAATCGACCAGCGACACCGTCTGGCGCTGCTCGAGATCGGCGCGCGTCACGATGGTCACGGCCTGACCGGCCTGATCGGCGGGCTGGGCGACGCCGGTCGCGGTGACGACGATATCGCCGGCGGCCGGCACCTCCTGCGCGAGCGCGGGTGCGGCCAGCGCCACGGTTGACAGCAGCAGCAATCGAAAACGAAACATGGTCTTCCTCGTCATGCGCCGCGCGCACGATCGCGAGCGGCTCCAAGCGTCGCTCGCTCGAGGAATGTACCTCGCCCGCCCGGACCGCCCGTCCGCGCGAAGGATCGACCGTGGCGGGCAGGTCTCCTGGCTTCCGGGTCTCGGCTGGTCGCGCCGCCTTCCCGGGGTCGAAACCCCAGTGGCATGAATGGCGCGCCGGCTATCCGGTCACAGTTGCGGGGGCAGCACCGGTCTTGCGGCTCGTATCGCCGCGCACCGGACTTCCCTTTTGATCCCATCGCTGGGAACCCGTCACGCGCCGCCGGTAGCCGCTTCGCCGCCCCGGTTCAAGGGGCCGGCGAACGGAGCGATTCCATCGACGAAGCGTTTAGAGATTCTCAATCTCCCCTGCTTATGTTACATATCGACGATCAGAGGAGTGACCGCGATGACCAGCGGGAACGAGTTCATGGCCGCTGCCGGCTCCCGGCGATCGATGCTGCCGCGCAGCATCGGTTTCTCGCTGGCCGCGTTGGGCTCGCTGCTCTGCTGGGCCGGCCTGATCGGCATCTTCCAGGCGATCAACTGATCCGCGGCGCTGTCGCGGGCGCGCTCCATTGCGACTTTCGCCCCAATCCCGCTAAGACATGCGCAAGCGGGAGAGATTGATGGCCAGAGCACGCCGGACGAGTCGCGATACCGTAACCATCCTCGATGTCGCCAACGCCGCCGGCGTTTCGACCATGACGGTGTCGCGCGTGATGAACGGCGCGCCCAATGTTCGCGAGGAAACCCGCGCCCGCGTGCTGGAGGCGATCGACCAGCTCAATTATTCGCCGAACATGGCCGCGCGCTCGCTCGCCGCGGGTCACGCCACGCATATCGGGCTGTTCTATGCCAATCCGTCGGATGCCTATCTGACGCAATTCCTGGTCGGCGCGCTGGAAGGCGCGCGGCGCGCCGGCTGCCATCTCGTGCTCGAAGTGTGCGAGGGCGAGACCGCCGAGACGCAGGCCGAGGCGACCCGCCGCTTCGCCCAGACCAATGTCGAGGGCGTGATCCTGCCGCCGCCGATTTCCGAATATGATGCCGTCCATGCCGAGCTTCACGCCGCCGGCATCCCGGTGGTCACCGTCGCGCGGGCGCGGCCGCCGAGCGAGAACGGCCCGGTCGACAAGATGAATGTCGGCATCGACGATCACGCCGCCGCGTTCCGCATGACGCAATATCTGCTCGGCCTCGGTCACAAGCGAATCGGGCTGATCCGTGGCCACCCGCGCCACATGGCGAGCAACGAGCGTCATCGCGGCTTCGTCGACGCGCTGGTCGAGGCCGGGATCGATCCCGCCACCGCGCCGGTCGAGCAGGGCTATTTCAGCTATCGCTCGGGCATCGACGCCGCCGAGCGGCTGCTCGACCGTGCGCTGCGGCCGACCGCGATTTTCGCCAGCAACGATGATATGGCCGCCGCCGCGATCGGCGTCGCGCACCGCCGTGGGCTCGATGTGCCCGGCGATATCAGCATCGTCGGCTATGACGATACGTCGCTCGCCACCACCGTCTGGCCCGAGCTGACGACGATCCGACAGCCGATCGCGGCGATGGCCGAGATCGCGCTCGACGTGCTGCTCCACAAGCTGCGTGGCCGCCACGCCAATGGCGCCCGGTTGCCGGCGCAGTTGCTCGATTACGAATTCATCGAGCGCGATTCGGCCGGCCCGCCGCCGGGCTGAACCCTGTCGCCGGATGCGGTCAGCCCCGGCGCTACTCCAGGTCGGGAGGGACGGGTGCTATTCAAAAAACAATCACACAATGCACTGGCGCCGCATCATCTGCTAACGCTAACAGAGAATTGTCATTCACGCCGAGTCTGCACGCGGCCGGCATTAGGGGAGATTGCCATGATCAGGACCACACGGATCGCGTTCGCCGCTCTATTGCTCGCCGGCAGCGCGGGCACCGCGCTCGCCGCAGCGCCAGCTACGCCCGATCGGCCGTGGATGGACCGCTCGCTCTCCGCCGACGCGCGCACGCAGAAGCTGCTCGCGGCGATGACCGAGGACGAGAAGCTCACGCTCGTGTTCGGCTATTTCGGCACCGACATGCAGTCGAAGGGCTTCACCCGTCCGCCCGCCGCGCGCGAGGGGTCGGCCGGCTATGTGCCGGGGATCGAGCGGCTGGGCATCCCACCGCAATGGGAAACCGATGCCGGCATCGGCGTCGCCACCCAGGGCGCGGCCAAGGAGAAGCGGCTGCGGACCGCCTTGCCCTCGGGCATCGCGACGGCGGCGACCTGGAATCCCGAACTTGCCGAACAGGGCGGCGCGATGATCGGCGACGAGGCGCGCCGCTCGGGCTTCAACGTCATGCTCGCCGGCGGCGTCGATCTGATGCGCGATCCGAGGAACGGCCGCAATTTCGAATATGGCGGTGAGGATCCGCTGCTCGCCGGCACCATCGTCGGCCATGAGATCGCGGGCATCCAGTCGAACCACATCGTCTCGACCGTCAAACATTATGCGATGAACGATCAGGAAACCGGCCGCAACGTCGGCAATATGGTGATCGACGATGCGCCGGCGCGCATGTCGGATCTGCTCGCTTTCGAGATCGCGATCGAGCAGGGCAAGCCGGGATCGGTGATGTGTTCGTACAATCTCGTCAACGGCGTTCATGCCTGCGAGAGCCCGTATCTGCTCACCGACGTGCTGCGGAAGGATTGGGGCTACAAGGGCTATGTCATGTCCGATTGGGGCGCGACGCACTCGACGGTCGCCGCCGCCAATGCCGGGCTCGATCAGGATTCGGGCTTCCCGTTCGACGATCAGCCCTATTTCGGCAAGCCGCTCAAGGCAGCGGTCGATGCCGGACAAGTCAGCCAGGCGACGCTCGATCGCATGGCCGGCAGCATTCTCCACGCGATGTTCGCGACCGGCCTTTACGACGCGCCCGAGGTCGCGCCGGCGGCGATCGATTACGATGCCCATGCCACGGTGACGCGCGCCGATGCCGATCAGGGCATCGTGCTGCTCAAGAACCGGGGCGACGTGCTGCCGCTCGCCTCGGCCAAGCGGATCGTGCTGATCGGCGGCCAGGCCGACAAGGGCGTGCTGGCGGGCGGCGGCTCGTCGCTGGTCTATCCGCGCGGCGGCAACGCCGTGCCCGATATCGAGCCGAAAACCTGGCCCGGCCCGGTCATGTATTATCCGTCGTCGCCGCTCGCCGAATTGAAGGCGCAGGCGCCAGGCGCCACGATCACCTATGTCGACGGCAGCGATCCCGCCGCCGCGGCCGCCGCTGCTAAATCGGCCGATGTCGCGATCGTTTTCGTCACGCAATGGGCCGGCGAAGGCTTCGACGTGCCGATCGCGCTCGGCGACGGACAGGACGCGCTTGTTTCGGCGGTCGCGGATGCCAATCCGAAAACCGTCGTGGTCGCCGAAACCGGCGGCCCGGTGCTGATGCCCTGGGCCGACAAGGTCGCCGGGATCGTCGAGGCCTGGTATCCGGGCACTGCCGGCGGCGCGGCGATCGCCGATGTGCTCACCGGCCGCGTCAATCCGTCGGGCCATTTGCCGGCGACCTTCCCGGCCTCGAACGACCAGCTCGTCCGGCCCGGCGAGATCGATCCGACCGGGCAGCAGGGCGGCGATCCCGTCACCGTCCATTACACCGAAGGCGCGGCGGTCGGCTATAAGTGGTTCGACAAGCATGACCTCACCCCGCAATTCGCCTTCGGTGAGGGGTTGAGCTACACCCGCTTCGGCTTCGGCGGGCTGAAGGCGCGCGCGGCGGATGGCACGATCAGCGCCAGTTTCACCGTCACCAACACCGGCAAGCGCCGTGGCATGGCGGTGCCACAGCTCTATGTCGGCCCGGCCGGCGGCGGCTGGGAAGCGCCCAAGCGGCTCGGCGGCTGGCAGAAGCTCGATCTCGCGCCGGGCCAGTCCAGGACCGTCAGCCTGGCGATCGACCCGCGCCTGCTCGCCACCTTCAGCGCCGACAGCCACCGCTGGGAGATCGCCGGCGGTGACTACAAGCTGATGCTCGCGCATTCCGCACGCGATATCGTCCAGACCGTCACCGTCCATCTCGACGCCCGCACGCTCCCGGCGAGCTGGCATCCGGGGGAATAGTTATCCGTCACCGGCATGACGATGGAGGGCAAACGCTCCATACTGAATGGGAGGCCGCCGGTCACCCGAATCCAACGGTCACCTCACAAGCACCGTCATGCTGAACTTGTTTCAGCATGACGGTGATGGAGCGCCACGGACCCGCCATATTAACCGACCGCCAGCCGCCGCCCCTCGGCCGCGCTTGTCCGGGCGAGATCGATCAGCGCCAGCCCGGTAACCGCGTCGGCAGGATCGACCGGCGGCGGCGCGCCGTCGCGGATCGCCGCGACGACGCCTTCGTAGAACCGCCGATAATCGCCGTCTTCGGTGGCGATCCGGCGCGTCGCGCCCGATGGCTCGGTCAGCGTGCCATATCGCGCCGCCGCGTCCGCGCCATAACCGGCCGCGCCCGGCGTCATCCCTTCGCGCAACTGCTGCTCCTGCGGATCGACGCCATATTTGACGAAGCTGCCGCCGGTGCCGTGCAATGCGAAGCGCGGTCGCGGCGCCGCGACCGCCATCGTCGCCGAGACGATCACGCGCATCGTGCCGTAATGCAGCGTCACCTCGGCATAATCGTCGGTTGCGCCGCCCGCGCGTTGCGTGGCGAGATCGGCCTGTAGCGCGTCCGGCTCGCCGAACAGCAGCAGTACCTGGTCGAGCAGATGCGGCCCGAGATCGGCGAGGATGCCGCCGCCGCGCCCTTCGGCGTCCTTCCATCCGGCGCGCTGTTCCAGCCGGAACCGGTCCCAGCGCAACTCCACCAGCCGCAGCGTGCCGAGCGTGCCGGCCTCGACCAGCGCGCGCACCGTCAGGAAATCGCCGTCCCACCGGCGGTTGTGGAAGGGGGCCAGCGTCCGCCCTCGTTCGCGCGCGCAATTGACGATCGCCTGCGCCGTGGCGGCATCGCCGGCCAGCGGCTTGTCGACCACGACATGCTTGCCGGCGTCGAGCGCGGCGCGCGCCAGCGGCGCGTGCGTATCATTGGGGCTGGCTATCACGACCAGATCGATCGCCGGATCGTCGATGATCGCCGCGGCATCGGCCACCGCTCGCGCCTCGCGCCAGTCCGCCGCCAGCTCGCCGGCGCGCGAGGTCATCACCGCCGCCAGCGTCACCCCGTCGACCGCGTCGATCAACGGCGCGTGGAACACCTTGCCCGCCAGCCCATAGCCGATCAGCCCGGCCCGGATCGTCATGCGCGCTTCCCGTCCATCGTCATCGCCATAGTATTAAGCATTATCTCACCTTTTTTTGCCATGCCCGCAATGAAAGCGGGAGTAGCCATGACCTTTTCGACGGATTCGACGTTGGCGATCGACGCCATCGTTGCCTTTGCCGCACACGCCCCCTCGGCCGTCGCGCTCGAACAGCAAGACGCGCGGCGCGATTACGCATCGCTGATCGCCGCGGCCGATGCGCTCGCTTCGCGCCTCGCCGCTGCCGGGGTCAAGCCCGGTGCGGTCGTTGCCGTCTGTCTGCCGCGGGGAATCGCGCAGGTCACCGCGCTGCTCGCCGCGTGGCGCGTCGGCGCGGCTTATTGCCCGCTCGATCCCGCCTGGCCCGAAGCGCGCCTCGAGGCGCTGGTCGCGGACCTCGCCGCCGCCGCGATCGTTACCGCGATCGACGGCATCGCCGGCGCCACCCCGGTCGTGCCGCCCGAAGGTGAGGCCGTCGCTGGTTTCGCACCCGTCGCTGCCGCGCGCGACGACATCGCCTATGTCATCTTCACCTCGGGCTCGACCGGCAAGCCCAAGGCGGTCGAGGTCACCCACGCCAATCTCGCCGCGCTGGTCGCGTGGCACAATGACGCGTTCGAAGTGCGCGCCGGCACCCGCACCAGCCACCTCGCCGGGCTCGGCTTCGACGCTTCGGCGTGGGAAGTGTGGCCGACGCTCGCCGCCGGCGGCACGCTCGCCTTGGTCGATGACGCCACCCGCCTCGATGCCGCCGCGCTGCGCGATTGGCTGGTCACGCACAACATCAAGGTCGCTTTCGCCCCCACCGCGCTCGCCGAGCCGATGGTCGCGATGGACTGGCCCGCCGACACAAGCCTGCGCGTGTTGCTGACCGGTGCCGACAAGCTCACCGTCCGCCCGAAAGCGGGCCAGCCGTTCGTTTTCGTCAACGATTACGGCCCGACCGAATCGACCGTCGTCGCCACGTCGGGGGTGGTCGCCCCCGACGGCGACGGCCTGCCCCCGATCGGCCGCGCGATCGCCGGCACGACGATCTACCTGCTCGACGCCGAAGGTCAGCCCGTCCCCGATGGCGCGGAGGGCGAAATCTGGATCGGCGGCGCCCAGGTCGCGCGCGGCTATCGTGGCGATCCGGCGCTCACTGCCGCGCGTTTCGTCACCCATCCCGAGCACGGCCGCCTCTATCGCACCGGTGACCTCGGCGCGCTGCTCCCCTCGGGCGAGATCGCCTTCCGCGGCCGCGTCGACAGCCAAGTCAAGGTCCGCGGTCATCGCATCGAGCCCGCCGAGATCGCCGCCGAGCTCAACAAGCTCGCCAGCGTCGAGACCAGCGCCGTCGTCCTGCGCGATGGAGAGCTGGTCGCCTATGTCGTCCCCGCCGGCGCCATCTCGGCGAGCGAGCTGCGCGCCGCCTTGGCCGGCGTGCTCCCCGATTACATGGTGCCCTCGCGTTTCGCCAGGTTGCCGGCGCTGCCGCTCAACGCCAGCGGCAAGCTCGATGCCGCGGCACTGCCCAACCCGCTTGCCTGCGCGCTCGATGATGATCCCGCGCCGCAACGCGCGCCGGCCAGCCCCACCGAGGCGCGGCTGCTCGACATCGTCCGCGCCGTGATCGGCCGTGACGACATCGGCGTCGACGACGATTTCTTCCAGATGGGCGGCCACTCGCTGCTCGGCACCCAGGTCGTCGTCCGCGCGCGCGACGCGTTCGGCGTCGAGCTCACGTTGTTCCACCTATTCGAGGGTCGCACCGCCGCCAAACTCGCCACCACGATCGAGGGCCTGGTGATGGAGAAACTCGCCGGCCTGTCGGATGAAGACCTGCAGCGGATGGCCGGCTGATGGCAACCAAGCCCGCCTCCGATCCGTCGCTCAGCCTCTACCGCCTGCTCGATCCGGCGGTGCTGGCCGATCCCTATCCGCTTTACGCGCGGCTGCGCGAGGAGGACCCGGTCCATTGGGACCCGTTCCTGCATTGCTGGGTGGTGACGCGCTATGACGACGTTCACCTCGTGCTGAAGGAGTTTTCGGCCGACCGCACGCCCTCGCCCGACCAGCTCCGCGCGCTCGGCATCACCGGGATCGAGCCGATCGCCGAACTGATGGTCCGCCAGATGCTGTTCCTCGACGCGCCCAAGCATACGCATCTGCGCAAGCTCTGCTCGACTGCCTTCACGCCGCGTCGCGTAGAGCTGCTCGAAGCGCGCATCGAGGCGATCGCCGACCGCCTGATCGATCGCGTCGCGCCGACCGGCCGGATGGACGTCATCAACGATTTCGCTGCGCCCTTCCCGTCGATCGTGTTCGCCGCCTTGCTCGGCGTGCCCGAAGAGGATCACGTGCAATTGAAGCGCTGGTCGGCCGATTTCGCCGAGATGCTCGGCAACTTCCAGCACAATATCGATCGCATCGCCCAGGTGCTTCGCTCGACCGCCGAGATGGTCGATTATTTCCGTCGCGCGATCGAAGAGGAAGACCGCCCGCTCGCCGACGGCCTGCTCAAAAGCCTGGTCGAGGCCGAGGTCGACGGCGAGCGTCTGTCGATCGACGAGGTGATCGCCAACGCGATCGTCACGATGGTCGGCGGGCAGGAGACCACCACCAATCTGATCGGCTCGGGCCTGCTCACGCTGATGCGCCAGCCCGACCACCTCGCCGAACTGCGCGACCGCCCCGAGTTGCTCGAGACCGGCGTCGAGGAGCTGCTCCGCTACGAAAGCCCCAGCCAGCATACCGGGCGCATTTGCCGCGAGGACACGCAGCTCGGCGATCGCGTCATCGGCAAGGGCGAGGCGGTGATGGCGGTGATGGCGGCGGGCAACCGCGACCCGCGCCGCTTCGCCGATCCCGATGCGCTCGACCTTTCCCGCGCCGACAACCGCCACCTCGCCTTCGGCTGGGCGGCGCATTTCTGCTTCGGCGCGCCGCTCGCGCGGATGGAGGGCCGCATCGCCTTCCGCAAATTGCTCGAGCGCATGCCCAATGTCGCGCTCGCCGCCGATACGCTCGAGTGGCGCGAAAACCTCGGCCTGCGCGGCCTCAAAGCGCTCCCTGTGAGGTTCGATTCATGAATGAGATGACCAACGCCGCCGACCTTCGCCGCCAGTTGATGGAGCGGATGCTGCGCGGTGAGGCCACCCCCGCCGCCGCGCAGGCGCTGCCCGATCCGATCCTCCCGCGCGATCCCGCGCGCGTGCTGCCGCTCACCCGCGAGCAGAATCAGCTCTGGCTCCACGCGCAGATGGCGCCGGAGATGCCGCTCTACAACGAATCGATCACCATCCACCGCCGCGGCGCCTACGATCACCGCGCGCTCGAAATGGCGCTGAGCGAGATCGTCCGCCGCCACGAAATCTGGCGCACCTCGTTTCATGAGCGCGACGGCGAGCTTTCGCAGCGCGTCGCCGATCCGTTCTACGTCAAGCTGCCGCTGCTCGACATCAGCGCGATGCCCGCCGCCGAGCGCGAGGCAGAGGCGCACCGGCTTGCCACCGTCGATGCCAAGGCGCCGATCGATTTCGAGACCGCGCCCCTGTTCCGCGCCCGCGTCGTCAAGCTCGCCGAGGACGATCACCGCCTCTACCTGACGCTGCACCACATCATCTTCGATGGCGTCTCGATCTACCGCACGCTCGTCCCCGAACTCGCCGCTCTGGTGAAGGCCTATGAGGCCGGCCAGCCCTCGCCGCTTCCCGAACCCGCGATCCAGTACGGCGATTATGCCGCCTGGCAGCACGATCAGGCCGATCCCGAAACGCTCGACCGCCAGCTCGATCACTGGCGCAATGCGCTCGCCCAGCCGTTGCCGCGCCTCGAACTCGCCGGCGATCGCCCGCGTCCGGGCATGCCGACGCATGCCGGCTCGATGGAAGTGTTCGAGCTTTCGGCCGATCTGATCGGCAAGCTGAAAGCGCTCGCCCGCGACGAGAACGCCACGCTCTACATGGTATTGCTCGCCGCCTACAAGGCGATGCTCTATCGCTATACCGGCGATACCGACATCATCGTCGGCGGCGTCACCGATACCCGGCGCCGCCCCGAATTGCAGCCGCTGATCGGCTATTTCCTCAACACCATGGCGCTGCGCAGCAAGCCGGTCGGCGACCAGCCGTTCCGCGCCTATCTCGCCGAGGTGAAGGCCAGCGTGATCGGCGCGCTCGGCGCCAGCGATATCCCGTTCGATCGCCTGATGCGCGCGTTGGGCATCAAGCGCGGCAAGGGCACGCACCCCTTGTTCAACACGCTCTTCTCGATCGAACCGCCGGTCGATCCCTTCCCCGAAGGCTGGGATCTGACGCAGATGGACGTTGTCGTCGGCGCTGCCAAATACGACCTCTATCTCGAGCTCGACGAGCGCCCCTCGGGCATGGACGGCCGCTTCCTCTATTCCACCGAATTGTTCGACGCGCGCACGATCCGCCGCATGATCGCGCATTGGCAGACGATGCTCGAAGGCGTCGCCGCCGATCCCGATACCACGCTTGGCCGTTTGCCGATGCTGTCGGCCGACGAGCAGAACGAGCTGGTCGATCGCTGGAACGACACCGCGCAGCCGCTGCCGCATTCGAATGTCGTCGACTGGTTCGCCGAACAGGCCGCCCGGCGTCCCGATCAGACCGCGCTTGCCTACGATAACGAGCGCTGGACCTATGCCGATCTCGCTCGCCGATCGGATACGATCGCCGCGCGCCTCGTCGCCGAGGGCGTCGCCCCCGGTGCGCTGGTCGGGCTGTCGCTCGGCCGCTCGCCATGGATGGTCGCGGCGATGCTCGGCGTTGCCAAGGCGGGCGCGGCCTATCTGCCGCTCGATCCCGGCTTTCCGCCGAGCCGCCTCGCGCTGATCGCCGAGGACGCCGGCCTCGCGCTGGTGCTGGTCGAGCCCGGCACCGAACACGCGATTCCCGCCGGCATCGCGCCCAGCCTGTCGCTGACCCGCAACTGGCCAGACACCGCGTTTGAGCCGCGCAGGATCGACGGCGAAAGCCTCGCCTACGTGCTCTACACCTCGGGTTCGACCGGCAAGCCCAAGGGCGTCGAGATTCCGCACGCCGCGCTCGTCAATCTGCTGATGGCGATGCAGCAGGCGCCGGGCTTCGCCGAGGGCGAAACGCTGCTCGCGATCACCACTTTGTCGTTCGACATCGCCGAGCTCGAATTGTGGTTGCCGCTGGTCACCGGCGGCACCGTCGCGATCGCCGCGCGTGACGAAGCGATGGACATGGCCGCGCTGATCGCCCGTATCGACAGGGTGAAACCCCACGTCATGCAGGCCACCCCTGCGACGTGGCGCGGGCTGATCGAGACCGGCTGGGCCGGCGCGCCCGGGATGCGCGTGCTGTGCGGCGGCGAGGCCTTGCCCCGCGCGCTCGCCGACCAGCTCCGGCCCCGCGTGAAAGAGCTGTGGAACATGTACGGCCCGACCGAGACGACGATCTGGTCGACCGTTTCCCAGGTCGAAGCGGACGGCCCGATCGCCATCGGCAAGCCGATCGCCAACACCCAGGTTCGCATCCTCGATGCCGACGGCAACGACCGCCCGGTCGGCGCGATCGGCGAGTTGATGATCGGTGGGCGCGGCCTCGCGCAGGGCTATCGCGGTCGCCCCGATCTCACCGAACAGCGCTTCGTCGATCATGCCGGCACGCGGCTTTATCGCACCGGCGATCTCGGCCGCTGGCGCGCCGATGGCGTGCTCGAATGCCTCGGCCGCACCGATAACGAGGTCAAGATTCGCGGCTTCCGCATCGCCATCGAGGAAGTCGAGGGCGCGCTGGCGAAACTTCCCGGCGTTGCGGGCGCCGCTGCCCGCGCCTGGCCCGATCCGAGCGGCGAGCACATGCTGGCCGGCTATGTCGTCGGCGGCGGCGATCCCGCCGGCTGGCGCGACGAGCTGGCCAGGACGCTCCCCGATTACATGATCCCGACGCGCTTCGTGGCGATGGACGAACTGCCGCTCACGCCCAACGGCAAGGTCGATCGCAAGCAGCTTCCCGAGCCCGGCGCCGGCGCCCAGGCCAAGTCCGCCGGCGAACCCCCGCGGACGCCCGAGGAACAGCAGCTCGCCGAAATCTGGCGCGCCGTCCTCAAGGTCGAGACGGTCTCACGCGACGACGATTTCTTCGATCTCGGCGGCCATTCGCTGCTGATCGCGCGCCTCATTCGCCGCATCCAGGCCGATTACGGCGTCCGCCTGCCGATGGGCGCCTTGTTCCAGGCGCCCCGGCTCGCCGACATGGCCGAGCTGCTGGCGAGCGGCGTCGCGGCGGAGAACATTTCGCCGGTCGTCCCGATCCAGCCGCACGGCAGCAAGCCGCCGATCCTGTGGCTCGACGGCGGCTCGACCTTCCTGCCGCTTTCGGAACGCCTCGGCACCGATCAGCCCTTTTTCGGCATTCATGTCGATGCGATTCTCGAAGCGGCCGGCGGCTGCCCGAAGAAGCTCGAGGACGCCGCGCGTCTCGTCGTCGCGGCGCTGCGCAAGGAACGCCCCAACGGGCCGTATTTCGTCGGCGGCTGGTGCACCTCGGGCATCCTTGCCTATGCCGTCGCCGAGGAGTTCCACCGCCAGGGCTGCGACGTGCCGCTGCTGATGCTGGTCCACGCCTTCCACCCCGAAAAATCGCGCGAGATCGGCGCGTTCGGCGCGTTCGTCAGCAAGTTCCGCTTCCATCTCGCGCAGACCATGGCGCAGCCGCGCGGCCATCGCATTCGCTATTTCTTCGAGCGGCTGCGTGGCCTTTCCGATGCGGCGAACTTGCGCGGCGGCCGCGAGGCGGTGCTCCAGCCCAAGCTGCGCATCCAGCTCGACAAGGCGGCGCTGCGCTACCATCCGCCCGCTTACGGCGGCGCCACCGTGCTGTTCGAGCCCGCCGAGCATCCCGATGTGCTCGATTTCGCCGAGCATTGGCGGGCGTCGTGCACCGGCGCGTTCACCGATCACGTCGTCCCGGGCGGTCACCGCACGATGCTCGAGCCGCCGCACGTCGACACTTTCGCCGCGATGCTCAGGCCGCATCTCGACAAGGCGATGGCCGCCGGGCAGCTGCGCGAGGCGAGCTGAGCCGATGGCGGCGCCCGCCGTCCATTTCGCTCGCCTCGATGTCGCGCCGGCGGAACAGGCGCGCCTCGCCGGCCTGCTCGCGCCCGATGAGCGGGCCCGCGCCGCGCGCTTCCGGTTCGATCGCGACCGCCGCCGCTTCGTCGCCCGCCGCGGCCTCGCCCGTGAACGCCTCGCCGCGGTGACGGGCGGCTGCCCGGCGCGCTTGCGCTTCACCGCCAATGCGCATGGCAAGCCCGAACTGGCCGGCGGGCCGCATTTCAGCCTCTCGCATTCGGGCGACACGATGATGCTCGCGATCGGCGATGCCGCGCTCGGCTGCGACGTCGAGGCGATCGACCCGGCACTCGATTGGCTGCCGCTCGCCCGCACCTTCTTCGCAGGCGCAGAAACCGCCTCTCTCGCCGCGCTCGATCCCGCCGCGGCGCGCCTCGCCTTTTTCGCCTGCTGGTCGCTCAAGGAAGCCTTCGTCAAGGCGCTGGGCCTCGGCCTTTCCTATCCGCTCGACGCCTTCACCGTCGCGATCGGCGGCGTGCCCGCGATCCGGTCGGGCGGCGACGGCTGGGCAGCGCTCCCGGTCGCCGCGCCCGACGGCTACCGCGCCGCGCTCGTCGCGCGCGCGGGCTGATCCGCCGCCGCGACGATGGCATGGCGGCGCGGCAATGCTATGCACCGGCGATGTTCGACGCGCGCGACTGGGCGATGATCGTCCGCCGGATGATCGCTTACTGGCTGCTGATCGCGATGGCCGTCGCGATCGTCGTCGTGATTATCCGCAGCCGCCGTCGCTGACCGCCATCTCGCGATAGCGCGCGCGCAGGCTCACCTTGTCGATCTTCTCGGTGCCGAGCCGCGGCAACGGCTCGGCCGATACCCACACCCGCGCCGGCAGCTTGAACGCGGCGATATGTTCGCCCAGGAACGCGCACAATTGCTCGGTCGCCAGCGTCTCGCCTGCGCGATAATGCACCACCGCGCCGGGCACTTCGCCATAGCGCGGATCGGGCAGCCCGAACACGCAGCATTCCGCCACCGCCGGATGCCGATAGATTGCCGCCTCGACTTCCTGGCACGAGATATTCTCGCCGCCGCGGATGATGATGTCTTTCTTGCGGTCGACGATGAACAGATAGCCGTCCTCGTCGAGATACCCGATGTCGCCGGTCAGGAAGAAGCCGTCGGCGGTGAACGCCGCCTCGGTCGCGTCTGGCCGATTCCAATAACGCTTGAAGTTGCAGATCGATCGGATCGCCACCTCGCCGCGCGCGCCCTGTGCCATCGCTTTCCCCGCGCCATCGACGATCGCCAGCTCGACCAGCGGCCGTGATGCGCGCCCGGTCGATTCGGGCTTGGCGAGGTAATTCTCGCGCCAGTTGCCGCAGCCGACCGCGTTGGTCTCGGTCAGCCCGTAACCGATCAGCGGCGCCCCGCCGCCCATTTCCTCCTTGATCCGCCGCACATGCTCGACCGGGCGCGGCGCGCCGCCCGCGGCGAAATCGGTCACCCTGGAAAGGTCGTATTTGTGCCGGTTGGGATGCGTCAGGATCTCGTAGCTCATCAGCGGCACGCCGACGAAATAGCTCACCTGCTCGGCCTCGATCAGCCGCATCGCTTCCTCGGCGTCCCATTTCGGCATCAGCACCAGCTTGCGCCCCATCGCGAAGCTCTGCAGCATCACCGGAATCTCGGCGGTGACGTGGAACAGCGGCACGTTGAGCAGCGTCGCCGGCTGCCCCTCGGGCGGCGTGCCGTTCTCGGTCGCGATGCCCAGCATCACCAGCGCCTGCGCGAGATAGTTGAACACCCCCTGCAACACCCCGCGATGATCGCTGAGCGCGCCCTTGCACTGCCCGGTCGAGCCGCTGGTGAACAGGATCGTCGCATCGTCCTCGCCGCCAAGCAACGGCAGCGCGGCGGCGCCCGATCCCCGTTGCGAAGTCACCGGCGCCAGCGCCTCGGCCAGCGCCGGTCGGTCGTCGATCGCCACCACCCGGCACGCCACGCCCGCGGCCTGGGCCAGCCGCTCGGCGCGCGGCCCGTCGGCGAACACCAGCCCGCATTCGACGTCGCCGATCGCATCGGCGAGCTCCTCCGGCGTCCACCAGCCGTTGAGCAGCGTCGCCACCCCGCCGGCCATCGTCACCCCCATGTAGAGCGCGATCCACGACGGCGAATTGCGCATCGCGATGCCGATGCGATCACCCTTGGCGACGCCGAATCCGGCGATCAGCGCCGCCGCCACCGCTTTCGCCTGATCGTAGACCGCGGCGAAGGTCAGCCGCTCGTCGCCCGCCACCAGAAAGGTCGCTTCGGCATGTTCGGCGCAGAAATGCGCGAAATAATGCGATAGCGCCGGCGGCGCGGTCGCGATCATCGGCAGCATCCGCCCGTCGCGCTCGACCATCGTCACCGCAAGCGGCCCGTCCGGAGCGGTCAGGCGGGCGATTCCGGCGTCCATCCGGCGATCGAGCTCGGTCGGCATCACTCTCTCCTTGGTCTTCGCTGTTTGTCCCCTTATGGAGGCGGCGATGACCGGGGAAAAGCCTTGATCCTGACCGAACTCGCCGCGGCCGCCGCGGAAACCCGCCACTATCTCCACTGGACCGATCTCGGCCTCAATCCGGTGATCTTCAAAATCGGGTTTTTCAGCCTGAAATGGTATTCGCTGGCCTATATCGCCGGCATCGTCGTCGGCTGGTGGTATCTGTTGAAGCTGCTCGCCCAGCCCGGCGCACCGATGAGCCGCGCGCATGCCGACGATCTCGTTTTCTACGTCACGTTGGGCGTCATCCTCGGCGGCCGCATCGGCTATGTCGTGTTCTACGCGCCGGAAATGTTCCTGCACCCGCTGCAGGTGTTCAAGCTGTGGGACGGCGGCATGTCGTTCCACGGCGGCGTCATCGGCACCTCGCTGGCGATGATCCTGCTGGCCCGCAACAAGGGGCTCAACTGGCTCCGGATCCACGATTATGTCGCCTGCTGCGTGCCGTTCGGCCTGTTCTTCGGGCGCATCGCCAATTTCATCAACGGCGAATTGTGGGGCAAGCCGGCCACCGTGCCCTGGGCGATCATCTTCCCGCATACCATGCCGCCCGGCATGATCGAGCCGCCGCGCCACCCCAGCGAGCTCTACGAGGCGGCGCTCGAAGGCATCTGCCTGTTCCTGATCCTGTGGTTCGCGTTCTGGAAGACCAGGTCGCGCTACGATCCGGGCAAGCTCACCGGCATCTTCCTGCTCGGCTATGGCTGCTTCCGCTTCTTCGTCGAATATTTCCGCGAACCCGATCCGCAGTTCGACGGCACCTTCTTCGCCAATGTCATCCACATGGGCCAGGTGCTGTGCCTGCCGATGATCCTCGGCGGCATCTATCTGATCGTCACCGCCAAGCGCCGCCGCCACCGCGTCGAGCCGATCGCCGGCGGCGAAAGCGTGGCATGAGCGCGGCGAACCGATAGGCCTTCCGTCACGCCGGACTTGTGAAGACTGATTTCGATTGTGCCTGAGGAGGGCCGCGCCATCTCGTCCGATACGCTCTCCCCGGATGCCGCAACCCAGGGCGCGCTGCCCGATCGCCTCGCGCGGGCGATCACGCTGGGCGGGCCGATCCCGCTTTCGCAATTCATGGCTGCCGCCAACGCGCATTATTATGCGACGCGCGATCCGCTCGGCGCCACGGGCGATTTCGTTACCGCGCCCGAGATCAGCCAGATGTTCGGTGAGCTGATCGGCCTCGCGCTGGCCGATAGCTGGGATCGTGCCGGCCGGCCTGACGCGGCCTATGTCGAGCTCGGCCCCGGTCGCGGCACGCTGGCGGCGGACGCCTTGCGGGCGATGGCCAAGGCGCAGGCGATGCCGCCGGCGCATTTCGTCGAGACCAGCCCGGTGCTGCGCGCCGCGCAGGCCGCTCGCTTGCCCGGCGCGACCTGGCACGACGATCTGGCGACGCTGCCGGACGATGTTGCGCTGCTCGTCGTCGCCAACGAATTCTTCGATGCGCTGCCGATCGCGCAGCTCGTCAAGGGCGGCGACGGCTGGCACGAGCGGCTCGTCGCTTGCCAGGATACCTTGTTCCTGCCGATCGCCGGCAAGCGCGTGCCTGACGAGATCATCCCGCCGTCGCTTGCCGATGCGCCCGCCGGCGCGATCATCGAGACCGCGCCCGCCGCCGTCACGCTGATACGCGCGCTCGCCCGCCGCCTCGTCGCCCAGGGCGGCGTCGCGATCATCGTCGATTATGGTTACGAAGGCCCCGCCATCGGCGACACCTTGCAGGCGGTGCGCGGCCACGCCGCGGCCAATCCGTTCGATGCGCCCGGCGAGCAGGATCTTACCGCGCATGTCGATTTCGCCACGCTGAAGGCTGCCGCCGAGGCGGAGGGCGCAACAACCTGGGGCCCGGTCGATCAGGGCGATCTGCTCCTCGCGCTCGGCATCGATGCGCGCGCCGCCTCGCTCGCGCGCCGCGCGCCGGATCGCGGCGACGAGCTTGCCGCCGCGCGCCAGCGGCTCGTCGCGCCCGATCAGATGGGCCGGCTGTTCAAGGCGGTCGCGATCGCGGCGCCGGGCTGGCCGGTCCCGGCCGGTTTCGCATGATCGCCTATCGCGCCGCCACGCCCGGCGACGGCGCCGCGCTCGCGCAAATGGCCGCACGCTCGTTCACCGAGACATTCGGGTCGCTCTACCCCGCCTCCGATCTCGCGCATTTTCTCGATACCACATTCGGCGCCGGCCTGCCGTCGCAGCTCGACGATCCCGCCTATACCATCCGCCTCGCGACCGAGGACGATCGCATCATCGGCTTCGCCAAACTCGGTCCGGTCGCTTTCCCCGGCGATTGGCCGGCGGGCGCCACCGAGCTCCACCAGCTCTATGTGCTGGGCGGCTGGCACGGAGAGGGCGTCGGCCCGGCGCTGCTCGATTGGGCGATCGCTACCGCCCGCGCCGCCGGGCACAGCGAGCTGCTGCTCAGCGTCTATATCGACAATCGCCGCGCCCGCCGCTTCTACGATCGCTATGGTTTCGAAGAGATCGGGCGATACGAATATCGCGTCGGCGAGACGATCGACGACGATCGCATCATGCGGCTCGCGCTGTGAGCGTCGAGGTGATCCGCGCCGCCGCGCTGCAGGGCGTGGCGCACGGTTTTCTCGGCCGGCGGGGCGGCGTCTCGACCGGCGATTATGCAGGGCTCAACGTCGGTATCGGCTCCGACGACGATCCCGATGCGGTCGCCGCCAATCGCGCGCGGGCGCTGGCCGCGGTGGTGCCCGGTGCCGCGCTGGCGACGCTCTATCAGATCCACTCCGCCGAGGCGCTGATCGTGCGCGAGGCGCTCGATGGCCCGTTGCGCCCGCGCGGCGATGCGCTGGTCAGCGATCGGCCCGGCATCGCGCTCGGCATCCTCACCGCCGATTGCGCGCCGGTGCTGTTCGCCGACCGCGAAGCCGGCGTCGTCGCCGCCGCGCATGCCGGCTGGAAGGGCGCGATCGGCGGCGTCACCGATTCGGCGATCGCGGCGATGGAATCACTTGGCGCCCGGCGCGACCGTATCCATGCCGCGATCGGCCCGTGCATCGCGCGCGCGTCTTATGAGGTCGATGCCGCGTTCGCCCGCCGCTTCGAGGCCGACGACCCCGCCAACGAACGGTTCTTCGCGCCGGGGCGCGCCGGTCATTTCCAGTTCGATCTCGAAGCCTATGTCGCCCACCGCCTCGCCGCGGCGGGCGTGGCGCGCGTCGAAGCCCTCGGCCTCGATACCTATCCCGACGAATCGCGCTTCTACAGCTACCGCCGCGCCACCCACCGCGGCGAGCCCGGCTACGGCCGCCAGATCTCGATCATCGGCTTGGCCTAGTCATCTGAATCCCAAGTTCGCATTATAAATGTCGTCATGCTGAACCAGGTTCAGCATGACGGTGAAGGGGCGGATCATCCTCTTTCAATGTTGGAAAATCTCTGTCACCCCAGCCCGATGCGGCACCAATCGCCCCTCGTCCCGTGCAGTCTCATCTCCTCGACATCCCTCAAGGCACGCCCCGCACAAACACCTCGCGACACGCTCCACTTTCTCCACTTCGCGATCGTAATTCCGGCAATTCCAGTCACTTGCGATTCAACCACCCGGTTGACCCCGATTCTCGCCCAACCCCGCCCTCGCGCTCCTGCTCGCGATCCGATAGACGCGCGGCATCACACGCGCGCAACCGAACGCGCGGGTTCCGCATTGGAGAGAGTATGACCGATATCACCGACGAAACCGAAGCCGCGATCACCGGTACCACCCCGCGCCGCAATCCCAAGCCGGAGGTCGACAAGATCGGCGGGCGCAAATTGAAGCCCGCGACGCTGATGATGGGCCATGGTTATGATCCGATGCTGTCCGAAGGCTCGCTCAAACCCCCGATCTTCGCCACCTCAACCTTCGTTTTCCCCAACGCCGCTGCCGGCAAGCGCCATTTCGAAGGCATCACCGGCAAGCGCCCGGGCGGCGCCGAGGGGCTGGTCTATTCGCGTTTCAACGGCCCCAATCAGGAAATTCTCGAAGATCGTTTGGGCGTCTGGGAGGATGCCGAGGATGCGCTGACTTTCTCCAGCGGCATGTCGGCGATCGCCACCTTGTTCCTGGCGATGGTCAAGCCCGGCGACACCATCGTCCATTCGGGCCCGCTCTACGCCGCCACCGAAACGCTGATCGCCCGCGTGCTCGGCAAGTTCGGCGTCCACTTCCTCGATTTTCCCGCCGGCGCCAGTCGCGAGGAAATCGATGCGGTGCTCGCCAAGGCCAATTCGGGCCGCGTCGCGCTGATCTATCTGGAAAGCCCCGCCAACCCGACCAATGCGCTGGTCGATATCGAGGCGGTGCAGGCCAGCCGCGACGCGATCTGGGGCAATGGCGAAGACAAGCCGCCGATCGCGATCGACAACACCTTCCTCGGGCCCTTGTGGCAGAAACCGCTCAAGCACGGCGCCGATATCGTCGTTTACAGCCTGACCAAATATGCCGGCGGCCATTCGGATCTCGTCGCCGGGGGCGTGCTCGGCACCAAGAAGCATATGGACGTGATCCGGGCGATGCGGAACACGATCGGCACGATCACCGATCCCAACACCGCGTGGATGCTGCTCCGCAGCCTCGAAACGCTCGAACTGCGCATGACCCGCGCCGGCGAAAACGCCGCCAAGGTCTGCGAATTCCTCCGCCAGCATCCCAAGATCGAGAAGGTCGGCTATCTCGGCTTTTTGAAGGACGATGCCCAGGCCGATATCTACAAGCGCCATTGCACCGGCGCCGGATCGACCTTCTCGCTCTACATAAAGGGCGGCGAAAAGGAGAGCTTCGCGTTCCTCGACCAGCTCAAGATCGCCAAGCTCGCCGTCAGCCTCGGCGGCACCGAGACGCTCGCCAGCCATCCCGCGGCGATGACCCACATCTCGGTCGCCGACAGCCGCAAGAAGGCGCTCGGCATCACCGACAATCTCGTGCGCATCTCGATCGGGGTCGAAGATGCCGATGATCTGATCGCCGATTTCGACGCGGCGTTGAAGGCGGTTTGAGCCGAGTCGCGAGGGGGTGCGGGTTTTGGACGGGGCGGTAGTGTCCGCCCGAACCCGCTCACCCCCGCGATGCCAGCGTGATGATCGAGAGGCCCGGTGGCAGCGGCAGGCGGCCGACGAGGTGGCGCTCGAGCCCAAAGATCCGCTCGAACGCGGCATTGAGCGGGCGGGCGGGCGGCGAATCGTCGCTATCGTCCTTGCCGGTCAGCTTGCCGGCCAGGCGCGCCGCGACCGCCGCGGGGAACAGCAGCGAATTGAACCAGCGCAAGCCGTTGTGCGTGAGGCCCGCCCCCCGGATCGCCGCGTCGAGCGTCGCCTTCGAATACCGCCGGTGGTGGTGGTTCACCACGTCGTGCGCGCTCCACATCCACTGGTGGGCGGGCACGGTGATCAGGATCTTGCCGCCGGGTTTCAGGCATTCCGCCATCGCCTCGAGCGCGGCAACATCGTCCTCGATATGCTCGACCACGTCGAGCACCGCGATCAGATCGTAGCTGGCACGATCGATGCCCGCGAGTTGCGGCAGCGGCGCGGTGGCGATCGGCTTGCCGAGCCGCGCGCTGGCGATCTCGCGCGCCGCGGCATCGATCTCGATCGCATCGACCGCGCCGAACCGTGCCAGCATCGGCAGATTATGCCCGGTGCCGCAGCCGATCTCCAGGATGCGGGCATCGGCAGGCAGCCCGGCGTAGCGGGCGACGTAATCGGCCAGGATCTCGCGGCGCGCGCGATACCACCAATGCGTGCTGTCGTGTGCCGCCATGCGATCGTAGACGACGCGCTCCATCAGGCGAACGCCCAGTATCGGTTAAGCCAGAAGGTGACGAGCGGCACCACGCTGACCGCCGGCACCAGCGGCCACCAAGTCGGGCCGTGGAAGAACGGCCCCGTCACCAGCACCCAGGTGAAGCCCTGCTGCATGATGAAGCCCAGCCCCTGGACCGTGAAAAACCGCCGGATCGTCCGCCGGCTGCGCGTGCCGTGGCCGCGAAAGCTGATCGCGCCATGGGCATAGCGGCCGGCGGTGGTCGCCACGACAAAGGCGATGACGACCGCGAGATTGGGGTTCATCACATAAGTGGCGAGCGGCCAGTAGATGATCGCATAGAGCCCGGTCAGCGCCAGCCCGGTGAAGCCGAAGCGCACCAATTGGCCGAGCATTCCGCTCGTCCGCCATCGCTCGATCTGTCCCGCAATCGTCGCCACGCGCTGCCCTTGCTCTTTCGTGGAGGTGCAGTAATGGCCGGAATCGAGTGAGGGAAGCGTTTTGATCGATAGCCAAAGCGGGGCCTGGAGCATCCGCCGAGAACTCGAGGTCAACTGGCTGCGGCTGACGCTGCTTGCCTGGGTGATGGTCGCGATCTGGTCGGTCTGGCAGGATTGGGGCCATATCTACTGGCTCGCGCTGGGCGATACCGACGACAATATGCGCCTGATGCAGGTCCGCGCGCTGCTCCACGGGCAGGGCTGGTACGACCTCAGGCAATATCGGCTCAACCCGCCGGGCGGATTCGATATCCACTGGACGCGGCTGGTCGACCTGCCGATCGCCGCGCTGATCCTGTTCTTCCGGCTGTTCACCACCGAATTCTGGGCCGAACGGCTGGCCTGCGGCATCGCGCCGCTGATCCCGCTCGCGATCACGATGAGCGCGCTGGGGCTGGCGGTGCGGCGGCTGGTCTCGCCGCTTGCCTGGCCGCTGGCGATCGCCGTGATACTGATCGGCTGCCCGACGGTGATGCTGATGTATGCGCCCGAGCGAATCGATCTCGGCGGCTGGCAGCTCGCGATGCTCTCGCTGCTCGCCGCCGGGCTGACCGATCCGGCGCGTCGCCGTGGCGGGGTGACGATCGGACTTGCCACCGCGCTGTCGCTGTCTATCGGGCTCGAGCTGCTGCCCTATGAGGCAATCGCCGGCGCGATCGTCACGCTGCGCTGGATCGCCGATCGCGACGCCGCGGCGCGGATGACCACTTATTCGCTGACGCTGTCCGGCGGCAGCGCGCTGGGCTATGCGATCTTCGCGTCGGACGCCAACCGCGTGATGCGCTGCGACGCGCTGACCCCGGTCTATCTGACGGTGATGGTGACGGCGGGGCTGCTGCTGTTCCTGCTCGCGCTGGCCAGCCCGAGGCGCTGGCAACTGCGCCTGCTGCTTGCCGCCATCGCTGCCGCGGTGATCGGCGCGGGCTTCGTTCTGTTGTTCCCGCAATGCCTGGGCCGCCCCGAACAGGTCTCGCCCGAGCTGGCGAAGAACTGGCTCGACAATGTGCGCGAGGCCAAGCCGATCTACGCGCAGCCGATCAAGACGCAGATCGCCGTCGGGGTGATGCCGCTGATCGGGGTGATCGGCACGCTGCTGGCGCTGTGGCGCAACCGCAACGAGCCGCGCCTCGTCGCCTGGCTGTCGCTGCTCGCGCTGCAGCTGGCCTCGAGCGCGATGATGTTCTGGCAGGTGCGAATCGGCTCCGACGCACAGACGCTGGCGGTGCCCGGCTCGGTCGCGCTGATCTGGATCCTCGTGCCGATGGTGATGGGCAGCGATCGCGCCTACGTCCGCGTGCTCGGCACGGTCGGCGCGGTCGCCTTCGCGACCGGCGGTTTCGTCGGGATGCTGCTGCCTTATGTGCCGCTGGGCAAGCCCAATGCGCGGATCGCCCTGGTCAACAAGGCCAATCGCTTCTGCCCGACGCTGCCCGCGCTGCAGGCGCTCAACCGCTATCCGGCGCAGACGGTGTTCACTTTCGTCGATCTCGGCCCGCGGCTGATCACGGTGACGCATCACGATGCGGTCGCCGGGCCCTATCATCGCAACGGCGACGCGATCCTCGACGTCCAGCACGCCTTCCAGGGCTCGCCCGAGACGTTCCGCCGGATCGCCGCGAAGCACGGCGCGACCTTGCTGCTGATCTGCCCGAACATGTCCGAATCGACCGTCTACCGCGCGCGCGCGCCGGGCGGCTTCTACGATCAGGTCGCGCATGGCCAGACCTTCCCGTGGCTCAAGCCGCTGCCGCTGCCGCCGAACGACCCGCTGCGGCTGTTCCAGATCGAAAAGTAGATTATGCGGCGAGCGGGAAGCGCAGCAGCCGGTCGTCGAGCGCGATCAGCGCCTGCGCCGGCGCGCCGACCGCGCGGACGATCTCGGGATGATCGGCATCGAGCCCGCCGGTGAGCGCGCCGAATGCGGGCAGGATCAGCTTGCGTTCGGTGGCGACGAAGCAGCGCCGGGCGACGCGGCGGCCGCGCACCGTCAGCCGCAATTTGGGGTGGAAATGACCCGACAGCTCGGCGCGCGGATCGGCGGGATCGGCCTCGTGGCGCAGGATTACGCCGTCGACCTCCGCCTCTGCCATCACCTCGCCGCCGCAGCGATCGACCAGGTCGCGATCGTGATTGCCGGTGATCCACACCCAGCGGTGGCGCGCGGTGAGCGCAGCCAGGGTCGCGCGCGCCGCCGTGGGCAATCGCTCACAACCCGCCGAATCGTGGAAACTGTCGCCCAGGCACCAGATTTCGCGGGGATCGGTGGCGACGACCAGCGCCGAGAGATCGGCGAGCGTCGCCATCGAATCGTACGGCGGCAGCATCTGCCCGCCCGCCGCGAACCAGCTCGCCTTCTCGAAATGGAGGTCGGCAACGATGAGCGCACGCCGGGCGGGCCAGAACAGCGCGCCCTGGGGCAGTGCGGCGAAGGCATGACCGGCGAACGAAAAGCGAACCATCGCCTCGCTATGGCCCCCGAACGGCACGCGATCAATGCCTCGCGCGTTGGCATCGCGTTCCGAACGGCGTAAGGCGCGGCCGCAATGTCCGAAACCACTCCCGAAATCGCCGCCGCCGGCAAGCGATCGCAACTCACGATCAGCCTCGCTGCGCTGGGCGTGGTGTTCGCCGATATCGGCACCAGCCCGATCTATGCCTATCGCGACGCGCTCGATCAGGCCGGCGACACCGGCATCGGACCGGCCGAGATTCTCGGTGTGCTGTCGTTGGCGATCTGGTCGCTGATCATCGTCGTGTCGATCAAATACGTGCTGCTGCTGTTGCGCGCCAACAACCAGGGCGAAGGCGGCGTGCTCGCGCTGGCGGCGATCGCGCGGCGCGGGCGGGGCACGCGGGCGCGGATGGCGCTGGTGCTCGGCGCCGCCGGCGCGGCGCTGTTCTATGGCGATTCGTTGATCACGCCGGCCTTGTCGGTGCTGGCGGCATCGGAGGGGCTGCGCACGCTGCCCGGCGCGCGCACCGCGGTTTCCGAGCACGCGATCTTCTTCCTCACCATCTTCATCCTCGTCGCATTGTTCGCGGTGCAGGCGCGTGGCACGCAGCGATTGTCGCGGTTCTTCGGCCCGATCGTGCTGTTGTGGTTCGTGGTGATCGGCGCACTGGGGCTGTGGCGGCTGATCGAGGAGCCAAGCGTGCTCGCCGCGCTGTCGCCGCTGCGCGCGGTACGGTTCGTCTACGATCACGGGCTGACCGGCTTCTTCGTGTTCGGCGCAATGAGCCTGACCGTGGCCGGCGCCGAGGCGATGACTGCCTATATGGGCGGATTCGGCCGCGATGCGATCCGGCGCAGCTGGTTCGCGGTCGCGCTGCCGGCGCTCGCCCTCAACTATTTCGGGCAAGCCGCGGCGGCGATCGATGCGCTGCAGGGATCGGCGATCGTCGACGGCCGGTTCGTCAATGCCGACTGGTTCTTCCTGATGGCGCCGGTGCCGTTGCGCATTCCGCTGATCGCGCTCGCCATCGTGACGACGATCATCGCCAGCCAGGCCGTCATCAACGGCGCCTTCTCGCTGACCCAGCAGGCGATCCAGCTCGGCCTGTTGCCGCGGCTGCGTATCCGCCGCAGCCTCGCCGCCGATGCGCCGACCCTCTATCTGCCGGCGATCAACTGGCTGCTGCTCGCAGGCGTGCTGCTGTTGATCGTGCGGTTCCGGGATTCGACCGACATGGCCGCCGCTTATGGCATCGCCGTGACCGGCACGATGCTGGTGACGACCGCGCTCGCCTATATCGTCGTGCGGCATCGCTGGCGGTGGAGCCGGGTGCGCGCGATGCTGCTGGTCGGGCCGTTCTTCGTGCTCGATATCGTATTCTTCGCCGCTAACCTGCTGCGCGTCGTCGAGGGCGGGTGGATCACGCTGCTGGTCGGCGCCGGCATCGGCCTCATCATCAGCATCTGGGTGCGCGGCCGCGGCATCGTCCGCGTGTTCGAACAGCGCCACAGCGTGCCGCTCGCCGACCTTGCCGCCGCGCTGGAACGGCGGCCGCCGGAGCGGGTGGCGGGGACGGCGGTGTTCCTCACCGCCAATCCGGAAAGCGCGCCGGGCGCCCTGCTCCACAATCTCAAGCACAACAAGGTGCTGCACGAAAAGAACTTGGTGGTAAGCGTCAAGACCGACGACCGCCCGGTGGTGCCAGCCACCGAGCGCACCAAGGTCGAGCGGATCAACGACTCGTTCATCCGCGTCAAGCTGAGCTACGGCTTCATGGAATCGCCGGACGTGCCGCGCGACCTGGGCCTCGAGGCAAAGGGGCGGGGCATGGAGTTCGAGCTCAACAAGACCTCGTATTTCATCGGCCGCAACACGCTGAAGCCGTCTAAGGACGAGGGCATGCCTTTATGGCAGGATCGCATCTTCATGTTCCTGCAGCGCAACGCCTCCGACCCGACCGACTTCCTGCAGATTCCGCCGGGCAAGGTGCTGGAGCTTGGCGAGCAGGTGACGGTTTGAGGGACTAACGGCGCGCCTTGCCGCGCAGATGGATCACGCCCTAATTCGCCGCCATCTGCGCGGGCCGCGGCATGCTGAAGCGGATTTCGCGATTGGCGAAATCGATCTGGATGTTGCGGAACAGGCGCAGCGAATCCATGCCGAGCAGCAGCGCCGGCTGATCGGCGAGATCGAACCGGCGGAACGGCTCGGCATCGTTCACCGCCATCGGCACGTCATGGAAGGTGATGCCGCCGATCGAGATGCGATCGACCGCGATGTAATCTGCATTCATCAGCTGACCGAGCGCCGAGATCAGGTCGACCTTGCCCAGCGATTTGGGTTGATGGTCGAGCATCGCGACGAAGGCACGATTGGCGATGGTGATCGGCGTGCCGGTATCGACGACGACGGAGATATGCTTGCCGTGGTAGCTCGCGTTGGTGACGATCAGCTGGCCGAACCGGCTGCGAGCGGTGACGACGATCTCGTTCGGACTGGCGGGCGCGCTGATCCGCTTGCGCGACGGCCGCACCGTCATTTCGTTCCTGTCGAAATCGATCGACACCGATTGGCCCTGCAGGGCATCGATGCCGAGCATGCCCGGCGCACCCATATCGGCCTGGTTGAGCGCGGGCGCCTCGATCGTCGCGGCAGCGGTCTTGCTCAGCTTTAGCGCCGGCACGATCGCGGTGCCGACCAGCGCCTGGTTGGTCATCGCGGTGACGCGTACCGTGCGCCCCGATTTCAGCCCGAGCAGCCCGGCAAGGTCGCGCGAGACGACGGTACGCTGGGCGCCGGTATCGACGACGAACTCATACGGGCCCCGCTCGCCGATCGATACGGGCACCGTCATCCGCGACGCCTGGTTGGTGAAGCTGAGCTGATCTTCGGGCAGCGGCGGTTGTTCAGCAGCAATCAGCGGTATGGGAGGCACGTTCTGCAACGGCATCCCGGCCGGTAAAAGCGCTGTAAGCGCAGGAAGAAGAATACCGCGCATATTGGAACGATACGCCCGGTCCGGACCTAAGGCAAGACGTTTGCGAGGCGGGACGAGCCGTTCAATCGGGCCGCATCGCCTCCGCCGCCAACGCTTCCGCTTCGGCCAGCAGCGCATCGTCGGCCAATCCAGTCGCTACCCGCTCGCGGCCGATCATTGTCAGCACCGGCACCGCCAGCGGCGTCACCCGATCGAGATCGACATGCACCATCGTCTCGGCCGCGCGGTCGAGCAGGTCCGCCAAGCGCCCGACATCAGTCATCTTCGCGCGGGCGTCCGCCCAGGCGGCGCGGAGCAGCAGGTGATCGGGCTCGTAGCGGCGCAGCACGTCGTAGATCAGGTCGGTCGAGAAAGTGACTTGCCGGCCGGTCTTGCGCTTGCCGGGATGCTGGCGCTCGACCAGCCCGCCGATCACCGCCACCTCGCGGAACGCGCGCTTTAGCAAGTGCGATTGCTGCACCCAATCGACGAATTCGTGTTCGAGGATATCGGGCGAAAACAGGCTAGCCGGATCGCGCACCGGATCGAGCGAATAGGTCGCGATGCAATAGTCGCTGGCGACGAAGCCGAGCGGCTTCAGCCCCTGCGTCTCCATCCGCCGGGTGAGCAGCATGCCCAATGACTGGTGCGCGTTCCAGCCTTCGAAACTATAGGAGACCATATAGTGCCGGCCCTCGCGCGGGAAGGTCTCGACGAGCAGCTGGTCGGCGCGGGGCAGCGCCGATCGCCGCGCCTGCATCTCCAGCCATTCGCGCACGTCGTTCGGGAAGCGATGCCAATCCTCCGACGACGCGAGAAAGCGGCGGACGCGCCCGGCGAGGTTGGTCGAGATCGGCATCCGCGCGCCGCCATAAGTCGGAATGCGCGCCGGGCGGCTGGTGGCGCGGACGATCAGATCCTCGGTGTCGATCCGCTCGACCTCGAGGCTGAGCCCCGCGAAGAAGAAGGTGTCGCCGTGGCTGAGCGTCGCCGCGAACCCCTCCTCGACCTTGCCCAGGTGTCGCCCGTTCTTGAAGCGCACGTTGAGCATCGTCGCCTCGACGATGATACCGGCGTTGAGGCGGTGCTGCTTGACGAAATTGGGATGGCTGACACGCCAGGTGCCATCGGGGTCCTGCGTCAGACGCTTGAAGCGATCATAAGCCTTGAGCGCATAGCCGCCGTCCTGAATGAAGCCGAGCACGCGCGCGAACGCCGCGTCGGTCAGCGCCGAATAAGGCAGCGCCGAGCGCACCTCGTCGCGCAGTTCCTCCTCGCGGAACGGCGCCGCGCACGCGCATGCCATGACGTGCTGAGCCAGCACGTCGAGCCCGCCGGCGCGGAACGGCTCATTGTCGAGCTCGCCCGCCTCGACTGCGTCCAATGCCGCGCGCGCCTCGAGATATTCGAAGCGGTTGCCGGGGACGAGGATCGCCTCCGACGGCTCGTCGAGCCGGTGGTTGGCACGGCCGATCCGCTGCGTCAGGCGCGAGGCGCCCTTGGGCGCGCCCATCTGGATCACGCAATCGACATCGCCCCAGTCGACGCCGAGATCGAGGCTCGCCGTCGCCACCAGCGCGCGCAGCCGTCCCGCCGCCATCGCGCCCTCCACCTTGCGCCGCGCCTCGCGCGCCAGGCTACCGTGATGGACGCCGATCGGCAGGCCCATCGCGTTGACCTTCCACAGATCCTGGAAGATCAGCTCGGCGAGGCTGCGCGTGTTGCAGAACACGATCGTCGTCTTGTGCGTCTCGATCTCGGCCATCACCTGTTCGGCGGCATAGCGCCCCGAATGGCCCGACCACGGCACGCGCCCCTCGGGCAGCAGGATCGCGACATGGGGCTCCGCGCCGGGATCGCCCTCGACCAGCGCCACGGAATCAATATCTCCATCGGGCGCGAGCCAGGCGCGATAGGCGTCGGGGTCCGCCACCGTCGCCGACAGCGCGACGCGGCGCATGGCGGGGGCGATCCGCTGCAACCGGGCCATGCACAGCGACAGCAGATCGCCGCGCTTGCCGGTGGCGAAGGCGTGGACCTCGTCAACGACGATCGTCTTGAGACCCGCGAACATCGTGAAGCTGTCGGGATAGCTGAGCAGCAGCGACAGCGATTCGGGTGTGGTGAGCAGAATCTGCGGTGGCCTGGCGCGCTGGCGCGCCTTGCGGTCACTGGGGGTATCGCCGGTGCGTGTCTCGACGCGAATGTCGAGCCCCATCTCGTCGATCGGGGTGATGAGGTTGCGCTGCACATCGACCGCCAGCGCCTTCAGCGGCGAGACGTACAGCGTGTGCAGCCCGTCGGTCGGCGCCTCGACGAGGCCGGCGAGCGTCGGCAGGAAGCCCGCCAGCGTCTTGCCCGCGCCGGTTGCCGCGACGAGCAGCGCATGCCGCGCCGCGCGCGCCTCGTCGAGCATGGCAAGCTGATGCCGCCGCGGCGTCCAACCGCGCGCCGCGAACCAGTCGGTCAGCGCCTGGGGCAATGAGGGCGAAGCAGACACCACCGGCTATATGGGGGCCAAGCCATCGGAATCGCCAGAGGCAATCGCGGCGCCGCGGCTATTCGCGGTCGAAGAGCGCGGCGAGTTGCTCGATGATCGTGCCGCCCAATTGCTCGGCGTCCATGATCGTCACGGCACGCTGATAATAGCGGGTCACGTCATGACCGATGCCGATCGCGATCAGCTCGACCGGTGAGCGGCTCTCGATCCAGGCGATCACCTGGCGCAGGTGCTTTTCGAGATAGCTGCCCGAATTGACGCTGAGGGTGGAATCGTCGACCGGGGCCCCGTCGGAAATGACCATCAGGATCTTGCGATCTTCCGGCCGCACGATCAGCCGGTTGTGCGCCCACAACAGCGCCTCGCCATCGATATTTTCCTTGAGCAGGCCTTCGCGCATCATCAAGCCGAGGCTGGTGCGCGCACGGCGCCACGGTGCGTCGGCTTCTTTGTAGACGATGTGACGGATGTCGTTGAGGCGGCCTGGATGCGGCGGGCGGCCAGCGGCGAGCCACGCCTCGCGCGACTGGCCGCCCTTCCACGCGCGGGTGGTGAAGCCGAGGATCTCGGTCTTGACCCCGCAACGCTCGAGCGTTCGCGCGAGGATATCCGCCGAGATCGCCGCGATGCCGATCGGGCGGCCGCGCATCGACCCCGAATTGTCGATGAGCAGCGTGACCACGGTATCGCGGAATTCGGTGTCGCGCTCGATCTTGTAGCTCAGCGAATGAGTCGGGTTGACGACCACGCGGGCAAGGCGCGCGGCATCGAGCAGGCCTTCCTCCTGATCGAAATCCCACGAGCGCGATTGCTGCGCCATCAAGCGGCGTTGCAGCCGGTTGGCGAGCTTCGACACCGCCGATTGCAGGTGGACGAGTTGTTGGTCGAGATAGGCGCGGAGGCGGACGAGCTCGTCGGCATCGCACAGGTCGGATGCGCTGACGACTTCGTCGAACTGCGTGGTCCAGGCCTTGTAGTCGAAGCTCGGGGCCAAATCGGAGAACGGGCGGTTGGGGCGGACCGGGAGCATGCCCTCGTCGCCATCGTCGCCGGGCTCGCCCTCGGCGTCGTCCACGCTGTTCTCGTCGAGTTCGCCCTCGCCTTCCGATTCGTCGTCCTGCTGCTGCTCGCCGCGCGCCTCGACGTCGCCTTCTCCCTGCTGGCCGGGATCATCGCCTTCGTTGCCTTCGTCGGACTCCTGTTCCTCCTGGCCCTCATCCTCGCTGCCACCCTCATCATCCTCTTCGGGCAGCACCTCGCCCTCGGTGAGTTCGAGATCGCGCAGCAGTTTCTTCGAAAGATCGGCGAAAGCGGCCTGATCGTCGATCGCGAGGCCGAGCGCGTCGAGATCGGCGCCGATCTTGTCCTCGAGCCAGTCCTGCACCAGCGCCATGCCCGGCGCGGCGGTAGCGGGCGGGGCGCGGCCGGTAAGCCGCTCGCGAACCATCAGGCCGAGCGCGGTCGACAGCGGCACCTCGTCCTTGTTGCGCGCGCGGGTGATCGGGTCCGAGCGCAGCCGCAGGCCAAGCGCGGTATCGAGGTTATCCGAGATGCCTTGGTATCCGCGCGAGCCGAGCGCCTCGACGCGGGCATTCTCGACCGCATCGTAAACCGCGCGCGCGATCGGCTCGCCCGGGGCGCCGCGCTGATGGACCGTGGCGTCGTGGAGGCGCATCCTGAGGGCGAACTGATCGGCGAACCCGCGCGCTTCGGCGACCTGATCGGCGGGAAGCTGGCGCGCGGGCATCGGCACCTTGACGTGCTTGCCGGTCTGCGACGGCGCATCGGCGGTGAAGGCAAGCTCGAGCTCGGCCTCCTCCGACAGCGCTCGTGCCGCGCCGCCAAGCACCGCCTTGAAGCGATCGAGGGGCGTTTCCGCGGCCACTTACGCCTTGCCGACCACGCTTTCGGGCAAATCCTTGCCGAACACGCGCTGATAATATTCGGCGACCAGCGGCCGCTCCGCCTCGTCGCACTTGTTGAGGAACGACAAGCGGAAGGCGAAGCCGATGTCGCCGAAGATCAGCGCGTTCTGCGCCCAGGTGATCACCGTGCGCGGGCTCATCACGGTCGAGATGTCGCCGTTGACGAAGCCCTTACGGGTGAGATCGGCGACGCGAACCATGTCCTCGACGGTCTTCTTGCCCTCGGGCTTGTCATATTCGCCCGATTTGGCGAGCACGATCTGCGCCTCGGTCGCTGCCGGCAGATAGTTCAACGTGACGACGATGTTCCAGCGATCCATCTGGCCCTGGTTGATCTGCTGCGTGCCGTGATAGAGCCCGCTGGTATCGCCCAGGCCGACCGTGTTGGCGGTGGCGAATAGCCGGAACCAGGGATTGGGCCGAATCACGCGGTTCTGGTCGAGCAGCGTCAGCTTGCCTTCGGTCTCCAGCACGCGCTGGATCACGAACATCACGTCGGGCCGCCCCGCGTCATATTCGTCGAACACCAAGGCGGTCGGCGTCTGCAGCGCCCATGGCAGCAGGCCTTCGCGGAATTCGGTGACCTGCTGGCCATCGCGCAGCACGATCGCATCGCGGCCGACGAGATCGATGCGGCTGATATGCGCATCGAGGTTGATGCGGATGCACGGCCAGTTGAGGCGTGCGGCGACCTGCTCGATATGCGTCGACTTGCCGGTGCCGTGATAGCCCTGCACCATCACGCGGCGATTGTGCGCAAAGCCCGCCAGGATCGCGAGCGTGGTGTCGGGATCGAACACATAGGCCGGATCGAGATCGGGCACACGCTCATCGGCCTCACTGAAGGCCGGGCATTCCATGTCCGAATCGACGCCGAACACGTCGCGCACCTTGATCATCTTGTCGGGCGCGTCGAGCACGGTGGTCTCACGGCTGTCGGGCTGGGTGTTGGGAATATCGCTCATGTCACTCTCGATACCGTTCGGGCCGGGCGTGTCGATGTCAGTGCGAACGGAAATGAATTACGTCAAGCCAAGTCGATCTTGGCGGGCAATGAGAACAAGGTGACGAAGCGCGCTGCCAGCGCCCTGTTCCCCTCGATGGCCAATGTATGATCCGCCTCGGCTTCGGCAATGGGTCGGCGGCCGTAGATGACGCGTATCAGGTCATTGGGCGCACTGGTCAGCACGAAATCAGCGCTGTCCGGTGCTGCGCGTTCGACGGTTACCTCGCCGCCCGCCACGCGCATCACGAAGCCGTCGCCGTCGAAGCGAAAGCCAGCGGTGCAGGCGAAGCCCGCTGCCGCGCTGGCGACGAACAGCGCGCGCATCGACATCATCAGCGACGCCGGTGACAGCGGCAGCCGCGGGTCGTGACGGCGGCTGCGTAGCGCCCATACCACCATCGCGTCGAAGATCGGCCGGCTCTCGAACCCCCATTCGGTAAGCTCATAGACCTGCACCGAGGCGGGTGAGGGGAGCATGCGCTTGCGCACGATCCCCGACGCGATCAGCCCTTCCAGCCGCTGCGTCAGCACGTTCGCACTGACGCCGGCCAGTTGCGCCCTGATCTCGCCGAACCGGCGCGGCCCGAACATCAGCTCGCGTACCACCAGCAGCGCCCAACGCTCGCCGACCAGTTCCAGCGCCAGCGCGGTGCCGCAGGCATCGTCATACCATCGTTTCGTCGTGACCTTGCCTTTCATAGTTACTTTTTATAACTTCACAGTTGCTTTTAATAACCGAATGCGGCACGACTCGCAAGCACCGAGTCGCAAAGGAGTGATCCCCCGATGGCCAAGATGATCTTCGTCAACCTGCCCGTGACCGACGTCGCCCGCTCGACCGCCTTTTACGAGGCGATGGGCTTCGAGAAGAACGCGCAGTTCAGCAACGAACAGGCGTCGATGATGGTCTGGTCGGACACGATCAGCGTCATGCTGCTTGCTCACCCATTCTATTCGACCTTCACCTCGAAGGAGATCGCCGACACCAAACGGACCAGCGCGACGCTGCTCTGTCTGTCGCGTGACAGCCGCGCCGAGGTCGATGCGATCACCGAGGCGGCGCTGGCTGCCGGTGGCCATGAAACCCGCGATCCGCAGGAGATGGGCTTCATGTACGGCAGATCGTTCGAGGATCCCGACGGCCATACATTCGAGGCGATGTGGATGGACATGGCCGCCGCCAGCGCAGCCGATGCGGCGGGCGAGCTCCACCAGCCGGCCGCCGGCTGAGCCGCGAGAGCGAGGCCGATGCGCCGCTTTCGCGCCATTCTGATCGGGGTCGCCGCCTTCGCCATGACGACGCTGGCGATTCTGGCCGAGGCCGCATTGGCCGGCACCGCGCCATTCGCCTGACCTTTGAGGAGAGAGACGATGCAGCCCACCATCACCACCTTCGCCTGGGTGCCCGACTTCGCTCGCGGCTTCGTCCGCGACATCCGGGCGCGCTGGGCGTGCGAGGAAGTCGGCCAGCCGTATGACGTCAAGCTGATCCGCGACGCCAAGGGCCCCGATTATCGCTGCTTCCAGCCATTCGGCCAGGTGCCGGCTTATGCCGATGACGAGGTCGAGATTTTCGAATCGGGCGCGATCGCCCTGCATATCGCCGAGCGCGGCACCGGGCTGCTGCCCAACGATCCCGCCGCGCGCGCACGGGCGATCCAATGGCTGATCGCGGCGCTCAACTCGATCGAGCCGTGGGTGATGCAGCTCGCCGTGGTCAATCTGTTCGAGGCCGATCAGCCGTGGTCCGCGATGCGGCGCGACAAGGTGATGGCGGACCTGCAAGGGCGACTCGCCGATCTCGGCGCGGCCCTCGGCGACAAGGCCTGGCTCGACGGCGACAATTTCACCGTCGGCGACCTGATGATGGTCTCGGTCCTTGGCGGGTTACGCAATACGGACATCTTGGCGGGCTATCCCAATCTGGCCGATTATGTCGCCCGCGGCGAAGCGCGGCCGGCACATCGCAAAGCGATGGCCGATCACCTCGCCGTCTATGACAATGCCGACGCCCCTGTCTGATCCCCAGGAGAGAGACGATGACCTACATCCAGGGTTTCCTCACCCCCGCCAAGACCGTGAAGCAGCAGGCCTATCGCGACATGTCCGCGAAAATGGCGTCGATCCTCACCGATTACGGCGCACTCGGCATCGTCGAATGCTGGGGTGCCGACGTGCCGGAAGGCAAGCGCACCGACATGAAGCGCGCAGTCGCCGCAGAGGGCGACGAGACGGTGGTCTTTTCCTGGGTCGTCTGGCCCGACCGCGCTACCTGCGATGCGGCATCGGAAAAGATGATGTCCGACGAGCGCATGCAGCCCGAAGATCCGATGCCGTTCGACATGAAGCGGCTGATCTATGGCGGCTACGAGATCGACGAGGATACCGGCGAGGGCGGCCGCTTCGGCTTCATCACCGGGATGGTCGCCGCGGTGCCCGACGACCAGCGCGACGCCTATCGTCGCCATGGCGAGGCGACCGCGCCCCTGTTCAGGGAATATGGCGCGCTGCGCGTGACCAGCGGCTGGGGTGTTGACGTGCCAGAGGGCAAGACCACCGATTTCCGTCGCGCGGTGGAGGCTGGCCCCGGCACGACGGTGATCTTCGGCTGGATCGAATGGCCCGACAAGGCGACCGCCGACAGCGCGATGGCGAAGCTGTTCGAAGACCCTCGGTTGCGCGAACTGACGCCGCCCTGGGACGGACCGACCGCGATCTTCGGCGGCTTCGCGCCAATCATCGACAGCTTCCACGACTGATCCAGCGCTTGCAGGAGAGAAACGATGCCCAATCCGCATGGAACCCCGATCTGGTACGAACTGATCACCGCCGATCCCGACGCGGCCAAGCGCTTCTATGATGCGGCGGTCGGCTGGACGATCGAGGCTCAGCCGTCGGGCGAACTGGACTATCGCATGATTACAACCACCGGCGGCGACAATGCCGGCGGCGTGATGCGGCTGACCGACGAGATGAAGGCCGGCGGCGCGAAACCGGCGTGGCTGTTCTACATCGGCGTCGATGACGTCGATGCGACGGTGGAGAAAGCCAAGGCGGCGGGTGCGGGCGTCATCATGCCGCCCTGGACGATCGAAGGAATCGGCCGGATGGCGCTGCTCCACGATCCGCAGGGCATTCCCTTCTACGTGATGCGCGGCGCCAGCGAGGAGAACAGCACGGCGTTCGAGCGAACGGGGCTGGGCAAATGCAACTGGAACGAGCTTACCACCGATGACCAGCAGGGCGCGCTCGACTTCTACGGTGCGGTGTTCGGCTGGCAATATCCCGAAAAGATGCCGATGGGCGAGATGGGCGATTACGTGTTCATCGACGTTGCCGGAGAGCGGATCGGCGCGATCATGCAGCGCCCGAAGGACAGCCCGCCGCAGAACTGGCGCTTCTATTTCCGCAGCCCCGACATCGAGGCGGCGGCGGGCAAGGTGAAAGCCGGCGGCGGCACCGTGCACATGGGGCCGATGGAGGTGCCCGGCGGCGACCGCATCATCGTCATCAGCGATCCCGAGGGTGTCAATGTCGGCATCGTCGGGCCCGGCGAGCAGACCGGCTGAAACCACCATTGTTCGCCCCGGACGAGTCGAAGGGCGAATTCAATGACGCAAATGGCTGCGGAATGACGCCTCTCGATATGCTGAGGGCGAACGCCGACAGTTTTGACTTACGAGGAGAGAGACGATGAACAAGATGACGACCTGCCTGTGGTTCGATCGCGGCGAGGCGCGCAAAGCGGCCGAATTCTACGCCGCAACCTTTCCCGACACCCATGTCGGTGCGCGTCATGCGTCTCCCACGGACAATCCTTCCGCCAAGCAGGGCGAGGAGCTGATGGTCGACTTCACCCTGCTCGGTCAGCCGTGCATCGGGCTCAACGGCGGGCCGAACTTCAAACCCAACGAAGCCGTGAGCTTCATGGTGCTGACCGACGATCAGGAAGAGACCGACCGCTATTGGAACGCGATCGTCGGCAATGGCGGCCAGGAAAGCATGTGCGGCTGGTGCAAGGACCGCTGGGGCTTTTCGTGGCAGATCACCCCACGCGCGCTGATCGCCGCGACGACGGATAGCGATAAGGCGGCGGCCAAGCGCGCGATGGAGGCGATGATGACGATGAAAAAGATCGACATCGCGAAAATCGAGGCGGCGCGTGCCGGAGCGACGACCGATGCGTAAGGTCATCGGCAGCGTGTTCCAGTCGCTCGACGGGGTGATGCAGGCGCCGGGCGGGCCGCGCGAGGATTGGACAGGCGGCTTCGAACTGGGCGGCTGGATGTTCCCGCTCGCCGACGAGGCGACCGGCGCGTGGATCGGCGAGCTGTTCGGCGGCGCGTACGACCTGCTGCTCGGCCGCAAGACCTACGAGATCTTCGCCGCCTATTGGCCCTATGTCGATGACGGCAACCCGATCGCGAAGGGCTTCAACGCGGCGACCAAATATGTGCTGACGCGCGGCGACGACCCGCTGCCCTGGGAAAACAGCCATCGGCTGGCCGACATCGCAGCGGTTGCCGCGCTGAAGCAGGGCGATGGGCCGGACCTCATCATCCAGGGCAGCAGCACGCTCTATCCCACGCTCCTCGAAGCCGGGCTGCTCGACCAGCTGACCACGCTGACCTATCCGGTGGTGCTGGGCCCCGGCAAACGGGTGTTCGGGGCGGGCACGCCGCCGCGCACGCTGAAGCTCGTTCGCCACCAGGTGTCGCCCGGCGGCACCATCATCGCCCATTACGAGCCCGCCGGTGAGGTCGAAACCGGCAGCTTCGCCGCGATCGAGCCGAACGCGCGCGAAGAGGCGCGGCAACAACGTATGAAACGGAAAGATTGAAGGCGATGGCACTTGAATTGTTCGGACACCCCTTCTCCTCCTACACGTGGAAGGCGCTGATTCCGCTTTACGAGAACGGCACGGCGTTCGTGTTTCGCAACGTCGATCCCAGCGAACCCGACAATCATGCTGAGCTGGCGCGGCGCTGGCCGCTGGCCAAATTCCCGCTGCTGGTCGACGGCGACGCCCAGGTGTTCGAATCGACTGCGATCATCGAATATCTCGACGCCGCGCATCCCGGCGCGGTGCGGTTCGTGCCCGGCGACGCGCTGGCGAGCGTGGACGTGCGCATGCTCGATCGGCTGTTCGACAATTACGTGATGACACCGATGCAGAAGATCGTCGGCGATGCGCTGCGCCCCGCCGACGCCCGTGACGCTCTCGGCGTCGAGCAGGCCCGGGCGACGCTCGACCGTGCGTATGAATGGCTCGAAACGCGCATGGCCGATCGCGAATGGGCCGCGGAGGGCGGCTTTTCGCTCGCCGATTGCGCGGCAGCCCCGTCGCTATTCTATGCGGATTGGGTTCATCCGATCGGCGACCGCTTCCCCGCGCTCGCCGCCTATCGCGGGCGGCTGCTCGCCCGCCCGTCTGTCACGCGCTGCATCGACGAGGCGCGGCCGTATCGCCACTACTTCCCGCTCGGCGCGCCCGACCGCGATTGATCGTTCAGGGCAGCGCGAGGCGCGGGCCAAGTTGCACGGCGCCGCGTTTGAGTTCGCGCATCGCGCGGGCGAAGCCGGCGGTGGTGCGCGCGACATCGGCGACCTGCGCGGGGCGGCGCGCGAGCGAGCGGAGCATCGCCTGGGTATCGACACCGCCATCGGGGCGCATCGAGACGGTGATCGCGTGCGGCAGCAGATGGCGAGCGCCATCCGAAACGCAGCGGACGATCGCGAAGGGCAAGCCGCGCTCGGCAGCGACTGCGGCGGCGACATGGCTTTCCATGTCGACCGCGAGCGCCGCGTGACGCTCGCCGAGCGCGAGCTTCTCGGCAACGGTATCGATCATCCGGCCATCGGCGAAGAAACCGCCGACGCGGGCGCCGGGTAGGCGCGCGGCCAGCGCGGCGCGCCAGGCCGGATCGCACTCGATCTCGATCGCGCCGGACAGACGATCGGCCACCACCCAGTCGCCGATCGCCAAGCCGTCGGCGAGCGCGCCGGTCATGCCATAGCTCGCGATCCCCGCCGCACCCGCGGCGGCCTGTTCGAGCTTGCGGCGCAGCCCCACCGGATCCCCGCCGCCGGCGACGACGACGATGCCGGGCTGGCGCAGCGTCTGCACCTCGCGGTTGAAGCCGGTGGCGACGACGACGTGGCTCATGGGTGGCCCCGCCCCCCTTTAGACGCAGGATATCGGGCGGGACATTTGCCTACATGCCCCATGCCACATCCTTTGCGTTGCTGCGTTTGAGATTTCGATAGCGTGCCAGCGCCCAGAGCGGGAAATATTTCGGATAGCCGTGGTAGCGGAGATAGAAGACGCGTGGGAAACCGCCGCCGGTGTACATCTCCTGCCCCCACAGGCCGTCCTCCTGCTGATGCTCGGCGAGCCAGGCGGCGCCGCTAGCGACAGCCTCGCTCTCCACCTCGCCCGTCGCCATCAGGCCAAGCAACGCCCAGCCGGTCTGCGAAGCGGTCGAGGGCGCGGGGATGTGGCCGGTGCGATCGAGCGTATAGCTGTCGCAGGATTCGCCCCAGCCGCCATCAGCGTTCTGGATCGCCTTCAGCCATGTCACTGCCCTGGCGACCATCGGGTGCGACGGTGCCACACCGGCGGCGTTGAGTGCGCAGAGCACCGACCAGGTGCCGTAGATGTAATTCACGCCCCAGCGGCCGAACCAGCTGCCGTCGGGCTCCTGCGCGCGCTCGAGCCAGGCCAGCGCCGCCTGCATTCGCGGCCCGTCGCGCTCGCCCAGTTGCGCGAGCATCGAGACCACGCGCGCGGTAACGTCGGCGGTCGGCGGATCGAGCAGCGCGCCGTGATCGGCGAACGGGATATTGTTGAGATAATGCCAGCCGTTGTCGGCATCGAACGCGCCCCAGCCGCCGTCCTTGCTCTGCAACCCGCGGGTCCATTCGGCACCGCGGTCGATCGCCTCATCCAACCCCCCGTCGCGAGCGCTGGCGCGATCCATCGCCATGACGACGACGGCGGTGTCGTCGAGATCAGGATAATGATCGTTATTGTACTGGAAGGCCCAGCCGCCGGGGCGGACATCGGGACGCTCCTCCGCCCAATCGCCGGCGACGTCGAGCACCTGGCGCGGCTTGAGCCAATCGAGCGCCCGGCGGGCGGCGCCCTCATTAGCGTCCCCGCCGGCTTCGAGCATCGCGTGCGCGGCAAGCGCGGTATCCCACACCGGCGAAACGCACGGCTGGCAATAAGCCTCATCATCAGTGACGACGAGCAGCCGCTCGACCGATTCCCGCGCGATCGCGCGCGCGGGATGATCGGGCGGATAGCCGAGGCAATCGAACATCATCACGCTGTTGGCCATCGCCGGATAGATCGCGCCGAGCCCGTCCTCGCCATTGAGCCGCTCGATAACCCAGGCGACGCAGGTATCGAGCGCGCGCTGACGAAGACGCCGCGGCCAATGATCGCCGACCGCTTTCAAAACGCGATCGAGCGCGTTGAAGCCCTTGGTCCACAGCCATTTGGGGTCGTCGGCCTGGCTCTTGAGCGCTGCTTGGCGGCCGGTGAACAACTCATCGACGCGAACGCCCCTAGGATTGCGCGCAAGCGGGCGCCTGGCGCCAAGCACGAGCAGCGGCACGATCACCGTGCGCGCCCAATAGCTCATCTTCGACAGGTGGATCGGGAACCAGCGCGGCAGCAGGATCAACTCGGGCGGCATGGTCGGCACCGCGTCCCACGAGCCGGCGCCGTAGAGCGCAAGCTGGATGCGGGTGAAGACGTTGACCGCTTCGGCACCACCGGCGGCGAGGATCGCATCCCGCGCACGAGCCATGTGCGCGGCATTCACGTCGTCCCCGATCATCTTGAGCGCGAAATACGCCTTCACGCTCGCGCTGATATCGAACCCGCCGGCGTGAAACAGCGGCCAGCCATGATGATCGGACGATTGGATGCGGCGGAGGTAGCGGCCGATCTTCGCCTCGAGCGCGGCGTCGACCGGCTCGCCGAGATAATGGCGCAGCAGGATGTATTCGGCCGGGATCGTGGCATCGGCCTCGAGCTCGAACACCCAATGGCCATCCGCCTGCTGCGCGTCGGAGAGCGCGGCGGCGGCACGATCGACGGCGCGGTCGATCGCTTCGAGCGGTGGGCGGGCGGTGGTATCGAGCATCGCGGCCTTCCGTTACGCCGATTGCCCGGCGCGCGCCAAGCCCGCCGCGGTCTCGCCCGAGCGCAACGCGCCCTCGATCGTCGCGGGCAGGCCGGTATCGGTCCAGTCGCCGGCGAGGAACAGGTTGCGCCAGCGCGTCGCGGCGGGCGGGCGCTTTGCATTCTGATCGGGCGTGGCGGCAAAGGTGGCGCGCTTTTCCTTGACCACCTGCCAGCGCGGCAGCGGCGCCGCCATGCCGAGCGCGGCACAGATATCGGCCCAGAAGGTACGCGCGAGGTCTTCCCGGTCGCGTTCGACCAGACGGTCGGCCGCGCTGACGGTGATCGACAGCCGATCGTCGAACGCGAACAACCATTCGGCGGTGCCGCCGAGCAGGCCGAGCATCGGCGGCGTGCCGGACGGCGGGACGACATCGAAATGCGCGTTGACGATGGCGTGGAAGGAGTCCGGCACGACGAGATCGGGGACCAGCGCGCTCGTCACCCAAGGCGGGACGGCGAGGATGACTGGTTCGTCGGGCGCGATCGGTTGCGGACCGTCCGACCAGTCGAGCCCGGTGACGACCTCGCCGTCGAACCGGATCGCGCGCAGACGGCGGCCGAGCGCGACCGGCGCGTCGTGCGCGGCGAGCCACGCGGTCGCCGGATCGATGAACGCGGCGGCAAGCGTCGGTTCGGCCACTTGCGGACGCATCGCCGCGCCGCCTTTGGCAATCGTCTCACGCAGCACGTTGGCGGTGAGGCGCGCCGAGCCCTCGCCCGGTGGCGTGTTGAGCGCGGCGAGCAGGACGGGTTCGAGCAGCTTTTCCCACACCGGACCGATCGTGGTGAAGCGCTCGTCGACGCGGGCCTCGCGCGTGGAGAGCAGGCGGAGGATCGGCAGGTAATCGACCACGCCCGAGCCAGGCACGCGATCGCGGCGCGAGAAGATCCAGCGCGGGAATCGGCCATGGTTGATGCGGACGGTCCAGCTTTTGCCGGTCGCGAGGTCGGCGAAGGCGAACGAGGCGTCGGGCGGCCCGGCGAGCGGCGTCTTCGCCCCGATCCGGTCGCGGAAGCGGTGGACCGCCGCGTTGCCGGAGAGCACGAGATGGTTGCCGTTGTCGATCACCCGGCCGATCTGCGGATCGTGATACGAGCGGCAGCGGCCGCCGGCCTGCGCCGCAGCCTCGACAATCGTCACCGGCACGCCCGCCTCGCGCAGCGCGACCGCCGCCGACAGCCCGGCGAGCCCTGCGCCGACCACCGTCGCGCGCGTCATCGCGTCACCAGCAGCCGCAGCGCGGTGACCATCAGGCCGAGCTTGGAAACCTTGACGCGGTGGCGCGGCGGCGCCCAGCCGGCGGCCTCCATCCGTGCGAGGATCTTGGCATAGGCAATCGCCATCAGCCGCGGCGCGATCAAGTGGCCGCGCGGGCGCTCGGCCAGGATCGCGCGCGCGGTGGCGAAATGGGCTTCGGCCTGCGCCGCGACGGCGCGCGCGACGGCATCGATGCGCGGATCGCCCACCACTTGCTCGGGCGTGGTGAAGACGATGCCGGTGGCGGTGATCGCTTCGCCGGGCAGATAGACGCGGCCGATCGCGGCGTCCTCATCGATGTCGCGCAGGATGTTGGTGAGTTGTAGCGCGCGGCCGAGATGGTGCGCGAGATCGCGGCCGGGTTCCTCGTCCATGCCGAACACCTTGACCGACAAGCGGCCGACCGCCGAGGCGACGCGATCGCAATAGAGATCGAGCTCGGCCGCCGGCGGCCAGCGGATATCGCGATCGACGTCCATCGCCATGCCGTCGATCACGGCGTGGAAATCGGCGCGATCGAGCGCGAAGCGAGCGACGGGTTCGGCGAGGAAAGCGGCCTGGCCGGGATCACCGCCGGCGTAGATCGCGTCGACATCGGCACGCCACCGGTCGAGCTGGCTCGCGCGCGCCGCGCGGTCGCCCTGCTGATCGTCGGCGATGTCGTCGACCTCCCGGCAGAAGGCGTAGATCGCGTACATCGCCTCACGCTCGGGTTTCGGCAACACGCGCATCCCAGCATAGAAGGAGCTGCCCGCGGCGCGGCGCTCGGCAATGGCCGTCTGATTGCCGAGGTTCATCCGCGCCGCCCCATCCAGTGACGTGCGACGGCCCATGCCGCGCGCGACGCCGCTTCGCCCTTGCCGTGATGCACGCGTTGACTCAAGGGGTCACGCGCCATCAGGCGGCGGGTGAGGCTTTCGGCGAGACGCTGGATCACCGCGACTTCGCTGGCCAGGCGCTTGTCGCGGATCATGCCGGCGAACGGCGCGCTTTGCGCGAGCAGCGCCTGGGTGCGCGCGGCCATCAGCGTGATTGTCGCGCGCAGGGCCGGACTGGCGACGGGCGCGGCCAGCTCCTCGATATGCGCGCCGGTCGCAGCGAGTAGGTCGGCGGGGAGGTAGACGCGATCGAGCGACCGGTAATCCTTGCCGCAATCCTGCAGGTGGTTGATGATCTGCAGCGCGGCACACAGGGCATCGGAGGCGGGCCAGGTCGCGCGATCCTCGCCATGCACGTCGAGCACGAAGCGGCCAACCGGCATCGCCGACAGCCGGCAATAATCGATCAGCGCGTCCCAAGTGGGATAGCGATTGACACGGACGTCCTGTTCGAACGCATCGAGCAGATCGTTGGCATGGGCGGCATCGAGGCCGCGCTCGGCTATCGCGGCGGCGAGCGCGATCGCTTCGGGCGCGCCGTCGCCGGCCAGCCCGGCACGCATGCGAGCGAGGCCGTCGAGCTTCTCGTCCCGCGAGGCGGTGGGGTGATCGGCCACGTCGTCGGCGGCGCGAGCGAAACGGTAGAAAGCCATGACCGGCGCGCGATAGGCGGGCGCCACCAGCTTGCTCGCGACCGGGAAGTTCTCGTCGCGATGCCCCTTGCCCGAGGCGAAATCGGCGCGCCGCGCGGTCATCGGGCGATCGCTTGGGCGCGGCCCTTCCACATCCCGCCACGCCCCCGCCAATGGCGCCAGGCTGAGAGGAAAGTGCAGCCGGCGTAGAAAGCGGCGATCAGGGGCAGGGCGACGCCCCACAATGGCGATCGGTGGTAGAAGCGGAGCATCGGCTGGAACGCCAGCGCCATCATCGCCCAGGCAGCAAGGCCGAGCCAGCGCGCGGCGCCGTGAGCGAACAACGCAAGCGAAGGCGGGGCGAGATAGACCAGCGCCATGCCGGCGAGCGTGCCGAGCAGCAGCAGCGGATTGTAGCGAAGCTGGGCATAAGCCGAGCGCGCGATCATGTCGACGATCGAGCCCCAGCCGTCATAGCGGCGGATGCTGATCGAGCGATCAGTGAGGCCGAGCCAGATCGGGCCTTCGCGCTTCAGCAAGGCGCCCATCGCGCAATCGTCGATCAGCGCGTGCCGGATCGCGGCGATGCCGCCGGCGTGATCGAGCGCCTCGCGGCGAACGAGCATGCAGCCGCCCGCCGCCGCCGCAGTGTTGCCCGGGCGGTTCACGCGGGCGAACGGGTAAAGCAGTTGGAAGAAGAACACGAACGCCGGCACCAGCGCACGCTCGGCGAGCGAGACACACCGCAGCCGCGCCATCAGCGAAACCAACGCCAGCCCGCCGGCTTCGGCGCGCGCGACGAGCGACCGCAAGGTATCGGGGGCATGGGCGATATCGGCATCGGTGAGCCACAGATAGGCCGGCGCCCCGGCTGATGCGACCCCTTGCGCGACGGCGGCGAGCTTGCCGGTCCAGCCCGCCGCGAGTGGTGCTGCTCTGACGATCGCGAGACGCTCCCCGCCGGCGCCGCGCGCGAGGGCGGCGGTGTCGTCGCTGCTGCCGTCATCGACCAGCACGATGCGGAAATGCCCCGGATAATCCTGCGCGGCGAGGCTGGCGATCGCGCGCTCGATCACCTCGGCCTCGTTGCGGGCGGGGACGATCGCGACGACATCGGGCCAATGCGCCGGTGGCACGATCGCCGCCGCATCGCGCGCGCTGGTGGTCCAGAAACGACCGTGGCCGAGCACGAGCGCCAGCCAGATCGCCAGCGCGAGCGCGCCGATCGCAAGCGCGATCACCGGATCATTCCCGCGCCGCGGAACCAATCGATCGCTTCGACCAGCGCCTCGCGATAGGGCCGCGCGCGATAGCCGAGCTCGCGGATCGCCTTGGCCGAGGAATAGAACATGTGGTGGCGCGACATCCGCAAGCCATCGAGCGTGAGAAACGGCTCGCTGCCGGTGAGACGCGCGCGCTGCTCGTTGAGCCAGGCGAGCGGCATCAGCGGTGCGCGGGGCAGCGCCAGCTTGGGCGTGCGGCGGCCGGTGATTGCGGCAATCGCACCGAGCATCTCCTTCAGGCTCGCATCCTGCCCGCCGAGCACGTAGCGCTCACCGATGCGGCCGCGCTGCAGCGCCGCGAGGTGGCCGGCCGCAACGTCATCGACATGGACGAGGTTGAGCCCGCTGTCGACAAAGGCTGGCATGCGGCCGCCGGCGGCCTCGACGATGATGCGGCCGGTCGGCGTGGGCTTGACGTCGCGGGGGCCGATTGGAGTCGAGGGATTGACGATCACCGCGGGCAGGCCATCATCGGCGATCATCCGTTCGACCAGCCGCTCGGCGACGACTTTCGAACGCTTGTAGGCGCCGACCACCTCACCCTCGGTCGCGGCGCGGGTTTCGTCGGCGGGACCGGCGGGATCGGGCAGCAAGGTGGCGACGCTGCTGGTATAGACGATCCGCTTCACCCCGACATCGAGCGCGGCGCGCATCACGTTGGCGGTCATCGCGCGGTTGTTGCGGATGATTTCCTCTGGGTCGGGCGCCCACAGCCGGTAATCGGCTGCGACATGGAACAGGTGGGTAACGCCCGCCATCGCGCGGCCGACCGCGCCCGCATCGCGCAGATCGGCCTCGACGCGCTCGACGGGCAGATCGGCGAGATTGCGCGGATCGCTGGTCGCGCGAACCAGCAGCCGTAGCCGGCGCCCTTCCGCCGCCAGCGCGCGCGCGACCGCCGCGCCGACGAAGCCGGCGGCACCGGTGACCAGAACGAGATCGGGACGCGCGGACACGCGCTCCCCCTATCGGCAAAGCGGGCAGCGAGACAACTGGTTAAGGGAGTTCAGTCAGCGAACAGCAGAACCGGGGTTTCGAGCAGCTTCTTCAAGGCCTGGACGAAGCTCGCCGCATCCCAGCCATCGACGACGCGATGGTCGCACGAGATCGACAGGTTCATCAGCTTGGCGCGAACGATATCGTCGCCGGCGAAGATCGGGCGCTCGACGATCTTGTTAGGGCCGATGATCGCGACCTCGGGGCGATTGATCACCGGGGTGGTGGCGATGCCGCCGAGCGGGCCCAATGAGGTGACGGTGAGCGTCGAACCCGACAGTTCGTCGGACTTCGCCTTGCCGGTGCGCGCAGCTTCGGCGAGGCGGCCGATCTCGCTCGCGAGTTGCCAGACGTTCCTGTCCTGCGCGTCGCGAATGACGGGGACCATCAGCCCGGCGTCGGTCTGCGTCGCCATGCCGAGATGGACCTGGCCGTGGCGCGTCACCACGCCAGCCTCGTCGTCATAGCGGGCGTTGATCATCGGGAAATCGGGGATCGTCCGACAGATCGCGACGATCAGGAACGGCAGCATGGTCAGCTTCGGCCGGCCGCCGCGATTGGCGTTCAGATCCGCGCGCATCTCTTCAAGCGCCGTGACGTCGATTTCCTCGACATAGGTGAAGTGCGGAATCGCGCGCTTCGAGGCGGCCATGTTCTCGGCGATGCGGCGGCGCATGCCGATGACCTTCACCGTCTCGTCGGCGCGGGCGCGGCTGGCATGGGGCGCGTGATAGCCCTGCTGCGTGCTATAGCGGAGATAGGCGTCTAGATCGGCGTGGCGGACGCGGTCACCGTCGGTCTTCACATCCGCGAGGTCGATGCCGAGATCACGCGCGCGAGCACGGACCGCGGGGGAAGCGAGCACGGGTTTTTGATCCTCCCCGGCACGGGGAGGGGGACCGGCCGCGTCAGCGGACGGTGGAGGGGGGGCTGCGACGGATGCATCGCTCGGGGCTGAGCCCCCTCCACCACCGGCTTCGCCGGCGGTCCCGCTCCCCGTGCCGGGGAGGATCGACTCAACGCCTGGCGCTTCCGCTTCGGCTTGCTCTTTGACCTTGTCCGCCGGTTCGGCCTTGACCTCGTCGACCTCGACCTCGCCGTCAGTCTCGATCACCACCAGCGTCGCGCCGATCGACACCTGGTCGCCGACCTCGCCGGCGAGCTCCAGCACTTTGCCAGAAACCGGCGATTCCATTTCGACGGTCGCCTTGTCGGTCATCATGTCGGCGATCTGCTGGTCTTCCTCGACCGTGTCGCCGACCTTGACGTGCCAGGCGACCACCTCGGCCTCGGAAATGCCTTCGCCGATATCGGGCAGGCGGAATTCGAAACGGGCCATCTCAGGCGTCCTTCATGATCTTCTTAATGGCCTCGCCGATGCGGACGGGGCCGGGGAAATAGGCCCATTCGAGGCTGTGGGGGTACGGCGTGTCGAAACCAGTGACGCGCTCGATCGGCGCCTCCAGCGAATAGAAGCAGCGTTCCTGGACCAGCGCGGAAAGCTCGGCGCCGAAGCCCGAGGTCTTGGTCGCCTCGTGGACGATCATGCAGCGGCCAGTCTTCCTGACCGATTCCTCGATCGTGTCGATATCGAGCGGCAGAAGCGTGCGCAGATCGATGATCTCGGCATCGACGCCCGCTTCCTCGACCACCGCGCGGCAGACATGGACCATGGTGCCATAAGCGAGGATGGTCAGCGCTTCGCCGGCGCGGACGATGTTCGCCTTGCCCAGCGGGATGCGATAATAGCCGGTCGGCACCTCGCCACCGGGATGGCCCGACCAGTTCTTGGCGGGCTTGTCCCAATGGCCGTCGAACGGGCCGTTGTAGATGCGCTTGGGCTCGAAGAAGATGACCGGATCATTGTCCTCGATCGCGGCGATCAGCAGGCCCTTGGCGTCGTATGGCGTGGCGGGGACGACCGTCTTCAAACCCGAAACGTGGGTGAAGATTCCCTCGGGCGATTGCGAGTGCGTTTGGCCACCGAAGATGCCTCCACCGAACGGCGAGCGAACCGTGAGCGGTGCGGTGAACTCGCCCGCCGAGCGATAGCGCAGCCGCGCGGCTTCGCTGACCAGCTGATCGAGGCCGGGATAGATGTAATCGGCGAACTGGATTTCGGGCACCGGGCGCAGCCCATAGGCGCCCATGCCGATCGCCACGCCGATGATCCCGGTTTCGGTGATCGGCGTGTCGAACACCCGGGTCTTGCCGTATTTCTTCTGCAGGCCGGCGGTGGCACGGAACACGCCGCCGAAGAAGCCGACATCCTCGCCCATCACGATGACGTCGGGATCTCGCGCCATCATCACGTCCATCGCGGAGTTGATCGCCTGGATCATGTTCATCCGCACGGTGTCGCCCTCGCGCTCGGGGGTCGGCGCGACGCGTTCCTGATCGGTGTCGAGTTCGGTCATTTGCGTGCCCATGGCCGACCCGAGGCTTGTTCCTCGGCCAGCATCTGTCGTTGTTGTTCGCGCAGGTGCCAGGGCATCTCTTCGTAGACGCCCTCGAACAGGGTATCGAGCGGCTGGTGGAGACCGTGGCCGAGGATGCCGTTCTTTTCGGCCTCCTTCTGCGCGGCGCGAACCTTTTCGGCGAGTTCCTTGTCCATCGCGGCCTGGCGCTCCTCGTCCCATTCGCGCAAGCCGATCAGATGCTGCTTCAGCCGCACGATCGGATCGCCGAGCGGCCAGGCGCCATATTCCTGCGCGCTGCGATATTGCGAGGGATCGTCCGAGGTCGAATGGCCCTCGGCGCGGTAAGTGAAATGCTCGATCAGCGTCGCACCCTGGTTGGTTCGCGCGCGCTCGGCCGCCCATTGGGTTGCCGCGTAGACGGCGAGCGCGTCGTTGCCGTCGACGCGCAAGCCGGCGATACCGTAGCCGATTGCGCGTGCGGCGAAGGTGGTCGCCTCGGCACCGGCGAAGCCCGAGAACGAGCTGATCGCCCATTGGTTGTTGACGACGTTCAAGATCACCGGCGCGCGATAGACGCTGGCGAAGGTGCACGCGGAGTGGAAGTCGCCCTCGGCCGTCGAGCCCTCGCCGCACCACGTCGCGGCGATACGCGTGTCGCCCTTCGAGGCGGACGCCATCGCCCAGCCAACCGCCTGCGGATATTGGGTCGCGAGGTTGCCCGAGATCGAGAAGAAGCTGCCTTCCTTGGTCGAATACATGATCGGCAATTGCTTGCCCTCAAGCCGGTCGCCCTTGTTCGAATAGACCTGGTTCATCATGTCGACCAAATCCCAGTCGCGGGCGATCAGCAGGCCCTGCTGGCGATAACTCGGGAAGCACATGTCGTCGCGATCGAGCGCGAAGGCGGCGGCGACCGCGACCGCTTCCTCGCCGGTGCACTTCATGTAGAAGCTGGTCTTGCCCTGGCGCTGGGCGCGGAACATGCGCTCGTCATAGGCACGGGTCAGCGCCATCGCGCGGAGCATGCGGCGCAGCACCTCGGGCGACAGCTTCGGATCCCACGGGCCGACCGCCTTGCCGTCGTCGTCCAGCACGCGGACCAGGGTGTAGGCGAGTTCGGTAAAGCTGTCGGCCCTGTCGGCAGTATCGGGGCGCCGCGCCGCGCCGGCAGGCGGCACCTCGACATCGGCGAAATCGACCTCGTCGCCCGGCCGGAACTTGGGTTCCGGCACGTGCAACGACAGCGGCTTCAGGTTGGCGCGCGTCTCGCTTGCCATGCTCTCTCCAGACAGAAGTGGCGTCCGTGTCGTCTTTGCGAACGCGCGGAATCGCCTTTGGCGCCTTGTTATAAAATTTCAACGGGGGAAGCGAGTCCCGATCCTCCCCTGCAAGGGGAGGGGGACCATCACCGCGCCAGCGGGGATGGTGGAGGGGCGTAGCCGCATAGCGTTGCGCTTGCGGTCAAGCCCCTCCACCACCGCTTCGCGGCGGTCCCCCTCCCCGCTGCGCAGGGAGGATCAGATCGCCGCCACCGTCTGCTCGATCGCGCCGAAGATCGGGTGGTGGTGATCGTCCTCCGCCCAGATTCGCACGGTGTCGCCGGGCTTGAGGAACGCGGTGGTCGGCTTGCCCTCGCGGATCGTCTCGACCGTGCGGACCTCGGCGAGGCAGGAATAGCCGACGCCGCCCTGCGCGATCGGCTTGCCGGGACCACCATCGGCATCGCGATTGGAAACGGTGCCCGAGCCGACGATCGTGCCGGCGCCCAATTTGCGGCTCTTGGCGGCATGCGCGACGAGCGTGCCGAAATCGAACGTCATGTCCTCGCCCGCTTCGGCACGGCCGAACGGTTCGCCGTTCAAATCCACCATCAGCTTGCGGTGGAGCTTGCCGTCCCGCCACCAGTCGCCGAGCACATCGGGGGTGACGAAGACCGGCGAAAAGGCGCTCGCCGGCTTCGACTGGAAGAAACCGAACCCCTTGGCCAGCTCACCGGGGATCAGGTTGCGCAAACTGACGTCGTTGGTCAGGCCGATCAGCAGGATCGCCTCGAGCGCCTGATCGCGCGTCGCGCCGAGCGGCACGTCGCCGGTGACGACCACCACCTCCGCCTCGAGATCGCAACCCCAGCTTTCGTCCTTGAGCGGGATTGCCTCCCGCGGGCCGAGAAAGCCGTCGGAGCCGCCCTGGTACATCAGCGGATCGTGCCAGAAAGTCTCGGGCATCTCGGCACCCCGCGCCTGCCGGACCAGTGCGACGTGGTTCACATAGGCCGAGCCGTCGGCCCATTGATAGGCGCGCGGCAACGGCGAGGCGGCGTCGTGTTCGTGAAAACGCTCGCGCGGGATCGCCTCGTGCTCGAGATCGGTCGCCAGATTGCGGAGATCGGGTTCGTGCCGCCCCCAATCGTCGAGCGCAGCCTGCAACGTCGGCGCGATATGCCCGGCATCGGCATACCAGGCGAGATCGTTCGAGACGACGACGAGCCTGCCGTCGCGGCCGTGCTTCAAGCTGGCGAGTTTCATGCATTCTCCTAAAAACGTGTCCGGGCATCATAGCCGCGTCGAGCACGCTGACGGAAGGGCGAACGGACGCCGTGGCGGAATGCTCCATTCCGGAGCTGCCTCGCCGTATCACCGCCGGAATGAACCCGGTTCGGCTTGGCCGCGGCATGGCGCCGCGTCACGCTCGGCGAATGCGAAATCGGCCTGATAACCATCTCTATTACGGCGACAACCTCGCGGTACTGCGCGAGCATATCCCGGCGGCGAGCGTCGATCTGGTCTATCTCGATCCGCCGTTCAATTCGAACGCGAGCTATAATATCCTGTTCAAATCCCCGGCGGGGACGTCGGCCGATGCGCAGATCGAAGCGTTCGAGGATACCTGGCACTGGAACGATCATGCGGAGGACGCCTTCGATCAGGTTGCGCGCAGCGGCAACACCAAGGCGTTCGACCTGTTGAACGCAATGCGCGCATTCCTCGGCGAGAACGACATGATGGCATATCTGTCGATGATGGCGATCCGGTTGATCGAGTTGCACCGCGTGCTCAAGCCGAGCGGCAGCCTGTACCTGCACTGCGATCCGACCGCGAGCCATTACCTCAAGCTGCTGCTGGACGGGGTGTTCGGCAAGCGCGAATTCGAGAACGAGATCATCTGGAGCTATCGCCGCTGGCCGACCAGCGCGCGCCGGTTCCAGCGAATGCATGATTGCGTCCTGTTTTATAGCCGTGAGGCGGGCGCCAACACTTTCAACACGCAGCTCATGCCGCCCTCGGCAAGCTCGCTCAAGCGCTGGAAGGGAGCGATGCAGAAGGTGACGTTCGATGCCGGCGGAAAGCGCCAGCCAACGCAAGAAGCCGGCGAATCGCCGGGTGTTGCGCTCAATGACGTGTGGGACATCCCGATCCTTGCGCCGGTATCTAAGGAGCGTTTGGGCTATCCTACCCAGAAACCCGTAGCGTTGCTCGAGCGTATTATCGCCGCGTCGTCGCGCGCGGGCGATACGGTGCTCGACCCGTTCTGCGGATGTGGCACGGCGATCCATGCGGCGCAGAAGCTCGACCGCCAATGGATCGGCATCGACGTGACGCACCTCGCCATCTCGCTGATCGAGAAGCGGATGCGCGCCGCCTTTCCCGAGATCGCTTTTACCGTCGAGGGCACGCCCAAGGACCTCGCTTCGGCCGAAGACCTCGCGCGGCGCGACAAATATCAGTTTCAATGGTGGGTGGTGTCGATGCTCGACGCCATGCCTTACGGCGGCAAAAAGAAAGGCGCCGACGGCGGGATCGATGGTATCATCTATTTCAAGCCCGACGGCCGCAAGACCGAGAAGGCGCTCGTTTCGGTGAAGGGCGGCGACAGTGTCGGCGTGCAGATGATCCGCGACCTGCATTCCGCGATGGAGCGCGAGAAGGCGCCGATCGGCGTGTTCGTCACTAAGGCCTTGCCGACCAGCGTGATGCTGCGCGAAGCCGCGGCGGTCGGCCGCTTCCACGCGCCGGTGACAGGCAAGAGCTATGCCCGACTGCAAATTCTGACGCTGGCCGAACTGTTCAAGGACCGCAAGCCCGACATTCCCTATGTCGATCCCGGTGCGGCTTTCAAGCAGGCCGCGCGCGAGCCCGCGGCGCGACAGGCGCAATTGCTTTAAGGGGTGCTGAGTCTGATCCCCGTGCGCAGAGGCGCGCATCGCCTCTTTCGCTGAACGGCGAGACACCCTATGTCGACGATATGATCCCGCGCCTCGTCTTGCGCCGCGGGTCGTCTGTCTTTCCTTTTGCGCCCGTCCGGAGTAAGGCTCCGCGACTTTTTCACGCGCGTTCACACCCAAGAGGTTTTGTTTGGCCAAGGAAGAACTTCTCGAAATGCGGGGGCAAGTGGTCGAGCTCCTGCCCAACGCCATGTTTCGCGTTCGGCTGGAAAACGATCACGAGATTCTCGGACACACCGCCGGCAAGATGCGCAAGAATCGCATCCGCGTGCTGGTCGGCGACGAGGTGCTCGTCGAACTGACGCCCTATGACCTGACCAAGGGCCGCATCACCTATCGCTTCATGCCCGGCCGCGGCGGCCCCGGCCCGTCCTGACCGGCGCGCCGGCGCCCCGTCCGGTCATGACCTTCATTCTTGCATCGACCAGCCCGCGGCGGCGCGATCTGCTGGCGCGACTTGGCGTGACGCCTGATCGCGTCGCCGCTCCCGATATCGACGAGACGCCGCTGCCCGGCGAACTGCCGCGCGTCTATGCGCTGCGCCTCGCCGAGGCGAAGGCGCACGCGGTGTCTCGGGAAGCGGGCGATGTGGTGCTCGCCGGCGATACGACGATCGCGCTCGGCCGCCGCATCCTGCCTCCGGCCGACAACGAAACCGTGCAGCGGCGGTTGCTGGCGATGCTGTCCGGGCGGCGGCACCATTGCCTGTCGGCGGTGTGCGTGATCGACGGTAATGGTCGCGCGCGGACGCGATTGGCCGACACGATCGTCGCGTTCAAGCGGCTGAGCGATGCCGAGATCGATCGCTACGTCGCCTGCGGCGAGGGGCTTGGCAAGGCGGGTGGTTATGCCATCCAGGGCCGCGCCGAGGCATTCGTCCGCTTCCTCTCGGGCAGCCATTCGGGTGTGATCGGGCTGCCGCTGTTCGAAACACGCGCGCTGCTCGAGGCCATCGGGGTGCCGCTTGGCTGAATGGCTTTACGAAGCCGGGATCGGCGAGGCGCGCGCGGCGCTGGTCGAAGATGGCGCGATCGCCATCGCGCGGATCGAGCGTGACGAGGACCGCCTGCGGCCCGGCGCGGTCGTTGCCGGGCGGCTGATCGAGATCACGATCAAGGGGCGCGAGGGCGTGGTGGTGCTCGAGAGCGGTGACGAGGCGTTGCTGGCGCCGCTGCCGCCACAAGCGACGGAGGGCGGACGGCTGCGGATCGAGATCGTCCGCGCCGCGCTTCCCGAGCGCGGGCGCACGAAACGCGCGAGGGCGGTGCCCGCGGCGGACGATGCCGAGGAAAGTGCCGGCCCCGATCTGCTCGCCCGCATCACCGCAAGCGGGATACCGGTTCGGCGGCTCCAGGCGCACGAGCCCGACGCACTGGAAGCCGCGGGCTGGTCCGAAGTGCTGGACGAGGCCGAGACCGGCGAGATTGCCTTTCGCGGCGGCGCGTTGCGCGTGTCGCTGACCCCGGCGATGACGCTGATCGATGTCGACGGCCCGCCGCCGCTGGAAACGCTGGCCGTCAACGCGGCGACCGCGGCGGCGCGGGCGATCGATCGCCATGGCATCGGCGGCTCGATCGGCATCGATTTTCCAACGATCGAGGGACGCGCGGCGCGGCAAGCGGTCGCCGCGGCGATCGACGCGGCACTGCCGCAACCGTTCGAGCGGACCGCGATGAACGGGTTCGGTTTCCTGCAGATCGTCCGCCGCCGCCGCCGCGCCTCGCTGCCCGAACTGATTCGCGAAGACCCGGTGGCAGCGGCGGTGCGCGCGCGGTTGCGGCGGATCGAGCGCACGCCCCCGCCCGGCGAGCGCACTCACGCCCTGCCGGTAGCCGAATTGGCACTGATTCGCGCGCGACCCGCATGGACCGCGGAACTCGCGCGGCGCACCGGCGTCGACACCATATTCATTGCGGAGGAGCGTTGATGGCCAAATCACTTGCCTGCCCGATCTGCGGCAAGCCGCCGCTTACCGAGTTCGCCCCGTTCTGTAGCCGCGGCTGCAAGGATCGCGACCTTTTGCAATGGCTCGGCGAGGGCTATCGCCTGCCCGGCGCGCCGGCCGGGGAAAATCCCCGAACCGGGCTGGACAGCGCCGACGCGCACGATTAAAGCGCGCGTCTCTTTGCGATGCCCATCGCCAAGTGCCCAGGTAGCTCAGTTGGTAGAGCATGCGACTGAAAATCGCAGTGTCGGCGGTTCGATCCCGTCCCTGGGCACCATTTCATCAGATCAGCAGCCAGCGTGCTTTTCCGTAAAGTTCCGGTGCGGCGCCGCGACGATCGTCAGATTTCGAGCTGACTGCCGAGTTCGACGACGCGATTTGTCGGCAGCTTGAAGAACGCCATTGCGCTTTCGGCGTTGCGAACCATCCATGCGAACAGCTTCTCTCGCCACAGTGCCATGCCCGGGCGACCGGCCGCGACCAGCGTCTGGCGCGACAGAAAGTAGCTGGTGTCGAGCGGGGTGAACGGCGGATCGATCGCGATTCGCGATAGTTCGGCAGGCAGGTCGGGCTCGTCCATGAAGCCGTAGCTGAGCACGATGCGGTAAAAGCCTTCGGTCAGGTCGGTGAGCGCAACGCGATTTGCCGCCGGCACATGCGGCACCGGCTCTATAGCGACCGTCAGCAGCACGACGCGCGCGTGCAGAACATGATTGTGCTTCAGGTTGTGAAGTAGCGCCGGCGGGATATCGCTGGCGCTCGACGACAGGAAAACGGCGGTGCCCGACACGCGCGCAACCGAATTGACCGCCGAGCGGACAAAGACCTCGACCGGCATCGCGCCGTCGTGCAGCCGCCGCCGCATCAGCGCGCGGCCGGTAGCCCAGGTGGTGAGTATGGTGAAGGTGATGCCGGCGACGAGTAGTGGGAACCAGCCGCCGTCGGGAATCTTGGTGACGTTCGACGCGAAATAGGCGCCATCGACGATCAGGAAGCCGCCGGTCACCAGCGCCGCGGCGGCGGGCGGCCACCGCCAGATTTTGAACGTCAGCACGCCAAGCATGCACGCGGTGATGACCATCGTGCCGGTCACGGCGATGCCGTAAGCGGCGGCAAGGTTGCTCGAGCTCTGGAAGCCGAGCACGAGCAGCACGACCAGCACCAACAGCCCCCAATTGACCAGCGGAACGTAGATCTGCCCGGCCGCCTTGGCGCTGGTGTGGAGGATGCGCAGTCGCGGCAGATAGCCGAGTTGCACCGCCTGTTGCGAGATCGAATAGGCGCCGGAGATCACCGCCTGGCTGGCGATGATCGTCGCCAGCGTCGCCAAGATGACAAGCGGCAGCCGCGCCCAGTGCGGCGCCATCAGGAAGAAGGGATTCTGCACCGATGTCGGGTCGACCAGCAACAGCGCCGATTGTCCGAGATAATTGATCAACAGACACGGAAACGCGACATAGAGCCACGCGATCATGATCGCCTTGCGCCCGAAATGCCCCATATCGGCGTAGAGCGCTTCCGCCCCGGTCACCGCCAGCACCACCGAACCCAATGCGAGAAACGCGAGACCGGGATCGAGCAGAAAGAAATTGATCGCATACCAAGGATTGAGCGCCCACAGGATCCGTGGCGCCTGGGCGATCCCCATCAGGCCGAGCACCGCGAGCACCAGAAAATAGACCAGCATCACCGGCCCGAACAGCTTGCCGACCGCCGCTGTGCCGTTCGACTGGATCGCGAATAGGAAGACAAGGATGGCGATCGCGATCGGCACAACCAGCGAGGTCAGCGCGGGCTCGACCACCGCGAGCCCTTCGACCGCCGACAACACCGAGATGGCCGGCGTGATGATCGCGTCGCCATAGAACAGCGCGGTGGCGATCACCCCCATCATCACGATTGTTGTGGTCCAGCGCGGGTCGGAGAGCTTGCGGGTAATCAGCGCGAGCAGCGCCAGGCTGCCGCCTTCGCCCTTGTTGTCGGCGCGCAGGATGATGAAGACGTATTTGATCGTGACGATAAGTGTCATCGTCCAAAACACAAGCGACAGCACACCGAAGATGTGCGCCTGATCGACCGCCAGCGGGTGCGGGCCGATGAAGCTTTCCTTGAGCGCGTAGAGCGGTGAGGTGCCGATATCGCCGAACACCACGCCCACGGCGCCGATCGCGAGCGCGGGGAGCGACTCCCGATGGCCGTCATGCGCGGGCGCGTGTTCCATTGTTGCGCCCTAGGCGCGCGATCGCTTTGTCGCCATGACCTTTATGGAATCTTTACACGGATCGCCAACTTCCCCGTGGAATCTTAATCCGGATCGGTCGCACATCATGTTCGATGACGACCCGCGACATCGACATTGTACAGCGGCTGCAATCGGCGGAGCGCTGGCTGGCGGCTGACCTTGCGATCCGCGGGCTGGGCTGCGTGCTGCTCGGGCTGTGCGCACTGGCGGCGTGGTGGCTGTATCGCATGGTGCAGCGGCCGCCGGCGCACCCCGTGACGCTCGGTGAGTTCGCGACAGGCGCCGGCGCCGTCATCAGCTGGGCATGCGGCTGGGCGCTGCTCGGCGAGGGGCAGGGGCTGTTCCGGCTGGTCGTGGTGCCCGGCCGCCACGCGCGTTTCAAACCCACTGCGTCGAGGACGGGACGATGACCGACTTGCTGTGGCTCGGCGCGCTCGCCGGGCTGTTCCTGCTTACCCTGGCCTATGTCCGGCTGTGCGACCGCGCCTGAGGAGACGCCCATGACCCTCCACCTGTGGCTCGCCGGGCTAACCGTGCTCGCGCTGATCATCTACCTCGTCGCCGTGCTGATCCGGCCCGAGCGGTTCTGAGGATAAGCCTATGACCATCCAGGGATGGGCGATGATCGCCCTGTTCGCCGCCATCGTGATCGGCCTCGCCAGGCCGGTCGGCGCATGGCTGTTCGCGCTGTATGAAGGGCGGCGGACCCCGCTTCACGCCATGCTCGGCCCGGTCGAGCGCGGCTTTTACCGGCTCGCCGGGATCGACCCGAACAAGGAACAGGGCTGGCGCGCTTATGCGCTGCACATGCTGCTGTTCCAGCTCGCCGCGCTGCTGTTCACTTATGCCGTGCTGCGGCTGCAGGACGTGCTGCCGCTCAACCCCCGCCATCTGCCCGGCGTAGGTTCCGACGGCGCGTTCAACACCGCGATCAGCTTCACCACCAATACCAACTGGCAATGGTATTCGGGCGAGGCGGCGATGAGCAACCTCAGCCAGATGCTTGCGCTGACGCTGCACAATTTCCTGTCGGCGGCAACGGGTATCGCTATCGCCTTCGCGCTGTTCCGCGGATTTGCCAGGCAGAAGGCGGGGTCGATTGGTAATTTCTGGGCCGATGTCACGCGCATCACGCTCTACCTGCTGCTGCCGATCTGCCTGATCTACGCGCTGTTCCTGATCGCCAGCGGCGTGCCGCAGACTTTCGCCGCCAGTATCGATGCGATGACACTGGAAGGGGCAAAGCAAACAATCGCGCTGGGCCCCGTCGCCGGCCAGGAAGCGATCAAGATGCTGGGCACCAACGGCGGCGGTTTCTTCAACGCCAACTCCGCCCACCCGTTCGAGAACCCGACCGCGCTCACCGATTTCGTCGAGATCGTGTCGATCCTGGCGATCGGATCGGGGTTGACCTGGTGCTTCGCCAAGGCGGTCGGCAACACCAAGCAAGGCTGGGCGATCCTCGCGGCGATGATGACACTGCTGATCGCCGGCATCGCCGTCACTTATTGGCAGGAGGCCGCGGGTAACCCGATCCTTCATCACCTCGGCGTCCCCGGCGGCAATATGGAGGGCAAGGAGGTGCGTTTCGGCATCGCTGCCTCCGCGCTGTTCTCGGTGGTGACGACGGCGGCGTCATGCGGCGCGGTCAACGCGATGCACGACAGTTTTACCGCGCTGGGCGGCATGATCCCGCTGTTCAACATCCAGCTGGGCGAGATCGTCATCGGCGGCGTCGGCGCTGGTATCTACGGCTTCCTGCTGTTTGCGATCCTCGCCGTGTTCGTCGCCGGCTTGATGGTCGGCCGCACGCCCGAATATGTCGGCAAGAAGATCGAGAGCCGCGAAGTGAAGCTCGCGGTGCTGGCGATCGCGGTGCTGCCCTTGTGCATCCTCGGCTTCTCGGCGCTGGCGGCGGTGCTGCCCGCCGGGCTTGCCGGCCCGCTCAACAAGGGGCCGCACGGCTTTTCGGAGATCCTCTACGCGTTCAGCTCGGCGACCGGCAACAATGGCTCCGCCTTCGCTGGCCTCAGCGCCGGCACGCCGTTCTACAATGGCCTGCTCGGCGCCGCGATGTGGATCGGGCGGTTCTTCATGATCGTGCCGATCCTGGCGATTGCCGGCAGCCTCGCCGCCAAGAAATACACGCCGGAGACCGCCGGCTCGTTCCCCACCACCGGCCTGCTGTGGGTCGGCCTGCTGATCGGAATCATCCTGATCTTTGGCGGCCTCACCTTCCTTCCCAGCCTCGCGCTCGGGCCGATCGCCGATCATCTCGCGATGATCCACGGCCAGACCTTCTGAAGGGCACATCCATGTCCACCACCTCCACCTCGATCTTTTCGGCCGAGCTTGTCGGCCCGGCGATCGAGCAATCGTTCCGCAAGCTCGATCCTCGCGAGCTGATCCGCAACCCGGTGCTGTTCGTCACCGCCGTGGTCGCGCTGCTGCTGACCATCCTGCTCGCGCTTGGCGGCGAAGGGCTGTCGGTGGGGTTCCAGGTCCAGCTCGTCATCTGGCTGTGGCTGACGGTGCTGTTCGGCACCTTCGCCGAAGCGCTCGCCGAGGGGCGCGGGCGTGCGCAGGCGAGCTCGCTGCGCGCCGCCAAGGGTGACCTCACCGCCAAGCTGGTCCTGCCAAAGGACGCCGGGTGCGAGATCGTCCCTGCCGCCAAATTGCAGCGCGGCCAGGTCGTATTGGTCGAGACCGGCGACCTGATCCCCGCCGACGGCGAGGTGGTCGAGGGCGTGGCCAGCGTCAACGAAGCCGCGATCACCGGCGAAAGCGCGCCCGTGATCCGCGAGGCGGGCGGCGACCGTTCGGCAGTGACCGCGGGCACGCGCGTCATTTCCGATGCGATCAAGGTTCGCGTCACGCAGGAGCCGGGCCAGGGCTTCCTCGATCGCATGATCGCGCTGGTCGAGGGTGCCGAGCGGCAGAAGACGCCCAACGAGATCGCGCTGACCATCCTGCTCGTCGGGCTGACCATTATCTTCCTGATCGCCGTGGCAACGATCCCTAGCTTCGCGGCCTATGCGCACGGCTCGATCCCGGTAAGCGAGCTGGCCGCGCTGCTGATCACGCTGATCCCGACGACGATCGCCGCGCTCCTGTCGGCGATCGGCATCGCCGGCATGGACCGGCTGGTGCGCTTCAATGTGCTTGCCAAGTCGGGCCGCGCAGTGGAGGCGGCGGGCGATGTCGACGTGCTGCTGCTCGACAAGACCGGCACGATCACCATCGGCGACCGCCACGCCAGCGAATTCCGCCCCCTGCGGGGCGTCGGGCTGGACGATCTCGCCGAGGCGGCGCTGCTCGCCAGCCTCGCCGACGAAACCCCCGAAGGTCGCTCGATCGTCGTGCTGGCGCAGCGCGATCATGCGATCGAGACTCGGGCCCTGCCTGAGGGCGCCGAGATCATCCCGTTCACCGCACAGACCCGTATCTCCGGCGTCCGACTGGAGGAGGCGTTGATCCAGAAAGGCGCGGTCGACGCGGTGCTGCGCGCCAACCCCACCGCCGCCGAGACCGCCGCGGCGACCGAGTTGCGCCGCATCACGGACGAGATCGCGCGTGCTGGCATGACCCCGCTGGCGGTGGCGAAGGACGGCAAGCTGCTCGGCGTGATCGCCTTGAAGGACGTCATAAAAGCCGGCGTGCGCGAACGCTTCGCGGAATTGCGCCGGATGGGCATCCGCACCGTGATGATCACCGGCGACAATCCGCTCACCGCCGCGTCGATCGCCGCCGAGGCCGGCGTCGACGATTTCCTCGCCGAAGCGACGCCCGAGGACAAGCTGGCGCTGATCCGCAGCGAACAGCAGGGCGGCAAGCTGGTCGCGATGTGCGGCGACGGCACCAACGACGCCCCCGCGCTCGCCCAGGCCGATGTCGGCGTCGCCATGAACACCGGCACGCAGGCCGCGCGCGAGGCGGGCAACATGGTCGATCTCGACAGCGACCCGACCAAGCTGATCGAGGTCGTTGGCCTCGGCAAGCAATTGCTGATGACGCGCGGCGCGCTCACCACCTTCTCGGTTGCCAACGATGTCGCAAAGTATTTCGCGATCATCCCGGCGATGTTCGTGACGCTCTATCCGGGGCTCGGCGTTCTCAATATCATGGGGCTCGCTTCTCCACGCTCCGCCATCCTGTCGGCGATCATCTTCAACGCACTGGTGATCCCGTGCCTGGTCCCGCTCGCTTTGAAGGGTGTGCGCTACAAGCCGATGGGCGCGGGGCAGCTGCTCGCGCGCAATCTATCGATCTACGGCCTCGGCGGCCTTGTCGCGCCGTTCATCGGTATCAAGGCGATCGACCTCGCCGTATCCGCTCTCCACCTCGCCTGAGGAACTCGTCCGATGTCCAAGGAACTCACTGCCGCGCTGCGCCCCGCGATCGTCATGACGTTGCTGTTCGCGGCGCTGCTCGGCCTCGCCTATCCGGCGCTGCTGACCGGCATTGGCCAGCTCGTCTTTCCCGTTCAGGCGAACGGCAGCCTGATCCGCGACCAGGGCCACGTTGTCGGCTCGTCGCTGATCGGCCAGCAATTCGATTCGGCGCGCTATTTCCATAGCCGCCCTTCCGCCGCTGGAACGGGCTATGACGCCACCGCGTCGTCGGGTTCAAACCTTGGCCCGACCAGCAAGGTGCTTGCCGACCGCGTCCGCACCGATCTCGCCGCGCTGCCCAAATCACCGGAAGGGACCGTCCCCGCCGATCTGGTGACCGCCTCCGCCTCGGGGCTCGACCCCGACATCAGCCCCGAGGCGGCTTTTCTCCAGACCGCGCGCGTCGCCAAGGCACGCGGCCTGCCCGAAGCGAGCGTGCGCCAGTTGGTCGCGGATAATGTCCGCCAGCCTTTGCTCGGCGTCATCGGTGAACCGCGCGTCAACGTGCTGTTGCTTAATCGCGCGCTCGACAGGATGGCATCGGCGGGCGCAAAAGCGGCCGGGTGACCGACGCCGCTCCCGACCCCCGCCCCGATCCAGAGGCCCTGCTGCGCGCCGCCGCGCAGGAGGGCCGCGGTCGGTTGAAGCTGTTTCTCGGCGCCGCGCCGGGCGTCGGTAAGACCTATGAGATGCTCAAGCAGGCGGCGGCGCGACATGATGCCGGCACCGATGTGGTAATCGGCGTTGTCGAGACCCATGGCCGCGCCGAAACCGAGGCGCTGACCCGCGGCTTGCCGGTCATCCCGCGGCGCACGATCGACCATCAGGGCCATTTGCTCGAGGAAATGGATCTCGACGCAGTGCTCGCCCGCCGACCGCAGCTCGTGCTGGTTGACGAGCTGGCCCATAGCAATGCCCCCGGCAGCCGCCACGACAAGCGCTACCAGGATGTCGAGGAATTGCTCGCGGCGGGAATCGACGTGTTCTCGACCGTCAACATCCAGCATCTCGAAAGCCTCAACGATATCGTCGCGTCCTTCACCAAGGTTCGCGTACGCGAAACCTTGCCTGATCGCGTGCTCGAACATGCTGATATCGAGGTGGTCGACATTCCGCCCGACGAGCTGATCCAGCGACTGCGTGATGGCAAGGTTTACGTGCCCCACGAAGCGAGCCGGGCGCTCGGCAACTTCTTCTCCAAATCCAACCTCTCAGCGCTGCGCGAGCTGGCGCTGCGCCGCGCGGCGCAGACCGTCGACACACAGATGCTGGATTATCTGCGCGCGCATGCGCTCGCCGGCACCTGGGCAGGCGGTGAACGGATCGTCGTCGCGGTCAGCGAGCTGGAGGGCGCCGCCACGCTGGTCCGCGCCGCCAAGCGGCTGGCCGACGCGCTGGGCGCGCCATGGACCGCGGTGCATATCGAAACCCCACGCGGACGCCGCTTCGGCGATGCGGAGAACGCCAGCATCGCGGCGACACTGCATCTTGCCAGCCAGCTTGGCGGGCAGGTCGCATCGGTGCCGGCGGAAACCGTGATCGACGGCTTGAAGCGCTTTGCCGTCGAGGCGCGCGCGACCCAACTGATCGTCGGCAAGTCGACCCGGTCGCGGCTATTCGAGCTGCGCCATGGTTCGGTTGTCGACCGCGTCGTGCGCGAAACGCCCGGCGTCGCCGTCCATGTATTGCCTTTGTCCGACAACCCCCGCCGCCGGACCCGGCCGTCGCGCCTGCACGGCGGCTGGGGACGCCCGCGCGACTATGCCGTCGCGCTGGCGCTGACCGCGTTCGTCACGCTGATTGGCACCGCGCTGTTCTCGGCAGGCAACATCACCAATGTCGGGCTGCTGTTCCTGTTGCCGGTGATGATCGTCGCGACCCGCTACGGTATGCGGCTGGGCGTCATCACCGGACTGGTCTCCTCGCTTGCCTATAATTTCTTCTTCATTCCACCGACCCATACCTTCACCATTCAGGATCCCCAGAATATTCTGACGGTGCTGGTGCTGCTTGGCGTCGCGGTGACGAGCAGCCAGCTCGCCGCGAGGGTGCGGGATCAGGCGCTGCTGGCGCAGGAGAGCGCAGCGCAGAACAGCGCGCTCGCCGGCTTCGCCCGGCAACTGACCGCGATCAGCAAGCGCGACGAGCTTGGTCAGCTCTTGTGCGCCGAGATCGGCCGGCTGCTCGATGCGCACGCGGTGCTGTTGTTCCCCGAAAATGGCGAGCTGGAAGTAATCGCGGCGGTGCCCCCGGAAGACCGGCTGGCCGCGATCGAGCAGGCCGCTGCGCGCTGGGCTTATGAGAACAACCGCCCCGCCGGCCGCAGCTCCGAGACGCTGACCGCATCGGAATGGCTGTTCCATCCGCTGTCCGCCGGCGGTCACGCGCGCGCGGTCATGGGGTTGGCGCGCCCCGATGCCGGGGCGATCCGATCGGATCAGCTGCCGTTGCTGCTCAGCCTGCTCGACCAGGCCGCGTTGGCGCTCGAGCGAATCGAACTCGAGGCCGAGATGACGAGCGTTACCCAGCTCAAGGAACGCGACCGTCTGCGCGCGGCGCTGCTTTCGTCGGTCAGCCACGACCTGCGCACGCCGTTGACAACGATCCTCGGCACGCTCGGCGAGATCGCCCCGGCGTCGGACGTCCAGGCCGAGCAGCTTGCGGCCGCCCGCACCGAGGCAGAGAGGCTCAATCGTTTCGTTGCCAACCTGCTGGACATGGTGCGGATCGAGGCCGGCGCGCTTGATCAGTCGCTCGAACCGGTCGATTTGGTCGATGCGGTTGGCGCTGCCGTGCACGATCTGCGGCGGATCCTGCCCGGCCATAAGCTGCATATCCGGATTCCCCCCGACTTGCCGTTCGTAATCGTCGATCCGCAGCTGTTTCACCACTGCCTGATCAACCTGATCGAGAACGCGGCCAAATACGGCTTGCCGGAGGGCGCGATCGAAATCGTTGCACACCGCCGGCACGATGCCCTGTCGCTGCACATCGTCGACGAAGGCCCGGGCCTGCCGGGCGACGACCTGGCGCGCGTCTTCGAAACCTTCACGCGGATCGAAGGCTCTGACCGCAAGGGAGGAACAGGACTGGGTCTGGCCATCGTCAAGGGTTTTGCCGAGGCGATGGGCCTCACCGTGTCGGCCGCCAATCGCGAGGACGGCAAGGGCGCGCGCTTCACGATCCACTTCCCGTCCGATCGCATCCGTGCCGGAGACATGGCCGCATGACCACGAGGCCGAAGCTGTTGCTGGTCGACGACGAGCCGGCGATTCGCAAGCTGCTCGGTGCCGCGCTGGCGCGCGGCGATTACCGCATCGTCGAGGCGGGCACCGCGCGAGAGGCGCTCAACGCGGTGCAGATCGACAAGCCCGAGGCGGTGCTGCTCGATCTGGGTCTGCCTGATCGCGACGGGCTCGAGCTCGTTCCCTTACTCAAGGCGGCGGGTGTCGCGTTGATCGTCGTGTCGGCACGCGACGCGACCGAACAGAAGGTTGCCGCTCTCGATCTCGGCGCCGACGATTACGTGACCAAGCCGTTCGACACCGAAGAGGTGCTGGCGCGCGTGCGCACTGCCCTGCGCCATCGCCTCGCGCTCAGCACCGATGCCGCGATGCTCACGATTGGCGCGATCGAAATCGATCTCGACGCCCGCACGGTGCTCAATCGCGGCGAAGAGGTTCATCTGACGCCGAAGGAATATGCCTTTCTCGCCGAGCTTGCCCGGCATCCGGGCAAGGTCGTCACCCACAGTCAGCTGCTCCGCGAAGTCTGGGGGCCTGGCCATGAAAACGACGTCGAATATCTGCGCGTTGCTGTTCGCGGCGTGCGCCGAAAGCTGGGTGAGGATCTGGCGGGCGGCTCGATCATTCGCAACGAGCCGGGCATCGGATACCGGCTACGCGGCTGACGCATCCGGCGCCCGGCGAACGCGGCGCATGCCAGCCGCACTGCCGATCGGCCGGCACTCCGGGCTAGCCCTGATTCCGTCAGCGCGGCGACACCGGCATCCTGTGGTAGGATGGCGCATCGCCAAGCGGCCGCAGGCTTCTGTCGCTGCCTCACGCCGTCATGTGGAGCCGCGTCGCAATGATGCAGGATGGGCCATGAACAATGCGCAAGCGGCGAGCCGCCAGGTGCCGCGCGAACTGGAGATCAAGCTCGATCTCACGCCGATCGACGCCGCGATGCTCGAAGCGTCGCTCGCGGGCGCGCTGTCGCCGGATCGCATCGAGCAGCGGGCGATCTATTTCGATACGCCGGACGGCCTGCTGCGCCGCGCCGGCCTTACGCTGCGAATTCGCGAAACCGAGGGATGCCTGGTCCAGACGGTCAAGACATGGCCCGATGGCGCCGGCTTGTTCGATCGCGCCGAATGGGAAAAATGCGTCGCGGCGCTCCGGCCCGTAATCGACCCGCGGGTGACGGGCATCACGCTCGATCGCCGCCTGCTGTCGGCATTGGCGCCGGCATTCGAGATCCGCGTGCTGCGGCATCGCTGGGCCGCAGTGCACCATGGCGGCATCGAGCTGGCGATCGACCAAGCGACCATCGTCGCGGCCGACCGGGAAGCGCGCTTCGCTGAGCTCGAATGCGAGTTGAAGCACGCCGGTCCGGACGCGGCCTTCGCGCTGGTCCGGCGCCTTGCCGAGGCCGTACCGTTGCGCCTGGGTGTGTCGAGCAAGGCCGAGCGCGGCTTTCGCCTGCTGGGTGCGGCCCAATCCGCGTTCAAGGCCGAGCCGCTCGCGCTCGGCATCGACATGACCTCGCGGCAGGCGTTCGTGACGATAATGATCGCGTGCCTGCGGCACTATCGCCTCAACGAATCCATTCTTCTGGAGCGGCGCGAACCCGAGGCGGTGCACCAGGCCCGCGTCGCATTACGGCGCCTGCGTTCGGCGCTGGCATTGTTCGACGTGCTGCTCGACGATCGCGCGCGAGCCTTCGATGCCGCGTTGCAATCGCTGGCACGAACGCTCGGCGACGCGCGTGATCTCGACGTGGTGCTCGGCCGTGACGACTGCACCGAATGGGAAGCGGCATTATTGCGGCGGCGCGACGCTGCCTATGACGCGGTGGAAGCACGCCTGCGGACGGAAGAGACGCGTGCACTTTTCGTCGACATCGCCGGGTGGCTGGCCAGCGACCTCCCGACATCGCGCGCCGGGGCCGAGCCGATCGTCGCCTTCGCCGGGCGGGCATTGGCGCAGGAATTTCGCAAGCTGGCGCGGCGCAGCAAGGGCTTCGTCGGCCTGAGCCCGGCCCGCCGACATCGCGTGCGCAAGGCTGCGAAGCGCCTCCATTACGCCAATGATTTCTTCGCGGCGACCTTCGCACCATTCGGCCATCACCGCCGCATCGATCAGTTCGGCAACGCCGTTGACAGTCTCCAGGACAAGCTGGGCGCGCTCAACGACCGAGCGGTTCACCGAACGATCGTCGCCGATCTGGCGGGCGGTGCGAGCCGCGATGCCCGGACGGGAACAAACGATACGCGGCTGCTGAAATCGACCAAGCGCGCTCTCGATCGTGTCCTCGACGCGCGCCGCTATTGGCACTGAACCCCGACCGTCGCTGACCCTAAATCCGAGGAGCGCTTCGCGCCTCGGGCACGAAATTGGCTGTTTGGATAAAGCAAATGGTGCCCAGAAGAGGACTCAATTCTCGAAAATATCTAATTGAATCCGTTTTTTAATCGACATTCGACTTTTCTGGTGGCCCAGTCAGTGGCCCGAAGTGACGAACGCAGTGACGGTTCGAGTTCCGTTTTCCAGGGGTGCCGGCCTCGCTTCAGAACATAACGCTCCGCCCCGAAAATTCTCAAGAGCGCCTGCCATAGATCATAACGGGCCGACTCTCGCCCTGACTATAAACAGATCTTGCGGCAGGAACTGGGACAAACCTGCCGGTGCCGATGACCATGTCGAACGGCAGGTCCTGTTAAGAGCCGACATTCGGCGTTTGCTTGCCAGGCGTCCAAGCAGGAACGGGCTTGCAATCAAAGGTTCACCAAGGGCCCATTTTGCGCGCGGCCGGGGCCCCAGAGTGCGGCGAACAACCAGTCGACCACGCTGTCTTCGAGGAGGCCGGTAACCAGCATCGAACCCCAGCTGTTCTTGCTACCGGTGGATTCATCGACCTCTTGCCGCTCCTCCTCCAGCAAATCTACCAGTTCGGCGCGGCTACCGGGATTTGTTTTCAGTGCACGTATGACGAGGCTTGGCTTCAGGACAAGCTTGCTCCACTCCCCGGCGATCCACTCTTTCACCCTCGTTCGTCGAACAACCTGTGTCAGATGGAACTCCACTGCATTGCGGAAAGGATGCGCCGCATCCAACGTTCCATGCAGGGTGACCTTCGGGACGGGCCCAAGATCACGAAAGCGAGCCCGAAGCAGGCGCTCCCTGAGGATGTCGTCATAATACGGATGAAGAAGCCTAGCCCCAGGGTGTGCGGGCAAGCTGAGCACATCGGTCCGTAGCAGGTTGCACTTGCAAGCCGGGACCAGATTCATTCCAAAGATCGAAAAGCAAGGATAGTCGGCCTTCGGCATGAAGTGGTCAAGCGTGCCACCACCGGCCGAGCCGCACATTGGGCAGGTCTTCACTTCACCGTCCAGGCGAAGCTTGTCGATGAATTCGATGTCCTGGTTCGGGCTGGCGTAATGGGCCTTTAGAAGCGCTGCGAGTTCCGGCGGGATTGGAACATTCTGGATCTGCGACACATCGCCATTCATCGCGGCATATTGCTGATATCCGGCCCGCACCGCGGCGAGGTTGTCGCGAAGCAGAGGGTAGCTGTTGACCAGCTCATTGTTTGAGAGGGCAATAATTGCCGCGTCGTCATTGAAGAAAACCGGGCGGTCCAGGCGCTTCAATTCTCTTCCTCCACCTTCGCTCGAATTTCTCCCAGGAGGTCCAGTGAAAGTTCGTCCTTATATTCCGCGAAAATCTGGCGCCACGGCAGCTTGGTCGAGGCAATCCTTTCCTCGACCTGCTGAGCAAGCCGGGATGGTTCGTCCTCGCCGAAGACGAAGTATGAGATCGATCCAACGTCCGCGCCGAACGTTCGCAGGCGGGGAATCTCGGTGCTTATCCATCGATCCTTGTCCGAACGCAGGACGCGGACCTGATCTTCAAACGCCTCGCGAACGAAATATGCCGAGTGTGTCGCAATGATTGCGGCGGACCCGGTCTGCTTCAACAGGCTGTCGAGGAGCGCCACAAACTGGCTGATGAAGTTTGGATGGAGGTGCGTCTCAGGCTCGTCGAACAGCAGCAGCGAGCTGTTTTCGATGTAGAGACTTGCCATGGCGGCGAAGCGCACGAAGGCCAGCTCGCCACTGCTCAACGGGAACGCCTCGTCACCAGTTAACCGCTTGGGCTCCTCACGCTCATCGATCAACGAGAAGACATCGAGCAGCTCTTCACCGCGCAAATTTCCCAGCTCCGAGAGGCGAATCCCGTCACGGCCTGATCGGCCAAAACCGAGCACCAGTTCATCGTAAATGTCGATCGCGCGAATGGCGCCGAGGAATAACTCGATCCTGGGGATGCCCGCGATCCTCTCGTCAGTCCGCGCAAGCTGCACGATCAAGTCGGACGCCGTCTGTCGACCACGTCCTATGCCAGCGTGCGTCAGCGACATTCGGCGATACCAGACGCGCTCACCTCTGCGATGTGCAGGAAAGACAGATGAGCCCGATTGCGTCGGATAAAATGCGAGCAGCCTGTTCAGCTGGGGCCTGCCCCCATCGCCGTCGGTCAACTCGCCGGTGCTGCGAAGAGCCGACCGCGCAATCCGGCTAAGGACCTGACTTTTTCCAACACCGTTCTTACCGATGACGATCGCGAAGCGCTTCGGGAGAACCGGTTCGTGCTGTTTGAAACTGAACCGCAAATCATGAGGGTTCGGTCGACCTTTCAGATGAAACTGGATGTGGAGCTCTTCGGATAGGGCGCCAGTTTCCTCGAATTCCTCACCGTCGAGAATCGTCTCGGCATTCTTCCAGGCGAAATAGGTTTCGGATTGCCGCAGGAAGCCTCGGGAAAAGACCTTGCGGCCCTTCGCCTCGCGTAACCATCCGCCGGTGGCGCCGGCGCCTGCCTCTACCATATCTTTCATTGCACGAAGGGCACGCGATCCCTCGTGCGGCCCAAGCGCCGATATGATTTTCCGATATGCCTGCATGTCGGGAAGGATCGTGAAGTAATCAGGCATGTCATCGGCCGTGATCGTGTCGCCTGCAGCCTCATCCATCGCGTCGAGTAGATCTCGGACATCACCGTGCCGCCGGGTCTTGCCGTGGAACCCGAGAAAAGCGCCTGCTCGAAAATTTGGCTCCAGGTCGGTGCTGACGGGAGGCGTGATCACGATATCGACGCGGATCCGGTAACCGTCATCGGTTTCCCGATTGTCGTTGGGCGAAATCACGATTGTCGACGGCTCGGGAAAAGTTATCGGGTCCAATTCCCGCGTGAAGATCACTCGGTATGGATCGACAGTTTCTGCGGGCATTCAGCAAGCTTCCCCAAGCGACCAGTTGGCCGACGGCCAACTGCCGAGGAATAGGAGAGCGGCCGCGTCACGACAACTACTTCGATTTACAGGCTGAAAGAATGGCGAGTTCCTGCGAGGGATAGCACGCACGGCAGATGTGCCCGCATGATCTGCGGCCCGCCGCTCAAGTGACGCAAAGTAAATTCTTCAGACTCCTCTCATTCGGCTGTTCCTAGCGCGTCATCCTCATCGTCGGGCTCGGGCGAATTCCAATATGCAAAGTTGAACAAGACATCGAGCTCGCCAAGGTCCCGAAGGCCCAGATTCTTGCATAGCGTGACGGCGTCGGAGGCAAAACGCCGATAGGTCTTATCATCCAGGTTCGATTTGGCCGGCTTGCCAGGATAACCGCGGATGTTGGCGAGCCCGAGCCCAGCGACGGAATTCCGGTTCATCACGGGAAAGCGTTTGGGATCTCGCGTGTGAAGAATCTCTGTTAGGACATTGGTGCCCGCGCGCGGGATTTTGTCGAAGAAGCTCTTCAAAAGCTCAAATAGCGCGCCGGCATCCTGTGACGGCTCAGCCGCGAGGGCCCTTAATGCGGCCTGATATTGTGGGGCCTTCTTCGCTAGGGAGGCTTTTCCCCGGTGAAGGCCGCCGGAGTGCCAGTAACGAAGTTGCTCCTCGTAGCGCGGAAGAAAATCGCGTGGCTTCAGATCGTGCGCGCCCGCGAGATCAGATAGCAGTTTGACCGCCTTGCGATAATTGCGCCGTCGTTGTTTCACCTGGGCGCTGAAACCGTCCGGACCGTTGTCCTCCTGCATCTCTGCCAGAAGATCTTTCAAGACGATGGTCTGTCCGGACGGCGCGTCCATGGAGCGACGTGCGCGCTTCTCCGCCGCCTTCATCGTGGCCCGGTAGATATCTCGGCGTTGTTCATAGCGATTGATGAGGGCAGGCTTCGCCTCGACGATGTCACGCTCCTTGACCCGGTTTGCAATCCACTGATCCAGGCGCTTCCTCCATTTTCCATCGGCGCCCGACAGCGCAACGGAGAGCTCGTGATTGTCGGAAAAGCCACCGGATGTCATATTTGCCGAACCGACGACCAGCGCCTCCTCTCTCTTGCTTTTGAACCAGTAGACCTTCGGGTGGAGCGTGCAGCGATCGGCCTCAGGCCCCATGTAGACGCTGACCTTGCCCCCAATCTTGGCGGCGGAAGCCCGCAGACGCAGAAGTGACCGAAGGACTTCGGGTTCGCTCTGGAAAAAGTCGATTCCCACGACGAATGTTGCGCTCAGACCATTTGCCACGCGGTCGGCGAGCGTCTCGAGTAGGAGCCTAAGCCCGGACATTTTGGCGAACGCGACGATGCAGATGAAGGAGTCTGCAGTCTCGAGATGCCGTATGATCAGGCTCGCGTGATCCTCTTCCGGTCCATTCTCCAACAGCAAATCCATGCGCCAACTCCAACTTCTATAGGAAGATAGAAACAACTAGCCGCAGCCGACGATTTGAGGGAAGCTCCATTGCAGATTGGTAAGGTGTGCGAGAGAAAATGGCAGAAATCGATGATTCCGAACCTGCGGAACACAGTCATACACCACCGGGCTGGCCGATCGAGATAGTTGAGTTCAAACCGAGCGGCAAAGCACCCAAGAAGTATGGCGACAACGTGTACCGTTTCGGCGCTGCGCTTACCATGAGTGTGATCCTTCCCCGACGCGGATGGACACTTGTTAAGAAGAGCAAGGATTACGCCTATTTGAAACCGCCGCCTGGAGAGGCGGGCCCACCTTTCCGAATTTCGATTGCGGTTCCCACCCAAGCAGAATGCGTAGCCCTGGCCGAACGCAGCTATGCACGCGGTGAGTCGTGGATGGGCCAACTCGGTGAGTGGCCGGCGTGGTACTATCCTGAGCGCAATCGCGACACGCGCCGGCTCTGGCGCAACCGGGCGACCGGCGAGATGGAGTCCGAGCTTCTTCCCAGCCCGCCGGAATCGAGTCTACACATTGGTGAATGGGGAATCTGGGAAGCAAAGGCTACCGGGCAGGCTGGACGCTTTGCCGTTGGGATGTTCGCGCCAGGCACGATCCCGAACCTAGCTTTGTCAGAGCCTACAGAGCCACTCATTGAAGGCGCTGCGACGCCCGTCGAACTCACAAGATATGAGAACGCAGCCCAGAGGCGCGCCGCCTTTGCCTCGCGCATTATGGCGCCCAGTGTCAGGCGTGCGACCTCAAATATGAGGAAAAATATGGCGCGATTGGCGCAGGCCTCATTCACGTCCATCATGTTACGCCGCTATCGGCAATCGGCGAAGCTTATGAAGTGGATCCGATCCACGATCTCGTCCCACTCTGCGCCACATGTCATCATGTCGTGCATCGACGAGATCCCCCCTTCACCGTGGCAGAGCTCCGGCGCGCGATCGCAGAGCAGGCCAGCCAAGGTTAGGCTGATCTCAGATCGCGCGCGATGTTCACGGCGGCCAAAGTTTTTCGGCGAACCACACCGCTTCCCACAGACAGAAGTCAAGCAAGAGATCGGATACCCAGGTGCAGCCCACGATCCCCTTTGAGTTCAGTCCATCGGCGCTCGATGTCGAGGAGCACCTTATCTACAAGCCGCTCGAGGGCGGCGTGCAGGTCTCGTGGCCGCTGGTGGGCGCGAAGTTCAAGCAGCGAGAGAAGAGCAAAGAGATCGGCCTGCTGGAAGGGCTCGAACTCGACAATCCCTTGTTTAAAATGCACGGATATTCTGGCTTCTCCGTCGGCAGCTATCATGAATTCGTTGTCGGCGATCTTGGTCCCTGCTGGGGGTACAAGATGGGACGTGTCGAGGTGACCATTGGCGCGGCCACGCCACTCGCTGCCTATGTGTTCGACCCCTTCTATCGGGAGAAGTGGTTTGGCGATTGGGATCTCCTCCAATCGATTCGGATCATCGGCGCTGCGATGGAAGATGCCGAATTGGCTTACGCGAACGCTGCCATCCGATATGCCGAGCAGTTCCACCGCACGCCAAGGTTGATGGACTTTGGCGATCTCGATTTTCTCTGGTCGGAGGAAGAGGAAGCGCCCGAACCGGACATCACGGTCGGCCCTCCGATGATTTCTCAGATTGAGCCGTTGCGGTTCTTCCTCAGCGGCTCGTCCAACCCCGATGCCACGTCACGCTGCATCGCCTTCTATCGCGTTATCGAGTATTTCTCCTTTTTTGCCAATCAGAAGGATTTCTCCCAGCTCAGGCATGATCAGAACGTCAGCGACGGCGTTTTCGTGAAGAAGGTGGTCGAGCTCGTCACCAAGGACGAGAAGGGTCCTATTCTCAAGCTCGTCAATCTCCTCGCGGATGGCGAACTGATCGCCAGGGCTGCCGAGAGAGGCTTGCTCGGCGAGAACGGCAGCGCCAATCTGGGCGAGGAACTCTACAAGTTTCGCAACTCGATCGTGCATGGGAAGCAGTCGTTCGGGTATGAGCTGTTTTCTCCTTCGCTGTTCCACGACGACACTTCGAGTGACAAGTGGCAGGGCATACTTCGGGAACTCGCGCATGCTGCGTTGCAGGCTTACGGTGTTCACAAGGCATGATCCCGCGCTTGGGTTAGTGGTCCGACATCGCCGGCAAACGTCCTTTCGTGCGGAGCTGCCGGACGATGCCACTGTAGGCAGCGTATAACGCCTGACTGCGACCGATATCGTGATTCGATCCAGCTGCTTCCCAGACGGACAGAAGCCATTCGTCAGTGCAGCGGCCGCGCAAGACCCACAGTGCGAGCGCGACGCCCTGCGTCCGAACTCTGCACTTCACCACCGCGCCTCGCGCAGGACGTTGAGCGCGCGATCGATAGTGCCGTCGGGTGCCTTTGCTGAGGAAAGGGTGGGGGTGCCAGACATGCCAGATTAGTGGCCTTCGGGGATGCCTCCCGTCCACAGCAGTAACCGGAATGGGCGCGTTGCTGCCAAGGGGCTGCGCGCTGGGCGAGTGGCTGGTTCCGGTGGAAGCTGCCGTCCAAGGCCGATCAGCGAACGACGTATTTTGGTCGGGAGCCGCCTCTTCCGGCAGGCAACGGTTCCAGGTCTCTAGCCCCGAACAGAGCCGCCCTTAAGCGACCCAGACTCGCTCCCCGAAACCTGCCTTTCGTTCATCGATGAACGTGTCAGGATTGGCGACCGAGTGTACGGACGGCTCGGAAGAGCTGAATACGGTGGGCAATTCGCCGAACCTGTCGTTCGGCCAAGCTCACGAGGCGTGGGCAACTTCGCGGCGTCCTCAGAGTCGTTGCAGCGCCCGGTCAGTCGCGCCGCCGCTTCAGCGATCGCCTCGACATCGCAGCCGTCATTCTTCTGCGCCTACACATACAGCCGCACATACCTGGGTGTCGGATTGATGTTTAGTCACGGCGGCACTGGCGCGAAGCTACAGGGCGTGCAACATTGCCGCCCATCAGCAGGAGGGGGAATAATGAGGAAATTTGCGTGGCTTATCGGCGTCGCGGCGTGCGTGCTCGGCTCCGGTGCATGGGCATCGTCCGGCAATGGTCGGGCGGCGTCCGACCAGGCCTTCCAGACCGCGCTGGCCCAGCACAACCTCTACGCTGCGGGCGTCGCCTTGAACGATCTCGTGGACGCACGACTGCCGGCCAAGGACACGGGCAGGCCCGACCCACTCCTCGACCGCTTGTTTGCCGACCTTTTCGCCGCCAGCGGTCATCTGTCGTCGGCGGGGCCAATTCTCCGGCGGGTGCTTGACGATCCCGCCCCCCCGGAGCCCAATCACTACCGCCTGCTGTTCGCATCCTATGAGGAGAGCGCGGGCGCGTGGTCGGATGCGGAAGCCCTGTATCGGAAGGTCGCCGACAATCCCAAGTCGTCACCCGAAACCGCCCTTTCGGCCCAGTTTGGGATCGCTCGGCTCCAGATGGCCACCGATCCGTCCGCCGCGCTGGCAACCTTGACCGCCATCGACCGCAACCACGTTCCAGACAACATGGCGTGGGAGGTCGATCTTCTCATCGAACGAGCCGCCAATATGGCCGGACCGGACAAGGCGGCTATGGCAGCATCGGCGCTGGATCGAGCTTGGGCAGAAGCCGCCAATGCCGGTGTCGCGGACGGCGCCGTTGCCCAGGTTGCAAATGATCGCGCGCTCGCCGCCGGTCGGAAAGGCGATCGTGAGACACTGATCGCGATGCTCGTCGTGGACAGGTCCGACCGCGGAGCCAATCAGAAGCAAAACATGGTCGTCAGCGACCTGCCGATCTGCGGGGCTGGCGGGATCGGACCAAATGATGTCGTGATCATCGATGTTGCCCACCAACCCCCGGCAGGGCGGCCGGCCGTTGCCTTGGCGTGGGCGAGCCGTCCGGGCATTGCCGCTCCTTTCCTGCTCGCAGCGGAGCGCAGCGATGCTCCTTCGGTTCCAGATGGACTGGTCGCCTCCTTCGCTTTGCGGTGCCGAACTGTTCCTGCGATGAGCTACGTCGCGCGTAGTTCGATCGTCGAGGACATCGCGGGATGGATGACGGGGCGCGGTGCCTACCCGGCGTCCAACAGCGATGCCGGCGATGGGCTATCATCGCTCGCGACCAAGCTTGCCCAACGTCAGGCAAGGTATGGCTCCAACTCGGTCATGCTGTTGCCGTTGCTGTTTCGCACCGCGATGCCGGGCATGGTCGATTTCAGCGATCCCGAGGGCAGGAAGCACGCGTCGGAGGTAACGGAGCACATCGGCACCATTCTCCAGCAGAACCACGCACCGCCGTCGCTGACGTTGATGTGGCGACTCTCGTCGATCAGCGTAGCGGTTATGGCCCAGACGAAGACGGAAGCTGAGGGCCAGGCCGAGATGCAGGCGTTGCTGCAAAAGATGACCGACGACCCGGCCTTGCCTCTCGATACGCTCTATATGCTCACCAACGGCACCGCCGACATGCCCACCCTTCCAACCGAGTTCAAGCAGATGATGCTCAAATCGACGCTCGACTTGCTGACGCGGAAGGCCCCGGCAGGGGACCAGCGAACTGCCGCTATCGCGCTGCGGCTGCACGAGCTTCTTGCCTCGGCGGGCGACAAGGCCGGTGCCCGGGATGCAATCGCCAGGATCGACATCCCACACGATGCCTGTGAGCTTTCCGATCCACAGCCCCATTACGTCTCGTCGAATATCACCGCGGACGACTATCCCGGCGATCTTGCGTTCATGACCATGCCGGGCGTCAGCACCGCCGAGTTTGATCTCGACGCGTCGGGTGCGGCGCAGAACGGCAGACTGTTGCTGGAAGACCCGCCTTATGCGTTCGACGAGATCGCGTTGGCGCGCATCCCGACCATTCACTACGACCCGGCCCGATTTGACGGGAAGGTGGCGGCGTGCCGGGCGGTAACGCAGAACATCCGGTGGCAGATGCCCAACAGCTACATGGGGATGTGGTGATAACCGGGGTATCCAATGCGGCAGGTCAGATCAGAGTTCGCGCATCATGCGTGAACTTCGCCAACAAGGCCGCCGTTCAAGTGATCGCACACGTATCCGAGAGCCGCTCTACATTCAGGCACGTGCCGGCGGCGACAATCAGGCCGAAAGCCAACTGGTCGTATTCGGGTACGCGATCGCGTGACAGTCGCTCGGTCCCTCTATTGTTTGGTCGATCAAGGCCAAAGCGGGTGCTTGCCGAAATCAACGTTACGAGCCTCTTCCTTGCATCTTTCGCCACACCAGGGCCGTAGCTATCCCCCGCAGCACAACGCCGGCGCACCGGCGGCCGCGAACGTCGGGTAATACCGCCGATGGCGGTGCTTATGCATTTCATATAGTGCTTTGTAATTGTTGCTTTTTTGTGCAACCATTCGGTAATCCCGAACGTATCTCCCGGGCACTTAGGGAGGTTGCAGCATGACCGACACAAGCCAGCAATTGATCTCGGCGTTAGATGCCCGGGTCGACCGGCGAAACGAGCGCCGGGAATTTTTCAAGTCTGCGCTGGGGGCTGCAGCGGTCGCCACCGCCGGTCTCGGTGGCCTCGGTCTCGCCAGTCGCGCGAGGGCTGCGACAGTGACCGACGTCGACGTACTCAACTTCGCGCTCAACCTCGAATATCTCGAGGCGCAATTCTATTCTCACGCCATCTATGGCGACGGCCTTGCTCCCGACATGCTCACCGGCAGCGGGCGGCAAGGGATGGTGATTGGCGGCCGGCGTGTGAATTTCACTGATCCCGCGGTGCAGGCCTATGCTCGCGAGATTGCCCAGGACGAGGTTGATCACGTCAATTTCCTGCGCCAGGCGCTGGGTTCATCGAGCGTGGTGGCGCAGCCGACGATCGACATCTCGTCGGATCCCAACGGTGCGTTCAGCAACGCGGCGCGCGCCGCCGGGCTGATCGGCGCCGGTCAGAGTTTCGACCCGTACGCCAGTGACGAGAACTTCCTGCTCGCTGCGTTCATCTTCGAGGACGTCGGCGTGACGGCCTATAAGGGAGCAGCACCACTGATCAGCAACAAGACCTACCTCGAGGCGGCGGCGGGAATTCTCGCGGTCGAGGCTTATCACGCGAGCCTCATCCGCACGACGCTCTACAGCAAGGGAGTCGCCATGCCATCGTTGCGCACAGGCGCGGACAGGATTTCCGACGCCCGCGACAGTCTCGATGGCAAGGGTGACGACGATCAGGGCATCTCGCCGGTCAACACGAGCAACGGCGTTGTGTCCAACATTGCGCCGCTCGATGCCAATGGGATCGCCTTCGATCGCACGCCCCAGCAGGTGCTCAACGTCGTGTACCTGACCCCCGACACCGCAGACATGGGAGGATTCTTCCCCAACGGGGTCAACGGCACGCTCATGATGAGCGGCGACAGTTCGACCTATTAATCGCGACGCAGCGAATTCAGGGAGATTCCCCATGCAAGATCAGGAAACGCTCATCAGGGTTTTGGACGCGGCCGAAAAGCGCCGCGCCGAACGCCGTCAGTTCATCCGCGCCGCCGGCGGCGCCAGCTTCGCCGCGGGCGGCCTGATGCTCCTCGGCGGCTGCGGGCATGACCATGGCGGTTCGCCGACACCCTCGCCGTCGCCGAGCCCGACGCCGACGCCGACAATGACGCCCGTGACCGACGCCGACGTGCTCAATTTCGCGCTCAACCTCGAATATCTCGAGGCGCAATTCTATTCCTACGCCGCGTTCGGGACTGGATTACCGAGCAACATGCTGACTGGCACGGGCACGCAGGGCAGCGTGACGGGCGGTGCACAGGTCAAATTCACCGACCCGGTGGTTGCCCAATATGCCCGCGAGATCGCCGGCGACGAGATCGCGCACGTCGCTTTCCTGCGTTCCCAGCTCAAGTCGTCAGCGGTGGCGCAACCGGCGATCAACATCAGCGGCGACGCCAATGGAGCGTTCACTGCCGCCGCGCGCGCGGCAGGGGTGGTCGGATCGAGCGGCACCTTCAACCCCTATGCGACTGACGAGAACTTCCTGCTCGGCGCGTTCATCTTCGAGGACGTCGGTGTTACCGCCTACAAAGGTGCGGCGCCGCTCATCAGTAATGCCACCTATCTGGGGGCGGCCGCCGGCATCCTTGCAGCGGAGGCCTATCACGCCGGGCTCATCCGCACGACGCTTTATGCCAAGGGTTTGAACACAGCGGCGTTGATCACCAACGCCGGCAAGATCTCCGACGCACGTGACAGTCTCGACGGTTCGGACGATGACGACCAGGGCATCGCCACCGCGAGCAACGGTGCATCGAACATCGTGCCTTCGGATAGCGACGGGATCGCCTACAGTCGGACCACCGGGCAAGTGCTCAACATCGTTTATCTGAACCCGGCGAAGGTCGCCATGGGAGGGTTCTTCCCGCAAGGCGTCAATGGGACGATCAACATGAGTGCGGGAAGCAGCGGCTAACGGTACTTTTCGCGGCGGCACAAGAGGCTCACCTGCGCCCGGCGCCGCGTCGGTCAGCGGGTGGGCCTCTTGCCGCCGATACGCCAAAATCTCTTGATCCTTGTTGGCGCGGCTCGCTGTCGATTCTCGACATGGCCTCCAATTGCGTGCCGCACAAACTCTTCCCGGCCAATTGTCGCAGAGCTGTCTCTTGGTTATGCCCGATTTTGTGACCGCAGCCGACTCCGATGCCGAACTCGCTCGCGAGCGGCTAACCAACACGCTGGTTCGAACCGGCGCTGAGGATCGCGCCGCTTTCCGTGATCTCTACGATTGCACTTCAGCGAAGCTTTACGGCATCTGCCTTCGTATTTGCGAAGACAGGCAAGCCGCAGAAGACGTGTTGCACGAAGTTTACCTCACGATCTGGAAGCGTGCCGGCGCTTACGAACCCGGCCGTGCCAGCCCGATCACCTGGATGGCGACGATCGCGCGGAATCGGGCGATCGACTGGCGTCGCTCGCAGCAGCGACGCCCCAGCGCGCTGCTCGACGACCTTCCGCCGATCCCCGATGATGCGCCGCTCGCCTCCGACATGATGCTCGCCGAAGAGATTAGCCACCGCCTCCACCTTTGCCTCGACGAGCTCGACCGTAATCAGAAGGACGCGATCCGCACTGCGTTCTTCGACGGCGTCACCTATGCCGAGCTCGCCGAACGCCGCGCGGTGCCGATCGGCACGATGAAGAGCTGGGTGCGGCGCGGGCTCCGGCGATTGAAAGAGTGTCTCGACCGTGACGGATGACCGCACCCCGCCGCCGCCCGAGGCTGAGCCGGATATCATCGCCGCCGAGTTGGCGCTGGGTGTGCTCGATGGTGACGAGCGCGCTGCGGCGTTGCGCCGTGTGCTGGCGGATCCCACCTTCGCGCGAGCGGTCGATCGCTGGCGGCGATATTTTGCCCAGTTGTTCGCGACATGGCCCGAGGTGGCACCGCCCGAACGCTTGTTCGACGGCATCGAAGCCTCCCTCGATCGCGGCACGGCGCAGCCTCGCCGCGCCGGCTGGTGGCCGGCTGTCGCAGGGATCGCCACGCTCGTCGCCGCGTGTTTGGCGCTGGTCCTGCTGCTGCGCCCGGCGTCGCCACCGGCCCCCGTCGTGCCGACCGCCCCGCGCGCAGCTCCGGTGCTGGTCGCGACGCTCACGCCTGCCGATAAGGCGAGCGCGACCAAACCTCTCGCGGCGTTATTCGATCCGGCCAGCAACACACTGCGGGTGGGTGCGGCACCGCTCGCAGGAGGCGACAAGGCGGCCGAATTGTGGCTCATTCCCGCCGATGGCGTGCCGCGCGCGGTGGGGCTGCTCGACGCTGATGCAGCAACGCCGCTGCCGGTCGATCCCCACAATCGCGCGCTGCTCGCGCCCGGCGTCACGCTGGCGGTATCGATCGAGCCTCCCGGCGGATCACCGACCGGCAAGCCGACCGGGCCTGTCGTCGCCACAGGCACGCTGGAGCTGGTCTGATCGCATCTATCTCCAGGCGATCTCGTATCTCCTGACGTACCCGATACCGGGCACGTTTCAGGAGAATTCTCGTGAAGATCGCCATTCGCACTTCGTTGATCGCCGCCGCCCTCGCACTAGGCGGAACCGCGCCGTTGCTCGCGCAGCACAATCCGATGGTCGGTGGCGCCGCAATGTATCCGAGCAAGACGATCGTTCAGAACGCGATGAACTCGAAGGACCACACCACATTGGTTGCCGCGGTCAAGGCTGCGGGCCTGGTCGACACGCTGTCGAGAGCAGGGCCGCTCACGGTCTTCGCACCGACCAACGCGGCGTTCGCTAAGCTTCCCGCCGGCACCGTCGACACGCTGCTCAAACCCGAGAACAAAGCCAAGCTCAAGTCGGTGCTGACCTATCACGTCGTCCCCGGGTCGATCAGCGCGGCAGACATCGCCGCCAAGGCGGAGGCGCATGGCGGCACAGCGAGCTACAAGACGGTCGAAGGCGAGAAGCTGATGTTCAAGAAGGGGCCGAACGGCGGCTGGCTGATCATGGATGGCAAAGGCGACACCGGGCACATCACGATCGCCAATGTCCGGCAGTCGAACGGCATGATCCATGTCATCGATACCGTGATGATGCCCTGATCGGCGGCAGTGTCCTCCACACGACGAATTATGGCGCCGGCTCAGCCGTCGTCTGCCTGTCCGCCTTCCGACTCAGAGACTGGGAAAGTTGACGCTCGGCCGACCTCCTTCGGCGGCCGAGCCCTCTGCGACGCAAACGCAAACCCGGCGAAGCTGACTGATATGCGGCACGGTTCGGGTTAACGGCATGAGACCCGGGCGGCTGGGTCGCTTCGCCGCCCGGGGCATTAGGCGGTCCCTTACAGGACCAACCTCGTGCAAGAGCGCCGCACCTTCGGATGCGGCTAATTCAAATTGTCCTAGCCGCCGTCGAAACCAGTCCTGCCGACTGCACGTCGCGCGACGACTGCCTGGATACGGCAACGTCCCATGAACATTCCAAGTCGCTCAAACAACTGCCGATTCATTCAGACAGAGCCCCCCGGCAATCGCTGCCGATAACGGCGGTGGCACGCGTGCAGAGCCCGGTCAAGCAAGCCGCGGCTCTTCGGAACGCCGGTCCAATTACATGCAACGCTCGTTCTAGTTTCGACGCGGCTTCGGCTCGTCCGGAGACCCTCCAGGGGCGTCCCAAACAATATCCTTTGGCAATACCGGGATATCGTGCACCCTTTCCGCACTTGGCGGATGGAGCCCGGGGGCTCCGTGGCGCCGGAGCGATCTGAACTGCATCCTCGCGGGGAAAATATGTGAGACAGCCAAATCCCTCCGACCTCGAACTTAGCGGCGAAGCGCTCACGGTGCAGCGTTTCTCCACGTCACATCTGCCGCCGGATCAGCGATACGACGCATGGCTGGCGCGCGATTGGCCAAGGGCGCAATCGATCTTTCGTACCGAGCCGACCGAACCGTTCGACACCAGCTGGGCGTCGGCGCAGCTGGGACCGATCATGTTCGTCTATACCGAGATCACGGGTCAGCGCTGGGAGCGCCGGCTGCAAGATATCCGGACGTCGGATTTCGATCCGATAATCATCAACATGCTGGCCCAAGGCGAGCGACAGGGCGACATGGACGGCCGCTTGTTCCGTGAAAGTGCCGGCAGCTTTTCGATCCACGACCTTGGTCGCCCCTCGTTGCACGTGTCCAGCGCAAGCCGCACCTACAGCATGGTGCTGGCGCGGCCGCTCGCCCGCCAATGGCCGGGTGAACTGCGCGATTTGCATGGCTAGGTAGTGCCCCAGGAGCGCGCCGAAATCCTGATTGCCCATGCTACGCAGGTTTATCGATTGTTGCCGTGTCTGGACGTCGCATCCGCGGATCGGCTTGGGCGGAGTCTGCTGGAAGTCGCGGCCGTGACGCTCTCCGGGCTCGTTGCGTCGCCCGGACATGCCGTTCGGCCGGCAGCGGCGCTGCGCCGCCGTGCGGAAGAAGCGATCGAACGCCGGCTGGGCGCCGGCAATATCGGCATTGCCGACCTCTGCGTCGACATCGGCACATCGCGGGCACGACTGTTTGCCGCATTTCGCGCCGACGGCGGCGTCCAGCACTTCATCATGCGCGTGCGGCTTGAGCGCGCACGCGCCGCCCTCGCCGAGCCCGACCGGGCCGAGCCGATCGGCACTATCGCCGAGCGCCTGGGATTCAGCGACGCGTCGCACTTAAGCCGCACGTTCCGGCAACGCTACGGCATGACGCCCCGCGACTATCGGCACCTGCTCGTGACCGACCGCGACGCCGTCGCGGCGCAGGAAGCGGAAGAGATTGTGCCGAGCGCGACCTGAGGGCGTCCTTCGGCGGTCTCATCGCGCGCACGCTCGGGATGGTCCCTCTCGTCTTCAAGCACCATCCGCACCGCCCGGACACGGATCTCAGGTGAAGACTTGTCGGCCGTGTTAATTGTCATAGCCCCATACTCTCAGAAGTTGAGCCCCCCGACAGACCCGGCGAGGTTCAGAATCTGCTCGGCGGTTAACGCCAACGTAGCCGCCGTTTCCGGCATTTGAGCTGGCGCCTGAAACCGGTCATCCGTTCAGCGTAACAACGAGCCTCACGGACGACGTGTTCTGGCCGGCAAGTCGGCTTGGGAAACCAGACGGCGCCCAAGCTGGCTAGCATCTAAAGCCGCGGATCGACCGGTTCGCTCTCCATCGCCAGGACGCCGAACACGCATTGATGGACCCGCGTCAGCGGTGAATGCTCGACAAAGCGATGCAGAGCCTCCAGCCCCAGCGCGAACTCGCGCAGCGCCATCGACCGCTTCTGCCCCAAGCCGCGCTTCTTGAGGCGCGACAGGTTGCTAGGCTGGTCGTACTCGGGACCGTAGATGATCCGCAGATACTCGCGGCCGCGACATTTGATCGCCGGCTGGAGCAAGCCCTTCCGACCGCGTGCCACGAAGTCGAGCGGCTTGACGACCATGCCCTCGCCACCCGCCGCGGTGAGTTGTTCCCACCAGGCGATTGCGTCCGCGACTTGCGCCGCATCCTGTAGGTCGATCTTTGCGATGCTCGGTCGCGACGATCAGCGTCGGATCGACGGCGGCAAGGCGATGCGCGCTGCCCATGTGCCAGAGATGGTTCTTGTCGTCATGCACCGCGCCCTCGCTCGCCAGCAGGTGGAATGGAGCGATGCGCAGGTCGTCAATCCCTGTGAACGGCGCAACATAGCGGTTGTAGGCCGAGCGATACAGCAGCGCATCGTCCAAACGCGCGGTCGCATCGGCAAACGTTCCGACATCCACACCGCGCGCCCGGGCCGTTTCCAGGGCTGCGAATGCCGCTTCGAGCCCAGCGGTCGCCGCCGCGCCCACCGCGGCATACTGCTCACGGATCAATGCGCCGGCCTTCATGCTCCACGGCATGATTTCGGCATCCCAGAGCACCCAGTCGGTGTTGAGATCGCCCCACAATCCTGCACTCTCCATTGCCGTGTCTATGCGCTGAAGCGCAGCCGCTTCGATGTCGATATCGGCGAAGAAACGGTGCCCAGTGCGCGTGACAATCACGCCACGACCATCATTGGCTACGCCGAACCGCCGCGCCGCGACATCCTGGTTCCGCGCCAGCACGATCAGCGCGCGCGAGCCGATGTGCTTTTCCTCCACGACCAGGCTGGTCACGCCTTTCGAAGCGTAGAAGGCGATTGCTTCCTCGGGCCGTTCAAGCAACCATCCTGCGCGCTGGTTTCGGCCGGCGACATGGTCGGCGGCAAGTGGATCAGCCAGCGCGGATCCACGGCATGACGGCTCATCACCTCGAGCGCGGCGGCAGCGTTGTCCTCGCGCACGGTGACGATGCCGTACCGACGAGGGGGCACCCATCGCAGTAAGTTGAGGTTGACCGGTCAGCAGAATTTACTGAGATTGGGTCGTAATACGGAAGATGCGGCGGCAACTTCTGGCCAATTGGGGGCATGCCTGCGCGCTCTGCAGCTACACGGGCTACATTGCTGCAGGAGTTCCCCATGCTCATCAACTCGCTGATAGAAAAGGATCGTGCGCACTGGATCCATCCAGTTGCCTCGTGGACGGATCACGAAGAACGCGGTGCCACAGTCCTGAGATCCGGCAAGGGTGCTTATCTGACAGATGTCGAGGGCCATGACCTGCTCGACGGCTTCTCGGGACTATGGTGTGTCAATATCGGCTACGGCCAAGACAGCGTTGTTGCGGCCGCCGCAGATCAGATGGCGCGTTTGCCTTATGCGACTGGCTATTTCCACTTTGCCTCGGAACCGGCGATCGAATTGGCCGCCCGGCTTGCCGAACGCGCGCCCGGTGATCTCGATCATGTTTATTTCACGCTGGGCGGTTCCGACGCTGTCGACAGCGTCGTCCGGCTAATTCGATATCATTTCAACATCACGGGACATTCAACGAAGAAGCACATGATTGCTCTCGATCGTGGCTATCATGGGTCCAGCTCCACCGGTTCTGGTCTTACGGGCCTAGATGCCTTCCATACTGGCTTCGATGTTCCCACGCCGTTCCAGCACCATATTTCGTGCCCCTACCGTTATCGCAGCAGCGCAGCGGACGACGCCGAACTGATTGCCGCTTCGGTCGCCGAACTGACGGCGAAGGTTGCCGAGCTGGGTGCGGAGAATGTTGCTGCATTCTTCGCGGAGCCGGTGGTCGGTTCAGGTGGCGTGATCGTGCCTCCTTCGGGCTGGCTTTTGGCGATGCAGCAAGCCTGCCGAACACTCGACATCCTGTTCGTCGTCGACGAGGTCATCACCGGGTTCGGCCGCACCGGACCGCTGTTCGCATGCGAACACGAAGAGCTCACCCCCGATTTCATGACGGTCGCCAAAGGGCTTACTGCGGGCTACGCCCCGATGGGCGCGTTGTTCATGTCCGATAGAATCTACCGTGCGATCGCCGATAATACGCCCGCCGGCGTCGCGATCGGACATGGCATGACCTATTCGGGCCATCCGGTCAGCGCAGCGGTCGGCCTTGAGGTGCTGCGGCTCTATGAGGAGGGCGGCATGCTCGCCAACGGCCAGGCTACGGGCGCCTATCTCACCGATCGGCTCAAGACGCTCACCGACCACCCGCTGGTCGGGGAGGTGCGCGGGATGGGCATGCTCCACGGCGTCGAACTGGTCACGTCTAAAAAGAACAAGACGCGCCCCGCTCCGGAACTAGGGGTGCCGAAACGGCTCGCTGCGATCGGCTACAACAATGGATTGATCTTTAGGGCGTTCAACGACGGCATCGTGGGATTCGCGCCGCCGCTCTGCCTGACCAGGAGCGAGGCCGACCTGCTGGTTGAAAGGTTCAGGAAGAGTCTCGACGATCTTATGACGGTTAAGGAAATCCGCGATGCGATTGACTGATTTCAAGGCTCTCTCGTTCGATTGCTACGGTACTTTGATCGACTGGGAATCGGGCATGATCGAAGCGTTGAGCGGGCTGACCAGCCGGGTTGGCGGGCGCCTTTCGCGCGACGAGATACTTCAGGCGCACGCGCGCCACGAATCCGAACAGCAAGCGCAGGCACCGACCAAAGCGTACCGCGATCTGCTGCCGATCGTATACAAGCGGCTTGCGGAACAATGGGGCGTCGTCGTGGGAGTTGCCGAATGCGAGGAATATGGCCGATCGGTGCGTCATTGGCCGGCGTTCGTCGACAGCCCGGGTGCCCTTCAGTACCTCAAGAAATACTATAAGCTCATCATCCTTTCGAATGTCGACAACCGGACCTTCAGCTTCAGCAATGAGAAACTGCAGGTCGAGTTCGACGCAATTTACACGGCGGAGGATGTCGGGGCTTACAAGCCGGCGGACGCCAATTTCGAGTATATGAACGCGCACCTGTCCGATCTCGGACTGGAGCGAGGCGACGTCCTCCATACGGCGGAAAGTCTGTTCCACGATCATGTGCCAGCCAATCGGCACGGGCTGGCGAGTTGCTGGATCTATCGTCGGCACGCGCAACAGGGTTATGGTGCGACCATGACGCCCGGTGACATGCCCCGTTACGAGTTTCGCTTCGATTCGATGGCCGATCTTGTCAAAGCGCATCAAGATGAGCTGCGCAACGGCTGATCCTGTCACTCCAAATCGAAAGCCGCCAGATGATCAACGCGCCCAAGCTTGACCGGATCGACATCAATATCCTGGCGGAGCTACAGCGTAGCGGGCGCATTACCAACGCCGAGTTGGCGGATCGGGTCGGCCTTTCCGCCAGCCCGTGCCTTACTCGAGTCAAGCGACTGGAAGCGGCGGGATTCATCTCCGGATACAGCGCGATCATCAATCTCGCCAAGATCGGTTCAAGCCAGATCGTGTTTACATCGGTGACGCTAAGCGACCATCGTCGTGCCGATTTCCAGCGTTTCGAAACCCGGATCGCGCAGTATGACGAACTTCTCGAATGCCATCTCGTGAGCGGTGGCTTCGATTATCTGCTCAAGTTCGCGGTGCGGGGTATTGCTGAATACCAGCAGATGATGGAAGAAATACTTGAGAACAACATCGGCGTGACGAAATATTTTTCGTATATCGTCATCAAATCCGCCGTCGCGCGCGGCCAGCCTTCGGTGAAGCTCCACGCGCCGGTGCAGGAGCGCTGACCGCCCGCCGGCTCAATCGAGGCGGCCGCGTCACTCGATCCGCTCGGCGACCGCCCGGCCGCAGGCTTCGGTATTGGCTGGGCCATCAAGATCGCCCGTGCGCAGCGCCCGCTCCGCAAGGGTTCGCTCGATCGCCCGGATCACCGCGGCTGCGGCGTCGGATTCGCCAAGGTGATCGAGCATCATCGCGCCGCACCAGATTTGTCCCACCGGATTGGCGATGCCCCGGCCTGCGATATCGGGCGCTGAGCCGTGAACCGGCTCGAACAGCGACGGCACCGAACGATCGGGATTGATGTTGCCGCACGGCGCTATGCCGATCGTGCCCGTGCAGGCAGGCCCCAGATCGGACAGGATGTCGCCGAACAGATTCGACGCGACGACGACATCGAACCGATCCGGGTTCATCACGAATTGCGCGGCGAGGATGTCGATGTGATATTTGTCGGTATAGACATCGGGATAAGCGTCGGCCATCTCCGCCACGCGCGAATCCCACCACGGCATGGTGATGGCAATGCCGTTCGATTTCGTTGCGGAGGTAAGATGTCGGGCCGGGCGTGAACGGGCGAGATCGAAGGCGTATTTCAGGATGCGGTCGGTGCCGAAACGGGTCATCACCGTCTCCTGCACGACCAGTTCGCGTGCCGTGCCGGCAAAGGAAATTCCGCCCACCGCGCTATATTCGCCTTCGGTATTCTCGCGCACGACCATCATGTCGATATCGCCCGGCTTGCGGTCCGCCAAGGGGCTGGGGACGCCGGGCATCAGGCGCACTGGCCGCAGGTTGACGAACTGATCATATTCGCGCCGGAACTGAATGAGCGACCCCCACAGCGAAACATGATCGGGCACCGTGTCTGGCCAGCCGACCGCGCCAAAATAGATGGCGTCGACATCGCCGATGCGCGTCTTCCAGTCCTCCGGCATCATCACGCCGTGGCGCGTATAATAATCGCAGCAGGCGAAATCGTGCCATTGCTGCTCCAGCGTGAACCCATAGGCCTTAGACACGGCTTCGAGCGCGCGAATGCCCTCTGGCACGACTTCCTTGCCGATGCCGTCGCCGGGAATGACGGCGATCCGATACTGCCGTTCGGCCATCGTCAGGCGCCCTTTAGTCCAGCCCAGTGGAACGTCTTGGTTTCGAGGAATTCGTCAAGCCCCTCCGCCCCGCCTTCGCGGCCGAGTCCCGATTGCTTGACGCCGCCGAATGGCGCCACTTCCAGCGACAGCGACCCGGTGTTGAGTCCGACCATACCGAACTCAAGCGCTTCGCCGACCCGCCAGGCACGCCGCAGATCGTCGGTGTAGAAATAAGCGGCGAGGCCGAAGGGCGTGTCGTTGGCAATGCGGACCGCATCAGCCTCGTCATCGAAGCGAAGAATCGGCGCTACCGGCCCGAACGTCTCCTCTCTGCACAGACGCATGTCTTCGCTGATGCCGGTGAGCACGACTGGCGCGGCATAACCCTCGGGTGCCTGTGCCCGCGCCGAGACCGACGCGCCTTTTGCGAGCGCATCGGCGATGTGATCGGCGACCTTGGCGCGCGCCGCGGCATTGATCAGCGGCCCGACCGTCACATCTTTTCCCATGCCGTCGCCGACCTTGAGCGCTCGAACCCGCTCGCCCAGTTTCGCCACGAAGGCATCATGGATACCCGATTGTACGAGAATGCGGTTGGCGCAGACGCATGTCTGGCCTGCATTGCGGAATTTGCTCGCCATCGCCCCTTCGACAGCGAGATCGATATCGGCATCGTCGAACACGATGAAAGGCGCGTTGCCGCCTAGTTCCAGCCCAAGTTTCTTCACCGTGCCCGCGCACTGACGCATCAGCAGTGATCCGACCCTGGTCGAGCCGGTAAAGGTCAGCATCCGCACCGCAGGGTTCGACGTCAGCTCAGTGCCGATTTCCTGCGGCATCCCGGTAACGACGTTGAGCACCCCCGCCGGCACGCCGGCGCGATCGGCCAGCATGGCGAGCGTCAATGCGGTGAAAGGGGTCAGCTCAGACGGCTTGACGACCATCGCGCAACCGGCAGCCAGCGCCGGCGCGACCTTCCGGGTAATCATCGCCGCCGGGAAGTTCCAGGGCGTGATCGCCGCGCAAACCCCGACCGGTTCCTTGCGCACCAGAATACGCCGATCGGGCAAGGGCGACGGTATTTCATGGCCCGGCACGCGCAATGCTTCAGCAGCGAACCATTTGACGAAGCTGGCGGCATAAGCGATCTCGCCGGCCGATTCGGCGAACGGCTTGCCCTGCTCGGCGGTCATGATCCGGGCAAGATCGCCCTTCGCCTCGAGGATCAGACGGTGCCATTCCTCGAGGATGGCGCACCGCGCCGCAGCGGTCATCGCCCGCCATGCGCGCTGTGACTTCTCGGCCACGGCCACGGCGCGATACGTTTCGGCCGCGCCGCAGGCAGGCACGTGACCCACGATCGATCCGCTGGCGGGATCGTCCACCGCGATCGTTGCGCCGCCGTCGCTGTCGATCCATGCGCCGCCGACGAACGCTTGCTGGACGAACAGCGCCGGATCGCGCAGCGACCGGGCAATCCACTTCGCAGTTTCAGTCATGAACCGGACCTCCTCGACGACGAGGGTAGCTGGCGGCGACCGATGATATAGGCGCAATGTGCGGCAAAACCCGGCATATGTCGCCGAACCCGTCCGGCCGGGCGGCAGAAGCCGCCTGACCGGCGGGCAACACGCGTTCCGCTAGAAGTTGAAGGTGATCCGACCGTAATAATATCCGCCCTGCCACGGCACCGGGCCGTCGACATAGGTGCGACCGTTGGTATCGTCGATCCTGTTGACGTCGGGATAGTCGTCGAACAGGTCATTGGCGCCCACCGCCAGCACAAAGCGCTTTTTCACGGGAACCGAGAACTCGATATCGAACATGGGTTCGGTGCCGTAATGCTGGATCAGACCGCTCGACGCGGTCGTCTGGCGCGACCAGGGACCGTAAAGATTGGCGCGCACCATGACGGATACCGGCCCGACCTGCTGATTGATCGTCGCGTTGGCGCGCCACTTCGGATTGTTGTGCTCGAAATTGTAAATCGTCGTCGAATTGAAGCTGATCGTCGACGTCAGCACCTTGTCGACCTTGTAAGAATTGGTGTTGAACGCAGCCATCAGGCTGGTCGGGCCGATCGCCAGCCAGCGGGCGCGATAGGAGGCGACGACGTCCAGGCCCTTCGTGGTCGAATCGAGGGCGTTCTGGTAGAACTGGATGCGGTCGATCGAATCCGCGCCGACGATCCCGGCGTTTTCCATCGCCTGGCGAATGGCATCGGTGACGACGATCTGCGAGCTTGTGTAGAGCTGGTCCTCCAGTTTGATGCGATAGGCATCGATGGTCATCGTCAGGTTGCGGGCCGGCGTCAGCGTGATGCCGGCCGAGTAGTTTTTCGATTTTTCCGGCTTGAGCGGCTGCGCGCCGAGATACTGCGCCACGGCATTGGTCGCCGGGTAGAGGCCGACGTTGAGCTGCACGCCGCCCGAAGTCTGGATCGACGTCTGAGTCATGTGCAACTGACCGGCGGTGGGGGCGCGGAACCCCGTGCCGATCGAGCCGCGCACCCCGAGCCAGTCGGTAAGGTTATAGCGCGTGGCGACTTTCCACACCGCCTTGCTGCCGAACGACTGGTAGTTTTCAAACCGCGCCGCGAGATCGAGAAACCACCGCTTGGTGATATCGCTCGTCACCTCGCCGTAGATCGATTTGCTGTCGGTGGTCCAGCTTCCCGACACCTCTGGCGACAATCCTGTGATGCCATTAGAGCCGGGTTGCAGCACATTGTATACTGGATCGTCAGGGTTGGTGCAGTCGATACCCTGATCGGTCGGTGCACTGGCGGTTAAAGTGCGCGCCGAAAAGTCGCTTTGCGTGGTGCAGAAACTGAACGGATCGGCATAGGCCCATTTTCCGGCTTCGTAGGACGTCTCGTCACCCGGCTCGATCTTGAAGCCTTCGCGGCGATATTCGGACCCGAAGTTGACGACCAGCGGACCGTGCGTGAAGCTGGTTGGCAGCGTGTAGACGAAGTCCGCGTTGAACGACAGTTCGTCGGAAACATAGCTGCTGGCATTGAAGGCCGTCGGGGAATCCGGCCCCATCGAGGGGTTCTCGGTATCACGGATCGAATAGGCGATCTTGTCCCAGCCGTATCGCGCGCTGATGTCCGCGGCGAGCGTTTGACCACCCCCGAGGTCGACCTTGTCCTTCCACCCGCCGGTAGCGCTCCAGTCCGTGACGACCCCGGAGAAATAGGGCTCCATGCCCAGCGGCCATTTCTCCTTGAACCGGTAGATCGAACCGTCATCAAGGCGGATCGGATTGTCGAGCACCGCCTGCCCGGCGCCGGGCACGCGATAGGTCGCCGCGGCGGTGCCCTTCGACTTGGAGAAGTTGCCGAACGCATAAAGCGAGCCGCTGTCGCCAAGATCGAGTCCCGAGTTGACAAAGAAGCGTGCGGCCTTTTCCATCGGCTTGCCGCGCTTTTCCAGCGGCTTCGACAGATCCAGACCAGCAGTATCGACAGCCGCCGCGAAATCCGGGTCCGTTTGATACGCTTCAAAGGGATCCCAGGCGGAGGATGTAAAGGTTCGAGCGCGAATGGTGGGATCGTCGTGGTTGAGTTGAGCCGACAGATTGATGAAACCGTGATCGGTCAACTTCATGCCGATATTGCCGGCGACTTCGATGCTCGTGCCGTCGCCGGCATAATATTGTCCGCCTTGGACGAGCAGGCTGCCGCCGTGATCGGCATCCTTAAGCTCGTAATCGATGACGCCGGCGATCGCATCGGATCCGTATTGGGCCGCGGCGCCATCGCGCAACACGTTGATCGACTTCAACGCGATTGCCGGGATGACCGCCGAATCCGCAGCTTGAGACGCATAACCGCTCACACCGACGCTGGCCGACTTGTGGCGGCGGTGGCCGTTGACCAGCAACAGCGTCTCGTCGGCGGCAAGGCCGCGCAATTGCGGCGACCGGATGAACGTGTCGGACGTCGTATTGGCCGATCGAGCGACCGAATAGGACGGTATGAGCGTTTGCAGGATTTCCAGCGTATCGGTCTGCGAAATTTTCTTGATGGTGTCCTCACCGAAAACATCTACGGGCACCGCAGAATCCGTCACCGTTCGCGGACGGCCGCGCAGACCTGTAACGACGATATCCTGTGATGCGCCACCATCGCTGGAAGCCGGACTGGCAGCCGACTGACTGGCAGCATCCTGCGCTTGTGCCGGCAATGCGAAGGAAGTGGCCAAGGCAACAACGGAACTGACGGTAACTCCTGAGAATTTCGTGAACCTCGTCATCGTACAATCCCCCAAGAAATGTCGACCCGCCCTCTCCCATCGGAACCCTCTTGCCTGGGGATATCCGGTCGCCTATTGGGGCGTGCATCTTTCCGCCCCGCCGACGCTGCGATCGTAACTTTCGACCTGTGGGCTTTTGTTGCCGTTTTTTTGCAGCCGTCCGGCACATCCTGCCATTTGAAGTACTGATCGCATGGCAAATGTTGCGGCGCATCATGCATTGCCACCTCCGCGATCGCACGACGTCTCTTCTTTGTTTCTCTGCTTTCCTTCGGCAACAGCCGCCTCTTGAGGCACGGCGACCGATGCGGCTGGGATTTGGTTGGAGCGCGATGGATCGTGCGTGCTGCGCTGCATTATGACCGTTTACGGAAGATGCCGGAGCGGCAGGCAGGCCCGCGGCATATCGCCGTTTTCGGTAGAATGTTCTTTTCCTCGCGGTGATTTCGGCAGGCAACGGCGCCGAGCCGCTGTTAGCGTCGATGCCAGGGGAGAAAACGTCTGAGGGCGATGCCGACCGGGGCTTTGTCGCATCATCGACGCAGCGCGGCAGAAATGCCGAATTCAATGCCGAGTGCTGACCGAAGTGCCCGCGAAACTTATTAGTCCGGCCATCCGCCGGCTCAGCGAAAGGCTAATGCACATGAGGGGTGAGGACAAGGAACTGGGGATGAGCCGCCCGATCCAGCGTCGCGATTTTCTGCAGGGTGTAGCGGTCGCGACGGCCGGTAGCGCGTCGCTGATGGGGGTGTCGGCGATGGCTGTGCCAATCGGACAAAAGGCGGCGAATATCGGTGATCCGGTTTCGGCGAAAACCTATCCTCCCATGCGCACCGGCATGCGCGGTCAGCACCCCGGCTCCTACGAAGGAGCTCATGCGATGCGCGACGGCAAGGTATTCCCGACCGGCGAGGACACCGGCGAAACCTATGATCTCGTCGTCGTCGGCGGCGGCCTCAGCGGCCTTGCTGCGGCATGGTATTTTCGTCAGCGCTTCGGGAACGAGGCGAAGATTCTCGTCATCGACAATATGGACGATTTCGGCGGTCACGCGAAACGCAATGAATTCGAATATGGCGGCAAACAGCTGATCGCCAACGGCGGCTCCTCCTATCTCGTCGCGCCGCCGCAATGGACGCATGAATCGCTCGACCTGGTCCGCAAGCTCGGTATCCATAAGGGCGATCCGTCGGACCGCGTCGACGGGCAGCTCTATCGTTCGATGGGGCTGGAAGGCGCGACGCTGTTCCGCAAGGAACTCTATGGCGCCGACAAACTGGTGCGCGGCGGCACGCCGTTGACGTTCGATTCCGCCTGGTTGGCGCAGACGCCGTTTCCGTCACGGATCAAGGCGGACCTCGACCGCTTCGTCAACGGCAAGGAAGATTATCTGCCGGGTATGACGCCGGATCAGAAGGTCTCCGCGCTACGGTCGATGAGTTATCGCGATTACATGCTGAAAGCCGCTAGGGTGCATCCCGACGTCGTCTCCCTGATGGAAGGTATCTGGTGCCTCGGGGCGGACATGGGGTCTGCCTGGTTCGCCTTCTTTCGCATGCGTCCCGGCTTCAACGGGATCGGCCTCGAGCGGCCGGCTCTGTCTCCCGAGGGCGCTGAGCATCGCGCCGAAGACTATACGCTGCCTGCCGGCAACAGCGATCTGGCCCGGCTGATCGTGCGCGATCTCATCCCGGACGCGCTGCCGCCGGGCACTTTTGCTGAGATCGAAACGAAACGCACCGATTATTCGACGCTCGATCGGTCGGGCCAGAAGGTCCGTGTCCGCCTCAATTCGATCGTTACACAGGTCAAGCATCTCTCCGCGCACCGGCGCCTGTTCGATCCTGACAACAGCGAATGCGAAGTCACCTATCTCAACGACGGCAAGCTCAGCGCGGTCAAGGGCAAGAACGTCGTGATGGCATGTATGAACAACGTGGTGCCCTATATCCTGCCGGAATTGCCCGAAGAGCAGAAGGCGGCGCTGCACCAGGCGGTACGCGCCGTCAATCAGATGACCAACGTGCTGTTCCGCAACTGGGAGTCGTTCGCAAAGCTCAAACTCAGCAATGTCAGTTTCCCCAATACCTTCTACGGACGCATGGGCATCGCCCAGCAGCGTTATCTCGGCGAGATGGTGCCGCCGCGCGATCCATCCGAACCGATGGTGGTCGGGTTCAACACGGGGTCGAACTCGGGCATCCTCTCCAACGCGGCAATGGTATCGGAACTGTGCGGCGGCAATCCGCCGGAGCCCGGCACCTACGTGGACGATCAGTTCCGCATGGTACGCGCCGGGTTGATCGCGACGCCGTTCGAGACATTCGAACGCGCCGTGCGGACCCAGGCTGCAGCGGCGCTGGCGGGCAGCGACTTCGATCCGGCCCGTGACATTGTCGCCATCACCGTCAACCGTTGGGGCCATGGCTTCGCCACGGGACGCGACACCCTGTTCGAACCCGATCGCGACGAGAAGGTGTCGCCGATCGAGATCGCCAAGCAACCGTTCGGCAGGATCACAATCGCCAATTCCGATGCCGGCGGCGTCTCGACGGCGGGAACGGCGATAGACGAGGCTTTTCGCGCAGTCCGGCAATTGGAGCAGCGCCAACTCGGCTTTTACGAACGGATCTAAAGCGCTGTCGTCGGTTGCGGCGTGTCCGTCACCGACGACCAATCGGGTTTCGCCGGCAACGCCGCCACCGACAGCAAATGACGGAATCGTTCGGATCCGAGCCATCGCCACAACACCCTGGAGCAAAGGATATGAAGTTCGAGAAGCTGAACGTGTCAGCCCGATCGTGCATTCTGGCGGCGCTCGCCATCACATCCACCAGTATACGGGCAGCCGAATCGCCCGGCCACGGCGTTCCGCTTCACGACGCGCGTGAAATGGCGCCATCGGGATTGATCGGCTTCTGGAAGGCCGATCTTGCGGCGTCGACCTATCCCGGCGCCAAACCGGTCGTGGCGTTGCGCAGCTTTGCTTATGATGCGGACGGCAGGGTTCTCGTGTCCTTTGCCTCCCGATCAACCGACGGCGCGATCACGTCAGGACACTGGGCGGCACAGGTCGACGGTACGCCTGGCGTCGAATACCATTCGGGCACCGGCTCGACCGCATTTAACGTCGTATCGTGGAAAGTTATCGGTGATGGCCGGCTGGCGCTGACCGTTTCGCGCGGCGGCAAAGTCAATATCCAGGCAGTCTACCAGCTATCTGATGACAAACAGGTACTGACATACAGTTATGGCAAGACGATCATCGTCTACCGTCGATGGAACCTGGAGGATTGATTGTGGAAGACCGGAAATCAGCGTTGAGCGCGTTTATGCTCTTCTGTACCGCACTGACCGCCGGCATTGGTGTGATTTCGGCGTCCCGATCGAGCGCGGGGCCAAAACTCGTCGATACCGGCCGATCAGCCTTCACCGCCTGCGCCGGCTGCCATGCGGTCACGCCGGGCCACGGCTCATACGGCCCGAACCTGTTCGGCGTCGTCGGTCGACAGGCCGGAACGGCGGCTGGCTCCCATCCATCCCCCGCACTGAAGCAGTCTGGCCGGATATGGACGCCTGTCAACCTTGATGCTTTTCTTGCCGCCCCAGCCAAGTTCATTCCAGGTAATCGGATGCCATTCCCAGGAGTTAGCGACCCTAAAAGGCGAAAGGCAATAATCGCATATCTTCAGTCGCTCAAATGAGATCCCGGCGTTTTGCATGCCCGTAGGCCCGTCGCGAAGGGGTGGTTTATCTCTTGATGGGAGAGCTCAACGAGATAGCTGACGTTGATTGCCGTGGCTCGAGACGCCAACATTCCGGTCGTTTAATGATGCGGCTGCCTATCCCGATAGCTGCCATCCATTCATGTTGTCCGCTTGGGACTAATCGTCTGGGGGGGGCGTCGTATCCCGGAGCGGCTCGATGCCGGCGAGGAGGAGGTCGATGCCGGCGAGGAACTGCTCCCGGTCATCATGGCCGGGCAGCTGAATAGCAATCAACCGCACGAAGGGGTAGTTCGCTGGATCAAGCTGTGCCCATCGTGCTGCAATCTCGCCCAGTGCTGTCGCTCGGTCGATGCCGCCCTCGCACATCCCCGCGCCGAGCGCATATTGTCCCGCGAGGCCGAGGATAAAGCTCATGATTGCGGTCGCGACATTGAACTGCGCGTCGGCGGGAACGCCTAGCGCCTGGACCCGACCGCCAACGGCCTCGAGGATTCGCAGCACCGCGTGCTGCCATGGATCGCGCGACAGCTGCCCCCCGACCCATGGGTGAGTGTCGATGGCATCGAACACCCCGAGCGCGAACTCTCGGATCGCCTGTCGCGGCTCCTTCGCGACGATCTCGTCGACCGCGATCCCGGCAATGATGTGGTCTGTCGCGGCTGCAAGCAGCGCCTGCTTGTCTGCGATGTGCCAGTAGATCGCGCCGCTGCCGGTCGCGAGCCGGGCCGCCAACGCGCGAAATGTCAGCGCGGCCTCGCCCTGACCGTCGAGAATCTCGATGGCGGCGGCGATGATTGCCTCTTTCGACAGCGCGCTGGTCCGTCGCTCGGGTGTTGGGGTCTTTAACGTCACGACTGCTCCTTGACAGTTCTGGAACGATGTTCCAATAGCGATTGATGGAACGACGTTCCAGTCCAATAGAGAGTCAACCATGACCAACGTGACTATCGTCGGGGCGGGCCTGGGAGGGCTCTTGCTCGCCCGAGTTCTGCACCTCCATGGCATCGCCGCCACCATCTACGAAGCCGACGCGTCCGAACAGGCTCGGTCCCAAGGCGGCCAGCTAGACATCCATACGCATGACGGGCAGGTGGCGCTCGCGGCCGCGGGCCTTACCGATGCGTTCCGCGCCATCATCCACGAGGGCGGTGAGGCGACACGTGTGCTCGATCGCCACGGCACGGTGGTCTTCGAGCAGGCTGACGATGGCACCGGCGGACGCCCCGAGGTTCTCCGTGGAGATCTCCGAAGGATTCTCATCGAATCGCTGCCCGCGGATACGATCAGGTGGGGCAAACGGCTGAGTGATGTCACGTCCTTTGGCAACGGCCGACACGCCTTGTCCTTCGCCGATGGTACGACAGTCACCAGCGACCTCCTCGTCGGTGCCGACGGCGCCTGGTCGACGGTAAGGCCCCTGCTATCGGTGGCCAGACCGGACTATGTCGGAACGTCGTTCGTCGAGACATATCTGCATGATGCGGACGTCAGGCACCCGGCGGCAGCCGAGGCTGTCGGCGGCGGCGCGTTGATGGCGCTGGCGCCCGGGCAAGGTATCTTGGCGCACCGAGAGGCTAGTGGTGTGCTTCACGCTTATGTAGCGCTAAACCGACCTGCTGCATGGTTCGCCGACATCGACTTCACCGATCCCGCCGCGGCGAAGAGCCGCATCGTCACAGAGTTCGCCGGCTGGGCACCGGCGCTCACCGCGCTGATCACCGATAGCGAGACGCCGCCCGTACTACGCATGCTCCACACGCTGCCCGCAGGACATCGTTGGGAACGGGTGCCCGGCGTGACGCTGCTCGGCGACGCCGCGCATCTCGCGCCGCCCGCGGGCGAGGGCGCGAATCTCGCATTGTTCGATGGCATGCAGCTCGCGGTCGCGCTCTCCCAGCACCCCGGTGATGTCGAGGCTGCGCTCGCTGCCTACGAGAAGGACATGTTCCCACGTGGCGCGGCCGCCGCCGTGGACGGGCACGAAGTGCTCCGCTTTCTGTTTGCCGAGAATGCGCCGTTCGCGGCTGTCGACTTCTTCACCAACGCTCTTGCCAGGGCTTGAGGGTCCGCCTGTGACATATGACGTCCTGATCGCAGGCGCCGGACCGGTCGGTTTGTTCCTCGCATGCGAGTTGCGGCTGGCAGGCCTGACCGTCTTGATACTCGAAAGCTCAAACGACCCGCACTCGCCGATGAAGCGGTTGCCGTTCGGCATGCGCGGTCTCAATGCGCCGACCATCGAGGCATTTTACCGGCGCGGCATGCTGGACAGCATCAGGATGCCCGAGCAATCCAGGGACAGCTCGGGCAAGAGCATCGCGAACCGTGCGCACTGGCAGCAGCAGCAGCGACGACCGGCCGGCCATTTCGCCGGCATCCAGTTCTTTCAGGACAGGATCGATGACGATAGCTGGCCCTATCGTCTGCCCGGACCCGCCGGCACCAGCATGGCGGTCACCATGGCGCGTCTCGAAAGCGTTCTGGCCGCCCGCGCCCTGGCGATGGGCGTCGAGATCCGGCGCGGATGCGGTGTAGCGGCGCTTGAGCAGGCAGACGACGGTGTGACCGTTCAGGCGGGCGACCACGCGTTGCATGGCCGCTGGCTCGTTGGATGCGACGGCGGCCGCAGCACGGTGCGGAAGGCCGCAGGTTTCGGGTTCGCCGGCACCGAACCCGAGTTTACCGGCTATTCGATCGAGGTCGAGCTGGCTGGCACCGACAGTCTTCTGCCGGGTCGGCATTACACGCCGACCGGCATGTATACGTTCACGCCGCCTGGCACGATCGCTATGGTCGACTTCGACGGCGGTGCCTTTCATCGGACGGAGCCGATTACGCGCGAGCATATCGAGACCGTGCTGCGCCGCGTTTCCGGTACCGGGATTTCCGTTGCCACAGTTCATGCCGCCGCGACCTGGACGGATCGCGCCTTTCAGGCAACTACCTATCGCAGGGGAAGGGTCCTGCTCGCAGGCGACGCCGCGCACATCCATTCCCCCCCTCGGCGGGCAGGGCCTCAACCTCGGCCTTGGCGACGCGATGAACCTGGGCTGGAAGCTCGCCGCGACCATCCGGGGCGAAGCTCCGGACGGCCTGCTCGACAGCTATGAGAGCGAACGGCGGCCGATCGGGGCGCAGGTGCTCGATTGGTCGCGGGCGCAGGTCGCGATCATGCGGCCAAGCGCAAGTTCGCGTGCGCTCGAAGCGATCATTCGCGATCTGATCGAAACGCGCGACGGCGCGACTTATTTCGCCGAGCGGGTGTGGGGTGTGTCGCTCCGCTACGACTTGGGTGATGCCCACCCGTTGGTCGGACGCAGCGCTCCCGACTTTGAGTTGGCGGACGGCAGGAGACTGGCCGAACTCATGGTCGACGGGAAGGGCGTGCTACTCGACTTCGATGTTCACGGTCTACTTTGCCCGCTGGCAGGTCGGCGGGGTGATCGGATGACCTATGTTGCCAGCGACACGAACGATCGGCTGGGTTTGAGCGCGGTGTTGATACGCCCCGACGGCGTGGTCGCCTGGGCAAGCGAGGGAGCCTGTGAACCCAAATTGGCTGCTCAGGCCGCAGCACGATGGTTTGGTCGGCCACATGATGAGCCCCAATGGCCAAGCGATTGAACTCAATGGGCTGAAGACGCCAACATTGCCGACATTCAACGGTCGAAGCTGGCCCCTTGATAGCGGTCCTCCGTTCATGCCGCACTCAAGCACCGAATCATCCGGCAAATTTCGGTGCGGTCCACCCCACGTGTCGAAGGTCTTTTTCGGGGCCGATCCACATCTGACATCCATTGAGCGAGTGGTGAGGTCGCGCTCGCTCGGATCAAGACCTGGATGCGGCCTCACAAGAGCACGCATAACGATCACCAGCCACTTTGTTCATCCGAGCTTATTTCGGCGATCGCTAGACAGGCCAGCAGCACGGACAGTGCTGTGCCGTCTCGTGATGGAGGTCGAAAGTGCCCAAGGTTGTTTTCCGCTGCCACGGTGCTCGTAACGAGCCGCACCCGATCCGCATCACCGTTCCCGGCTGGGCTGGCGACAAGCAGCCGCGCGTCGATGGCAATCATGAACAGGCGTGGCACTGTCTGCCGTTCTCCGAGAGCGCCCGCTACGGCATCGAACTGCTCTACCCGTTCGACGTCGAGCTAAGGGTGACGAACGACGGGCGACAGGTCCGGCTTGATGCCGATTGGGGTGCTCCCCCGCTGCCCGATATGATGTGGCCGCCGTTTCGCGCGTTCGGCGAGGACTATTATTCGTATCAGCTATCACTCGATCTCGCGGTGCCGCCGGGCTGGGCGATCCGCAGCGAGCCGCATCCCCGCTATTTCACCGATCCCACCAATACGACGCCGCTGGCGGTACCGGCGCTCATCCGCAGCGATTGGTGGCCGATGACCTATTTCTGCATCTTCAAGGCGCCGCCGCCCGGCGCGACCCATATCTTTCGCAAGGACGAACCCTTCATCAGCTTCATCATTATCCCCGCCGATCCCGACCTTCAGCTCGAGCCGATGGATCCCGAGTTCGCGGCGCAGCGCGAGATGCGGGCGCGGCGGCTGGCGTTGAGCCGGGATGCATTGGCCGAGGGAACGCGGTGGACGTCGTCGACCAATACCGTCTTCGACGGGACCTATCGCAATATGGCCCGAGCGGCACGCGCCCGGGCCAAGGCCATCAAGGACAACGATGATTCCTGATCATCTCCAGCCGCCGTCATAGCTATGATGGTGGTGATGATGGTGGTGATGATGGTGGTGATGGTGGTGATGGTGATAGACGGGCCGCGGCACCCATCCCCAGCCGTCCCAATAATAACCACGCGACTCATAATAGCGGCGATCGTAGCGCTGATGGTGGTGGTGGTGGTGATCGCGATATCGATCATCGCGATACCGCCAATCCTGGACCGTCTGAACCTGCGCCGCGTCGTCGGCTTCAAGACGCTGCTGCGCGCCGGCGACCGGCTCGAACAGATCGGCATAGCTCGCTGCTCGCGGAATCGGATCGGCCATTGCCGGCGTCGAAAAGGCAATCCCGGCGACCAGTGTCGCGGCTGCCGCTCCCGTCATCAAGGTCGCTTTACGCTTCATCACTACTCTCCTTCGCGGTCGGGCGCGGCGATCGAGACGATCGTCATGCCTGATGATAGGATGAGAGTAGGATCACGCGGATGCGCGGATAATGAACCTGGCATGCAGGCGGTGTTCATCGACGATTCCGGTAAGGCGGAAGCCGCCGACATTTCGGTCGTTCCCGTGCCGCTTTTCGTATTCCGATAGCTGCCCTCTGTTCATTTGACCGCGTAATGAAAAATTCGCCCCCATTCTGGTGGCTTTCGGGCCAACTGCTCGTCCCAAAGGCTATCGATCATTCGTGCGGCTGGTCGATCCTTCTGTTGCGCAACGCCGAATCGCGGCGATCTGCTGAGTTCCATGGGATCGGCGTATCATCGCGTAAGCCGCAACCGACGCCGCGGCGAAGCCCGACATGGCACCGACGCCAAGCGCCCAGCGTGGCCCGAGATGGTCCGCGACCGCCCCGACGATCGGGGCACCGATCGGCGTTCCGCCAAGCGCGATGCCGATGCGGAGCGCCATCACGCGGCCGCGCATTGCCGGCTCGGTCGAAAGCTGCATCAGACTGTTCGTGGTATTGGTGAAGCTCAGCGCCGCGACGCCGACCACCGCCAGCGCGGCAGCGAAGGTCCAGTAGAGCGGCGCGATCGCCGCCAGCGTGCAGCCGATGCCAAACAGCGTCGCCGCGCCGAGCAACGTTTCGAAGCGCGGCCGCTCGCGCCCGGCGCTGATCAGCGCGCCCGATACCGTGCCGACTGCCATCGCCGAGGACAACAGGCCAAAGCCGCCGGCGTCGGTATGGAATACGCCGACCGCCATGGTCGAGATGAAGATCGGGAAGTTGAGCCCGAAGGTGCCGATCAGGAACAGCATGATCAGCGTCGCGCGGAGATCGCGGCGGCGCCAAGCATAGCGGAAGCCCTCGGTGAAGCTGCCGCGGGTGCGTACGGCGCGCTCGCGCGGATGGAGTTCGATGACCCGGAGAAGCCCCAGCGAGATCAGCACCGCGATAAAGGAGGTGCCATTGATGACGAACGCCCAGCCGGTGCCGACCGACGCGATGACGATGCCGGCGACCGCAGGACCTATCATCCGCGCGCTGTTGAATGAGGTGGAGTTGAGCGCGACGGCGTTCGAAAGGTCTTCGTCACCGACGAGTTCGGCGACGAAGACCTGGCGCACCGGCGCGTCGAACGCCGCGGCGCTGCCCGACAGGAACGCAAAGACATAGACATGCCACAAGCGCACCAGGCCGGTGACGGTGAGGAGCCCCAGCGCCAGCGCGAGCACCCCCATCGCCGCCTGCGTGGCGATCAGCAGCTTGCGCTGGTTGAGATGATCCGCGGCGAAACCGGTCCACGGCAGCAGCAGGAACTGCGGGGCGAACTGCAAGGCCATCACCAGGCCGACCGCCGACGCGCTGTGGTGGGTCAGTTGCGTCAGCACCAGCCAGTCCTGTCCGGTGCGCTGTACCCAGGTGCCGATGTTGGAGAAGAACGCGCCGGCGATCCAGATGCGATAGTTGTGGCTTCTCAGCGACCGGAAGGTTCGCCGCCACCTGGCGGTCATGGCCGCGTCGTCAGGTCGCCGCCATGGAAGCGCCCGAAATGGCGGGCGGAAAACAGGCAGATCAACAGCATGCCGAGGCCAAGCGCGACGATATCGCTGATGGCGCGAAGATCGAACGCGCCGACATGGCAGATCAACAGATAGGCGATCACGAGATTACCGAAGCCCCACAGCACGTTCACCGTTGCCGAGGAGAGTCCTCCACCCGGGGGATCGGCGAAGGGGGTCTGGAAGGGACGCCCGGTCAGGCCGCTGACCAGATGCGGCACGGCGTTGATCAGAACGGCGCCGCCGACAAACCAGGCGACCAGATCAAGCCAGGGCATCGCAGCGAGTTCTTTCAAGCAAGGCGATTACCTCCTCGGTCGTGCCGGTCTCTCCCAATCGCGGGAAGACATGGCGGATGCTGTAATCCTGTGCCTCGGCGCGCGTATCGGTCATCGCGTCGAGCGCCAGCGTGACGTTGTAGCCAGCTTCATAAGCCTGGCGTGCGGTCGCCTCGACGCCTGTCGCGGTGGCAACGCCGGTGACGACGACCTGCGTCACATCGAGCGCCTTCAGTCGATGATCGAGATCGGTGCCGGCAAAAGCGCCCCAGCTGCGCTTGGTCACCAGTAGGTCGTCCGCCTGCTGGTCGAGTTCGGGGATGATTTCGGCGAAATCGTCGGGCAAGGTGCCGGGCATACGGCTCCGCGTCTCCGTGCGTCCCGGCGCACCGCCCACGACATTGACGAGAACCACCGGCAGGTGATGGCCGCGAAACGCCTTGGCGAGCGCCCCATTGCGGCTGATTACGCCGTCGATTGGGTCAACCGTGGGGAACCCAACGATCCCCTTCTGGAGATCGACGATGATCAGCGCCACGTTGGGATCGATCGTTGTAAGCGGCATGGCTGTCCTCCTTAGAATAATGTCAATCGTCGACGAGGCGACCGAGCAGTCCAAGCGCGGCGGCAAGTTGCTCCTGTTCAGCCGGTGAGAAGCGGGCTTCGATGGTGCGGCACAGCCAATCCTGACGGGCGGCGCGACCTTGCTCGATCCATGTCCTGCAGGTATCGGTCAGCGACAGGATAATCCGCCGGCCATCGTGGGGATCGGGCCTGCCGGCAATCAGCCCGGCGTTCTCCAGTGCGGCGATCACCGCGCCCATCGACTGCGGACGCATTCCCTCCGCTCGTGCGAGGCTGGAGGTCGTGGCGGGGCCCTCCTTCTCAAGCCTCAGCAGCACCGCGATTTGCGATAGCGACATGTCGCCGGCACCGGACTGCTCCCGCAGGCGGCGCTTCAGTTTGCCGGCGAGGCTGCGCAGGTCGCGGGCAAGCCCATCGACAAGCAAGGATCGTGAATCTTCGGCGGGCCGCTCCATACACGCTTGATAGCGATAAAAAGGAAAACTGTAAAGCTAGACTTCATATTTCTGTGCTGCTGGACCTGCGCCATGGGTGCGATGGCGTTCGGCGGCGACGAGCAGTCCGGAACCGCCGACATAGCCGACGTTCCCGGGCTTCCATGAACTTGTCGAAAGCCGCCCTACATTCATCGCAATGTCGGTGCCCGGATTGACTGGGACTGGGACTGGGCCGTTTGCCGTTTGTCCAGTTCTAGGTGCGAGAACGGGGGAAGCCGCCTTTCGTTTGAACCAACGCTCCTATCAGGGGGCCGCCGACAAAGTAGTCGCTCAAGTAGATAAATGGCCTCTCTCGACGCGGTAGTACATTCACACAAGCGGCATTGGCGAAGCGAACCGGCGCAAGGACAAGCGCTGCCTTGGTTTTTCCCTCGGCGTTCACCGCAAGCCGGCGGCGCAGGCGCCGAGGACCGCTTTCGAAGTTTCGTTGAAATGCGTGAGCGATAGTGGCGGCATGTCGATCCAGTAATCTCTGCTGGCGATCGTCCAGGCCGCGGGCACTACAGCATAATCCTGCTTGCCGGCGGCCTGCATGAGGGCGAGCGCGGCGCGCGAGAGCTGTCCGATATAGGCGAGCTTTTCCTTCACCGGCTGCAGAACCAGGTCGGCATTGGGAGAGCTCGGTCCCGGATCGCCGATCTCGATCATCACGGGGACTCCCACCGGCGGTGCCGTGCCGCCCGGCGGAAACGCCACCACGATCACGGGCATGTTCTCGGCGCAGGCGACCACGGTCTTGGGGCGCTTGAGCGAGCCATCTGACATGGCAATCGAGGGGCCGCTCTTGCCGGCGACAGGACCGCTGAGCTTCCAGTCGTATTTTGGGTTTTTGTCGGGACGGTCGTCATCATCCGCGGGTGCCCCCTCAAGCGCCGCGTCGAGCGCCGCCGGCTCGGTCTTGGTGTACGTCGTGACGAATCCCTTCGGCGTCCACCGCATGATGCCGAAGCACGTGTCCGCGCCGGTCTTGTGGCCGCAGTAGGTTCCATGCGCCGCCACCTCGATGTCCTGCCGGCCGTTGACCGGGGCGGTGATGACAAAGCCCTGATAATTGTCGCCGGCCACCTCGCGCAGCCGGTCGCCCTCGGAAACGAGGATCGCGACCTGGCAGCCGGCGGACCCGCAATATTCGCTGGCGCCCAGCGCGGGGCAATAGAGCGATGCATAGTGGATGACATAATCGGAATGGCCATCGCCGTTGAAATCAGCCGCCTCGGCGAAGCTGGTATCGTCGGTGACACGAAGGCGATCACCGGCATCGTGGCATTCCTTGACCGCCGTGTCGAAATAGGCGCGGACCTGAGGCGGCAAGGGTTTTGCCGGCCCGGCCGATGCAACGACCGGCGCGACGACAATCGCGGTGCCGAAAATCAATGCCGCAATGTTGATCCTTGTGTTGCGCAACATTCTCGCCTCTCGTGTCGATTCAGCGGTCGCGATCGAGCGGCTTGCCGATCTTGCCCAGCCCGGCCAGGATCAGGCCGATCCCGCTCAGCAGCAGCAGCCAGGCGCCGATCCCGGTGCCGATGACCTGCCCCAGGGCGGCGCCGAATGGACCGCTGGCCGAGGTGAGGCCGGTCTTGACCAGTAGCACCAGCAGGAAGGCGACGATCGCCGCGGTGCCGGTCGCCAGCGTGACCAGACGCAGCGATGCACCCTTCCATGACTGCCAGAGCAACCCGAGCGCGAGCAAAGGCGCCGCGAACCGCAGCATCAGGAACAGCTTGAACCCGGCGCTGGGGCCGCCCCCGCCGCCATCGCCGTCGAGCGCGCCGAACGGCTTGGCCAGCGAGAGGATCGACGGCAGGTCGAACAGCGACACGCTCTTTTGTGGCATCGTCAGCGCCGGAAGAACGCAGGCAAGCAGCACCCCGATCGCGATCGGGGCGGCGATCGTGCTGGTCAGCAGCGCCCTGGCCTTGCCGATCGCCGGCGACGCCGCCAGCACGGCGACGTCCACGCCCCCCGCGCCGGCATCGGCATAGATTCCCCTGGCCGTCCCGCCCTCGGCTTCGAAGTCGACGCGGACACCCGCGTCGACCGGCTGCCCCGCCTGCCAGTCAGCGGTCGTGAAAGCATAGCGTCGCCCGTCCTCGCCGTTGATGATGCCGGTGCCGGTATCGGCGGAAAACCCAAGAACCCGTCCCTTCATCGTGCCCTCCTGTCCAAAAGGATCGTTGATCAGCCGCAACAAGATATGCTGTGATCGCCCTGTAGCGCTCATCAAGAAGTTATGAAGCGTCGCCGGGGGGCAAGATGTCGCGCAAATCCGGGAATTCCGGGCATGGCCGGCTGATCTGGAATGTCGGCACGGTTTCGGTCGACGAATCGGATTGGCGGCTGCGTGTCGCCGGCCGCGAGGTCGATATCGAGCAAAAACCGATGGAATTGCTGCTTGCGCTGCTCCACCGCGCCGGCGAAGTTGTCACCAAGGACGAACTGCTCGATCTCGTCTGGCCGGGCGTCACCGTGGTGCCCGCCTCGCTGCCGACCGCGATCGCCAAGCTTCGCCGCGCGCTGGGCGAGGCGGCGGCGATCGTCGAGACCGTGCCGCGGCTCGGCTATCGCATCGCCGGTGATGCTGACGTGCAACTGACCGAGGCCAGCGACCGCCCGTTGATCGGGTTCGCGCCGGGCGACCACGTGCCCGGAGCGTCTGGCTGGCAGCTCGATCGGGTTTTGGCGCGGGGCGACGCCGATGACGTCTGGCTCGCCCGTTCGGAAGCGGGGGAGACGCGCGTCTTCAAGTTCGCCGAAACGCCCGGCCGGCTGCGTCAGCTCAAGCGCGAGGCGCGCGCGGGCCAGGTGCTTGCCGCGATCGGCGACGGCCCGGCGCGGTTCGTGGTGCCGGTGGCGCAAGCATTCGATCGCGTTCCCGCCTGGCTCGCCTTCTCCGACGGCGGAACGGATCTGGGTCAGTGGTTCGTGAAATATGGTGCCGGCATTGGTCGCACCGGGCGGATCGCGCTGGTCGAGCAAGCGGTGCGCGCGGTCGGCGCGGCGCACGCGCTCGGCGTGCTGCATCTCGATCTGAAGCCGTCGAACCTGCTGGTGTCGATGCAGACCGGATCGCCCGATATCCGCGTGATCGATTTCGGCAGCTCGGTGCTGCTCGATCATCCCCGGCTGCGCGCCGCCGCGGTGACCGGCATGACGATGACCGAATCCCCCGATGGTGGCGCACCTTCGCCGGCCGGTACGCCATTCTATCTGGCGCCCGAGTTGATCGGCGACGGGGCGCCGTCGGTCGCCTCCGATATCTATGCCCTGGGCCTGATCCTGTTCCAGCTCGTGGTCGGCGACCTGCACCGCCCGCTCACGCCGGGCTGGGAGGCGGCTATCGACGATCAGCTACTGAGCGACGACATCGCCCGCGCCTGCGCACTCGATCCGGCGGACCGTTTCGTATCGGCGGATTTGTTCGCCGACAATCTTGCCGCCCTGGACACACGCCGTGCCGAGGCAGAACGCGTCGCGGCAGAGCAGCGAGAGGCGGATCGCATCCGGCGAGAAGCCGAACGCGCGCGCGCACGCCGCCCCTGGGTGATCGCCGCCGGTGCCGCGCTCATTCTCGGCACCGCCGGCACGACGGTCGCCGCATGGCAGGCGGCGCACGAACGCGACGAGGCGCAACGCCAGACAGCAATTGCGACCGCCATCAACGGCTTCCTTACCGATGACTTGCTGGCGCGAGGCGATCCGTCGAAAAGCGGCAATGCCGGCGAGACGCTGATTGACGCCACCCGCCGCGCCGAACCCGAGATCGCCCGGCGCTTCGGCGATGCGCCGCTGGTCGCCGCGCGGCTCTATCACACGCTCGCCCGCGTCTACGTCCAGCAATCCGACTGGACGGCGGCGCGGCGCGCTTACGCCGAGGCCGACACCGCTTATGCTCGCGCGGGGGCCGCAGACAGCAAGGCGGCAGCGATTGCGCGACTGCAACATGCCTCGATGGAGGCGCTGTCCTACACGCAAGGCTCGGTCGAGCGGGCACGCCAGATTATCGCCCGGGAGCGGTCGCGCCTGCCCCGGGACGAAAACCGGATCGATCCGGAAGAGCGCGTCTGGCTGGCCTCGGCGCGGGGTATGGCTGAGTTGGCGGGAGGCGACGTCCACGTCTCGCGCGATCAGTTCGGCCTTGCTGCGCGGCTTGCCGATACCATGCCGGCGGTGTTCGATGCGCGTGCCAGGAACGATTTTCACCAGCGCCACGCCTTCACGCTGATCCGGCTCGGCGACGGCAAGGGCGCCGAGGCCGAGATTCGCCATCTGCTCGCGGCGCAGACGCGCTTGCTTGGCCCCACCAATCCCGACGTTCTGTTATTGAGGATGAACCTCGGCCAAGCCTATCTTTACCAGCGCCGTTTCGCCGATGCGATCGCGACGCTGTCGGCGGTGTTGCCGTTGATGCGCCAACAGCTCGGCCAGGATCATCGACTCGTCCAGCAGACGCTGGCCGCACGTGTGGAGGCCTATGGCGATCTCGGCGATTACCGCGCGTCGATCGCCGACGGCCGGACGCTCTATGCGATCGCGCTGCGGCACCAGGGACTCCATGCTTTCCGCACTATCGGGGCGCTGGCGGACATGGCGACGTCCGAATGCCGCGCGCCCGATATCGCCAGCGGCGTTGCCGACGCGCGCAAGGCCTATCGCGCCTCGCTGGAGGCGTTCGGGGCCAAGGCGGCACTGACCCAGGGTGTCGCCACCTCGCTGGCGCAATGCCTTATCGAAGCGGGACAAGATGCCGCCGCTGCGCCCCTCATTGCGCATGTCGATCGCAAAGCGGTTGCCGAACTGGCGTCGGACCCGAACTGGGGCGCGAACATCGATCTGGCTGAGGCTGAAATCGCCGTTCACGCCGGCCGCTGGACGGATGCCGCCGGAAGCCTCCGAGCAGCAACCCTTGCTTATGCCTCGCCGCAGGCGGATTTCTTCCAGCACCGCAAGTTCGAAAAGCTGAGTGCGCTCGTCAACCGCGCGGCAAGCGGTAACGTCGCCAAGAGTCGAGACTGAGCGGCAGATTCGCTAATCGACCGCTCTCCGTTCCCACAGCCGGGCGAAAACATGGCGATAATGCCAAGCGAGGATCGCCCACCAAATCGGCCAGATGCTGCCCCAGATGTAGCTATGCGTCAGCACCCAGTGGAAACAGGCGATCACGACCACCGAGGGGGCGAGCAGTAGGAGGCCGAGCGGCGCCCACCGGTCGATCATCATCGCCGCGCCGCCCACCAACAGCGACCCGGTGAGCAACGGGTTGATGAACCCCGAGCGATTGAGCGCCTCGAGAAAATCATTGGCGGCGGGGCCGCCGGCGGGCGGCTGGGTGTCGCCGAACTCGATCAGCACCATCAAGGTCAGTGCGATGAAAACCAACCCGAAAAGGCACCGGGCAATCGTCCAGCCCCGATCGATCCAGCGTTTCCCGCGCAAATCCGTCATGTCGAGTTCCCCCACTCGCCTGCAGCTTATGCACGATCAGCGCGACGCCGTCGATCGAGAGATCGAGCCGGTTAGGATCGCGGTCGCGCTCGATCAGAAAGGTGTTCTGGCCGCTGGTATTGACCACCGCGCCGCCGGCCATTTCGATCGGGATGCGCACCGTCGGAAGGCGGGAGTAATCGGACGTGATTTCGACGAGGTTTCGTCCGACGCGCGTCACCATTACCGTGACGCCGTTATGCGCAAGAGATGCCGATCGCCAATCGTTCCTCTGACACTCCTCGTTCGGGCATTCGGATCGGGTTGCTTACGCGAAGGCTATGAAGGGAAGAGCGTCTGCGCTTCACACGATCGTAGGAGGTTTGACCAGCGAGCCGGCCGCGCGACTAGCTTGGAGGCTGCCAAGCAGCGACGAGCCGATGCAACGATTTGAGGCGCCGTGGCTCAACATCGCGCCGGAACGGCCAGCCGCAACAGCGAATGCTCAAATGCGGACAAGCCCCTAAGCCAGCGGCAGCTTTCGTGAGCATCTGCGAAAGCTATCAACGGTCGGAGCCAGGCGGCTTTACTGCTGACCGCGCTCGTCGAAATTGCTGACGTTCGCTGCCCTTTGCTCGGCCCGAAGACATTTCCGGCCTTTCCACGCAATTTCCACGGTTTCTCACACGATCGCGCCCACGTCTCATGGTTGAACTGCTGTCGTTGTCGGATCTGTGGGCAAGCCAGAGCCTATGCCCGGTGGCGATGTTCAGGTCGACGACGTCGCTTGCGATGGGGGCGGGTAGCCACCGGATTCGGCAGAGCGGCGCGAAGCGCTGGATTTGGGTGCCACGCAAAGAGGGGTAGAAAGCCGATGACGAATGTTGATGGTCGCCCGAGAGCGTCTGCGCGCCGGGTCGTCGTCCGTTCATCGTTCGGCATCCTCCTGCTGGCCGTGCCGGCGGCGCTCCACGCGCAGACCGCCAGCCAGATCACCCCGCCAAGCTATGCGCCGCCGGTGGAACGTCGCCCGGAGGCACCGCTGGCCCTACCGTCGGACATTATCCGCCAGGCACCGCCGGGGTCGGAATCGTTGTTCGTGACGCTTGGCGACCTGACCGTCTCCGGCGGCACGCTGGCGCCTCAAACGATGGCGATGTTGCGTTCCCGTCTGATCGGCAAGCGCATCAGCGTCGCCCAAGTGTTCGCGGCGGCGCAGGACGCCGAGGCGGCCGAAGCGCGCGCGGGCCGGGTGCTGGTCCGCGTCGTCGTGCCGCAGCAGGACATTGCCGACGGCAAGACGCTGCGGCTGATGGTGGTCGAGGGCTTTGTCGAAAGCGTCGACTTGTCGGGTGTGCCCAAAGCGGTGCGCGCGCGCATCGCCGGGCTGCTAGCGGGGCTGCAGGACCGCCGCGACGTGGAGCTCGCCCAGCTGGAGCGCAAGCTGACGCTCGCGGCGGACACGCCGGGCGTGACGCTGCGCTCGGCCCTGAAGCCGGGCAAGCAGCCGGGCGGCGTAGTGCTGCAGGTGGCGGCGGACTGGCGCCCGATCACCGGGCTGGTGAGCTTCGACAATTCGCTGCCGAGCGCGCTGGGGCACGATTCCTTCGGCATCGGCGTCAACCTGAACTCGGTGCTGGGCGCAGGAGAGCTGATCTATCTGCGCGCCTACGGCTTGCCCAACGGCGGCGGCGGGACCGGATTCCTCGACGCGACGCCGCGCGACCGCACGCTCGCGGCCGGCGCGATCCTGCCGCTCGGGCATGACGGCCTGACGCTGACGGTGGAGGGCACCGACGCGCGGACCGCGCCGCGCCACAGCGATCTGTTGCCGGGATTCGCCTCGCATTTCCAGCGGCTGAGCTACACGCTGCGCTATCCGGTCGTCCGTCGCCGCGCGCTGACGGTCGGCGTCGAAGGACGGTTCGACGTCGAGGATGACCGCGTACGCATCATCTCGCCGATCGTTCTGCCGGTATCGAAGGACAAGCTGAGGGTCGCGCGCGCGGCGGCGGATGTCTCCGCCTGGCTGCCCGCGGGCGGCCTCGCCAGCGCCCGGATCGAACTGTCGCTCGGCATCAACGGGCTGGGCGCGCGTTCGGCGGCGGATGCCACGCCGATCGACCCGCTCTCGCGTGCCGGCACCGATGCCGATTTCAGGAAGCTGCTGTTTACCGGCAGCATCAGCCAGCCGGTTGCGCCGCATGTCGAGGTCACACTGCAGGGGCAGGCCCAGTCCAGCCTCGGCAAGCCGCTCGCCAATGCCGAGCAGATCGGCATTGCCGTCGCCGACGGCATCTCGACGCTGCCGAGCGGCGCGTTGCAGGGCGATGACGGCTATGTCGTGCGCGGCGATCTGCGCGCGCCCTTCTCGCTGCCGGCCAAGACGGTGTTCGCACGGCTGACCCCCTATGTCTTCGCAGCCCAGGGCGGCGTCCATTACCAGCAGCCGACGGTGCTCGAACGCGCCACCACCCACGCCTTCGCCTATGGCACCGGGCTGCGTTTCGACGGCCAGGCGAGCGACGGCGGCCCCGGCCTCTCGGCACGGCTCGAATATGGCAGCGGCCATGTCGAGGGCCGCCGCGACGACCGCGTCTCCATCACCCTTTTCGCCAGCTTCTGATTGGAAACCGCCATGTCCATCAAATTTCCAGTCGCGCTTCTCGCTTCCACCGCGCTGATTCCCTGCGCCGCCGCCCAGACCTTGCCGCAAGGCGGGCAGGTCGCCGCCGGCCAGGCGACGATCTCCAACCCCGCGGCGGGGCAGATGCAGATCGACCAGAGCAGCCAGCGCGCGATCATCAACTGGCAGAGCTTCTCGGTCGGCAAGGGCGGCCGCGTCGATATCAACCAGCCCGACGCGACTTCGGCGCTGCTCAACCGCGTGACCGGCAATACGACCAGCGAGATCGCCGGGCAGATCAACGCCAACGGCCGCGTCTTCCTGATCAACCCGAACGGCATCCTCATCACCAGGACGGGCAGCGTCAACGCCGCCGGCTTCACGGCATCGACGCTCGACATCGCCGACGCCGACTTCATGGCGGGATCGGACACGCTGACCGTCACGGCGCCGCGGCTCGACCAGTCGATCAGCTATATCAAGGGCGGCTTCGCGGGCGCGCTCGGCGGCAAGGCCGGGAAATGGGTCCTCGCTCATCTCGACAGGATCGGCGGCGAGGAAGCGCTCGACCTCGGCGGCGATGGTTTCCTTCAGGTTGCGGTGCCCAAGGGCGGCATCACCGTCGCCGGGCGGATCAACGCCAGCGAAATCGTGCTGACCGCCGGCACCGCCCGCGCAGCGGCGCGCGGCGTGGTCAATCTTTCGGGCACGCTTGACGCGTCGAGCGTTTCCGCAAGCGGCGGCACGATCCGGCTGACGGGCGCGGCGGTCAACCTTGCAGGTGCGCGGATCGACGCGTCGGGGGCGACCAGCGGCGGTTCGGTCGAGATCGGCGGCGGCCGTCAGGGCAGCGGTGATCTCGCCCACGCGACGACCGTGTCGATGGACGCCGCCAGCAGTATCCGCGCCGACGCGACCGGCCGCGGCGACGGCGGCAGCGTCACCTTGTGGTCCGACGAGCGGACGACATTCGCCGGCACGATCAGCGCCCGCGGCGGCGCGGCGGGCGGCGACGGGGGCCAGGCCGAGGTCTCGGGCAAGCAACTGCTCGACTATACCGGCACCACCGACCTCACCGCATCGCTGGGCAAGACCGGCGACCTGCTGCTCGATCCGTTCAACGTCACGATCTCGGACGCTGCGGACAAGAACCAATCCGGCGCCTTCACCGCGACCGGCAACGACAGCGTCATTAACGTGACGACGCTGGAGGATGCGCTGGCGCTGGCCAATGTGACGGTTTCGACCGGCTCCAGCGGCAGTCAGGCGGGCGACATCACCGTGGCGGCGCCGCTCGGCTGGTCGTCCAATTCCGCCCTGACGCTGAACGCGGCCGGCAGCATCGCCATCAACGCCGCGATCGACGTTGCCGGCGGCGGCCAGGTCGCGCTGACCTACAGCACGAGCGATCCGGTGACGAAGGGCCTCAGCTTTGCTCTTGGCGCAGGCATCAACTTCGCCGACGGACAGACCGGCCAGGCCCTCACGCTCAATTCGCAAGGCTATACGCTGCTGCATACGATGGCGGATGTCGAAGCGGTCGGCACCGGCGGCCGTTACGCACTGGCGCACGATCTCGACGCAGCGGGCACGACCTATACGGGCGCGCTGATCGGGCCGTCCTTCAGCCAGGCATTCACCGGCAAGCTCGAGGGGCTGGGCCATGTCATCTCCAACCTGACGATCGAGTCGGCGAACGATGATGTCGGGTTGGTCGGGGTCCTGTCGGGCGGCGGCATTCGCGACATCGGTATCGTCGGCGGATCGATCACCGGCACCGGCAACGACTCTTTCGGCGGCATCGGCGCCCTGGTGGGAGTTAGCGTCTCGGGCGGCTCCGTGCGAAATGCCTTTAGCACCGCCACGGTCAGCGGCGGTGACACCACCAATGTCGGCGGCCTGCTGGGGATCAATGCCGGCACCATCGTCAACAGCTTCAGCACCGGCCTGGTGAGCGGCGGCGCGAACAGCCTCGTCGGCGGCCTGGTCGGCCTGATGAGCAATACGCTCAAGGATTCCTATGCCACCGGCGCGGTCAGCGGTGGCGACGGCAGCCGGGTCGGCGGCCTGGTGGGCGACGTCAACAGCAGCCAGATCGGCATCAGCAACGTCTATGCCACCGGTGCGGTAAGCGGCGGCGCCGGTAGCCATGTCGGTGGCGTGGTGGGGACCAATACCGAAGGCGCCCTGACGAACCTGTTCTGGGACACGGATACCAGCGGCGTCTCCAGCAGCCCGGGCGGCGGCACCGGCCTGACGACGGCCCAGTTCATGTCCGGCGGCGCGAACGCGCTGGACGGCGCCTTCGCCGATGGCGCGAACGGCCGCTATCCCTTCCTCGCGAGCTTCTTCCCCAACGGCGTGCAGGCGATATCCGGCACGGCCCGGGACGGATCGAGCAACGTCGTCGTCGGTGGGCAGGTCCAGCTCTTCTCCGGCGGCAATTCGATCGGCATCGGCCCGGTCTCCACCGGCGCCAACGGCTTCTACTACACGATCATGCCGACCGGCACCTTGCCGGCGACGGGCAATGCCATCGGACAGACCATCACGCTTGCCGGGGCGACGGCACCGGGCGGGCTCGCCTATGCGGATAGGCTGGCGCTCGATGGCAATGGCAATCTCGCCGGCCTGTCGGTGACCGCCGGGCAGCGCGACATCGACACCGCTCTCACGAACTGGTCGGCGTTGCAGGATTCGCTGGACGCGACCTTCGGTTCGACAACGCTCGCCAGCCTCTCGCCGGCCATTCCCGAAAACGTCACGGCAACCGGCGACTTCGCCATCGATCAGGCATTGACGCCGTCCTCCGACCTGACCGTGACCAGCGGCGGATCGCTGGCCGTCGACGCGCCGGTTACGTGGTCGGGCATCGCGCTGTCGCTCGATGCCACCAGCGGGCTCACGGTCGGCGCCGCGATGACGCTGACCGGCGGCAGCCTCGCGCTGGCGGCCAACACGGCGCTCGACGTGGACGCGCCGATCACCGTGAAGGGCGCCGGCGCGGTGAACATCGATGCCGATGGTCCGATGATGGCGCTTTCCAGCGCCGGCTTCGGCGGATCGGTCACCTATCTTGCCACGGATGGCAGCGCGCTGAGTTCGAGCGCGGGCGGTACGTTGGCCATCAACGGCGACCCCATCACTTTGCTCTATTCGATGGCCGACCTCGACGGCATCGACGGGCAAGCGGCGTCGGGCAATGCCGTCAACGCGCAGGCGGCGGGCCTCGATGGCGATTATGCGCTGGCGCGCGATCTCGATGCGTCCGGCACCACCTACACCAGCGCGCTGATCGGCGGTTCCGCTGATTTTACCGGCGCGTTGCTGGGCATGGGGCACGTGATCAGCGGCCTCACCATCGCTTCCGCCGAAGACAATATCGGACTCGTCGGCCTCAACACCGGCCTGATCCAGGATATCGGCCTTGCTGGCGGATCGCTCACCGGCCAGAACGAAAGCGCCGTGATCGGCGCGCTGGTCGGATCGAACAGCGGCGAGGTTGATAACAGCTATGCCGGCGCCATCGTCGGCGGCCGTGGGTTCGAGTTCGGCGGTTTGGTTGGAGGCAACTCCGGCAGTGTCAGCGATTCCTTCGCGACCGGCGCGGTCGACATTCAATCCAGCGGTGGTGCGGGAGGTGGCCTGATCGGCGGCAATGGCGGCACCGTAAGCAATGCCTATGCCACCGGTGCGATCAGCGCCGCCGACGGTGGCGATATCGGCGGCCTATCGGGGAGCAACAGCGGCACGATAGCCGGATCGCACGCGACCGGCGCCGTCAGCGGCAACGGCGCGGCTGCCGCCGGCGGCCTGGTCGGAGAGAATTTTTTCGGCACGATAACCGATTCCTACGCGATCGGCGCCGTGCGGAGCGACGGCGACAACGGCTTTGCAGGCGGCCTGGCCGGGTTCGTCGATCAGGCGACGATCAGCAACGTCTTCGCCACCGGCGCGGTCAGCGCCGGCGACAGCGGCGACGCTGGCGGCCTGGCCGGGTTCGTCACCAACAGCACATTGAACAACGCCTTTGCGACCGGTGCTGTCAGCGGTGGAGACAGCAGCCAGGTCGGCGGTCTGATCGGGTTCAACGCCACCACTATCAGCAACGTCTATTCGACCGGCGTGGTCAGTGGTGGCGCGGGTGCCGATGTCGGCGGACTGGTCGGCTTTCGCAACGCCAACGGCAAGGTGACCAACGGCTATTGGGATGTCGAAACCAGCGGCCAGTCGGCCAGCGCCGGCGGCATCGGGCGGACGACGGCGCAGTTCCAGAACGGCAGCCTGCCGAGCGGCTTCGACAGCGGTTTATGGGCGACCGGCGCGGGGCTCTACCCGTATCTCAAGAGCTTCTTCCCCGATGGCGTGCAGGCGGTGACCGGAACGATCACCAACGCCGATGGCAGCGCCGCATCGGGCGCGGCCATCGATGTCTTCCTCAACGGTAGCCAGCCGTCGCTCTACGGCGCGGTGACATCGGGCGCCAACGGCTATTTCTACACCATCGTCGCGCCGGGCACCTACGCCGGCGATAGCAACGTCTATGCCGCGACGCTGACCGAGGCAGGCGGAAGCGCGCCGAGCGGCGTGCGCTATATCGACGAGCTTGCGCTCGACGCCAACGGCAATCTCGCGACGGGAACCGCGCAGCTTGGTCTCGCGCATGCGACGACCAGCCTCGACGGCATGAGCGCCTTCTTCGATGCGGTCGCTGTTACGTTCGGCGACAACAAGATCGGCCAGCCTCCGGTGTTGATCGACGCCCGTGGCGACATGCTCGTCGACCAGCAGATCACCGTGCCGCACGCCTATTCGATCGTCGCTGCGGGGGATCTCACGATCGCGCCGGGCGGCTCGATAACGAGCGGCGCGAGCGGCGATGCGGTGGTGCTCGCCGCCGGCGGCGTGTTCACCAATCAGGCCGGCTCCACGGCGTTGCAGGCCGACAACGGCCGCTGGCTGGTCTATCAAGGCACCGCCCTGGGCGGCACGCGCGGCGGGCTGGCCGGCACCAGCTTCTATGGCGACGCTTTCGACCTTGCCAGCGACAGCTTCGCCATCGCGCCTTCGTCGGGCAACCGCTTCGTCTATGCCGAACAGCCGACGCTGACGATCAGCGCCACGGGCAGCGGTGTCTATGACGGAACCGTGCAGACCGGCACGCTCTCCGCCTCGGGTCTCATCAACGGCGATGCGTTGGCGCTGTCCGGCACCGCGACGGGGTTGACCACCTCGGGCGTCGACGCCGGAAACTATACGCTGACGCCCGGCGGCGTCACGTCGGACCTCAATTACGCGATCACCTTCGCGCCCGGAACCTATACGATCACCCCGCGCCCGATCACCGTGACCGCGGATGCGCTGAGCCGCATTTATGGCGATGCCAATCCGACGCTGACCTTCACCGTCGGCGGCCTAGGACTGGTCGGTGGCGACACGCTGATCGGTGCGCTGGCGACGAGTGCTGACACCACGAGCGATGTCGGTAGCTACGCCATCGATCAGGGCACGCTGACGGCCGACAGCAATTACGCGCTGAGCTTTACTGGTGCCGATCTCACCGTCACGCCGCGTCCGATCACAGTGATTTTCACCGCTGATCCGGCGAGCGCGATCTACGGCAATGGCCCCGGCACACTCACCGGCTCGGCGAGCGCGGACGATCTGGTCAACGGTGACACGCTCGCCGGCATCACCTCGGGCAGCGCCAGCTTCACGGCAGGAGCGGATGCCACGAGCGATGTCGGCAGCTACGCGATCACCGGCAGCGGCCTCACCGCTACTTCGGCCAACTATACGATCAACTTCGCGCAAGCAGCGCCCAATGCCACCGCCTTCGCGGTAACCCCGCGCGCGATCACGGTGACGGCGGATGCGCTGAGCCGTATCTATGGCGATACCAACCCGGCACTGCCCTTCACCGTCGGCGGCCTTGGCCTCGTCAACGGCGACACGCTGAGCGGTGCGCTGGCGACGAGCGCGGACGCCACGAGTGATGTCGGCAGCTACGCCATCACCCAGGGCACGCTGACGGCCGATGGCAATTATACCCTGAGCTATACCGGCGCCGATCTCTCGGTGACCCCGCGCGCGATCACCGTGACCGCGGATGCGTTGAGCCGTATTTACGGCGACGCCAATCCGGCGCTGTCCTTCACCGTCGGTGGCCTCGGCCTCGTCAACGGCGACACGCTGAGTGGTGCGCTGACGACGAGTGCTGACGCCACGAGCAATATCGGCCGTTACGCCATCACTCAAGGCACGCTGACGGCCGACAGCAATTACGCGTTGAGCTACGCTGGCGCCGACCTCACCGTGACGCCGCGTCCGATCACGGTGACCTTCACCGCCGACACGGCAAGCGCGATCTACGGCAATGGCCCCGGCACACTCACTGGTTCGGCGAGCGCGGACGATCTGGTCAACGGCGACACGCTCGCCGGCATCACCTCGGGCAGCGCTGCCTTCACGACCGACGGGGGCGCAACCAGCGATGTCGGCAGCTACGCGATCACCGGCAGCGGCCTCACCGCGACTTCGGCCAATTACGCGGTCAGCTTCGCGCAGGCCGCCACCAACGCCTCGGCATTCACCGTGACGCCACGCGCGATCACGGTGGCAGCGAATGCGCTGAGTCGCATCTATGGCGATACCAACCCGGCACTGTCCTTCACCGTCGGCGGCCTCGGTCTCGTCAACGGCGACACGCTGAGCGGCGCGCTGGCGACGAGTGCGGACGCCACCAGCGATGTCGGCAGCTACGCCATTACCCAGGGCACGCTGGCAGCCGGCGGCAATTATGTCTTGAGCTACACCGGCGCCGATCTCTCGGTGACCCCGCGCGCGATCACCGTAACGGCGGACGCGCTGAACCGCATTTATGGCGACACCAATCCGGCGCTGACTTTCACCGTCGGCGGCCAGGGGCTGGTCAACGGCGACACGCTGAGCGGTGCGCTGACGACGAGTGCTGATGTAACTAGCGATGTCGGCAGCTTCGCCATCACCCAAGGCACGCTGACGGCCGGCAGCAACTACGCGGTGAGCTTCACCGGCGCCGATCTGACCGTGACCCCGCGCCCGATCACAGTGACGGCCAACGATCTGCTGAGGCTGTTTCACGAAGATAATCCACCGCTGACCTTCACCGTTGGGGGCAGGGGGCTGGTCAACGGTGACGTGCTGTCTGGTGCGCTCGCGACGTCGGCGACGATCGATAGCCTGCCCGGTACCTTCAGCATTGATCAGGGCACCCTGGCGGCGACGCCAAATTACACGCTTGTCTACGAGCCAGGACAACTTACCGTTGCGCCGGCCCTGCTGGAAGCCGAGCTGGCGGCCAGTTCACGAGCCGGAAATGCCTATTTCTTCGGCATGCCGCCGAGCATCGTCTCTTTTGCGCCACCGGGATCGGGAAGCTTCCTGGGTAGCTTCATTGGCGCGGAAACCGGAAATGGGTTCACCGCCAGCGATACGTACTGCCGCGATCAGAAGCCGTGTTAGTATCGAGCGCCAAGCCTGGCACGCCCAGGCGGCCGCCGAGGATCGATCCCGGCTCGCTTGTCGAAGATCCCCAGACCGTGCTGAGGACTCTGCGATCCGAGCATGGGGTGATCGAACTCAGCGACAGGCATTTCATGGTGCTCAGGGCGCATGACGTCGGCGCGATGCTGGTCGACCCCCGGACGGCGCAGATCGAAGGGGCGGACTTTGTTGCGTTCAACAGGATGCCTTACGGGCCGGCCGCACACTTCTTCCTGGACTTCCTGTTGTTCGCAAACGGCGACGCCCATGGAGAAAGGCGCAACCTTTTCGCCCGCTCGTTCAGCCTCGCGCGCGTGCATGCTGCGCAAGCGCGCATGCGGGCGATCGCCAGCGAGATCGTCGACCAATTGCCGCGAGGAGAGCCGTTCGATTTCCTCACCCATATGGCATCGCGCATCCCGGCCGAAATGATGGCTGCCCTTCTCGGCCTGCCTCGGGGCGACGCGCCGTTTATTGCCGGCCGTGCCCATTCGCTCTCGCGCGCCGTGGCGCCCGTTTACCCGATCGAACGCCATGACGAGATCGACGCAGCGGCGCTCGACCTGTTCGACTATGTGCGTGATGCGCTGCTGCGTCGGTTCGAAACGTCGCAGGACGACATGCTTTCGATGCTGCTTCGGGACTGGGCGGTTGATCGGCCAGTTACGCTGGAATGCCTAATCCACCAGATCATGGGCATCATGATCGGCGGTTTCGACACCGTGCGCTCCAGCCTCGCGATGCTCGTCGCGCTGCTGCTGCAACATCCCGATCAATGGGTGATGGCGAAGGCCGATCCCGCACGCATTCCTGACGCTGTTTCCGAGACGCTTCGTTTCGAGCCGCCGGTTGGATCAATTCTTCGCTTCGTAAGGGAGCCGGTCGAAATCGATGGCGTTCTCGTCCCGGCCGGACACTATCTTTGTGTCAGCACGCTCTCGGCGTTGCGGGATCCGACGGTCTGTGCTCATCCCGACCGCTTCGATATCTGCCGGACGGATCGTCCGCTGATGCATCTCGTCTTTGGCAATGGGCCGCATCGGTGCATCGGAGAAATGCTGGCCCGGTTCGAGCTGCAGGAAGCATTGGCGGCGCTGATCGCAAGCGCACATGATCTCAGCCTGATCGAGCCACCGCGGATGCTTGGCTTTGGCGGTGTCCGCCAGATCACGCCGATGCAGGTTCGCCTCGACTGAGCGCATTCTGAGCGCATCCCCTTGGGCGACCAAATCACGTTCCCGGCTGCCGGAAGGGCGTCCTGAAAGGCCTTGTCCCATTGCACGCCGTTGGGCCGAGGTGACGAAAAGCGCCTTTCCCGACCGCTGGCGTGCGAATGATGACGAATGGAGACAACAATTGTCGACATGACGAGCGATGCTGTGGCAGGGTAGCATCAAACAAAAGCAATGGGTTGCGTACCAAGCAAGATCGGAGGGGTGTCGGGGCAGACACTGGCAGCGCTCGCTTTGCGCTCCGTGGGCAAGCATGGGGGTATCGAGCTGGGCTATGCTTTCGGTCGGGACTTTTGGTGCGATGGAGGTTTTTGCGGAGGGTGAGGCAATCGCGTTGCCCGCGTCTCGCAAGACCCGTGCGCTGCTGGGGTATCTTCTGCTTTCCGGTGCTCCGCAGCGTCGTGAGCGACTCTGCGAGCTCCTCTGGGAAGTTCCTGATGACCCGCGCGGCGCCCTGCGCTGGTCGCTCAGCAAGCTGCGCTCGATCATCAACTGCGACGGCGTGATCCGCCTTCAGGCGGACCGCGATCGCGTGGCCATCGATACCACGACGATCGACGTCGACTTCGATCGCGTTCAGATACTGAGCGACGACGAAAGCGCTGATGCGGCGGCGCTGGCCGATGCCTGGCGGACCGCCAGCCCGGTGCTGCTCGACGATTGCGATCTTTCAAACCAGCCGGCCTTCGCGGCCTGGCTGGAGCATCATCGCAACGAAGCCGTGAGGATGAGGATCAAGCTGGCGCGGCGCCTCGCGTTTTCGACAGATCTGGTGCCTGAAGACAGGGAGAGGTGGGCTGAACGGTGGCTTGGCGATGCGCCCTTCGATCCGGCGGCGGCGCGGCATCTCGTGTCCTGCCGGCGGCGGCTGGGGCGCGAACATGAAGCGGTCGCTCTTTCGCAGGAACTCACGCTTGCTTTCGTCGCCGCCGGTCTTGTCGCGCCGAATTGGTCGCCAGAGGAGGAGATCGGAGAATCCGACGCGCCGCCCGTTGAAATCGGTTCGGCCGAGGCGCCCCGTCAGACCATCCGCTTTGCGCGTTCGAAGGATGGCGCTTCACTTGCCTGGGCGTCGATTGGCGACCGCAGCAATCCGCCGCTTGTCAAGGCGGCCAACTGGCTGACGCATCTGGAGCTCGACTGGGAGGCACCGATCTGGAGCCCGCTCTATCACGAACTGGCCAAGACCTATCACGTCATCCGCTATGACGAGCGCGGCTGTGGCCTGTCCGACTGGAACGTGAAGGACATCAGCTTCGAGAGCTTCGTCACCGATCTCGAACTCGTCGTCGATGCCGCGGGACTCGAGACGTTCCCGCTCCTGGGAATCAGCCAGGGCGCGGCCGTGTCGATTGAATATGCGGCGCGCCATCCGGAGCGCGTGTCTCGCCTGATCCTGTTCGGGGGTTATCCCGTAGGGTGGAGGCATGTGGCCACCGAAGACGAAATTCGCGAACGTGAAGCGATCATGGTCCTGACTCAAACCGGCTGGGGGCGAACCGATCCCTCCTATCGCCATCTCTTCTCGCGCACGTTCATGCCGACGGCCACGCCTGAGGAACTGGCCTGGTTCGATGAGTTTCAGCGCCGGACGACATCGGCAGACAACGCCGTGCGATTTCTGGAAGCTTTCGCTGATATCGATGTGCGTGAACGACTGAAGGATGTCCAGGCGCCCACGCTTGTCCTCCACAGCCGCGGCGACCACCGCATTCCCGTGGCGACCGGACGGGGATTGGCTGCTCGCATCCCGCAAGCGGAATTTTATGGGCTCGACAGCGACAATCACCTGCTCCTCGGGCGCGAGTTGGCGTCACGGGCATTCAGGGATGCGATCCATCGCTTCCTGCGAGATTAGTATTTTCGTTATGGTTGGGAGAAGCAGCAGCCAGTCTAACGAAGACATGGGGCGTCGTCGGCGGGCATGCACTAGCTGACTCGAGTCCTGCCCCCTTTTTGATTAGCCGCACCTGCACGATCGCACATTCTCGGCACCCCGGCTAGCCAGGAATGTCGGTTGAGCGTAGTGCCAATTCCAAAAGCGAGCCAACCTGACTTGTCAAACGGAGCGGTCACGTCGAATCATGTCTGAATAGCGGGCAGCTTCAAGTCATCAGCGCCTGAAAGCCGACTTACCGGATCGTCCCATTCTCGGCCATTCCGAGCCCTCGGCGTCCCCAACTACCGCCAAACTTCAGGATCGGTGAGGGAGCTGTTGATCGGACGAGACGAGGCGATCGATCGCTCGTCCTCGCACGCGTTCTCCGGCCCCGCCTCACGCGGGGCCGGACCCGGTTCACGCCGGCGGATTCCAGATGATCACCTTCTGGTCGGGAACACCGCCCGGCGCGTCGACCGAGATATACTCGCGGCCGGTGCTGCGCGCGAACCGCTTCCATCCGGCGCCAAGCTCGAACCCGTTGCGGCGACTGACGATGCGGTAATCAGGCTCGCTGTCCTCTGTCTTACGCGGGTTAGGAACGATGGCGATGGCGGCGCTGACCATCAGCGTGGTGAGCGTGCCCTCGAAGCTGCCGTCGGACTTGGCGGTCAAGGTTGCAACGGTGGTCATGAGGTATCTCCTGTCGGTTGCTCGGGGACCATCCCGATGGCGCCAACCGAAGGGGGCGGTTGCCGCCGTCACGAACCCCGCACGGGGTTGACGGCACAAGGCTGACCGACCACGCAGACCGGCGACAAGGAGGGGTGGTCGTCGTGCGACCTCTGGTAGGTTCCAGTGCCACCGCCTGAACCGCCTCGAACAGACCCGCTGATGACGATGCTCTTCTTGGCTGTTGCCTTACTGCCTTTGCCTACAGGCCCAACCCGCGCCCACGACCGATATCGATGCCGTGATTGAACGCGAGCTCGGCACCGAGCGAGCGACCGCTGTTCATCATGATGCCCAACTCGTGCTTGCGGTTGGCGAGCAGCGATTCAAGCTGGGGATCGCGCATGAGGCTTTTCGCCATATCGCCCATTGCCGCACGCGTCGCCTTGTGGCCGGACATGTCGCCGGCCTGGTATTGGACAGTGCTCATCGTATCGAGCTCCTGCCAGCGCTGGACGAACCGGTCCGCGCGCGAACGCGGGTTGGTGCGCACTTCGGTCTCCGTCTGGAGCGCGCGGATCGCGCGGTTGACGCGCCCGCGCGCGGCGTCAGCGGCGAGGCTGGGATCGTTGGCATAGGCGGCTTCGGCATCGCGCCAGCCATGCGGGCGCACCGCCTCGAACGCCTTGCGCGCATCGGCCAGCTCGCGGTGCTGCTCGGGTGTCGCTTGTTGACCCTGATCCTGCGCCGTGAACACCGCGTCCACCGCGCGGGCATGGCGCTTGAGCGCCTCGGTGCGCGCGTGACGAGCGACCGCTTCGGGATTGGGCGTCGCCACCGGCAGACCGAGGTCGAGCTGCCCCTGCCGCTGCATCTGGGGTGGTGCCGGGATTTCGGGTAGCGCACCGGTTTGCAGGCGCAACCCGTCGAACATCCCCCGCACCTGTTCCGGCACCTTGCGGACGATCGCTGCGATCCGCTCACGCACGGTGATCCCCCGCCTTGCTGAAGCTGGGCGACGTAGAGATGGATGTGCTCGCCAAGCGGGCCTGCCCGCAGGCTCCGCATTACCCGGCTTCTGCTCACATAAACGTCGGTGATCATGATCGCTCCTCCGCGCACGTGATGTGCGTGGGGAGCAGGAAACTATGCCGAGCCGATTACCCCAAAACCCGCAGATGCCCTGACCCTTCCACGGCCACGCGGGATAGTCGGACGCTCGGCATAAACGCCTTTATGCCGCGCGCGGCATAACGGCGTGTAGAAGGTCTTCACCAGCAGCACGCAGTGATAGAGGCGCTCGGTGGCTTGGTGCATCAAGAACGCGGCATCCTTTAGCCGTCCCTGATCACGACTTAAGATTGCGGTCTCGAGCATTCCGTTAGCGGCGGGCATCCACTCCTCGAAATACTCCTGCGCCATCTTCAACGCCTGCTCGGGCGTCTTCGGCTTGGGCTCGTGAAGCTCGGTATCCTCGGCTTGGTAGAGCGCGATGCCGTCGTCGCGGATGTCCATGAAGAAATAGCGGCCATGCGCGAGGCCGTCGTTCACTTCCTGCAGCGTATGGACGATGAAGTTAACCGGCGTCCTCAGCGTTTTCGTGATCGCCAGCTCGCGGTTGAGGCGTTCCTCGAGCTTGAGCCAGTAATCGACGCGGTCGGTCAGCCGCTTGTCGTTGACGATGATCAGGATGTCGAAGTCTGACTGATAGCCCTTAGCGGTGTGCGGCTCATCGACCCAGCCGCCGCGTGCGTAGCTGCCGTACAGGATGATCTTGTCGATCCGGCCGCGCTTCTTCCACTGGTGTCGAGCAAGCGCCAGCGCGTCGTCGAACTCCTTCCTCGAAGATGATCTGCACCACGCGTTCGAGCTCGCGCTGCTTCGCCGGCGGCAGATGATCGAGGTCGGTGCGCATCGAGTATTCCTAACAACATGATCAAGCGATTGCACTCCGCGCAACGCGATCACGCGCGGTCTTCTCGAAGGCCACCTACGCCAGCGCCTGTATTTGCGCGCCAGGGTGCACTGGTGGCGAAAACGGCATTGCGTCCTCGTGCTCCGTGCTGATCCTGGCCTTCGCGCAACACTGCGCTGCAACGAGGCATGTGATGACCGACGCTCCAGACCGCGTACTACGCCTTGCCGCCGTGCTCGACCGCACCGGCCTGAGCCGCTCTACCCTCTACCGTAAGATCGACGCGGGCACGTTTCCGAAGCAGGTTCAAATTGCACATCGCTGCGTCGGGTGGCGCGAGTCTGCCATTTCCGCCTGGCTGAGCAATCCGATGTTTTATTCGACGACGGATGATGCTGACCGCGGTCGCCTCTAGCGATCGATTGCTCCGTCGCTGCACCATTAGGCAGCCGCCACTTCGCTTCGGCCTCCAACGGGCTTTGACGCCCGCAACTCATCCAGGTGATCGCTCCACCATTGGTGCATCGCGACCGGCTCTTCCCAATAGAAACCGCGGTTATAAGTCCCGCGGACTGAATCGGTATCGGCATGGGCGAGTGACCGCTCGATCGCGTCGGGACTCCACCTGCCGCTTTCATTGAGCAAAGTGGAGGCGGTTGTGCGCAGACCATGGGCGGTTACTTCGCCAACGGCGTATCCCATCCGCCGAAATGCTTGGTTGACGGTATTCTCACTGAGTGGCCGCCGCGATGTGTGGAATGCAGGGAACACAAAGCCGCTCGGACCGGTCAGCGGCTTCAACTCGATAAGGAAGCCAGAACCTGTCGTGAAAGGGGCACTGCATGCTGGCGACGCATCTTCATGCGGTCGGCAGGAATCTTCCAGACAGCCTTCTCAAGATCGAACTCCGGCCATTCCGCCTGTCGCAATTCGCCGGGTCGGGCCATGACGTGTGGTGTTATCTGCATCGCGATGCGAGTGATCGTATTACCCGAGTAGCCATCGATCGCACGCAATAGCTCGCCGAGCAGCTCCGGATCGAGGATCGCGCTGTGGTGCTTCACCTTTGGTGTAATTAGCGCTCCGCGCAGGACCGCTGTTGGATCGGCTTCGCCGCGGCCAGTCGCTACGGCATAGCGAAAGACACGACTCGCGAATGAACGGCAGCGGCGAGCAGTTTCGTGTTTGCCCCTCGCCTCAATACGCTTGAGCGCCGCCAGCACTTCGACGGGTTTCAATTCGGACACTGGTTCAGCCGCGAGCGGCGCCAGCTGCTCCAGCAGCCAGTTCGCCTTGGTCGTTGTTGTATCGGCGCGCCCCTCTGCCACCATATTATCGATGTATTCCTTGGCGACATCGCCGAACGTGTTCGCTGCCGCGTAGCGGGCGAGCAATTTCTCCTGCCGGCGCTCCTTGACGGGATCGATCCCGTCACGGAGCTGTTGGCGAGCTTCGTCACGTTTCCGACGCGCTTCGGCCAGACTGACCTCCGGGTAGCTTCCAAAGGCTATTCGCTTGTCCTTGCCCAAGTAGCTATATTTGAAGCGCCAGAGCTTTGATCCGTTGGGCCTCACCTCAATGTAGAGACCGCGTTCATCGGTGAGTTTGTAAATCCGCTCTCTCGGCCTGAGGGCACGGATCTCCACATCTTTCAGGGCCATGACAACCATCCTCGAATCGCCTTGGCTTTGCGATCAATCGACGCCCGTCCGACCCCTAGACGGTGGCCCGCGGGCCACCACTTCCGATCGGGCCACCGTGACCCATTTGGTGGCCCGACGGTGGCCCGGATCTCATGAAATCCGGCGGGATGCCTTCGAACAAAACCAAGGGGAAAATGGCAGATTTCCGCCATTTGTCGATGACCTTGGGATGTTTTGGGGAGAGTAAATGGTGCCCAGAAGAGCTTTCGGCCGGGCGACCTAAGCGATTGATTTCGCAGTCAAATCATAGACTTACGAAGTCGCCATAGGCAGCACTAGCACGCTTTTAATTCGTGGAAAAGGCTGGACGGCGATGGACGTATCAGTTTGAGCACTCTCGACCACCAGTCGCGTCTGATCTTGGGACGGTCCCGAAAGTCTGCTCTTGGTGGCAAAACTAGTGGAACGGCCGTTCGTTCAGGCGGCTCCAGCGCGAGCGGTCGCGTCCTTCGTCCCAGTGGTGGTCTCACCCGGCTCGCGGTTAAAGGAGGGCGGCCGTCAGCCTCCCGGCGGGCCACCCAATCCTGCATCGTGATGCACTCCGGGAAATGGAGCTGCTCGTCATGGTGTAGCCAGCTCCGATATGCGCCGTCGAACCCAAGCCGTTCGAGGATGATCCGGGTAACGATTTCGCGCGCCCAGATCGTATGATCGAGCGTGTCGGGCTCCTGGTCGTCGAGGTCCCGCGATACCCGGGTATGGACGATGGTGTTGCGCTGGCCGATGACCGCTCTCAGCAACCTTCCGGGAAATCGTTCGTAACGATGCCGCGCGCGGCCACGAGCGCCAGGATCTTCTCGTCGAGTGGACGCCGGTTCAGCTCCGGCACCTTGCGCGCCATCCCTTCCGGGACATCACGCGACGCGAGCAGATCGCGCACCTAGCTTGCGATGCGCCGGAAGGCGTTCGGCCGCATGAACAGATCGACCTCGTCGAGCCCGCAGCGGTCAAGGATATTCTCCAGCGCGCTGTTCGCGCGCTGCCTGCGGTTGAAGCGAAAAATACGACAGAGCCATCCGACAATCCCCGTGCGGCACCGAATGATTCGCGCGCGCTTGGCAGCGCGCTTGGCAGAAGGCATAGCATGGCGACCTTCGCCGTTCAGGCCTGTGCCGGTGCTACGGCGGCGAGATGCTCCCGGCTCTTGGCAATCAGGCCGGCAACGAAGATCGAGCTGGTTTGCAGCACGGAATCGAGATCGACCTCATCGACGCCTTCGCCCCTGATCTTGAAGCTGGCGACGATCTGGATGCCGACATTGGGAAAGGGCGCGGCCGCTTCCCAGAAGCGATAGCTGTCATTTGCAGCGAAGTGGCCCGCAGGCACTTGCTCGATATGGTGGCCCGGCGCAAACCACTGGACGGCGTGCGCGCCCGCCGTGCCCGGCCTCAGCTCCCAATGCTTGGCCTCATTGGAGAGCGTCTTCACCGTCTTCAGATAGGCGAGATAGGTGCGGTGCTGCTCGCGGGCGGCGGTGAACAGTTCGGCCCAATCGTCGCCGATATAGAGGCGAGCCTCCGCGATCCGCTTGCCAAAAGCGTCGTCATCGTCGGTGATCGGGAAATAGAGCCTGCCAGCCTTGCCGGTGTTAGCTTGGACGCGGGCTGCGGCTGCGACATGATCCAGCGCATGGACGAGATTGTTGGCGATATCGGCGATTACCGGCTTCAATTCCCGCAGGACGGTGCGGTCCAAGGTGAGTTCGGCGGCATGCGCCATACCGTTCGCCGACGTCGATCGGCGTAAATGCCAGAGCCTTCCAGCGCCGACGCCGTTGCGCGCGTTGAATTCGCGCCGGTGTGCCTGTGCGCGATCATAAAGCAATTGCGCGTCGTCGAAATGGTCGCTTGCCCCCATTTCCATGGCATAGCCGCAATCCTGCCAGTTCGCGATTATTGAAGGTGGTTATTTGCGGTGCACCCCTTCGGCCATGGCGGAGACGACGACGCGCGACTATGCCTTCCATGAAACCGAAGGAGATACTGTCCGTGACTTACCAGCCCTTGACCCAGCCCTGACGTTCGATTTCAGCGACGACTTCACAATGACAGAGAATGGCGCCGACGCGCTCGACTACGTCGTCGATCCGCCGTCCATCAGTGCCACCAATGAAAATGGCGTTGGGTCGCTCGTCGCGCGCGTGTTCGCCGCTTGGGGACAAGCATCCGCGACGGTTTCCCTGCTGTCAAATCGCTACCAGCGCCAATGGCCCGGCGCGATCGCCGCGCTCAACGATCATAAGGGCGCCCTCATGGGCGCTTGGGAGCGTTTGGGCGAACCTGCGGGGTCACACGCGCTGGCTTGATGCTTCACGCCCTCCGAGACCGCGCAGATCTCTCACCTATACGCATGCTTGTTGACCGATTAGACAAGGTTTGGTCCCTTGCCTGAATAACAGGCGGCGTTCATCAAGCCGAACCTTTAATGGATCCGACCGCTTCGTCGGCGAGGTTTGGCGCGTCGGCTAGCTCTTCGCACAAAATGAGGTTCGAGCCATTATTGGTTGGTCGCTGCCGTATGCTCGCGTAAGGGGGAGATGGAAACTCAGCTCAGTTTTGTGGGAGAAAAAGGACAAATCCTGCAAATGTAGAAACTGAAGCGGCGCGATGCCCCGAGATCGGGAACTGTCGAGGTTGCGATGCCGGTGTCGAATTTGTCCATCGCCGCATAGACAACGTCACTGCTATAATCAGTTAGATGGGGTTTGCGTGCAAATGGGCGGTTCCTCTCGATCACTCACCAAGCTGAAAAAATGAAAGCCCACCCTTCAGTACCCATGGAACGAACCAACACCCGCAGTCGCGCAGGTGGCTCGGCGACGGGCGGCGGCATGAACTTCCAAGCAGCGGTCACAGCGATCTGTTCCGTCCGCACGGCGCGCGGTTCCGCCCTGGGCTGGCTCGACGGACTGACTCACGATGTCCCTGTTGCCGTCGCGGCGGAAACCGGCGGTCCCGGCGACGACATTCGCGTGGATCTTGCGGGCGGCGAAGTCGTCGAGATCCAGGTCAAGCGTGGCCTCAAGAAGGGCCCGGATCTGTGGCAGGCCGTGACGAGCCTGGCACAGGGACTCTTCAGTGGCGAAATCGCGTTCGGTGTCCTGGCGGTCTGCCCCAACAGCAGCCAGAAGCTTCGCCGCGAACTCGCTCGCGACATTCGCCGCCTCGGCGATGGCCTCGTCGAAGGAACGAGTGCCATCGGTCGGGAACTCGTGGCCAAACTCGAAACAGCCGGTTTCGAGCCTCGGGACATTTGCAGCAGGCTCCGCTTGGTCACGGTCTCGGCGCTGACCGGCGCCGATGCTGCATCGATCGACGCGGCCAAGGCTGAACTGGGCCAACTCTGCGAGCGGCGCGATCAGATCGACACCGCCTGGCTGGCGCTTGAGACGGATGCCGACGCGCTGATCGAGCGGCGCGGTCGTCGCGACTTAACCAGTCTCCTGCAATGCCTTCGCGCGCGCAAGATTGCGCTCACCGCCGACACTCGTGCGGGCCCCGTCGTCCTGCTCGAGCGTCTGACTCGGTGGAATTTTGAGGCCCAGGCGACTTTTTCGATTATTGGGTGCCGTAAACCGCTCCAGATCGATCACGATTGGCTTGCCCTGGCGGCGGTAGTGCGAAAAACACCCACCGAGCGGGCGACGGACGCGAACAACAGCCTGGTCAATGAGCTGAAGGCCTATCACGACTGGGAGCGGCTGTCGCGGGACCGCGATAGCCAGACGGTTAATCCAGAAACGCTGGGCCGTTTCATCAAACGCGGCGTCGTTGTGGCCGGGCCCGGCCTCGGCAAGTCCACGATGCTCAAGCGGATCGTGCGGCGATACAGCGAGGACGGCATTCCGGTCCTCAGGATTCGTCTCGCGACGATCGCCGCGAGTATGCGTGCCGGTCTGCCATTTGAAGATGCCGTGTTCCGTCACGGCCTGGATGGCAGCGGCCTATCTGCCGACGAGGTAAAGCGCGCCGGCTGGTCCAATTGGCTGCTCCTCGGCGATGGTCTCGACGAATGCGGCGACTTGCAGCACGCGGTCGCCGAAGGGGTTGAGCGGTTCGCGCAAGGCTATCCCGACAGCAGGATTCTCGTCACGACCCGGCCTGTCGGATACCGCGCCGCGCATTTTGCCGCATGGCGCCACTATGATCTCGCGCCGCTTGAGCCATCAGAAGCGCCCAGGCATGTCGCGGCATTGCTGGCCGCGCTATCCGACGACGGTGCTGAGGCCAAACAGTCCAAGTTCGTCGCCGACCAATTGAAGAGCCGAGAAATCCGCGAGATCGTCGGGCGTACACCGCTCCTGCTCGGCATGGCCGCCGCGGTCCTGGCCAATTATCAGAACCTTGGCGCAACACGAGAGATATTGTTCGAGCAGATCTTCGCGCTCATCGACGACATTCCCCGCCGCTCGGTGTCAAAGCCTGCCGCCGACGCGGTGCTCAATCGCTTGCTCGATATCCTGGCCTGGCACCTAACGGGACACCCCCTCTTGCCATGCTCGGAGATGGAACGTCTCTGCGCCGCGGATCTCGCCGCCGAAACGGGCGATCCTTTCCTGAAAGCAATCGGCATCGTACAATCAGCCTTGGCCTATTGGGAAGACGCAGGCCTGATCGAACGCGTCGGGAGCGGAAAGATTCAGGTCTACGGCTTCATCCACAAGAGCCTCGGCGAATTCGCAGCAGCGCGCCATTTGTGTGAATTGCAGGGCCCGAGGCAGGACGAGGCGCTACAGCAATGCATGTCGAGCAGCGCATGGAACGAGGTTCTGCGCTTCGCCGGTCTGCGCGGCCCTGCTGAGGAGGTCGCGGCGCAGATCGCCGGATTGCAAAAGAGCAGCCCGGGCTTAGCGGACAAGTTGGCTTACGGCGCCCGCCTTCTCGCCGAGGTGCCCGACCGAATTTCAGTGGTCACGCGCGAACGGCTGCTGACAAATATCTTCGACTTGGTCGGCGAGAACCGCGAGCCCGAGGCGTCTCGCCTAGGCATGTCGCTGATTGCCATTGCCAAGCTCTTTCCCGAGGACGTCGCCCCGCAAGCGGCGAAGGTCCGTGTAATTCCGCAGACTTGGCCAAGGTTGGTTGCCTGGAATTGTCTCGTCGCCGCTGGGCCACGCTTCTACGATATCGACGATCTGGTCGCGGCGATCGAACCCACGATCTCGGTCGGCTCCATCGGAATGGAAACCAGTCTGGGCGGAGGCCTGATCCTGCATGGTGGCGAGGCCGGCGACCTCTCGGTCGAACTGGCGCTAGCCGCTGCCCCGGACATTGCAATGCGGTGCGAGCGCTCCGACGCTGAAGCGGTTATCAGTACGATCTTCAATTTGATCGCTCGGCATAACTTTGAATTCGCTAGGCGCGCCCGCGAGCTCATCGACCTGGAAGGCTGGAACGTCAGCATCGAGCGCGATCCTCATCCTTACAGAGGTCTCGAACTAGGCGGCTGGGAAAAGGCTCAACTGCGCGGCGACCAGTTTGTGCTCGACGCCCTCGCGGGAGATGAGGTCGAAGAGGCCGACTTCGACGACTTTACGCACCTGCTCAATCTCAGCGCCTTCGTGCAGATGAGCAATATGTCGGAAGTGCCTGCTTCCGATGTCTGGGCGTGGACGAGGCAGTTTGATCCCGCACCAGCTAAACACGTGATTCAAATTTTTGCCGCGATCAGCGGGCTCGACCCTGCCGGGCTAAGAAGCGAGGCTGCCCGGGCCAAGTTCATACTCCGGGAATCACAGCAAAAGCCGGAGAATGAGCGATGGCGCTACCAGCTGCTGCAGTTGCTCGAAAGCGTCGATCCGCCCATGCCCGCGTGGAACTCCGCACGCGATCACGAAGTCGACCTCATCAAGATCGAATCCGCCGTTCATCATTCGTCTCGCTGGATCGTCTGGATGGCGGCGAATCTGCTCGAACACTGCCTGGATGGGCCTGAGCTAGAGGCCTGCGTCGAGCGCCTTTATCGCGAGGGGCACGGCATCGCGCTCTGGGCGGCCGCGGGCATAGCTGGCGAACTGCCGCCGTCGACCCGCATCGCACTGACGATGACCCAATTGGAACGGCCGCTTCGCCGCGGTTCGCAGTACCTGTTCAAGGGACTCGTGATGTGGCGTGCGCCGCTCACGCAAGATCTGATGGACGTGCTCGAGTCTGGCTTGTTCGCGTCCGAAGTCGAGGTCGCATGCGCAGCAGCGGAACTTGCCGAGCATTTGGCTGAGCTGTGCCCCGAAGCCTTCGCTGCGATGGGCGCGACGACGATCATCGACCGGAGCTGGCAGCATTGGCTTAGGCATGAGGAACCCTATCCGCAGGGCGGCGGTGTGATCCCACAAAGTCCTCGCGCGGCGCTAGCGCGCGCGCTTATCGCGCTCGGGGAAGACGGCAAAGTGATCTCGCTGGCGCGCGGCGACAGTCGATCTGATGTCAAGGACGTGGGCAATGCGCGGTTCCGGAAGGTGATCTTGGCCACGTCCGAAGCCTTCGACGGATTTCTCACCGATGTCGAGAGCGAGAAGCTCTCGCCACATGAGTTGGGCGAGATATTGCGGCAAAAGCCAGAACTGAATCGCGAGCAAATCGATCACATTGAGCGATTGCTGAGTTCGCCCTCGGATCGCCTGCGGTTCAACGCTATGGGCATTCTGAACGATCGCTACCTCGCGGGCCATGCAATCGCCTCGCATGCTAACCGGCTACGTTTGGACCAAAACAGGCAAATCAGTGAACGAGCGGCGAGGATACGGTGATGACGGTGTCAAGCGATCGCTGTTCTAATGAGCAGCAGTGCCGCGGGCGCCTGAACGATTGACCGCTTCTGCAGATTGAAAGCAGGCGGTCGAACGTCTGGTATGTTGGCGACTGCCGACCGGCGCCTCTCGATCCTCGGTTACCTCAGCCCCATCGACTTCGAACGCGAAGCTGGGGTAGCCCGATTTAGCCTATCTCGGCGTCCATCAACCCGGCAGCAGGCCACCGCGCGACGTTCTGTCCATGATTGATATCTATGAACGCGCGGCGGATCATCGCGGTAGGCAGGGCGTCGTGTTCGAGCGGGACGACGACTCGTCCTTCATGTATCTGCTCAATCTGACACCGTATCAGAATCATCAAAACGTAAAGGCGTTTGATCTGCGCAAAGTCAACGCAATGCCCGAAAACGCATCTGTACTCTCGTAATGGAATTCTGCAGCAGACGTAGCGGGCCTCTTCATCAACGGGCATTTTACTGCGCTCTTTGATTTAACGGGCGACGCCCCTTGGGGAAGATAAGCGACCTCCGAGGATGAGAGGCGGATTGTGTTTCACTGAGCGCCTGCTTTCTCCGAGGCATGGTTGACACATTGTCGCGATAACGTGCTGGGGGGTGACACCGAAACGCAGCGTCGGTACGGGCGAGGCACAAGAACGGAGCACTGTCCGAGTTAGGCGCGTCCATTGAGGCCGAATGATGGATCGCAAGGCCGCGCTGACGCGAGATAGGCATTGGGAGTTTGGATGTTCAAACCCGCACACTATGCGAGCCTGTTGGCCGTTTTGGCGGCATCCGCATCGGCTAACGCATCGAGGGACTTGCAATCGCCGACGCAACAACTGGATGCGCTCGCGAACCGGTTTGTCGATCAGGATCTCGCCCACGATCCGACACTTGCTTACGAAGCGGGCTTGGCCACGACGGTCCATGATCGATTTGAAGACCGGACACCGGCGGCTATTGCGTCGTTCGCACGGGAAGAGCGGGAAGACCTGCAAGCACTGCTGAAGCTGGACGCTTCAACCTTGCCGCCCGCCGCGATGCCGACATACGCGAGATTGCGCGAAAAGCTCGAGAGCGACCTGCAATTGCGCGTCTGCAAGAGAGAGTTGTGGAACGTCAATCACTTCGATGGCTGGCAATCGACGTTCGCTGACGTTGCTGACGCTCAACCGATCGATACCCCCGACCAACGCGCGCAGGCACTTCGGCGCTGGGCCAGCCTGCCCACCTATGTCGATGTCGAGATCGCCAATCTGAAGCGTGGCCTCGACCAAGGCTATACAGCGCCGAAGTCTGTCGTCAGGCGCGTCATTCGGCAGATGAATGGCCTTGCGACCGGCGTGCCGGAGAAATCACCCTTCTTCTCTCCCGCGGCACGCTCGAACGACGCCGAGTTCAAGGCAGCTTTCCGGCAACTGATTGTCGAACGCATCGATCCCGCGTTGAAGCGCTACGGCCAATTCCTGAAGCTGACCTATTTGCCACGCGCGCGTGTCGGCGTCGCGATATCCGACCTTCCCAATGGACCGGCTTGCTATCGCGCCTTCCTGCGCGCGGAAACGACACTCAACCGTTCACCTGGGGAGGTTTTCGCGCTTGGACAACAGACCGTTGCCGCGAACAGTGCGAAGGTCTTGCGCCTGGGTCGCGAACTCTACGGGACTTCCGATATTCCGACAACGTTGAGCCGAGTGAAGGCCGCGCCCGGCGAGCATTTCAAATCAAGAGATGAGCTGCTCGCTTTCTCGCGGCATTTTCTTGCGCGCGCCAAGTCGAAGACGGCCGCATCGCTGATCGGCCAGTTGCCGAAGCAGGATGTGGTCGTCGAGCCCGAGCGCGCCTTCGAAGAAGCAGCCGGGGTTTCCTCTCACCTCGACATCCAGCCCGATACGACGAAGCCTGCGATATACAGGATCGAACTCGGCAACTGGGCTAGCGAGACGCGGGCGGAAGCGGAAATTGTCGTGGCGCATGAGAGCCTTCCCGGCCATCATCTCCAGATCGCCTTCGCGCGCGAGATCAGTCCCGCCACTCGCTTGTCGAAATTGATCTCGAACGCCGCCTACCAGGAAGGCTGGGCGCGCTATGCCGAAGGCATGGCCGAGGAGGCCGGAATCTATGATACACCGAACGCAGCAATCCTGCGACGCATCTGGCCGGCGAGAGGCATGGTCGTCGATCCAGGTCTCCATACCTTCCACTGGACGCGCGCGCAGGCGATCAAATATCTGATGTCGACGGGACGCTTCACCCGAAAATCGGCTGACGCCGAAGTCGATCGGATCGCGGTGATGCCCGGGCAACTGACGGCTTATGACAGCGGTGCTCTGGTGATCTTTGCCCTGCGCGACGAGGCGGAGCGCCAACTCGGCAAGCGGTTCGATCTGAAGGCGTTCAATCAGGTTGTCCTGGAAGAAGGTGTGGTGCCGTTGAATGAATTACGGCGTCACGTGACGGCATGGATCGCGAGCCAGTCTCATCCCAGACAGGCAAATCACTAGCTGCCTTCCGCGAGGAGGAGCATATGTCTTGCTGCAAGCTCGACGAGGGGCTGCGGCAGTTCGGGTCAGTTCTGTATGGTGCGCGTGCCCCAAGCATCCGGCCAGCATTGTAGGTAACGTCAATAACTTGCTAGCGAGGGAACGCTTGAGTTGTTTGGCGGCAGGCAATCGACAGCTTTCCGACTTCCGTCGTTGTAAGCCGGACGATCAGCAAGCCGCCCCGAACTAAGCCATTTCGGTAGTCGGAAAATGCGATGAACGAATGACCGGTATGGGGAACCTCGCTTCGACCCCCGAGCGTCAGCAATGTTGGCGATCTACCCCACCCCTTGCAGATATAAGGTAGCAGATTCGCATCGAAACGGACCGCCGTTGACATTACGGTTATCACGTATCATGTAAAGTTACATGAGAAGAGATATCCGATTGTCGGGCGTGCTCCATGTGCTGCTGCACATGGCGGAACAGTCCGGCCCTAAGACATCCGAAACGCTGGCCCGCGCGATGGATACCAACCCGGTCGTGATCCGCCGCATCATGGCCGGACTGCGCGAGCAGGGCTTCGTGCGTTCCGAAAAAGGGCATGGCGGCGGTTGGACGATCGCTTGCGATCTTGAGGCCGTCACGATGCGCGACATCTACAACGCACTGGGGCGACCGGAGATACTGGCCATGGGCAATCGCACCGATGCGCCTGGCTGTCTGGTCGAACGGGCCGTCAATGCTGCGCTGGGGCAGGCCTTCGACGACGCCGAGACCTTGCTGCTGCGCCGGTTCGGCGAAATCACCCTGGCGCAATTGAACGCCGATTTTCACGCGCGCCTCACCGAACGCGGCGGCGCAATCACGCTGGAGACCTCGCATGCAGCATGATGCTATCATCGTAGGCGGCGGCTTTGCGGGCCTTGCGGCCGCGACCTATCTGGTGCGGGCGCGCCGCAGTGTCCGGGTTCTCGATACCGGCAAGCCGCGTAATCGGTTCGCGGAGGCCTCGCATGGTTTCCTGGGGCAGGACGGCAGCAACCCCGCTGAGATTCTTGCGACAGCGCGCGCGCAGCTTCAGGCCTATGAGAGCGTCGAGTTGACGGATGCACGGGCGAGCGAGGCGCGGGCCATTGAGGATGGCTTTGCGGTCACTCTCTCGAGTGGAGAGGAAATCACGGCGCGCAAGTTGATTTTGGCTTTTGGTCTACGCGACGAACTGCCCGATCTTCCGGGTTTGCAGGAGCGATGGGGGAAGACCGTCCTGCACTGCCCTTATTGTCACGGTTTCGAGTTCGGCGGCCAGCAGTTGGGGGTGCTCTACCGCACGCCTATGTCTATCCATCAGGCCCAGTTGATCACCGAATGGGGGCCGACGACGCTCTATCTGAACGGAGCGGAACTGTCCGGGGATGAGGCCGCTCAGCTTTATGCGTGCGGTGTCAGGATCGAGCCGCCTCCCGTTCTGGGATTGGCAGGAGAAGGAACGGACCTGTCCGCGGTCGAATTGGCTGACGGCAGGAGCAGCGCTGTCTCCGCGCTCTACATAGCGCCGCGCTCGTGCCTGAACAGTCCGGTTGCAGAACAACTCGGTGCCCGGATCGACGACGGTCCGATGGGGCCGATCATCCACACTGATGGTGACAAGCTGACAACGGTTCCGGGCCTATATGCAGCCGGCGATATCGCTCGTGCGCCTCACAGCGTCAGTTGGGCCGTCGCCGACGGCGTCACGGCAGGTACATCGGCGCACCGCGCGCTCGTCTTCGGTTGAACGATGGACACGCTGCGTCCCTTTACCGATGCGGCCGCTGTTGCCCGCTACGCCGAAGATACGCCGCGCAAGGTGCCTGGTTATGCCGATCTCCATCGCATGGCCGTGCTCCTGCTGGCGGAGCGCGCGCCGCGGGACGCTGATATCCTCGTCTATGGTGCCGGGGGCGGTCTGGAACTCAAGGCATTCACCGAAGCGCAGCCCGGCTGGCGGTTGGTCGGTGTCGACCCCTCGGCGGAAATGCTCGATCTGGCGCGGGAAATTCTCGGGCCGCTCCTGACTCGTGTCGACCTCCGGGAGGGCTATATGGAGGCGGCACCGCAAGGCCCGTTCAACGGCGCGGCCTGTCTGCTGACGCTGCACTTCCTTGAGCGGGAAGAAAGGTTGGCGGTGTTGCGGGACATTCGCCGCCGCATGAAGCCTGGCGCGCGGCTTATCGTTGCTCATCACAGCTATCCGCAGGGAAGCGAACCGCAGGACTGGCTCGCCCGTTCGGTCCTGTTTGCGGATCGGGGCGTGCAAGATGTCGCCGGAGCATCCCGTTCCGCGCAAATGATGGGCAAGCAGTTGCCGATCCTCTCGGCGGCCGAGGAAGAGGCGTTGCTCGAACAAGCGGGGTTCCGCGAGATCGCTCTTTTCTATGCCGCCTTCAGTTTCCGTGGCTGGGTCGCGACCGCGTGATACTATGCGAAGTTGAATTTACGGCAGGTTATAACGGCCCTGATCTGGACTGGAAACGACCGCTCTGTCGGCGCCTGCGGACGCGGCTGAGGTGGCTTCCGGAGCCGGCGGCATTCGACCAAAATGCGTCGCTGGGCAGTCGCGCTTCCAACGGCAGCTTCCGCCGAATCCTGTCGCTCGCACCGCTGGCACCGGAGAACGATAGTGTACGGGCAATGCTCGGCATCAATGGTGGCATACGACCGGCCTGAAGGATTTGCGCTCCCGGAGATGGGCAGACATCAGACTGCAAAGGCCGGCGGCCCGCGCCTTCAGACCACCCGCACAAATCTGAACGGCAAGCGTGCAATACTGGCCGTTCAAGAACAAATTCAAGCATCTAAATTGCCGTCATCGTTGGAAAGGAGCCGATCGAACTCGAGGCGGTAGCAGATTGCCGCGGGAGGTTCGGGCGCTCGCGAACAAGGACTCGAGGATGATCACGATGCTGGTGACCTATGCGGGTGATGTGCATACGCCGTTCGACCGCGATCATTGGATCAACGTGCACTTCCCGCTCGTGCGGGAAAGTTGGGGTCCCTATGGTCTCATCAGTGCGGCTGGCTTCTTCCCGCAAGCGGACGGTGCCGGGCTGATCGCCGTGGGCGTCGTCAACTTCGGAGACATGGCGGCCATGGAAGCGGCGCTCCAGGCGCCGGAGACGGCTCGGGTCATGGCGGACGTCGCCATCGTCACCGCCGTCCAACCCCAGCGCAGCGTCCTGCAGCCGCTCTGAGCGGCGTGCCGTCATCGTCTGAAAACCAGTGGAGCGTATGTCATGAAAACCTGGCTCATCACCGGCTGCTCGAGCGGCTTCGGCCAGCGGCTCGCCCTCGCCGCGGCACGGCGCGGCGACCGGGTCATCGCTACGGCGCGCAACGTCGAAACGATCGCGCATATGGCCGAGCCGTTCGATGGCCGGATGCTCACCCTGCCGCTGGACGTGACCGATCCGGCGGCGGCCAAGGCAGTCGTCGCGCAAGCGGTCGGCACCTTTGGCGGGTTCGACGTGCTCGTGAATAATGCGGGTTACGCGCTGTTCGGCGCGATCGAGGAAGCCACGCCCGAGGAATATCGGCCGATGTTCGAGGTCAACGTGTTCGGGCTGATCGAAACCACCAGAGCCGCGCTGCCGGTCCTGCGGCGCTCGGGAGGAATGATCGTCAGCATGTCGTCCGGCGCGGGGATCGAGGGCCGGGGCGGCGGGGGCTATTATCATGCCGCCAAATTCGCGGTGGAAGGGATTTCCGAGGCGCTCGCCGGCGAACTGAAGCCGCTGGGCATTCGCGTGCTCATCGTCGAACCCGGGCCGTTCCGCACCGATTTCCTGGGCCGGTCTATCGCCATGGCGGCCAACGAAATGCCCGAATATGCCGCGAGCTCGCGCAAGCAGTATCGCGACAAGGGCAACGGCAACCAGGCGGGCGATCCGGACAAGGCGGTCACCGTGATCCTGCAGGCGGTCGACGCCGCGGACGCGCCGCTCCACCTGCCGCTCGGCCCTGCGGCGCACGCAATCGCCGAGCGGAAGCTTGCCGCCTTCCGCCGCGACATCGACGCCTGGCGCGACATCACGATCGCCACCGATTTCGATCCCGCCTGAGCGCGGGGCCAGCGCCCCGCTTGAACATCCTATCGTATGGGAGAGCGATCGTGATCGCTGCACTGCCGGGCTTTGCCCAACAACTGGTGCCGGCGAACGGCATCAAGATCAACGCCGTCACCGGCGGCTCTGGCCCTCCGATCCTGCTGCTCCACGGCTGGCCGGAGACCTGGTGGGAATGGCACCATGTGATGCCGCTGCTCGCCGACCATTTCAGCGTGGTGGCCATCGATCTGCGCGGCGCGGGATTTTCCGACTGCCCGCAGGGCGGCTATGACAAGGCGACGATGGCGCGGGATGCGCACGGGGTCATGAATGCCCTTGGCCACGCACGCTACGCCGTGTGCGGGCACGATATCGGCGGCATGGTCGCATTGGCGCAGGCCGCCCTCTACCGAGACGCTGTCACCCATCTGGCGGTCCTCGATGTGCCGCTTCCCGGCTGGACCCAGTGGAAGGCGACCATCGCAGGCCTCTGGCATTTCGGCTTCCATGCCAACCGGGACCTGCCGGAACGCCTGCTTCACGGCCGGGAACAGGACTATATTGCGACCTTCATGGCCGAGCGCTTCTACGACCACAGCAGCTTCGATCCGGCGGACATCGAGATCTACGCGAGAGCGATGGCGCTTCCCGGCCGCACCCGGGGCGGCATGGAGTGGTATCGCACGCTCGACGCCGACCACGAAGCCGCGCTCGCGTACAAGGAGCGGCCGCTTGAGATGCCGGTGCTCGGCCTCGGCGGAGACCAGCGCTTCGGTGCGCGGATGGTGCCGATGCTCGAGGAGTTCGCCACCAAGGTGACCGGCGGCGCGATCGCGCGGTGCAGCCATTATGTCGCGGACGAGCGGCCGGAAGAAGTCGCAGCCGCGCTGATCGACTTCCTCAAGGTCGGATGAACCGGCGCCCGCGCGCATCCCGGCGCGCAATCGAACCAGCAACGAAGGAGAACGTCATGACCGCACCCGTCATTCGCGGCGTCAATCATATCGGCATCACGGTGCCCGACATCGAAGCCGCCAAAGCCTTCCTGGCGGAGGCCTTTGGCGCCCAGCTGATCTACCAGTCGTTCGGCCCGCAGGATCCGCTGCGGCAGGGGGCGGAGTTCGAGCGCGCCGTGGGCGCCTTCCCTGGAACGGTCGTTCGCGCGCAGGCAATGGTCAAGATCGGCACCGGACCCGATATCGAGCTCTTCGAAATGCAGGGGCCCGAACAGGCCCAGCCGATCCGCGCGAGCGATTTCGGCATCACTCATTTCGCGCTCTACACCGATGATATCGATGCATCGGTCGCACGCTTCGAGAAGGCGGGCGGCACCCCCCTGACGGCGCCGCGTGCCATTCCCTATGCGACCGAAAAAGGTCCCGGAAACAAGGTCTGCTATTGCCGCATGCCCTGGGGCACGACCATGGAGTTCATCACCACGCCGGATCGCATGGGCTATCATGACCAGACCGACCTGCGCAGGTGGCAGGACGAAGATTAAATAATGCAGAGGAGCGACCCGCGTCCTCCTCGCAAACAGAACCCCAAGGAGGCCGCCGCTCATGGATGAACAAAGCTTCGGTGTGCGGTTGCCCGCCGGCGTGCTTCCCGCCCCCCGCTCGATCAGTGCGGAAGCGCGCGCCGTACTGGACCGTCTCGTCGATGCCGACGGCGTGGCGATCAATGCCAAGCACCCGATGCCGGGTCTCGAGGATCGTGATGGCTGGGTCCGGATGAAGGCGGCGGTGGATGAGCACTATGCCGCCGGCATCAAGGGTCGTGCGGGCAGCGTGCGCGCCAGCGTCGAGACCGTCCGGGTCGGCGAAGCGCCCGTCCACATCGCCACGCCCGAGACCGCGACCAGCGCCGCGGGAGCGTATCTCGATCTGCACGGTGGCGCGCTGGTATTTGGCGGGGGCGAGGCGTGCCGGGTCGGCGCGCAGATCCAGGCGGACCTGCACGGCCTGCGCTGCTACGGCGTAGACTATCGCACGCCGCCCGAGCATCCTTATCCTGCCGCACTGGAGGATACGCTGGCGGCCTATGTCCATGTGCTGGAGCGTCACAAGCCTTCGGACGTGGTGATCGGCGGCAGGTCCGCAGGAGGCAACCTCGCCGTTGCCATGCTGCTGCGGGCGCGGGAGGCGGGGCTTCCCATGCCGGCCGGGCTGGTGCTGTTATCCCCCGAGGTGGACCTGACCGAGTCCGGAGACAGTTTCGCAGTGAACCGTCTGGTGGACCTAATGCTGCCCTTACCGCTGCGCGCGGCGAACCTGCTCTATGCCGACGGCGCAGACCTTTCCGATCCCGCGCTCTCCCCGCTGTTCGGCGAGCTGACTGGATTGCCGCCCACGCTGCTCCAATCCGGCACCCGCGATCTGTTCCTCTCCAACACCGTGCGCATGCATCGCGCGCTGCGGCGTGCCGGTGTTCTTGCCGAACTTCATGTCTTCGAGGCGATGCCGCATGGCGGCTTCCTGGGCGGCACGCCGGAGGATCTGGAGCTGAGCGGCGAACTCGTCCGCTTCGTCCACACCTGCTTGCGCGGCAGCTGAGGCCGTTGGCTCACTTCTTCCAGGCCCCCTATGATCGGCACCGAACGGCTCCTCCTGCGTCCCTATGAACCCGGCGACGTTCCTGCGATCCTGGCGCTGTCGGCTGATCCCGACGTGCGCAGGTTCATCGGCAATCTCCCCGACTCCGAGGAAGGCGCCTGGACAAGGGTGCTACGCTGCGCGGGCCATTGGAGCCTCTTCGGCTTCGGCACGCTCGCGGTCGTCGAACGGGCCGGCGGCCGCGTCATAGGCGAAGTCGGTGCGGGCTTCTTCCGACGGGGTGTCGATCCCGTGCTCGACAGCGTGCCCGAAGCCTCGTGGCTCTTCGCGTCCGACGTCTGCGGGCGGGGTTTGGCGTTCGAGGCAATGACCGGCCTTCTGCGCTGGCTGGCACAGGCCACGCCCCATGATCGCGTCGCCTGCCTGGTCGAGCCGGTCAACCTTCCCTCGCTGAAGCTTGCCGAAAAGCTGGGGCTCCGGTGGATCAAGGATCTCTCCTACCGGGAAAAGTCGTTCGTCCTGTTGGCTAGCCCGACCCGACCTCCCGCAGGTGCTCGTCCAGCACCGCGATGAACGCGCGGAGACGCTGCAGATGCTTCAGATCGCGATGATAGCCCATCCAGATGTCCCGGCTCGGCGGCGCCTCCGGCAGGTCGAGCAGGCGGAGCCCCGGGGTCTGCCCGCCGATGGCGCGGGGGAGGACGGCGATGCCGATCCCCTGTTTGCACATGCGCGCCTGCACGTTCCGGTTGTTCGATCGCATCACCGTCGTCGCCTTGGGGAAGCTTTCCAGCAGCCAAGCGATGTCGGGAAAATGGCCCGTGGAGGTATCATGGGTGATCAGCCGGAAGCCGGTGCCGTCGCCGAACATTGGCTCGGGCGCACCCTCGGCGATGTAGACGCCGTAGCGCAGCCGGGCCAGCCGCCGCTGGACGATGTCGGAGGTGTCGAATGGCACGATCCGGAAGGCGATGTCCGCCTCGCGCTGCGCAAGGCTGAACAGGCGCGTGCCCGTCAGGATCTCTACATCGACGTCCGGATGGGCGCGCGTATAGTCGGCGACGATCGGGGGCAGCACATAGGCACCGAACCAGTCGGCCGAGGAGATGCGCAGGCAGCCGGGCAGATTCTGCTCCTGCCCGGCAAGCCGGCGCTCCATCGCCAGTGCGCCTTCTTCCATCTGCTCGGCCAGCGACACGATCGCGCTCCCCTCCTCGGTGAGGATGAGCCCTTCAGCCGTGCGCTGGAACAGCGTCTGGCCGGTCGCCGCCTCGAGCGCGCGCAGCCGCCGGCCGATGGTGGGATGGCTGAGGCGCAGCGCGCGCGCCGCGCCGCCCAGCGTGCCGGCGCGCACCACGGCCAGGAAGATACGGACGTCGCTCCACTCCATGGCCTGTCCTTACGCGTTGCCGGGGCGGGGTACACCCTCCGGCAGAAAAGTTCGACGCAGAGTGACCGGGATCGTATCGCGAGCGAATAGGATTCATGCGCCCGGACTTTTTTTCGAGACTCATCTCAAGGCCGCCCTCGGGCGCGCCGCAGTCCGCGCCCGCGCGGCCCTCCCGCATGGCGCCCGACAGCTGGAGCGGCCTGATGCAGGCGGCCCAGAACGGGCATGGCGGCGCGTATCGGCGACTGCTGGGAGAGACGTCCGAATGGCTGACGCGCTATTTCGAGCGGCGGCTGCCGCCCGGGGAGGTCGACGATGCCGTCCAGGAAACCCTGCTCGCGATCCATCGGCGGCGCCATACCTATGATCCGCGCTATCCCTTCGCTCCCTGGCTCGCGGCGATCGCCAAGAACAAATGGGTGGACCAGCTGCGCAGCCTGGCGCGCCGTTCGGCGGACGAACTGCCCGACGCGATCGCCACCGGCGATCACGAGGCGGCGGTGGTGAGCAGCTCGGTTCTCGCCAGCCTGCTCGATCAGCTCCGCCCGGCGCAGGCCCAGGCGATCCTGCTGGTCAAGGTGCAGGGCTATAGCGTCGACGAAGCTTCCGCCCAGACCGGCCTTTCCCCGTCGGCCGTGAAGATGAACATCCACCGCGGGCTCGCCCGCCTGACGGCATTGATCGAGAAGACCCCCGATGTCGAATGAAGCCCTGATCCTCGACCTGTCATCCGACCTCGCGCCGGTCAGGCGGCGCAGCATGGTCCGCGAAGGCCTGCTGCTCCTCGCGCTTTGCGCGGTGGAACTCGCCCTTGCCCCGGCTACGGGGCTGATGCGTGCCGACATGCATCATATGGGTTGGGCGCCGCATCTGATGTGGCGGGTGGCGAGCCTCGGCCTTCTCGCCTTGGCTGCCTGCATGCTGGCGGTCCGATCCTTTTCGCCGACGGCACGACCACGGCAAGGGCTGATGCTCGCCTGCGCGTTCGCGGTGCTGGCCATTGTCGGCGGTGCGTTCGTCACGCCCGCGGGCATGGGCGAGCTGGGGCTGCTCGATCGTATCAACCCGATGAGCGGCATGCGGTGCGCGACCTCCATCTTCGTGCTCTCGCTGCCGATCCTCGCATTGCTCGGCGCCCTTATGCGCCGGGCGGCGCCGACCCAGCCCCGGCTGAGCGCTCTCGCGAGCGGCATCGCCGCCGGGGCCTGCGGTGCGTTTGTCTTCGCGTTCTGCTGTCCGTTCAACGACCCCCTCTACGTGGTGGTCTGGTACAGCGTCGGGTGCACCGCCGTGGCGGCCGTGGCGCGATGGTGCCTGCCGCAACGCTTCCGCCTCTAACCATCACCCGCGGCCGATCACCCGCCGCACATTGTCTCCACCGCCGACGATCGACCCACCCGGCTTGCCGGGCGGAGGGGGGCGCCTGCATCACAGAAAGGAACCACGCCATGAAGACCATTACCGACGCGAAGTCCCCGGACCGCGACTGGCTCAAGACCTATTATTACCTGCGCTTCGCTTTCTCCGCGATCTGGGTCGTCCTCGCCTTCGCCGTTGCCAGGACCATGCCGCCATTGGCCGCGGTGATGCTTGTCGCCTATCCGGCCTGGGACGCGCTGGCCAACTATCTCGACGCCCGCCGGAGCGGCGGCCTGACGCGGAACAAGAGCCAAATGCTCAACTTCCTCGTCAGCATCGTGACTGCCGTCGCCGTCGGCGTGACCCTGCCGCACGGCATGCACGCGGTCCTCCAGATCTTCGGCGTGTGGGCGGTCCTCTCCGGCCTGTTCCAGCTCCTCACCGGCGTGCGGCGCTGGAAATCCTATGGCGCGCAATGGGCGATGATCCTGAGCGGTGCCCAGTCCGGCCTGGCCGGCGCACACATGCTCAGCAAGGCGGCGGGCGCCGCCCCGGTCAGCATTGCCGACATCGCACCCTATGCGGCATTCGGCGCCTTCTACTTTCTGGTCTCGGCGGCCTCGCTGACGATCAGCGACGTGCGTCGCCGCGCCAAGGTCGTTGCAGCGTGATCGGACTGGAATCGGGAGGCCACGGCATGGTGATGCATACCATTCTTGCCGTGGCGGCTGCCGCCGCGACGCCCCCCAATGCCGCCTCGCCAGCCGAGAACCTGCTCCCGGTCGACGCCGCGCTTGCGCGTTGGGACATGGCCGAGGCGCGGATACTGGCGCAGGCGATGCCGAAGGGCGCCGAGCGCTGCGCGGTGGAGGGGATCATCGCCACCCGCGACAACCATCTCGACGAAGTGTCGAAATCACTCCCGCGGTGCTTGGCGATATTGGAACAGACCCATTCTCCCCGGGCACATGCAGCATTCGAGGCGCTGCTCGACTCCTACGCCCGGCAGGGCGCGTACAGGAAGGAACATGCGTTGATCGTGCGGTGGCTCGCGGCCCATGGCGAGCCCGTCGATCCCGACGAGCTTGCCGATCTGCGTGAGGCGCTCGGAATGGCGGCGGTGTTGCGCGACGTGTCCAGACCCAAGGCGACAGGCAGCAGCTCCGCGACCTTGCACAGTTACCGCAATGTGCTGGGCACGCAGAATGTCGATCTGACGGTGCGCGGCGTCACGCTCTCGTGGAATATCGATACAGGTGCCAACCTTTCCGTTGTAACCGAGAGCGCGGCCCGACGTATGCGATTGGCGGTTCGCGATACCGGCGCACGCGCGGTGGGATTGACCGGCCATTCGGTCGCAACACGAATTGCTGTCATACACAGCCTTCCGGTTGGCGGTGTGACCCTTCGAAATCTAGTCGTGATCGTCGTACCGGACAGCGCATTGTTCATCCGGTCTCCGCTAGGCGACTATCAGATCGAGGCGATACTCGGCTGCCCTGCGCTCGGGCAGCTAGGTCGATTCAGGATCGATGCCGACGGCACGTTTGCGATCGATCGAGCGGGGCCGTTGCTCAGATCGGGAGCGACGCTCTACATGAAGCAGCTGACCCCTGTGGCCGAAGTGGAGATCGCGGGGCGCAAGGGCTTGGTGAGCATCGACACGGGGGCAAACCGAAGCAGCCTCCATGCGAGCTATGCTAGCCGCTTCGCCGATCGCGCACAATTTTGGTCGAGGAAGCGAGACACGACATTGGGATTGGGTGGCGGCACCGAAGGCGATGTGGCAATCGAAACTCGACTGACGATCACGGCAGGGGTGGCGACAGTCGTCGAACGAGACGTGGCCGTGACGTTAGAGGGCGACAAGACGGCGCCCGTTCTTGGCAATCTTGGACAGTCCGCATTGACGGCCAGGGGCAGCTACACGTTCGATTTTCGTACGATGCGGCTGTTGCTTGGGCCAGAGGCTTCGAATTGATGCGCGGCTCGCTTCGTACCTGCGTAGGTAGAAGCGACCGCTGAATGTCGGCTTCTGGCGATAGCGGATGTTCAACTTATCACCACCCAATGACGGATTCGTCCCAGCGTCCGTGCCCGGCACGCCCCAGGGCACGGGCGCCAGCAGGTTCAGATCTCGGTGTTCTCGGCAAGCGCAAGTGCGTCTTCCACGTCGATCCCAAGATAACGCACCGTGTTCTCGATCTTGCTATGGCCGAGAAGGATCTGGACGGCACGAAGGTTGCCGGTGGCCCTGTAGATGATCGATGCCTTCGTTCGGCGAAGTGAGTGCGTGCCATACTCACTCCGCATCAGACCGACACCAGTCACCCATTCATCGACAAGCCGAGCATACTGCCGTGTGCTCAGGTGCCCACTATGATCAACGCGGCTTGGGAACACATAGTCGTCGACCGTGCCGCCACGCCGCTCGAGCCAGGCCAGCAAGCTGGCCCGGGCGTCCGGCAGCAGCTCAAACTGAACAGGGCGTCCCGTTTTCTGCTGCATCACGATCGCCCGCGTTCGGATCTGGCCTCCGCTGACAAGGTCGCCGATCTTCATCTGCACGAGGTCGCAGCCCCGAAGCTTGCTGTCGATCGCCAGATCGAACAATGCACGATCTCGTAGGCGACGGCGCTGGTTGAGGTAGAAACGGATCTCCCAAATCTGCTTCGGTTTCAGAGCCCGCTTTGCACCCACGGTTCTTCCGGCATTCCAGACCGGGCGCTTGGTGGCGGTGAATTCTGTTTCAGGCATGTCCATGATCGTCCTCCTTTGGCCACATTGGCCATCTGAAGAACGCTTGCCGATGAAGATGCGCACGAGTGGCAGTGCGGCTTGTGCCGACCAAAGCCAGTCGTCCACATCATTTCCGACGAATGTCGGATATCAGCACAAGCTGACGATCGCGCCGAGGCGGATCACCGGGAACGCGCCCAATGGCTGTCATCTGCTTGTTCCGGGCAAAGCTCAAAAACATGTTGCGGGATAGCTGCAGCGGTGTTCGGTCAAGACCGGCCGCACACAGCGGCGCGCTTGTTGACGCCTAACAGCGAGCATCAGGCGCATCGGACATCATCAAGGTTTGCCGCGAATCCGCCGGGCATCGAGGGATTCGACGGCGAGTCCGATCCTGCGCTTGTGCTCGTCCATCAATGAACGTTGATCGGTGACGCGTCCATCGACCCAGTTCGGAGGATCGATCTGTCTGCCAATGAACGCCAACGCGTCAGCGATGCGCGGCTCCAGCGATGGCCCGACGTGCTCGGCGCCATGTACCAACCGATAATCGTGACCGATGCCGGCGTCGAACAGGATGCGGTGCAGGAACTCGACGCCTTCATGAAGATACAACATGTCCTGATCGCCTACCTCGAGGTATATGCCGAGGTCGAACAAACGAGCTGAATCGGATTTCACGATGGTGGCGGGATTATTGGCGGCCCAGTAATTCTGGTCGACCGGCGCGCCGAAGATCGTCTCCATGAACGTGTCCGGTCGCCAGAACTTGACCCGCCGGCCGATATCGACCCAGGCAAGCGCGGGCTCGATGGCGGGTTCGATTGCGGCCACCGCGCCGAAGATTTCAGGATGCTTGAAGGCGAGCCGCAGGCTGCCGAGCCCACCCATCGACCAGCCGCCGATGAACGTTCTTTCTCGCACGTTGGAAACCTTTAGGTCGCGACGGATCTTTGGGAGGAGTTCTTCCAGCAGGAAAGTCTCCCACCGTTCGCTTCCGTCGCGATAATCCATGTAAAGCGAGCGACGCGCACCCGGCATTACGACCACCAACGGCGGCAATATCCCGTGTTCGATCGACCTGTCGATCAGCGGGACGAAGCGCAGCAAATCCTGTTCGCTGCCATTCCCGCCATGAAGCAAAAGCAGGAGCGGAAAGGACTCTGCGCTGCCGCGGTCGTGCTCATGCGGCAGGTAAATGATGATCGGCACCTCGCCTGGAACATGGTCCGATCGCAGCGTGTTCGTGACAGTCTTGCCGGGCATCCTTTTTCCAATCGTATGCAGCTAAGGGCGCCCCCGCTTTGACCTTCGGCGGGCGTGGCGCGCTTGATGCCGCCTGTGCGCAGGCGGCGCAACTTTCGGCCGCAAAGTTGGTCAGTGCGGACAAAACGCGGTGTCAAACCCGCCATTGTTTCGAACTGGAAGATGCGATGATTTCACGCCGACGGTGGCGAAGACCTCCGCTGCATCCAATGCTGCAAAAAGGGAGAGGGATGATGATGAAAGGCAATCCAATCAGCCGTCAGATGCGCGTTCTGCTCCTTGGCGCTACCGCGCTATCGGGAGCATGTCTGTTTCCCGCCGCAGCGCAGGCGCAGGACAGCGCTGCCGCGCAGAGCGTGCCTAGCGCTGCGCCGTCGGCCAGCCAGCCAACCGCCCGCGGCCAGTCTGCCGCTACCGAACAGACAAACGGTGCGACCGACACAACCCAGAACGGCGGCATCGCCGATATCATCGTGACTGCCGAGAAACATCCCGAAGGCTTGCAGAACGTACCGATCGCGATCACCGCACTGTCTGGCAGCACGCTCGAGAAATCGGGGGTCAAAACCGTCGGCGACCTTACCCAACTCGCGCCCAGTCTTCAGTTCGGCCAGCGCTCCACAAACAATTTCATCGCACTGCGCGGTATCGGGCAGGCGGGACAGGATATCGGAAGCCAATCGGGCGTCACCGTCTCGCTCGACGGTGTTCCGCTGGTCAATCAGTTCATGATGAACTCCGCTTTCCTGGACGTCGAGCGGGTTGAGGTACTGCGCGGGCCGCAGGGCACCTTCCAGGGCCGCAACGCCACGGGCGGCGCGATCAACGTGTACAGCAATCCGCCTACCGACACGACGGACGGCGCTATTTCGTTCAACATCGGCGATTATGACCGTCTAGGCGTCAACGGCTATGTCAACGCTCCACTCAGCAGTACGCTGTTCGGTCGCTTCTCCTTCCAGACCGATCGCGCCGATGGCTGGCTGAAGAACGGCTACAACGATACGCGCTATGACAATAGCAACTTCCAGGAAGTGCGGGGGCAATTGCTGTACAAGCCCAGCGACACCTTCAGCGTCCGCGCACTGGTCGATTATGCGCACAACAACGACAATCCGGAATTCAACGTCATTCTCGGCCGCGCTGATCCGACGCTGCCGACGCCGACACAGGTTGCCGGCTATCCCTATCCGCAGAACAACATCCAGGATCTGACGGTCTACATGAACGAGCCCAACGACAGGCTCGTCAACAACCTGCGCACCACGCTGGCCGCCTCTTACCATTGGGGTAGCGGGTCGTCGCTTACCTCGACGACGGGCTATATCGATTATGACATGAAGTTGAAGAACCTCGACGTCGATCTCACCCCGGCGCCGACGTCCTTCTTCAACCTGATCGGCATCTCGACCAAGCAGGTCAGCGAAGAGCTCACCTACTTCACCAACATCGGTTCTCACGCTGACCTGACCGCGGGTGCGATCTACATCCATTCCACGTCAGACGAGCCGCTTTATCTGTCGCTGGAGACGATTCCCGACTATCTGGTCTATCTTCCCACAGAGAAGCTGAACTCCTATGCCGGCTACGCGCAGTTCCGCTACAACCTGACCAGCCGCCTCCGCGCGACGATCGGCGGTCGCTACACCCGCGACGAGAAATCCTACGTGATGGACGCGACCGTCCTCACCTTCCACACGATCCTGGCGGACAAGAGCAGTTGGGGTGCTTTCACACCGCGCTTCGTTCTTGATTACACGCCCAACAGCAACTCGTTGGTTTACGCGAGCGTCTCGCGTGGCTTCAAATCGGGCGGCTTCAACACGCTTGGTGACATCACGCAGCCGGTCAACCGGTTCAATCCCGAATATGTCTGGAACTACGAGGTTGGCCTCAAGGCGTCGATGTTCGACAAGCGGCTGCGGTTCGGGCTGACCGGCTTCTATGCCGACTATACCAACCTGCAGCAAACGGTCTTCCGCATCGGCCTCGAGGGATCGGATGTCCGCTACCCGCGCGTCGAGAACGCGTCGAGCGCGACGATCAAGGGTGTCGAATTCGAGGCGCAGGCGGCGCCGTTAAAGGGGCTGTTGCTCACCGGTGCGGTGACCCGGCTCGACGCCAAGTTCGGGAAGTTCTGTAACAACAATCCTCTCTACACCGGAACCGTGACCGACCCCGCGTGTGTCGGCGCAACGGCCGACGGCGAGCCGCTGCCGGCAGGCGCGGAGGACCTGCAGGACAACACGCTGCCGCAGGCGCCGACGTGGCAGTTCAATACCTCGGCGCAGTACGTCTTCCCGATCTCAAGCACGCTCCAGATCACCGCGCACGCCGATTACAAGTGGCAGAGCAGAGTCTTCTTCGACATCTACAACAATGCGCTCAACGCGCAGGACAGATACGGACTGCTGAACGCCTCGCTGGGGATAGGATCGTCGCGGGAAGGCTGGTCGCTGTCGGGCTGGGTGCGCAACGCCTTCGACACGCGCTACATCAGCGAAGGGACCGTCTCACCCGGCGTGACGCCGTCGGTGAACGGGACGATCGGCATGCCTCGCATGTACGGCGCGACGTTCACGGTAAACTTCTGAGCGGTGACGGAGCAACTTGCGACGATGTTTCTCCGCCGGCGACGTCGCAGGTCGCCCGATCACGGGCCCTTAGCACCGATCGGCGCGGTCGCGCCCGTCGGAAGCTGTGCCATGCGAGTTCATACATGACCGGCATCGTTCCTCAATTAACGCGGTACAATGATTGGCTGCGCCAGCAACGCGGCATCGCCTTCGACACTTATGCCTCGATGTGGGCGTGGTCGACCGACGACCTGGCGGAGTTCTGGCGCACGATCTGGGATTATCATGCGCTGGAATCGACGATTGCTCCGCGTTCCATCGTGAGCGGCAAGATGCCGAACGCTGCCTGGTTCGAGGGCGTTCAGGTCAATTATGCGCGGCACGTCTTTCGCCATGTTGCCGAGGCCGATGCCGCTGGCCAGCCGGCAATTGTCGCCGACGATGAAAACGGCAGCGTACGCGAAATCGGCTGGCGCGAGCTCCGGCAGCGCAGTGCGTCGCTCGCGCTCGAACTGCGTCGGCTCGGTGTTGGACGCGGCGACCGGGTGGCAGCGTATCTGCCCAACGTTCCCGAGGCCGTTGTTGCCTTCCTAGCGTGCGCGAGCATCGGCGCGATCTGGACGATGTGTTCGCCCGACATGGGGACGCCGGCGGTGCTCGATCGCTTCCGGCAGGTCACGCCCAAGGTGCTGATCGCTGTCGACGGCGTGCTCTACGCCGGCAAACGGATGGATCGATCGGCTGCGGTCGCCGAGATGCGCCGCGGGCTGCCAAGCGTCGAGGCGCTCATCGTCGTTCACAGCGGCCACGCCGATGGGTCGCTCGACGAGGCGCTCGATTTCGCCGCCGCGCAGGCGCGCGACGACGACGCCGTTGCCGGCTTCGAGCCCGAATGGCTGCCGTTCGATCACCCGCTGTGGATCCTCTATTCAAGCGGTACCACCGGGTTGCCGAAGGCGATCGTCCACGGGCACGGCGGGGTCGTGCTGACGGGGTGCGTGACCAACATGCACTTCGACCTCGGCCCGAGCTACATCGGCGATACGGTGGGCGAGCGCTTTCACTGGTTTACCGCCACCGGCTGGGTGATGTGGAACAACCAGGTCGGCGGGTTGCTGTCGGGCACCACCATCTGCCTGTTCGACGGCAGCCCGAGCGGCACCAAGGCTCGGCCCGACTGGCTGACGCTTTGGCGGTTCGCCGCACGACACCGGGTTACCTGGTTCGGCTCAGGCGCTGCCTTCTACAGCGGATGCCGCAAGGCTGGGGTGGCGATCGGCGATGCCGGCGATCTGAGCGCGCTACGAGCGCTGGGCAGCACCGGTTCGCCGTTGCCGGGCGAGGTGCAGCGCTGGGGGACGGATCAGTTCGCCGCGATCGGCCGTCCCGACATCTGGTGGTGCAACGTCTCCGGGGGCACCGACATCGTCGCGGCGTTCATGTCGGGGAACCGGGAGCTGCCGCCGACCCCCGGCCGATTGCAATGCCGTACGCTTGGTGCCGCAGTGGAAGCATGGAGCGAGGACGGCCAACCGTTGACCGGCAGCGTCGGCGAACTGGTCTGCACGAAGCCGTTTCCTTCGATGCCGCTTCATTTCTGGGGCGACGACGACGGCAGCCGTTATCGCGCCGCCTATTTCAGCGAGTGGCCGGGCATATGGCGGCACGGCGACTGGCTGCAGATCGATGCCGACGGCAGTTGCACGATCGCCGGCCGTAGCGACGCGACGATCAACCGGCACGGACTGCGCATGGGCACGGCCGATATCTACGCTGCGGTCGAGAGCCTGCCCGAGGTTGTCGACAGCCTCGTCATCGACCTCGAGGACGGCAATGGCGGCAGCGCGCTCATCATGTTCGTCGTCGCCGCCGAAGGGCGCATGTTGGACGACGCGCTGCGGACCGCCATGGCCGCCGCGATCCGCAAGACGCTGTCGCCGCGTTTCGTTCCCGATCGGTTCGTCGCGGCGCCGGCGATCCCGCGCACCCTGTCAGGCAAGAAGCAGGAAATTCCGATCAAGCGCCTGTTTCAAGGCTGGCCCGTCGCCAAGGTGATCAACCCCGACGGGATCGAAAATCCCGAGGTGGTGCCCTGGTATTGCGCTCAGGCTGCGGTCTGGCTGCAGCAACCGGCCGAGGAAGCGAGCAAATGATGGTCGAAGGCAAAAAGGCGGGAGTCGTCGGCGCGGGGCTGATGGGTGCGGAAATCGCGCTGGTGTTCGCGCTCGGTGGCTACGAGGTCATCCTCCACGATCGTGACGCAGCGGCGCTCGACCGCGGCATCAAACGGATCGAAGCGGTGCTGCACAAGGGCGTCGAGCGCGGCAACTACGCGCGCGAGCAGGCGGACGCAGCGATGGGGCATATTCGGACGACGACCGATCTAGCGGATTTTGGTGCGTGCGACCTCGTCACTGAAGCGGTGTTCGAGGCGATCGAGGTGAAGACGGCGGTATTGCAGGCGTTGGACGCGGCGTGCGCGGAGCACTGCGTCATCGCATCCAACACCTCGACGATCCCGATCTCGACGCTCGCTGGCACGCTTGCCGAAGCGCGCCGGGCCTGTTTCATCGGTACGCACTATTTCTCGCCGGTGTCGCGGATGCCGCTCGTCGAGGTGATCCCCGGATTCGACACCGACAGGCGCGTGATTGCGTCGACCATCGAGCTCATGCGAGACATCGGCAAGACGCCGATCGTCATCAAGGACGTTGCCGGGTTTGCGGTCAACCGCATGCTGCACGCGATGATGATCGAGGCGGTGCGGCTGGTCGAGGAAGGCGTCGCAAGCCCTGAGGATCTCGATACGGCATGCCGCCTCGGGCTGGGCCATCCGATCGGGCCGTTCGCGCTGATGGACTTGGTTTCCGCCGATCTATGCCTGCAGGTGCAGTCGATCCTCCAAGAGGCTTATGGCGAACGCTTCCGCCCGCCGGCGCTGCTCAAGCAGCGCGTCGCTGCTGGACTGGGTGGCGGCCGCGGGCGGCGCGGCTGGCTCAGCGGAGCGAGCTGACCCGTTACGTCACACGATCAAAGAATCGGACAGGTTCTGCAACGTACGCGCGTCGCTCTGCCCGGAGAGATAATCGCCGAGCAGTGCCGCGACCGCCTGCGGCTGTTCGGGCAGGATAGCGTGGCTTGCGCAGCGCAGGCGGACCAGCGTGAGGCGGTCACCGATCGCGGCGGAGAGCGCGTCGGCATTGCCGGCGGGCGCGATCGGATCACCCTCCGCCTGTACCAGCAGCACCGGCGCACGTCCCGCCGTCCACCAGCGCGCGGTATCGGTGCGCTCGCTGGAGGCGAGTTGCCAATCGGCCACCTCCGGATACCAGCCCCGTAGCCATACGGAGGGATCGTTGCCGGGGAAGAAGAAGGCCGTCTTCAAGTCCGCTAGCCGCTCGCTATCGGGCTTGATGCCGTCCGCGACCGCTCCCATCAGCGCGGCGCGCACGGCCTCGCTCATCACCGTCTGGCCACCGCCCGCGAGCAGCACGACACGCCCGATGCGATCCGGCTCGATCGCCGCCAGCGCCCGCGCGACGCGATTGCCGAAGGCGTGGCCGACGACATCAACCGGCCCGAGATCGAGTGCCGCTAGCACCGCAGCGTTATCGCGCGCGAGATCGAACAGGTCGTGCGGCGGCGGCCCGGACGATCCGTCGATGCCGCGCGGCTCCGGCAGGATGACGCGATGGCCTTGCGCCGCCAGCAGTTCGGTAATCGCATTGTAATCGTTGACGCTGCGCCCCATCGACGGGATCAACAAGACCGGGCGGCCGGTGCCGACGGTACGGATGCTGATCGTGACGCCGCTTCCGGCATCGATCGTCCGCGTGTCGTACGCCACCGGCGTCAGGAAACGGCGGCAGACGTGCCGACGTCCGCGAGCAGAAGTGCCGGCTCCGTGCGGTCGGCGTGGCGCTGTTCGAGCAGCGCGATGATCTCGCCATGGCGCTTGCGCGTGAGCCGGTAGCCGAACAGGAACAGCGGCGCGACGGCGACGAGGGCTGCGGGCAGCGGCCCCGAGATCAGCCCTAACCGGTGAATCACCTCGGCCGGGACGACATAGCCTGGCCCCCGCACTGCGAGATCGGTGGGAAAACCGATCGTATCGAGCGCGACGCCGGCGATCAGGCCGCCGACGCCCGAAGCCGCCTTATACGAGAGGATCAGGCCGGAAAAGAACAGCCCCTCACGGCGCACGCCGAACAGCCATTCGTGCTCGTCGGCGGTATCGGCGAGCATCGACTGGAAGGCGACGCCGCAGACCATGATCGCGGTGCCGACGCACAGGCTGTTGGCGAACAGCACCACCGCCGCGGTGAACGGCGACAGCGTGATCGGCGCGTAGAGCTGCACCAGTGGCGGCCAGATCTGGAACAGCGCGATGGCGAAATAGGCGATGATCGCAAGCGTGCGCTTTTCCATCCGCTTCAGCGCGAAGCTGCTGATCGGCACCCCGATCAACGGCCCCAGCGAAGCGGCCAGCAGGATCAGCTGGATCGCGAACGTATCGAGCTTCCAGAAATATTTGGTCGCATAGAGCGCCAGCGCCGCATAGGCCGAATAGGCGAGGAAATAGACCATCACCGTTCCGAAGAGCACCAGGAACGAGCGATTGCGCGACAGCTCGACCATCTCGCGCGCGAACCCGGCGACGAACGGCGTGCGTTCGACGGCGGGGGCGTGCAGCCGGGGAAGCGCGCGGCGTACTGCGATGATCGCAATCGCGCCACTGACCGCAATCACGGCTGCCGCGGTCCAGGCAAACGGTACGTAGGCGGCGCGCGACAAGAGCCCGTTCGGCCCCGCCATGAACACGCCGAGACCGAGCACCACGCAGGCCAGAACACCCGCATTCTGGAAGGTCAGGCGAAAGGCGACCACGCTTGCCCGTTCGCGATAATCGTCGGTAATCTCGGCGCCGACCGCAGTGAAGGGCAGCACGAACGCCGAGAGCGCCAGCCGCAGGACGATCAGACAGATTGTGACATAGAGGAACTGGGCGCTGCCGGTCAGCGCTGCGGGCATCGAGAACAGCACCCCGAACGCGATGGCGAAGGGCACGATGCTGACTACCATGAACGGCAGACGTCGGCCCCAGCGCGTGTTTACCCGATCGCTGGCCAGCCCGATCGCGGGATCGGCAACGGCGTCGACCAGCGTTGCGATCAGCGTGGCCGAACCGGCGACGGTGCCGGACATGCCGCAGACCGCGGTGAGATAGAACAGCAGGAAAAAGCCGAAGCCAGCGCCGACCATGCCGTTGCTGATCTCGCCGATGCCATACTGCGTCTTGAGTGCGAACGACAGCGGCACGCGCCGCGCCGCGCTGGTCGTGTCGTCGGCACGCGCGGCAGGCATAACGCTGGTCACAGCAACCCGCCCAGACGAGCCGCTGCCGCCGCACGGGCAGTGTCGCGCCGATTGCGCACCGTGCCTCTCATTCCATCTCCTGACATCATTTTTGCGGCGCTGTCTTACACCGAATAATCTTGATTAGCCTTTTCCCGACGACCGAATGCCATGTCCCGTTTGACCGCATGATTTGTCCGATGTGACCACGCCGGTTCCCTTACGGTTTGGCTGGCGCTATCCTGCGCGAAACGGCGTCACAGGCGCTGGAGGAGAGGCGATGAGTGTCATAGATGCCCGGACGGCGGCAATGCCGCGGGGAGCGTCGATACCGATCCTGCCGTCAATCGCGCGTGGGTTGGACGGCGAGGCGGTCGCAGCGCTGATGGGCGGCGCGGTACTCAAGGGCTGCGATCCCGCTGAGCTGCTCGAAAGGGCCGGCATCGATCCTTCCATTTACGGCAACGTCGGCATGGCGATCGACGGCCGTTCCTATTTCCGCCTTGTCCAACAAATCCAGATCGCCCTCGACGATGCCTTTATTGGCTTTTTCCACGAAGGTTGCCGGATGGCGCTCGAGACGGAGCGCACGCGATCCTACCTCCATTGTAGCACGATGGGCGAGGCGCTGCGCGTCAGCATCCGCTTCACCCAGGCGCTGTCCAGCGACATCGGGCCGCGGTTGGTCGAAGACGGCAACGACGGCGTGATGCACGTCTGCACCTACCATACGATCGCCGGGCTCGACCGCGACATTTTCGTCTGGTTCCGGTTCGTGTGGATCTACCATTTGTTCAGCTGGATGATCGGCCGTTCGCTAAACCTGCGTCGCATCTTCGTGCGCGGCGCGCGGCCCGTACAACCCAACGGGTTCGAGCGCTTCGCGCTGTTCCATTGCCCGATCGAGTTCGGCGCGCCGATCGACGCCTTGGTCTATGATCGCAATGACCTCCACAGCAGCCTGGTTCACGGCAGCCTCGCCGAATACGAGGCCTATAATGCCGGTGCGCCCGATTGGTTCGCGCTGCCGAGCGGCGACCTGACCTGGCGCGGCCGCACTGAGCAAATGCTACGTCAGGCGCAGCGCTGCGGGGATTGGTCGCCGCCGATCGAAGAGGTCGCTCACCGCTTGCGCACCAATCCCCGTCGCCTGCGCCGCGATCTGGCGCGCGAAGGCGCATCGTTCCAGCAAATCCGCGTGCGGCTGCGCGGCGAACTGGCCGGCGCCTTTCTGCTGGCCACCGACATCCCGGTCACCGTCGTCGGCTACAAGCTGGGCTTCGTCGAACCCGGCAGCTTCACGCGCAGCTTCATCGGCTTTTCAGGCATGACTCCGTCTGACTACCGTCGCCAGTACAAATCCGACAGCACGCGCGTGGCGGTCGCGACCACGCTACTGACCGAGCAGACGCCGCCCTGAAGGTAGCATGGGCGTCTGGTCATTACGGACAAACCTTCATGTCAACGCGAACAATGTTTTTCCGTCCGCGGGAGCGCAGTCATCCTGTCGGAGATCCCGCGCTGACGGGGCGCGTAGGTCGAAGGGAGAGATCAGATGATGGTTCACGCTGACGTCGAACGGGCGCCTGCGTCGGCGGGATCGCGGATGGCGGCGGCACGGTTGTCCCGCATCCGCCCGGCGTTGCAGCGCTACATCGACGAGGGCGTAATCCCATGCGCGCAGACGGTGATCTTCCGACGCGGCGAACTGGTCCTCGAAGAGGTGCAAGGATGGGATTCAGTCGAACGACGAGAACCCCTGAAATCCGACGCGATCTTCCGCCTCTATTCGATGACCAAGCCGCTGGTCGGCGTCGCCATCCTGCAGCTCCATCAAGAGGGCCGCTTGGCGCTCAACGATCCGGTTGAGGCTTATCTGCCCGAATTCGCCGATATGCAGATCCTTGAGAACGGCGAACTGGTGCCTGCACAACGCCCCATAACGCTACACGATCTGCTGACCCATACTGCGGGGCTGAGCTACCATTTCCTGCTCGATGATCCCGTGGCCGAGCAATATGCGGCGGCCGGGCTGCACGACAACTGGACGGTGCAGGCGACTGGCATCTCGCTCGCGCACTATGTCGAAAAGCTCGCGTCTTTGCCGCTGCGTGCACAGCCGGGCACGCAGTGGTGCTATAGCGAGGCGATGAACGTGCTTGGCCGCGTCGTCGAGGTGGTGTCGGGCCAGCGATTCGGCGCCTTTCTCGACGACCGCATCATCAAGCCGCTAGGAATGGTCGACACCGGCTTCCATGCCCGCGCGGACAATCGGGACCGACTGGTCGATGTCTATCAGCCCGACGCCGAGGGCGGCTTGATGCGAATTTCGGAGACGCTTGGCTTCGAATTCGCCCCTTCCGCCGATCTCGGCGGCTCAGGGCTGGTCGGCACTGCTGCGGACTATCTGAGGTTCGCACGAATGCTGCTCGGCGACGGCGAACTCGATGGCGTGCGCATCCTCGAGCCGGAAACGGCACGCCTGCTCTTCACCAATCATCTCGGCCCGGAATTCGGCGATCGTCCGCTGCGCCGGATGCCGCAGGGGCTCTATGCGGAACGCGGCGTCGGCCACGGCTATTGCGGTGTCGTCATCACCGATCCCGCAGTGCGCGGCATCCCCGGCTCGCCCGGTGAATACTCATGGGCGGGCGCCGCCAACACGAACTTCTGGGTCGATTTCGAAGAGGACCTTATCGTCATCGTACTGAGCCAGGTGTTTCCCGGAGAATCGGCCGCCCGCGAGATCCACGGCATCGTCAGGAAACTGGTCTATGAGTCAATCCGACAGGGGTCGGCGTCGTGAGGCCCGGCATCGTGCGACTGGCCGGCGCGGCCGCCCTCGCGATGGTCTCGATTAGCGGCGTCGGCGCGCACGATGTCGTGCAGCCGACAGTCGCGACCCGACCCGATGCCGGACTGGCGGCGTTGCAGTCGGTGCTCGACGGCTATGTCAACTCGGGAAAAATTCCTGGCGTGGTGGTGGCGGTCGGCCACGGCGATGCACCGCCCACCTTTCTCTCTGCTGGTCACATCGCCGATGATCCCGGCGCTCCGGCGGCGGGGCCGGACAGCCTGTGGCGCGTCTATTCGATGACCAAGCCGATCACCGCAATGGCGGCGATGAAGCTGGTCGAGGAGGGCAAGCTCAAGCTCGATGAGCCGATCAGCGACTTTATCCCTGCCTTCAAGACCATGCGCGTGCTTGCCTCCCCGGCGACATCGCTCGAAAGTCGACCGGCGACGCATTGGATTACCGTGCGCGAGCTGCTGACGCACACTAGCGGGCTGACCTACCAATTCTTCGGCACCGCGCCGATATTTCAAGACTATGCCCGCCTGGGGCTGCTCGGCGGGCGTGTTGGCCCCGAGGCGAGCAAGGCGCAACCCGCGACGCTCGAACAGTTCGCTGATCGCGTCGCCACGGTGCCGTTGCTGTCGGAACCGGGCACCGAATGGCATTATTCGATCAGCCTCGACGTGCTCGGACGGGTGATCGAAGTCGCGTCAGGAATGCCGTTCGGCCGCTTCGTCCAACAGAGCATCCTCGACCCGCTGGGAATGACGTCGACCTTCTGGACCGTTCCGCGGGCCGGCGCGGGAAGGCTCGCCACCGCTTATTATTGGAAGGGCGATCAGCGGCTGCCTTTCGAGATCGGCGCGAGTTCGATGTGGCTGCAGCCGCCTTTGGTCGATTACGGCGGCTCCGGCCTGGTGTCCTCGGCACGCGACTACGATCGCTTCCTGGAGATGCTGGCGAACGGCGGCAGCGTAGGCAGCGTGCGCGTGCTCAAACCTGCCACCGTCAAGCTCGCGCTGTCGAACCTGCTGCCGGCCGGCGTGCAGATCGTCAGCAACGTCACCCCGGCGCCGGTTGCCGCGCACGGCTTCGGCGCCGGCGGCGAGCTGTTTCTGAAAGACGTGCCCGGCGGTGTCCATGCCGGCACGTACGGTTGGTTCGGTGCCGCGGGATCATTCGCTTTCATCGATCCCGTGAAGCGACTGCGCGTAACGGCGATGGTCAATTACTTCCCGGACAACAAGTGGCCGCTCTACGCCGATGTAGTGAAGGCGCTATATCAAGATTCTGCGCAATCATGAGCGACCTGACGCTGCCGCTCGACCGCGTGACTTGCTGCCCCGGTTTGCCAAATGATACGGCGGAAGCGCCCAGAGCTCGCACATCTTACAGCAGCGAAGGCATTTAGCGTGTATCTTGCTCGCTTTCGCCTGGAAGGCAAAACGGCGTTCGTGACCGGCGGCGCCCGCGGCATCGGCTATTGCATCGCCGAGGCACTCGCTGAGGCCGGCGCGCGCGTCACCATCGGTGACCGCGACGAGGCCGAGGTGGCGCTCGCCTGCGACCGCCTGGCAAAGGTTGGCCATGCCGTCGACAACGTAGAACTGGACGTCACCGATTCGGCGAAGGTAACGCGGATCGCTGACGATCTCGTCGCCCGATCGGGCCGCATCGATATCCTGATCAACAACGCCGGCATCGCGCGCAGCGATACCCCGGCGGAAGCAGTCAGCGACGAGCAGTGGCTCAACGTCCTCGACGTCAATCTCAACGGAAGTTTCTGGTGCGCGCGCGCGTTCGGCCGGCACATGCTCGCAAGAAAATCGGGGAGCATCGTCAACGTCGGCTCGATGTCCGGCATCATCGTCAATCGCCCGCAACCGCAAAGCTATTACAACGCGTCCAAGGCCGCGCTGCACCAGCTTACGAAGAGTCTGGCGGTCGAATGGGCGCCAAGCGGCGTGCGCGTCAACGCCGTGGCGCCGACCTACATTGCGACGCCGCTCAATGCCTTTGCCGACCAGAAGGGCGAAATGTATCGCCGCTGGATTGACGGCACGCCGCAGGCACGGCTCGGCGATCCGGAAGAAGTCGCCGCGATCGTCCTGTTCCTCGCTTCGGACGCGGCCAGCCTGATGACCGGCAGCATCGTACTTGCCGATGGTGGCTATAGCTGCTGGTAGTGATTGAGCCACTCGCTGCGATCTTGAATTGATACGCGGACGGGCGAGATCCGGCCAGATTCTGTCTGTCTGGGATTTCGGTCGGGCGACCCTGCACTGTCAGGTTCTGACACGAGCTGCCGTTCGACATGACGCGTGCGAACGTCCGGAATGTCCCACCTTAGGCCGCTAGGGCATCACGCCAAAGTGGGTAAAACGAACGTCTGGTATCGGGAGCCGAGCAGATCGGCGGGAACGACGACAATTGGGGCGCGAAGCCGCCATTCCGCTATGCGCCCCATTGTTGGTCGTTCAGCGTCTCGAAGCAGCACCTTAAAAGCAGACGCTCGTTCATCCTTCTCGACGCTGTGGTGCCCCCAAACGGATACCGCCGGTCTCCTATCGCAGAGTCGGTCAGAATGCCCGCGTGATCCCGATTTCTGTGGCAATGCGAGAATAGTTATAGATTTGCAGGCTGGACGCATTTCTCTCATAAGAGACGCGCACATAGGGCGCGAAGGACTTGACCGTCAGCGCGCGAAACGTGGCGCCGGCGCGCGCGGTAATAAGCCAGTCTCGGCGGCGGTCACCGAACAGAAACAGCGCGGCGTCGCCCTCTGTCCGCCGCAGCCCAGCTGACAGGAATACAGTAGTCTTGCCAAGCTCGCGCCAGCCAAGTCCCGATGCGCCTCCCGACCAAGTCGCATAGGCTGGATCGCGCGCCGACTGCCGGGACACGGATAACGTCAAGCTGCCGCCGGAACGCGCGGATATTGCCCGCTCAACAGATATAGAAAGATCGCCGATCGTCCCGCTCTGCAAGCTGTTTTGCAGATAGGCTGCGTGACTGATGCTACTTGATGCGACGAGTTGCGCCCGCCGGCCCAGCACGTGCAGCCAGTCGAGCGCCGCCGCGTCGGTGCGCGCGTAGAGCTTATTTCCGTACCAGCGCCAAGTTCGGCCGACGGATGGCGTAATGCGGTCCTGCTTCCGTTGCCACTCCAATCCTGCCAGCGCGGACGCCGCTACGTCGTCGAATTCGGAACGACGAAACAGGCTCGCCGACATCGATGCCCGCGGGATGAGTGTCAGATTGTCGGCCAGGCGGAGGCGCGCATAACCCTGCCCGGCGACGTGAACCCCAACGCCGGATTTCGACCGCGCATCGTCCGAGAGCGTGAGTGGCGCGATGATCGTATCGAGCGTTCGCAGCCGCGTCGCGCGATTGATGTTGGTATCCGGAGCCAAGGCGAACTCGAAGGACCCACCATATCGCTTCAGCGAGCGTAGGCTACGGTCAAACTGCCCCACAGTCACGGCCACGCTGGGAGGTAGGCCGGTCGCTTCCACCTGGCGAAGTTCGCGCCGAGCAGCGGCTTCGTCACCGATCGCCGCCAACATGCGTGCAAGCTCCAACCGCGCGCGTACTGCATCGGGCTTCTCGTCAAGCAGCGCGCGAAAGGCAACCGCAGCATCGCGGTAACGCCGCAGCCCCGCTAGCATCATGCCTTTGCGAAAACGCGCTTCGGCTTGGACGTCGGGATTGGGATCGTGCGACAGCGCATCGTAGAAACCAATGGCATCGTCGATGCGATTTGCGGCGCGAGCACGGTCGGCAAGGGCGAACATCGCGACTGGCGACAAGTTGTCGATCCGCACAGACGGCGGTTCGGCGCTTGGCGCAGGCTGGACCGGAGCCGCCTGCGCCGTTGCTGCCAGCGCAAGTAAGACTATCACTGCCGTTTGGCGACCGTGATGCCCTGAATTGACGTGTTGTCGCCTTGCGTTCCGGGCGGGTTATAGATCGAGAAGGGGCCGGCAATCTCCTCCCCGTCGGGTCCGTAGAACTGGCTTGTCAACTCACCGACCTTTTGCCCGTCGCGCGTGATGTCGGCCACGGTGCCACCGTTATAACTGCCCAGTTTACCGGTGAAGTCGTAGCTCCCGAAATCGATGCCGGCACTGCCGCTACGCGAAGTACCCGCCATGGTCATTCCGCCCGTGTAGCTCTGGCTGCCGAAGTCGACGTCAAACTGCGATGTGCCGTGGACGTCATAGTGGCCCCCTGCCCCATTCATCGCATCACCATAAACGACGCCGATATAATGGCCGGAGCCCGTTTTACCGGCGAGCAATCCGGCCGGAGTGGACAGACCGTATGTAAAATACTGATCTTGCGGCTGGGCGTTGCCGTAGCTTCCGCTCGACGACCAATGACCGAAGCTTGCATAGGTAAGCGCCAGCTCTGAGTTCCCGGAACCCGGCTTGTACAATTGCAGCACCACATCCTCGCTGCCGATCGTGCCAGTAAAAGTCTTGCGGTAAGTGGTGAAGTTCGGGTCGGCACTCGCGACCTTGTCGTTGATCGAAAACTGCCCGCCGTAGAGGTCGGAGGTCGGCGGCGAGATGGTAAAGGTCTCGGAATTGAGCCAGTCAAGTTGGCCGACGAGGTTGCCGTCATAGCGCGTGTAGAATAGCTGCTCGTGAGAAAGATTGGTCAGGCTCAGATTGTCCGGCGTCAGGCTCCCATCGGCCTGGCCGGTGAAGGAGCCGGCTACTGCCAAGCCGTCAGGTCCTTGCGCGTTGAAGCTGGCGCCGAGTTCCTGACCAACTGGACCGTAGAAGCGTCCGCTCAGGCTACCGCCGGCGCGGCCAAGGCTGCTTTCATACAGGGCGTTCCCGCTGAAAGTGCCGTCCGTCGAGGACAAATGCCCTCCCGCGATCAGATCGATACCACCACCAGTCGTGGTGCTTCCCGAAACTAGACCCATTTCGGTAGTATAGGCTTGGGCCGAGAAAATGCCCGCCCCGAAATCCACGCTGAAGGTTCCGTGACCTTGAAATGCTAGCGGTTCTTGCCCGGGTTTGGACGCGATGCCGAAGGTGTCAATTCCGAACGCACCAGTGCCAGTACGCGGCACCGCCGACGCAACCGTGGGAAAGCCGTAGGTGAATGTCGAGTAATTGGTGCTCTGCTGCGTTCCCGACACGACGTTGCGCTGCCAATAACCGAGCCCGACATATTGGGTCGCCGTCGTGCTGGTATAGGGAACTTTGACGAGGGTAAGGTAATCGCGGTTAGTGCCATCGGTCTTTTGATAGAGCGTCTGGTCCGCATCACTCGACTTCACATCGGCCTGGCCGAATGTCTGGCTCCGACCGTCAACGGCGACGGTGTAGCTCTGGCTCTTCGCATCATAGCTGATCGTCAGCGTGCTGGCGTTGCTCTTTCCGGATATGCCGGTCGACGTGGTCAGGTCGAGGGTCAAGTCCGCCGTAGCCGCGTCGTTCGTAAAGGTTTGACTGGTCTTGAGATCGTTAAGCGAACTGTTGGTCGGTGTTGGCGTCGGCGCAGGGGGCGGTGGCGTGCTGCCCACACTAGACGGCCCACTCCCGCTGCCGCACCCGGCAAGAGCGACAAGACTAGCGACCCCTAACAATACCTTCGACTTAATCATTTAGCCCCCCTTCGGTGCCCCTGATCGGCACAGCTGCCCCCGCCCGCGCCCCGTCGGCTGTTCCCTATGCGACGACGGTGAACGGTCCGTCAACTTATTGGATCACTTGGTCGATTTTGGCTGCGCAGATTTAGGACGATCATCCAAAGCTGGGATGCACTGGACGAATTATCTAGTAAACCTCCAAGGCGTCGTTCAAATACTCGCGGATGGGGGACTTCCCGATGCGCTCACCACAAGCGATCTCGTCGCCTTCAGCAGCCCTCTAACCGCGCTTGAATGACAAAATCTACGTGCTGCCGTCGTTGTCCCGTTTCAGCAGTTGAACGGCGGCTTCGGCCGTGAACTTTGCCGCGACCCGCCATTCCGCAAACGGCCCAATTGCAGCCGATGTACGAAGGCGACCTAGCAGACGTGGACTGTCTGCTTATGTCATGATCTGACGTTCAGCTCGGAAATCGGGGACCGCAGCTTCGTCCCAGTGCCGGTCGGTCTTCGTACCGCGACAGCCGGATGAACGAAGGGCGGGTTTCAGCGAGTAGCTTCGAGCCGTCGAATGTCGCCTTTGTCGGCGAACACCGCCAGAACGGGCAGTTTCGGAATGTCGTTGTGCGTCGCTCGTCAAGAAGGCGGCAGCTCCGGTGGAGCGAAGAACCAAGAGAGAGTGGCCCGCAGCAGAGATTCGCCTACGCGGGTGCCGCCCGTCGGGCCACGCTGTCAATCTTGCCAGCAATCTGCTGCCACACCCTGGCCGGTAGATCGTGTCCCATCCCGTCGATCAGCAGGAGTTCGGCGCCCGGGATCGTACCGGCCGTATCCCGGCCGCAGGCGGGCAAGAACAGCGGATCGTCATTGCCGTGAATGACCAAGGTTGGCGCCGTTACGGTCGACAACTGCGCGCGCCGATCCCCCGCCACGGCGATGGCAGCGATCTGGCGTGCGGTGCCAGCTGGTTCATGGCCACGCCTGATCTCCTCTAAAACCAGCGCCCGGTGCGCTTCTTTGTCGAAAGGATAGCCCTTTCCGGCGATGCGGCGCGCGAAGGCGGAGCTCCGCGACAGGAACCCCTCAAGATCCAAGGCAGGATCGGGCATCGGCTCCATCATCATCGCCATGGCGTCAGGTTCGGCCGGCGGAAGCGCCGGATTGCCCGTGCTCGACATGATCGAGGTAAGCGAGAGAACGCGGCTGCGAGTTTCGCTGGCCATGATCTGCGCGATCATGCCGCCCATCGACCGACCGACCACGTGAACCCGCCCGATCGAAAGAGCATCGAGAAGTCCAATCGCGTCCGCTGCCATGTCGTACAGCGTATAAGGGACCTCGGGTCGGCGTCCGGCCGAAAGAGCGGAGGCCAGCGCATCAAAATTCGGTAGCGGGCAGGCGCTGAGGTGCGTCGAGCAGCCGGCGTCACGATTGTCGAAACGGATCACGCGATAGCCAAGGGCCGCCAGTCCTTCGCAGAACGGCGACGTCCAGCGGACCATTTGTGTGCCGAGCCCGGAAATCAGCAGCACCGCCTCACCGTCGATGTCGCCGAAACTTTCCCATGCCAGCTTGATGCCATTTGCCTCAGCGATGTTCATAGGTGCGGTTTCTCTCGCTTGCAGGGCGCACCGCGCTGATTCGGAACGGGCTCCCCCCCCCATTAGAGCGAACGGTCAGTGGATCGGAAGGCCTGCGATTGGGAACGGCGACCCTGCCCTTCTATTTCCATTTGTGGAGTGTCAGGATCCGGAATAGCGGCTTCTCACTATTCGTGCCCCAGAACCAGTCGTTCTGAAAACGCTCCAAATCTCAGTCAATTTCGGGATGCCGACATTGCAATGAATGTAGGGCGGCTTTCGACGAACTCGCCGGGCGCCGCGAACGGCCGTTATGTTGGCGAAAGCCGACCAGGCAGTAGAGCAGGCGCTCAGCGCCGGCCTCCACTTGGCGGTGTACGCGGACCGCCTGGTTTCTTGAGGCCGCGACGTGGGTGACGATCGCGGTCAGGATCCCGGCGAGACGCTGGGCGCGGCGCTGCGGGCGACACGCTTTTTGCTTCTGCGATCACATAGCCATTCTTCTGCAGCTTAGAGAAGGCATCGCGGACACTGAATGCGACCGCCTTTTGCACTGCGAGTGGCAGGTCGCCGAATGCGGTGTTGGCGTGGATCGCGGCCAGGTCGCGCATCAACGCGTTCGGCAATCCCTGAGACGCGTCCTTCAGTGCCACGATCGCGTCTACGACTGCGGCGTTTATTACGTCCCGAACAATATCCGTCGCTGATTGGGTCATGGCTTATTCCAAGGCACGATGCGCTAATCTCGTCAATCGTGAGCAGCAAGCAATTCGATTTGATCCACGGAAGGCATCCGCCGGCTCAGGTTTGCGATGCATCGCTGGGCAAGTGTTTCAGCAGGGGGCTATTCGCCAACAGATCATCAAGTGTGAATCGATCGAGGTGCGCTAGGAAGGCATTCAATGCGCCGCCAAGCACGCCGCGCAGGGTGCAATGTCCCGCCAGCCGGCAACTCGAACAATCCACGATATCGAAATCACATTCCATCAGCCGCACGATCGCGCCGAGGTTCATCGCGGCCGCCGGCCGCGCCAGCGCCACGCCGCCCGTCCGCCCCCGGATGCTACGCAGATAACCCGCCGTGACGAGCTGGTGGACGATCTTCATCAGGTGGTTTTTCGAGATTGCGTGGGCCGCGGCGATCTCGGCGATCGAACAATGCCGCTCGGGATGCTCGCCAAGGTAGAGGAGCACACGCAGGCCGTAATCGGTGTGACGTGTCAGTCGCATGCTGTTGTCGAACCGCCTTTCGGTGCGGGCGGCGATCCGTAACTCTACCTAGAGCGTCGCGGAGTCGCGCCCGATACATGCATCGCCGATACATGATTTGGAGCTCGCCGATGGCCCGGCATACCACCGCCACCGAACAGAATATCCGCCAACTGGTCGACACATTCTACGCCCGTGTGCGCGCTGACGACCTGATCGGCCCTCTGTTCAATGATACGATTGCCGACTGGCCGCATCATCTCGACAAGCTCGCCGCCTTCTGGTCGTCGGTCATGCTGACCAGCGGCCGCTACAAGGGCCGGCCGATGCCGGCGCACCTGAAGCACCGTGATCGGATCGCGCCGGCGATGTTCGATCGCTGGCTGGCGCTGTGGCGGCAGGCCACGGCGGCGCTTTTCGCGCCACAGCTGGCCGCCGTTTTTCAGGACAAGGCTGAACGCATCGCCGAGAGCCTCAGCCTCGCCCTCTTCTTCACCTTGGACAATCGCAAGACCGACGCTGTGCCGGCCTGAACAGGAGGAGTAACATCAATGTCCGATCTGCCGTTCGTCGACCTGAGCGTGCATCACCAGCCCCATGGCCTGTCCGACCGGATTGCCTTCGGCTTTACCAAGATGCTGCGCTTTTGCGCCGATACCTTTTTCGCCAAGCGCTACGGGCATCGCGCCATCGTGCTGGAAACCGTGGCAGCGGTGCCGGGGATGGTCGGCGCCACGATCAACCATCTGAAGTGCCTGCGCCGGATGTGTGACGATCGAGGCTGGATTCGCACGCTGATGGAGGAAGCGGAAAACGAGCGGATGCACCTGATGACCTTCATCGAGATTGCCAAGCCTACGCTGTTCGAGCGGCTGGTCATCCTTGCCGTGCAATGGGTGTTCTACGTCGCTTTCTTCGCCCTCTATCTGATCAGCGCGCGCACGGCTCACCGTGTCGTCGGCTATTTCGAGGAAGAGGCGGTTATCAGCTACACGCTCTACCTCAAGGAAATCGACGAGGGGCGCAGCGCCAACGTTCCTGCCCCAGCGATTGCCAGGCATTACTGGAAGCTGCCTGACGACGCGACGTTGCGCGACGTGGTGCTGGTGGTCCGCGCCGACGAAGCGCATCACCGCGACGTCAATCACAGCTTCGCGAGCGAACTGGCCGGCACCGAGCAACACACAACGGCCGCCCCCTATCCCGATCACGCCGGCGATATCCGCATGGTTGCCTGAGGGGCCGGTGTGGGGCCGCGGCGACGCCGTGGCCCCAACGCAACGAATGGTCGATTTCGACAACCGAGCGAGACACGCTCACGTCGGGAATGCCGGCGATTACCGATAGTTCGCAAACCCAGCCTAAACGCCAGTTTTCTAACATATTTGGGCGCTCATTGGTCGAAAATACCGCAGCTTAGCCTGGAGCTGGCGAGGAACGTTCAAGATCGCGCAAATCGACGCCACGGGTCTCGGGGCCGAACCTCAGCACCAGGGCCAGCGCAAGGACGGTCGGCACCAGCATGATCAACGCGGCACCGCCCAATGCCGGCTCAAGCGCCAGAATGCCGCTCAACTGGGCGATCAACCCGCCGCCCTTGCTGCAGGCCGCGACCCAGCCGGTAGCGCGCCCTCGTGTTCGCAGCGGGAAGCTTTCGGCTGCATACGGCAGCAAGGTCGCAATCACGCCGTTCGATCCGAGGATCAACAGCGCCACCGGGCCAACCGGACTACCGCCAACGCGATCAAGCCACAGCACGCCGAGCAACCCCAATGCGGTGATTATGATCATCGCCGTAACGGTCCACCGCGTGCTCCAGCGTGCGTATAAAGTCGCCGCGACGAACACCATCGGCAGCCCGAGGAGCGCTGATTCGGCAAGCAGTTTGCTCGACACCGCGATGCTGTAGCCACGCGCGACGAGATCGGCGGGCAGCCAAAGGATCAGCCCGAAGTTGATCAGTCCCCAGGCCAGGGCGGCGAGGCTGAGCGCGATTAGCTTGCCCGCGGTCGAGCGTTCGATTTGCGGCGTCCGTGTTTTTCCTGTCGGCGGCGACGCAGTCCGCGCTCGCGCGCCGAATGCCTGCATGACACGATCGGCTTCGCGCCGCCGCCGCCGCGCGATGAGGAACGCTGGGGATTCGGGGAACAGGCCACCGAGCGCGACCAACAACAACCCGGTCGGCAGGTTCAGTAACCACAGGATGCGCCAGCCGAAGATCGGTTGCAGCAGCGCCGACGCGCCGCTCGCCGCGACATAGCCCCCGACCGCACCGAGCCCGCCAACGAGTACCAGCGCCCAGCCGCGATGGCGCACCGGCATCGTCTCGGCCAGCAATGCGTAGGTGACGGGCAACATGCCGCCAGCGGCAAGCCCCATCAGGAAGCACATCGCGATGTTCCAGTTGAGCGACGGCATCGCGCCGCAGATCGAGGTGCCGACGAACATCACAGCCGACAGCAAGATCGACGCCTTGCGGCCGTAGAGGTCGGCGATCGCTCCCCACATGACCGATCCCGTGACCGTTCCGGAGATCGCCGAGAACGGCACCAAGGCGGCGTGTGCCGGAGTCACGCCATATTCACCAATCATGCCGGTCATGGTGAAACCGAGCGTCGCCGGCTTCATCACGTCGATGGTCAACGCGACGACCAGCACGGCCATCAACCGCCAATGGGCTGGCGAAAGCGCGGCATCCTCGGGTGCGGCAACGACTATTGCGTGTGCGTCCTGTGTCTTCCGCGCTTTGACGGGGAGCAGACCGTAGCCCGCAACGAGGATGCCGACGACGATTGCCGCCATACCGATCAGCATGCCGGTGCCCATCGGCATGCCCGCCATGCGATAATGCATCGGCGCGCTGGCGATGAACATCGGCAGGTGGAGCACGACGCCGGCGGTAACGCCCAGGCAGCCGAGCAGAAACGCCGCAATGCCCCGGCGCTCGGCGAACGTCCCCTCGCTCATAGCGCATCGAGCAGGCGAAGCAGCAGTGGACGAAGCCGGCGCAATTCGGCGCGATGACTGTCCGAAAGCGAGGTCAGTATGTCGCGGGCACGACCGCTCAACATGATCCGCACCTGGCGGCGATCGTCGGTCGTGGCGTGACGGGTCACGAGGTCGTGTTCGGCAAGCCGATTGACGAGTTCGGACGTGCTGTGCGGCTTGAGCAGGAGATGCTCTGCGAGGTCGCCAACCAACATCCCCTCGTCTCCTGCCGCCCGGATCGCAAGCAGCGCCTGATGCTGTTGCGGCGTGAGACTGGCCTCGCGTGCGGCGGTTTCCGAGAAATGCAGGAAGCGCCGCAATTCGAGCCGGAACGCCGCCAGCGCCGCATAATCTTCTTCGTCGATCTCGTCCGTCAACGATCCAATCCTTGATATATATCGTGATCCGACATAGCTGGCGGCGCAGCTTCGTCCAAGAGGAACATGATGGCCGATACCGACACACCGCGTCCCGCGCGGATCGCGGCCCGCCGCCCGCGATTGGCGGATCATAGCGCCGATTCGCGCATGCTGGTGCTCGCGGCAATGGCGCTGGTGACCGGCACGGGGGGCGCGATCGCCGCCTGGGTGCTGCTCCACCTAATCGCTGTCGTCATCAACCTCTTCTGGTTCCAGCGCGTCTCTGCCGCACCGGCACTCATCGTCGATGCCGCGACCGGGCCGCTGGTGGTGGTGGCGCCAGTCGTCGGCAGCCTTATCGTCGGACTGATGGCGCGCTTCGGCTCGGACAAGATCCGCGGCCACGGCATCCCCGAGGCGATCGAGGCCATCCTCTATGGCGAAAGCCGGCTGAGCCCGCGCGTGGCGATCCTCAAGCCGCTGTCGTCGGCCATCTCGATCGGTTCTGGCGGACCATTCGGCGCAGAGGGACCGATCATCATGACCGGCGGCGCGATCGGCTCGCTGTTCGCGCAGTGCTTTCGGCTGTCGGCGGCCGAACGCAAGACGCTGCTGGTCGCCGGTGCCGCCGCGGGCATGACGGCGATCTTCGGGACACCTTTCGCCGCGATCTTGCTGGCGGTCGAGGTCATGCTGTTCGAGTGGAAGCCGCGCAGTTTCGTGCCGGTGATGGTCAGTTCGCTGGTCGCCTTCGCCTGGCGACCGCTGCTGGTCGGCGCCGGGCCGATGTTTCCGTTCGAAGCGGCCGTGCCGACGACCGCGCTGGGTATCGCGCTCGCTGTCGGGCTCGGCATCGTCGCCGGCGCGCTCGCCAGTCTGCTATCCAGCGCGCTGTACGCGATCGAGGACGGGTTCCACCGACTGCCGATCCACTGGATGTGGTGGCCGGCGCTGGGCGCGGTCATCGTTGGTCTGGGCGGATGGATCGAGCCGCGGGTGCTGGGTGCGGGGTATGCCAGCATCCAGGATTTGCTCGACGGGCACCTGTTGCTAGCCGCGCTTATATTGCTGCTGGTCGTCAAGGCGATTGTCTGGCTGGTCGCGCTGGGCTCCGGCACCTCGGGCGGCATCCTTGCCCCGTTGCTCATCATCGGCGGCGCGCTGGGCGGCATCGCCGGGCTGTGGCTGCCGGGCGGCAGCGGGCCGTGGGCGATGATCGGAATGGCTGGCGTGATGAGTGCGGCGATGCGCGCACCACTCACCGCCGCGGTGTTCGCGGTCGAGCTGACCGGCCACTTCCCAGCGCTGCCCGACACCGTCGCCGCGTCGGGCGCGGCGTTCGCCGTCGCCGTGCTGGTGCTCAAACGCTCGATCCTGACCGAGAAGGTGTCACGGCGCGGCCGCCATATCAGCCAGGAGTTCAGCGTCGATCCCCTCGCGCTCGGCATGGCCGGCGAGTTGATGACCAATCATCCGAAGGCACTGCCGGAATCGATGCCGATCGCCGAGGCGGTCCGCTTCTTCATGGTTGAAGCCGAACATCGCAGCTATCCGGTCGTCGATAATGAACATCGCCCGATCGGCCTCGTCTCGCGGCGCGATGCGCTACGCTGGCACCAGAGTCAGACGGGCGATGCCACGACAATCGGTGACCAGCTGTCCGATCGCTCAATCCCGGTCGTAACCCCGGATACGCCTGCCGATACGGTCGCCAATCTGATGATCACCGAGGATACCGGACGGATCTGCGTCGTGTCCCCGGCCGATGGCCGGCTTATCGGCATTGTCGCCCGTCGCGATCTCCTGCGCTCGCGTGCCGACGTCCTGCGCGCGGAAGTTCAGCGGAAGCGCTAGCCGTGGGCTCGACACGACCCTCGATCTGCAATTTGTGCGGTGGCGAGCGCCGCACGGCGTATGAGCCCGACGGCGACAGACGCGAACGCTTATCGCGCTACGCATATATCACGTGCTGATGGAAGAGGTGATCGCCCGCTATCGCTGCGTCGCCTCGCTTGAGCCGATCGAGCGTCCCGCGCGAACCCAGCGAGGACGATCGCGTGACTATGCTGCTCGTCGTGGGCATCAAATAGCGGCGTCACGTGCCGCGCGTTCCGAGGCAAGGAATGAAGGGCCCGTTTTCGGGGAGCCGATTTGACCCACAGGACGGCTGCTCTGTCGGCGAGACTGTGTCGGGAACGGAAATTCTGGAAATGGAGGGCGTTAGTCATCCGTATCGCCGAGCCAAGCTGGCATGTCCCGCTTAGCGTGAAGCACGCGCCAGACATCTACATGGGTTTCGAATTCAACATAGAAAACGAGCCAGGGAAACCCTTTGAGCCTTATGGTCCTCAGCCCAGGCAGGTTGAGTTCATGAGACCAGCGTGGAGATCCCGCCGCCGGCATTCGCCCAATGAAGGTATAAGCTTCTTCAAGCGCATCAACGAAGCTGACAGCCACATCCACATTGGCTTCGCCCGCATAATACTCGACTGCAAGGTTGATGTCCTTCCGCGCTTCGGCGCGCGGTATGATCGGCTTTTCAGTCACGACCCCGTGCGTTGCGTTACACGATCACGAAGCCCTTGGAAATATCCGGCATCGACCGGAGCGGTGGCTGCAGAACCGGCACCGTCGAGTAGCATTTCCCGAAGGCGCTGAATGTCCTGGTCCTTGCGAATCAATTCCCGCACATACTCGCTACTGGTACCATAACCACGCATGTTGACCTGCTGGTCCACAAACACCTTGAGCGCATCCGGAAGGGAGATGTTCATCGTCGACATGGAGCGCGACGTAGTGAGTTTGGCAAAATTTGGCAAGCTTTTGCGAGCCCGACATCACGGGCAAGGCGACATGCCGATATCTTCGGATCGGCCAATTTCGGCCGTCGGAGAATTATCATGGGACACTCAGACCTCGATCCCGCCATACATGATCGGCGTCCTTGGAATGCAGGACAGAATGTAGGACCCAAGCGCCCGCTGAAGCCCCGCGATATCTGGGCTATCCGTTTCTATCTCGACGAACACAAGCGGCTGCGCGACCGCGCACTGTTCGATCTCGCTATCGACAGCAAGCTGCGTGGGTGCGATCTGGTCAAGATCAGAATAGGCGACCTGATGAGCGCAGGTTCGTTTCGTGATCGCGCCACTGTCATCCAGCAAAAGACTGGCCGCCCCGTACAATTCGAAATCATGTCCGAAGCAAGAACGAGTCTGAAGGCGTGGCTTGAGCGGCGCGGCGGGACGATCTGCGATTTCGTATTCCCAAGCAGGATCGATTATCTCGGCCACTTGAGCACACGGCAATATGCGCGCCTCGTCGACGAATGGGTATCAACGATCGGTCTCGACAGGCGGGAGTACGGAACGCACTCGATGCGAAGAACGAAGGCTTCGCTCATCTATAAGGCAACGGGCAACCTGCGGGCGGTGCAAATCCTGCTTGGCCATACCAATATCGAGAATACGGTCAGATACCTCGGCGTCGATGTGGACGATGCCCTGACACTATCCGAGCGCACCGAAATTTGACCATTTACCGGCCTTTGATGTCCTCAAAGGCCGGTGATTCTCATTATGAACAGATGGCAGCTTCCGACGGGCGGGTGCGGAGCGGCTAACGGCCGCTTTGTTGGCGCACTGCGACCAACGGAAACCCTGTCGGTGCTCCGTCTTCGAGAAGCGGAAGGCTCCCGCGGGCGTTGCATTTGACCAACGAGTCCTACGAATAGAGCTTCAGCTGGGGCCAGAGCACCCGAAGTGGCGGCCTTACACCGCGACAGAGCGCTATGACCTTACCGTTCTCGAAAGACATCGCGTAGCGGGACCAGGTCTTCCCGAGGAGAGTGACGTGCTCGCAATACGGGCGCATGGCCTCTACATCGTCTTGGACCGAGAGAACATTGATCGGATTCTGCCCGCGTAGGCCCCAAAGGTAATACTGGTTATGGCCGCTGACCGCCGGTGGCAGGCCGGTGCCGTACAGATCCAGGGCGGCCGCCTCACCATAATTGTCGACCTTGATTGCGGTAGCCGCGCGTTCGGACGCCGGGATACGGTTCCATGCCACCTCGACCTGTCTTACGAAGTCATGCCAACCCAGTTGATCTGCCATAACTTGCGGTAACGTTGTGCCTTTGAAGCTTCGCTCTTGCTGCTGGGGCGCGATGCCGAGCCGATGAATATAAGCCTCGAGAGCCGGAGGAGAGAGGATCGGCAGCGCCATCGGTGCCGCGAGCGCAGAAAACGCCACTGCTGCTGTCACCCCTGCCGTGGCCAGCACCTTGCCGGCACGGCGATGAACCGATGGTGCCAGCGCCACCGCGCCGATCACGAACAACGTGGGATAAAGGGGGGCGAGATAATAGTCCTTGCCGTGACCAAGGCGGACGATGACGACCACTACGAGCGCCGCGATCACCAGGAAGCGCAGGTCCCTGAGAGGTTTGGTAACGAAGGGCGCGATGAGGCCGGCAATCCATATTGGTGCAAGGGCGGGGTTCATCACGAAGAGCTGATTGGTGACAAAGGGCAGCAACGCAGTGTCGGCGTTCTTGCCTTTTGCGGCTGCGCCAAGTTCCAGAAACGGGAAGCCATGGACATATTGCCAGAGGAAGGATGGAAGCGCGATCAGCGCCGCCAACCCCGCACCGATCCAGAACGCCGGCCGCAGCAGGATCCGGCGCTCGGGCATCGCTACCAAACCAACGGTCAGGCCGAGCATCCAGAACACCATCGAGTATTTGATCTCGAGCGAGAGGCCCGCCACCAGGCCGGCGAAGATCAGCGCGCGGTCATCCCCCTCGCGACCTGCCTTGACCAACAGATACGCAATAGCGGTCCAGGCAAGCGGATCGAAGGCAGATGTGTTCAGCGTGGCCACCAGGCCCATCAGCATCGGAGCGATCGCACAGGCGAGCCCGGCAAGTCCTAACGCGAGACCTTCTCCGCCCAAGAGGCGGACAAAGCGCATGGCCAGCCACACCAGGGCGCCGGCAGCAATGGCGGTTGGCAATCGCAGTCCCCAGGCGCCGAGACCCAGCTTGTAGAGAGACGCCGCCATTAGTGGGACCGCAGGCGGCTGATCGACATATCCGAAGGCGGGATGCTGACCGCAGACGATGAAGTAGAGTTCATCGCGAAACAGGTCGTAGCGGCCGCCCAAAGCGAGGTGGAGGACCACAACGACCAGCGCGGCGACAAATAGAGCAGGGCTCGTCTGACGCAATTGATGGATTGCTGACTGCACCGCGTTCCCCCCGCCTTCAAAACGTCCCATCCAACCGTGTTGCATATACAATACACGTGTCAATGGGCTCGATGCTCCTGATTGCCTGGGCACCGCCGGCATAGCCCGCGGGCGGGAAATGGCGCTGCACGCGTCAACGTATGGTTCGGGGCACCTCAACGCCGCAGCGCTCCATCGCAATCGGCTCGGGACCAGGCACACGGCCTAGTAATGCGCCCTCTGATGAACGAATGACCGGTCTCGACTGCCACGCGAAGCTTTGTGAACGTCGGCTATGTTGGCGTTAATAGTCAGCCGCATGCAGCTCGGCGGCCAAGGCAACAACAAGATCGGCAGCGGGCATAGCTCGGGACAAGCAAGCGCTTTGACCCGCCCATTGCGCCGCCTAGCCATCTTCGCCCGCCGCTTTGGCGGCAGCGATCAGCGCCTTGCCGGCATCATAAGTCATGGGATAGCCGGGATGAGCAAGGCCAACCTTCCGGCCCCAGTCGGTAAACCGGTTGGGCAAACTACGGGCAGGTCGGCCCGATATCGCGGCCGTCATCAACGTGTGTTCCGCAGCTGGCCCCGCCAGCGCTCGCCGGTAAGCCGCATCGGCGCTGCTTTCGGGGCAGGGGACGAAGGCGGTCCCCATCTGAGCCGCGATAGCGCCCAGATCGAGCGCGGCCTTGATCCCCTGACCGTCCATGATGCCGCCCGCAGCAACGACGGGTAGACCTGCGCGGAGCACCAGCAGGCGGGTAAGAGCCAAAGTTCCCAACTGATCGTCCGGCGCCTCCGGATTGAATATGCCCCGGTGACCACCCGCTTCCCAGCCTTGCGCGACGATCGCATCCATCCCGGCCGCCCTGGCGGCCAGGCCCTCCGCAAGGCTGGTAGCTGTTGCGATCAGCGTGCACCCAGCAGATTTGAGCGCGGAAACCTTATCGACGTCTGGCAGGCCGAAGTGAAAGCTGACCACTGGAGGCCTGACCGCTAGAAGCATGGCGAGCATGGCGTCATCCTCGACGAAGCTCATGTATATCGGGCGTAGGGCGGCCGGGGGCTCGGTGCCGAACTGATGGAAGATCGGGGCGAGCGCGGCCAACCATGGGCCTTCCCGTTGGGGATCGCGCGGGCTCGGTTCATGGACGAAGAGGTTGACGTTGAAGGCCTTGGCCGTGCGCTGACGTACCTCCTCGATCATCGTGCGCGCACCTGCGGCATCTGTCGCGCCCACACCGATCGAACCGAGGGCGCCGGCATTGGATACCGCCGCCGCCATTTCCGGCGTCGATACCCCGGCCATCGGCGCTTGTATGATCGGGAGCAAAACGCCGATATTTTCCAGCAATGTCATGGGCCCTCGTAGCACTCGGCGGCACCTACCCCTATACCGGCGATCTATCGCAGTAATTCTGCCTGAGTGTCGGACCGCCTTCAGCAGGGTGATGTGGACAGCTAAACAATCGCACTGTTTGCAGCTGGTGTCTGATCAGTCGGATTGGCGGAATGTCTATATCTGAAAGTCCGGCCCCGTAGGGCGGCCGGCGGCCCAAGCCGCGACCGCACTCGGCGTGCACAATGGCGTTATGCTTGGAAAATATGCGCCGCGTGAAAATTCGCGTTACCAATTGTTATCGGCAAGATTGTCTTCCTTGCCTTGGACAGGTTTGCAGCGAGGCCCCAGCCGCCGAAAATGATCGAGGATGAAGAGCTCAATGCTTGGTTCGTACAAGAGGTGCTGCCTCTCGAGCGGGCGCTGACGTCCTTCGTCCGGCGTAACTGGAGGGTCCCAGAAGACGTGTTCGAACTGCGACAGGATATTTACGAGCACGCCCTGATCGGCGCGCGCAAGGCGTTGCCTCAGAATACCCGCGCCTATGTCTATACCGTGGCCCGTAATCATCTCATCAACCAGGCCAAGCGCGCGCGGATCATTCCGATCGAAACCATCGCCGATCTCGACACGGTTCCGCGCGACATAGACACGTTCGAGGCCGAGAGGGCGCTGACGGCGCGCGACGAACTGCGGCGCGCCAAGGAAGGGATCGACAAGTTGCCGGTCAAATGCCGTGAGGTCGTCATATTGCACAAGGTCGACGGGCTCACTGATCGCGAAGCGGCTGAAGTGCTCGGCGTGTCGATCGAGACGGTACGCCGGCAGGTGAAGCTGGGCATGAAGGCGCTTATCGATCACATGCTCGGTGGTTCCGGCCGGATTGTACGGAAGAGCTATCCGCGCCGCTCCAAAAGAGAGGTCCGGCCATGAACCGGCAGGAGGCAATCGAAGACAGGGCGCTCGAATGGCTCATTCGGCGCAATAGTCCTGACTGGAGCGATAATGAGCAGTCCGAGTTCGATGCGTGGCTCGAGGAGTCGATGGCGCACAAGGCCGCGTTTTGGCGCGCCGATCATGGCTGGCAGCAGGCCGATCGCATCCGCTCGCTCGGGTTCGGCAACGAAGATTGGCCGATAGAAAATTCACCGCAGCGCAGCTGGCGGAAGATGGCAGCGATCGCGGCCAGCCTTCTGGCGATCGTGGCGGTAGGCGGACCTGCCGTGATCCCTCACTTGGGCATGACGCAGCAAACGTCGATGGAAGTGGCGCATTTTGCCACGCCAACCGGTGCTCGAAAGATCGTCAATCTGACCGACGGTAGCATGGTCGAGCTTAACACGCAGACGACGCTGCGCACTGGCTTGAGCGAAAACAGCCGCAAGGTCTGGCTCGACTCAGGGGAAGCGTTCTTCGACGTCGTTCACGACGCTAAGGCACCATTTGTTGTATATGCCGGGCAGCAAACGATCACGGACCTGGGCACGAAGTTCTCAGTGCGCCGTGAAGGTGATCGAGTGACGGTTAATGTCCTTGAGGGGAAGGTCCAGGTGCAGGATAGCCAAGGGCCCGAGGCGCACGCTGCGATCATCACGGCCGGCGATACAGCAATTTCGCGCGGTCCATCGACACTCATCGTACCAAAGTCGACCGAGCGGGTTCAGAACGCACTCGCTTGGCGTGACGGACTGCTCGATTACGACCAAGCTCCGCTCTCCACGGTCGTTGCCGATTTCAACCGTTATAATCAGACCCAGATCGTCGTGACCGACGCGTCAGCAGGAAGAATACTTATCGGAGGTTCCTTTAAGGCCTCCAGTGTCGACTCCTTTACGCGGTTGCTCCGAGACGCATACGGGCTCAAGGTCGAGCGCGATGGCAACAGAGTGATAATTTCGAGTTCATAGCGTTACCCAAAACGACGTCCCGATTGTCGGGGACTCCCATCGGGCGGATAAGCCGCCCAGGCAAAGGGGGTTTGATGGTCCGGACTTTCGCAGCAGCGCTCGCCACCAGCACCTGCATCGTCTCGCTTGCAGTACCAGCATCAGCGCAGACACGTGAATACAATATTCCGGCAGGACCGTTGAAGGAGGCGCTCGACGCCTATGTGCGGCAGTCCGGACAGCAGATCGTGTATCGCGCCGATCAGATTCGGAGCGCCCGGTCACCCGGAGCGCACGGATCGCTTTCTCCGTCCGCCGCCCTTGCAGCGCTTCTTGCGGATTCCGGCTTTACCGTGCGCGTCGACGGAAACCTGATCGCTATCGTGAAAGCCTCGGGAAACGGCGACGCCGCCACTGACCACATCGCGTTGAATGGCGTTACTGCGGCTGACGACGCCTCGCAAATCGTCGTGACAGGTTCAAGAATTCGGGGCGGCAGCACAGCTTCGCCGGTCATCACCATTAACTCCGAACAAATCCGCCAGGAGGGTCTGACCGATCTCGGCGAAGTGATGCGTAGCATTCCGCAGAATTTTGAAGGCGGGCAGAACCCCGGGGTCGCAGTAGGCGCCTCCCAGGGAAGCCCTAGCAATCAAAATGAACCGCGCCGGGTTTGCCGGAGGCCTTGGGTTGTGAGTCACGCTGCCATATCGATGTTGTCCGCGGCAGCATAATATTGGTCTTCCGCTTCGGCAGGCGGGATGTTGCCGATGGGCTCGAGCAGC
>NZ_JAINVU010000004.1 GCF_019880555.1 Hephaestia mangrovi | reverse complement strand
CTTCCTGCACCGCGCGGCCGAGTTCCTCGACGCGCTCGCCGAGCCACGTAAGCTCTTCCTCGGTGATGCGATAGTGCTTGGAGTAGCGCGCTTTCACATAGGCGTCCTTGAGCTTCTCGAACCGCGCGCGATCCTGGCGCGTGGTGCGCGGCCAGACGTGCACCAGCCGCGCGTCGAGCTTGTCGGCCTGGGTGCGCAGGAAGCCGATATTGTGGACGTGCGGCGTGTAGAAGGTGCTGACGAGCAGGACGCAATGATAGAGCCGCTCGACGGCTTGGTGGAGGATGAAAGCCGCGTCCTTCGTCCATCCTCGCGCTAGATCTTCGCCGAAGTTGACGTAGCAACGCATCGCGCTCGGAAACCACTCCTCGAAATACTCCCGCGCCATCTCCAGCGCCTGCTCGGGCGTCTTGGGGCGCGGAGTGTGAAATGGCTTGTCGTCCGCCTGATAGAGCGCGACGCCGTCACGCGCGATGTCCATGAAGAAGAACCGGCCGTGCGCGAGCGCGTCGTTCACTTCCTGAAGCGTGTGGACGATAAAGTTGACCGGCGTGCGCAGCGTCCTGGTGATCGTCATCTCACGCATCAGCCGCTCGTCGGCGCGGTACCAATAGGTGGCGCGATCGGTGAGCTCGGCCTGATTGACGATGATCAGCAGGTCGTAGTCGGACTGATAGCCCTTTTCGGTATGCGGCTCGTCGACCCAGCCGCCGCGTGCGTAGCTGCCGAACAGGATGATCTTGAGAATGCGCCCGACTTTGCGCTTGCCGGTGGCGAGCTTGGTCGCGTCGCCGAACTCTTCGAACAAGATCTCGACGACGCGCTCGAGCTCGCGCTGCTTGGCGGGCGGCAGATGGTCGAGATCGGTGCGCATCGGCAATGATCCTAACGGCATGACAGCGCAGCGAACAGCCTCGCCAGCAATGCGGGCGAGGCGGTTACAGTCATTTTGACCCTTTCCGGCCGATCCAGCGAGCAAGCCGGTACCGCCACAGCGTCGCCGGCTTGTCGATCGCCTCGGCGAGCGTCGCCAGCGCGGCGGCGAAATCGCGTTCGATCTCGTCAGCACCAACGCCAAGCCGTTCGGCAAGCGCTTCATAGGTCAGCCCGTCGCGGGCAAGCGCAACGTAAACCGCGCGTTGCCGCTCGGGCAGCTGCGCCAGCGCCGTGACCAGTCGGCGGCGAACGCGGGCATTGCCCGCCCGCGCGCTCACGCTTCCCCCTCCGGTGCGAACGCGAGCAGGTAATCCGCCGCCTTGCTGGCCGCGCTCGCTGCGCGGAAAATCGCGCGCTCGTCGTCGCGCAGCACCTTCAGCCAGCTGGCGATGTAATCGGCATGCCGCACGGTCGGCCGGATCGCCAGCGAAGCGCAAGCGAACGCGCTCGCCATCTCCGCCACAAGCTCCTCACGCGCATAATCGGCGCTGCCGAACCGTCCGCGTTGGTCACGGTCGAGCCGAGTTGCATGTCCGGTCCAATGGCCAAGCTCGTGAAGCGCGGTGCGATACCAGTTGATCGGCTCGCCGAACGCTGCTTGCGGCGGCACCGCGACATAGTCGCCACCCGGCGAATAATAGGCCTCGCCGCCGCCGATCCTAAAATCTGCGCCGCTCGCTTCGATCAGCGTCTGCACGTCCGGCAGGATATCCTCCTCGGCCGGAAGCTCGGGCAGTTCGGTCAACCGCTCGGGCAGACCCTCGCACTGCGCAACATTGAACACGGTGAACCGCTTCAAGAATGCCCGCTGCCGCGCCTCGCGATCCTCGTCGCGCGCGCGTTCCGCCTCAATCCTCGGCGTGAAGCGATCTGCATAACAGACCGTCGTTCCCCGCTCGCCCTTGCGGACATTGCCGCCCGCCTTCTGCGCCTGTCGGTAGGTCAACCAGCGCTGAGACGCATAACGTCCTTCGATGACCGCCGCCCACAGGATCAGCACGTTGATCCCCGAATAGCGCCGCCCGGTTACCGCATTGGCAGGCATGGCGCACCCGCACGCCGCCGCATCCCAAGGCTGAACCCAGGGGAGCCGCCCTTGCTCCAGCTCGGCGATTACCCGCGCGGTCACTTCGGCATAGAGGCTTTGCCGCTCGCTCTTTTCCATCTTCCTTACTCCCAACCGCAACCGGCGCCGGAATGGCGAGGGGGGCGGCAGGAGCGGACCGGCGATCCCGCCGACTAAGGCGGGCCGCACCCGAAGGGCCGAAATGCAATGGAGGACCCCGGCGCAGCCGGGGTTGCGGCACGTCGCGGCGGGTTCAAAGGGTAGCGACGCCCCCCTCGCCAGATCGACGCGCGGTCAGCGCCAGACGCCACCCGCCAAGCGGGTGTCCCCATGCCGGGGCGCAGCACCGGCCACAGCGTCATGCGATCGTCATCCGAACGGACCGAGACGCGCCAGCGGCCCGGCGGCGCGCACAGGGACGTAGAGCGCGGTCACGCCATCGGCGGGAGACGCCGAAGCTACCTCGGTCGGAAAGCCAAGGGTACGTTTGTGGTGCAGCCCGGTACCCGTCGGGTGCCACTCAGCTTCCGCCCTCTTGCACTGAGAGCTGATGAGCCAATTCTGCCTGTCAAACCTCACCACAGACTAGATAGGACCACGCCATGAACGACACCCCCGACCGCATCCTCAGGCTCAACACAGTGCTCGACCGTACTGGGCTCAGCCGCTCGACTCTTTATCGGAAGATCGAGGCTGGGACGTTCCCTCGCCAGGTGCGGATCGCGGTGCGATGTGCAGGATGGCGTGAGTCCGCAATTCGCGAATGGCTCCAGAACCCGATGTCCTATCGGGCTGGCGATTGCTGACGGACCGGTCGAAGGCAGCGCCGCTAGACAGCCGCCGTAGATCCGCGCAGCCGCGCGCTCAAGCCACAGCATGGTATTGTAGCAAGGAAATGAGTCAGACTTTAGCTCGACAAGCTGCCAGTCGTTCGCATAGCGTGTAACCATGAGCAGCGGTGCGGTTGAAGATTTGGTGGTCCAAGTAAGAGATCACTACGTCGATCAGTTTCGGGTTTTCGTTGCGCAGCAACGAAAAACCTGCCGGACGGGATGTCCCGAAGTAAAGTTCAGCCTTCCGGAGGATAATGCTGCGTTTCAACGCCTGGTAGTTGTAGATTTCGTGCGCAACGACGCCGGACCAGAAGCCGTTTTCTTTGAGCCGAAAAATGCGCTGGCGTTCAATGCGATCGAATGCAACATCGAAACAACAAAGCTGGTTGTAGAGGAACTGCAGTGGGATCAAGTTCTGATAAAGCACGATGCGCCGCAAGTTGAAGATATTATAAGAAATTGGTTTGATAAGTGGTTTGACGTTGAGGAACGCCGTTTCGATAGTTCTTCGGACATATCTAATTGTATCCACTCGATATATATCGAACCTGGCGAACTTCAGGTCGATCTCGGAACAGCACCTCCCGAAGCGTTCTGGGAGCTATTGCACGGCTTGGCTGCGGGGAACGCGAACCGCATTACCGTCCGCTAGCGGGCTTAAGATAACGCCGACATTTTGGCTGACATTGGGGCGCTTGCTGACCGGCCGCTGCTGGCACCGGCTTGCCCGGTCGCAAATGGCGGCCATTGGGTGGTTAGCTGATGGTCGGCCTTCGGACGATGGCCACGGGAAAGTCGACATGAGCGTCAACCTATCGAAGCATCATCGAATCTGGGCCTCTCACCTCAACCCACTCACTAACGCCCAGGGTCTCTGACATCATCTTTAGCAATTTCGCTGCGTTGATGTTTGCGTCGTCCGGCAGAACGATATTCATACCGGTCACTCCGCTGTCCCAGCGCACGCCATTTCGGACACCGATGAGTTTGATACCTTTGGCCTTGTGAGCCGTGATAACTTGCCAATCTTCTCCTTGAAGCCGGTAGCAGCCTTCCGCGAAAGCCATGTCTTCCGACATGACCAAATCCCATGTGATTTCTGCAATCATTTCAATAGCGCCGCATGGCGATGCACAGTTGCAAATGGCTATTTGCCTCATCGTCGCAATGTCAGCAGTCAGACTTCGCACGGTTTCGCCGGAATGGCTGGGTTTGGGGCGTTAGCCGTCGTCCGATCCATCTCGGTCCCTTGTGCGAATGTGAGCCGCAAGTTGGACGAGGCCGCCGATAGAAGCGCAGACGGCAATAACCACCGCCAAGTTTAGTAACTTCATCCAGCCCCAACTGACGGTGCAAGGTGGGCCAATGTGCATGTCGCAGGAGCGCTCGCCCAGCATCATGACAGCGAGAATTGGGATACCTAGAAATACGAATAGAAGAGCCGATACGGCACATCCGGAATAGCTCGATGGTCTGTAAGCCATCCTGTCATTTTGACGGAGACTATGCGCTTCCGCAACGTCCGCTGTCAGGCGATCGGTATCGCCTCGCCATCGGCTGATTATGGGGCGGGCGCGGACCGGCAGCTGTTGGCTGCCACTCGCTTGGCCGCCAAAGGCCAAGCCGTGGGTGGATTTGAAAATGTCCAGTCTTGGCGACCGCCAAAAGCAAGTGGACTATAAAGGATTGCCCCGATCGGCATGCCACGCCAGCAATGTTCCAGCTAGCGCAATTAGTCCACCGACGGCCATTGCGATCCCAACGGCATTCTCAATGCGCGTGTGATCCGAACCGATGAAGAGGCTTGCGCTCAGCAACACTATGCCGACTGATGGGAAAAGGACAGCAAGGCGACGGTTCCGGACAGGCACCTTCTCAGATTGGCTATGCTAGCAGCGAGGGTCAAGCGGCCATTCCAAAAGCATTCGTGATGACTCGTCGTGACCACTTCACTTACACCGCGGGGTCGATTGTCCGCCCGCTGTCGGGATTAGGGAGACGAGCGTCTGATGACGGATGTGGGGCGACTGCCGACTAACCGCTTTAACGAGCCTAAGATCTTGCGGGTTGTTGCCGCGCCGGGCCAACAGCCTCAGCGAGGAGGTAGCCGCTGTGGAGGCGTCGTCTTTATCCAGCTTGTAGAGCATGTTCGCGATCGGCACGTCTCGGTTGATCACAGTGCAAGGCCAGCAAGCGCTTCGGCGGCCGCGTGACGGCTAAGATGCCCGTAATGTCGTTCGATCATGTCCGCGCTCGTGTCGCTGATTTGAGCAACGGTCAGCAACGGTAGTCCTCCATTCACCAAGTCGGTGATCGTACTGTGTCTCAGCGTGTAGGCGGTCGTACCAGCTGGCAATTGAGCCTTTGCGACGGCCGCGGCGATCGGCTTCTTCCAAGCATCCTTGTTCCAAGCCTTGCCGTTCGCCTGCCTCAATAGAGCCGCGCCAGGGAGCTGCCCCTTTGCCTGTTCAGTGAATAACTTGACGGCAGCGGCGGGAATGAGGATTCGGCGAGGCTTGCCGCTCTTGTCTTTGCCAATACTCAGCTCGGAAGTCCGCTTGTCGAAGTCCGCAACCGTGAGATTGGCAACTGCGCCCGGTCGAAGTGGAAGCAGACATAGCGCTTGTAGAAACGGCACCGCGTCAGCGTCGACAGCGGCGAGCAGCTCGCGGCGCTGCTCGCGATCGAGGTAAAGCGTTCGCTGCCGATCCGCGTTCCGGATTGGCCGCAAAGCTTCCTGCCAGGCAGCTTCTGTATCGGGGGCACCGGGCGCAAGTATCTTGTTCAGCGCTGCCCGCAGCATTGCCATGTCACGGTTGATCGAAGCTGGCGCACGGGGCCGAGTGACCTGATTTCCCTTCTTGCGCCGGCTAACCAAGGCCGGTTTCGCCTCCAGCCGGTCACGCCACTGCTTTAAATGTTGACGGCGCAATCTTGTGAGCTTTACCTTTGCAATAGGGTCCGAATACACGTGCCTTATGAAACGTCCCGCGGCTTCGGTATTCGCCTCGGCATAGCGGCGGCACGCTTCCTCGACCGTTTCGATCTTTTCTTCGGCATGACCGCCCGACTCAATTAGCTCGACGAAGGCCTCAACTTCTTTCTTCGCGGCGGCAAAGCGGTCCCGGCCTGGCAGAGCTCCAAAATCCCCAAGTGCCTTCAGCCGATAAGCGCGCTGATCTTCGTCATAAGCGCGCCCAATCCACGTCCCCGCGCCTTCACGAACCGACGGACGGTAACCTAGAAAGCAACCGGGTCGAATCCGCTGCCAGTGCGGCTCGCGCTGTGGACGGAGCGCCTCTCGTTCCTTCACCTTGCTCAAGTCCAGCGCCATCGCCGATCCCCGTAAAAAATTCCGTACGGAAAAAGTACGGAAAACATAGTCGGAGATTGCTGAACTCATTGAGACAGGAAATCAAGCTTTTCTGCGGGTTTCTGAATTCCAAAAGGTCCGAAGGAACCCCATTTCTCTGCCTTCGGGAGGCAGGGGCCGGAGGTTCGAATCCTCTCTCCCCGACCATCGCATCGCGCCGCCGCTCGTGCGGGCGAAGTTGACGAAAATGACGGCGCGGAGCCCCTTCCCCACGACATGCGCCGGCGACGCGACGGCGCGGCACCGCGAGGCGCCATGACCGCGACACCGGCGCGTCACTGACGCGACATTCCGGCGACATGCGTGCGCCCAGCCCGCGCGCCTTTGCGACGGAGTCGCTCCGGGGTCGCGACGGAACCGCACCGGCACGCGTCCACCGCGCATCAGCCGCGCGACGGCGGTGGTGCGGACCGCGCGAAGGGATCGGCGAGCTGGCGGGCGTGGAGCGCGAGCGCCTGATCCCAGGCGCGATCGAACGGCGTGCCCGCCAGCCGCGCGCGGAGGCGATGCGCGCTCGATCGCGACATGCCGGCGGCACGGGCCGCGCGGGCGATGCTGCCGGTCTCGACCAGGGCGGCAAGGAAGATGCGCTGCCTGGCCGGCGTCCATTGCGCGCGGAGCGGCGGCTCGGCCGGCGCAGCGGCGGGGATACGATCCTGTTCCATCGGACAGGGTAGATCAGATGAAATCCAACATTGAAAGGGGGTTGCGACCGCCCCCACCTCACCCAGAGGCGCGCCGGGCGGCGTGATAGGCGGCGTGGATCAGCGCGGCCAGCGCGGCGTCGTCGCGCGGTTCGCCGAGGCGCAGCTTGACGTGGCGCATCCGCACGCCGCTGCCTTCGAGCAGGCGCGCGGGATCGGGCAGCCAGGCGCCGTGAAAGAAGCCGATCGCGGCATGGGCGCGATAGGCGGCGACATAAGCGAAGGCGGCCGCGCCGGCGCAAGCGGTGGGGCAGCGATCGTGAATGATCTCGCGCACGTCGTCCCCGCAGGCGCGCATCCGGGCAAACCAGTCGGCGAGCATGGGGCGGAACGGATCGGCGACATCGAACCACGTCGCGACGGCGGGATCGTGGCGGACGGCACCGGGGAGGAGAAAGGGCGCGTCGGAGGCGAGCATGGGCGGCTCCTCAATCGGCAGGGCGCAGCGGCCAGCGGCCGTGCTCGATATGCGCGGCCTTGCCGACTAGGCTTTCGACCAGCAGGATTTCGGTGACCGTCCAGCCGATCGGCGCGGTCTTTTCCGCGCGCAGACGGTCGCCATGATAATTGATGGTGAGGTGCGGCTCGGGCGTGGTGCCGAGCATCATCGGCGCGCGCGCCTCCAGCAAATGGCGGACGAGCGCGGCCTGGAAAGCGCGGGCTTGCGCGAGCGGATCGCGGGTGCGCAGCGTCACCGCCTTGCGGTTCTCGATGCGATCGAAGGCGAGCGGGAAGGCGGCGCCGTCGAAACTGTCGAGCGCGGCGATCACTTTGGCGAGCCAGTCAGGCGGAGCGCGGTGGAGATCGAACAGCGACAGCAGGGTGACGTGGAGCAGATCGGGCGCGCGGCCGGGATCGTTGCGCGGCAGGGCGGCGATGGCGGCGGCGACCGCCGGCGGCGGCTTGGCCATGACGTAGAGCGGATTGCGCGCGCGCATCGCCTCACGCCCGTCACCAGGGGGCGGGCGCGACTCCCGCCGCGGGGCGGACGATCGCGGCGACAGGCGCGCGCGGCCTCAATCGATGATCCCCATGTCGCCGGTGGCCGCGCGGCGGGCGAGCATGTCCTTCATCTCCTGCAACCGCTCGGGCGGATGCCCTTCCCATTCGGCGACCTCGCCGACGATGCGCAAGGGATCGCGCGAGCGATAGGAGCAGGTGATGTTGCCGGGGAACTTCTTGTCGGTGAGGTTGGGATCGTCCTCGAAAGCGCCGGTCGGCTCGACGATGTAGATGCGCTCGCGGCCCGCGCCGCGCGCCAGCTCGCAACCCCAGATCGCCGCGTCGAGCGTGGCGGTGAAATAGATCCAGCTGAGCTTCTGCGCCTGAAAATTGGACGCAAAGCCGGGGGCGAGCAGATCGCCCGGCTGCAGATCGGCGCGGGTGCCGTGGTAGAAGGGCGGTTCGGCGTCGCGGGCGTAGGTCATCGAGGGCGGGCTTAGCGGCTTGCGGCCACCGGGTCATCCCTGGCGTGGCCGGGCGCGGCGCGCCGGATCAGGCTACGATGAACGTCACCGCCAGGATGACGCGCCATTCGGTGACCTTGTTGTCGCGAACCACGCCCTTGATGTCCTTCACCCAGAAGCCTTCGATCCGGCTGACTGTTTCTCCGGCCTTGGCGATGCCCTGCTTCACCGCATCCTCGACGCCGGTGGCCGACGCGGCGATGATCTCGATCGTCTTGGCAATGGCCATGATGGTCTCTCCTTTGCTCGAGGATATGAGTGCACCGCATCGGGCGGCGGGAGTCAATGTCGGGGCGTTGACAATTGTACGAAACATTGTACATATTCGCAGCATGAACGCGCTCAGCTTTTCCGAGACCCGCGCCAATCTGAAGGCGGTGATGGACCGTGTGGTGGCCGACAAGGTGCCCATCGCAATCACGCGCCAGCGCGGGCAGGAAGGCGTGGTGATGATTTCCGAAAGCGAATGGGCGTCGATCGAGGAGACGCTCTATCTGCTGCAATCGCCGAAGAACGCCGAGCGGCTGCTCGAGGCGATCCGCGGACTGGAGGCGGGCAAGGGTGAAGAGCACGAGCTGATCGAGCCATGAAGCTGACGTTCTGGCCGACCGCCTGGGAGGATTATCTCTACTGGCAGGCCGAGGACGCCAAGATGCTCGATCGCGTCAACGCGCTGATCAAGGAATGTTCGCGTGATCCGTTTCGCGGCACAGGCAAGCCCGAGCCGCTGAGCGGCAATCTGGCGGGCTGGTGGTCGCGCCGGATCAATCGCGAGCATCGGCTGGTCTATCGCGTCACCGGCAAGGGCGAGGCACAGGCGCTCGAAGTGGCGCAGTGCCGGTATCATTATTAACATTAGCGAGATACTAGAATAGGCTACCGCTTGATTAACGGACCGGATCAATTGGCCGGAACGAATAGGCCGCTCTCATATCTGGCCAAATTCTCCACCTGTTTTGCGCGGCGTTCAAGACTACAGCGGGCACATTTCGATTGCTGTAATTTGTCCTGAATAAGCGTTTAAATTCTGCCTGAGCTGCTTGTTCATCGACCAATAGGTCTGAAGCAAGGTGGCAGTCGCGATAACGCTTACCAGACGAACAGCCACAAAACTCGTTCGGCTGAAATTCCGTTTTTCGATAAAGCGCACCTAAACCCAGTTGTGGCCCCGGCCACCACCCGAAAACCTCGTTGTGCAATTGCCTAAGCGCCCAAACGGAATAGATATCAACGAGAGCGACCAGCCCATCAGAATAATCCCAAGTGCGATCCTCTTTTACAAAAGCGCATATAGAAGCGTCAGGGAAATTTGTGTGCCGCAAGCCAAGCGGTTTGGAACCGTTTCCGATTCCAGCAAAACACCAAGATCGCGGCATAATCTCTTGATTGAAAGGTAGAGCGATCAGGAAATGCACTGAGGGGCCGCGGCTACCGAGTGGTCGGCTTTTTGCCGCGACCCAAATGCCCAATTGCGTTTCGGCACAGTTAATATCGTACTCTTGAGCTAGAGATCGAGTTTCAGCTGCGTAAAGCGATCGGGCCTGCTCGGAGCTGAACGCCCCGGGTTCACCGGCCGGCCGCCGCCGTGCCCATGCCCCCCGTGACCATGACCCCCCTGACCGTGACCATGATCGTTGTCCTTGCCGTGACCCGGCTGAGGATCCTTGTGTTGCTTCTGATGTGACATTTTTCACTACCTCGTTGCGATCGGCGTCCGTGATACGAATCCGACCGCCGCCGTACGCGGAAACGGATTGCTCGATGTCGAGCGCTCGCCCCAACTCTTCCAATCGTTCCACGAGATCAGGAGGCAGCGATTCGATCATCGACTCGCCTTGTAGGATTTGGAGGTACTGCAGTCAACTGCCAACACGCCTTTTTTTGTTTGTTTTACAAACATCGTGTCCGGCGGTTTGCATTCAGTAGAATGTTTGTGAGATTGACACGAACGGACGGATGGGCCTATGCCACGCTCCGTGGCCATCGACAGTTTCTATCAGCGGTTTGGCGAGGCGGTCGCTCGCCATCGGAACGTCAAAGCTATGACCCAAGCGGATTTGGCGCGGAAACTAGGTATGTCGCGCGCCTCGCTCGCCAATATCGAGCGCGGCGAGCAGCGCGTGTATTTGCACCAGGCTATCCAAATGGCGGGTGAGCTGGATTTGGAAGATATGTCTGAATTGATACCACATAACAAGCGATTAGAGGCCCCGCCCCTCGCCGACGTATCGCACTCCGGTGATCGCGTGAACAGGACGCAGGAGAGGGTCATTAAGCAATTAGTGTCATCGATTACATCTTCGACAAGGAAACAATGACGTAATGTCAGTAACTTTAAGCACTATACCGCAGGAAGCTGCTAAGTTGGCCCGACGCGGATTCAATAGTCAGTTTCCCGTGCCGGTCGAAGCAATCATCAAGCGGCATAAAATCAAGATCGAGTTAGCGTCTCTTCCTGACGATCTGTCAGGAATGTCCTTTGTAAAGGACGGCGTGGCCGCGATTGTCGTCAACTTATCTCATCACATTAATCGACGTCGGTTCACGTTAGCCCATGAACTTGGGCATCACCTGCTTCACGCTAGCTATCTAAACGATAATGTACATGTAGACCGGCTAGTTTTGAACCGGGACAAAATGTCTGCCACTGGTGAAGATCAGAAAGAGCGTGACGCAAATGCTTTTGCAGCAGAACTACTGATGCCTCTCGCAGAGATAAAGAAAATTTGTCACATTGATATCAACGATGATGAGATTATCGCGCAATATGCTAAGCGTTTTAAGGTCAGCGCGTCTGCATTGACCTATCGCATAATGAATGTAAGCGATACGATTATAGAGAAGGCGATGTGATCCGGTTGCACGATACCGCCCTCCCCAAATTGCCGATATAATGAAGCGTCAGTCCTCCGCTGGCATGTAGAGGTCACCGCCCCCGCGATATTTCTCCGCCATCTCCTCCATGCCCGCGTCCGCGCCCTCGGCCTTCCCCGGATTGGCGGCGAGGAAGCTGTCGGCGCCCTGGTTCTGCTTGGCGGCGAAGTCGCGGACTTCCTGCGTGATCTTCATCGAGCAGAATTTGGGGCCGCACATGCTGCAGAAGTGCGCGGTCTTGGCGCCTTCGGCCGGGAGCGTCTGGTCGTGATATTGCTCGGCGGTGTCGGGGTCCAAGCTTAGGTTGAACTGGTCGCGCCAGCGGAACTCGAAGCGGGCGCGGCTCAGCGCGTCGTCGCGCAGCTTGGCGGCGGGGTGGCCCTTGGCGAGATCGGCGGCGTGGGCGGCGAGCTTGTAGGTCACCACGCCGACCTTCACGTCGTCACGGTCGGGCAGGCCGAGATGCTCCTTCGGCGTGACGTAGCAGAGCATCGCGGTGCCGTACCAACCGATCATCGCCGCGCCGATGCCGCTGGTGATGTGATCGTATCCCGGCGCGATGTCGGTGGTGAGCGGCCCGAGCGTGTAGAACGGCGCCTCGCCGCACGCCTCGAGCTGCTTGTCCATATTCTCCTTGATCTTGTGCATCGGCACGTGGCCGGGGCCCTCGATCATCACCTGCACGTCCTGCGCCCAGGCGCGTCTGGTGAGCTCGCCCAGCGTGTAGAGCTCGGCGAACTGGGCTTCGTCATTGGCGTCGGCGATCGAGCCGGGGCGCAGGCCGTCGCCCAGCGAATAGGCGATGTCATAGGCCTTCATGATCTCGGTGATGTCGTCGAAATGCTCGTAGAGGAAGCTCTCCTTGTGGTGCGCGAGGCACCATTTCGCCATGATTGAGCCGCCGCGCGACACGATGCCGGTGACCCTTTTTGCTGTCATGGGAACATACGGAAGCCTTACGCCGGCGTGGATGGTGAAATAGTCGACGCCCTGTTCGGCCTGCTCGATGAGGGTGTCGCGGAAGATTTCCCACGTCAGGTCCTCGGCGATGCCGCCGACCTTTTCGAGCGCCTGATAGATCGGGACGGTGCCGATCGGCACGGGGGAATTGCGCAGGATCCATTCGCGGGTGTCGTGGATGTTGCGGCCCGTCGAGAGGTCCATCACCGTGTCGGCGCCCCAGCGGATCGACCAGACCATCTTGTCGACCTCGTTCGCGACGTCGGAGGCGACGGCGGAGTTGCCGATATTGGCGTTGATCTTGACGAGGAAGTTGCGGCCGATCGCCATCGGCTCGGTTTCGGGGTGGTTGATGTTGTTGGGGATGATCGCGCGGCCGCGGGCGACCTCGTCGCGGACGAATTCGGGGGTGACGAAATCGGGGATGGCGGCGCCCCAGTCGTTGCCGTCGCGGATTGCGTCGCGGGCGATCTCGCGGCCGAGATTCTCGCGTTCGGCGACATATTCCATCTCGGGGGTGATGATGCCGCGGCGGGCGTAGTGCATCTGGCTGACGTTGTGGCCGGATTTGGCGCGCAACGGGCGCTTCACGACGTTGGGGAATTGCGGCACGCCGGCAGAGCGGTCGGGGCCGGTGAGGCCGTTATCCTCGGGCCGGATTTCGCGGGCGTCGTAGGATTCGACGTCGCCGCGCGCGAGAATCCAGTCGCGGCGCAGCGCGGGGAGGCCGGCCATGATGTCGATGCGGGCGTTGGGATCGGTGTAGGGGCCGGAGGTGTCGTAGACGCGCAAGGGCGGTTCGCCGGAGGAGGGCTCGAGATCGATCTCGCGCATCGCGACGCGGACGCCGCTACCGGTGCGCGCGGGCACGTGAACCTTGCGGCTGCCGCGGATCGGGCCGGTGGTGACGCCGATTTCGGTCTTGGCGGGGATGTCGGCCATGGGATGTCGCTCCTTTACGTGCCGGAGCGAGGCCACGGATTTCGCGAGTGAAAGCCGCTTCCCTCCCTCCGCCGGCGCTAACCGGATCAGGTTCGGCGGGTCGCGGGCTCGTGCCCGCCTCTCAGCTGCCGCTCAGCAGCCCCCCGGGGATGTGAACAGAGTCTAGTGCGTCCGGGCGCCGGATGCAAAGCGTCAATCGTCGGCCGGGCGCGCCCTGCCCCGCCACGCGACCGCATAACCGGCAATCGTCGCCAGCACGCCGCCGAGGACGATCCAGCCGGCGATCTGCGGCACGCGCTCGGGACGGGCGATGTTGTGGATCGCGAGCAGCGCGATCACGGTCTGCAACGGGATCAGGGCGACGAGGCGGCGGCGCGTATCCATCGAGCGAGCCTAGGCAGGTGGCCCCGCCAACGCAAGCGGCCCGCCGGCACCATCGCGCCGGCGGGCCGCCCGAATGCGAAAGGGTGGCGCCGGATCAGGTGGTGGCGATCGTCCCGTTGATGCCGCTGGGGAAGAAGCCGCCCTTGGTCACCCCGGTCGACGCCGTCTGGAACAGGATGTTGAGCACCTGGTTGGGTAGCCGCCCGAACACGATGCCGTTGGCATCGTTCGGCGCGATCTGCGAGGCGCCGCCGGTGCCGTCAAGCCCGCGATCATCGTCGGTGGTGCCGTCAAGGCTGTCGCGCCAGTCCGAGATCTTGTTCGCGTTGGCGATCAGCGTGCTGTTTCCGGTGGCGTAGATCGTCGAGCGGACCAGCCCCGCGTGATAGGATTCGGTGGCAAGGATGCCGGCCAGCGCCTCGATCAGCACGCTGTTCGCCATATAGCCAAGGCCGCCGCGATAGGCGGTCGGGCCGATATCCTCGAGCAGGAAGGCGGCGAGCAGGAAATTGTCGTCCGACGCATAGGGATCGAACGTGCTGCTCGATCCGACCAGCCCGGCGGCACGCGCGAAAGCGGTGAACGCGCCGCTCGCGCTGCCATCGATGTTGATATCGGGCTGCGCGATCACCGCGGTGCCGAGCTGGGTGCGCAGGAAAGTGATGTGCGCGACCTGATCGGCCGCCATCTCGCGCGCATATTCGCCGATCGCACTGTCGGTGAAGGTCATCTTCTTGCCGCCGGTGACGGTGCCGACCGCATCGGTATCCGCCGCGCCCTTGGTGAGATCGGCGTCGAGGCCGGCGCCGGACACCGCCTGCAGATAGAAATTGGCCTGCAGATATTCGATGTTGAGCGCCATGGCGAGCACGTCGGCATCGTCGTAGCTCACCGTCGCGGAGGGCGTCGGCGTGGGCGAGCTGCTGCTCGACGGCGTCGGCGTCGGCGCCTTGTTCTTGTTGCCGCTGCCGCACGCGGCGAGCAGCGAGGAGCCGCCGATCGCGAGCCCGGCGACGCTGGCCGAACGCAGGAAGCGGCGGCGTTCGAGGCGGCGCTGTTCGGCCGCGTCGAGCACCCGGGCGATGGTGTCAGGATCAGTCATCGATACTCTCCGTCGAATACGCGCCGGGTCAGGCGTTGTCGCTGCTGGTGGTGACGGTGCCGTTGAGCCCGTTCGGGAAGAACCCGCCCTTGGTCGCGGCCGCCTTGTTGAGGAAGGCGATGTTGAGCACCTGGCCGGTCGAGCGGCTGTAGCAGATGCCGTTGGCATCGGTCGGCGTGATGTTCGACGCCGTGCCGTAATCGTTCGTCGTCGGCGAGATGCCCTGATCGTCGTCGCTGGTCCCGTCGAGCGCGTCGCGCGCGTCGGAAATCTTGTCGGCATTGGTGCGGAGCGCCGGGGTGGCGATGCCCTTGCGATAAAGCGTGCCGCGGATCAGCGAGGCATGATAGGCCTCGCTTGCCAGGATGCCGGCCGCGGCCTGCATGTAGACGGTGGTGCTGATCGCCGCGACTGCGCCCTTGTACGCGCTGACGCCGACGTCTTCGAAAATGAACGCGCCGAGCAGGAAATTCTCGTCGCTGGCATAGGGATCGAACGTGCCCGAGCTGATCACCCCGGCCGCCATCGCCGCCGCAGTGAACGCGCCCGAGGGGCTGAGATCGATCGTCGGCTGGGCGACCCCGCTCGAGCCCAATACGCCGCGCAGGAAGTTGACATGCTGCAGCTCGTCCTGCGCGATTTCCAGCGCATAGGCTTTCACCACCGGATCGGTGAAGCTGACCGCGCGGCCGCCGGTCGCCTGGCCGAGCGTGCCGGTGCCCGAGATCGAATCCGACGAGATCGCGCTGCCGGTGGTCGCGAACGAATAGAAATTCGCCTCGAGATATTCGAGATTGAGCGCGAAATTGAAAATGTCGGCATCGGTGACGCTGGCTGCGCCGGCCGATTCGGCGAGACCGATCGCGGCCGCACCCGCCGCGGCGATCGCAGTGGCGCCGAGCGCGGTCTTGAAGAACTCGCGCCGCTCGTTGCGCCGGGCGACGCGTGCGTCGAGCGCCTCGATAAGCTCCTGGCTGGTATCGGTCATCGGTTACGAACTCCTGCAACGAATGCTGCGACGCTCGATAGGACGGCGAGGGCCGCGCTGTCGATGGCGAAAGCGCCTATTCCGCTCGATTTTGCGCAAAAAAGCGCGGCGGCCACGCCTCAGGCGGCGACGAAGCGTGCATTCGCCACGGCGACCGCCTCTCGCCCGCCGCCCGCCCGCTTGGCGAGATATAGCGCGGCATCGGCATCTGCGAGGATACGCTCAGGATCGTCATAGACCGACGAGCCGAGCGCGATGCCGACGCTGGCGCCGGCAACGATCGCCTCTTCGGCAAGACCAGTAACCGGTTCGGCGAGGACGTCCGCGATCCGCCGCGCCATCGGCGATGCCGCGGCAACCGCGGCGCCTTCGACCATCACGACGAACTCGTCACCGCCCAGGCGGCAGACGAAGTGTGGCGCCGCGACCTCGCCCAGCCGCCGGGCCAAGGCGACGAGGATGCGATCGCCCACGGTGTGGCCGTAGCGATCGTTGATTGCCTTGAACCGATCGAGATCGACGAACAGCAGGGCCATGCCCGAATCGGTGCCCGGCGCAACGGTCGCCCGGCGCGTGGCGAGCCGATCGAACAGCGCGGCGCGATTGGGCAATCCGGTGAGCGCGTCGGTCATGGCGAGCTCGCGGGCATGATGGCCGGCGCGCCATGACGCGACGAGCGTGCGATGGTTTTGCAGTGCAAGCGTCGCGGTGCCCGCGGCGACCATGCCGAACTGCACCGCGCCGATCGCGAACGCGCCGTGATCGGTCAGCGCGATCGCGACGCAAAACGGAATCGAGACCGCGGTGATCGCCGGAATCGCCAGCCGGGGCAGCGCAGCCCAGCGAGTCGCCAGCCCCGCTATCAGCGCCATCATCGACGTGGTGGCGAGCATCGGCATCGGCCTGAGACCCGTAAGAAAGCTGGCACAGCAGCCGAAACCGAACAGGACGAACGTAATCCCCGCCAGGCTGATGGTGAGCCGGGCAATCCGTTCGGGCATGACCACGCCGCGCTGGAACCGCCAGGCAACCCAGAAGCGCAGCGACATCAAGAAGAGATCGGCAGCGAACCAGGCGATCGCCCAGGGCGCAGCCAGAAACAGCGCAGCCGTGCCGCTCATCAACAGAATACCGCAGCTCGACAGCAATAGCGGCACGGGGCGCAGCATCACCGAGTTCACGATTTCCCGGCGGTGACGGACGGCTTCGGCACGCGGCAATCCCGAAAACCAGTCGAACAACGCCGGCAGCCAATCCGTCGCCATTCTCTCGTTCCCAGCACCCATTGCCGCCCTACGTCCCTTCCCTTTTGCAAGGACTTAAGAGGACAGGGTTACCAAAAGCCTGAAGCGGGAAAATTTATTGCCGAGGCCGCGGGTTCGGGATCAGAAGGTGTAAGCGAGGCCGACCGCGCCGAACCATTGGCTGGGCGAGCCGGCGACGCGCGTCACCGGACTGTATGACGCGCTGTTGAGCAGCCGCTTGTAGGTGCCGCCCGCAAACACCTTGACGCCGTGAAGCAGATCGCCGGTCAACGAATAGGTAACCGCCGCGCCGAGCGTGTAATCGTGCCACCCGCCGTGCGCCGAATAGGCCGGCAGGCCCGACGCGATCGCATCATCCGGCGTGATGCCGAAATAGGTCTGGTTATAGCCGCGCCCGACGTGCTGCATCGATCCGAACAGCGCGACCGCCGCCTTGGTGCTGAGCGGGGTGATATAGCTGACCGACGGCTGCCAAATGCCGCTGTCATGCACCCCGGAAACGTCATGGCGATAGCTGACCGAGACCGATAGCTTGTCGTAGGGGCTGGTGATCACCCCGGTCTTGCCGATACCGACATAGCCGCCGAGCTCGACCGCGGTATCGCGTTCGGGCAATGCCGCGACGCGATCGTCATCAATGCTCTTGTGATTGGTGCGGTTGAAATTGACCACCGCGATCGGGCCGAGCTGCAGGTCGAAATTGGGCCCGGGCTTGTTGGGAATGAGATCGATGCTGGCGCGATTGCCGAGCACCGCGAAGCTGAAGCCCTTGATCGACCCGATCGCAGCTGGGCCGACCGCGAAATGGCTGTCGTTCGAGCCTTCGTAATCGGGCAGATAGGCGCCGGCGATGCCGACGGTTACGGTATCACGATAAAGATCGGAGGGATCGCCCCCCGCCGGGGAATTACCGTCCTGCGCAAAAGCGGGGGTGGCGAGCGCCGCGGCCGGGGCGGCGAGAAGAAGCGTAAGAGGACGCACACATGGCTCCGATGATATTGGTTACAGGGGCGAAACGCAGCTGCGCGGTTTTAGGTCCAGTCACAGCAGGTAACGCAGCCGCACCTGTTGCATCGCAGCATCACCGTCGACCGGGAAGCGCGCGGCGCTGAATCGCGGCGGGCCGAAACCGAGCGGCGGATTGCGCGAGAAGCCGAACCCCTCCCGCGGAATCCCCGCGAAACGATCGAGTCGCGCATTGTCGTTTTCGTCGTGGATCACCGCCACGGCATAGTCGCCGCTCGGCAGGCCCTCGAACCGGACCGTTCTGACGCTCGCCGCCACGGTGCGCGTCACCGCCCGCGCGTCATCGGTGCAGTTCGGGAAATTGTCCGGATCGGAGGTCACGCACAGCCGCAGCACGCCACGATCCGAGCGGACATTGGCAAGCGTGACGGAAAGATCAGTGATCGGCGCCGCGCCCGGCAGGACGGCGAGCAGCAGAGCGGCCAGCAACGGCCGGCGCAAACGTGCCGAGGCCATCATCGGTGCCGCAGAGACGATCCCAGAACCGGAAATAAAGCCCATAATTACACCTGTACCGATCGTGATGACGTTGATGATGGCTGGCGGTGATGAGAATCCGGCCCAGCGGCCCGTTCCAGACGAAGCGGGGGAAGATTTCCCAGCCCATATGGTTGGTCACCCCCATCACCGTCATGATCGCCAGAACCAGCGCCAGCGCGGCGACGTGGATCGGCACGAGCAGCACCAGCGCGGGGATCACCACGGCGCCGGTCAGCGATTCCAGCGGCGAGAACGCCATTGCCGCCCAGGCGGTCGGCGGGCGGCTGGCGTGATGCACGGCATGCGCGAGGCGAAACCAGCGCGGCCGGTGCATCAAGCGGTGCGTCCAGTAGAACCAGCTATCGTGCAGCACGAGGTAGATCAGCACCGACAGCGGCCAATACCATAAGGGCCAGGCGTGGAGATCGGTGTAGATCCGCGTCCAGCCGCGATTGGCCCAGCCCCAGGCCACGATCCCCGCGGGCACGCCGTAGATTGCCGCCGCCGCCAGGCTCCAGCCGATCTCCCGGCGCATCTGCCGGTCGAGGCCGGCATAGAGGCCGGGGTGCCGCAGCCGCGTCGCCAGCGCGAAGCCGCCCGAGGCGACGAGATAGCGCAGCCCGACGATCGCCGTCATCGCGGCGGCGGAGGCAAGGATGGCGAGCGCGACCGGCATGGTCGTGGCTTACGCGTTCGCCGGGGCGGAAGCCAGCGGCCGAATGCGGGCAGGATCATGGATCAACAGCTGTCGGGAGCGGCGCAAGCGTTGCGCCATGGATGCTGACACGAGTTCAGCATGACGAAGGGAGACATGCGAAAGCGGTTTCGTTCGCGCGGCGCATCGTCTAGCGCTGACGGCGATGGCGACGACGATCCGATGTGACATGGCGATCGTCGGCGGCGGGCTCGCCGGCGGGCTGATCGCGCTGGCGATGGCGGAGATGCGGCCCGCGCTCGACGTCCGGCTGATCGAAGGCGGCGCCGCGGTCGGCGGCAATCACCTCTGGTCGTTCTTCGCCAGCGACGTCGGCCCCGGCGACCAGTGGATCGTCGAGCCGCTGATCACACATCGCTGGCCGCGCTATCAGGTCGCCTTTCCCGGCCATGCGCGGGTGATCGATACCGGCTATCGCTCGATCGATTCGCGGCGGCTCGATGCGGTCTGCCGCGGCGTGCTCGGCGCGCGGCTGATGCTCGGGCGCAAGGCGCTGGCGGCGAGCCCGACCGCGGTGGTGCTCGACGACGGCACCCGGATCGAGGCGACCGGCGTGATCGATGCGCGCGGCACCGGCGACCTGTCGCTGCTCGAGCTCGGCTGGCAGAAATTCCTCGGGCAGGAGCTGGCACTTGCCGCCCCCGCCGACGACCCGCCGCCGATGGTGATGGACGCCACCGTGGCGCAGCATGACGGCTATCGCTTCGTCTATGCCCTGCCCTTCGCGGCGACGCGGATGTTCGTCGAGGATACCTATTACAGCGACGGGCGCACGCTCGATCACGCGGTGCTGCGCGAACGGATCGCCGCTTATGCCGCCGCGCGCGGCTGGCAGGTGGCCGCGGTGGCGCGCGAGGAAGCGGGCGCGCTGCCGGTTGCGCTCGACGGCGATTTCGCGGGCTATTGGCACTCCGGCGGCAGGCATGTCGCCAAGGCAGGGATGCGCGCCGGGCTATTCCACCCGACCACCGGCTATTCGCTGCCCGACGCGGTGCGCACCGCCGCGCTGATCGCCCGGCAGCGCGATTATTCGGGCGCCGCGCTGCACGACCTGCTGCACGATTTCGCAGCCAAGGCATGGAAAGAACGGCGCTTCTACCGAATGCTCGACCGCATGCTGTTCCGCGCCGCCGAGCCCGATGAACGCTATCGCATACTCGAACGGTTTTACCGGCTCGATTCGCGACTTATAGGGCGGTTCTATGCAGCCCGTTCTTCCTATCGAGACCAAGCGCGGATTCTGGCCGGCAAGCCGCCGGTGCCCATCACTCGCGCGATCCGCGCGATCGTGAGGCGCCCGGCATGAGCAGCGCGATCGTCATCGGATCGGGGTTCGGCGGGCTGGCGCTCGGCATCCGGCTGCAATCGGCGGGCGTCGCCACGACGATCGTCGAGGCGCGCGACAAGCCCGGCGGCCGCGCTTATTATTGGCAGAAGGACGGCTATACGTTCGATGCCGGGCCGACGGTCATCACCGATCCGAACTGCCTGAAGGAGCTATGGGCGCTGTCTGGCGCGGACATGGCCGAGGATGTGACGCTGGAGCCGGTGACGCCGTTCTACCGGCTCAACTGGATCGACGGCACGACCTTCGATTACACCAATGACGACGCGCAGCTGATCGCCGAGATCGCCAAGCTGGAGCCGGGGGACGTCGCGGGATATCGCGATTTCCTCGATTATTCGGCCGGGGTCTATGCCGAGGGCTATGAGAAGCTCGGCCAGGTCGCCTTCCTCGATTTCGCGTCGATGGTGAAGGCGGCGCCGGCGCTGGCGAAATACGAGGCATGGCGATCGGTCTATTCGATCGTCTCGAAATTCGTGAAGAACGAGAAGCTGCGCGAGGCCTTCTCGTTCCACACGCTGCTGGTCGGCGGCAATCCGATGACGACCAGCGCGATCTACGCCCTGATCCACAAGCTGGAGCGCGACGGCGGGGTGTGGTTCGCGAAGGGCGGTACCAACCGACTGGTCGCGGCGATGGTCACGCAGTTCGAGCGACTGGGCGGGACGATCCGGCTGAGCGACCCCGCCGTGCGGATCGAGACGCTGGGCGACCGCGCGACCGGCGTCACGACGGCAAGCGGCTGGCACGGCGAGGCCGAGATGATCGCGACCAATGCCGACATCATGCACGCCTATCGCGACCTTCTGGCGGGATCGCGCAGCGCGCAGCGGATCCGGGCACGGCTCGAGCGCAAGAAATATTCGCCCTCGCTGTTCGTGGTGCATTTCGGGATCAAGGGCACGTGGCCGGGCATCCCGCATCATTCGATCCTGTTCGGCCCGCGCTACAAGGGGCTGCTCGACGACATTTACGACCATGGCGTGCTGCCGCGCGATTTCTCGCTCTATTTGCACCACCCGACCGTCACCGATCCGAGCATGGCGCCGGAGGGGCATTCGACCTTCTACGCGCTGGCGCCGGTGCCTCATCTCGGCAAGTTCCCGGTCGACTGGGATCAGATCGGGCCGATCCTCGAACGCCGCATCCTCGACGAGATCGGCCGCCGCCTGATCCCCGACATCCACGAGCGAATCACGACCAAGTTCAGCTACGCGCCGAGCGACTTCGCGCATGACCTGAACGCGCATCTGGGCAGCGCCTTCAGCCTGGAGCCGGTGCTGACGCAAAGCGCCTGGTTCCGCGTCCACAACCGCGATCCGAACATCCCCAACCTCTATTTTGTCGGCGCCGGCACGCATCCCGGCGCGGGGATTCCCGGCGTGGTGGGAAGCGCCAAGGCAACCGCGGCGCTGATGCTTGAGCAGCGGTGATCATCCACCTCGTCATGCCTGACTTATTCCGACATCCAAGGTGCCGCGGGCTGCAGCGCTCGTAGAGGGTTGGACCCCGGAACAAGTCCGGGGTGACGATGCGTGTGGTGCTGGCAATTCGCCTCCGCTTCGCCTAGCCCGGCGGGCATGAATCGTATTGCTGTTTATTGTGGCTCCGCCACGCCTGCCGACCCCGTTTATATCGACACCGCGCGCGCGGTGGGGCGCGGGCTGGCGGAGCGCGGGATCGGGGTCGTTTATGGGGGCGGCAAGCTCGGCCTGATGGGTGCGGTTGCCGATAGCGCGCTCGAGGCGGGCGGCGAGGTGATCGGGGTGATCCCCGATGCGCTGGTCGAGGCCGAGGTGGCGCATCGCGGGTTGACCGAGCTGCATCCGGTGCGGACCATGCACCAGCGCAAGCAGCTGTTCACCGATCTTTCCGACGGATTCATGACGATCCCCGGCGGCACCGGCACGATGGACGAATTGTGGGAAGCGATGAGCTGGGCGCAGCTCGGCTATCACGCCAAGCCGGTCGGGCTGCTCAACGCCGCGGGCTATTACGATCATCTGATCGCATTCGTCGCGAAGATGGCCGAGGTGGGCTTCCTGAGGCCGCAGCATCGCGCGCTGCTGATCGTCGACGATACGATCGACGGGCTGCTCGCCAAGATGGCGGCGCACCGGCCGCTGGAGGCGACGATCACCCGGATGAGCCAGGCGGATTTGTGAGACGCGCTATTTTGATCCCGCGCCACCCTTCATCGTCATTCCAGCGATGAGGCCGAAGCGCGCCGATCTCGTCGCCCATGCGCGCGCATCGATCATGCGGGGATCGAAGAGTTTCGGCGCGGCATCGCGATTGTTCGATCGGGTCACGCGCGAGCGGGCCTGGCTGCTCTATGCCTGGTGCCGGCGCTGCGACGATCTCGCCGATGGGCAGGATCACGGGCGCGACACGCGCGCGGTCGCCGATCCGGCAGCGCGGATCGCCGAGATCACCGCCAAGACCGAGACCGCACTGGCCGGCGGGACGGTGGGCGATCCGGCGTTCGACGCGCTGGGGCAGGTTGCCGAGGAGGTGGGGCTGCCGCACGGCTTCGCCCGCGACCTGATCGCCGGCTTCGCGCTCGACGCCGAGGAATGGCGTCCGCGCAGCGAGAACGACCTGCTGCGCTATTGCTATCACGTCGCCGGCGTGGTCGGCTGCATGATGGCGGTGGTGATGGGGGTCGCCCCCGACGACGAAGCGACGCTGGACCGGGCGTGCGACCTCGGCTTCGCGTTCCAGCTCGGCAACATCATGCGCGACCTGGAAGAGGACGACCGGGCCGATCGCTGCTACCTGCCGCTCGAATGGCTCGCCGAAATGGATATCCCGCCGGGCGAGCATATGAAACCATGGTGCCGCGAACGGCTGGTGGTGCTGGTCGGACGGCTCGGGCGGCTGGCCGAAGCGCATGAAGCGAGCGCGCGGCTCGGCACGCCGGCCCTGGCGTTCCGATCGGCCTGGGCGGTGCTGGCGGCGGCGGACATCTATGGCGGGATCGCGCGCAAGGTGGTGGCGCTCGGCCCGCACGCCTGGGACCATCGCGTGACGACATCGGCGGCCCAGAAGCTGGCGGCGATCGCCCGCGCCGCCGGGCAGGCATCGGCGCGCTCGCGGCTCTATCCGCCGGCGCCGCGCGATGGGGCGTTATGGACGCGGCCGAGGCACGCTAGCCCGACGGCCACTTGGTGAGGGTCATGCTGAACTTGGTTCAGCATCCGTGGAGTAACGCCGGCCGCCGCGCTCGAGGGCGATGGAGCACCATGGACCCTGAAACGAGTTCAGGGTGACGATTCATGTGTGGCGAACGGTGCGTCCGGCAGTTAGCCGCGCTGCTGGGCCTTGCTGCCGTTATCGACCATGATGTTGCCGCTCGCCCGGCAAGCGGCCTCGATGGTCGGATAATCGAGATCGGTATTGCGGCCGAGCGCATCGGGCACGGCGGCCTGGCATGCCGCCGGGGTGACATAATGGATCCGCTCGACACGCTGCTGCTGGCAGGCCTGCCCGCCATCGGTGCAGCCCATGATCGCGATGACGTAAAAGATCGGGTGCATCAATTGTCTCCAGTCAAGCCGATCAACCATCGGACCGCCGCGGCGGTTCCACGGCTCGTCGTTCCGGCGGCAATGGCGAAGTCGTGGTGCAGCGCCTATATTCGGCGGCGATGCCACCCGATCAGATCACCAAAACCCGCGCCGATCAGCCGCTGTGGCCGACGCTGCGCCGCTTCCTGCCCTATCTCTGGCCGGCCGGAGAGACGCGGCTGAAAGCGCGGATCGTCGGCGCGATGCTGTTCGTGCTGGCGTCCAAACTGGTCCAGGTTTTCGGCGCCGCCTATACGTTGAAATACGCGGTCGACCGGATGGCGAGCGGCGATCGATCGCTGGGGCTGCTGGTGATGCTGCTGGTGGTGGGCTACGCCGCCTCGCGCTTCTCGACCACGCTGTTCGACAATCTGCGCAACGTGACCTTCGAGCGTGTGGGGCAGGACGCGACGCGGCGGCTGGCGGCGACAGTGTTCCGTCACCTGCATCAATTGAGCCTGCGCTTCCACCTCGAGCGGCGCACGGGCGCCGTGACCAAGGTGGTCGAGCGCGGCACCAAGAGCATCGATACGATGCTCTATTTCATGCTGTTCAACATCGCGCCGACGGTGTTCGAACTGGCGCTGGTACTCGGCATCTTCTGGACCAATTTCGGGCTGTGGCTGGTCGGATCGACGGTGGTGATGGTGGCGGCCTACATCACCTTCACGCGGATCGTGACCGATTGGCGCAACGCATTGCGCGCGCGGATGAACGACCTCGATACCGGCGCCGTGGCGCACGCGGTCGATTCGCTGCTCAATTTCGAGACGGTGAAATATTTCGGCGCCGAAGCGCGCGAGGGCCGACGCTACGAGCGCGCGATGGAAGCCTATGCCGACGCCGCGGTGAAGAGCGAGAACTCGCTGGCGTGGCTCAATATCGGCCAAGCGCTGATTACCAACGCGATGCTGGGCGGCGGGATGGCGTTCGTCGCCTGGGGCTGGAGCCAGGGGCGCTTCTCGGCGGGCGACGTGGTGTTCGTTTCGACGCTGTTGTCGCAATTGTTCCGGCCGCTGGACCTGCTCGGCATGGTCTATCGCACCATCCGCCAGGGCGTGATCGACATGGCGGCGATGTTCGACCTGATCGATACGCCGAGCGAGGTGGTCGACGTGGCGGGCGCCAAGCCACTCGACGTGAGCGACGGGCACGTGCGGTTCGAGGACGTGCGGTTCGGCTATGAGGACGGGCAGCCGATCCTGAAGGGAATCGATCTCGATATTCCCGCCGGGCACACCGTGGCAGTGGTCGGGCCGTCGGGCGCGGGCAAGTCGACGCTGGCGCGGCTGATGTACCGTTTCTACGATTTGACCGGCGGGCGGATCACGATCGACGGGCAGGACATTTCGCAGGTGACGCAAGCGAGCCTGCGCGCCGCGATCGGCATCGTGCCGCAGGACACCGTGCTGTTCAACGACACGATCGGCTATAACATCGCCTACGGCCGCGAGGGCGCGACGCATGACGAGATCGTGCGCGCGGCGCGCGGCGCGGCGATCGCGGGGTTCATCGAGCGCCAGCCCGAGGGTTATGAGACGCGCGTCGGCGAGCGCGGGCTGAAGCTGTCGGGCGGCGAGAAGCAGCGCGTGGCGATCGCGCGAACGCTGCTGAAAGACCCGCCGATCCTGATCCTCGACGAAGCGACCAGCGCGCTCGACAGCCGCACCGAGGCGGAAATCCAGACCACGCTGCAATCGATCGAGCGCGGGCGAACGACGATCGTCATCGCGCATCGCCTGTCGACAGTGGTCGAGGCCGACGAGATCGTCGTGCTGGAGGCCGGCGCGGTCGCCGAGCGCGGGACGCACGCCGATCTGCTGCGCAAGGGCGGCCTTTATGCCGAGATGTGGAACCGGCAAGCGCAGGAGCGCGAGGACGGCGAGGCGCTGGCGGCGGAATAGCCCGCGCCTTCGCTACTTCCGTTCGCCCTCCGACAGGCTCGGGGCGAACGGAAACCGGGCAGGCGGTCAGCTTGCGGCCAGCAGGTCGCGATATTCGGGGTGGCGCTCGATATAGGCGGCGACGAACGGGCATTGCGGCACGACCTTGAGGTGCTGGTCGCGCGCCGAATCGAGCGCGGCGCGGATCAGCCTGCTCCCCACCCCGCGCCCCTCGATCGCGCGCGGCACGAGCGTGTGGGTGAAGACGATGCGGTCGTCCTCAAGCTGATAGGCGGCGATGGCGCGGTGGCCGTCGACCTCGAGTTCGAATTCCTGCTCGGCGCGATTGTCGCGGACGGTGCCTGCGGCCATGGACGTGGTTCCTTTCGGGCGGGGGCTTGCCCTCGGCGGGCGATCGGACGCAAGAGGAGATCATGCGCCAGCGATCGAAATTCATCCGCCGTGCGGTGGCTTGCCTGTTGGTGGCGGTCGTCGCCGGCGCCGCCGCGCCGCCGCCGCAGACGGCCACGCCCGGCCAGTTCATCGACTGGTCGCGCAAGGACGGGCCGAAGACGATCGCGATCGGCGATACCAAGGCGACGATCAGCGCGGCCCCCTGCGACGACGGCGGCGATGTCGGCGAGGATTGCTATCGCGCCAGCGTGGCCGTCACCAGCGGCGGCCGGCCGTCGATCACGCTGCAGGGCGAGCCGGGAATCGCCTATCGCGTCGCGATCGGGCGGCTGAATGCGGCGGCCCCGGGCGCATCGGTAATGCTCGACAGCTTCACCGGCGGGGCGCATTGCTGCGATGTGTTCGCGATCGCCGAGCCGGCGGGCGACGCCATGCGCATCGTGCCGGTGTCGTGGCAGGCGCCGGGCAGCGACGGCGGCGATCCGCAGACCATGTTCGACACCGGCAGCATCCCCTTTCCCGCCGACCTTTCGGGCGACGGCCATGCCGATATCGTGCTGCGCGACGATCGCTTCCTTTACGAGTTCGCCAGCTATGCCGGCAGCATGGCACCGCCGGTGGTGCTCAGCGTGATCGACGGCAAGACGGTCGATCGCTCGGCCGATCCGGCGTTCGCATCGCTGTTCGCGGACGCCATGCGGCAGGCGAAAACTTATTGCGCGGCGGCGAAATACGAGCGCAACGGGGCATGCGCCGCTTATGTCGCCGATGCCGCGCGGATCGGGCAATTGGATGCGGCGTGGCGCTTCATGCTCACGCATTACGACCGCAAGTCGATCGCGGGGCTGACCCGCTGCACCACCGCCTATGTCGGCGATAGCTGCCCGCACGAGGAGCATTTCGCCGATTATCCCGCCGCGCTGCGCGCCTTCCTGATCCGGACGGGCTATATCGCCGGATGACCGCAGCCGATCCCCGGACAATATTGCGCGAGACGTTCGGCTTTGCCGATTTCCGCGGCGTGCAGGAGCGCGTGGTGCGCCGCGTGCTGGCTGGTGAGCGCACGCTGGCGGTGATGCCGACCGGCGCGGGCAAATCGCTATGCTATCAATTGCCGGCGGTGATGATGGCGGGAACGTGCGTCGTCGTCAGCCCGCTGATCGCGCTGATGCACGATCAGTTGCGCGCGGCCGAGGCGGTGGGCATCCGCGCGGCGACGCTGACCAGCGTCGACGATAATCGCGCCGAGACGATCGCGCGGTTCCGCGATGGCGCGCTCGACCTGCTGTATGTCGCGCCCGAGCGGGCGTCATCGGCGCATTTCCGCGAGCTGCTCGGCCGCGCGCCGCTGTCCTTGTTCGCGATCGACGAAGCGCATTGCGTGTCCGAATGGGGGCATGATTTCCGGCCCGATTACCGGCTGCTGCGGCCGCTGCTCGACAGCTTTCCGCAAGTGCCGCGCCTCGCGCTGACCGCGACCGCCGACGCGCATACGCGCGCCGACGTGCTGGAGCAGCTCGGCATTCCGCAGGACGGGCTGATCGTCGCCGGATTCGATCGGCCCAACATCCGCTATGCGATCAGCCCCAAGGCAGGGACGACGCAGCAGATCGCCGATCTGATCCGCGCCACGCCCGGCCCCGGCATCGTCTATGCGCCGACCCGCGCGGCGACCGAGAAACTGGCCGAGGCGCTCGCGCGAACCGGGCGGCCGACGCGAGCCTATCATGCCGGGCTCGATGCCGGCATTCGCGCGAAGAACCAGGCCGATTTCGTCGCCTCCGAGGATATGGTGATCTGCGCGACGGTGGCGTTCGGGATGGGGATCGACAAGCCCGACGTGCGCTTCGTGGCGCATGCCGCTTTGCCCAAATCGATCGAGGGCTATTATCAGGAAACCGGCCGCGCGGGGCGCGACGGCGATCCGGCGGTGGCGCATCTGTTCTGGGGGGCGGAGGATTTCGCCAAGGCACGGCAGCGGATCGGCGAGGTCGAGCCCGAGCGACAGGCGGGCGAACGCGCGCGCTTGACCGCGCTGGGCGCGCTGGTCGAGACGGCGGGATGCCGGCGCGCGATCCTGCTCAGGCATTTCGGCGAGGATCCGCCCGAGCGATGCGGCAATTGCGACAATTGCCTCAACCCGCCCGCCGCGATCGACGCGACCGAGACGGCGCGCAAATTCCTGTCCGCCGTGTTCCGCACCGGGCAGATGTTCGGGGTGGGCTATATCGAAGAGGTGCTGACCGGGCGATCGAGCGAGCGCAGCCTGATGAACGGGCACGAGCGGCTGTCGGTGTGGGGAATCGTCGAAGGTGAGGAGACCGCGCTGCTCAAGCCGGTGGCGCGGGCGCTGCTGCTGCGCGACGCGTTGCGCACCAATGCGCATGGCGGGCTGGAGTTCGGCCCCGGCGCGCGCGCGCTGATCAAGGGCGAGGCCGAATTGCGGCTGGTGCTGCCGCCGAAGCGCGAGCGCCGGCGACGCGGCGGCTCGGGAGCGACAGCCAATCCGGTCGGCGATCCGCTGTTCGAGGCGCTGCGCGAGAAGCGCCGCGACCTCGCTCGCGAGGCGCAGGTGCCGCCCTATATTGTCTTCGCCGACGCGGTGCTGCGCGAGATGGCGACGCTGAAACCGGCCAGTCTGGCACAGATGAGCAATATTTCGGGTGTTGGCGCGAAGAAGCTGGAGGCCTATGGCGACGCTTTCCTGCAAGTGATCCGAGACGCGGCATGATGGACATTCGAAAGATCGACGACACGATTTCGGTCTCCCCGCAGATCGATCCGGCCGATGTTACCGAAGCCGCGCGGCAGGGCTTCGCGGCGATCATCAACAACCGGCCCGATCATGAGGAAGCCGGCCAGCCCGAAGGTGAGCCGATCCAGCGCGTCGCCGATACGCGGGGCCTCGCTTACACAGCGATTCCCGTCTCGGGCGGCTTCTCGCATGAACAGATCGATGCGATGCGCGCGGCGCTGGATGCCGCGAAGGGCCCGGTGCTCGCTTTCTGCCGCACCGGCACGCGCTCGACCAATTTGTGGGCGCTGGCCGAAGCCAAGGCGGGCGGCGATCCCGACGCGATCGTCGCCAAGGCGGCCGCCGCGGGCTACGACCTCGCCGGCCTGCGGCCGACGCTAGAGGCGCTGGCGAAGGCTTGAGCGCATTCCCATGACCTGGCTGCAACTGGCGGGCTCGCTCGCCGCGATCCTGATTCTCGCCGGGCTGGCCTGGCTGCTCAAGCTCGGCCGCGCCGGGCATGAAGGCACGATCGACGAGCCCGATCAAGCCGCCGAGGCCGCCGAGCAATCGCTTGCCGGGTTCCGCACGATCGGCGCGTTGGTGGGCGACGATCGCGCCGCCGCGCTGGTCGCGGGCGAGCATGGCCGCGTTGCCGTCATCAAGCGCCACGGCGCGCGGCTGGCGGTGCGCGAGGTGCGCTGGGAGCAGGTCCGCGCCACCCATGAAGGCATGCTGGTCGAAACCGGCGACCGGCGGTTCGGCGCGGTGACCGTCACCGGCATCAATGTGCTCGATGTGAGACGGCTGGCGCCCTCGCTGACATCAGTGTAAACAAGCGGGCATGGAATTGCCCGATCCGGTCACTTACGCGATTCCCGCTTTCGTGCTGCTGGTGGCGGCCGAGATGCTGGTCGCGTGGGCGAAGGACCGGCGGCGCTACGAACCCAAGGACACGCTGACCTCGCTGGCGCTCGGCACCGGCAGCACGGTGGCCGGGGTGATTACCGGCGGCGCGGTGTTCGCACTGGCGATGTGGGTGTGGCAATTCCGCCTGTTCAATATCGGCTGGCAATGGTGGTGGTTCGTCGTCGCGTTCGTGCTCGACGATTTCGCTTATTACCTGTTTCATCGCTCGGCGCACCGCGTGCGGTGGTTCTGGGCGAGCCACGTCATCCACCATTCGAGCCAGCATTATAACCTGTCGACCGCGCTGCGGCAGACCTGGACCGGGTTCATCAGCCTCGCCTTCCTGTTCCGCCTGCCGCTATTCCTGATCGGCTTTCCGCCGGCGATGATCTTCTTCGTCGCAGGCGTGAACCTGATCTACCAGTTCTGGATCCATACCGAGGTGATCGGTCGCATGCCGCGCTGGTTCGAAGCGGTGATGAACACGCCCTCTCACCACCGCGTCCACCACGCCACCAACGCGCGCTATCTGGACCGCAATTATGCCGGGGTATTCATCGTCTGGGACAAGCTGCTGGGCACCTTCGAGCCCGAGCGCGACGATGACGCGCCGCGCTATGGCATTGTCAAGAACCTCGGCAGCTTCAACCTGATCTGGGCGGCGGTGCACGAATGGGTGGGGATCGCCAGGGACGTCTGGACGGCACCGGGAATCGCCAACAAGATCAACTACATGATCCGCGAGCCGGGCTGGAGCCATGACGGCAGCCGCGACACGAGCGCAACGATACGAGCACGCTGGCAGCAGCGGCTGGAATTAGGAGAGCATGCGTGGAAGAAGCCGACATCGTCGTCGTCGGAGGCGGATCGGGAGGCAGCGCCGCCGCGGGCCGCCTGAGCGAAGGCGGGAAATATATTGTCGCATTGCTGGAAGCAGGCGGGCCGAACCGATCGATCCGCACGCATTGCCCCGGCTTCATGGCGTTCCAGACGCCGGCGACCAATTACCAGTTCGAAACGGTGCCCCAGCCCGGGCTCGGCGGGCGGCGCGGCTATCAGCCGCGGGGCAAGGGGATGGGCGGATCGTCGGCGATCAACGCGATGCTCTATATCCGCGGCAATCCGTGGGATTACGACAATTGGCAGCGGCTCGGCGCGAGCGGCTGGGGGTGGCGCGACGTGCTGCCCTATTTCATCCGATCCGAGCATAACGAACGCGGCGGGGATGCGTATCACGGCGCCAACGGGCCGCTGTGGGTCAGCGACCAGAAATGGGCGAACCAGGGCGGCCGCGATTTCATCGAGGCGGGGCGGCAACTCCAGATCCCCGAGAATGACGATTTCAACGGCGCGCGACAGGAAGGGCTCGGTCTCTATCAGGTGACGCAGAAAGGCGGTGAGCGCTGGACCGCGGCGCGCGCCTATCTGGGCGACGGCAAGCCGCCCGCCAACGTCAACATCATGACCGACGTGCTGGCGGAGCGCGTGCTGTTCGACGACGGCCGCGCGTGGGGCGTCGCTTATGCGCGCGGCGGCCAGGCGCACGTCATCCGCGCGCGGCGCGCGGTCGTGCTGGCGGGCGGGGTGTTCGGCACGCCGCAATTGCTGATGCTGTCGGGCGTCGGGCCAGGCGCGCATCTTGCCGAACATGGCATTCCGGTGCGGCTCGAGCGCGACGGCGTGGGCAAGAACCTGCAGGACCATATCGATTACGTCGCGAGCTTCGAAACGCCGGGGAAGGATTTCATGGGGCGCTCGCTGGCCGGCACCGTCGGCGTCGCCAGGGCGATCGGGCGCTGGATCAAGTCGCGATCGGGCATGATGACGACGCCTTATGCCGAGGCCGGCGGCTTCCTGACGGTGATGCCCGACAGCCCGGCGCCCGACGTACAGTTCCACTTCGTCATCGCCCCGCTGGAAGATCATGGCCGCGCGCCGGTCAAGGCGCATGGTTATTCGTGCCACGTCTGCGTGCTCAGGCCCGAAAGCCATGGCACGGTGACGCTGGCCTCGAACGACCCACGCGCGGCGCCGCTGATCGATCCGGGATTCCTGACCGACGATCGCGATATGGCGGTGCTCAAGGCAGGCGTGCGGGCGATGTATCGCATCCTCGAGACGCCGCCGATGACGCGGCACCAGGGGCGCGACCGCTATCCGATCGACCTTGCCGACGATGCCGCGCTCGAGCGGCTGATCCGGGCGCGAGCGGACACAGTCTACCACCCCGTCGGCACGGCGCGGATGGGATCGGACGAGGAGGCGGTGTGCGACCCGCATCTGCGGGTGCGCGGGATCGACGGGCTGTATGTCGCCGATGCCTCGGTGATGCCCAAACTGGTTTCGGGCAACACCAATGCGCCGTCGATCATGATCGGCGAGCGCTGCGCCGATTTCGTCCGCGCCGATCTGGGCTGAGCCGAGCAAGGCGCGGTTCAGGTCGACCGGCTAGACCGCGCCGATGGACCGCAAGACCCTGAACCGCGTCGGCATCGCCGCGCTTATCCTGCTCGCGCCGGGCGGGTTCGTGCTCGGCGCCAGCCTTGCCGCGCGGGCGTGGCGCAAGCGCCAGGCGGGCGAGCCCCCTGCCCCCGGCGCCGAGCAACCGTGACGATTGCGGACCGGGCCGCATAAAAATCGGCCGGTGCGTCGCCGCACCGGCCTTAGGTGGTCCGCAGGAGGAACCTCAGGTGGAGCGCCGCCGTCGCGTCGGCGCCCCGATCTCGTCAATAATTGTACGCACGCTCGCCATGCTCGCCGAGGTCGAGGCCTTCGCGCTCGACTTCGGGGCTGACGCGCAGGCCGGTAACCAGCTTGGCGATGAAGATCGCGATCGCGGTGCCGACCGCGGCCCAGACGATCGTCGTCACCACGGTCTGCAACTGCACCCAGAGCTGATGGCCCATCTGCCAATCGGCGCCGCCCGGGCCGCCGAGATAGGGTGCATAGACCACGCCGGTGCCGAGCGCGCCGATCATCCCGCCGATGCCGTGGACGCCGAACGCGTCGAGCGCATCGTCATAGCCGAGCTTCGGCTTCACCACCGAGACGGCATAGTAGCAGATGATGCTGGCGATCGCGCCGAGCACGATCGCACCGAACGGGCCCGAATTGCCCGCCGCCGGCGTCACAGCGACGAGGCCGGCGATGATGCCCGAGCAGAAGCCCAGCGCCGAGCCCTTGTGGCCGTTGACCCGTTCGGCAAGCATCCAGAACAGACCGGCCGACGCGGTGGCGACGAAGGTGTTGATCATGGCCAGCGCGGCCGAGCCATTGGCTTCGAGCGCCGAACCGGCGTTGAAGCCGAACCAGCCGACCCACAGCAGGCCGGTGCCGATCCCGGTCATCGTCAGCGAGTGCGGCGCCATATATTCGGTCGGGTAGCCGATCCGCTTACCGAGGATCAGCGCGGCGACCAGCGCCGAGACGCCGGCATTGATGTGCACCACGGTGCCGCCGGCGAAATCGAGCGCGCCCTTGGTGAAGAACAGGCCGTTGCCCGCCCACACCATGTGCGCGACCGGGAAATAGACGATCGTCAGCCAGACCAGGGCGAAGACCATCGCAGCGGAGAATTTCATCCGCTCGACGACCGACCCCAGCACCAGCGCGACGGTGATCGCGGCGAAGGTCATCTGGAAGCAGATGAAGACATATTCGGGGATCGCGACGCCTTCGGTGAAGGTCGCCGCCGTGCTTGCCGGCGTCACGCCCGCAAGAAACGCCTTGCCGAATCCGGCGATGATCGCGTTGCCGCCGTCACCGAACGCTTCGGTATAGCCCCACATCACCCAGATCAGCATCGCGAAGGCCGCGATCGCGCCGATCTGCGTCATCACCGACAGCATGTTCTTGGTGCGCACCAGGCCGCCGTAGAACAGCGCGAGGCCGGGGACGATCATCATCAGCACGAGGATCGTCGAGGTCATCATCCAGGCGGTGTCGCCCTTGTCGACCGTCGGTGCCGCGGCAGCCGCGGCGTCCTGCGCCCAGGCGGGCACGGTAGCGAAGAGCGCGAGGCCGGTCGCGGCGGTGGCGCTGGAAAGTCGGGTCAATAGCGTCATCTGTTCCCCCCTCAGCTCAAATTGCGTTATTGTCGGTTTCGCCGGTGCGGATGCGCACCGCCTCGCCGACGTCGAGGACGAAGATCTTGCCGTCGCCGATCGCGCCGGTGTTGGCCGAGGACTGGATCGCCTCGACGACACGCGGCGCCAGGCTGGAATCGCAGACGATCTCGATCTTGATCTTGGGCACCATGTTGGTGCTGTATTCGGCACCCCGGTAGATCTCGGTCTGCCCCTTTTGCCGACCGAAGCCCTTGACCTCGGTGACCGTCATGCCGGCGACGCCGACCTCGGTCAGCGCTTCACGCACCTCGTCGAGCTTGAACGGTTTGATAATCGCGATGATCAGCTTCATGCGCGCCCCCTTGCTAAGTGCAAATGCGAACGACGCAAGGCGCGTGCCAAACAAGAAACGGCGCAGAAACGCGCCGCTTCACGACAGCAAATATTAGCGAAGGGTAAAAATTTGTGCAGCCGCGAATGTCTGCCCAAATTTTGGGCAGACGATATGCCGGAACACGCGCGGCGTGACGACTGTCGGCCGCCTACCGTGTCGGGACGGGTTCCTCGCCGGTGTAATCGTAGAAGCCGCGCCTGGTCTTGCGGCCGTACCAGCCGGCTTCGACATATTTGACCAGCAGGGGCGCGGGGCGGAACTTGGGATCGCCGGTGCCTTCGAACAGCACGCGGGTGATCTCCAGGCAGGTGTCGAGCCCGATGAAATCGGCGAGCGTGAACGGGCCCATCGGATGATTGAGGCCAAGCTGGCAGGCGGCGTCGATATCCGGGATCGTCGCCACCCCCTCGCCGAGCGCGAAGCACGCCTCGTTGAGCATCGGCATCAGCACGCGATTGACGATGAAGCCGGGCGCATCGTTGGCGTGGACGACGCGCTTGCCGAGCTTTTGTGCATAAGCCTCGACCGCGGCGACCGTCGCGTCCGAGGTGGCGAGGCCGCGGATCAGCTCGATCAGCCCCATGACGGGAACCGGATTGAAAAAATGCACCCCGACGAAGCGCGCCGGATCGGGCGTCGCCTGGGCGAGCCGGGTGATCGGGATCGACGAGGTGTTCGAGGCGAGGATGGCATCCTCGCGCAGCACCTTGCCGACATCGGCGAAGATCGCGCGCTTGATCTCCTCGCGCTCGGTCGCGGCCTCGATGACGAGATCGCACGGCGCCATCGCGGACACGTCGCCGACGCATTCGATGCGCCTGAGCGTGGCGTCGCGCGTCGCGGCGTCGATCTTCTCCTTTTCGACCGCGCGGGCGAGCTGCTTGGCGATCCCCGCCTTGCCGGCCTCGGCGCGCTCGTAGGAGACGTCGCCGAGCAGCACGCGATAGCCCGCCGCGGCCGAAACCTGGGCGATGCCCGCGCCCATCTGGCCAGCGCCGATCACGCCAACAATCTGCATCATTTCTCTCCGTCGATTGGGTTTCGGTGCGCCGCGTAGCACGTTAGGATGGGCTATGCACCGATCGATCCTGCTCGCCGCTCCGCTGGCGCTCGCCGCCTGCTCGTCCTCGACGCCCGAGGGCAATGCCGCGGCGGCCCCGGCGCCGAGCGCGACTGCCGCCGCCGCGCCCGATGCGGTCGCCGCTGCCGCGCCGGCCGACACGCATAGCGCGCCCAAGCCCGGCGCGCTCAAGACCTTCGGCGACTGGGCGGTCGGCTGCGACAACGTCAATAACTGCGAGATGGCCTCGCTCGGCCCCGATGGCGGCGACTTTCCGGCGATCAACATGATGGTTTCGCGCGCTGCCGGGCCGCAGGGCGGCATTACCGTGACGCTGCTGCCCAATGACGGGCTGGCGCCCAAGGCAACCCCCGCGGCGGTGGCGGTCGATGGCCATGCGATCGGCGGCAGCTTCGCCGCGGGTGACACGCCGGAAGCCACCGGCGACGCGGCGATGGCAATCGCATCGGCGATGGCCAACGCGCACACGCTCGATATCCGCGACGCCGGCGGCAAGACGCTGGCGACGCTGTCGCTCAAGGGCGCTTCGGCTGCGCTGCGCTATATCGATGCGCAGCAGGGCCGCGCCGGGACGACGACGGCGATCGTCGCCACCGGCGACAAGCCCGCCACCGCCGTTCCTGCCGCGCCGGCAGCGCCGCAGATCATTGCGCTGACGCCCGCCGGCACGCCGTTCACGCCCGACGCAGCGGCGATCGCCGCGATGAAGAAACAGGCCGACTGCGACGACAGCGCAGAAGGCGATGTCGAGACGCGGGCGCTGGGCGGCGGCGCGACCGTCGTGCTGGTGCCGTGTGGATCGGGCGCGTACAACGTCATCTCGGCGGTGTTCGTCGCGCGCGACGGCAAGGTAGCGCCGGCGAAGATGGACGCCGTATCGGGGTTCACCGAGGATGGCGAACCCGAAGCGGTGCCCTCGATCGTCACCGGCGATTTCGACAAGGGCGTGCTGACCAGCTACGCCCGGGGCCGCGGGCTCGGCGATTGCGGCGTGATCCAGAACTTCGTGTGGGACGGCACGATGTTCCGCCTGAGCGAGCAGCAGGAAATGGGCGAATGCCGCGGCGATCCCAATTATATCACGACGTGGACGGCGAACGTCTCGCGGCGCTGACATGACGGGAATCGACGTTCGCGGCGTCAGGATCGACCCCTAGCCGGCGACCTTGTTTCGAGGGCCGTGCTGCTCCATCGCCGCCGCGCGCGCGGCGGTTGAGAGGCGCTATGGATGCTGAACCAAGTTCAGCATGACGATGTTTATTACGGCGCCGGGCGTTCCTCCTGCGCTTCGGCGAGGTAGAGCGCGAAGCGGTCTTTCGCGTCGGTCCATTCGGCGATCGGGGTCCAGCCGCCCGAGCGCAACAGGATGCGCGCGTCGCGGGGGCCGTATTTATGGCTGTTTTCGGTGTGGATCGTCTCGCCCTCGGCAATCGAGAAAGCGCGGCCGTCGACCGTGAAATCGGCCTTCTCGGTCGCTTCGAGGTGCATCTCGATCCGCGCGCGGTCGTCGTTCCAGATCGCGCGGTGGCGGAAAGCCTCCAGCGGGATCGTGCCGTCGAGCTCGCGATTGATGCGATCGAGCAGGTTCATGTTGAACGCGGCCGTCACGCCGGCGGCGTCGTCATAGGCAGGCACGAGCACGCCCGGATCCTTGATCCGGTCCATGCCGATCAGCAGCATCGCGCCGACGCCGAGCGAGGCCCGCATTGTCCGCAACAGATCGACCGCCATCAGCGGGATCATGTTGCCGATCGTCGAACCGGGGAAGAAGCCGAGCTTGGGCGTGTCGACGATCGTGCGCGGCAAGGTGAGCGGGCGCATGAAATCAGCCTCGAACGGGAGGACGAGGAGATCGGGGAAAGCGTGGCTCAGCTGCTTCGACGAGGCGCGCAGGAAATCGCCCGAAATGTCGATCGGCACATAGGCGGAGGGCGATGCCGCGCGCAGCAGGATCGGCGTCTTGGTCGACGAGCCCGAGCCGAACTCGACCACCGCGCGGCCCGTGCCGGCGATCTCGGCGACCTCGGGACAGGCTTGTTCGAGAATCGCCATCTCGGTGCGCGTGGGATAATATTCGGGCAGCTCGGTGATCTGCTCGAACAGCTCCGAGCCGCGCCGGTCGTAGAACCAGCGCGCCGGGATCGCGCGCGGGCGGCGCGCGAGCCCGTTCAGCACATCGGCGCGGAAATGCGGGTCGGCGAGGCTGGTCTGGCCGTCTTCGGCTTCCTGCTTGAGCATCGATAATCTCCGTTTGCAGTGCCGGCCCGCTCCACACGAGCAGGCCGATGCCACTCCATCAAAGGTCCTTGGCGAGGCGTACGCCGGTGAACTGCCAGCGCTGGTGCGGATAGAAGAAGTTGCGATAGCTGGCGCGGACGTGCCCGCGCGGCGTGGCGCAGGAGCCGCCCTTGAGGACGAACTGCCCGCTCATGAACTTGCCGTTATATTCGCCGACCGCGCCTTCGGCGGGGCGGAAGCCGGGATAGGGGCGATAGGCGCTGCCGGTCCATTCCCAGACGTTGCCGAACAGCGCGGGCGCGTCACGCGCCGGCCGCGGCTCGACCGCCCGGGCGGCATCGAGCTGGTTGCCGGCTTCGGGATCGTGGCCGGCGGCCGCGGCTTCCCATTCGGCCTCGGTCGGCAGGCGCGCGCCGGCCCAGCCGGCATAGGCATCCGCCTCGAAGAAGCTGACATGGGTGACGGGCGCGGCGGGATCGATCGCGCGGCGGCCGTCCAGCCCGAAGCGGGTCCAGCCCTTCGCCTCCTTCTCCCAGTAAAGCGGGGCGCAGACACCCTCGCGCTGCACCCAGGACCAGCCGTCGGACAGCCAGTGGCGCGGATCGGCATAGCCGCCATCCTCGATGAACGCGATCCATTCGCCGTTGGTGACGGTACGGTCGGCGACCGCATGGGGGTGAAGCAGGGCGGCATGGCGCGGGCCTTCGCAATCGAAGGCGAAGCCGGTGCCGTCATGCCCGAGCTCGATCGTCCCGCCGGAATGCTCGATCCAGCCGATGTCGCCGGGCATCTCGACCGGCACCTTGCGCTCGGGCGGCCAGATCGCCGGCTCGATCGGGTTGCGGCTGAACAGGTGGAGGATATCGGTGAGCAGCAGTTCCTGATGCTGTTCCTCGTGATGGCAGCCGAGCTCGACCAGCGCCAGCGCAGCGGGCGGCAGATCGCGGAGCGCCGGGACCAGCGCCTGATCGACATGGTGGCGATAGGCGCTGACCTCATCGAGGCTCGGCCGCGTTACCATGCCGCGATGATGGCGCGCGTGGCGCCGCCCCTCGGCCTCGTAATAACTGTTGAACAGGAACGGAAATCGCTCGTCATACAAGCGATAGCCGGGGACGTGATCGCGCAGCACGAAGGTTTCGAAGAACCAGGTGGTGTGCGCGAGGTGCCATTTCGCCGGCGAGGCGTCTTCCATCGACTGCACCGTGGCATCGGCATCGCTGAGCCGGCCGGCGAGCGCGAGCGTCAGCCCGCGCACCGCCGAAAAGCGGCCGGACAGCGCGGAAAGGTCGCCGTTCGTGGCTCGGTTGGGTTGCATCGTCGGCCTCTCCTTGTCGAGGCGACGGCCTCTCGACCGCCCGTTCGGCGCACCAAACTGATCGCGATTAGCCCGCGGGCGTGCGCGTCACCCCCGGTTGCCATAGAACGTCGCCAGTGCCGCTTTTGTTCACATGCCGCGCGGCGACGAAGAGAAGATCGGAAAGGCGATTGAGATATGCAAGCACCGCGTCGCTCGCCGGCCCGGCCGCGACCGCCGATCGCTCCGCGCGACGCGTGATCGCGCGCGCGAGATGCAACGCCGCTGCGGCCGGATCGCCGCCGGGCAGGATGAAACTTTCCAGCGGATCGAGATCGGCGTTGAGCCGGTCGATCGCCGCCTCCAGCCGGGCAACCTGATCGGCGGTGATGCGCAGCGCGCCGTCGATGCCCTGGGGCGTCGCGAGATCGGCGCCGAGATCGAACAATTCGTTCTGGATCAGGCCGAGATCGGCGGCGAGCGGCGCGCCACCGAGCGCGGCGATGGCGACGCCGATCGCGCTGTTCGCTTCATCGACGTCACCGATCGCGACCATCAGCGGATCGGCCTTGGACACGCGGCTGCCGTCGACCAGCCCGGTGGTGCCGGCGTCGCCGGTGCGCGTGTAGATCTTGTTGAGCTTGACCAGTTTCCTGCTCCCTCGGGATTGCCGCACCGGGACGCGCGTCAGCGCATCGACCTCAGCCGTTATGGCCGGCGGCGAACAGGATCAGCACGACGATCAGGATGGCGATTGCCTGAAAGAAGATGCGCGCCTGCATCAGCTTGTTCGAGCGGATGCTCGCCTCGCTCGGCCCGGTGCCGCGCACTTCGGCATCGGCGTTGCGCATGAAATTGACCACGCCGCGCACGAGCGCGACCACCGTGGCGATCATCGCGGCAACCAGCAGAATGACGAGAAACGTGTTCACGTCTCCAACCTAGTCCTTTCTCGCCAGGAATCCAGTGGGCAGTCGCCCCGCGCGCAGATCGTCGGCCAGCGCGCGACCGTCCGCCCCGGCGAGGCGCAGCGACTCCAGCGTCGGCGCACCATGACGTTTGGCGAGGCGATTGCCATCGGCATCGATGAGCAACGGATGGTGGCGATATACTGGAGTCGGCAGTCCGAGCAGCGCCTGCAGCACGCGATGGACATGCGTCGCGGCGAACAGATCGGCGCCGCGGACGATATGGGTCACGCCCTGCGCCGCATCATCCACGGTAACCGCGAGGTGATAGCTCGACGGCGCATCCTTGCGCGCGAGCACGACGTCGCCGAACACCGCCGGATCGGCGACCTGTTCGCCGGCGATTTCGTCATGCCAGGGGAGCAGGCCGGCCTGACGCACGGCGCGCGCCATGTCGAGCCGCCAGGCGTGCGGCTCGGCGAGCCGCGCGACGCGCTCGGCCGCGCTCACCGCCCGGCACGTCCCCGGATAGACGGGGCCATCGGGCCCATGCGGCGCCGATCCGGCAGCGGCGATCTCGCGCGCGATCCCGGCGCGGGTGCAGAAGCAGGGATAGACGAGCCCCCTCGCCTTCAGCGCATCGAGCGCGGCCTGGTAGCGATCGAGCCGTTCGGACTGGAACACCACATCGCCGTCCCAGGCCAGCCCGAGCCATGCGAGATCGGCGAGGATCGTCTCGACATGCTCGGGCCGGCTGCGCGTGCCGTCGATATCCTCGATCCGCAGCAAGAAGCGTCCGCCGCGAGTTCGCGCATAATCATCGGCCGCGATCGCCGAGAAGGCATGGCCGAGATGGAGGCGTCCCGTCGGGCTCGGCGCGAAGCGGGTAACAACTCGGTTCATCGCATCCATGACTCACGCTGACTCTTGACGGCGATTCATCGCTTGTGCTGTCATCATCGCGTCATCCGGATGCGCGAAAGCGCGGCCGAACAAGGCGGGGGAGAAGGCGTGTACCATCCCGATCTGATCCGACATCCGGACGGCTGTCCCGCACTCGTGCTCAACGCCGATTATACCCCGCTCAGTTATTATCCGCTGAGCGTGTGGCCGTGGCAGACCGCGGTCAAGGCGGTGTTCCTCGATCGCGTCGATATCGTCGACCATTACGAGCGCGAAGTGCGAAGTCCCACCGCGAGGCTGAAGCTCCCTTCGGTCATCGCGCTCAAACAATATGTCAAACCGTCCCAATTCCCCGCCTTCACCCGTTTCAATCTGTTCCTGCGCGACAAGTTCGCTTGCCAATATTGCGGATCGCCCCGCGACCTCACCTTCGATCACGTCGTCCCCCGCGCCCAGCGCGGCCGCACCACCTGGGAAAATGTCGTGACCGCCTGCGCGCCATGCAACCTGAAGAAAGGCGGCCGGACGCCGCAACAAGCGCATATGCCGCTCCGCGTGCCGCCGATCCGCCCGACCAGCTGGCAATTGCAGGAGCATGGCCGCTCGTTCCCGCCCAATTTCCTGCACGAGACGTGGCGGGATTGGCTTTATTGGGACATCGAACTCGAAGCCTGATTGATTTCGTGATGCGGTTTCAGCCTATTGAATCCGTCCAAGCGTGCGCCACATGAGGCGAAACCAGTCAAGGACTCCCCCCGATGCGCCGCGTTTCGATCATCGCCATTACACTGGCCCTGGGCGTCGCCACCGCGGCCTGCTCCAGCCACAAGGAAGAGAAAGCCGCTGCGAACAGCACCGTGGCACCCGCCGGGTTCGTCCCGCCGACCGCGCTCAACCGCACCGATTTCGTCGACTTGCTCGACAAGCGCTTCACCCAGCTCGATCTCAATCACGATTCGATCCTCGAGGCGAGCGAGGTGCCGGAACGGCACCATGACCAGATCCTGGCTGCCGATGCCAATCACGACGGCAAGATCACGCTCGACGAATTCGAAAAACACGGCCTCGCCCGTTTCGACGCGGCGGATAGCAATCAGGACCAGGTGCTGACCGGCGAGGAACGCCGCGCCGCGCTGGGTTCCGAGATGAACAACGACGCCGCCGCAGCCAACGATAGCGCCGCGAACGCCGACTAAACCGTAATTGGGGCCGGCCTAAACACCTGCTGCGGTTGACGCTCGCGCTGGTGCAGTGCAGCAAGGCGCGCATGGCTGAACTTCCCCCCATCACGAACAATCCCGACATCCGTTTTCTCGGCGCACTGCTGGGTGACGTCATCCGCGCCTATGGCGGCGACGCACTGTTCAGCCGAATCGAATATATACGATCGACCTCGGTCGATCGCGCGCGCGGCGTGGCCACCGCGGATGCCATCGATCCGGGGCTCGATCGCCTCTCGCTCGACGAGACGCTGGATTTCACGCGCGGTTTCATGCTGTTTTCGATGCTCGCCAATCTGGCCGAGGATCGTCAGGGCGTCAGTGCCGAGAAGGGCGCCGACGTCGCCGCAGCAATCGCCCGGCTGGAAGGCCAGGGCATCGATCGCGCCGCGATCGTCGACCTGTTCGCGCACGGGCTGATCGCGCCGGTACTGACCGCGCACCCCACCGAAGTCCGCCGCAAATCGATGATCGACCACCGCAACCGCATCGCCGAGCTGATGGCGATGAAGGATCGCGGGCTGGCGACGACGCCCGATGGCGACGATGTCGACCAGGCGATCGTCCGTCAGATCGCCTTGTTGTGGCAGACCCGCGTGCTGCGCCGTGAAAAGCTCTATGTCACCGACGAGATCGAGACCGCGCTGAGCTATTTTCGCGACGTTTTCCTGGTCGCCCTCCCGGCGCTCTACCAGCGTTGGGACCGCGCGATCGGCGAGCGGCTGCCGAGCTTCCTCAAGCCCGGTAGCTGGATCGGCGGCGACCGCGACGGCAATCCCTTCGTCACCGCCGATTCGATGCGGACCGCGCTGGCCCGCGCCTGCGAGACGGTGTTGACCGCTTATATGGCCGGCGTCCACGCGCTGGGCGCGGAGCTATCGATCTCGGCGCGATATGCCACCGTCACCGATGATATCCTGGCGCTGGCCGAGGCAAGCCACGACGATGCCGAGAGCCGCTCCGACGAGCCCTATCGCCGCGCGCTGACCGGGATTTACGCCCGGCTGGCGGCGACCTTCACCCATTTCACCGGCAAGGCCCCGCCCCGCCACGTCGCGCACGAGGCCGAGCCCTATGCGACGCCGCAGGACTTGCGCGCCGATCTCGCCGCGATCGCGCACGGGCTGGCCGCGAGCGGGCACGGCACCTTGGGATCGGGCGGCTCGCTGGGACGGCTGATCCGATCTGTCGAAACCTTCGGCTTCCACCTCCACACGCTCGACATGCGGCAGAATTCGGCGGTTCACGAGCGCGTCGTCGCCGAGCTGCTGAAGGTCGCCGGCGTCGAAAGCGATTATGCCGCGCTCAGCGAGGGCGCGCGGCTGACCTTGCTGCGCCAGGAACTCGCCTCGCCGCGCCCGCTGATGAGCCGGTTCAGCGACTATAGCGACGAGACGCGATCGGAACTCGCCATCCTCGAAGCGGCGGCGGAAGCGCACAAGCGCTACGGCAAGGCCGCGATCGTCAATTACATCGTGTCGATGGCGACCTCGGTCTCCGACCTGCTCGAGGTCAATCTGCTGCTGCGCGAAGTCGGGCTTTATCGCCCCGGCGACACGCCGGAAGCCGACATCATGGCGGTGCCGTTGTTCGAGACGGTCGGCGATCTCGAAGCCGCGCCGGAAGTGATGGCGGACTGGTTCGCGCTGCCCGAGGTCAAGACGATCACCGCCGCGCGCGGCTATCAGGAAGTGATGATCGGCTATTCGGACTCGAACAAGGACGGCGGCTATCTCACCTCGACCTGGCAGCTTTCCAAGGCATCGAGCGCGCTGGCGCCGGTGTTCGAGGAAGCGGGCGTGCGCATGCAGCTGTTCCACGGCCGCGGCGGCGCGGTGGGGCGCGGCGGCGGCTCGGCCTTCGCGGCGATCCGCGCGCAGCCGCCGGGCACGGTGCAGGGCCGCATCCGCATCACCGAGCAGGGCGAAGTGATCGCGGGCAAATACGGCACGCCCGAAACGGCGATGACCAATCTGGAGGCGATGGCATCGGCGACACTGCTCGCCAGCCTCGAGCCGGAGCGGCTATCCGACCGTGATTACGCGCGCTTTTCCGGCGCGATGGACGCGCTGTCCGACACCGCGTTCAAAACCTATCGCGATCTGGTTTACGGCACCGAGGGCTTCACCACCTTCTTCCGCCAGATGACCCCGATCGCCGAGATCGCGGGCCTGAAGATCGGCTCGCGGCCCGCCAGCCGCAAGAAATCGGACGCGATCGAGGATCTGCGCGCGATCCCCTGGGTGTTCTCATGGAGCCAGGCGCGCGTAATGCTGCCCGGCTGGTTCGGCGTCGGCCATGCGATCGCGGCGTTCGACGACAAGGCGCTGCTCGCCGATATGGCGCAAGGTTGGCCACTGTTCGCCGCGACGCTCGCCAACATGGAGCAGGTGCTCGCCAAATCGGACATGGGTATCGCTGCGCGCTACGCGACGCTGGTCGAGGACGCCGGGTTGCGCGACGGCGTGTTCAGCCGCATTCGCGACGGCTGGCAGAAAACGCATGACGGGCTGCTGGAAATCACCGGCCAATCGCGGCTGCTGGAAAAGCACCCGGGCCTGCAGAATTCGATCCGCCTGCGCCTGCCCTATATCGAGCCGCTCAACCTGCTGCAGATCGAACTGATGAAGCGCCACCGCGCCGGCGAGACCGACGAGCGGATCGGCGAGGGCATCCTGCTGTCGATCAACGCGATCGCGACAGCGCTGCGGAACAGCGGCTAACAGATACGCGTCATTGAGAGCGAAGCGAAGCAATCCAAGGCAGCGCAGAGTCGCTAGATTGCTTCATCGCTCCGTTCCTCGCGATGACGAGGCCGGACGCTGGTCACAGCAATCGCGGCGCTTGCTCCAGATCGAGCAGGAAGGCCTTGTTCTCGAGCCCGCCGCCGAAGCCGGTGAGACTGCCGTTGGCGCCGATCACGCGGTGGCAGGGCGCGACGATCGGGATCGGATTGCGGCCGTTCGCCGCGCCGACCGCGCGCGTCGCGCTCGGCTGGCCGAGCTGGACCGCGATGTCGCGATAGCTGCGCGTTTCGCCGAACGGGATCGTCAGCAGCGCGTGCCACACCCGCCGCTGGAAATCGGTGCCGCGGAAATCGAGCGGCAGATCGAAATCCTGCCGCTCGCCGGCGAAATAGGCGGCGAGCTGACGTTCGGTCTGGTCGAGCACGGGATGCGGCGCGGTTTCGGGCGCTGCGCCGAACGGCGGCGCCGCGGCGTCGTCCTGCCAGGCGATGGCGACGAGGTGACGGTCGCTGGCCACCAGCGTCAACCGGCCGACGGGGGATTCGATGCGGCGATAGACGTCAGTCATGGCGCCTTCCTGCCACATCGCCGCGCCCTCGACATCCCGCCGCTTGCGCTCAACGCTCGAGGAACGGCGCGGCGATATCGTCGCGCACGCGCAGCAGCCGGCCGCTGGCACGATCGAGCAGCGCCCAGGTCGTCACCGCCTCGACCATCACCTTGCCGTTGGCGCCGACGAAGCGGACATGGCGATCGAACCGCGCGCCCCTGGGCGGATCGGGCACCCAGGTCTCGGCGGTGACCGTCTCGCCCTCGCGCAGATTGCCGCGATAATCGATCTCGTGCCGCGTTACGACCCAGATATAGGCGTCGCGATGCGCCGCCGGCGCCACCGCCTGCCAGTGCGCGACCGCGATCTCCTGGATCCACTGCACCCACACCGCATTGTTGACGTGGCCGAGCTCGTCGATGTCTGCCGGGGTCGCGGTGAACGAGCGGGTGAAGCGCATCACTCGGTCTCCCGCATTCGCCACCTGCGGATCGTCTGCACCGCACCGATCGCGATCACCGCCGCGACGATCGCGAGCAGCACGACATGGCGCACGCCATGGACGTGGCCGAATGCCGCCTCGATCGCATGCCCAAACAGAAAGCCGAGTCCGACGAACAACGCCCCCCACACCGCAGCAGCGACCGCGTTCATCGCGATGAAGGTTCGCGTCGGGACGTTGCTGGTGCCGATCGCGACGGGGCTGACGGTGCGAATGCCGTAGATGAAGCGGAACGCGAAGACGAACGCGCGCGGATAGCGTTCCAGCAGACCAAGAGCGCGGGCAAATGCCGGGCGTTGCTGCGCCTTGCGAACCCAACGCCGCTCCCGGAAGCGGCGACCGAGCAGGAAGAACAGCTGATCCGCGACGAACGATCCCAGGGCAGCCGCCGCCATCGCCGCCGGCAGCGTGAAATAGCCCTGGTGCGCCAGCAGCCCGCCGGCAATCGCCGCAGTCTCGCCCTCGAAGCCCGCGCCGGCGAACACCGCAACGATGCCGTAGCGCGCGATGATCGCCTCGATCGGCATCGGTGACGTCAGCCCTCCACCCCCAGCTGCCATAGGACGAAGGCATGTTCCTCGGCCGCCTCGCGCAGGCTTTCGAAGCGACCGGACTTGCCACCGTGGCCGGCGCCCATGTTGGTTTTCAAAAGCAGCACATTGTCGTCGGTCTTGGTCGCGCGGAGTTTGGCGGCCCATTTGGCGGGCTCCCAATAGGTCACGCGCGGATCGTTGAGGCCTCCGCTGATGAACAGCGGCGGGTAAGCCTGCGCCGTCACATTGTCGTAGGGCGAATAGCTGCGGATCAGCTCGAACGCCGCCTTGTCGGTGATCGGATTGCCCCATTCGGGCCATTCGCCGGGGGTGAGCGGCAGATCGGGATCGAGCATCGTGTTGAGCACGTCGACGAACGGTACGTCGGCGATTACCGCGCCCCATAGTTCGGGGTCCGAATTGACGATGGCGCCCATCAGCTCGCCGCCGGCCGAGCGGCCCGCCGTCGCGATGCGCCCGGCGCTGGTCCAGCCCTGTGCGATCAGGCCACGCGCGACGTCGACGAAATCGTTGAAGGTGTTGGTGCGCTTGTCGAGCTTGCCCTGGTGATACCAGTCTTGCCCGAGGTCGTCGCCGCCGCGGATGTGCGCGATGGCATAGGCGAAGCCGCGGTCGAGCAGGCTCAGCCGGCCGGTGGAGAAGCCCGGCGGGATCGCCATGCCATAAGCGCCATAGGCATAGAGGAACAGCGGGCGCGACCCATCCTTGGGAAAGCCGTTCGGATAGACGATCGAGACGGGCACCTGCGTCCCGTCGCGCACGGTGATCTTGAGCCGCTCGGTGGCGTATTTCGAGGCGTCGTAGCCGCTCGGGATTTCCTGCACCTTGAGCGTTTCGAGCTCGCCGGTAGCGAGGTGATAATCGAACACCGTTCCAGGCGTGACCATCGATTCATAGCCCATCCGCAGGCTCGTCACGGCATATTCGGGATTGCTGCCGAGGCCGGCGGCGTAGCTCGCTTCGGGGAACAGCACGCGGCGCGGCGCGATCGTCGGGTCATACGAGTGGATGTCGACCTGATCGAGCCCGTCCTCGCGGCCCTCGACGACGAAGAAATCGGCGAAGCAAGCGACGCCGGTCATGTAGAAATGCTTCGACGGCGCGATCAGCTCGCGCCACTCGCCGGGCGTGTCGATCGACGCGATGCACAGGCGCCACATCGGATCGGTGTCGTTGGTGTGGATGAACAATGTGCCGTCATGCTCGTCGACATCATATTCGCGGCCCGGTTCGCGCGGCGCGACGAGGATCGGCTCGGCGGTGGGATCACTCGCCGGGACGAGGCGGACCTCGCTCGTGACATGATCGCCGGTGGCGATGATGATCCACTTGCGCGACTGGGTTTCGGAAACGCCGACGCGATAGCCCTCGTCATCCTCGTGATAGAGCTCGATATCGTCCTCGACAGGGGTGCCGAGGCGGTGGAGGCGGGCATTGTCGGTGCGCCATTGCGCGTTGGCGAGGCCGTAGAGGAAGGCCGAATCGTCGGCGGTCCAGACGATCTCCGACAGCATGCCGGGGATCACCTCGGGCAGATGCTCGCCGGTCTCGAGATTCTTGACGTGAATGGTGAAGCGTTCGGAGCCGTTGTCGTCGATCGCATAGGCAAGCAGCGTGCCGTCGTTCGACACCGAGAAGGCGCCGAGGCGGAAATACTCCTTGCCCTCGGCCAGCGCCGGCTCGTCGAGCAGCAACTGGTCCGCGCCGCCAGCAACCGGCTTGCGCCACCATTTGCGATATTGGCCGCCGGTCTCATAGGCCGTCCAGTAGAGCCAGTCACCGTCCTGCTGCGGCACGCTCGAATCGTCTTCCTTGATGCGGCCCTTCATCTCTTCGTAGAGCCGGTCGACGAGCGGCTGGTGCGGCTTCATCGCCGCCTCGAAATAGGCGTTTTCGGCTTCGAGATAGGCGAGCACGTCCTTGTCGGAGACGTCCGGATAGTTCGGGTCCTTGAGCCACGCCCAGGGGTCGTGGATCGTGTGGCCATGGGCAGTGAAGCTGTGGGGGCGAGTCGCCGCGACGGGCGGTTTGAGGTCGATCATGGCTGGCAGCCCTATCGCGAGGCTGGTGGCCTAGTCGAGGGGTATCAATACCACTCGTCACCCTGAACTCGTTTCAGGGGCCATGGCCCAACATCAGCGACGCCCACGGCGCCAGCGTTGCACCATGGATGATGAAACAAGTCCAGCATGACGGGGAAGGAAGGCGCGCGGTTGACTTTTCCGCGCACGCCTGTAGAGTGCCGGCCACCTCGTCCTGCGCGTGCGTGGGCCGAGTCTCGTCCGAGACAGCGAGTGGGCCTTGCGCCCTTGATTTCTCGCCGAGACGGGGAAAAGGATTTCAAGGCCGGCGCTTGCCGGTCTGCCGCGTCCATGCGGCGCCCTTCCCCATCGCAAGGACAAAACCGGGTGCGGCGTTCGCGCCTTGCCCGGCGTGTAACCGGCGGTTCTTCGGAGCCGCCAAACGTGGAGAATGGCATGGATCGTGCTCAAAAGACCGAGGCCGTTGCCGAGCTGAACCGCACCTTCAACGAGGTCGGCGTGGTGGTCGTCACCCGCAACCTCGGGCTCACTGTCGCGCAGTCGACCGAGCTTCGGATCAAAATGCGGGAAGCCGGCGCGACCTACAAGGTCTCGAAGAACAAGCTTGCCAAGATCGCGCTCAAGGACACCGATTATGCCGGGCTCAGCGACCTGCTGACCGGGCCGGTGGCCCTGGCTACCTCGACCGATCCGGTCGCCGCCGCCAAGGTGGTGTCGGATTTCGCGAAGACCAACGACAAGTTGGAAATCGTCGGCGGTGGCATGGGAACGACCGTTCTCGACGTCAAAGGTGTGAACGCACTCGCGTCGCTGCCGTCGCTCGACGAGCTGCGGGCCAAGATCGTGGGCCTCGTCCAGGCGCCCGCGACCAAGCTCGCCCAGCTTTCGAATGCGCCTGCCGCGAAGCTCGCGCGCGTGTTCGGTGCCTATGGCGCCAAGGATGCCGCCTGACAGCGATCGTCAAGCGAACAGCTTTTGTTTTGAACCGATTGGGGCAGTTGAGCCCCGCATGGAGACTTAAAAATGGCAGACCTGAACGCGCTGGTTGACCAGCTTTCCGAACTGACCGTCCTCGAGGCGGCTGACCTTGCCAAGCTTCTCGAAGAGAAGTGGGGCGTCTCGGCTGCTGCGGCCGTCGCCGTCGCCGGCCCGGCCGCCGGCGGTGCCGGTGGTGGCGCCGCGGCCGAAGAGGCCAAGGACGAGTTCGACGTGATCCTCACCGGCGACGGTGGCAAGAAGATCAACGTCATCAAGGAAGTCCGCGCCATCACCCAGCTCGGCCTGACCGAGGCGAAGGCCCTCGTCGAGGGCGCGCCGAAGGCCGTCAAGGAAGGCGTGAACAAGGAAGAGGCCGAGAAGATCAAGGCCCAGCTCGAAGCCGCCGGCGCGACCGTCGAGCTGAAGTAAGCCGCAAGGCTTGCGTGGCCTCGGTGCAAGCCGGGGCCGAGAGCAAAAGAAGGGGCGGCTCCCGCGCGGGGGCCGCCCTTTTTTGTGCCCGTCATACTGAACGTGTTTCAGCATCCATGGCGCATCAGTCGCGTCGCGCGTGTCGCCGGCGTTGGTCCGTGGACCCTGAAACAAGTTCGCCGGTGACGATGTGTGGAGACACGTTATCAACCAACCCGTCATGCCGGACTTGTTCCGGCATCCAACCATCCACGAACGATATAGCTTGAGGCGCATTGGACCCCCGGAACGAGTCCGGAGTGACGGTCAGCTCGGGGCTATCGCCTCACCCCCACCGCATGCGGGCGCGCCGTCACCGCGTCATACATGCGCGGTGCGCCGTCGAGCCAGAACGGGCGCATCCGCTCGCCTGCCTTCGGCGCGATGCCGATGACGAAGCTCCCGGCGGTCTGGGCCTCGCCGCCGGGCCAGCGGTATCGCAGGTCGACGGCGACGATCGGCACGAACATCGGCCGCCCCTGCACCGCCACGACGTTGATTGCGGCCTTGGGCAATTGCGCGAGCGCGCGAATCGGGCGGGCCTGGCCGGCAGCGAGTGTGAACGGCGCGATCATCGGCTTTTCGATCGGGGCATCGAGCCGCGCCTGCAACTCGGCATCGTGGCTGTTCCCCGCCGTGACCAGCTCGACGCGCATCTGCACGCCCTCCGCCGCGGCATTGCCGGTGTTCCTGACGACGAGATCGTAATCGACCGCGGCGCGACCGCCATCGGTGCCCGCGCTGCGTGGGGTGAAGCCGATTTCGAGGCGCGGCCGCGTCGCGGTGCCGGGGGGCTGGCGCGGCGGGACAACCGGACGCGGCGCGGGCGCCGGGACAAGCTGATCGGGCGCGATCCAATCCTCGTCATCCTCGTCCCATGCCGCGTCGGCCGGCACGGCACCGGCCGGGCTGCGGCGCAGGAACCACAAGACGACGCCAAGCGCAGGCAGCAGCAACAGGACGATGAACAGCGCGATCCACAACAAGGAATGGCCCGGTGCGGCGGCGGGCGCGGGCGCCGGGACCGCCGCGGGCGTCGCGGTTTCAGCGGGAACCGGCGTTGCGGCCGCGGACGGCGTGGCACTTGACGTTGCGCCAGGGGTAGCGGTCGGGGTGGCAGCCGGCGTCGGTGATGGCTTTGGCACAGGCGCCGGACTGCGGGCCGCGCGAGAAGGCGCAGCACGCGGGGTCGGCGTCGGGCTCGGCAGCGGCTGGACGGTCAGCGGCGCCGCCGGACTGGGCGTGGGCGTCGGGGTGGGAACCGGCATCGGCATCGGCGTGCGCGGCGCGATCGAGAAATTGTCGAGGCCGGGAAGCGTCTGCGGCGCCTGGCTGTTGGCCGGCGGCTGCGCCGGCGTGGTCTGGGCGGCGACCGGCGCGGCGCCGGCGGCGAGCGCGATCAGCGCCGGGCGGCGGCGCGGTCGTGGCGTGTTGAACGGCGGGAAACGCATCATCTGTCCGACAGGAAACAATCAGCCGCCCTAATCGCCGCAAGCTGAACGCTTGCCAACCGGCGAATGGGCCGACACGCGCCAGGACGCATTTCACGCGCGAGGTGTCGCACAATTGACACGCGTGCCCCGCGATCCTATATCGCCGTCCATATCCACGACATCCGGGAAATGATGCGTCGTCGCGCAACGCATCGGGCGAATGGGATGGCGATGGTTTCACGACGCTGCAAGCTGCGGTTTTCCTCCCCGAAGGAGGCGAACACGCGGCTTTTTGCGTCGTCTTGCGCGCCCCCTTCCGGTGGCATCCGGATGCGACATTCTGATCGACGAGGGCGAATCTAAAACATGGCGACCAAGGCAATCGAGGGCGGCACGCGCAAGCGCCGCATCCGCAAGATCTTCGGCAACATCCACGAAGTGGTGCAGATGCCGAACCTGATCGAGGTTCAGCGCGAATCCTACGAACAGTTCCTGCGGAGCGACCCGTCGATCGGCTACGTTTCGGGCCTGGAAAAGACGCTGCGCAGCGTGTTCCCGATCCGCGACTTCGCCGGCACCGCCGAGCTCGATTTCGTCAATTACGAGCTCGAGCCGCCCAAGTTCGATACCGATGAGTGCCGCCAGCGCGGCATCACCTATGCCGCGCCGATGCGCGTCACGCTGCGCCTGATCGTGTTCGAGGTCGATCCCGATACCGAAGCCCGTTCGGTGCTCGATATCAAGGAGCAGGACGTCTACATGGGCGACATGCCGCTCATGACCGAGAACGGCACCTTCCTGATCAACGGCACCGAGCGTGTCATCGTCTCGCAGATGCACCGCTCGCCGGGCGTGCTGTTCGACCATGACCGCGGCAAGACGCACTCGTCGGGCAAGTATCTCTTCGCTGCCCGCGTAATCCCCTATCGCGGCTCGTGGCTCGATTTCGAGTTCGACGCCAAGGACATCGTCAACGTCCGTATCGACCGCAAGCGCAAGCTACCGGTCACCGCGCTGCTCTACGCGCTGGGCCTGAACAGCGAGGACATCCTCAACCAGTTCTACAACCGCGTCACTTATGTGCGCGGCGAAGGCGGCTGGCAGATCCCGTTCGCAGCCGAGAACTGGCGCGGGGTGAAGCCGATGTTCGACATCGTCGACGCCGCGTCGGGCGAGGTGGTGTTCGCCGCCGGCCAGAAGATCAGCCCGCGCGCCGCCAACAAGGCGGCCAAGGACGGCCTCGAGACCCTGCTGATCCCGACCGAGGAAATCTTCGGCCGCTATTCGGCCTATGACCTCATCAACGAGAAGACCGGCGAGATCTATATCGAGGCGGGCGACGAAGTGTCGGCCGAGAATCTCGAAAAGCTCGACAAGGCCGGGATCGATCGCGTCGAACTGCTCGACATCGATCACGTTTCGACCGGCCCGTGGATCCGCAACACGCTGAAGGCCGACAAGGCCGAGGATCGCGAGCAGGCGTTGAGCGACATCTATCGCGTGATGCGCCCCGGCGAGCCGCCGACGCTGGAGACGGCCGAGGCGCTGTTCGCCGGCCTGTTCTTCGATCCCGATCGCTACGATCTGTCGGCGGTCGGCCGCGTCAAGCTCAACATGCGCCTCGGCCTCGACGCCGAGGACACGGTGACGACGCTGCGCACCGAGGATATCCTCGCGGTGGTCAAGGAACTGGTCGACCTCAAGGACGGCAAGGGCGAGGTCGATGATATCGACAACCTCGGCAACCGCCGCGTCCGCTCGGTCGGCGAGTTGCTCGAGAACCAGTATCGCGTCGGCTTGCTGCGCATGGAGCGCGCGGTGAAGGAGCGCATGTCGTCGATCGACGTGTCGACCGTCATGCCGAACGACCTGATCAACGCCAAGCCCGCGGTCGCCGCGGTGCGCGAGTTCTTCGGCTCGTCGCAGCTTTCGCAGTTCATGGACCAGACCAACCCGCTCTCCGAAGTGACGCATAAGCGTCGCGTTTCGGCGCTCGGGCCGGGCGGTCTCACCCGCGAGCGCGCGGGCTTCGAGGTCCGCGACGTCCATCCGACGCATTATGGCCGCATCTGCCCGATCGAGACGCCGGAAGGCCCGAACATCGGCCTGATCAACAGCCTCGCGACCTTCAGCCGCGTCAACAAATACGGCTTCATCGAGACGCCGTACCGCAAGGTGGTCGACCACAAGGTGACCAACGAGGTGATCTACCTGTCGGCGATGGAGGAGCAGAAGCACACCATCGCGCAGGCCAATGCCGAGCTCAATGAGGACGGCAGCTTCGTCGAGGAAATCGTCTCGTCGCGTCAGGCGGGCGAATTCCTGATGGCGATGCGCGACACGATCACGCTGATGGACGTCAGCCCCAAGCAGCTCGTGTCGGTCGCCGCGTCGCTCATTCCGTTCCTGGAAAACGACGATGCCAACCGCGCGCTGATGGGTTCGAACATGCAGCGCCAGGCGGTGCCGCTGGTTCGCGCCGAGGCGCCGTTCGTCGGCACCGGCATGGAAGAGACCGTCGCGCGCGATTCGGGCGCGGCGATCGCGGCCAAGCGCGCCGGCGTGGTCGATCAGGTCGATGCGACGCGTATCGTCATCCGCGCGACCGGCGACATTGATCCGACCGAGCCGGGCGTCGACATCTACACGCTGATGAAGTTCCAGCGTTCGAACCAGTCGACCTGCATCAACCAGCGTCCGCTGGTGAAGGTGGGCGACGTGGTCGAGGCCGGCGACGTGCTCGCCGACGGCCCGTCGACCGAGTTCGGCGAGCTGGCGCTGGGCCGCAACGCGCTGGTCGCGTTCATGCCTTGGAACGGCTACAACTATGAGGATTCGATCCTGCTTTCCGAGCGGATCGTGAAGGATGACGTCTTCACCTCGATCCACATCGACGAGTTCGAGGTGATGGCCCGCGACACCAAGCTCGGGCCGGAGGACATCACCCGCGACATCCCCAATGTCGGCGAGGAAGCGCTGCGCAACCTCGACGAGGCGGGCATCGTCTATGTCGGCGCCGAAGTGGAGCCGGGCGACATCCTGGTCGGCAAGATCACGCCGAAGGGCGAAAGCCCGATGACGCCGGAAGAAAAGCTGCTCCGCGCGATCTTCGGCGAAAAGGCGTCGGACGTGCGCGATACCTCGCTGCGTCTGCCGCCGGGCGTCGCCGGCACGATCGTCGAGGTCCGCGTGTTCAACCGTCACGGCATCGACAAGGACGAGCGCGCGCTGGCGATCGAACGCGAGGAGATCGAGCTCCTCAAGAAGGACGCCGACGACGAACGCTCGATCCTCAACCGCGCCACCTGGTCGCGGCTGAAGGAAATGCTGCTCGGCCAGGTCGCTACGGCCGCGCCGAAGGGTGTCAAGAAGGGCTCCGAGATCACCGACGAGCTGCTCGACGGCGTCGATCGTCACGAATGGTGGAAGTTCGCCGTTCAGGACGATGCGGTGCAGTCGGCGCTCGAAGCGGTCAAGGCGCAGTATGACGAGGCCGCCAAGAAGATCACCGACAAGTTCCACGATCGGCGCGAGAAGCTGGAGCGTGGCGACGAGCTGCCGCCGGGCGTGCTCAAGATGGTCAAGGTGTTCGTCGCGGTGAAGCGCAAGATGCAGCCGGGCGACAAGATGGCTGGCCGCCACGGCAACAAGGGTGTGGTCAGCCGCATCCTGCCGCAGGAGGACATGCCGTTCCTCGAGGACGGCACGCCTGTCGACATCGTCTTGAACCCGCTGGGCGTGCCTTCGCGCATGAACGTCGGGCAGATCTTCGAGACGCATCTCGGCTGGGCGGCGCGCAACCTGGGCATGCAGGTCAACCGCCAGCTCGAAGAGTGGCGCGAGGCCAATCCCGATCCGAAGCCGGGCGCGATGCCCGACGCGGTGAAGGCGCGGCTCAAGGAGATCTACGGCGAGTCCTACGCGGCCGAGATCGACGCGCGTGACGACGAGCAGGTGACCGAGCTGGTCAAGAACGTCGCCACTGGCGTTCCGATGGGCACCCCGGTGTTCGACGGCGCCCGCGAAGCCGACGTCTCGGCGATGCTGGAGCTGGCGGGTCTCGATACCTCGGGCCAGTCGGTGCTGTTCGACGGCCGCACGGGCGATCAGTTCGACCGCAAGGTGACGGTGGGCATCATCTATATGCTCAAGCTGCACCACCTGGTCGACGACAAGATCCACGCGCGCTCGATCGGGCCGTACAGCCTCGTCACCCAGCAGCCGCTGGGCGGCAAGGCGCAGTTCGGCGGCCAGCGCTTCGGCGAGATGGAGGTGTGGGCCTTGCAGGCTTACGGCGCCGCCTACACGCTGCAGGAGATGCTGACGGTGAAGTCCGACGACGTGGTCGGCCGCACCAAGGTCTATGAGGCGATCGTCAAGGGCGACGACACCTTCGAGGCCGGCATCCCCGAGAGCTTCAACGTGCTCGTCAAGGAAATGCGCTCGCTGGGTCTCAACGTCGAACTCAAGAACGACGAGGACGACGACGACGCGCCGGCATTGGCAGCGGAGTGATCAGGCGGGGCGTCGCTTCGGCGGCGCCCTTCCCCGCCCCCTGCCCCAAGATTTTCCCTCAGAGGAAACTGAATTATGAACGAGATGACTCCCTTCGCGAACCCGGTGCAGAAGCCGGAGACGTTCGACCAGATCCAGATCGGCATCGCCTCGCCTGACAAGATCCGCTCGTGGTCGTTCGGCGAGATCAAGAAGCCCGAGACGATCAATTATCGCACGTTCAAGCCCGAGCGTGACGGCCTGTTCTGCGCGCGCATCTTCGGTCCGATCAAGGACTACGAGTGCCTGTGCGGCAAGTACAAGCGGATGAAGTACAAGGGCATCGTCTGCGAAAAGTGCGGTGTCGAAGTCACCGTGTCCAAGGTCCGCCGCGAGCGGATGGGCCATATCGAGCTTGCCGCCCCGGTCGCGCACATCTGGTTCCTGAAGTCGCTCCCCTCGCGCATCGGCCTGCTGCTCGACATGCAGCTCAAGCAGCTCGAGCGCGTGCTCTATTTCGAAGCCTATATCGTCATCGAGCCGGGCCTGACCCCGCTGGAGAAGTATCAGCTTCTTACTGAGGACGAACTGCTCGAAGCGCAGGACGAATATGGCGAGGACGCCTTCTCCGCCGGGATCGGCGCGGAAGCCGTGCGCATCATGCTCGAAAGCCTCGACCTCGAGGGCGAGAAGGTGCAGCTCATGGAAGAGCTCGCCACCACCAAGTCGGAGCTCAAGCCCAAGAAGATCATCAAGCGGCTGAAGGTCGTCGAGAGCTTCATCGAATCGGGCAACCGCCCCGAATGGATGATCCTCGAGGTGATCCCGGTCATCCCGCCCGAGCTGCGCCCGCTGGTGCCGCTGGACGGTGGCCGCTTCGCGACGTCGGATCTGAACGACCTGTATCGCCGCGTGATCAATCGTAACAACCGCCTGAAGCGCCTGATGGAGCTGCGCGCGCCGGACATCATCGTCCGCAACGAAAAGCGCATGCTGCAAGAAGCCGTCGATGCGCTGTTCGACAACGGCCGCCGCGGCCGGACGATCACCGGCGCCAACAAGCGTCCGCTGAAGTCGCTTTCGGACATGCTCAAGGGCAAGCAGGGCCGCTTCCGCCAGAACCTGCTCGGCAAGCGCGTGGATTATTCGGGCCGCTCGGTCATCGTGACCGGTCCGGAGCTCAAGCTGCACCAGTGCGGCCTGCCCAAGAAGATGGCGCTCGAGCTGTTCAAGCCGTTCATCTACGCCCGCCTCGACGCCAAGGGTCTCTCCATGACCTTGAAGCAGGCCAAGAAGTGGGTCGAGAAGGAGCGCAAGGAAGTCTGGGACATTCTCGACGAAGTCATTCGCGAGCACCCGGTCATGCTCAACCGCGCGCCGACGCTCCACCGTCTCGGCATCCAGGCGTTCGAGCCGGTGCTGATCGAAGGTAAGGCGATCCAGCTTCACCCGCTGGTCTGCTCGGCGTTCAACGCCGACTTCGACGGCGACCAGATGGCCGTGCACGTCCCGCTGAGCCTCGAAGCGCAGCTGGAAGCGCGCGTGCTGATGATGTCGACCAACAACATCCTGTCGCCGGCGAACGGCAAGCCGATCATCGTGCCGTCGCAGGACATGGTGCTGGGCCTCTATTACATCTCGACGATGAAGGAGGGTGAACCCGGCGAAGGCATGGTGCTGGGCGACATGCAGGAAGTCCACCAGGCGCTCTATGCCGGCGCGGTGACGCTGCACACCAAGATCACCAGCCGCGTGCCGCAGACCGACGAGGACGGTAACACCTACCTCAAGCGGTATGAAACTACCCCTGGCCGCATGCTGCTTGGCGAGTGCCTGCCGAAGAGCCACAAGGTGCCGTTCGACATCGTCAACCGCCAGCTGACCAAGAAGGACGTCGGCGACGTGATCGACGAGGTCTATCGCCACACCGGCCAGAAGGACACGGTGCTGTTCGCCGACGCGATCATGGCGCTGGGGTTCCGCCACGCCTTCCGCGCCGGCATCTCGTTCGGCAAGGACGACATGATCATCCCGGCCGCCAAGGACGGGCTGGTCGAGGAGACCCGTGCGCTGGTGAAGGATTACGAGCAGCAATATCAGGACGGCCTGATCACCCAGCAGGAAAAGTACAACAAGGTGATCGACGCCTGGTCGCGCTGCGGTGACCAGGTCGCCGCGGCGATGATGGACGAGATCAAGGCGATCCGTAAGGACCCGGAAACGGGCCGCGAGAAGGACGCCAACGCGATCTACATGATGGCGCATTCGGGTGCGCGTGGTTCGCCGGCGCAGATCAAGCAGCTCGCCGGCATGCGCGGCCTGATGGCCAAGCCCTCGGGCGAGATCATCGAGACGCCGATCATCTCGAACTTCAAGGAAGGCCTGACCGTCCTTGAATATTTCAACTCGAGCCACGGCGCCCGCAAGGGTCTGGCCGATACGGCGCTCAAGACGGCGAACTCGGGTTACCTGACCCGCCGTCTGGTCGACGTGTCGCAGGATTGCACGATCGTCGAGGAAGATTGCGGCACCGAACGCGCGCTGGAGATGAAGGCGATCGTTCAGGGTGGTTCGACCATCGCGTCGCTCGCCGAGCGCGTGCTGGGCCGCACCACCGCCGAGGACATCGTCGATGCCAAGACCAACGAGGTCGTGATCCCGACGGGCACTTTGCTCGACGAGCCGATGGTCGCCCAGCTCGAGGAGATCGGCGTCCAGGGCGTCAAGATCCGTTCGCCGCTGGTCTGCGAATCGAAGATCGGCGTGTGCGCCAAGTGCTACGGGCGTGATCTCGCCCGCGGGACGCCGGTGAACATCGGCGAGGCGGTCGGCGTCATCGCGGCGCAGTCGATCGGTGAGCCGGGCACCCAGCTCACGATGCGGACCTTCCACATCGGCGGCGCGGCGCAGCTCAACGAGCAGTCGAACCTCGAGGCGCCGGCCGACGGCACCGTCGAGTTCCGCGACATGCGCGTGATCGAGGATCAGCGCGGTCGCCGCGTGGTGCTCAGCCGTTCGGCGGAGCTCGCGATCCTCGACGACGAGGGCCGCGAGCGTGCGGTGCATCGCATTCCGTACGGCGCCTATGTGATGTTCGATGACGGCCATATCGTCTCCAAGGGCGATCGCATGGCCGAATGGGATCCGTTCACCGCGCCGGTGATCACGGAAAACCCCGGCATCGTGAAGTATCAGGACCTGATCGACGGCAAGACGCTGACCGAGCAGGCCGACGAAGCCACCGGCATCACGCAGCGCGTGGTCACCGAATATCGCGCCTCGGCGCGGTCGAAGGAGGACTTGCGTCCTCGCCTCACCCTGCTCGACGGGGATTCGGGCGAGGCCGGGCGCTACATGCTGACCCCGGGCGCGGTGATCTCGGTCGAGGACGGCGCGGAAGTGAAGGCGGGCGACGTGCTTGCCCGTGTTGCTCGCGAGTCTGCGAAGACCCGTGACATCACCGGCGGTCTGCCGCGAGTCGCCGAGCTGTTCGAGGCGCGCAAGCCGAAGGAAAATGCGATCATCGCCAAGGTCTCGGGCCGTGTCGTGTTCGGCAAGGACTACAAGGCCAAGCGCAAGATCGGCATTCAGCCGGAGGATGGCGGCGAGGTCGTCGAGTATCTGGTGCCCAAGTCGAAGGTGATCGACGTCCAGGAAGGCGACTACGTCAAGCGTGGCGACAACCTGATCGGCGGCTCGCCCGATCCGCACGACATTCTGGAAGTCCTCGGCATCGAGGCCTTGTCGGAATACATGGTCGCGGAAATCCAGGAGGTCTATCGTCTCCAGGGCGTGAAGATCAACGACAAGCACATCGAGACGATCGTTCGCCAGATGCTGCAGAAGGTCGAGATCACCGACGGCGGCGACACCACGTTGCTCGCCGGCGAGCAGGTCGATCGCGAGGAGATGGACGCGATCAACGCCAAGCTCGACAAGAAGCAGGCCCCTGCGCAGGGCAAGCCGATCCTGCTCGGCATCACCAAGGCGTCGCTGCAGACCCGCAGCTTCATCTCGGCGGCGTCGTTCCAGGAGACGACGCGTGTGCTCACCGAGGCTTCGGTCCAGGGCAAGAAGGACACGCTGATCGGCCTCAAGGAGAATGTGATCGTCGGCCGGCTGATCCCGGCGGGGACCGGCGCGGGCATGAACCGCGTCCGCATCGCCGCCAACAGCCGCGACGCCGCGCTCCGCGCGCAGCAGAAGAAGCTGCAGGAGGCCCTCGTCGCCGCCAATTCGGCGGAAGAGGAGCGTGCCGCCGAGCGCCAGCGTGACGCGCTGGACGATACCGGCAGCGATGCGCTGTCGCGGGTCGTGCCGTCGGGCCACGGCACCGATGCCGATGCCGGCGAGTATCTCAACGAGGAGTGATCCCCGGCTGAGACGCTGACACGAAAAAGAACCGCCGTCCGGGCAACCGGGCGGCGGTTTCTTTTTGGCCGCAACGGCCCCCAACCTGTCATCCCCCGTTCAGCTTCGCCGCGTTATCACGATGGAGCGGACCGGGCCCCTCTGGCGGCGGCTTCTCACAAGCCTCCGTGATGTCGGACCGCATCGAGCGTGCTCGGTGCAGTTCGGACGTACCTGTCCCTCTTCCACCGACGCCCTCGATTTCGAATGCAACTTCGATTTGGAGGACATGATGAATTCGCTGATCGAGCGTCTGATCGCTACCCACCGCCACCTCAACCGCGAAATCCGGCGCGAGGCCGCGCGCGGCGTGCCCGACCATTTCCGCCTGCGCCACCTCAAGAAGCAGCGCCTCGCGGTCAAGGATCGGCTGGTGCGCCACATCCCGGAGGCCTCCGAGTTCCGCCGTGCCGCGTGCCGGCTGCTCGCGCGGGTGCGCGGCCCCCGGCAGGCGGAGGGCTGACGCCATGGATCGCGTGCTCTTCGCCCCCGCCGCCCGCCCGAATTTCGATGCCGGGCTGCGCCGTCACATGGTCGGCGTCTATCGCACGATGGCGATCGGCCTGATCGTCACCGCCGCGGTTGCCGCCGCGATCGCCGCTTCGCCGGTGGCAACCGCGCTGATCTTCGGCACACCGCTCAAATGGGTGGCGATGTTCGCGCCGCTCGCCTTCGTGTTCTTCCTCAGCTTCCGTATCGACCGGATGACACTGGGCGCCGCACGCGCCGCCTTTTACGGCTTCGCCGCGGTGATGGGGGTATCGCTGGCCAGCATCTTCCTGGTGTTCACCGGCGCCAGCATCGCCCAGATGTTCCTGGTCGCGGCGATCATGTTCGCCGGGGTCAGCCTGTGGGGATACACTACCAAGCGCGACCTGTCGCGCTGGTCCAGCTTCCTGATGATGGGGCTGATCGGCGTGGTCGCTGCGTCGCTGGTCAATCTGCTGCTCGCCTCCAGCGCGCTGCAGACCGCGATCTCGCTGGTCGGCGTGGCGGTATTCACCGGGCTCGCCGCCTGGGATACGCAGCGGGCGAAATCCGAATATCTTGCTTATGGCGGCACCGAGCGGGCCGAGAAGCTCGCACTGATGAGCGCGCTCGGCCTCTATCTCAATCTGGTCAACCTCTTCCAGTTGCTGCTCAACCTCGGCGGCCAGCGGCAGCAATAATCACCTGCGAACCGAGCCGCCGTCGCCTCTTACGACGACGGCGGCTCCCCAAACCAGGCCGACACCAATCGCGACTTTGACCGCCGGGGGTTCCGTTCATCGCGACAATCGGCGATAGAAGGCGTGTAACCGTTTCCACGAGAGGATGCCCGATGACGTCGCCAACTCGCCGCACGCTGCTCAAGGCCGGCGGCGCGATCGCCGGATTCGCGCTCGCTCCGCGCATCGCCTTTGCCCAGAGCGACCGGATCGAGAGCCTGATCGCGAAGATGACGCTCGCCGAAAAGGCCGGGCAGCTCTCCTGCTTCGGTGACGCGATCCGGCCGCCGCGTATCCCGTTCAATCCCAATGCGGTGAGCAGCAATGCGGCAAAACAGCTCGCCGACATCAAGGCGGGCCGGATCGGGATGCTGTTCAACGGCGTCGGCGTGTCGGGGGCGCGGCGGGCGCAGAAGACCGCGATCGAGCAGAGCCGGCTCAAGATTCCGCTGGTCTTTGCCGGCGACGTGATCCACGGGCTCGCCACCGTCTTCCCGATTCCGATCGCCGAGGCGGGCTCGTTCGATCCCGACCTCGCGATGCGCACCGCGCGCGCCGCCGCGCTGGAAACCACCGCGGTCGGGATGCACTGGACCTTCGCGCCGATGGTCGATGTCGCGCGCGACGAGCGCTGGGGGCGCGTCGCCGAAGGCTCCGGCGAGGACACCTATCTCGGCCAGCAGATGGCGATCGCCCGCGTGCGCGGCTTCCAGGGCAGCGACCCCACCGATCCGAGCCGCGTCGCCGCCTGCCCCAAGCATTTCGCGGCCTATGGCGCGGTCGCGGCGGGGATGGAATACAATACCGTCGACATCTCGATGGAGACGTTGCGCGAAATCCACCTGCCGCCATTCAAGGCCGCGTTCGACGCCGGCGCGCTGACCACCATGTCGGCGTTCAACGATCTCGATGGCGTACCCGCCAGCGGCAACCATTGGCTGCTCACCGAATTGCTGCGCGATCAATGGCATTTCCGCGGCCTCGTCGTGTCCGATTATACCGCCGATGAGGAACTGATCGCGCACGGCTATGCCGCCGACGGCCGCGATGCGGCGAAGAAGGCGTTCACCGCCGGCGTCGACATGTCGATGCAGAGCGGGCTCTACAACAAATGGCTGCCCGATCTGGTCGAAAAGGGCGAGGTGGCCGAGGCGCTGGTCGATGCCTCGGTGCGGCGCGTGCTGACCCTGAAGGAGCAACTCGGGCTGTTCGACAATCCCTATCGCTCGATGGACTATGCCCGCGAGAAGACGCAGGTGGCGATGCCCGCGACGCGCGCCTTGTCCCGCGAATCGGGCGCGCGCTCGATCGTGCTGCTCAAGAATGACGGCGACCTGCTGCCGCTCGGCAAGGCGCCGGGCAAAATCGCGCTGATCGGCCCGTTCGGCGACGACAAGGCCAATCTCGCCGGCCCCTGGGCGTTCATGGCGGACGAGACGATCGGCGTCGATATCGCCAGCGGCATTCGCGCCCGGCTCGCCGATCCGGCCGCGCTCACCGTCGTCAAGGGCTCGGAGGTCGAAAAGCCGATCGCCGGCGGGATCGACGCCGCGGTTGCGGCGGCGAAAGCGGTCGATCTCGTCATCCTCGCGATCGGCGAGGATCAGGGCATGTCGGGCGAGGACCAGTCGCGCGTGGCGATCGTCGTGCCGCCGGCGCAGCAAGCGCTTGCCGAGGCCGTCGCGGCGGCCGGCAAGCCCGTGATCGTGCTGCTCAAGCACGGCCGCGCGCTGGCGCTGAGCGGCGCCGTCAAGCAAGCGCCGGCGATCCTCGCCTGCTGGTTCCTCGGCAGCGAGACGGGCAATGCGGTGGCCGACGTGCTGTTCGGCGCGGTCAACCCCTCGGCCAAGCTGTCGGCGAGCTTCCCCAATTATTCGGGCCAGGAGCCCTATTTCTACGATCACCGCCCGACCGGCCGGCCCGCACCCGACGAGGGCGATCAGGCCTATAAGGCGCGTTATCGCGAGACGAAGAACGAGGCGATGTATCCGTTCGGCCACGGGCTGAGCTACACCCGGTTCACGCTCAGCGATCTCCAAGTCGATCGCGAACTGGCGTGGGACGGCAGCCTTGCCGCGTCGGCGCTGCTCACCAACGTGGGCAAGCGCGCCGGGACCGAGGTCGTCCAGCTCTACATCCACGATCGCGTCGCCAGCCGCACGCGGCCGGTACGCGAATTGAAGGGCTTCCAGCGCGTGACCCTCGCGCCCGGCGGTACGCAGCGGGTGCGCTTCACGCTCAAGCGGCAAGACCTGCAATTCTGGGGCGAGCACGGCTGGACGGTCGAGCCCGGCGCTTTCGATCTGTGGATCGCCACATCCTCAGTCGGCGGCCTGCGCGGCAGCTTCGATTTGGCCAGGGCGTAATCGCGACCCCTTGCCTCGCGGCGCCATTCCCGCGAAAGCTGCCGCCTCGTCCAACAAGGGGAATCACGCATGGCGATCCTGTCCGACCGCTGGATCCGCGAACAGGCGCTTTCGCACCAGATGATCGAGCCGTTCGAGGATGGCCAGCGGCGCGCCGGCTGCATCAGCTACGGCCTGTCATCCTATGGCTATGACGCGCGCGTATCGGACGAATTCAAGATCTTCACCAATGTCGACAACGCCGTGGTCGATCCGAAGGATTTCGCGTCGAACAGCTTCGTCGATCGCAAGACCGATGTGTGCATCATCCCGCCCAACAGCTTCGCGCTGGCCCGCACGGTCGAATATTTCCGGGTGCCGCGCGACGTGCTGGTGATCTGCCTCGGCAAATCGACTTATGCGCGGTGCGGAATCATCGTCAACGTGACGCCGCTGGAGCCCGGCTGGGAAGGCCATGTGACGCTGGAATTTTCGAACACCACGCCGCTGCCGGCAAAGATCTACGCCAATGAGGGCGCGTGCCAGTTTCTCTTCCTGCAGGGCAACGAGCCGTGCGAGACGAGCTATGCCGATCGCGCCGGCAAATATATGGGCCAGCGCGGCGTCACCCTGCCGCGGCTCTGACCGGCGCGGTTCGGCCACAATCACCTGGATCGGAACCCCGCGTCATCCATATCGTCATGCCGAACTTGGTTCAGCATCCATGGCACAACGCCAGCCGGTGCACCTGACGGCGATGAAGCACCACGGCCCCCGAAACAAGTTCACCGGTGGCGGTTCGATCCCGATGCGGCGACCGTCGATTCCACCATGCCAGCGCGGCGCTAGATCTCGGTCGGCGCCGATACTGTCGTGTCGAGCGCCTGCAGGCCCAGTGCCGCCAGCGCGTGCGACGAGGCCGTGCGCTCGGGCGTCACGTCCATCAACTGATCCGGCGCCGCCAGAACCCGCTGGTAGAGCGCCCGCGCCTCGGCCGTCCGCCCCTGATGGCGATACACATTGGCGAGGTTGAGCATCAGCGCGGGACGATCCGGGTGAATCCGCCGCTCGCGCACCAGCACGCGCTCCGCCTTGGCGTAATCGCCCGCGTTGATTGCCTTGTAACCGGTGCGGTCCTGCGCCGCCGCCGGGACGGTCGCGAGCAGCGCCGCCATGAGCGCCGATCCTGCCGCGTACCACATCGCCTGTTTCATGGGTACATATCCTCTCATTATCCCATCGAAACATTTCAGTTTCGTGACATCAGTATGTCATATCGATGACTCCAGGACAAGGAGCGGCCGGATCGGGCACAAAAAAAGGGCGGCCCGAGGGCCGCCCGCTTTCGTGCCGTCGCTGGCGCGAAGTGGTTAGAAGTCGTCGCGATACTGCTCGTTGCCGATGAAGCCGAGCTTGGTCACCCCCGAACGCTTGATGATCGCCAGAACCTGATCGACCTTCTCGTAGCGCGCGTTGGGATCGGGCTGGAAATGCAATTCCGGCTCGGTCGGCAGCGCCAGCGAGGCATCGAGATACTGACGCAGCGTGACGTCATCGACCGGGGTGCCGTTCCACGCGACCTGCCCGGTGGGATCGATCGAGATCGTATTCTTGTCCGGTTGCACGATCTGCTGGTTCTGCGTGTTCTGCGGAAGATCCACCTTCACCGCGTGCGTCTGGGGCGGGATGGTGATGATGAACATGATGAGGAGCACGAGCATGACGTCGATCAGCGGCGTCGTGTTCATTTCCATCATCGGTTCGCCGTCGTCGCGGCCGCCGCTCATTGCCATGTGTTATAACTCCTGACTTGTCGCCGCGGATCAGCGCGTAAGGGCGCCGAGTTTGGTCGGCTGCGAGATGAAGCCCACGCGCGCGAAACCCGCCGACTGCATCGTGTAGATCGCACCGCCAATGCACTTGTACGGCGTGTTGACGTCGCCGCGGATGTGCACCTCCGGCAGGTCATCGGGCGTGATGTTGCTGCCCAACTTGTCGACCACGGCCTTCAGCTTGGCGACCGCCATATCCTGCAGCTCCTGGTGGCCGACCGGGGTCATGCCCCAATAGACCTGGCAGGTCTGCCCGTCCTCGGAGCGGATCGAGAGCATCACGTTCTCGGGCTTGGTCTGCGTGGGATCGTATTGCACGTCGGGAAGCTTGACCGGCACGGTCTGCAACACGACGGGCACCGCGATCAGGAAGATGATGAGGAGCACCAGCATAACGTCCACGAGGGGCGTCGTGTTGATGTCCGACATCGGGGTTTCGGTGGAGTCCCCACCAACGCTCATCGCCATTTGCGCAACTTCCTCTGCATTCTCTCGGGCCGCCTCGCGGCGGCGATGGGCGGGGCCGCGATCCTACGCGGCCCCGGCACCATTACTTGCGCGTCTGGACGCCACCGGCCTGGCCGGCGGTCGCCGTCGCCGGCTTGGCGGCGGGGGCAACCTTCTTGGCTTCCGGACGAACCGCACCGTTCGAGGCGAGATAGCCGAGCACGTCGTTCGAGAACGCGCTCAGATCCTCGGCAATCGCCTTGTTGCGACGCTGCAGCCAGTTGTAGGCAAGCACGGCCGGCACGGCGGTAACCAGGCCGAGCGCGGTCATGATCAGCGCTTCACCGACCGGACCGGCGACCTTGTCGATCGAGGCCTGGCCCGACGCACCGATCTTGATCAGCGCGCGGTAGATGCCGATGACGGTACCGAACAGACCGATGAACGGCGCGGTGGCGCCGACCGTGGCGAGGAACGCGAGACCCGAATTGAGGTCCGAGTTGATCGTCGCTTCCGAGCGCGCCAGCGAACCGTGCAGCCAGTCATGCGCCTCGACCGGATCGGTCAGCTTGCTGAACTGGTCCTGCGCGTTGAGGCCGTCGTCGACGAGCTGGCGATAGGCGCCGTTCTTGTCGAGCTTGGCCGCGCCTTCGCGCAGATTGGCCGAATTCCAGAAGCCGGCGCGGACGCGCTTGGCTTCGTTGCGCACCTTCTGCTGCTCGAACAGCTTGGTGAACATGATGTAGAGCGAAACGACGAGCATCAGCACCAGGATGGTGAAGACGGTCACGGAGATGATGCCGCCCTGCTGCAGCATCGGGATCAGACCATAGGGGTTATCGCCCCCGGCGGTCGACGTATCGGCGGCGGTGCCGGCGGCGAGAAGCATGGTGATCATGTGTTCATTGTCCTTCAATATCGGTGAATTGGGTCAATCAAGCCGATCTCAATAGCCGTCTTCGAGTTGCCACCGGACAGCCAGCGGATAAGTCGAAACCATCGGATTGCCATCGGCGTCCTGTGCCGGGGTAAAACGAACGCGGCGCTTCGCGATGCTGCAGGTCGTTTCGTCGAGATCCGAATTGCCGCTCGACGAGGTCACCACACAGTCGGTCACGCGGCCGTCGGTGCCGACCGTGAGGCGCGCAGTAACGCGCCCCTCGGCACCCGCGCGGCGGGCGGCCGGCGGATAATTGTCGGACCCGAAGAAACGGCCAGGATTCCCCTTCAGGCCAGCCGCCTTCGAAATCTTGGGCGGCGGCGGCGGTGCCGGCGGCGCAGGCGGTGCAAGACTGATCGCGGGCGGCGCAACCGCCTGCGTCTGGATCTGCACCGGCGGCGCGACGGTGCGCACGATCGGCGGCGGCGACACCACCGGCGGCGGCGTCATCGGCTGGTCGGGCGGCGGTGGCGGCGGCGGCACGTCGGGCGGCGGCGGCGGTGGGGGCGGCGCCACGTCGAACGTGTCCATCTTGTTCGCCACCTTCTTGACGTATTGATACGCCAGGCCGGTGACGAAGGCATATCCGAGCGCCGCCAGCAGGACGGCGACGATCACGATCGCCACCATGCGGTTGCTGCCCTGACTCCTATCAGCGTAGGCCATTCAGAATTTTCACTCCTCAAATCCCTATGGGCGGTCGAACAAGCATCTTAACCATGCAAGCGAACCCGCTTGCCGCTACAGCTAGCGCAACCTACGGCAGAGCGCGAGTCTCTAACGTCACGATTTGAACGACGCAACGCCCTGTCTTGCGCAATAAACGTACAATCGCGCTTTTGCAGAATTATTTCTGTATAAATTCGATGCCGTCGCGTAACGCAGACGACATGTCGACCGTTCCCAAGATGCTGTTCGCGGGGGCCGCTTTGGCCTTCGGTGTCACCCCATTTGCGGCGGATGCGCAACAATTTCCGCCCGATCAACGCCCTGAAATGGCCACAGAGGTTGCGGCACCGCATTATGCCGATCTGGCCCCGTTGGTCATCGCTGCGCCGTTGATCCTCGATGCGACGATCCGAAGCACCGTCACGATAAACGGACCGGAGGCGGCCGGGGTCGATCCGGGATTTATCCGACTTTACGTTCAGGCCGATGTCAACGCGCTGATTCGCGGCACCACCGGGGTGCCGCCGCGGATCGGTTATCTGGTCGATCTGCCGGCCGACGCGCGGGGCCGCGCGCCACGGCTGAAGAAGGTGCGCGTGCTGCTGTTCGCGCGTCCCGTCGCGGGACGGCCGGCGCAGCTCCAGCTCGTCGCCAAGGACGCCCAGCGCCGCTGGACGCCTGCCGCCGAACAGCTCACCCGGCGAATCGCCCAGGAAACGGTGCAGCCCGATCAGCCGCCCGAAATCACCGGCATCGGCAATGCCTTCCATGTCGCCGGATCGCTGCCCGGCGAGGGCGAGACGCAGATTTTCCTGACCACAAAGGACAACCGCCCGGTGTCGCTCGATATCCTGCGCCGCCCCGGCCAGCAGCCGCGCTGGTCGGTCGCGTTGAGCGACGTCACCGATGCCGCGGCACAGGCGCCGCAGCGCGATACGCTGCTGTGGTATCGCCTCGCCTGCTTCCTGCCGCGGCAATTGCCCGATTCGAGCGTGGCCGGATCGGCCCCACAGGACGCTGACGCGGCGCGCGCGGATTATCAGTTCGTGCTACAGTCGCTCGGCCCCTGCGATACCCGCAAGGCCTATTGAACCGGGCCTGGATTCAGCCAGGCTGAATCGGCTCGGCAGCCCTCTCCGCCAAATCAGGGGCGCGAACGGGTCAAGGTCATGCCGATCGCTTCGCCGCCTTCGGCGATCGCCAGCTTGACGATCTTCACGGCGACGCGGCGCACGCGCTTGTCCTGCAGGAACAGCGTCTCGATGATGTGATCGGCGACCGCTTCGATCAAAGTGAAGTGCAGCCCTTCGGGAAAGATCGTCGCCGCGCGCTTCAGGTCGAGATAATTCTTCGATGCCGCCAGCGGCGTATCCGGCGCGTAGCGATCGGCGCAATCGAGCTCGGCCGTCACCGAGATGCGCAACGGCTGCGGCAGGTGCGTCTCTTCGGAATAGATGCCGGTCAGCACCATCACTTCGAGGTCGTGGACCTCGAGCTCAAGGGTATCGCGCTCGATCATCGCCGCGCCATAGCAGATCGCGCGCGATCGGCCAGTTGAGAAAGCGCCGGCTTCTGCGACGCTCGACCGTCGTTCTACGCGCTCGCGCTCGGCCGCGCGGAGGCCGCCTTGTGCCACCGCCCGATATGGCTGCACCCGTCGATATCAAGCTTCGCCCGCGCCGCGAAATCGACCGTCACCAGCGCTGTGATGTCGGCGAAGCTGTAATCATTGCCGGCGATCCACTGGCGATCGGCGAGGTGGCCGTCGAGCCCCTCGACAAAGGCTTTCCACATCACCGCGCCGCGCGTCGCCAGCTCGGGAATCTGCGGGATCGGCGGCCATTTCCCCGGCATCCCGCGATCCTTGAGCGCGGGCAGCGAATTGCGGAACGCGTAAACGGCGGCGAAATAGCCGTCGCCCTCGATCCGCCGCGTCCACGATTCGATCCGGGCGATCTCGATCGGGCTGGCGCCGAACAGTGGCGGCTCGGGCGTCGTCGCCTCGAAATAGCGGCAGATCGCTGCCGATTCCGTGATCACCTCGCCGTCGTCGAGCTCCAGCGCGGGCACGGCGCCGCGCGGGTTGATCGCCAGATAGGCATCGCTGAACTGCTCGTCGGCGCGCAGATCGACCGGCACGCGTTCGACCTCGATCCCCTTCTCGGCCAGATAGATGCGCACCCGTCGCGGGCTCGGCGCCCAGGCCGCGTCATAGAGCTTCATCGCGCGATCCTCATTCCGCTTGCGTTCACGCATGATGACGGTAAAGCGCCCCGCCCCGGCCGTCCATATCGGGGCGTTGCATTTCACCGCCCACAGGGGATGTCATGTTGCGGTTCGTCGCCCTTGCCGAGATCGCGCCCGATCGGGTCGAGCAGCTGCTCGACCGCGCTTTCGGCAGCGACCGTCATGGCCGTACCGCTTACTCAATACGCGCGGGCACCGATCCGATTCCGGCATTGAGCTTCGCCGCGCTCGACGGCGAGGCGCTGGTCGGCACGATCCAATGCTGGCCGGTCGCGCTGATCCATGACGACGGGCGCCGCACCGCGATGGTGATGGTCGGCCCGGTCGCGGTCGATCCGCCGCGCCAGCAACACGGCATCGGCCACGCCTTGATGGGGCACATGCTGGACGCCGCCCGCGACACCGGCAACGACGCCGCGCTGATGCTGATCGGCGATCCCGAATATTACGGCCGTTTCTTCGCGTTCTCGGCCGAGCGGACCGGCGGCTGGCGGCTGCCGGGACCGGTCGAACGGCGCCGGCTGCTCGCGCGCGGCGCCGGCGTGCCCGCCGCGCCGGGCCGGCTCGGACCCGACGATGGCGCCGCGGCGCCCGCTCAGCCGTTGGCGAGCCGAACGACGCCGTAGGTCAGCACCAGCCCGCCGACCGTCGCGGCCTGGCCCAGCCCCCGCTGGCTGCCGAGCCGGCTGCGCGGGATCAGCTCGCACGCGCCGATATAGAGGAACGCACCGGCGAATCCCGCCAGCACCAGCGCCAGCACATCGTTGCGCAATTCGATCACCGTCCCGGCGAACGCGCCGAACAGCGGCGCTGCCGAATCGGCGATCAGCCAGCGATGGGCGATGTCGCGGCGATTGCCGGCCAGGCTCAGCCCCACGGTGTTGATCCCGTCGGCGAAATCATGCACCAGCACCGCGATCGCGATGACCAGCCCCGCCGCCACCGAGACGTGGAAGGCCAGCCCGATCCCCAACCCGTCGATGAAGCTGTGCACGGTGAGGCTCGCCGGCCCGAGATGGGCGCGTAACCCGATCGGCGCGCGCACCGAATCGAGCAGGCGATCGAGCAGGAGATAGAGGACGAACCCGCCGGCCAGCGCCCCGAACAGCGTGCGCGGCGCATAGGAGCCATGGCCCAGCCCCAGCGCCTCGGGCAGCAGGTCGAACAAGGCGATGCCCAGCACCACGCCGGCGGTGAGCCCGAACAGCAACTCCAGACGCCCGCCGAGCCGCAACGCGACCCGGCCGCCGAGATAGGTCATGGCGGCGGCACCGACAGCGAGGACGATCGGCAGCAACTCGGGGAAAGCCTTCATCGCGCCGCCACCGGGGAGGAACAGAACCATATCACGCGATGATACAATATATCATTGTTGAGGGAATTCAAGGGGCCATGGTGCTCCATAGCCACCAGGCGCACCGGCTGGCGTTGCGCCATGGATGCTGAAACACGTTCAGCATGACGACCCTCATGACGCGACCCCTGGATTCAGGCGATCAGGGCCAGCCCCCTCAAACGCCATCGATCGGCAAGCGCCCCAACCAAGGCCACGCCGCCATGCCGGCTTGGATCTTCAAAGCTGGCCCTGCCAACCCGGCCCCGCGCCCATCAGGCGGCGGCAGTGATGATTTCCACCCGCGCCGGCATCCAGACGGTGCCATCGCGCACATTCGCTTCGCAAATCGCGGCCAATCGATCACGCGCCTCGGCCTGCTCGCGGGCTCCGGCGTCAGCCAGCGGCGCGGCCGCGGATGACGCCGCCAGCAGGAATTGAGCTGCCGCAATCGGCGACATGCCGCCGCCGACTTGCAGGTCGCCGCGCCAGGTGGAGGCTGCGCAATCGCGAAATCCGGCGGCTTCCAGCAGCGCGAGCAGTCGGGACGGATCGCCATAGCGGCAAGGGCCGGGCGCATCCGGATCGGGCTGCGGCAGATCGATTACCGCCGCCACCGCTTCCCGCACGCTGGCCATGAATGCGACATCCTTGCCCGGCCCCCAGACCGCGAAGGCCAATTTTCCGCCCGGCCGCAGCCATTGGTGCAAATTGGCGAAGGCATGATCCGGCTTGTCGAAGAACATCACCCCAAAGCGCGATGCCAAGCGATCGAAACGCTCTGCCGGCCGGAAATGGGCGACATCGGCAAGGGTGAAGTGCGCGACACCGCCAGCCCGCGCGTTGGCGGCCTCGATCAGGTCGGGCGAGATGTCGAAACCCTCGATGGTGCTGCCCGGCGCGGCCGCGGCAATGGCGCGGGTGGCGCCGCCGCCCCCGGCGCCGATCTCCGCGATCCGCAAGCGAGCGGTAAGGTCCAGCGCGGCGATCAGCGGGGCATCGATCGGCGAAAGCATCGCCTCCATCGGATCGAGCTGATCGCGCCATTTCGCACCGCGCGTTTCGGCCCAGGTCTGACTGGACGGAGATTGGGTGGCCGCCATCGAACTTCCTCGTCGGAGATCGCCCGCGTAATACGTCCGTGGCCGCAGTCAGTCCATGCCGATGCTCGCCCTGAGCAACAAACCAGCCGCTCGGCTGCTATGTCTATGCCGTCCTTCATGAGTTCGCGACTTGGTGAGACCGCACGCCACGCAACATCATCCCCGCTTCCGCGGGGATGACGCATGGGCCTTTGTCCGAAGGGGACAATTGCCGGCATCGTCATGCCGGACGTGTTCCGACATCCAACCATCCACGAACGCCAGCGCTCGAGGCACGGTGGTGTTGCCGTAACACGTTCAGCGTGAGGACGCTGCCGCGCGGCCTTCAGATCAAGGCGATCAGAAGGTCGCCAGCCGGACGACGACGCGCACGCTGCGCCCCGGCATCACCACCAGATCCTTGTTGAGCGCGGCGGCATCGCGCTGCACGTCGTCGGTCAGGTTCTGGCCGACCACCGAGAATTCGATCCCCGGTGCCGCGGTGAACGGCCGCACCGAAACATGCGCGGAAAGGTCGTTGTAGCTCGGTGTCGGCGTGTCGAACGCGCCGTATTTGTCTTGCCGCCCATCATGGATGAACAGGAAGCCGGCATCGATCTGCTTGCCCTTCCAGTCGAGCCCGCCGCCGAAACGGTAGGGCGGGATGCGCGGCACGTTGCTGCCGTCATCGAGCGTGGCGCGGACGTAATCGGCCAGTGCCTGCGCTCTCAGCCCGCCGCTCGCGGTTTTGACCAGGTCGACGCTCGCCTTGCCCTCCAGCCCGCGGAAATGCGCGCCCTGCTGGCGGTAGAACAATTCCTTGAGGTCGCCATCGGGCGAGGTGGTGCAGACGCCGCTGTCGTCGCAGGTCCGGCCGGTGAGATCGCCATAGATATAATTGTGGAACCACGTGCTGTAGACGCTGCCCTCGAAGCGGAACCGGCCGCTGTCGACGCGCACCGTGCCTTCCAGCGAATTGGCGCGCTCGACCTTCAGCGTCGGATCGCCCGTCTCGAACGTGTTGGGCCCGTCATGCCCGCCGCGCGCGAACAATTCGGTGATCGCGGGCGCGCGGCCGGTGCTCGACGCGGTGAACCCCAGCTTGATCGCGCCGCCGATATCGTAGAGCGCGCCGATCGCGCCGCTGACCGGCGTGTAATCGCGCGTGGTGAACACGTCCGACGCCGGCGTGCCGGTGACGTGGACGTGCTCGACACGACCGCTCGCCTGCAGCTTGAAGGCCTGCGTGATCGGTGCCTCGGTGAACAGATAGCCCGCCTCGCTCGCGGTCACCGTCGGAAACAGGTACGAACTGTCCTCGCCCAGCGCCTGGAACTTGCGGTGCTGCACCTCGACGCCCAGCGCGGTGTTGGTCAGCGGCCCGATCGGGCCGAACAGCAGCTCCGCGTGGCTATCGATCTCCTTGTTCTTGAAGGTCGTCAGCACGGCGCCGCCGGGATCGTTTTCGCTATGCTGGTAATTCGCCCAGCTGCCGTCGATGTTGAGCGTCTTTAGCAGGCCCGAGCCGAGCGCGAACGAGTTCTTGGTCAGCACCTTGGTCTGGTGCATGTCGATATAGGTGGTGTCGCTGGGGATGCCGTATTGCGCGTCATATTGCTCGATCGCCGCGCCGATATGGCTGTCCTTGTTCGCGCCGAAGAAATAGGACGCGCCCGCCGTCTCGCCATAGCCATGGAAGAACGAATTCTGCTGCAGGCCCAGCGGCGTGTCGTAATCGCTGGCGTGGCGGTAGAAGCCGTCGACATGCACCGCGAGATCGCCGGTTCGGCCGTCCATCATCGCCGATCCCTGGCCGCTGTCGTCGACCGAGCCGAACTCGCCGGTCAGTTCGCCCGACAGGTCCTCGGTCGGCAGCGACCTCGGCACGCGGTTGTTGATCGCGTTGACCACGCCGCCGATCGCCTGGCTGCCGTAGCGCAGCGTGCCGGCGCCGCGCACCACCTCGATGCTCTGCGCCGACAAGGGATCGATCGGCACGCCGTGATCGGGGCCGATGTCCGATACGTCCGAACTGCTGAGACCGTCCTCGAGGATGCGCACGCGAGTCGAATCCATGCCGCGGATGATCGGCCGGCTGGCGCCCGCGGCGAATCCGCTGGCGGCGATGCCGGGCACGTCCTTCAGCGAATCGGCGATGCTCGCGCCGCCCGATTCGAGGATCTGGCTGCGATCGACCTTGGCGGTGATGCTCGGCGTCGCGGTGGCGAACGGCGAAGCGGTGACGACGATGTCCTGCGGCTTCGACGTGGTGGACGAACTCTGGGCCATCGCGGCATGGGGAAGAAACGCGGCCGCGGCCACGCCAACGAACAATGCTGGGCGCATCGGAAACTCCGAAAAATGGTGGGGCGGATCGATATCCCGCCCGAAAGGCGGCACGGCGGCGCGGTGCCCGCGCCGATGCCGGTCAAATAGCGAACGTCAGATGCGCGGGCGCGGCGGCGCGCGGCTGCGCCAGGCGTGCGAGCGCGCGTGGCGGCTCGGCGCCGAGGCGGTGGGCGCAAACAGCCACAGCGTCGCGCCGATCGCCGCCAGCACCATGACGGGCCCCGGCGACAGATAATGCCCGGCGATCGCGCCATCGTGGCAGATCGGGCAATCGATCGGCCGGTCGGGCGCGGGCTGCGTCCCCGACACCTGTGTGCTTGCGGCCCTTGCCGTCGCCACCGGGCCGTCGGAAAGATGGATATGCGTCTGGGTGACGAAGCTCTGCCAGGCAAAGGCAATGAGCGCCGCCAGCAGCAAAGCGACGAACCCCGCGCTCATCCGCCGGCTTGCCGAGCGGATGCGCGCGGTCAGCGGCGACGCGGCGGGCGCATGGCCGCGGCGCGCCATGCCGCGCGGCCGCCGTTGCGCCTGCCTGTCCACCGGGTACGTCATCTCGCCGCCGGTATGATACAACGTCACCAATAGCAAGCACTGGCTCGGCAACCGGCGGAAACCGCCTTCCGCTGCGTCCTTCGAGCAACACCGTCGCGCACGCCTTTACGCCGTCGCCCGCCTCGCCTACCTCGCCAATCGTGCCGATGACCGCCGCCCCCGATTTCGCCGGCCTGCCGCTTGCCGAGCTCGCGCGTCTCGCTGCCGAGCGCCGATTGCCGCCGGTCGATCGCTGGCACCCGGCACATTGCGGCGACAGCGAGATGCGGATCGCGCGCGACGGCACCTGGTTTCACCAGGGCAGCCCGATCGGCCGCGCCGAGATGGTCCGCCTGTTCTCCACCATCCTGCGCCGCGAGGCCGACGGCAGCTTCGTCCTCGTCACGCCGGTCGAAAAGCTGGCCATCGCCGTGGAGGACGCGCCGTTCGTCGCGGTCGAGCTCAAGCGCGAGGGCGAGGGCGAGCGGGCGCGCCTCGCCTTCCGTCTCAACACCGGCGACGTGATCGTCGCCGGCCGCGATCACCCGCTGCGCTTCGCAGAGGATGGCGCCGGCCCCCGCCCCTATCTCGCGGTTCGCGACGGCCTCGACGCGCTGGTCGCGCGGCCGCTTTATTACGAACTGGCCGAGATCGCGCTCGCCGAAGGCGGGCTGCCGGGCGTGTGGAGCGACGGCGCATTCTTCGCGATGGCGGCGGCATGACGCTCGCCGAGCGGCTCCATCGCGCGCTCCACGCGCCCGCGCCCGAGATCGTCCTGCTCGCCGGCGACGAGCGCGATGCCGCGCTCGCCAGCCAGCCCGGCGTCGATGCCGCGGTGCTCGTCCCGGTGACGAACCGCGACGATCCCGGCGTGATCCTCACCCGCCGCACCAATACGCTCAAGCGCCATCCCGGACAGGTCGCCTTTCCCGGCGGCCGCGTCGATCCCGGCGACGCCGATCTTGCCGCCGCCGCGCTGCGCGAGGCGAACGAGGAGATCGGCCTCGATCCCGCGCTGGTCGAGGTGGTCGGCCTTGCCGATCGCTACCGCACCGTCACCGGTTTCCAGGTCACCCCGGTGATCGGCGTGGTGCCGCCGGGCCTTGCCTACGAACGCCGCGAGGCGGAGGTCGCAGATATCTTCGAAGTCCCCCTCGCCTTCCTGCTCGATACCGCCAACCATGTCGAAGCGAGCGTCGAATGGCAGGGCCGCGAGCGCCATTATTACGAGATCATATGGGGCGATTTCCGCATCTGGGGCGCGACCGCCGCGATGATCGTCAACCTCTCGCGGAGGCTCAGGTGGACCGGCTGATCCTGCCCGATGCCGAATGGCGCCATCGCGACGGCCTGGCCGCGCTCGCCGCGCTGCTGGCGGCGGATGGCGGCGGCGCGCGGTTCGTCGGCGGCGCGGTGCGCGACACGCTGCTCGGCCTGCCCGTCACCGATGTCGATATCGCCACCCCGCTCGACCCGCAGACGGTGATGCGCCGCCTCCAGGCCGCCGGGATTCGCGCGGTGCCGACCGGCATCGCCCATGGCACGATCACCGCGGTGCTGCCCGGCAGCCCGATCGAGGTGACGACGCTGCGCCACGATATCGAGACCGACGGCCGCCACGCCACCGTCGCCTTCACCGCCGACTGGCAAGCCGATGCGGCGCGGCGCGATTTCACCATGAACGCGCTCTACGCCGATCCCGCGACCGGCGAGATTTTCGATTATTTCGACGGCCTCGATGACCTGAAGGCCGGCCGCGTCCGCTTCATCGGCGATCCCTTGCAGCGCATCGCCGAGGACCATCTGCGCATCCTGCGCTTCTTTCGCTTTCACGCGCGCTTCGGCGACACGCCCGATTCCGTCGGCCTGGAGGCCTGCGCGGCGCGCGCCAACGACCTGATGGCCTTGTCGCGCGAGCGTATCGCCGCCGAGCTGCTAAAGCTACTGGTCGCCCGGGGCGCGGCCGAGACCGCCGCGCTGATGCTCTCGCGCGGCATCTTCGCACCGGTGCTGCCCGAGATCGACCAGCCCGGCGTCGCCCGGCTCGCCCGCGTTGTCGATGCCGAGCGACGCGCCGGCCTGACACCCAACCCGATCCGCCGCCTCGCCGCGCTGCTGCCCGATGATCCGGCGGTGGGCGAAGCGGTCGGCGCCCGGCTCAAGCTCTCCAATGCCGATCGCAAGCGGCTGATTTCCGCGCTCGTGGACGAGACCGGCGCGCCGCAGCCGCTGGCCTATCGGCTCGGCGCCGAGCTGGCGATCGACCGCTGGCTGCTTCACGCCGCCGATCCGATCGCAACCGTGCGCGCCATCGCCGCCTGGCCCATTCCGCGTTTCCCGCTGACCGGCGGCGCGATCGTCGCGCGCGGCGTGGCCAAGGGGCCGGAGGTCGCGCGGCTGCTGCGCGCGGTGGAAGACCAGTGGATCGCGGAGGGCTTTCCCGATGCCGCGCGCGCCGACGCGATCGCCGATCAGGCGGTCGCCAGCTGGTTGCGCTCGGCGAGATAAGCGAACGCCGCCTCGGGATCGAGCGGGCGCGCATAGGCATAGCCCTGCCCGTGCGTGCAGCCCAGCGCCGCCAGCGTCTGGCCCAGCTCGTGAGTCTCGATCCCCTCGGCGGTGGTGCGCATGCCCAGCGTCTGCGCGAGGCTGAGGATCGCGCGCACGATCGCCACCTTGTCGCGATCGGCCAGCATGTCGGTGACGAACGACTGATCGATCTTGAGCACGTCGATCGGCAGCTTCTGCAAATGGCCGAGGTTCGAATAGCCGGTGCCGAAATCGTCCATCGCCAGCGTGGTGCCGAGCGCGCGCAGCGCATGCAGCGTCGCCGCGGCGCGATCGGGATCGGTGACGATCGCGCTCTCGGTAAGCTCGAGCGTCAGCCGCTCGCCCGCCAGCCCCGCCGCGGCGAGCGCCTGCTCGACCACCGGCGCGATCGTATCGCGCTGGATCTGGATCGCCGAGATGTTGACCGCGATGCCGATGCCGCAATTGCCCCCGGCCCGCACATCCCACCCCGCCAGTGTGCGTGCCGCGTGGCCCAACGCCCAGCGCCCCAGCGGCACGATCAGCCCCGATTCCTCGGCCACCGGGATGAACTCCGCCGGGCTGCGCGCGGTGCCGCCGGCATCGGTCCACCGCGCCAGCGCCTCGAACGACGCCACCCGGCCGGTGGCGAGATCGACGATCGGCTGGAATTGCAGGCTCAGCGCCTCGTCGTCGATCGCGCGGCGCAGCGCGGTCTCGGTCGCGAATTGCTCGCGCGCGATGACGAAGGCGCCGGAATGATAGACTTCGGCGATGCCGCTTTTCTTGGCGCGGTTGACGGCAAACTGGGCGTGACGGATCAGCGCCTCGGCATCGCGCTCGTCCTCGCCGGAGAACGCGACGCCGATCGAGCAGGCGACGCGGAATTCGAGGTCGGACAGCCGGAACGGCGTCGACAGCGCGGCCTGAATGCGCTGCGCGGCGCGGGTCGCCTCTTCGCGGCCTTCGTCGAGCGTGAGCAGGATGGCGAATTCATCGCCGCCGATCCGCGCCAGCGTGTCGCGCGCGCGCAGCGATCCCTTGAGCCGCCGCGCGACGGTGATCAGCAGCTCGTCGCCGGCGAGCGAGCCGAGACATGCATTGACCCGGCTGAAGCGATCGAGATCGACGACCATCACCGCGCAGCCGGCGCTCGGCGCGGCATCGCCCTCGATCAGCTCCTCGAGCCGATCGGAAAAGCCGGCGCGGTTCGGCAGCCCGGTCAGGCTGTCGGTCAGCATCTCGCGGCGCAGGCTGTATTCGGTACGCACCTCGGACGTCTGATCGACCAGGGTGACGAGGCAGCGATGCACCGGATCGATCCGCGATCGCGCCAGCATCACGCGATAATGCCGGCAATCGACCGCATCGCCGACCTGCCAGGGGAATTGCTCGCTATCGCGATCGGAGCCGAGAAAGCTGCGCACGCGGCCGCCCAATAGATGCGCCAGCGGCGAACGCGCGGCGCTGGTGCCGAGCCCGGTCTGCCGGAACGGCGTGTTGATCTCTTCGAAGCGGAAGGTGCCGTCGGCGATCGTGACCATCACTGCCGGAATCGGCAGCAGCTCGAGCGCGCCGGCCCGGACCTCCAGAGGGTGCGCGTCATTGCCCGCCGGCAAGGTCGGCGCGATACGCTCAGCGGTCTCGTGCTTCGACGCCACCATCGCCGCCTTCTCTAGAAGCCAAGATGTTAAAAGCTCCTGAAGGTTGGGCCGTTTAGGTAAGCGTTGTCAATCTCGCGGCGAAGGGAGCGCCCAGGCGGCTTCGCGACGGCGCCCCCCACGCCGCCGGCTTTCACCGCTCGGCCCGGATTCTGATGCGGCGCGCCGGCCGCCGCCACGGCGCATCATATTGATAAGCGTGCAGGCGATCGAACGCCGCGGCAACCGCCTTCGAAACCATGCCGAAGAAGCGTGTGAACTCCTCGCCGAGCCTGGCGTGATTGTCCGCCCAGGCCGGCCCGTAGAAATCGTGATTCATGGTCCTGTTCCCTATGCTGTCCCGGTGATCCTCAGATCGGCTTTCCGGCGCCCGCTCGCCAACAAATCGTTGGACGGTGATGACAAGTTGGGCTTATGGATGCGCGATGCGCCACCTGCCTCCGCTCGCCGCCGTCCGCGTGTTCGAGGCCGCGGCGCGCCACGAGAATTTCACCGCCGCTGCGGCCGAGCTCGGCATGACGCAGGCGGCGGTCAGCTATCAGATCAAATTGCTCGAGGAGCGATTGGGCGTGCCCCTGTTCCGCCGCGAGAAGCGCCGCGTCATGCTCACCGACGCCGGGCGCCGCGCCGCCGCGCCGGTTTCGCGCGCCTTCGATGCGATCGACGGCGCCTTCGCCGATCTCCGCGCCGAGGACGAAGGCCTGCTCACCGTCTCCACCTCGAACACCTTCGCCAACACCTGGCTGGCGTGGCGGCTCGGCGCCTTCCAGCTCGCCAATCCGGCGACCGCGGTGCGCTTGTTGACCAGCGACGCGCTCGCCGATTTCGTCAGCGACGATGTCGATTGCGCGATCCGCGCCGGCCGCGGCCCGTGGGAGGGCGTTGCGCAGGAGCTGCTGGTGCCCATAGACTTCACCCCGATGTGCAGCCCCGGCTTCCTCGCCGAACATGGCGGCACGCTGACGCTCGACGATCTGCTGCGCCTGCCCGTCGTCAGTGCGCACGATCCCTGGTGGCCGCACTGGCTGCGCGAGGCCGGCATCGACGTGCCCGCCGGCCCGCCGCGCGCCGGCGTCCGCCTCGATTCACAGGCGCATGAAGGGCACGCTGCGATGGCCGGCCAGGGGATCGCGATGCTCACCCCGTTCTTCTGGCGCAACGACCTCGCCGAGGGCCGGCTGGTGCGCCCCTTCGACCAGGTCTCGACACGCGGCTATGCCTATTGGCTGGTCTATCCCGACCACCGCCGCAACGTGCCCAAGATCAAGCGGTTTCGGGAGTGGTTGCACGCCGAGGTGGAACGCGATCTGGCGGGGGTTTAGCCGACTATTTCGGACGCGGACATCCTCTCCCCTCGCGGGATCCTCTCCCCTTGCGGGAGAGGATACGGAGCCTTGGCAGCTTGCTGCCTAGGCGCAGTTGGCGCGGCTGTGCCGCGCGCGAGGCGGCGCCTCGCATCCCCCGCACTAAGCTCTGCTAGGCGGCAGAGCCGCCAAGCGCCGCTATTCTCTCCCGCAAGGGGAGAGAAATCCATAGCCGCAACCGCAGCGCATTCCCTCAAGCCTTCCAATGTTGGAAAATGTCTGAGACACGGTGCCATCGCCGCGAGGCCGCCGCTCTTTGACACCTACATCATCCCGATCGCCCACCCGTCGCGTCACTGTCGCTTCGCCGTGCGGCAGGGTCGCGCCATTGTCGCGCTGTGGATCGCAACCGGCGCGCGCGTGTCGCGCCACTGTCGCGCGGATGCGGCGAACCCGCCGCTTCGCAGGCGCGTCCCCGCGCAAGACTCGCGAAAATCCCGCGACGGTCTCCACTTTCTCCACTTCACGTCGTTTCGTTTAGGCTTCGCCCCCCAGTAGCGCCCTCCCCCTCACCCTGCTAACTCATCGCGCAATGGCTACCGACACCACTTCCGATCCGCTCGACAATCCGCCGATCGGCATCCTCGACGCCCCGTTCGATACCGCGCTCAGCGATCGCTATCTCGTCTATGCGCTGTCGACGATCACCGCGCGCTCGCTGCCCGACGTGCGCGACGGGTTGAAGCCGGTCCACCGCCGCCTGCTCTGGGCGATGCGGCTGCTGCGCCTCGATCCCAGCCAGGGCTACAAGAAATGCGCCCGCGTCGTCGGCGACGTGATCGGCAAATACCATCCGCATGGCGACCAGTCGGTCTATGACGCGATGGTGCGGCTCGCGCAGGATTTTGCGCTGCGCTATCCGCTGGTCGACGGCCAGGGCAATTTCGGCAATATCGACGGCGATAACGCCGCCGCCTATCGCTACACCGAGGCGCGGCTGACCCAGGTCGCGATCGACCTGATGGACGGCCTCGACGAGAACGCTACCGATTTCCGCCCGACCTACAACGGCGAGGATGAAGAGCCCGAGCTGTTCCCCGGCGCCTTCCCCAACCTGCTGGCCAACGGCGCGGCGGGGATCGCGGTCGGCATGGCGACCAGCATCCCGCCGCACAACGCAGCCGAATTGCTCGACGCCGCGATCATGCTGATCGACACGCCCAGAGCCGACGACGCGGCGGTGCTCGAGCATGTGAAGGGCCCCGATTTCCCGACCGGCGGCCAGCTCGTCGATGCGCCCGAGATCATCGCGGAGGCCTATCGCACCGGCCGCGGCAGTTTCCGCACCCGCGCCCGCTGGCACATCGAGGATCAGGGCCGCGGCACCTGGATCGCGGTGGTCGATCAGATCCCCTACGGCGTCCAGAAGGGCAAATTGATCGAGGCGATCGCGAGCCTCATCAACGACAAGAAGCTGCCGATCCTCGCCGACGTGCGCGACGAATCCGCCGCCGACATCCGCATCGTCCTCGAACCGCGCGCCCGCACCGTCGATGCCGACATGCTGATGGATTCGCTGTTCCGCCTGAGCGACCTCGAAAGCCGCTTCTCGCTCAACCTCAACGTGCTCGACAAGGATCGCACCCCACGCGTGATGTCCTTGCGCGAGGCGCTGCTGGCCTGGGTCGAGCATCAGTTCATCGTGCTGCAGCGCCGCTCGCAGCACCGACTCGACAAGATCGCCGATCGATTGGAACTGGTCGGCGGCTACATCATCGCCTTCCTCAACCTCGACCGCGTGATCGAGATCATTCGCACCGAGGACGAGCCCAAGCCGGTAATGATCGCCGAGTTCGGCCTCACCGACCGCCAGGCCGAGGCGATCCTCAATATGCGGCTGCGAAGCTTGCGCAAGCTCGAGGAAATGGAGCTGCGCAAGGAAAAGGACGCGCTCGAAAAGGAGCGCGGCGAGCTCGAACAATTGCTCGGCAGCGAGGCGCGCCAGCGCACCCGCCTCAAGCGCGACCTCGGCAAGATTCGCGACCGCTACGGCCCCGAAACCGCGCTCGGCAAGCGCCGCACGCTGATCGAGGAAGCCGGCCCGGCGCGCGACATTCCGCTGGAGGCGATGATCGAGCGCGAGCCGATCACCGTCATCATGTCGCAGCGCGGCTGGATCCGCGCGATGAAGGGTCATGTCGATCTCGCCGCCGCCGACACGCTCAAGTTCAAGGAGGGCGACGGCCCCGCCTTCGCCTTCCACGCCCAGACCACCGACAAGCTGCTGCTCGCGGTCGAAAGCGGGCGGTTCTATACGCTGGGCGCCGACAAGCTCCCCGGCGGCCGCGGGTTTGGCGAGCCCGTCCGCCTGATGATCGACATTGACGGCGAGCAGGACATCGTCGGGCTGTTGCCGGCAAGCGTAACCGAAAAACTGCTGGTCGCCGCCAGCGACGGCCGCGGCTTCGTCGTCAAGACCGCCGACGTCACGGCGGAAACGCGCAAGGGCAAGACCGTCGTCACACCCAAGAAGGGCGCCAAGCTCAAGCTGGTCAAGCCGGTCGATCCCGCCCACGATTACGTCGCGGCGATCGGCGACAACCGCAAGCTGCTGGTCTTCCCGCTGACCGAACTTGCCGAGCTCGCCCGCGGCCAGGGCGTCCAGTTGCAGCGCTACCGCGACGGCGGTCTCTCGGACGCCACCACCTTCAAATTCGAGGACGGCCTAAGCTGGGCGATGGGCGGCGACACCGGCCGCACCCGCACCGAAAGCGACATGAACCCCTGGCGCACCGCGCGCGGCGCCGCCGGCCGCATGCCGCCGACCGGCTTCCCGAGGGACAATCGGTTCTAGACGGCGGGCCCGCGACGCACCGTGGCGCCGCGGGCACGGCTTGGCTACGTTATTGCTGGACGTTCAGCTCGACGCCGACGTCCTTCCACTGTTCCAGCGTCTTGCAGACGGTCGAGCCGATTCGCGACCCGGTGACGGGCCCTTCGTTGGTGCAATAGAGCGTCTTGCCCGATTTGGTCTTCTTCACCACGTATTTCTGCGTGGCATTGGCATCATCCTGGCGCCCTTCCGTCGCGTGCGCCGCCGATGCGACCGCGATCGGCGCCGCGATCACCGCCAGCGCGAGACCCAGGCGACGAAACGAATTGCGATCAACAGACATGGCATCCTCCGAAAAATGGCGTCGTCCAATCGACGACGGACCCAGAGGTGCATTATCCGTGCCATACACTTATCTATCTGTAATTAAACAATTTTTACTGCAGGCGACGCGAGCCCAACGCGACATCCGCCCAAGAGTTGGCGCGAGGCGCGAAGAATTGGCAAGGCGGGAAGCGATGACGCCGTCATTGCACCTTCCCAACCCTTACTCTATAGCGCGCCCGATCCCGCCCCGGCCCGCGCGAGTCCGCCTCGCGCCGCCGGGGCCGCTCATTTCAGGGGACCGCGATGGCACGCCGCCGGCAGATCTACGAGGGCAAGGCCAAGATTCTCTACGAAGGCCCGGAGCCCGGCACGTTGATCCAGTATTTCAAGGACGACGCGACCGCGTTCAACGCCCAGAAAAAGGGCACGATCAACGGCAAGGGCGTGCTCAACAACCGCATTTCCGAGCATGTCTTCACATTGCTCGGCCAGATCGGCGTGCCGACGCACTTCATCCGCCGCCTCAACATGCGCGAGCAGCTGATCCGCCAGGTCGAGATCGTGCCGATCGAGGTGGTAGTGCGCAATGTTGCCGCCGGATCGCTATCGAAACGGCTGGGGATCGAGGAAGGCACCCAGTTGCCGCGCACGATCCTGGAATATTATTATAAGGACGATGCGCTCGGCGATCCGATGATCACCGACGAGCATATCGCCTGCTTCGGCTGGGCGAGCCAGGAGGAGATGCACGACATCGCCGACCTGGCGATCCGGGTGAACGATTTCATGACCGGGCTGTTCGCCGGCGTCGGCATCCGGCTGGTCGACTTCAAGCTCGAGTTCGGCCGCATCTGGGACAATGATTACGGCCGCATCATCCTGGCCGACGAGATCAGCCCCGACGGCTGCCGGCTGTGGGACATGGAATCGGGCGAGAAGCTCGACAAGGACCGCTTCCGCCGCGATCTCGGCGGCGAGGTCGAGGCCTATCAGGAAGTCGCGCGACGGCTGGGGCTGCTGCCCGAGGGCGAATCGGGCGCCGTGCTCGATCTCGAAAAGCACCGCAAACGCCGGGACAAATGACGCTCGCTCAATCCTTGACGCGGAATCCGCAAATGATTCCGAACAGGAATGCGCTGAACAATGCCATCTGGATATGCCCGTTGGGATCATCCCAGCCGAAATACTGCCGCCCGAAGGCGAACAGCCCGATGAACAGCAGAACCGCAACGGCAGCCATGACCAATACCCTGCTCCCAGCACGCGACTCGTACGCATGCTACCTTACTATCGCCGCCAAGCGTAAAGGATCGGTGAAGCACCTGTTCGCCCTCCCCGCCGCAGCCACGAGGAAGATCAACCCATGAAAGTCCGTGTCGTCGTCACCTTGAAGCCCGGCGTGCTCGATCCGCAGGGCAAGGCGGTCCACAAGGCGCTGGGCGGGCTCGGCTTTGCCGGCGTCGAAGACGTGCGCACCGGCAAGCTGGTCGAGCTCGACGTCGCCGACGATACCAGCGACACGGCGATCGACGAGATGTGCCGCCGGCTGCTCGCCAATACGGTGATCGAGAATTACCGGGTGGAACGGCTGTGAAGACCGCGGTCATCGTCTTCCCCGGCTCCAATTGCGACCGCGATCTCGCGGTGGCGCTGGAGGCGGTCACCGGCAAGGCGCCGGCGATGGTGTGGCACGGCGAGAACCAGCTTCCCGATGGGCTGGGCCTGATCGCGCTGCCCGGCGGCTTTTCCTATGGCGATTACCTGCGCTGCGGCGCGATCGCGGCGCGATCGCCGATCGTGCGGGCGGTGGTCGAAGCGGCCGAGCGCGGCACGCCGGTGTTCGGCGTGTGCAACGGTTTCCAGGTGCTGACCGAGACCGGGCTGCTGCCCGGCGCGCTGATGCGCAACGAGGCGCTCGATTTCGTCTGCCGCGATGTCGCGCTGACCGTCGAGAACGCACAATCGGCATTCACCAGCCGCTACGAGGCCGGCGAGACGATCCGCATCCCGGTCGCGCATCATGACGGCAATTACAATGCCGATAGCGAGACGCTAGACCGGCTCGAAGGCGAAGGCCGCGTCGCCTTCCGTTATGCCGAGACGGTCAATGGCTCGGCGCGCAACATTGCCGGCGTGCTCAATGCCGCAGGCAACGTGCTGGGCATGATGCCGCACCCCGAGCGCCGCATCGAGGCGGCGCACGGCGGCGACGATGGCCGTCGGTTGTTCGAAGGCCTGCTCGAGACCGTCGGCGCCTAGGGCTTTCGCCTGATCTTGCCTCTTGGCGGGCGAGCGGCTATGTGCGCGCCCGTCCGGCGAGTCCGTGCTCGCGGCAGGAAGGCCGGTAGGCGTGCGCGCCTCGGGCCGCTTTCGCTCTCATCCAGCGTCTCTTCCTTCCGCATGACCGAGCCCGCCCGGATGCCGCGTCCCGCATGGGGCGGCCGCGGCAGTTCGGCCAAAAGACCACCGGATACAACCGGTTGGCCGGAATAACGTCAGTATCAGGAATTCATCCTTTATGGCCACTACGGCAAACCCCACCCGCGACGATTTCGCCGCGATGCTCGACCAGACGTTGGGCGGCCTCGACAGCTTCGAAGGCCACGTCGTCAAGGGCACCGTCACTGCAATCGAAAACGACCTCGCCGTCATCGACGTCGGCCTGAAGTCGGAAGGCCGCGTGCCGCTGCGCGAATTCGCAGCCCCCGGCCAGAAGGCCGATCTCAAGGTCGGTGACGAAGTCGAAGTCTATGTCGATCGCGTCGAGAACGTGAACGGCGAAGCGATGCTGAGCCGCGACCGCGCCCGCCGCGAAGCCGCCTGGGACAAGCTGGAAGCCGAGTTCACCGAGAACAACCGCGTCGAGGGCGTGATCTTCGGCCGCGTCAAGGGCGGCTTCACCGTCGATCTTAATGGCGCCGTGGCGTTCCTCCCCGGCTCGCAGGTCGATATCCGCCCGGTTCGCGACGTGACGCCCTTGATGGACATGCCGCAGCCGTTCCAGATCCTGAAGATGGACCGCAAGCGCGGCAACATCGTCGTCTCGCGCCGCGCCGTCCTTGAAGAGACCCGCGCCGAGCAGCGTTCGGGCCTGATCCAGTCGCTGCACGAAGGCCAGGTGATCGACGGCGTCGTCAAGAACATCACCGATTACGGTGCGTTCGTCGACCTGGGCGGCATCGACGGTCTGCTCCATGTCACCGATCTCAGCTACAAGCGCGTCGGCCATCCGTCGGAGATGCTCAACATCGGCGACACGGTGAAGGTGCAGATCATCCGCATCAATCGCGACACGCAGCGCATCTCGCTAGGCATGAAGCAGCTCGAGAGCGATCCGTGGGACGGCGCCTCGGCCAAGTATCCGGTCGGCGCCAAGCTATCGGGCCGCGTGACCAACATCACCGAGTACGGTGCGTTCGTCGAGCTCGAGCCGGGGATCGAGGGCCTCGTCCACGTCTCCGAGATGAGCTGGACCAAGAAGAACGTGCATCCGGGCAAGATCGTCTCGACCAGCCAGGAAGTCGAAGTCGTCATCCTCGAGGTCGACGAAGAGAAGCGTCGCATCTCGCTCGGCCTCAAGCAGGCGCAGTCCAACCCGTGGGAAGCCTTCGCCGAGAAGCACCCGGTCGGCTCGACTGTCGAGGGCGAAGTCAAGAACGCCACCGAGTTCGGCCTGTTCATCGGCCTCGACGGCGATGTCGACGGCATGGTCCACATGTCGGATATCGCCTGGGGCATCTCGGGCGAGGACGCGCTCAACCTGCATCGCAAGGGCGAGATGGTTCAGGCCGTCGTGCTCGACGTCGATGCCGAGAAGGAGCGCATCTCGCTCGGCATGAAGCAGCTCGAGCGCGGTGCTCCCGCGGTCGGCGGCGCGCCGACGGCGGCCGGCGGCAAGGTCAACAAGGGCGCGATCGTCACCGTTACCGTGCTCGAAGTCCGCGACGCCGGCCTCGAGGTGCAGGCGGGCGAGGATGGCGCCACCGGCTTCATCAAGCGCACCGACCTTGGCCGCGACCGCGACGAGCAGCGCCCTGAGCGCTTCCAGGTCGGCCAGAAGTTCGACGCGATGGTCACCGGCTTCGATCGTTCGAAGAAGCCGACCTTCTCGATCAAGGCGATGCAGATCGCCGAAGAGAAGCAGGCGGTCGCGCAATACGGCTCGTCCGATTCGGGGGCATCTCTGGGTGACATTCTCGGCGAGGCGCTGAAGGCGCGCGAAGGCGCCGACAAGAAGTGACCCAAAATGGGCCGGACAACGCGAATGACGTTGCCCGGCCCAGCCTTTTTTTAGCGATATCTGTCGTTTCCGTGCTATCGCTTGATCTGGATCAGATGTAGCAAAGTTTCCGGGTCGATCGTTTGTGGAGCCGGGCTTTTCGTCCGGTTCGTGGTGTCGTTCGGTCCGAATTCGCGCAAACCCTGCGGCGTCGAGCGCCACGCTCGTTCGTCGCGATGATGAGGATGGATGGCGCCCATGATTCGCTCCGAGCTCGTACAGTTGATTGCGCAGGACAATCCCGGCCTTTCCCAACGCGATGTCGAGGCGATCGTATCGACCTTCTTCGATGAGATCACCGCGCGGCTGGCGGCTGACGGCAGGGTGGAGCTTCGCGGCTTCGGCGCCTTTTCCACGCGCGCTCGCGACGCGCGTACTGGCCGCAACCCGCGCACCGGAGAGACGGTTGCGGTGCAGGCCAAGCGCGTTCCCTATTTCAAGCCGGGCAAGGAGATGCGCGCTCGCCTTAACGTATAGGGTGTGCGGGTATTCCGCCCGGGGCAAGCCGCAAATCTTGGCGGCGACGAAGCGTCCTGGCCCCCGAAACAAATTCGCCGGTGACGGTTCGATACGGACGCCGCGACTGCCAATTGCGCCCTGCGCCACCGCCGCGCTTGACCGCTGCATCTAATTCGGCTTCGTCTCGCGCTCACGCGGACGTGGCGAAATCGGTAGACGCAGCGGACTTAAAATCCGCTTGCCCCAGGCAGTGCGGGTTCGAGTCCCGCCGTCCGCACCAGCCACTTGGCTTGACCTGACCGCCCTTTCCGGCCGAGTCTTCCCCTGTATGCGCAAACCATCAGGGAGGAATCGCGCCGTCATGACGAAGGGCCACCGCGCCGCCATCTTCTTTGCAACCATGCTGGCCGTGCTGAGCTGGCCCTTCGCCGCAGCGCTCGCTGCCCCCGCCCCGGCCGCTTCGGCTCCGATACTGGTGGCAACGCACGAGGCACCGCCTTTCGCCGTCCGCAACGCCGATGGCAGCTGGGGCGGCCTCGCGATCGACCTGTGGCGCGATGTCGCCAAGGATGAGGGCCTGCGCTACCGCCTGGTCGGCACCGATCTCGACGGCATGGTTTCCGGCGTTGCCTCAGGCCAATATGGCGCCAGCGTCGGCGCGCTGACGGTGACGCCGAAACGCGAGACGCAGATCGATTTCACCCATCCTTTCTACACGACTGGATTCGGCATCGTGACCGGCAAGGCGCCGCCAAGCTGGCTGGTGCTGTTGCGCAACTTCTTCACCTGGCAATTCCTTTCGGCGGTGCTGCTGCTCGGCGGGTTGCTGCTGATCGTCGGCTTGCTGTTCTGGCTGATCGAGCGCCGCACCAACCACGACGAATTTGATCCCAGCTGGAAAGGCATCGGATCGGGATTCTGGTTTTCCGCGGTGACGATGACGACCGTCGGCTATGGCGACAAGGCGCCGCGAACCGCCGCTGGCAAGATCATCGCGCTGATCTGGATGTTCGCCGCGATCATCATCATTTCCACCTTCACCGGATTGATCGCCTCGTCGCTGACCGAAAGCCGGATGGGCGGCACGATCCGCGGCCTGGACGATCTGAAGAACGCGTCGGTCGGCTCGATCAACGGCGCCGCGGCCGATGTGTGGCTGGACGAGAACGGCATCGGCTTCACCAATTTCCCGACGATCCAGGCCGGGCTCGACGCCGTCGCCGCGGGCAAGATCGATGCCTTCGTCTACGATCGTCCGCTGCTGCGCTACCTCGTCCATCAGAATTACGGCGGGGAACTGCGCTTGCTGCCCGGCGTGTTCGGGCGACAGGACTATGCCTTCGCGCTGGCGCAGGACGATCCGCGGCGCGAATCGATCAACGTCTCGCTGCTGCGCCATATCGACAGCCCCGAATGGACCGATCTCGTGCGCGCGACACTGGGCAAGGATGATTGAGGTCGCTGAAACGGCAAAGAAGTGGGGGGTTCTGTTGCCCGGCCCCCCCGGGCCGCTGGAATCCGCTTCTGTTGCCCGGTGCGGTCCAACCGCGCTTTTGTCCTTAGTAATCCAGACCGTTAGGTCCGAAATTACGCGGCAATCGCGAGCGCCTCGTTATCGTTGGCACTTATGGTTTTGAGCCTTTAACGGGTTACTCAGCCCGGACGAAAACAGCGCCGTTCAACACACGTCGATCCTGGTTCGGCCCCGTCAACTGCCCCCGCGTGCAATTAGGGGCAAATGGTGGAGCCGCCGGGTACTGCCCCCGGGTCCGCTGCGCATACTAATACGCCGCAATTTATCGTCATAGCCGGGCGAACCCGGCACGTTCCTATATAAGCGGCAATCCGGGCGTGAAAAGGGCCGCCGCACACGCCCGGCACGAAATCGCCGGAAAGGCCGCGATACACATTATTTCGCGGCGTTTTGGCCTTTCAATTCGGCGAGAATCTCGCGCAGAAGTACGACGTCGGCGGGATCGGCGGGCGCCGGCGTCTCGACGACTTCCTTGTGCTTTTCCATGCTTGTCATCATCCGGTTCACGCCGCGCACGAGCAGGAAGACGATGAAGGCGAGGATCAGGAAGTTGATTAGCACGGTGATGAACTCGCCATAGCCGAACAGCGACGCCCCCGCTTCCTTGAGCGCGGCATAATTGTTGAGCGAGCCCTTATAGGTATCGGGCACCTTGCCGAGGATAACGAAATAGCTCGAGAAATCGAACCCACCGAACAGCCAGCCGACCACCGGCATGATGATGTCGTCGGTAAGCGATTTGGTGATGCCGGCGAACGCGCCGCCGATGATCACCGCCACGGCCAGGTCCATCACGTTGCCGCGCATGATGAAGGTCTTGAATTCCTTGAACATGCTCTCGCCCTTCCCTCAAAAATTTCCGATTTCGGTTTCGCCTTATAGCGTGTTGCCCTAGAATGGGCAGTGCAAGGGTTGGAGGGACCATTAGATGAAGTTTCGCACCCCCGTCATCATCGCCTCGGCGATGGCCGTCAGCGCCTGCGGCATCAATTCGGTGCCGACCGCCGACGAGAATGTGAAGGCAAAATGGGCCGACGTGCAGGCCGATTACCAGCGCCGTGCCGATCTGATCCCCAATCTCGTCGCGACGGTGAAGGGATCGGTTCAGGGCGAGGACAAGATTCTGACCGACGTGATCAATGCGCGCGCCAAGGCGACCTCGATCAACATCACCGCCGACGATCTGAGCGACGCCAGCAAGATGCAGCAGTTCCAGCAGGCGCAGGGCAATCTCAACGGCTCGCTGTCGCGGCTGCTGGCGAATGTCGAGGCCTATCCGCAGCTCAAGAGCCAGGACAACTTTCAGACGCTGATGAGTCAGCTGGAAGGCACCGAGAACCGCATCACCATCGCGATCCGCGACTACAATCAAGCTGTGCAGGCGTATAACACCCGCATCCGCACCTTCCCCGATGCGATCGGCGCCAAGGTGTTCTACGGCGCCAAGCCCAAAGTGCCCTATCAGGCGACCACGCCGGGCGCCGAGAACGCACCGACAGTCGATTTCGGGAACATGAGCTAAGGGGACGATCATGGTTCCCCTGTTCGCTCGTCGCCAGCATCATCGCTGGCTGATCCTGCTTGCCCTCGTTGCCGCGTTCTTCGCGGTGACGGCGGCGCAGGCGCAGACCTTTCCCAAGCTGACCGGGCGGGTGGTGGATGACGCGCACCTGCTGAACCAGCAGCAGGTCGAGGCGCTAACCCAGCTTTCGCAGGAAACCGAGCAGGCATCATCGCGGCAACTGGTGATCGCAACGGTGCCCGACCTGCAGGGCTATCCCATCGAGGATTACGGCTACAAATTGGGCCGGGCCTGGGCGATCGGGCAGAAGGAGATCGACAACGGCATCATCCTGCTGGTGGCGCCGAACGAGCGAAAGGTGCGCATCGAGGTCGGTTACGGGCTCGAACCGATCATGACCGACGCCTTGTCGAACATGATTATCCGCGACGACATCCTGCCCAAGTTCCGCGACGGCGACATGGCCGGCGGCATCATCGCCGGCGCGCAGGCGATCGCCGACCAGTTGAAGGCACCGCCCGACGAGGCCGAGCAGAAGGTCGCCGCGGCGGCGCAGAGCCAGCAACAGGCCGCGCATGACGACAATGGCGGGGTGCCCTGGGCGCTGATCTTCTGGCTGATTGTGATCGGCTTCATGATTGTCTCGCGCTTTTCGCACGGCGGACGCGGGCGGCGGTATCGCGGCGGCATGTGGCCGATCTTCCTGTGGGGATCGGGCTTCGGCGGCGGCGGAAGCTCCGGCTGGGGCGGCGGTGGCGGCGGCTCGAACTGGGGCGGCGGCGGGGGCTTTTCGGGCGGCGGCGGATCGTTCGGCGGCGGCGGCGCATCGGGGAGCTGGTGATGCGAATCGACGCACAAGACAGGGAGCGTGTCGGCGCAGCGGTGAAGGCCGCCGAAGCGACGACCGACGGCGAGATCGTCGCGATCGCCGCGAGGCAATCCGACGCCTATCATGACGTCGCGCTGCACTGGGCGGTGCTGGGCATCTTCCTGGTGTTGGCGGTGCAGGCTGCGGTGCCGGGCCATTTCGTGCCGGTGCTCGACTGGGCGTTGCGCGGCGGCTGGGGTGAGCAATGGCCGATATGGTTCCTGCTGACCGCGCAGCTCGTGGTGCTGGCGGCGGTGTTCCTGGCGCTGACACTCGTCTTTCGATCGACGCGGCTGCGGATGGCGCTAACCCCCGGCACGACCAAATCGCGCCGCGTCCGCGCACGCGCGGTGCTGTTGTTCCGCGCGAGCATCGAATCGCGCACCGCGACGCGTACCGGCGTGCTGCTCTATCTTTCCGAGGCCGAGCATCGCGCCGAAATCGTCGCCGACGCAGCGATCCATGCCAAGGTGCCCGACAGCGAATGGGGCGAGGCGATGGCGCTGCTGCTCGACGCGATTCGCGACGATCGGCCCGGCGACGGGATGGTCACCGCGATCGCCGCGATCGGCCGCGTGCTCGCCGATCACTTCCCGCACACCGGCACCGATCCCAACGAACTGCCCGACCGGCTGATCGAATTGTGACGCCCCCCGCCATGGACGAGCCCGTGGAGACCGTCTGGTCGGGCAAATATCTGATCGCCAAGAAACGCGGCACCTGGGAATATGTCTCGCGCAGCCGCGGCATCCGCGCCGCGGTGATCCTGGCGGTCGACGCCGGCGACGTGATCCTGGTCGAACAATATCGCGTGCCGCTGGGCCGGGCTTGCCTGGAATTGCCGGCCGGACTGGTCGGCGACATCGACGCCGGCGAGACGGTCGAGCAGTCGGCGCAACGCGAGCTCGAGGAGGAAACCGGCTATCGCGCCGACAATATCGAGAACTTAGGCGAATTCTATTCCTCGCCCGGCATGGCCTCGGAAAGTTTCACGCTGGTTCGCGCGACCGAGCTCACCAAGGCCAGTGACGGCGGCGGCGACGGTGACGAGAATATCGTCGTCCATCGCGTGCCGATCACGGACATCGCCGCATTCGTCGCCGCCAAGCGCGCCGAGGGGCTCGGCATAGACGTCAAATTGCTGCTGTTGCTCGCCGGCTCGATCCTCGGCTAACCGGCACCGTTTCATTGCGCCGCTTGACGACCTTCGATCGCGGCCCCCATTTTCACGCGTATACGCGTAAGGACACTCACCTCACCCATGCAGCTCGTCATTGTTGAATCGCCGGCCAAGGCGAAAACCATCGAGAAATATCTCGGCCCCGATTACCGCGTGCTCGCCTCTTATGGGCACGTCCGCGATCTGCCGCCCAAGGACGGATCGGTCGATCCCGATCACGGCTTCGCGATGGATTGGGAGAATTATGCCGACAAGGCCAAGCAGCTCAAGGCGATCGCCGACGCGGCCAAGGGCGCCGACCGCCTGATCCTCGCCACCGACCCCGATCGCGAGGGCGAAGCGATTTCGTGGCACGTGCAGGAGGTGCTGGCGAAGAGGAAGGCACTGCCCAAGGAGGTCGAGCGCGTTACCTTCAACGCGATCACCAAGGCGACCGTGACCGAGGCGATGAAGCATCCGCGCGGTCTCGATACCGATCTGATCGACGCTTATCGAGCACGCCGTGCGCTCGATTATCTGGTCGGCTTCACGCTGTCGCCGGTCTTGTGGCGCAAGTTGCCGGGCGCGAAATCGGCGGGGCGCGTGCAATCGGTGGCGCTGCGCCTGATCGTCGAGCGCGAACGCGAGATCGAAGCGTTCGTCGCGCAGGAATATTGGTCGGTCACCGCGCACATGGAGGCCGACGGCCAGGGCTTTGATGCGCGGCTGGTGCGGTGGAAGGGCGACAAGCTCGACCGCCTCTCGATCGGCAACGAAGGCGACGCGCAGGCGGCCAAGAAGGCGGTCGAGGACGGCCGCTTCGCGGTCGATTCGGTGGAGACCAAGCCGGCGACGCGCAACCCGCCGCCACCCTTCACCACCTCGACGCTGCAGCAGGAAGCGGCGCGCAAGCTGGGCTTTTCGGCGAGCCACACGATGCGGATCGCGCAGGGCCTCTACGAGGACGGCGCGATCACCTACATGCGGACCGACGGCGTGCAGATGGATTCGAGCGCTATTTCGGCGGCGCGCAAGGCGGTCGCCGATCGCTATGACGGCAGCTACGTGCCGGACAAGCCGCGCATGTATCAGACCAAGGCGAAAAACGCGCAGGAAGCGCACGAGGCAATTCGCCCGACCGATTTTGCGAAGGACCGCGCCGGCTCGGGCGATCACGCCCGCCTTTATGACCTGATCTGGAAGCGCGCGCTGGCCAGCCAGATGGCGTCGGCGCGGATGGAGCGCACGACGATCGAGCTGGTCGATGCGACCGGGCAACACGCTCTCCGCGCGACCGGCCAGGTGGTACTGTTCCCCGGCTATCTCGCGCTTTACGAAGAGGGTCAGGACGACAGCGCCGACGAGGATTCGAAGCGCCTCCCGCGCCTGCGCGAGGGCGATTCGCCGGCCAAGAAGGGCGTCGACGCCGAGCAGCATTTCACCCAGCCGCCGCCGCGCTTCTCGGAGGCGTCGCTGGTCAAGCGGCTGGAGGAATTGGGAATCGGCCGGCCCTCGACCTATGCCTCGACGATCCAGGTGCTCAAGGATCGCGATTACGTCCGCGTCGAGAAGAACCGCTTCTTCGCCGAGGAGAGCGGGCGGCTGGTGACGGCGTTCCTCGAACGCTTCTTCGAGAAATATGTCGAATATGGCTACACTGCCGAGCTGGAGGACGAGCTCGACGAGATTTCGGGCGGCCGCGCGCAATGGCAGGCGGTGCTCGACGCCTTCTGGCGCGACTTCAAGCCGCGTACGACGGAGGTGATGGAGTTCAAGCCGTCCGAAGTGACAGCCGAGCTCGACCAGTTCCTCGAACCCTATCTGTTTCCGGCAAAGGCCGATGGCAGCGACCCGCGGCTGTGCCCCAATTGCGGCACGGGGCGGCTGGCGCTGCGCGGCGGCAAGTTCGGCGCGTTCGTCGCCTGCTCCAACTATCCGGAGTGCAAATACACCCGCGCCTTCGCCCAGCCGGGCGGGCTGGGGGCGGAGGATTCGGGGCCGGAGACGCTCGGTACCGATCCCGAAAGCGGCTTGCCGGTTGAGCGCAAATCGGGGCGGTTCGGCCCCTATATCCAGCTCGGCGAGGGCAAGGACGCCAAGCGCGCGTCGATCCCCAAGGATATCGGCGAGCTCGATCTGGAATGGGCGTTGAAGCTGCTCAGCCTGCCGCGCGAGATCGGCAATCACCCCGAAACCGGCCAGCCGATCGAGGCAGCGATCGGGCGCTATGGGCCGTATCTCAAGCACGACGGCAAATATGCGCGCCTGTCATCAACCGCCGAGGTGTTCGAGACGGGGATGAACGCGGCGGTGGTCAAGCTCGCCGAAGCAGCGGCGAACGGTGGCCGGCCGGCACGCGGCGCCGCTCGCGAGCCGCTCAAGGTGCTGGGCAAGCATCCGCGCACCGAGGCTGAGGTGAAGCTGATGGACGGCCGCTACGGCGCCTATGTCACCGACGGCACCACCAACGCGACGCTACCCAAATCAATCGACAAGGACCAACTGACACTGGAGGAGGCCGCGCAGTTGATCGACGCCAAGGCCGCCGCCGGGCCGGCCAAGAAAAAGGGCCGCAAGCCTGCTGCGAAGAAGGCGCCCGCGAAGAAGAAGGCCGCGGCGAAGAAGGGCTAAACGTCATGCCGAGTTTGTTCCGGCATCCAACGAGCCTCAGGCGATAGCGCCCGCGGAGGGTTGGACCCCGGAACAAGTCCGGGGTGACGGATGATGCCGATGTCGCGGCGCGCCAGCAGGGTTCGTCACCCTGACCTTGGCTCAGCGCCCATGGACCGACAGCAGCGTTACGCGAGACGGCGATTGGTGCGCCATGGATGCTGAACCAAGTTCAGCATGGCGGCGGTAATAGTGCGATCCGGCGGTTAAGCCGCCCGTCGCGCCGAGAGGCTCAGCCAGTCGCGCGCTGCGCGCTGGGCGACAGCGATTTCGCGGGCGGACATGTCCTCGGCGATCTCGGCGCGGCAATGCTGCGCTTCCTCGCTACCCGCGACCGCCGCCAGGTTGAACCATTTGTGGGCCTCTACCAGATCGATCGTGCCCCCGCCCGAGCCGGTCGAATAGATCATCCCGAGATCGTAGAGCGCGCGCATGTCTCCACGCGCAGCGTCTCGCAGTCGGCTCTCGATCAGGAATTGCGCACTCTTCAGACTGTTGGCCATGATGGTTCCCCCCGTTGATACTCCTTTCAACGAGACGGGTTTTGCCGGCATGGTTTCAACAAATGGTTAACGCGGTTAACCGTGCTCGAGCGGCTCGACGGGAATTGTGTCGATCAGGCGCGTGCCGGCGATCCGGGCCGCGGCGAGCAGGCGGCGCGGACGATCGGCGGCGGGCATTTCGGCCAGCGTCTCGGCATCGACCATCGCGACGTAATCAACCGAATCGAATCCAGCCGTCAGCAACGACGCCTTCGCCGCCTCCAGCGCGTCGTTTGCGTCGTCACCCCGCGCGATCGCCCGAGCCGCGACGCCCAGCGCCCGCGGCAGCGCGACGGCGCGGCCGCGATCCTCATCGGAGAGGTAGAGGTTGCGCGAGGACAGGGCGAGGCCGTCATCATCGCGTTGCGTCTGCACGCCGACGATCTCGATATCGAAATCCATGTCGGCGACCATGCGGCGAATCACGGCGAGCTGCTGGAAATCCTTGTTGCCGAACAGGGCGACGTCGGGCCCTACCTGATTGAACAGCTTGGCGACCACCGTGGCGACGCCATCGAAATGCCCCGGCCGAGCGGCGCCATCCAGCACCGCGCTGATGCCCGCGACCGAAACCGTCGTCGCGAATCCTTCCGGATACATCGTCTCGATCGTCGGCATCCACAGGATGTCGCAGCCGGCCTCGTTCAGCATCCGCGCATCGGCGCCTTCGCGGCGCGGATATTGATCGAGGTCCTCGTTCGGCCCGAACTGCCTGGGATTGACGAAGATCGACGCGACGGTCCGCTGCGCATGGCGCTTCGCTTCCTCGACCAGCGCCATGTGGCCGGCATGAAGCGCGCCCATCGTCGGCACCAGTGCGATTCGCTCGCCCGCGGCGCGGAAACCGGCGATCGCTTCCCTCAACGCCGCCAGATCACGGATGGTTTGCACGCTTCGACCCCCTTCGATACAGAACGCCGGGCCTTCTATGGGGGGCGGGTGAAGCGATCAACAGGGATGAGACGACTTGTCGCAGGGGCAGGCAACAACGCACGTCATCGTGTTCGCCAACGAAAAGGGCGGGACGGGGAAATCGACCACCGCGGTGCATGTCGCGATCGCGCTGGCTGCGAAGGGCGCGCGAGTCGCGGCGCTCGATCTCGATCACCGGCAACGCACGCTGGGGCGTTATCTCGATAATCGCGAAGCGACGATCAAGCGCACCGGCCACGCGCTGCCGATGCCGCGCCACGCCACGCATGACGGCGAAACCGATGCGCGCTTCGAGGAACTCTACCTCACCTTGTCCGAAGGCGCCGATTTCCTGGTGATCGACACGCCCGGCCGCGACGATGCCTTCGCGCGCGCCGCCGCGACTCGCGCCGATACGCTCGTCACCCCGATGAACGACAGCTTCGTCGATTTCGACCTGATCGGGCAGGTCGATCCCGACAGTTTCAAGGTGACGCGGCCGAGCTTCTATTCAGAGCTGATCTGGGACGCCCGCAAGGCCCGCGCCAAGGCCGACGGCTCGACGATCGACTGGGTAGTGCTGCGCAATCGCCTGCAGCATATCGAGGCGCGCAACATGCGCCGCGTATCCTCCGCGCTCGATCAACTTGCCAAGCGCGTCGGCTTCCGCATCATCCCGGGGCTGGGCGAGCGCGTGATCTATCGCGAGCTGTTTCCCAAGGGCCTGACGATGATCGATTCGAAGGATTTCGGCGAGATGGGCCTCTCCCACGTCGCGGCACGGCAGGAACTGCGCGAGATGATGAACGGCCTGGCTCTGCCCGAACGCACCGCCATGCCGCTGTTCGCCGCCTGATGGAAAAGTTCGTCTTCCTCGCGGTGGTCGCCGTCGCCGCCTGGTATTGGCTCAAGCCGAGGCGCAAACCCCGCCCCGTGCCCCGCCTCGACGAAACCGAGGCGCGGGCGATCCTGGGCGTATCGGCGAGCGACGACGACGAGGCCGTCCGTGCCGCGCATCGCAGACTCATCACCGCGGTGCATCCCGATCGTGGCGGCTCGGCCGAACTCGCCCGGCGCATCAACCTGGCGCGCGACACCTTGCTTGCGCGACGCGATTGAACTTTCGGGGTAGCAACAAGTTGGCCAAGTCGATCCCCTTCAGGAGCCATAGATGACCCATCGCTTCGACCCCACGTCCCTCCGCGAATACGATATCCGCGGCATTGTCGGCAAAACGCTCGGTCCCGCCGATGCCGAGGCGATCGGTCGCGGTTTCGCAACCTGCGTGCGGCGTGCCGGCGGCACGCGCGTCGCGGTCGGTTATGACGGCCGCTCGTCGTCGCCTCAGCTGGAAAAGGCGCTGATCGCCGGGCTGACCGCATCGGGCGTCGATGTCGTGCGGATCGGCATGGGGCCGACGCCGATGCTCTATTATGCCGAGGCGACCCTAGAGGTGGACGGCGGCATACAGATAACCGGCAGCCACAATCCCGCCGAGTATAACGGCTTCAAGATGGTCCTTCAGCACCGGCCCTTTTTCGGCGAGGACATCCAGAAGCTGGGGCGCATGGCGGCGGACGGCGACTGGGACGAAGGATCGGGCAGCGTCGCCGAGTACGACATCGTCGATACCTATGTCGATCGGCTGATGGTCGGCTATGCCGGCGGCGCCTACCGGATCGGCTGGGATGCGGGCAACGGCGCCGCCGGCCCGATCGTCGAGAAGCTCGTCAAGCTCTTGCCGGGTGAGCATTTCACGCTGTTCACCGATGTGGACGGCGATTTTCCGAACCATCACCCCGATCCTACCGAGGAGAAGAATCTCGCCGATCTGAAGGCGCTGGTCGCGGAGAAGAGGCTCGATTTCGGACTGGCGTTCGACGGTGACGGCGACCGGATCGGCGCGATTGACGGTGAAGGCCGCGTGATCTGGGGCGACCAGCTTCTCTCCATTCTGGCGGAACCTGTGCTGCGCGAAGAGCCCGGTGCGACGATCATCGCCGACGTGAAGGCGAGCCAGATGCTCTACGACCGCATTGCCGAACTGGGCGGCGAACCGGTGATGTGGAAGACCGGCCACTCGCTGATCAAGACCAAGATGAAGGAAACCCACGCACCGCTGGCCGGCGAGATGAGTGGCCACATCTTCTTCGCACACGATTATTACGGGTTCGACGACGCGCTTTATGCCGCCGTGCGGCTGATCCGCGCGGTACACATGATCGGCAAGTCGATGACCGAGATTCGCGGTAGCATGCCCGAACTGATCAACACGCCCGAGATGCGCTTCCAGGTCGATGAAAGCCGCAAGTTCGCGATCGTCGACGAGGTGCTCGATCGTCTCGAAGCCGACGGCGCCGAGGTCAATCGCACTGACGGCGCGCGCGTGAACACGGAGGACGGCTGGTGGCTGCTGCGTGCCTCGAACACGCAGGACGTGCTCGTCGCGCGTGCCGAATCGTCGAGCAAGGCCGGGCTCGACCGTCTTGTCGCGCAGATCGACGACCAACTCGCCGAGTCGGGCGTCGAGCGCGGGCCGCAAGCGGGGCATTGAACCCCTATCGGCGAACCTGCGCCAGCATGACGGCAGGGCGCAATCTCGCAGCTTTGTGAATTGGCCGATTCGGGGGGTGGCATTCTCGCGCCGAAGCGCCCACTTTGGCTGTCATGTCCTCTGAGCAGATTATTCGTGTCGTCGATCTGGAAACCACCGGATCGGCGCCACCGGCCCATGGCGTGTGCGAAGTCGGCTGGCAGGATGTCGCGCTGGGCGAGGACGGACGCTGGGATCTGAAGGGCGACGGCGGATCGATCCTCGTCAATCCCGGCCGCCCGCTGCCGCCGATCACCCAAGCCATCCACCATATTCTGGAGGAGCAGCTGGCCGACGCGCCGTGGTGGCACGACGTCGCGCGCCAGGTACTCGATCCGTGGCCGCGCCGGCTCGCACTCGCCGCGCATCATGCCGATTTCGAGCAGAAATTCTGCACACCGCCGCTCACCCACGGCGCCGACTGGATCTGCACATGGAAATGCGCGCTGCGGCTGTGGCCCGACTCGCCGAGCTTTTCGAACCAGGTGCTGCGCTATTGGCGCAAGCCCGCGGGCCTCGAGCATGAACGGGGGCTGCCGGCGCACCGCGCCTTTCCCGATGCCTATGTGACGGCGTTTCACTTGCGCGACATGCTCAACGAGGCGAGCGTCGCGCAACTCATCGAATGGTCGACGCTGCCGGGGTTGCTGCCCCGCGTTCGATCCGGGCCGCACCGCGGCCGCGACTGGCGCGAGCTCGATGAGGAAACGCTGGTCGATTTCGTTCACGATCGCGATCCCGACGTCCGTTACTCGGCGGAGCAGGAAATGGCGCGCCGCCACGGCGGCGGCCAAGTTGGCCGGCAGACGCTGCAGGGAGCGTTGCTCTAACTGCGCCAAACTTAACTTGGCTCAACCCCATTGAGCTTTGCAACGGACGTGAAATGACTTAGGCGCAGGCAAATGGTCGCGCCTGGATTGGATCGAAAAATCGCATCGGGCGCACCGGTCCGCCGTCTGCTTTTCGGGGCGATGGTGGTCGGGTTTCTCGCCCTGATCGCGGCCGGGATCGCCGTGGCTTGGGTGATGTCGGTCAACCAGCAGCACATCGCCGCGATCACCCACACCTATCAGGTAGAGCAACATATCGCGCAACTGCGCCTGACCGTGGAGCGGGCCGAAACCGCGCGGCGAGGGTATATCGTCGATTCCACGCCGCGCTTTTCGGCGACCTACAGCGCGGTGTCCTCGCAGATCCGCCCGCAGCTCGACGAGATCGAACGGCTGACCGCCGACAATCCGGCGCAGACGCGTAGGATCGCCGCATTGCGCGGCCTCATCAACCATGTCGAGGAGCTCAGCAGCCACTCCAACGCGCTCGTCGCCAGCCGTCAGCTCGGCACCGCCGCGCGGATCTTTCACGATGATGACAGCGTCGAGACATTGCAGCGGATTCGCGCGCTCACCACGGCGATGTCGGATAACGAGCACCAGCTTCTAACGATACGCGACGCGCATCAGCGATCGAGCGTTCGGACCTTCTATATCGTGCTCAGCGCCGCCGGCGCCCTGCTCGTCCTGCTGGCGCTGATCTCGGTGCTCACCGTGCTGCGCTACACGCGCGACCTGACCGCCGCATCCGAGGAATTGCGCACACTCAACGAATCGCTCGAGGACGCGGTTGAAGAACGCACCGCCGACCTGGTGCGCGCCAATGAGGAAATCCAGCGCTTTGCCTATATCGTCAGCCACGATCTGCGATCGCCGCTGGTCAACGTGATGGGCTTCACAGCCGAGCTGGACGCCGCGACGCACACCGTTCGCGAGCTGATCGAGCGCGCCGATCGGGCCGCCCCCGATATCGTCACCGAGGACGCGCGCCTCGCCGCCACCGAGGATCTGCCCGAGGCGATCGGCTTCATCCGCAGTTCGACGCAGAAAATGGATGCGCTGATCAACGCGATCCTCAAACTGTCCCGCGAGGGTCGTCGCGTGCTCGCGCCCGAACGGATCGAGATGGACGCGCTGGTCGGCAACATCCGCGATACGATCCAGCATCGCCTTGACGATCGTGACGCGGCGATGGTGATCGACAGTCCGCTGCCCGCGATCGTCAGCGACCGGCTGGCGATCGATCAGGTCTTTTCGAACCTTATCGACAACGCGGTGAAGTATCTCAAACCCGGGGAGCCGGGACGTATCGAGGTACGCGGCCATATCGAAAACAAACGCGCGATCTTCGAGGTCGCCGACAATGGCCGCGGTATCGACACCCGCGATCACGCGCGCGTGTTCGACCTGTTCCGTCGTTCGGGCCCGCAGGATCAGCCCGGCGACGGCATCGGCCTCGCCCATGTCCGCGCGCTGGTTCAGCGGCTCGGCGGATTCATCACCGTTTCGTCGGAACTTGGCAAAGGCGCCACATTCCGATTATCGCTACCCGAAACCTTCATCCAGCCGCAGGATGCGCAGAAATGAACGACCATCGCTCCGTATCGATCGTGATGATCGAAGATGACGAGGGCCACGCCCGCCTGATCGAGAAGAATATCCGCCGCGCGGGCATCCTGAACGATATCCAGCATTTCACCGATGGACATTCGGCGCTCGACTATCTCTATAACTCACCACACGGCCCGGCACTCAATGGTCCCGCGCTGGTGCTGCTGGACCTCAACCTGCCCGACATGAGCGGCACCGACATCCTGGCCAGGATCAAGGGCGAAGGATCGCTGAAGCGGACGCCTGTCGTCGTGCTGACTACCACCGACGACAAGGTCGAGATCCAGCGTTGTTATGATCTCGGCTGCAACGTCTACATCACCAAGCCGGTGAACTACGAGAATTTCGCCCAGGCGATCCGCCAGCTGGGCCTGTTCCTTTCGGTGATCCAGGTCCCCGAAATCGAAGCCTGAAAGTACCCCCCCCGTTTGTCACGCGTATTGTACATCGACGACGACGCCGGTTTGCGGCGACTGGCGGAACGCTCGCTCAAGCGCCGCGGCTATGACGTGACGCTCGCCGAGCGCGGCGCCGACGGCGTGGCGCTCGCCGCTGCCGAGCGCTTCGATCTCGTCGCGGTGGATCATTATATGCCCGGCATGGACGGGCTCGAGACGCTCGAGCAGCTCCGCGCCCTGCCCCATCCGCCGCCGGTAGTCTATGTGACCGGCTCCGAAGAAGGCAGCGTCGCGGTTTCGGCGTTGAAGGCGGGGGCGGCGGATTACGTCGTCAAGTCGGTCGGCAAGGACTTTTTCGACCTGCTGGCCAATGCGTTCGATCAGGTGCTCGCGCGCACCTCGCTGGAGGCCGCCGCGCGCGAGGCCGAGGAGAAGCTGCGGGGGAGCAACGCCCGGCTCGAGGCGCTGCTGCGCGAGGTCAACCATCGCGTCGCCAACAGCCTTCAGCTCGTCTCCGCGCTGGTGCAGATGCAATCGGCCAACCTGACCGACGAAGGCGCCAAGCTCGCACTGCAGGATACCCAGCGCCGCATCGCCGCGATCGGCCAGGTCCATCGCCGGCTCTATACGGCGGACAATGTCGAATCGGTCGACATGCAGGAGTATCTCGCCGCGCTGGTCGACGAGCTCGCCCAAACCTGGTCGAGCCAGGAGTCGCCGCGCGCGCTCAAGCTCGCCGCCGATCCGGTGCTGCTGCCGACCGACCGTGCCGTCTCGCTGGGCGTGATCGTCAACGAACTGGTGTCGAATGCCTGCAAATACGCTTATGCGCCCAATGTGGCGGGCGAAATCCGCATCGAGCTGACGCGTGACGGCGACAATTTCTTCGTCCTCGCGGTCGAGGACGATGGCTGCGGGATGACCGAGAATGCCGGGCCCCGCGGCACCGGCCTGGGCACGCGCGTGATCCGCGCGATGGCGCAAAGCCTGCAAAGCGCGGTGGAATACGATCCCGCCCATCGCGGCGTGCGGGCGATATTGCGCGCCGCGATCGCCTGACAAGGCAGGTTTTCACCCACCAACCTGCGACAGGCTCGGGGCAAACGGGTCAGATTCGACTAATGGCCCTGTCCGGCGGCGGCGGGCGGCGGCTGGTCATCGTTGGCGGGGCGGCGGCCGGAGGGCGTGCGGCCGAGCACCCGGTTCATCCAGTCCTGATCGAGCCGCTGGTGCTGCCGCGGCGGCGCATCGTCGGACGCCGGCGGCACCGAACCGCCGGGCGCGGGGGCGCCACCAGGGGTGGTTCCGCGATGCACCTGCGGCGGTGGATAGCTGCCGGCGGGATATTGCGGGGCCTGATATTGCGGCTGTTGATATTGCGGCTGCTGCACCGCGCCGGGCGGATAGCCCTGCGTATCGGGCGGGATCATGTCGGGCTGATCGCCGGGATAGCCGGTATCGGGGCCGATCGGATTGCCGTTCTCGTCAACGAACAGGCCGTTGTCGGGCTCGCCGAAATAGGCGTTTTCGGCATTTTCCATGTCCCAATCGGGCAGCGGCGCCGCCGATTTGAACTGCTCGACCGGGCGATCGGCGACGGCGGGCTTCATGAACGCGGCGAAGGCACGCGCCGGGCCGGTGCCGCCGAACAGGCCGGGGATCGGTTTGTCGTCGTCGCGCCCCATCCACACGCCGGTGGTCAGCCCGCTCGACGTGCCGATGAACCAGCCGTCCTTGTTCGATTGCGTGGTGCCGGTCTTGCCCGCGACTGGCCGGCCGATGTCTGCCGCGCGACCAGTGCCGACGTTGACGGTGCTGGCCATCACATCGATCATCTCGTCTGCGACATAGGGTGCGATCAGCACATGGCTGCGATCGACCTGATGTTCGTAGATCGTGACGCCGTCCGCCGTCACCTTGGTGATGCCATAGGGCGACACCGCAACGCCTTCGTTGGCGACAGAAGCATAAGCGCGCGTCATGTCGATCAGACGCACCTCATTGGTGCCGAGCACCATCGAGGGATAGGCGGAGATCTGCGTCGTCAGCCCCATCCGCCGCGCCATGTCCGCAACCGTATCGAAACCGACCTGAAGGCCGAGCTTCGCCGCCACGGTGTTGATCGAATAAGCGAAGGCCTGGCGCAGCGTGACCGTGCCGCGGAACACGCGATCGTCATTGCGCGGGCTCCAGCCCTTGATCGTCACCGGCTCGTCAACGATCGTGTCGTCGGGTTTCAGGCCGGATTCGAACGCGGCGAGATAGACGAACAGCTTGAAGGCCGAGCCCGGCTGGCGTTCGGCCTGGGTGGCGCGATTGTAGATCGAGGCGACATAATCCTTGCCGCCGACCATCGCCCGCACCGAGCCATCGTTATCGAGCGCGACCAATGCGCCCTGCGCGCCCTTCGGCACGTTCTGATTGACCGCGCGGGTGGCATCGCGCTGCATGTTGAGATCGAGCGTCGTGTAGACCTCTAGCGGGCGCGTCTTCTCGTCGATCAGGGTATCGAGCTGCGGCAGCGCCCAATCGGTGAAATAGCGCACGCTGTTCTGCTTCGGCTCCGGGGCCAGCTTGATCGCGGCGACATCGGCCTGGGCCGCCTGGTCGGACGTGATCGCGCCGGTTTCCTGCATCAATTGCAGCACCACCCCGGCACGCCCGATCGCCGCATCGGCATCGGCGGTCGGCGAATAATGCGACGGCGCCTTGACCAGGCCGGCGATCACCGCGGCCTCGCCGAGCGTCAGGTGCGTCGCCGAATGGCCGAAAAACTTGCGCGACGCCGCATCGACGCCATAGGCGCCGCCGCCATAGTAGACCTTGTTCATATAGAGCTCGAGGATCTGGTCCTTCGAGAACTTGCGCTCGAGCGCGAGCGCGATGATCGCTTCCTTGAACTTGCGGCGGATGTCGTAGCGGTTCGACAGGAAAATCGTCCGCGCGACCTGCTGGGTGATCGTCGAGGCACCCTGGAAGCGGCGATCGGTGTTGCGGTTGACGAACGCGAACTTGAGCGCGCGCAGCACGCCGATCGGATCGATGCCGATGTGATCCCGGAAGCGGCGATCCTCCGTGGAGATGGTAGCGTCGCGCATCACCTTGGGAATCTGATCGTAACTCAGCCATTCGCCGTAACTCGGGCCGAGCGTCATGATGACGGTGCCGTCGGCGGCGTGAACGCGGATCATCTGCCCGTTGGGCGACGATTTGAGCTCCTCGAAGCTCGGGAGTTGCTGCGCCGTCGCAAACACCGCCACCGTCAGCGCGATCAGCCCGACCAGCGCCAGGCCGCCGCACGCGATGAGCGCACGTTTCATCCACAGCCGCCATCGCGGCTGGGAGGGACGTTTCTTTCGGGAAGAGGACGCGCGGGCCATGAACTGTCGACGGATTAGCCGCTAACGATGCGGCTCACAAGCGATCGTGCGATGGAATCGCCGTGCAGACGCGCCGAACGGGTTAACCGTTCGCCATGTCGGATGCCCGCGGACGGAAATCGAGGCTCAGCGAATTCATGCAATAGCGCAGGCCGGTGGGCGGCGGGCCATCGGGAAAGACGTGGCCGAGGTGGCCGTCGCACCGCGCGCACCGCGCCTCGGTCCGCACCATGCCGTGGCTGGTGTCGCCATGCTCGGTCACGCGATCGGGCGCGATCGGCTGAGTGAAGCTCGGCCAGCCCGAGCCCGAATCATATTTGTCGGCGCTGTCGAACAGCTCGTTACCGCAGGCCGCGCAGCGATAGATGCCATCCGCCTTGTTGTCGTTGTAGCGGCCCGAGAAAGCGGGTTCGGTGCCCGCTTCGCGCAGCACGTGATATTGCGCCGGGCTGAGCTTCTTGCGCCATTCGGCTTCGGACAGGTTGACGGTATCCATCGTTTGCCTCTTCCCGGACCAGACCGTCCTTCCATCGGGTAATGCCCGATTCGAGTCAAACGCCCGCACACCACCCCCGTCTGCATTCCCGGTTGCAGTTATTGCAACCGTACCGCCTTGCCGAATCGGCTATCGCCGCGTCATTCAGGGCAACAAGCCGAGGAGAGGTCGATGAGCGACACCAGTGTCTATCCGGTGCCAGAACAATGGGCACGCACCGCACGCGTTGATGCCGACACCTATGAGCAGATGTACGGCCGCTCGGTTTCCGATCCGGGCGATTTCTGGCTCGAACAGGCACGGCGGCTCGACTGGATCAAGCGGCCGGAGATCGCCGGCGACTGGTCGTTCGACGAAGAGGACTTTCACATCGGCTGGTTCACCGACGGCGTGCTCAACGTCTCGGAAAACTGCCTCGATCGCCATCTCGAGAAGAACGGCGATACGATTGCGCTGATCTGGGAGCCTGACAGCCCCGATGCCGACGTGCGGCGCTTCACCTATCGCGAGCTTCATGCCGAAGTGTGCCGCTTCGCCAACGTGCTCAAGGCCGAGGGCGTGAGCAAGGGCGATCGCGTCACCATCTACATGCCGATGATCCCGGAGGCGGCGTTCGCGCTGCTCGCCTGCGCGCGGATCGGGGCGATCCATTCGGTGGTGTTCGGCGGCTTCTCGCCCGAGGCGCTGGCCGGGCGGATCACCGATTGCGATTCGAGCGTCCTGATCACCGCCGACGAGGGCCTGCGCGGCGGCAAGGCGATCCCGCTCAAGGCCAATGCCGACGCCGCGGCGGGCCATGCGCCGGCGCTCGAAAAGATGATCGTCGTCAAGGCGACCGGCGGCGAGGTGGCGATGACCGCGGGTCGCGATATCTGGTACCACGAGGCCGCCGCGGCGGTTCCGTTCGAATGTCCGCCCGAGCCGATGAAGGCGGAAGATCCGCTGTTCATCCTCTACACCTCGGGTTCGACCGGCAAGCCCAAGGGCGTGCTGCACACCACCGCAGGCTATCTGCTGTGGGTCAGCCTCACGCACGAGGTGACGTTCGATTACCGCACAGGCGAGACCTATTGGTGCGCCGCCGATATCGGCTGGGTAACGGGGCACAGCTACATCGTCTACGGACCGCTCGCCAACGGCGCGACGACGGTGATGTACGAAGGCCTGCCCAACTGGCCCGACGCCAGCCGCATCTGGCAGATCTGCGACAAGCATGACGTGTCGATCCTGTACACCGCCCCCACCGCGCTGCGCGCGCTGATGCGCGAGGGCGACGATTACGTGGCAAAGACGTCGCGAAAATCGCTGCGGCTGCTCGGCACGGTCGGTGAGCCGATCAACCCCGAGGCCTGGCGCTGGTATCATGAGGTTGTCGGCGAGGGGCGCTGCCCGATCGTCGATACCTGGTGGCAGACCGAGACCGGCGGGCACATGATCACGCCGCTGCCCGGCGCGCATGCGCTCAAGCCCGGATCGGCAACCAAGCCGTTCTTCGGGATCGATCCGCAGATCGTCGACGCCGAGGGAACGGTGCTGACCGGCAATCCGGTGGAAGGCAATCTGTGCATCGCCAAGAGCTGGCCGGGCCAGATGCGCACCGTATGGGGCGATCACGACCGCTTCTTCCAGACCTATTTCTCGACCTATCCCGGCAAGTATTTCACCGGCGACGGCTGCCGGCGGGACGAGGACGGCTATTACTGGATCACCGGCCGCGTTGACGACGTGATCAACGTCTCGGGCCATCGCATGGGCACCGCCGAGGTGGAGAGCGCGCTGGTGCTCCACCCGCACGTCGCCGAAGCCGCGGTGGTCGGCATGCCGCACGATATCAAGGGGCAAGGCATCTATGCCTATGTGACGCTGAACAGTGGCGTCGCCGCCGACGACGAGCTGCGCAAGACGCTGGTGCAATGGGTGCGCACCGAGATCGGGCCGATCGCGACGCCCGACGCGATCCAGTTCGCGCCCGGGCTGCCCAAGACGCGGAGTGGCAAGATCATGCGCCGCATCCTGCGCAAGATCGCGGAGGGCGACACGTCCAGCCTTGGCGACACCTCGACGCTGGCCGATCCGGCGGTGGTCGACGATCTGGTGGCGAACCGGGTGGGATGACGCTGGGGCGGTAATCAGCCGCGATCGACGCGGGCAGCGAAGCAGCCGCGCTTCGCGTTGTGGACGTGGAGATAGGCAACCAACGGATCGGCGAAGAACCCGTCGATTCGCGTCGCCAGATCGCCGCCGTCGAACACGTCGGCGTCGGTCATCATTCCCGCATCGTCGAACGCGCGGACCGAGAGCAGGCGGACGCGGAGCTGCTCGGGCACCCGATCGACGTAGCGCGCCGCGCGATCGGCGCCGTCGTGAACGAAGATCGCGTGGCGCGAGCGATACGGCGTCGCGACCGGCAGATGCTCGTAATTGACCAGCAGCACGTCGGCGCCCGGCTCGACATCCTCCAGCGTCACGCGGCAGGGGAAGCCGGGCCTGGCGTCGGCGCGCATGCGGAGCGCGCCCACGCGCGCCAGCGCCTCGTCGGACAGGCCATAGAGATGCTCGAACGGCGCCGGATCGAGCCCGGTGATGACGAAGCTCATTCATCCACTCCTTCACGATGGCGCAGCACGCGCTTGCGATCGAGGCCATAGGCATAGCCGCCGATGCCGCCGTCGCTGCGCTGGGCGCGGTGGCAGGGCACGATCACGGCGACCGGATTGGCGCCGCATGCGGTGCCCGCGGCGCGCACGGCCCTGGGATTGCCGGCGGCGGCGGCAAGATCGGCATAAGTGCGCGTCTCGCCCGGTGGGGTCTGACGAAGCGCCTGCCACACCGCCTCCTGGAACGCTGTGCCGCGGACATCGAGCGGCAGGTTCTGATCGCGCTCTGGCGATTCGACCTGCGCCACGACGCGCGCCGCCAGTTCGGTGAGCGCTGACCCGCCGGGTACGATCTCCGCCTTGGGAAAGCGCGCGCGCAAGGCCGCCTCGTCCTCGTCGAACGACACGCGGCACAGGCCCTTGTCGGTCGCGGCGACCAACAGCGGGCCGAGACTAGTGTCGGCGACCGCCCAGCGGATCGTCACCCCTGCCCCGCCCCGCGCCCACACGCTGGGGCTCATGCCGAGGCGGCGCGCGCCGCCTTCGTAAAAGCGGCTCGGCGCCGAATAGCCAGCCTCGTAGATCGCATCTGTAACATTCGCCTCCTGCTTCAGCGCTTCGGCGACCGCGCGCGCCTTGAGCCCGCGGGCATAAGCCGCCGGCGTCACCCCGGTCGCGCGCTTGAACAGGCGATGGAAATGATGCGGCGCGTAACCGACCGCGGCGGCAAGCGCGTCGAGCGACATCGCCTCTTCGGCCGCCTCGATCAGCGCCACCGCGCGCGCCACGGCGATGCGATCGCGGCCGATCTCGTCGGGCTTGCAGCGCAGGCAGGCGCGATAGCCCGCGGCACGCGCGACGGCGCCATCGGCATAGAAAAGCACGTTTTCGCGCCGGGGATGCCGCGCCGGGCAGCTTGGCTTGCAATAGATGCCGGTGGTCCGCACGGCGACGACGAAGCGGCCGTCATAGGCCCGGTCCCGCGCGGCGAAGGCGGCCCAGGCGCTATCGGCATCGATGGTGGCTGGATTGGTCATAACAACGATATAGATCGTGCGCCGCGCGGCCACATCCCGCGCGTTGCGTTCAAAGCAATGGCGTCTCGCGTGCGCCGCCTCTATACGGCTGGCCGCCGTGTCGTCCGCCATCCTCCAGCGTTCATCCTATCGCCAGCGTGCTTCGCTGAGGAGCCGGCTATCGGCGCTGGCGCTGGCGATCGTCGCGACGGTGATCGTCATCCTGCTGCTGATCGAGCTCGGCATCTTGCCGCCGCCGACGCCGCGCGACGTAAACCCGCTGCACATCTTCGATGTCACGCCGATGGTGCCGACGCCGGTCCGCACCGTGTCACGCACCGTCAAGCCGGCTGGATCGGCGCCGCCCAAGGCGAAGCCCAAGCCGCAACCGACCCCCGCCGCCGCGCCGGTCCCGACGCCGCCGACCTTCATCCAGATGGATTCGACCTCGTTCGCCGCGACCGACATCGGCAAGATGGCCCCGGCGCCGAGCGCCGATGCCGATGGCGCGGGCAGCGGCAAGGACAGCGTCGCCGCTTACGGCCCCGGCGAAGGCCCGGGCGGCGCGCCGCTTTATTATGCCGAATGGTATCGCGAGCCGACGCATGCCGAGCTTTCGACCTACATGCCCGCCAATGGCCCACCGACCGGCTATGCGCTGATCGCGTGCAAGACGGTGGCCGCCTATCATGTCGATAATTGCCGCGTGCTCGGCGAGACGCCGGGATCGGGCTTCGGCCGGGCGATGCGGCGCGCGGCGTGGCAATTCCTCGTCCGCCCCCCGCGCCAGGGCGGCAAGTCGCTGATCGGGTCATGGGTGCGGATTCGCATCGACTTCACGCCCTCGGGCGTTGCCACTTCGGGCTGATGTCCGCGCGCTTGCATCCAACTGACACCGATGCTAGCAGCGCGCACAACCCATCGGGGGCCGGGAACGGCCCTCTTTTCGTATGGGCCATATGTTTCGAAGCGATAACGGGGAAGACGATCGCGTGGAGGTTTCCAGCGGGATTCAGGCGAGTTTAGCGGGTCGTTACGCGACCGCTCTGTTCGAGCTCGCGCGCGATGCGAAGGCGATCGACACGGTCGAGGCGAGCCTTGCGACGCTGCGCCAGGCGCTCGATGATTCGGACGACTTCAAGCGGCTGACCACCAGCCCCTTGGTTTCGCGCGGCGACGCCACCAAGGCAGTCGAGGCGACCGCCAAATCGCTCAAGCTCGATGCGACCACGGCCAAGTTCCTCGGCGTGTTGGCCGAGAATCGCCGGCTCAACCAGCTTGCGCCGGTGATCCGCGCGTTCCGCCAGCTTTCGGCGGCGCATCGCGGCGAGACCAATGCCGAAATCATCTCGGCCTATCCGCTCTCCGACGATCAGGTCGCTGCGTTGAAGCAGCAGCTCCGCCAGCGCATCGGGCGTGACGTCGCGGTCGACTGTTCGGTCGATCCGTCGCTGCTCGGCGGGCTGGTCGTCCGTATCGGTTCCCAGATGATCGACAGCTCGATCAAGACACGTTTGGACTCCCTCGCGCATGCGATGAAAGGCTAAAAGGCTAACGCAATGGATATCCGCGCCGCAGAAATCTCCAAGGTCATCAAGGACCAGATCGCCAATTTCGGCACCGAGGCCCAGGTCTCCGAGACCGGCACCGTGCTGAGCGTGGGTGACGGCATCGCGCGCATCTACGGCCTCGACAACGTCCAGGCCGGCGAGATGGTCGAATTCGCCAACGGCATCCAGGGCATGGCGCTCAACCTTGAAGCCGATAACGTCGGCGTCGTGATCTTCGGCACCGACGCCGAGATCAAGGAAGGCGACACCGTCAAGCGCACCGGCACGATCGTCGACGTGCCAGTCGGCAAGGGCCTGCTCGGCCGCGTGGTCGACGGACTCGGCAACCCGATCGACGGCAAGGGCCCGATCGACGCTGCCGAGCGTCGCCGCGTCGAAGTGAAGGCGCCGGGTATCATCCCGAGGAAGTCGGTCCATGAGCCGGTGCAGACCGGCCTCAAGGCGATCGACGCGCTCGTTCCCGTCGGCCGCGGCCAGCGCGAGCTGATCATCGGCGACCGCCAGACCGGCAAGACCGCCGTCGCGATCGACGCCTTCATCAACCAGAAGGACGTCAACAAGGGCAACGACGAATCGAAGAAGCTCTATTGCATCTATGTCGCGGTCGGCCAGAAGCGCTCGACCGTCGCGCAGATCGTCCGCCAGCTCGAAGAGAATGGCGCGATGGAATATTCGATCGTGGTCGCCGCGACCGCGTCGGAGCCCGCGCCGCTGCAGTTCCTCGCGCCGTACACTGGCTGCACGATGGGCGAATATTTCCGCGACAATGGCATGCACGCCGTGATCGTCTATGACGACCTTTCCAAGCAGGCCGTTGCCTATCGTCAGATGTCGCTGCTGCTGCGCCGCCCGCCGGGCCGCGAAGCCTATCCGGGCGACGTGTTCTACCTCCACTCGCGCTTGCTGGAGCGCGCGGCGAAGATGAACGACGATCTCGGCGCCGGCTCGCTGACCGCGCTGCCGATCATCGAGACGCAGGCGGGCGACGTGTCGGCCTATATTCCGACCAACGTGATCTCGATCACCGACGGGCAGATCTTCCTCGAAACCGACCTGTTCTTCGCGGGTATCCGCCCCGCGATCAACGTCGGCCTGTCGGTCAGCCGCGTCGGCTCGGCCGCGCAGACCAAGGCGATGAAAAAGGTGTCGGGCTCGATCAAGCTCGAGCTCGCCCAGTATCGCGAAATGGCCGCGTTCGCGCAGTTCGGCTCGGACCTCGACGCGGCGACGCAGAAGCTGCTCAACCGCGGTGCGCGCCTGACCGAGCTCTTGAAGCAGCCGCAGTTCAACCCGATGCCCTTCGAGGAACAGACGGTGTCGATCTTCGCCGGCACCAATGGTTATCTCGATGCGATCCCGGTCGAGCGCGTCACCGGCTTCGAGGCCGCGATGCTGCAGGACATGCGCGCCAACCACGCCGATATCCTGAAGGACATTCGCGACAAGCGCGACCTGTCCGACGAGACCAAGGGCAAACTCAAGACCGCGCTCGACGCGTTCGCGAAGTCGTTTGCGTAAGTAGTAACCGTCACCCCGGTGCAAGCCGGGGTCTCCACCTGCAAGAGATGCCAGCCATCGCTGGCATGACGTTGATGGGAAAGACATGGCGAGCCTCAAGGCCCTGAAAATCCGCATCGGCTCGGTGAAGTCGACGCAGAAGATCACCAAGGCGATGCAGATGGTCGCCGCCGCCAAGCTGCGCCGTGCGCAGATGGCGGCCGAAGCCGGCCGCCCGTACGCCGAGCGGATCGAACAGGTCGTCGCCAGCCTCGCCGCGCGGGTGACGATCAGTGACCAGACGCCCAAGCTGCTCGCTGGCAACGGGCACGATTCGGTGCACCTGCTGATCGTTACCACGTCGGAGCGCGGGCTCGCCGGTGCGTTCAATTCGAACATCATCCGTGCCGCACGTCGCAAGGCCGACGAGCTGATCGCCGCCGGCAAGACGGTGAAAATCCTGACCGTCGGCAAGAAGGGCCGCGTGCTCAAGCGCTTCTATCCAAAGCACATTGCCGGCGACATCGACATGAGCGCGATCAAGAACGTCGCGTTCTCCGATGCGCAGAAGGTCGCCGACGAAGTGATCCAGCGCTTCGACAATGGCGAATTCGACGTTGCGCACCTGTTCTATGCCAAGTTCCAGTCGGCACTGGTGCAGGAACCGGTCGGCCAGCAGGTCATCCCGGTGCCGGTCGATCCCGACGCTGCCAAGACCGCCGGCGCGGTCGAATACGAGCCCGACGAGGAAACGATCCTCGCCGATCTGCTGCCGCGCAACCTGGCAGTGCAGATCTATCGCGCGCTGCTGGAGAACGCCGCATCCGAACAGGGCAGCCGCATGACCGCGATGGACAATGCGACGCGCAATGCCGGCGACATGATCAATCGCCTGACGATCGAATACAACCGGACCCGTCAGGCCGCGATTACCACCGAACTCGTCGAAATCATCTCTGGTGCGGAGGCCCTGTAATGCAGCTTCGTTCCGTCCTTCCCCTGATCGCGATCGCCGCGCTGGCCGCGTGCAGCAGCAAGCCGCAGGCCGCCGACAACGGCGCCGCCGCGGCGCCCGCAGGGATGAACGAGCAGCAGCGGGCGCAAGCCGAGCATCGCGCGCCCGACCCCGACACCGTGCTGCGGGAACGCTGGCAGGCACTCTTCGGCAATCCTGACAGGCTGATCGCCGCGCTCAACGACATGGGCTACAAGGTCGGTGGCTATACCGCCAGCGGATCGAGCTATGCGGCAATCGGCCAGAAGCAAACGCTGCCCGACGACGATCCCAATCCGCCAGCGACGGTGAAAACCAACGCCATCGTCGCCGGCGACGCCCCTAATGCTGTGAAGTCGATTATCTTCACGTTCGACACGCATGTGTCGGGCTCGCCCGATTCGGATAAAGTGCGCGACATCCTGGGCATGCCGCGCCAGATCATCAACGGCGTGCTGCAGCGCTTCGAGGTCAATGCCGGCGATCCGATCGTTGCCGCGCTCCAGCAGTTCAGCGGCGGGACAATCAGCCGCTACGGCAGCACCATCACCGTCGACAGCAAGCCGGGCGCATCCGCCGGCCGCTTCGCCGACCAGCATATCGTCGTGACCATCAGCCGGACCGGCGACGCCGGCTCGGGCAATTGAGATTGAAGGCGTAAGGAAACGATCATGGCAACCGCAGCCCCCACCACCGAAAAGCCCGCGCGCAAGCCGCGCGCCAAGAAGGCCGCGCCTGCCGGCGGCGACACCGCGACGCCAAAGGCGACCACCAACAATGTCGGCCGCGTCACCCAGGTGATCGGCGCCGTCGTCGACGTCACTTTCGAGGACCGCCTGCCTGCGATCCTGTCGGCGCTCGAGACCGACAACAACGGCAACCGCCTCGTCCTCGAGGTCGCGCAGCATCTCGGCGAGAACACGGTTCGCACGATCGCGATGGACGGCACCGACGGCCTGACCCGCGGCCAGACCGTAACCGACACCGGCTCGCAGATCCGCGTGCCGGTCGGCCCCAAGACGCTGGGCCGCATCATGAACGTGATCGGCGAGCCGATCGACGAGCTCGGCCCGATCGGCGCGACCGAAACCGCGCCGATCCACGCCGAGGCACCGAAGTTCGTCGACCAGTCGACCGAAAGCGCGATCCTGGTCACCGGCATCAAGGTGATCGATCTGCTCGCGCCCTACGCCAAGGGCGGCAAGATCGGCCTGTTCGGCGGCGCCGGCGTCGGCAAGACCGTGCTCATTCAGGAACTCATCAATAACATCGCCAAGGGCCATGGCGGCACCTCGGTGTTCGCCGGCGTCGGCGAGAGGACGCGTGAGGGCAACGACCTCTATCACGAGTTCCTCGATGCCGATGTCATCGCCAAGGATGCCGACGGCAAGGCGACCTCGGAGGGATCGAAGGTGGCGCTGGTCTACGGCCAGATGAACGAGCCGCCGGGCGCGCGTGCCCGCGTCGCCCTCTCCGGCCTGACCATCGCGGAATATTTCCGCGACCAGGAAGGCCAGGACGTGCTGTTCTTCGTCGACAACATCTTCCGCTTCACCCAGGCGGGCTCGGAAGTGTCGGCGCTGCTCGGCCGCATCCCGTCGGCGGTGGGCTATCAGCCGACGCTGTCGACCGACATGGGCGCGCTGCAGGAGCGGATCACCTCGACCAACAAGGGCTCGATCACCTCGGTGCAGGCGATCTACGTCCCCGCGGACGATTTGACCGATCCGGCACCGGCGACTTCGTTCGCGCACCTGGACGCGACCACGGTGTTGAGCCGCGCGATCTCGGAGCTCGGCATTTACCCGGCGGTCGATCCGCTCGATTCGACCAGCCGCGTGCTCGAGCCACGCGTCGTTGGCCAGGAGCATTACGAGACGGCGCGTGCCGTCCAGTCGATCCTGCAGAAGTACAAGAGCCTGCAGGACATCATCGCCATTCTCGGCATGGACGAACTCTCGGAAGACGACAAGCTGACGGTGGCGCGGGCGCGCAAGATCCAGCGCTTCCTCAGCCAGCCGTTCCACGTCGCCGAGGTGTTCACCGGCATCCCCGGCAAGTTCGTCGCGATCGAGGACACGATCAAGTCGTTCAAGGCGGTGGTCGACGGCGAATATGATCACCTGCCCGAAGCGGCCTTCTACATGGTCGGCGGCATCGACGAAGCCGTCGCCAAGGCCGAGAAGATGGCGCAGGAGGCGTAACAACCTAAAGCCCTCCCCTTCAGGGGAGGGTTGGGTGGGGGACGCGGGCGATGGTCTCGATGAGACACGCCCCACCCCCAACCCCTCCCCTGAAGGGGAGGGGCTTAGGAAGAAGAAACAATGCTGCATTTCGAACTCGTCACGCCTGAAAAGCTCGTCCGTTCGGAGGACGTGTACATGGTCGTCGTCCCCGGCACCGAGGGCGATTTCGGGGTGCTCGAGCAGCACATGCCGCTGATGTCGTCGATCCGCGACGACGCCGAACTCGCGATCTACCGCGAGGAAAAGGGCGCGCCGGAAATGCTCCGCATCCAAGGCGGCTTCGCCGAAGTGAGCGAGACCGGGCTGACGGTGCTGGCGGAGCGGATTGGAGGCTAAGGCGGAGGCGCCCAAGATTTACCGGGCGTTAAAGGCTTAGACTTAACAGCGGGTAACCACACCGACCGTCGTGCTACCACGGCGTCGCGAGCGGGGGGCCTGTGACTAAGCTGATCATCCAGATACCCTGTTTCAACGAAGCGGAGAGCCTGCCCGAAACGCTGGTCGCGCTGCCTCGACGCATTGCCGGGATCGATGCGATCGAGGTACTGGTGGTCGATGACGGCAGCAGCGACGACACCGCCGCCGTCGCTCGTCGCTTCGGGGTCGACCACATCGTCCATCATCGCCGTAATCGCGGGCTTGCAGCAGCCTTCCAAAGCGGGCTCGACGCCGCCCTCGCGGCCGGCGCCGATATCATCGTCAACACCGATGCCGACGGCCAATATGTCGGCGAGGACATTGCCCGTCTGGTCGCGCCGATCGTCTCGGGGGAGGCCGATATCGCGATCGGCGACCGCGGCGTTGCCGACAACGCCCATTTCCATCCCGTCAAGCGGCTGCTGCAGCGCCTCGGCAGCCACATCGTCCAGCGACTGTCCCGAACCGACCTGCGCGATGCCGTCAGCGGGTTCCGGGCGATCAGCCGCGATGCGGCGCAGCGGATCACGATCACCACCGAGTTCAGCTACACCACGGACATGCTGATCCAGGCCGGCCGCAAGCGCCTGCGGATCGTCAGCGTCCCGATCCGCACCAATCCCACGCTGCGGCCGTCACGCCTGTTCAAATCGATCCCGCAGTTCATCGCGCGCCAACTGGTGACGATGACTCGCGCCTATACGACCTATAACCCACTGCGTGCCTTCATCAGCGTCGGCCTGCTGCTGGCGGTGGCGGGCGCGCTGCCGATCCTGCGCTTCCTGTGGTTCTGGGCCGATGGCAACGGCAACGGCCATGTGCAATCGCTGGTGATCGGCGGTGCCTTACTGGTGCTTGGCGTCATCACCGGATTGCTGGGCATGCTCGCCGACCTGATCGGCGCCAACCGCAAGCTGCTTGAGGCCGCATTGCTGCACATCCGGCAACTCGACGAGCGCGTCGCCAGCCTCGAACGATCGGATGATCGGCTCGCCGCAAGAGCGGAACCGAGGCGCGCGAAACGGGCATGAAGATAGTGCACGCCGCCAGCGAGAGGGCGCCGCGCGCGCGCCTTGCGCTACCCCGCGACGCCACCTTCTGGATGGCTTGTGCGCTAGCATTAGCGCTGACGCTGCAATTCACGCTGGTCGTGCATCGATCGATCAACTGGGACGAATTCTGGTTCTACAGCCAAGTCGAAGACCTTGCCCGCGGGAGATTGGCCTGGCCGCTGCAGACGCTGCACACGCGTGTGTTTGCGTGGATTCTCGACGTGCCGGGCACCAACATCGATCGGATCGTCGCCGCGCGGATCGTCATGTTCTGCTGCGAATTGCTCACCAGCACGATCATTTTTTTCCTCGCCGGCCGGTTCACCGACCGCAAGGCCGGGCTGCTGTGCGCCTTGTGCTATGTTTCGACCGGCTTCGTCTTTCAGCACGGCTATGAGTTCCGCACTGATCCGATCACCGCGGCGCTGCTGATGAGCGCGCTGTGGCTGGTTATGATGGCACCCGCCAGATGGACGACAGCGGCGTTGATCGGACTGATCGTTGCCACCGCCGCGATGTTCACGATCAAAATCGTGCTCTATGCGCCTGCCTTTGCCGGCGCCGTCTGGTTGCATTGGCGCCGCGACGATCGATCTCGCGACTATCTCCTGAAAATCGGCGCATCCGGCATCGTCGCGATCCTCGCCTTTGCCGCGCTCTATTATCTGCATTCGCGCGGCATCGTCGCGGACGACAAGACCGGGGCCCGCAGCATCCTGGGCAATGCCGGCGGCGTGATGTTCAGCACGCTGCTCTATTATTGGATATTCGCGCTCAAGGAGTTGCTGATCTCGCCGGTCCAGTCGCTCCTCGTGCTGGCGACGCCGGTGATCCTGTGGCGGTCCGATCGACATTTCGACGAGAAACTCTGCCTGACGGGGCTCTGGCTGCCGATCACGACCCTGTTGTTCTACCACAACACGGCGCCTTATTATTATGCGTTCATGCTGGCGCCGGTGATGGTCGCGGCAAGCGTCGCCATCGCCGCGACCGCCGCGCGATTCGGCCCAACAATAGTCACCGCTTTCCTTGCCTTTGGCGCGCTGGTGATATGGGCGGGCGAACCACCGAGCCCGATCGACAAGCAGCGCACGCTGCTGCGTGCCGCCGAGACGATGTTCCCGACACCCGTCGCTTATTTTGATTTCTGCGCGCTGCTCGGGAGTTTTCCCAAGGCCAACATCTTCATGACGCCCTGGGGGATCGGCATCTACAAGGCGGGCGGCTCGCCCAGCGTCCGCGAAACGCTGGCAAGCCGGATGGTGCCGCTGATCGTCGCCGACGACCCGATGTACACGCGCGCGCTGGAAACCAACGCGGCGGCGCCGGAATTCCTTCCCGGCGATCTGGCCGCGATGCGCGCCAGCTACGTTCACTTCTGGGGTCCCTATTGGCTTGCCGGCAAGAACATCCCGGCCGGACAGCAGCCGGTGACTGTCGATCTTCTCGTGCCTGGGCCCTATACGCTGCGCAGCGCCGCGGCGACGATCGACGGCGTTCGCTATCGGCCGGGTGACATCGTCACCCTGCAGCGCGGCCGTCATGTGATCGCCGATCATCCGGGCGCCATCCGCCTGATCTGGGGCAGGCGCATCGTGATGCCGGCGCTCTCCGCACCGACCGAGCCCTATTTCACCGAGTTCTGATCCGGATCAGATAGGCGACCGCGCCGAACACGCCATCGCCGAGCAGCGTCACAGCGCGGAGCAGCAAGGCGAAGGCGAGCACTTCGCCGCCGCGATCCGCCGGGCCGGCCAAAGCCACCAGTATCGCCTCGCGGACGCCGATTCCGCCCGGCGCCAGTGGGACGAGAAAACCCGCGAGCCACGCGGCGAAGAACCAGCCCGTCCATCGTGCCGCCGTGGCCGCATCATGGCCTGATACCGCCAGGACGAACACCAGCGACGCGAAACCCAAGAAAAACAGCGCCTGGCCGAACAGCGGCGCACAGCTTTGCCGCCAGCGCAGGGCGAGCAGCGACAGGGTGGCGCCAAGCGCACACGCCGCGATCCCCAAGGCGTCCGCCCCTCCGCCTGCCCAGATGAAGCTTGCAGCCACGAAACCGGAGAACAGCACGTGCAGCGCGATTTCGGTCGCCGACGCGCGCGCCATCGCCGCCTGCCTCATGCCGAGCCTGCCGCCGAGCCATTGCCGCGAGGCATATTGCAGCACCGAGCCCGGGACATATTTGGCAATCACCGCACGGCCATAGACGGCGATGGCCTCTCGCAGACGCAGGGGCTGACGGTCGGCCGCCTGGCGGCACCATCCCCAGGCCAGTGCGGCAAGCAATGTCGCGTAGATCGGGGTGACAGCTTCACCGAGGATCAGCGTCAGCGGGCGTTCGGCGCCGGCCAGTTGCCGCCAATCCAGCGCCGCGAACCGCCGTCCGAGATAGACCAGGCTGACGAGCAACAAGCAGGCGCCGAGCCAGCGCGCGGCGCGTTGCAGGCGCCCCCTGCTCACCGATACGGGTCGCGCCTCAGCGTGAGAGAATGCTGGTGTGATCGGGATAGGGAACACAATAAGAGCGCCCGAAATAGCGACGTTCGATCAACCCCGAGGAGGCGATCGCGTCGCGATAGCGCGCTCGCCCCGTATCGTCGAACAGGATGATGCCGCCGAGTGTCAGACGCCGCTTCGCCTGGGCAAGGCACACGCCACGATCGCGACCGTCGATCACGATCAGATCGAACAAGCCGGGTACCGCGTCGATCGCATCGACATAGGCGGATGGATCGGCCGATCGGTCCCGCCACAGAATCTGCGCATTCCCGCAAGGCCGGGCGAGATCGCGGCATCGCTCGTACCAATCGGCGTCGTGCTCGACCGATACGACCGTCCCGGCTCGACGCGCGAGCCAGATCGTGCTGGCGCCGGCACCATATTCGAAGACGCGTGCCGCCGGACGGGCGCGGAGGAAGGCCTCGACGTCGCGTGTCGCACGAACGTTCCACCAGGGACAATCGAGCGCGACCATCCGCTGCGGATTATGAATCGCGAACAGCGACGCCGCCCAGCGGGCCCAGCCATAAGGCTGCCTGGCGGGCGCGTCGCGCAACAGGCCGCTGAACGGACCGACGCCGCCGAGCGCTTGCAAGACCGTCGAATAGGGTCGTTTGATTACCTGCATCCTGCCGATCCCCGTTTCTCGCGCGCATCAATACCACGACATCGCTTAGGATAGGTAAGGTTAACGAATAGCTGCCATCGCCATCCGCACCTTCCGGAGAGCCGGCGAATCTCAGAAATTATTAAAGTTTAGCACTTATTGACGAAACCCGACTTCCAGGAGAGCCGGCGCTGGTCGCGGGCAGCACAACGAGGGTTGGAATGGGTGCATTCGGGCGACGCAGTGGTACGGGGACCGGGGGCAGGCCGTCTTTCGGGGTGGCGCGGCCGATGCAGGGTGGGTTCGCCAAGGCGAACGAGCCCGATCATGCCGAGCAGTTCCCGCCGCTCACCGATTTGCCGCTACCGGGTGCAGAAGCCGAACCGGCGAGCGAGGCGGCGGCCCCTGCCTCCGCGGCGCCGATGGCGTCCTCGATGGACGCGCTGGCGCGGCTGGCCGAGCGGCAGGCAGCGTCGGGCGATGCCGGATCGAGCCGCGTCGAGGGCTTCGAGGCTTCGATCCACAAGATCAAGGAGCAGGTGCTGCCGCGGCTGCTCGAACGCGTCGATCCCGAAGCGGCTGCAACGCTCAACAAGGACGAACTGGCCGAGGAATTCCGGCCGATCATCGGCGAGGTGCTCGCCGAGCTGAAACTGACGCTCAACCGCCGCGAGCAGTTCGCGCTCGAAAAGGTGCTGGTCGACGAACTGCTGGGCCTCGGTCCGCTCGAGGAGTTGATCGCCGATCCCGACGTCAGCGACATCATGGTCAACGGCCCCGACCAGACCTACATCGAAAAAAAGGGCAAACTGCAGCTCGCGCAGATCCAGTTCCGCGACGAGGAGCACCTCTTCCAGATCGCGCAGCGCATTTGCAATTCGGTCGGCCGCCGCGTCGACCAGACCACGCCGCTGGCCGACGCGCGCCTGAAGGACGGTTCCCGCGTCAACGTGATCGTGCCGCCGTTGAGCCTCAAGGGCACCGCGATATCGATTCGTAAATTCTCGGCCAAGCCGATCACGCTCGACATGATGGCCAAGTTCGGATCGATGTCCGAGAAGATGGCGACCGCGCTGAAGATCGCGGGTGCCTGCCGGTTCAACGTCGTCATCTCGGGCGGCACCGGCTCGGGCAAGACGACGATGCTCAACGCGTTGTCGAAGATGATCGACCCCGGCGAACGCGTGCTGACGATCGAGGACGCGGCCGAATTGCGGCTGCAACAGCCGCACTGGCTGCCGCTCGAAACACGCCCCGCCAACTTGGAAGGGCAGGGCGAGATCACCATCCGCGATCTCGTCAAGAACGCGCTGCGTATGCGCCCGGATCGCATCATCCTCGGCGAAATTCGTGGCAGCGAGTGTTTCGACCTGCTCGCGGCAATGAACACCGGCCATGACGGCTCGATGGCGACGCTTCACTCCAACTCCCCGCGCGAATGCCTGGCGCGTATGGAGAACATGGTGATGATGTCCGACATCAAGGTGCCGAAGGAAGCGATCAGCCGCCAGATCGCCGATTCGGTCGACCTGATCGTCCAGGTGAAGCGCCTGCGCGACGGCTCGCGCCGCGTCACCAACATCACCGAGGTGATCGGCATGGAAGGGCCGGTGATCGTGACGCAGGAATTGTTCAAGTTCGAATATCTCGACGAGAGTTCGGACGGCAAGATCGTCGGCGAATATCGCGCGATGGGCTTGCGTCCCTATACGCTGGAAAAAGCGCGGCAATTCGGCTTCGATCAGGCGTTCCTCGAAGCATGCTTGTGATTTGGGGCGGCACCAGCCGCCTCACGAACATGTCCCGTTCATTTGCGGTTTGAGCGCGACCGGCTAGGGCAACGGGCGATGCGCGTCCTCGCCGCCCTGTTGCTCGTTCTCACCGCCGCCGCGCCGCCGCCGATCGCGCCGGGCGCCACCGCCCCGGTCAGCACGCTGCTGCCCGACAGCGCGAAACGCTGGGTGCCGTTCACGCTGACACCGGGCAATCAGGTGCGCTTCACCGCGACGCTCGACGGTGCGCCGGTCAGCGCGATCCTCGATACCGGGCTGAGTTTTTCGGTGCTGTCGCGCGATTTCGTGCGGCGCCTGCACATCAAGGTGACGCAGCGCGGCAGCGCCACGGTGATCGGCGGCGCGGTACCGATCGGCTGGGCGGCGATGAACACGATATCGCTTGGCGGCCTGACGCGGCGCGGCGGCGAGATCGCCGTCGCCGACGTGCCCGCACTGGCAGCCGGCGGCGCCGATGCGATCGACCTGCTGGTTGGCCCCGACCTGCTCGCGGGCTATGCGCTCGACATCGACTATCCGGCCCACCGTTTCCGCCTGATCCCCTCAGGCCAGTTGCCGTTTCGCGGCGAGAGCGCGCCGCTCACCACCTCGCCGATCACCAACATCTACCTGACCGACGGCAGCCTGGGCGGCCACGCGCTGCACCCGCTGGTGGTCGACACCGGCGACGGATCGATGCTGACGCTGTCGCACGCCGCCTGGGTCGCCGCCGAGCCCGCACCGCCGCCGATGACTAGCGCAATATCCTATGGGTTGGGCGGATCGGTGGTGATGGGGCTGGCGATCGTGCCGGCGCTGTCGCTAGGCGATCTCACCGCGCGCCAGATCGAGGTGCGGGTCGAGCCGCCGCGAGGGTTTTCGGATGCGGTCGGCGCCCAGGGGCGGATCGGCACCGGGCTGTTGCAGCGCTATCGCGTGCTGCTCGATCCCCGCGCAGGACGGATGGTATTCACTCCCGGACCCGACGCCGACCAGCCGCCGGTGCGATCGACCAGCGGGCTGCTGCTCGGGCTCGACAAGGATCGGTTGCGCGTCGTACACGTCATGCGCGGCAGCCCCGCGGCGGCGGCCGGCTGGCGATCGGGCGACCTGATCTGCAGCATCGACGGCAAGCCGATCCCGGCGGACTATGCCGACAGCGCCCTGTCCAGCTGGTCGACCGGCACGCCGGGGCGAACCGTGACGCTGGGCCTGTGCGACGGCGCGACGCGATCGCTGACGCTACAACAATTCTACTGACGTTGGCGCTCAGCCATGTGTGACGAACGCCGCGATCGCCGCTGCCGCGATCAGCGCGAGCATCTGCACGGTCGGCCAGTGCACCGGCCCGACGCGATCGAGATCACGCCGCCGCCGCCGTCGCCAGTCGGCAAGGCCGGCAACTATCGCGACCAGCAGGCACGCCGCCACGGCGTACCAGCCCGGACTGATCTGAGACATGGTCGATAGCCGCTACTTGGCGAGTTTTTCGATCTTTTCCTGCATCCGCGCCATCTCGGCCTTGAGCGCGGCGATCTCGTCGTCCTTCGAGGAAGCGGACGGTGCCGGCGCGGGTTTGCCGCCGTTCTTGAACGCCGCGGTCGCCGCCTCGAACATCTCCATGTTGCGCTTGGCGATCTCGGCGAAAGGCGAGTTGGCGAAGGCGCCCTCGACCGCCGACTTGAACTGCTCCTGATTGCGCCGGAAGCTTTCCATCGAGGCATCGAGATACCCCGGCACCATCGCCTGCATCGAATCGCCGTACATCGCGATCAGCTGGCGCAGGAAATTGACCGGCAGCATCGTCTGGCCGCGCGCTTCCTCTTCCATGATGATCTGGGTCAGCACGTTGTGGGTGATGTCAGTATCGGTCTTGGCATCGACGACCTTGAAGTCGCGGCCTTCGCGAATCATCGCGGCAAGATGATCGAGCGTGATGTAGGATGAGGTCTCGGTATTATAGAGACGACGGTTGGCGTATTTCTTGATGATTACCGAGCCGTCTTCCGCCTGCTGCTTCTTCATTGGGATTTGCCCCCGACCGTGATCGACCCCGCTCTACCATCGAAACATGATGCGCCGCAACACGGGCCGCGCCCGTTGCCGCTGTTCCTCGATATGCTGCGCAGCGAAACCGCCGAATCGCCCGATAGGCGCGCCAAGGCACTGGCCGGATTGGCCGCCTATCAACGTGTCGATCGCAGCGCAGCATGGCCGCGGCCTGCTGCGGCGCACCGAATCGGCCGCGCCGCGCTGATCGATTACGGCGGCGCGGGGCGGCCGGTGGTGTTCGTGCCCTCGCTGATCAACCCGCCGTTCGTGCTCGATCTCGCGCCCGGCCGCTCCCTGCTGCGCTGGCTGGCCGGCCAGGGCGTGCGCCCGCTGCTGCTCGATTGGGGGAGCCCGGCGCCGGACGAGCGCGGCCTCGATATCGCCGGGCATGTCGAGACGCTGCTGCTACCGCTCATCGCGCGGCTGGAAGAACCACCAGTGCTGGCGGGCTATTGCCTGGGCGGGACGATGGCGATCATGGCGGCGGCCGCGCGGCCGGTCGCCGGCGTGGCGCTGATCGCTGCGCCGTGGCGGTTCGGCGGCTTCGGGGCACATGCCCGCGCCGAGATCGCCGAACTGTGGGCGACCGCCGAGCCCTCATGCCGCGCGCTCGGGCTGGTGCCGATGGAGGTGCTGCAATCGGGTTTCTGGCGACTCGATCCGGCGCGCACCATCGCCAAATACGAAGCCTTCGCCGATCTCGATCCGGAGAGTGGCAAGGCACGCCAGTTCGTCGCGCTGGAGGATTGGGCCAATGCCGGCGCACCACTGACCTATGCCGCCGGCGCGCAGCTGTTCGACTTTTTCGAGCATGACGTGCCCGGCAACGGCGGCCTGAGCATGGCGGGACAGCGCGTCGACCCCGCTGCCCTGCCCTGCCCGGTGGTCGATTTCGTCTCGACCACCGACCGCATCGTACCCGCGACCAGCGCGGCGGGCGTCACGGACACACGTATGCTGGGCGCGGGCCATGTCGGCATGATCGTGGGCGGGCGCGCGCAAGCGCAGCTCTGGGAGCCGCTCGCCGGGTGGCTAAGCGCGCTCGACGCCCCTAGATAGGCGGCAAACACGAATCAGCAGGAGCCCCACCCATGTCCGATATCGTCATCACCGCCGCCAAGCGCACCCCGGTCGGCAGCTTCCTCGGTGCATTCGCCGGCGTTCCCGCGCACGAGCTTGGGCGGCAGGCAATCGAGGCGGCACTGACGCAGGCCGGCGTGAAGGGTGAAGAGGTTTCCGAAGTCATCATGGGCCAGGTGCTCACCGCCGGGCAGGGCCAGAACCCGGCGCGGCAGGCATCGATGGCGGCCGGCGTGCCCAAGGAGATTCCAGCCTGGGGCGTCAACCAGGTGTGCGGATCGGGGCTTCGCGCGGTGGCGCTGGCGGCGCAGGCGGTGGCGACGGGCGACGCGACGATCGTCGTCGCCGGCGGGCAGGAATCGATGTCGCTTTCGGCGCACGCGCAGAACCTGCGCGGCGGCACCAAGATGGGCGACGTCAGCCTGATCGATACGATGATCAAGGACGGCCTGACCGACGTGTTCAACGGCTATCACATGGGCATCACCGCCGAGAACCTGGCCGAGCAATATCAGGTGACGCGCAGCGAGCAGGACGAATTCTCGGTGCGCTCTCAGAACAATGCCGAGAAGGCGCGCGCGGCGGGCAAGTTCAAGGACGAGATCGCGCCCGTCACCGTGAAGGGCCGCAAGGGCGACACGGTGGTGGAGGATGACGAATATATCCGCTCGGGCGTGACGATCGAAAGCGTGTCGGGCGTGCGGCCGGCGTTCAAGAAGGACGGCACCGTCACCGCCGCCAACGCCTCGGGCCTCAACGACGGCGCCGCCGCCTTGGTGGTGATGAGCCGCGAGGAGGCCGAGAAGCGCGGCGCGCCCATCCTCGCGACGATCAAGAGCTGGGCCTCGGCCGGCGTCGATCCTTCGATCATGGGCATCGGCCCCGTGCCGGCAACCAAGCGCGCGCTGGAGAAAGCCGGCTGGACGCTCGCCGACCTCGACCTGATCGAGGCCAATGAAGCATTCGCCGCGCAAGCGCTGTCAGTCGGCAAGGAACTGGGTTGGGATGCCGACAAGGTCAACGTCAACGGCGGCGCGATTGCGATCGGCCATCCGATTGGCGCCAGCGGCGCGCGGGTGCTGACCACCCTGCTCTACGAGATGCAGAAGCGCGACGCGAAGAAGGGCCTCGCGACCTTGTGCATCGGCGGCGGGATGGGCATCGCGATGTGCGTCGAGCGGTAGGACGGTCGGCATCGCCCTGAGCTTGGGGCGAGTTCCATGATGACCGCGGAACCCGCGAGTGCAGCGCCGGCGTTGCGCCATGGATGCCGAAACGAGTTCAGCATGATGGTTGGGTCCGTCGTCAGCCACTCCAGACGCGATCGAAGCGGGTGCCGAGGCTGGTGATGAGCTCGTATTGCGACATCCCGCTCGCCACCGCGGCGGCGGGGAGGTCGTAGTCGAGCGCCAGCCAGTCGCCTTCCGCGACGTCGGGGGCGGCGTCAACCAGCACCGCGAGCAGATCCATCGAGACGCGGCCGATCACCGGCAGGCGGACGTCGCCCGCGCGGGCCGCGCCGTGATCGGAGAAGCCGCGGAAATAGCCGTCGGCATAACCGATGTTGAGAATCGCGACCTCGCTGTCGGCGGGCGCGGTCCAGGTCGCGTTATAGCCGACGGTCTGCCCGGCGGGGACGGTGCGCCGCTGCAGCACCTGCGCCTCGGGGATCACCACCTGCCGGATCGCGTCATGTCCCGCGCGCTGCCGCCCGCCGTAGAGCGCGAGGCCGGGGCGGGTCAGATCGAAGGCATAATCGGCGCCGAGCGCGATTCCCGCCGAATTGGCGAGGCTCATGCGGCGCGCGCCGGTCTTGCGCGCCAGGCCGGCGAAGGCGTCTCGCTGGCGCGCGTTCATCGCGGTTTCCTCGTCGGCGCAGGCGAGATGGCTCATCAGCGTCTCGACCTGCAGGCCATCGAGCAGGCCCTCCCCCACTGCCTGAACCGAGACGCCGAGCCGGTTCATGCCGGTATCGACCATCACATCGCACGGCCCCCTGCCCGCCTCGCGCCAGCGGGCGATTTGCGCGGGCGTGCTGAGCACCGGCCGGGCGATGCCGGGGGCGACGGCCATATCCTCGGCGCGGACGCCGTGGAGCACCGAGACGGTGCACCCGAGCGGCGCCAGCGCTTCCGCCTCGGCCCAGGTCGCGACGAAGAAATCGCGGCAGCCGGCACGGGCCAGCCGCGCCGCGACCGCCGCCGCGCCGAGCCCGTAGCCATCGGCCTTCACCGCGGCACCGCACGCCGCTGCGCCGCTCAACCGATCGAGCGTCCGCCAATTGTCGGCGAGGGCGGTGCCATCGAGGCGGAGGCGCAGCGGAGCAATGGTCATCGCTCCGCCGTTAGCGATCCGCCGCGGCTAAGGCCAGTCAGCGGCGGCGGCGTTTTGCAATGGGCGCGGTTTCGGTGAGACCAAACATCGTCACCACCAGCGCGATCGCCACGATCACCCAGGTGTACCACAAGCCGGCATAGGGATTGCCGGTGCGCGCGACGACATATTGGCTGATGAACGGCAGGAATCCGCCGAAATAGCCGCAGCCGATATGATAGGGGATCGACATCGAGCTGTAGCGGATGTGCGGCGGAAACATCTCGGCCAGCAGCGCGGCGACGGGGCCGTAGGTCGCGCCGGACAGCGCGCTCAACGCGACGATCGCCAGCAGCATGACGATGATGCCGCGCGGCCCCGGCACGACCTTGCCGAGCTGATAGCCGTTCGCCGCCAGCGCCGCATCGAGATGCGCGGGCGTCGGATCCTCGACGGTGACGCCGCCGATCGTCACCACCGTCGCGGGCGCGCGGACGGTGGTGTAGGCGATGCCCTTCTTCGAGAAATAATCGAGCATCTGTCCGCAAGCACCAGTCTGTTGCTTGGCGAACGGGCTGTAGTGGCAATCGGTGCCCGAAACGACCACGGGCGCGCGCCGCGCCGCCTCTGCCAGGCCGGGATTGGCGGCATCGCCGATGATCCAGAACAGCGGGAACAGCGCCACCAGCGTGACCGCATAGCCGATCACGATCGGCTTCTTGCGGCCGATGCGATCGGATAGGCGCCCGAACAGCACGAACCAGAACAGGCCAGCGAGCACGCCCGTCCCGGTGACGAGCTGCGCGGTGGTTTCGTCGAGCCGCATTGCGTGCTCGGCGAAAGACAGGACGCTGAAGGTCGCGGTGTACCAGATCACCGTCAGCCCCGCGGCGATACCGATCATCGCGACGAACAGGCGCTTCCAGTTGCCGGGATAGCGAAAGCTCTCGATAAACGGGTTGCGCACCGTCTCGCCGGCCTTGCGCAAAGCGGCGAATACCGGGCTTTCCGACAGCTTGAGCCGCATCCACAGCGACACAGCGAGAAGCGCCAACGAAAACACGAACGGCAGCCGCCAGGCCCAGGCTTCCCACACCGCGTCCGGGCACAGCGCCTTGACCGCGAGCACCACAGCCAGGCTGAGAATGAACCCGCCGGCTACACCTGCCTGGATGAAGCTGGTGTAATAGCCGCTGCGGCCCGGCGGCGAATGTTCGGCGACATAGACCGCCGCACCGCCATATTCGCCGCCCAGCGCCAGCCCCTGCGCGATGCGGAGCAGCAGGATGATCGCGGGCGCGGCGAGCCCGATCGTCGCGACCGGCGGCACCAGCCCGACGCCCGCGGTTGCCACGCCCATCACCGTGATGGTGACGAGGAAGGTGTATTTGCGCCCGAGCCGGTCACCGAGAAAGCCGAACAGCACCGCGCCCAGCGGCCGGAACCCGAAGCCGACCGCGAACCCCGCCCAGGCGAGCAGCGTCTGCACCGTTTCGTTGCCTGCGGGAAAGAAGGCGCGGCCGATGATCCCCGAGGCCGCGAGCGTGCCGTAAATGAAGAAATCATACCATTCGAAGATCGTGCCGACCGCCGATGCCCCGATCACCAGCCGCATGTCGCCGCGCGCCAGCGGCGCCTCTTCCGTATCCGCCATCCCTCGCCCCTTTTCATGTTCTGCACCGGCTTCCCGTATAGGCGGCGAGTCTAGCCGCGCGCGACGGCGATCGGAAGAGCGTCCGAATCGGACCGACTTCTCGACATATATTTACGAGAATGAGCTGAAATCGCCGGATATTCGCCCTTGCGGCTGGACACGAAGGTCATATTCGGGCGTTGTTCTGATGTCATAGAGATCAAATGCAAGGAGCCGAAGTGAAATCGATCGCCATCCTGCTTGGCACTGCCGTCTGCGCGCTGGCGGCACCCGCCGCGGCGAGCACCGACGCGGCCTCGATTGAGCAGGCCGCTGCGATGCTGCAGCCAAGCGCCTGGGTGTGGCAGGACAATAGCGGCTCGGGTCCGCTGAACGTCATCGTCAGCCTGGCCGACCAGCGCGCCTATGTGTTTCGCGGCAACCAGATGATTGCTGTTTCCAGCGCGGCGACCGGTCGCGACGGCAAGGAAACGCCGACCGGCATTTTCCCGATCCTGCAGAAACAGGTGCACCACAAATCGACGCTCTACGATTCGGCGCCGATGCCCTATATGGAGCGGCTGACCTGGGACGGCGTCGCGATCCACGGCGGATCGACACCCGGCTATCGCAACTCGCACGGCTGCATCCACGTGCCGCTGGCCTTCGCCAAGAAGCTCTATGCGGCGACGCGGATCGGCACCGTGGTGGAGGTGACCAAGGGATCGGTGGTGCCGACCGATCCGTCGATGCTGCCGCCCGATCCCAAGGTGGACGCCAGCGATACCGCGCGCGCCAACGCCGCGGCGCTTAACACCAGCGAGACCGGGAGCCAACCCGCCGCCCCGCGGCCGCAGCCATCGCCGGCACCCCTGCCGACGTCGTCATAGCCGTCTGAAATCTGACGGTTACGTCATAAGCATCCCGGACGCTCGCCGGTGAGCGGGCGCCATGGACCCTGAAACAAGTTCAGGGTGACGATTATCTTCGTGGGGAATAAGCTCGACTTCGGTTTAGCGATCAGCCGCCGTGGGCACCGGCGGCAAAATAAACGGCGTGGCGTTTACACTCCGTTCGCCATCACCGTTTAGCATTCGACTCATGGTGGGGTTTCCGATCAGTCGCATTGTGATGCGGGTGCTGCTTGCACTTGTCTGCTTGACGGGCGGGCCGGCAGCGCATGCGCAGGTCGGTGACGTCGGCCTGCATATCCGCCCCTGCGTGCTGCGCGCCGCCCCCGGCATGGACCCGGCGACGTTGCTCCGCCAATCGGGCGGGTTCGATTGCACCACACCGCAGACCGATTTCGGGCGCGGCGATTTCTGGGTCCGATCGCAGCCGCTCGACCGGATCGATACACGATCGCCGCACGAAATCCGCGTCGCCAGCCTGTGGCAGACGCGGCTGACGCTCTACGCGCTCTACGCCGACGGCCGCATCTACCGGTTCAGCGACGACGGCCGCGGCGCGACGCGCCACATGCAATTGGGCGCATTGATCCAGCACCAGACGCCACCGTCGCCGGTGCCGCTGGTGCGCTTGCTGTGGCACGTCGAGGGTGCGGCCAATCTGCGTGGCATCCTGATCGGCGCCCGCGTGACCGATGCGTATCAGGCCGGCCAATCGACCCTGCGGCTCGGCGCGCTCTACGCCGGGTTCGTCGGGCTGTGCCTCGCCCTGCTGGTTTACAATCTGGCCCTGTGGGGGGCGCTGAGATACCGCTTCCAGCTCGCCTATTGCGCGATGGTCGCCGCGCTGATGGGCTATGCCATCTCGTCCTCGGGCGCGCTCGCCTGGATGCTGCCCGATATGCTCAACAACGATCGGCTGCGGATCAATTACCTGCTGCTGGCGATCTCGGCTGCGAGCGCGGTCGCGTTCGCGCGATCGTTCTTCGAGGAGCAGGTGTTCTCCGGCTGGCTGCGCGTCGCCAGCCGTATCGCGATGGTCGCGGTGCTGACGCCGGCCACGCTGTTCGCGCTGTTCGCGCCGCATGCGATCTGGGCGCTGGACAAGCTCTATGCCGTCACCTTTTGCGGGCTGATCGCGATCGTCATCCCGATCCTGTGGCGCGCGTGGCGGATGCGGAGCAATTATCTGTGGATGTTCGCGCTCGGCTGGGCCGCGCCGATCGCGCTCGCCTGCGTGCGCATCCTCAACAATTTCCACCTGATTCCGTGGAGCTTCTGGCTCGACAATTCGACGCTCGTTTCGATGACGATCGAGGCGCTGCTGTCGTCGGTGGCGATCGCCTATCGCATCCACCTGCTGAGCCGCGAACGCGACGAGGCGCGCATCCAGGAAGCGGCACAGCGGCTGCTCGCCGATACTGATCCGCTGACCGGCCTGCTCAACCGCCGCTCGTTCCTGCGCGAGGCGATCGGGCGTGACGGGATGCACACGCTGCTCGTTACCGACATCGATCATTTCAAGCGCGTCAACGACACGCTGGGCCATGACGGCGGCGACGAGGTGCTGCGGCTGTTCGCCCGCGCGCTGCGCGCGGCGGCGCCGCCGGGCGCGCTGGTCGCGCGGCTCGGCGGCGAGGAATTCGCGATTCTTACGACCGAAGAAGCCAAACTGGACGCCAACACGGTTCTCGCGCGGCTGCGCGCGCAACGGATGCCGTTCGACCTCACCGTCACCGCGAGCATCGGGCTGTGTACCGGGCCGCTCGCCACTGAAGGGCATTGGAAACTGCTCTACGGCCTCGCCGACCGTGCGTTGTTCGACGCGAAAAGCGACGGCCGTGACCGTGCGCGGGCTCGTCCGGGCTATTCGATCGCAGCTTGAGGCCACCGGTATGCGAGGCGAAGACCGCTCTCCGGCGCTTTTCGGCTGACCCGCTTTCGCTTGAGCGTGACCGCCTACCAGCGTACTGTCGTTGGCCGGACGGGAACGTGATCGAGGCGTGGCCAGCGTTTTTCGCGGGCCGCGTAAGAAACCGGGTGGCCCGGCGACTAAAGGGGCATGTTCGGCAAGGGAGACGTGTCATGCGGGAACGGCGGATCGGATTGGCGCTGCTGGTGCTCGCGCTGCTCGTGCTCGCCGCGCGGCATCCCTCGGTGACGATCAGCATCGACACGCATGACGGCAGCGATCCCGCGCCGCACACGATGCAGGCGGCGATCGATGTCGGGCTGGCCGGCGTATCGTTGCTGTGGACGTGGAGCGGCCGACACTTGATCGACTGACTTGCACGCTCGCCTGGCGTTGCTTACACCGTTGTAAATGAGCGATCCGGAAGCCGTCTGGCGCAGCGCCTATCGCCACCCCACGCCGTGGGACACCGACTTCCCGCCCGAATCGATGGTCGACCTGTTCGAGCGTTCGGCCGCGGCGCATCCGCAAGCGCCGCTGATCGAGTTCCTCGGCCGCACCTACAGCTATGGCGAAACGCTGGACGGCGCCAATCGCGTCGCCTGCGGATTGAAGGCGCTGGGCTATGGCCCGGGCGACCGTATCGGGCTCTACCTGCCCAATGTGCCGCATTATGTCGCGGCCTATTACGGGGTGCTCAAGCTCGGCGCGACAGTGGTCAATTTCTCGCCGCTCTACACCGCGCAGGAGCTGGCGCATCAGGTCGCCGATTCGGGGACGCGGCTGCTGTTCACCATTTCGGCGACCGCGCTGTTGCCGACGGCTCTCGAGGTGCTCGACACGTCGGCGCTCGAGCGGCTGGTGGTGGGATCGGTGGCAGGCGCGCTGCCGGGGGCGAAATCGCTGTTCTATCGACTGTTTCGCGGGCGCGAGGTAGCCAAGCGGCCGCACGACCCGCGCATCCTCGCCTTCTCCCAGCTGATCGACAATGACGGCGCCTGCCCCGCGCCGGCGATCGATCCGGCCACCGAGGTCGCGCTGATCCAATATACCGGCGGGACGACGGGCACGCCCAAGGGCGCGATGCTGACCCACGCCAACCTGTCGGCCAACGCGCGGCAGGTGGCGGCGATCGACCCGCATCCGCACGCCGAGGACCGCATCCTGGGCGTGCTGCCGCTGTTCCACGTCTTCGCCAATACCTGCGTGCTCAATCGCACGGTGGCGAACGGCGGCTGCATCGTCATGCTGCCGCGGTTTCATGCCGGGCAGGTGCTGGCGACGATCGGGCGGACGCGGGCGACCGCGCTGCCCGGCGTGCCGACCATGTATCAGGCGCTGCTCGACCATCCCAAGATCGGCGAGACCGATTTCTCGCACCTGCGGGTGTGCGTGTCGGGCGGGGCGCCGCTGCCGGCCGAGCTCAAGGCGCGGTTCGAGGCGGCGACCGGCGCCACCGTGGTCGAGGGCTATGGCCTGTCGGAAAGCTCGGGCGTGATCTCGGCCAATCCCTATGAGGCGGAGGGCAAGGCGGGCACGATCGGCCAGCCAGTGCCCGGCACCCGCGTGCGGCTGGTCGACAAGGAGGATGCCGGCAAGCCCGCGCCCGATGGCGAGCCCGGCGAGATCGTCGCCAACGGACCGCAGATCATGAAAGGCTATTGGAACCGGCCCGATGCCGACGCCAAGGTGTTCGTGACCGACGATGCGGGGGCGCGCTGGCTGCGCACCGGCGATGTCGGCGCGATCGACGCGGACGGCTTCATCCGCATCGTCGACCGGCTGAAGGATATGATCGCAGTCGGCGGGTTCAAGGTGTTCCCCAGCCAGATCGAGGCGATCCTCTACAAAAATCCGGCGGTGAAGGAGGCGCTGGTGATCGGGTTGCCCGATGCCTATCACGGCGAAATGCCGCGCGCCTTTGTGACGCTGACCGAGGGGGCGACGGCGACCGGCGCGGAGCTGGCGGCGTGGCTCAACCCGCAATTGGGCAAGCACGAGCGCGTCGACCAGGTGGTGGTGCGGGCGGCGCTGCCCAAGACGATGGTGGGGAAATTGAGCCGCAAGGATCTGATCGCCGAGGTGACGGCAGAAGGTTAGCGGGCGGCTGTTTTGTCGTCATGTCGGAAGACCAGGCCGGAGGCGAGGAGGACAGCGACGAGTGTTATCCTATATGGTTCGTTTTGTCAAGGTTAGTTTGCCGCACATGACTCCGTCGCCCTAATTCTGGTTCAGCGGTCGTGCACCGACACGGGCGTTTCCCAACCGGCAATTGTTGCGCCATGGATGCTGAAACGAGTTCAGCATGACGGAGTGGTGGGGTGCGCGCGGCGCTTCCGCGAGCGTCGGGAAGGCGCCGCCCCGGCCCGGAGGCTGGGGTGACGGGGATGATCAGTTCTCCGCGGTGCTCGCGGCGACGACGGGCAGCAGCACCGCGCTGGCGCCGGCGTCGCCGTGCTCGATCGAGATGGTCGCCTTTCGATAGTCCTGCGGCTTGGCGAAGAAGATGTTGGGCACGTAGGTCTGCGGATTGCGGTCGTAGAGCGGGAACAGGCTCGACTGGATCTGGACCATGATGCGGTGGCCGGGCTTGAACACGTAATTCTGCGTCGGCAGGCGGAATTTATATTCCTGCACCTCGCCGGCCGGAATCGGCGACGGATCGCTGAAACTCTTGCGATAGCGGCCGCGGAAGATGTCCATGGCTATTGGCAGTTGATAGCCGCCCATTTCGGGCTGTTCGGGATAAGCGGCGGGATAGACGTCGATCAGCTTGACGACGAAATCGCCGTCGGTGCCGGTCGTCCTGGCGAAGATATCGGCGATCGGCGCGCCTTCGATGCGAACCGATTTGGTCAAAACCGGGGTGGTGTAGCTAAGCACATCGGGACGCGTCGCGACGAAGCGCTGATCCTGCTCCAGCCAGGTCCGCCAGCGATCGTTCTTCTGCGGGATCGGTGGATTGAGATAGGGCACCGGCTTGGCCGGATCGGAGACGTAGCTATCCTCACCCGCCGCGGCCTGGCCGAAGCCGAGGCCCTTGTCGGCCTGGAGGTAGAGCGGCGTGAGCTGCTGGTTCGCGGCGACCGGCCAGTCGGCGAACTTGTCCCAATGGTTTTCGACCGGGTTGTAGATCAGCGCCTGCGGCAGCGGCGTCTTCTGCGGCTCACCCTTGAGATACTGATCGAAGAACGGGATCAGATAATCCTTGCGGAAATCGGCGGCGGTGTCGCCGTTCCACTTGAGCGGCCCCAAATCCCATGCCGAGCGATTGACCTGGCTGTGGAACCACGGACCCATCACGAGGTGGTTGTTGGCGCCGTGGCCCGATTTCTTGAGCTCCTCCCAGGTGTGGATCGCGCCGTACATATCCTCCTGATCCCACAGGCCCTGGAGCCAGATCGTCGGCACGTCCGAGGCGTGATCCGGCACCAGCTTGTCGAGCGCCTGGAGCTGCCAGAAAGCATCGTAAGCAGGGTGCGCCGAGAGGCGGTTCCACCACGGCAATTGCTTGAAGCCATGCTCGTCGGCCCAATGGCCCGCCGAGCCGGCATCGAGGAAGTTCTGATAATCGTCATAGCCGTCGCGCGGCACGCTCTGGCCGCCGCCCTGCTTGGACGACTGGCCAGTGAAATAATCGAGATTGACCTGGCGGAAGGCGCCGTAATGAAACCAGTCGTCGCCCATCCAGCCATCGACCATCGGGCTTTCCGGCGCGGCGACCTTGAGCGCGGGATGCGGGTGGAGCAGCGCCATCGCCACCGTCCAGCCGTCATAGGACGAGCCGATCATGCCGACCTTGCCGTTCGACTGCTTCACGTTCTTGACCAGCCAGTCGATCGTATCCCAGGCATCGGTGGTATCGTCGGTGTTGGTCGGGTTGAGCGGGCCGATCGGCGGGCGCGTCATGACATATTTGCCTTCCGAGCCGTATTTGCCGCGGATGTCCTGCCAGACGAGGATATAGCCGTCATCGGCCCATTCGCGATCCGCCGACCACACCGCCTCGCGCATGTGCGGGCTGTTGGTATTGCCGAAGAAGGTGGCGTCGTAGGGCGTGCGTTCGAGCAGCATCGGCGCATCGTGCGCGCCCTTGGGGATCATGATGACGGTGTGCAGCTTCACGCCGTCGCGCATCGGGATCATCACGTCCTTCTTGACGTAATCGAAATTGGCCTCGGGCTGCTGCCAGTCCTTGGGAATGTCGCTGCCAGTCTGGATCATGTCGGGCGTGACCTGATCCGAGCGCGCGCTCGACGATTGCTGCGCCGGCGCGGTGGTGGCGAGCATCGCGGCCAGCGCGACCGCGGCTGCCCCGAGGACTGGTTTCATCATGCGCCCGTATCCCTTTCGCTGAACCGCGCCATGCCGTCAGGCGCGGCTGCGAGCCGGGGTAGTCCGCTCGTCGCGGTTTCGCAACAATCGGACGCCGTAGGGTAATTTTCGATGTTGATGGCCAACCGGCGAAGTGGACAAAGTGGAGAGCGTCGCGAGGTTTTGCCGCCTGTTGCGCCTGCGACGCGCCCGCTCGGCACCGCGACGCGCCGTGTCGGCGCCACGCGCGCAACACAGACGCGACACCGACGCGCCTGACCAGCGACCGCTGCGCGTCGGTCGTGCGCCGGCTTTGCAGCAATCGTGCAACAGCGCTGGCGACAGGAGAACAGGTGTCGGTGATGCGGTGCCGTTCCATCGCCCAGGATAGACCAGAATAAATCCAACATTGGAAGGGCTTGCGGCGCGATTTCCCCCGCGCCGCCCCGTCCTGAAACGAGTTCAGGATGACGGGCATTGAGGCCGGCGGGTCTACTCGACGATCGTCTTGAGGTTCATGAACTCGTGGAGGCCGTAAGGGCCGAGCTCGCGGCCGTGGCCGGAACGCTTGACCCCGCCAAACGGGGCTTGCGGCGCCGAGGCGAGGAGCTGGTTGATCGCGGTCATCCCCGCCTCGATATCGCGGACGAAGCGGGCCTTCTCCGCCGCGTCATTGGTCCAGACGCTCGAGCCCAGGCCGAACGGCACGTCGTTGGCGATGCGGATCGCCTCGTCGATATCGCCGGCGCGGAAGACCATCGCGATCGGGCCGAATATCTCCTCCTGCGCGACCGGATCGTCGAGCGGCACGCCGGTGAGGATGCCCGCCGACATGAAGGCGCCCTTGCCCGGCAGCGCCTCGCCGCCCGTGAGGCTGGCGCCGGCCCGGGCAAGTTGATCGAGCTGGTCGAGCACGGTCCGGCGCTGCTCCTCGCTCGACAGCGGACCCATGTCGGTGGCGTCATCCATCGGATCGCCCGCCACCACCCGCGCCATGCCGGCGGTGAATCGTTCCATGAAGGCATCGTAGATATCGGCGTGGACGATCATCCGCTTGGCGCAGATGCACGACTGGCCGGTGTTCTGGATGCGCGCCTTCACCGCCGTCTCGGCCGCCGCATCGAGATCGGCCGAGGGCATGACGATGAACGGATCCGACCCGCCGAGTTCGAGCACGACCTTCTTGAGCGCGCGGCCGGCGGCTTCGGCGACCTTCATGCCAGCGCCCTCGCTGCCGGTCAGCGTGACGGCGACGATGCGATCGTCGGCGATCAGCCCGGCGACCTTGTCCGACTTGATCGCCAGGTTCTGGAACAGCCCGGCAGGCGCGCCGGCGGCGACGATCATCTCCTCGATCGCGGCGGCCACGCCCTGCACCGACGAGGCATGTTTGAGCAGCCCGACATTGCCGGCCATGATCGTCGGCGCGGCGAAGCGGACGACCTGCCAATAGGGAAAATTCCACGGCATCACCGCGAGTACCGGCCCCATCGGCAGCCAGCGCGCCGTCGCGGTACCGGTGGCAACGGCAACGTCATGGTCGGCAAGCATCGCCGGGCCGTTCTGCGCATAGTGGCGGAAGGCGGCGGCGCATTTTTCCACCTCGGCGAGCGCCGACTTGAGCGTCTTGCCCATTTCGCGCGTGGCGATCTCGGCAAGACGGCGCTTGTTGGCTTCGAACTGCTCGGCGATTCGCTCGAGCAGCGCGGTGCGCGTCGCATAATCGGTGGTGCGCCAATCGCGGAACGCGTCATGCGCGCGCTGCACCCGCGCTTCGATCTCGGGCGCGGTGAGTTCGGCGATCGTGGCGATGGCTTCGCCGGTGGCGGGGTTGATGCTGGTGAACATGATGGCTCCATTAAGGTCTCATGCGACAGAACGCCACGCGGCCGCCGTCGTATCCTTGACCGCGCTCGCCTCGCTGTCCCATAGCAGCGCCATGGATGCCGACCCCGCGATCGACGAACTGAGCTTCGAACAGGCCCTGCGCGAGCTGGAGACGATCGTCGGCCGGCTGGAAAGCGGCGACACGCCGCTGGCCGACGCGATCGCGCTCTACGAACGCGGCAATTTGCTGCGGCAGCGGTGCAGCGACCGGCTCGATGCGGCGCAGGCGCGGATCGAGGCGATCCGGCTCGACCAGGAAGGGCGGCCGACCGGCACCGCGCCGTTCGATGCCCAGTGAGGCCGGGGTGACCGCCAGCTCGATCGCGCTGCAGCAGGCGATGGCGCAGGTTTCCGAACAGATCGATCGCGCGTTCGACACGCTGCTGACCGTGCCCGACGACCCCCGCGGCGCGCTTTATCGCGCGATGCGCCATGCCGCGATCGGTGGCGGCAAACGGTTGCGGCCGTTGCTCGTCGTCGCCTCGGCACGGTTATTCGGGGTCGGCGAGCAGCAGGCATTGCGCGCCGGCCTCGCGCTCGAATGTATCCACGTCTATTCGCTGATCCACGACGATCTGCCGGCGATGGACGATGACGACATGCGCCGCGGCAAGCCGACGGTGCACAAGGCATTCGACGAGGCGACCGCGATCCTGGCCGGCGATTCGCTGCACGCGCTGGCGTTCGAGATATTGTCCGATCCGGCGACGCACGCCGATCCGTTCGTCCGCGCCGATCTGGTGCTCGAGCTGGCCCGGTCAGCGGGGCCGGCCGGCATGGCGGGCGGGCAGATGATGGACATCGAGGCCGAGCGGCGCAGCTTCGACCTCGCCACCGTGACGCGGCTGCAGGCGCTCAAGACCGGGGCGCTGATCTCGTGCGGGATCGAGTTCGGCATGATCCTGGGCCGTGTCGCGCCCGAGGGCCGGACGGGCCTGCGCGGCTATGCGCGCGACATCGGGCTCGCCTTCCAGATCGCCGACGACATCCTCGACGCGACCGGCGACGAGGCGCTGGTCGGCAAGAAACTGGGCAAGGACGAGGGCGCGGGCAAGGAGACGTTCCTGACGCTGCTGGGCCTCGATCGCGCGCGCGAGCAGGCGCGCGTGCTGGTCGACCAGGCGATCGCGCACCTCCACCAGTTCGGATCGGAAGCCGATCTGCTGCGCGACCTTGCCCGATTCGTGCTGGAGCGCGACCGGTGAAGCGGCGCATCGGCGTTTATCCCGGCACGTTCGACCCGATCACGCTGGGCCATATGGACATCATCCGGCGCGGCGCCAAGCTGGTCGATCGCCTCGTCATCGGCGTGACCACCAATCCGTCGAAGAACCCGATGTTCTCGGTTGAGGAGCGGATGGCGATGGTGCGCCGCGAGGTCGAGGGGATCGAGGGCGAGATCCACGTCGTCAGCTTCGATTCGCTGCTGATGGATTTCGCGACGCGCGAGGGCGCGAGCATCATCGTCCGGGGCCTGCGCGCGGTCGCCGATTTCGAATATGAATATCAGATGGCGGGCATGAACCAGCAGCTCAACAACACGATCGAAACCGTGTTCCTGATGGCCGATGTCGCGCTGCAGCCGATCGCCAGCCGGCTGGTCAAGGAAATCGCGCTGTTCGGCGGCGACATCGGCAAGTTCGTGACACCGGCGGTGCGCGCCGAAGTGGATGCGCGGGTGGCCGAGATCGGCCGCAAAGGCAGTTGAGGCGCCGTTTGCGAAAGAACGGAAAGGGAAATGGGCAGCCCGGCGAGAGCGGAGGCCCGACAGCGCGGCGATGAACGCGGCCCGCCGGCCATGTTCAGTTTGGCGCAAGCGGCGATTTGCTCTAAGCCCGCGCGCTGATGATGACTCTGGCGGGGAAGTGATGCGTTTCATTCTGAGTTTGGCGGCGCTGGTCGGCGCGTTCTTCGCAGGCCCGGCCTTCGCGCAGAGTTCGGCATTGATCCAGCCCAATGTGGCCGACCGCCCGCCCGTCGCATCGCCCACCGACCCGCAGAACCTGCTCTATCTCGACCTGTCGACCGGCGGCCGGGTGGTGATCTGGCTGCGCCCCGATGTCGCGCCCAAGATGGTCGAGCGGATCAAGACGCTGGTGCGGCAGCATTTCTATGACGGCCTGACCTTCCACCGCGTGATCGATGGCTTCATGGCGCAGACCGGCGACCCCAAGGGCGACGGCACCGGCGGCTCCTCGCTGCCCAACGTGCCGGCCGAGTTCAATTATCTGCCCCACGTTCGCGGCGCGGTGGCCGCCGCCCGCGAGAGCGCGCCCGACGGCGCCGACGAGGCCGCGCAGAAGAAGGCCGAGGACAGCGCCAACAGCCAGTTCTTCATCATGTTCCAGCCGCATATGACGCTGGACAAGAAATACACCGTGTTCGGGCGCGTGATCAGCGGCATGCAATATGTCGACATGATCCATCGCGGCGAGCCGCCGGCCGATCCGAGCCGCATCCTCCACGCCTATATCGCCGCCGACAATCCGCCGCCCTATCAGGCCGAAGCGCCCGCCGCGGCCCCAGGGCTCGGCGCGCCGGTGACGCTGCCGGGTGCCAAGCCGGCGGCGCCCGCGGGCAAGTGAGCCCGTTCCCCGGCGGCCGGCGATGAAGGTCGACCGGTTCGATTTCACGCTGCCCAGCGAGCGGATCGCGCTGCGCCCCGCCACGCCGCGCGACGCCGCCCGGATGCTGGTGCTCAACGGCGCCGCGACGCACGACGCGGGCGTGCGCGACCTGCCGCGAGTCCTGCGGGCGGGCGACCTGCTGGTGTTCAACGACACCCGCGTCATCCCGGCGCAGCTGGAGGGCAAGCGCGGCAATGCGACGATCGGGGCGACGCTGCACAAGCGCGAGGGGCCGCGCCGCTGGCGCACCTTCATCCGCAACGCCAAGCGGCTGCATGACGGCGACGCGATCGATTTCGGCAACGGCGTGTCGGCAACCGCATCCGATCGCGCCGAGGACGGCAGCTTCGCGCTCGATTTCGCCGGCGACGAGCCGGTCGAGCTGCTGCTCGCCCGCGCCGGACAGATGCCGCTGCCGCCATATATCGCGAGCAAGCGGCCGACCGACGCGCGCGATGCCGAGGATTATCAGACGATGTTCGCGCGTGAGGCCGGCGCGGTCGCCGCGCCGACCGCGGCGCTGCACTTCACGCCGGACCTGCTCGCTGCGATCGAGGCGGCGGGGATCGGCCACGCGACGCTGACGCTGCATGTCGGCGCGGGCACCTTCCTGCCGGTCAAGGCCGAGGATACCGACGAGCACCGGATGCACGCCGAATGGGGGCGGATCGACCAGGCGACCGCCGACCGGCTCAACGCCGTGCGCGCCGCCGGCGGGCGAGTGATCGCCGTCGGCACCACCAGCCTGCGGCTGATCGAGAGCGCCACGAGCGAGGACGGCGTGATCCGCGCGTTCGAGGGCGACACCGCGATCTTCATCACGCCGGGCTATCGCTTTAGGGGGATCGACGGGCTGATGACCAATTTCCACCTGCCGCGATCAACCTTGTTCATGCTGGTTTCGGCGCTGATGGGACTCGATCGGATGCAGGCGGCCTATGCCCATGCCATCGAAAGCGGGTATCGTTTCTATTCTTACGGCGACGCCAGCCTGCTGTTGCCGGAAAGGAGCCGATGATGCTGTTGCTGATGCTCGCCGCGGCGCTGCAGACGGCCGCCAACCCGCAGCAGCCGCCCGACCAGACGATGATGGTCGAGCCCGCCGCGATGCTGATCGCCGCGTGCGATGCCGATGGCGACGCGCAAGTGACGGCGGCCGAGCTTTCGGCGTGCCTCGCCCGGAGCTTCGCCGGGGCCGATACGGCACATGCCGGCTCGATCGGCTACATCCAATATGGCGACTGGGCGAAACGCTATCTCGGCGACGAGAATGCGCTGCCGAGCCCGTTCGAAGTCGACGGCGATCACGACAATCGCATCACGCTGGCCGAATTGCAGGCCGATTTCGCGCGCATCTTCGCGCGGCTCGATACCAACCACGACGGCGTGGTGACGCGCACCGAATGCCTGACGATCCGCGCGCTGCCGTTCGGCGACGGGGGACGGCGGCGGCGGCACTAATATGGCGCAATTGAAGGTCACCGCATAAGTTTGTCACCGGCGACCTCGTTTCAGAGTCCGTGACGCGCTATCACCGTCCGATGCGCGGCCACCGTTGCTCCATGGATGCTGAAACAAGTTCAGCATGACGATGTGCGCTGGCGAACAGGAGTTTCCTTCTCGGTGCAGGGCCCTTTACAGCGATAGACATGACCGCTTCTCGTTCCTCCTTCACCATCACCGCCACCGACGGCCGGGCGCGCACCGGCGCGATCGCCATGGAGCGCGGGACGATCCGCACGCCGGCGTTCATGCCGGTGGGCACCGCCGCCACCGTCAAGGCGATGAAGCCCGGCGACGTCGCAGCTGCCGGCGCGGACATCATCCTCGGCAATACCTATCACCTGATGTTGCGGCCGACCGCCGAACGCGTGGCGCGGCTGGGCGGGCTGCACGCCTTCATGGGCTGGGACAGGCCGATCCTGACCGATTCGGGCGGCTATCAGGTGATGAGCCTGGCCGATCTGACCAAACGCTCCGAGGAAGGCGTGTCGTTCAAGAGCCACCTCGACGGCTCGCGGCACCTGCTCAGCCCCGAACGCTCGATCGAGATCCAGCGGCTGCTCGGCTCGAACATCGTCATGGCGTTCGACGAGCTGGTGCCGACCAGCTCGACGCGCGAGGTTCAGGCAGCGGCGATGGAGCGATCGATGCGCTGGGCGAAGCGCAGCCGCGATGCCTTCGACGCCGGCGGCGACCATGCTGCGCACAACGCGATCTTCGGCATCCAGCAAGGCGCACTCGACGAGGGGCTGCGCCAGGCCTCAGCGGATGCGCTCACCGATATCGGGTTCGACGGCTATGCGATCGGCGGGCTGGCGGTCGGCGAGGGACAGGAGGCGATGTTCGGCTGCCTCGATTTCGCGCCGGGGCAATTGCCGGCGGACCGCCCGCGCTACCTGATGGGGGTCGGCAAGCCCGACGATATCGTCGGCGCGGTGGAGCGCGGGGTCGACATGTTCGATTGCGTGCTGCCGACGCGATCGGGACGCACCGGGCAGGCCTTCACGCGCGGCGGGCCGATCAACATCCGCAACGCGAAATTCGGCGAGGATGAAGGGCCGCTCGACCCGGCCTGCCCCTGCCCGGTCTGCGCGACGTGGAGCCGCGCCTATCTGCACCATCTGGTGCGCGCCGGCGAGATTCTGGGCGCGATGCTGATGACCGAGCACAACATCTGGTTCTACGAGACGCTGATGGCCGATTTGCGGGCTGCAATCGCCGAAACCCGGCTTGCACAATTCGCGCGTGACTTTCGTGACGGATATGCGGCAAGCTCCATGCGTTGATCGCTTATCGATCGCAACCGGGACAGTATCTTGAGTGACGCCACAGACACCCCGCTGAACGAGATCACCGCCGCCGCGCACGACGCCAAGCGATGCCGCGAAGGCGCCGCGGACACCGCCGAACCGGGCAAGGCCAAGAGCAATCGCTGGCCGCTCGCATCGATCGGTTTCGGCATCGGCTCCGCCGCGCTTGGCGCCGCGATGCTCTATGCCAATCGCGACCGGCGGCGGCGCGGTTAGGGCCGATCGACATTCAGTTCTGGCGGGCTGCAAATGGCGGCTCTCCGCGCTTCCGGTGCTCACGGACCTGTAGTCCGCTGCGCTCCGGGTCACGGAAATCCACCATTTTCGCTCCGCCACCTCCTGAATGTCGACCGACCCTAGGGTGCGCGTATTCAGTCCATGGCGAGCTGCAAAACACGGCTTTTCGCCTCACCCTGAACTGAATCTCCACACGCCCTGAAACGCGCTTCAGCAAGGTTAGCGCGGGGGCGACTTGTCCCATGGCCGGACAGACGAAAATCACGGCTAAACCGCGCGCGGGTGCTGTCGTATGACACGGCAGGATGATCACGCGTTTCTCCCTGTCACGGCCGCTCGGCGAGCTGGCGCTCGTCGCCGTGCTGGCGCTGATCTGCCTCGGCATGTCGGCGCATGCCGGGCTGCGGGCGATCGCGGCGAATGCGCCGGTTGTCGACGCCGCGCCGGCCAGGACCGGGTTCGAGGCCGAGGACCATTTCCCCGGCGCCGCCTATTTCTACGCAGTCGATGACGATGCCGCGCCCGCCGCCGGCGCCACCGGCACGACCGCGCTGCCGACCATGACGGTGCCGGCGAACGCGCGGTTCGACGTCGATGACGGCACAGTGCATGCCGCGCGCGCTTTCTCCATGGCCGCGGCCAGCGCGACCGATCGCGGCCGCGCGCTGCAATGCCTGGCCAGCGCGGTCTATTACGAAGCGGCGTCCGAATCGGACGACGGCCAGCGCGCGGTGGCGCAGGTGGTGCTCAACCGCGTGATGCACCCCGCCTTCCCCGATACGGTGTGCGGGGTGGTCTATCAGGGATCGGAGCGAGCCAGCGGCTGCCAGTTCAGCTTCGCCTGCGACGGCGCGACCGCGCGACCGCCGATGCGCGCGGCGTGGGACAAGGCGCTGAGGATCGCCGGCGCCGCGCTGGACGGATATGTGTTCGCGCCGGTCGGGCTGGCGACGCATTACCATACCTATGCCGTCACCCCGGCGTGGAACCGGCAATTGGTGATGACCGACGCGATCGGCGCGCACCTGTTTCACCGCTGGGCGGGCTATTGGGGGACGTTCGCCGCGTTCGACCAGGTCTATCGCGGCGGCGAGCCGTTGCCCGGACCGCACCCGCGCGCGGCGCCGGATGCGGTCGCCGCGCCGGCGACGCTGGCTGCGGCGGCGAGCGATGCGACGGCTTCTCCGGTGGCGCCCGCGCCGGCGAAGGCCGCGTCGATCACGACCGCGATGATCCAGCCGGCTTATGCCGACAGCGGCGCGATCAAGGCGGGCGCGCCGAGCGCCGATGCGCTGCCCGAGTCGACGGTGCTCGACAAGTGGAAGGACAGCGGCAAGCCGCTCCGCTAGGGCACAGCCGGCGCCTTATCTGGCTCGCATCCAGATCTAAGCGGTCGGCTTTCTAAAGCTCGATCTTCGCTGCCTCGGGCAAGGCGATGCCGTCGGCGGTTTCGCGTGGGCCGGGCTTGACCCATTGCGCGTGCGAATGGGCGGTGGCGACCACCTCGCGCTCGCCGCCGCCGGGCCAGGTGGCGATGCTGACGACCTGTTCGGCCGTCGCGCGATCGGGCTCCATCGCCACCCAGGCGAGCGGCCGCGCGGCGGTCGCTCGTGCGCCGGCGACGCGCATCGCGGCGCGGATCCGCGCCGCGCTCGCCTCGGGGAGATATTGCCACACCACCGAGTGCATCAGCACGCGCGTGACGCCTTCGCTTTGCGGCTCGGCGAGGCGCGCCTCGATCCAGTCGGCGGCGTCGGCGCGATCGAGGCGCACGGGGCGGTCGCGGACCATCGCGATCGCCTTGGCGAGCCGGGCGCGGCGCGCGGGCTTTTCGGCCCAGACATAAGCGGCGAGCCGGCGCTCGACCGCGGGATCGGTCGCATCCATCGGCGCAACGTCACAGCCGCGCACCGAGACGAACTCGACCGGCGGCAGCACGAGGCGATCGCCGCGCCATTCGGGCGCGATCGTCACCGGCGACCCGGCCGGGCCGAACAGCGCGCCGCCGAGATCGAAACGATAGCGGTCGATCAGCAGGTTGAGCCCGGCGCTCGATCCGATTTCGAGGATCTCGAGCTTCGGGCCGAACCGGCGGGCGACCTCGATCAAGCCGACGATCAGCGCGCCCGAGCGGCCCGGCTCGTTGGTCTGCGGCGGGCCGTCGAGCCACGGATAGAGCGCATCGTCATGGCGCCGGAGCACGCCCTGCAGGGCCGCTTCGATCGCGGCGGCATCGCGCGTTTCGCCGGAAAAGACCGCGGCGAGTTCGGCATCCTGGCCGGCCAGCACCAGCGCGTGGAGCCCGCCGACGAGGCGCAACGGCAGCGCGTCGCGGGTCGGCTCGCCCGGCCAATCGAGCACGCGGGCGCCGGTGCTGGTCTCGCGGGTGAGCCCGCTCGCCAGCGCCGCGCAGATCGCGGCATAGATCGGCGCATCCATTTTCGCGCAATAATATTGCTGGATCAGGAACGCGCCCCGGTTGTTTTCCTCACTCGCCATCCGCCGTCTCCTTCGCGCGCGTGTTGCTCCCGAGGCGCGTGGCAAGTAAAGCCCCGCTGCCCATGTCCGATCCGATCATCATCGCCGTCCCCAAGGGACGCATTCTCGACGAGGCGCTGCCGCTGCTGGCGCGCGTCGGGATCGAACCCGAAGCGGCGTTCGCCGACGAGGGCAGCCGCGCGTTGCGCTTCGCCACCAGCGACCCGGCCATCGAGCTGATCCGGGTGCGCGCGTTCGACGTCGCCACCTTCGTCGCGCACGGCGCGGCGCAGCTCGGCATCGTCGGATCGGACGTGCTGATGGAGTTCGATTATTCGGAACTCTATGCGCCCGTGGACCTCGGCATCGGGCATTGCCGGATATCGGTCGCCGAGCCTGCCGACATGGCGGCGGCGGACGACCCGCGCGGCTGGAGCCATGTGCGCATCGCGACCAAATATCCGCATATCACCGCGGGCCATTTCGCGCGGCGCGGGGTGCAGGCGGAATGCGTCAAGCTGAACGGCGCGATGGAGCTGGCGCCGACGCTGGGGCTGGCGCCGCGAATCGTCGACCTCGTTTCGTCGGGGCGGACGCTCAAGGAGAACGGGCTGGTCGAGGTGGAAACGATCGCCGAGGTATCGAGCCGGCTGATCGTCAACCGGGCGGCGTTCAAGACGCGCGCGCGGGTGGTGCCGCTGGTGGATGCCTTCCGGCGCGCGGTGGAGACGATGGATGCGGCGTGATTTCTGCATCCTCCCCTTCGTTGAAAGGGAGGGGCTTTCGTCGTGATTACGCTTTCGACCACCGATCCCGGCTTTGCGTGCGATTTCGAGGCGCTGGTCAATGCGCGGCGCGAGGCCGATGCGGATGTGGCGCGCGACGTGCGCACGATCGTCGCCTCGGTGCGTGACGAGGGCGACGCGGCGCTGGCTGCGTTCACCGCGAAATTCGATGGCCACGATCTGAACGAGACGGGGTGGCGGATCGAGCGCGCGGATTGCATCGCCGCGCTGGAATCGCTGCCCGCCGAGCTGCGCGCCGCGCTGGAGCTCGCGCATGCGCGGATCACCGCCTATCACCAGCGCCAGCGGCCGGCGGACAGCGACACGACCGACGAGGCGGGCGTGCGGACCGGGGCGCGGTGGCGCGCGGTCGATGCCGCGGGTATCTACGTGCCCGGTGGGCGCGCGGCCTATCCCTCCTCAGTGCTGATGAACGCGATTCCGGCGCGCGTCGCGGGCGTCGAGCGGCTGGTGATGGTGACGCCGACGCCCCAGGGCGAGGTCAATCCGCTGGTGCTCGCCGCCGCCGCGCTGGTCGAGGCCGACGAGCTGTGGCGCGTCGGCGGGGCGCAGGCGATCGCCGCTCTCGCTTATGGCACCGATCGGATCAGGCCAGTCGATGTCGTCACCGGGCCGGGCAATGCCTGGGTGGCCGAGGCGAAGCGGCAGCTTTACGGCGTCGTCGGGATCGACATGGTGGCGGGGCCGAGCGAGATCGTCGTCGTCGCCGATGGCGCCAACGATCCCGAGTGGATCGCCGCCGACCTGCTCAGCCAGTCCGAGCATGATCCGACCAGCCAGTCGATCCTGTTCACCGACGATGCCGCGTTCGCCCGCGCGGTCGGCGACGCGGTGGACCTGCAGATCGGCACGCTCTCGACCGCCAAGGTGGCGCGCGCGGCATGGGACGCGAACGGGACGATCATCGTCACCACGACGCTGGACGAGGCGCTGCCGCTGGTCGACCGGCTGGCGCCCGAACATCTCGAGCTCGCGGTCGACGATCCGCAATCGCTGTTCGATCGCGTGCGCCACGCCGGATCGGTGTTTCTCGGCCGGCATACGCCCGAGGCGATCGGCGATTACGTCGCCGGGCCGAACCATGTGCTGCCGACGGGGCGCCGGGCGCGGTTTTCGAGCGGGCTTTCGGTGCTCGACTTCATGAAGCGGACCAGCTTCCTGGCGCTGGATGCGGCGTCGCTGGGGGCGATCGGCCCGGCCGCAGTCGCGCTCGCCGAGGCCGAGGGCCTGCCGGCACATGCGCGATCGGTGGCGATCCGGACGAACCGGTAGGGTGTGCGGGTATTCAGTCCATGGCGCAACAGCGGCCGGTGCGTTCGACGGTGATGGCGCGCCATGGGCCCTGAAACGAGTTCGCAGGTGACGATGGGTGGAAGCGGCACCGGCCCGATTCAGCTTAGCTGAATCCAATTCTACCTGCCGCGGCCGAGGCCCGGCACCAGCATGCCGACGCGGCGGCGATAATCGGCATATGCGTGGCCGAACACCGCCAGCAGATCGCGCTCCTCGAAGCGGATCGCGATCAGGATATAGACGGTCATCCCCAGCGCCAGCAGCAGATGGCCGGCCGTCATCACCGGGATCGCCCAGAAAGCGAAGACGAAGCCGAGATAGAGCGGATGGCGCACCCAGCGATAGAATAAGGGCTGGCGGAATCGCGGCGGCGCCATCGGCTGCGCGCGCAGATTGCGCCACAATTGCTCGAGCCCGAACAGCTCGAAATGGTTGATGAGGAAGGTGCTGACGAGCACGATCGCCCAGCCCAGCGCGAACAAGGCCCACAACACGGTCGCGGCCGTTCCCTGCACCGACCAGATGATCGCGCCGATCGGCTGCCAGGCGAGCATCAGCACGATCAGCGCGAGGCTCGCCGCGGCGACGTAAACGGTCCGCTCCAGCACGGCGGGCACGGTGCGGGTCCAGCGTTGCTTGAACCCCTGGCGTGCCATGATGCTGTGCTGGAGGCCGAACAGGGCGACCAGCGCGACATCGATCACCACCGCGACGGCAAGCGGCGACGCCGGCCCGGTATCGACCGTGCGCGGCAGCAGGAAATCGCCGACGAAGGCGATCAGGCACAGGAAGGTGAGGAAAAACAGGGCGTAGACGAGAATTCCCGTCATCATCTGCGCATAGCGGGCCATGGACATCCTCCCGATGCGGCAGCCGCAGCCAAGGCGATATGGCGCAGTTGGCACGGCCCCGTCGAGCCATGAAAGCTAGGACGATGACCGGTGCGATGATTGGACGAAACCGCCAGAGGCACGAAAGGCTGGGTCGGCCTGCGCTCCCGGTCAACGGGCGTTCCGGACGATCACGGCCATTGCCGTTTATGGGCCTGGGCCCTAGATGGCGCGCGATGATCCGACGACCCAAAGCCCGTGCCGCCGCCCGCCTCGCCGCCGTGCAAGCGCTCTACCAGCATGACATGGAGGGCACCGCCATCCCGGCGCTGCTCCACGAATTCCACCAGCATCGCCTGGGCGCGACCATCGACGGCGACGAATTCGAAGACGCCGATGTGCCATTGTTCGACGATCTCGTCGGCGGCGTCGCAGCGCGGCGCGAGGAGATCGACGCCCGGATCGCCGCGAAGCTCGCCGCCGGCTGGTCGCTCGATCGGCTCGACAAGCCGATGAAATCGATCCTGCGCGCCGGCGCCTACGAACTGATCGCGCGCCCCGACGTGCCGACCAAGACGGTGATCAGCGAATATCTCGACGTCGCCGACGCCTTTTACGACAAGCGCGAAAAGGGCTTCGTCAACGGCCTGCTCGACGCGCTGGCGAAAGAGACGCGCGGCTGATGGGCGACGTCGTCAACCTCCGGCTGGCGCGCAAGGCGAAAGCGCGCGCGGGCAAGGAGGCGACGGCAGCGGCCAACCGGGCAGCGTTCGGGCGCGGCAAGGCGGAAAAGGCCGCGGCGCGGGCGGCGGCGCAGCGCGCCGCGCACCTGCTCGACGGGGCGAAGCGCGAGGAGTGATCGCATGATCGAGCGGATCGGCCATATCAACATCCGCACCCCGCTGATGGAAGAGACGCTGCGCTTTTACGAGCGGCTGTTCGATCTGGTGCGCGGCCCCGCCGCGACGATGGCGGACCAGCGCCGCAATGCCTGGCTCTACGATCGCGACGGGCGCGCGATCATCCACGTCAACATGCCGGGTAAGGACGAGCCGGTGCCGGCGATCGGCACGCGCGGGCGGATGGATCATATCGCGTTCGATTGCCGCGATCCCGACGCGATGGAGGAACGGCTGAGGCAGGCGGGCGTGCCCTATCTGCGGCGCGAGACGCGCGTCGCCGGGCTGACGCAGATCGTGCTGAAGGATCCCAACGGCATCAACCTCGAGCTCGCCTTCGGCACCGACCATGCGCTCGACCCGGGCCGGGCGCGGTAGGAAAATCCCTTCGTCGTTGCGAGCGTAACGGCGCGATCCATTGACGCCGAGCTGGATTGCGTCGTCGCTGCGCTCCTAGCAATGACGAGGGCAATCGCGGTCAGAGCAGGAAACTGCCCTCGATCACCGTGACGCAGGTGCCGCCGAGGAGGACGCGGTCGCCGTCGGCGCGGCAATCGAGATAGCCGCCGCGCTTGCTGGACTGGTAGGCGGTGAAGTGATCGCGGCCGAGGCGCTCGGTCCAATAGGGCACGAGGACGCTGTGCGCGGAGCCGGTCACCGGATCCTCGTCGATCCCCGCGCCGGGGGCGAAGGCGCGGCTGATGACGTCGGTATCGTCGCCGGGCGCGGTGACGATGGTCAGAACGTCGCCCTCCCGGGCCAGGCTGCGGAAATCGGGATCGAGCGCGCGGACCTGATCGGCGCTGTCGACCACCACCAGCCCGTAGCGATGCGGATGCCAGAAGGTCGGCAGGTCATCGGAAAGGCCGAGCGCGGCGACCAATTGCGGCAGCGGCTTCGGCGCGGCACGCCAGGCAGGCAGCGCCATGCGGTAGCCGGTTTCGGCGCGAGCGACCTCGAGAATGCCCGAATGGCGCGTCCTGAACCGCACGCGTTCGCGCTCAGGATCCGCGGAGAGGACGAAATGGCCGCTCGCCAGCGTCGCATGGCCGCACAGCACCACTTCGGACGCGGGCGTAAACCAGCGCAATTCGAAATCGGGCCCCTCCCCGCCCTCGTCGTCGCTATCGGCGATCGGCACGAGGAAGGCGGTTTCGCTGAGATTGTTCTCGGCGGCGATCCGTTGCAGCACATCGTCTTCGAGCCAGCCGTGGAGCGGCATCACCGCCGCCGGATTGCCGGTGAAGGGCGCGCGCGCAAAGGCATCGATCTGGGCAAATTCGATCCGCATCGTCATACTCCTACACGCGCTTGCCGAACCAGTGCGGCGTCACGTCCTCCTCGATCAGCGGATTGTCGGTATCGATATGGCCTTCGGGATCGAGGTGGATCAGCACCTCGGCCTTGGGGAAAGCCTGGTGCAGCGCTTTCTCGACACGCTCGACGATGTCGTGCGCGGCGGCGACCGACAGCGTGCGCTCGACCTCCATGTGGAATTGCGCGAAATGATGCGCGCCCGAGCGGCGGGTGCGGAAATCGTGGATACCCTTGAGGCCGGGCTGGCGCGCGGCGACTTCCAGGAAGCGGGCGCGCTCGTCCTCGGGCCATTCCTTGTCCATCAACTGATCGATCGCCTCGCTCGACGCCCGGAACGCGCCGAACGCGAGCCAAAGCGCGATGGCGATGCCGAAGATAGGATCGGCGCCGTGCAGCCCGGCATATTGTTCGAGCGCCATCGCCGCGATCACCGCGCAATTGAGCATCACGTCCGACTGGTAATGGACATTGTCCGCCATGATCGCCACCGAGCCGGTCTGGCGGATCACGCGGCGCTGATAGGCCAGCAGCAGCATCGTTGCGAGGATCGCGACGATCGACACGCCGATGCCGAGCCCGGCGTCCTCATTCAATTGCGGATTGCCGAGACGCAGCACGGCGCGCCACGCGATGGCGATCGCGGATGCCGTAATCAGCATGACCTGGAACAGGGCGGCGAGCGCCTCCGCCTTGCCGTGGCCGAAGCGGTGATCGTGATCGGCGGGCTCGGCGGCGAGCTTGACGCCGTAGAGCGTGACGAGGCTGGCGAGCAGATCGAGCCCGGTGTCGGCAAGCGACCCCAGCATCGCCACCGATCCCGTGTGCCAGGCAGCGAACCCCTTGAGTAACAACAGGAACAGCGCCATGCCGACGCTGAACAGCGCCGCGCGCACCGCGACGGGGATCAGGCGGCGGCGCTCCTCGGACGTCATGGGTAAAGCAGCCCTTCGTCCCAGCCCGTGGCGGTGCGGGCGAACAGGCGCCGCTCATGCAGGCGATGCGCGCGATCCTGCCAGAATTCAATCCGATCGGGCGCGACGCGATAGCCCGACCAATGCGGCGGGCGCGGCACCTCGCCGCCTTCGAAGCGCGCCTTGATCGCTTCGAACCGCGCCTCGAACGTCTCGCGCGAATCGAGCGGGCGCGACTGGTCCGACGCCCAGGCGCCGAGCTGCGAATCGCGCGCGCGCGTGGCGAAATAGGCATCGGCCTCGGCATCCGAGACGGTCGTCACCGGACCTTCGATGCGAATCTGACGGCGCAGCGACTTCCAGTGGAACAGCAGCGCGGCCTTGGGCATTGCGGCGAGATCGCCGGCCTTGCGGCTCTGCTGGTTGGTATAGAACACGAAGCCGTCGGGTCCGTGCCCCTTGAGCAGCACCATCCGCACCGCCGGCTGGCCCGACGCGTCGACGGTGGCGAGCGCCATTGCGTTGGAATCGTTCGGCTCGCTCGCGCGCGCTTCGGCGAACCATGAATCGAACAGGGCGAAAGGATCGTCTGCCATGCGCATTCCATAGCCAAGCCGCCGCACCGAGGACAGCCGCTATTGCCCGTGCTTTTCCGGCATTCCCGCGTTTCGGAGCGCGGGCACGCCGGCGCGTTCACGGAAATTATCTGATTGTCTACGACGTCGAACCAGACGTTGTCACCATAATCGCGGTTGTTCATGGCGCGCGGGATATCGACGAGCTGGATCGGCCCCATTGATCTTCGGAACGACTCCGCCGCTCGTCGATTGAATCGGTCTCGCAACGACGGAGACCGTGACCATGGCCGCGCGCGCCTATTGGCAGGGACAGATCAGGCTGGCGCTGGTGTCGATCCCGGTGGAAATCTACTCTGCGACCAAATCCGGCGCGGCGGTGTCGTTCCGGCAGATCCACGAACCCTCAGGCAAGCCGATCCATTACGAGAAGGTCGTCACCGGAGTCGGGCCGGTGGACACCGACGAGATCATGAAGGGCTATGAGATCTCGAAGGGCGAATATGTGCTGCTCGACCAGGACGAGATCGACGCGGTCAAGCTCGAATCGAAGAAGACGCTGGAACTGACCCAGTTCGTCGATGCGGGCGAGATCGACGTGCTCTATTTCGAGAAGCCCTATTTCGTCGTGCCGGCCGACGACCTTGCCGAGGAAGCGTTCATCGTGCTGCGCGAGGCATTGCGGCAATCGAAGAAGGTCGGGCTGGGGCAACTGGCGATGCGGGGGCGCGAATATGTCGTCAGCCTGAAGCCGTGCGGGCGCGGGATGGTGCTGGAAACGCTGCGCTATGCCGATGAGGTCAACAAGGCGCAGAGCTATTTCCGCGACATTCCCGACGACAAGCCCGATGCCGACCTGCTGGAGCTCGCCGAGACGCTGATCGACAAGAAGACCGCGCCGTTCCATCCGCAGGAATTCCACGATCGCTATGTCGATGCGCTGAAGGATCTGATCGAGCGCAAGCGCAAATCGCGAAGCAACAAGAAAATCATCGAGGAGGATGAGGATTCGACCGGCGGGCGCGGCGCCAGCAACGTCGTGGACCTGATGGCAGCGCTGAAGAAGTCGCTCGACAAGCCCGGCGCCAAGCCGGCGGCGAAGAAAACGCCGGCCAAGAAAGCGCCGGCCAAGAAGCGGGCCTGACCGATGGAGCTCAACGCACCGGCGATGCCATTGGCGATCGATCTCGATCTGGCGATGCGGCTGCTGGGCGCGGCGGTGGCCGGGCTGCTGCTCGGGCTCGACCGCGAGGTGCGCGGCTATGGCGCGGGGCTGCGCACGCACGCAATCGTCTGCTTCGCCGCGGCGCTGCTGACGACGACCGCGATCGGGCTGTTCTTCTCGCTCGGCGGGCCGACGACGCGGATCGACCCGTTGCGCGTGGTCGAAGCGAGTGCCGCCGCAATGGGCGTGATCGCCGCCGCACTGGTGTTCAAGGGGACGCACGCGATCCACAATCTGACGACGGCGACGCACCTCTGGCTGGTCGCGGTGATCGGCATCGCGTTCGGCGCGGGCCTCTATCCGATCGCGCTGGTGGGCGTCGTCATCGGCATGATCCTGCTGACGGTGGTGCGGCAGATCGAGGGCAAATCGTTCAGGGCGCACGACCATGGCGAAGGCTGACCCGCTGGCGCTCTACAATGCCAAGCGCGATTTCGCGAAGACCGCGGAACCGGCGGGGACGCTCGCCAAGGGCCATGGCAATCGCTTCATCGTCCAGAAGCACGACGCGACGCGGCTGCACTGGGACTTCCGGCTGGAGATGGACGGCGTGCTCAAGAGTTGGGCGGTGACGCGCGGGCCGAGCCTGAACCCCGACGACAAGCGGCTCGCGGTACGCACCGAGGACCATCCGCTGAGCTACGCGACGTTCGAGGGGACCATTCCCAAGCAGGAATATGGCGGCGGCACAGTGATGCTGTGGGACGAAGGCACCTGGGCGCCAATCAAGGGCAAGAGCGCGAAGGATCTGGAAAAGGGCCATCTCCATTTCATCCTCAACGGCGAGCGGATGAAGGGCGAGTGGCTGCTGATCCGGCTGAAGCCGCGCGGCAAAGAGAAGCGCGAGAACTGGCTGCTGCGCAAGATCGACGATGCCGAGGCGGGCGGATCGGACACGTTGGTCGAAACCGGGCTGACCAGCGTCAAGACCGGACGGACGATGCAGGAGATCGCCGAGGACGCCAAACCCCATCGCGCAGAGCCGGTGAAGCGGACCTCACGCAGCGGCAATGGCACGATACCCGAATTCCATGATTTGCAGCTCTGCACGCTGGTCGACGAGGTGCCGGGCGGGAACGGGTGGATCCACGAGGTCAAATACGATGGCTATCGTGCGTTGGTCGCGATCGGCGACGGCAAGGCCAAAGTGTTCACCCGCAACGGCCTCGACTGGAGCGACAAGTTCGCGCGCCTTGCCGAGGCGGCGGCGGCCCTGCCCGTCTCGTCCGCATTGATCGACGGCGAGATCGTCGCGTTCAAGGACGGGCGGCCCGATTTCTCGACGCTGAAGGAGGCCATTTCGAACGGCGGCGAGATGACATTGTTCGCGTTCGACCTGCTGGCGCTGGATGGTGAAGACCTCACCAAGCTACCCAACGTCCAGCGCAAGGAGCGGCTGCGCCCGCTGCTCGACGGCGCCGATCCGCATCTGCAATTCGCCGAGCACGTCACCGGATCGGGCGAGAAGCTGTTCGCCGCGATGTGCCGCGAGGGATATGAGGGGATCGTCTCGAAACGCGCCGATGCGCCCTATCGAGCCGCGCGGACCAGGGCGTGGCTCAAGATCAAATGCACCCGGCGGCAGGAATTCGTCATCATCGGCTGGTCAAGAAGCTCGGCCAAGGGACGGCCGTTCGCGTCGTTGCTGCTAGGTCAGCATAGAGACGGCGAACTGACCTATTCGGGCAAGGTCGGCACCGGCTTCAACCGCGAGATCATGGACGATCTGGCGGCCCGCTTCGACAGGCTGGCGCGCAAGACGCCGCCCGCCGAGGTGCCGCGTGCCGCCGCGCGCGGCGCGCAATGGGTGACGCCGAAGCTGGTCGCCGAGATCGCGTTCACCGAATTCACGCCGGACGGGGCGTTGCGGCATCCGAGCTATCTGGGCCTGCGTGAGGACAAGCCGGCCGACGAGGTGACGCCGGAAAAGCCGCAGCGCACCAGCGAGAAGGTCGAGAGCAAAGTGACAATCACGCATCCGGACCGCGTCATCTTTCCCGACAGCGAAGTGACCAAGGGCGACCTTGCCGATTATTACGCGCGCGTCGCGCCGCTGATGCTGCCATGGACCGCGAACCGGCCGGTCAGCCTGGTGCGCTGCCCGCAGGGACGCGGCAAGAAGTGCTTCTTCCAGAAACACGATGCCGGCAGCTTTGGCGATTACGTCCATCATGTCGACATTCGCGAGAAGGACGGATCGACCGAACCCTATCTCTACGTCGAGGATGCCGACGGACTCGCGGCGTGCGTGCAGATGGGATCGATCGAGTTCCACGGTTGGGGCTCGTCGGTCGACGCGCTGGAGAAACCCGATCGGCTGGTGTTCGATCTCGATCCCGACGAGGGGCTGGGGTTCGACGCGGTGAAGAAGGCTGCCGCCGACATCAAGCAGCATCTCGCCGAGATGGGGCTGGTCAGCTTCGCGATGCTGACCGGAGGCAAGGGCGTGCACATCATCGTGCCGCTGACGCCGCAAGCCGAATGGCCCGCGATCAAGGATTTCGCCGATCGCTTCGCGCGCGCGCTGGCCGAGGCTGAGCCCGATCGCTTCACCGCGACGATGTCCAAGGCCAAGCGCAAGGGGCGGATCTTCATCGACTGGCTGCGCAACCAGCGCGGCAGCACCGCGATCATGCCCTATTCGGCACGCGCGCGCAGCGGCGCACCGGTCGCAGCGCCGGTGACGTGGAACGAGCTGCGTGACATGGATGCGGCCAATCTGTTCCACGTCACCGACGCCGACGCGCTGATCGCGCGCGCCAATGACAAGGCGCTCGCCGGCTGGGGCGTCGCCGCGCAGGTGCTGCCGGACGTTTGATTGAGCAGTGCCGCGGCACGGCCGGCGTTAGCCGACCACGAACAAACGCATTTGCGCATCCGTCCCCGATCGCCCACATAGGCGGGCAACACACCTGATACAGGGACACCAATGGCCGATCCATATGCAACGCTGGGCGTGGCGCGGGGCGCGAGCGAGGCGGATATCAAGAAAGCGTATCGCAAGCTCGCGAAAGAGCTGCATCCCGATCGCAACAAGGACAATCCCAAGGCCGCCGAGCGCTTCAGCCAGGTGACGCAGGCCTATGACCTGTTGACCGACAAGGACAAGCGCGCCCGGTTCGACCGCGGCGAGATCGATGCCGACGGCAACCCGACCGCGCCGTTCGGCTTTGGCGGCGGGGGCGGCGGCGCGGGCAGCGCGGGCTTCCGCCCCGGCGCGTCGCAATTCGATTTCGGCGGCGACGTCGGCGGCATGGAGGACATTTTCGAAGGCCTGTTCGGGCAGCAGCGCCAGCAGCGCGGCGGGTTTTCGAGCGGATTCGGCTTCAATCGCGGACCCAAGCCGAAGGGCGCCAACGTCGCCTATCGGCTGCAGGTGCCGTTCGTCGACGCCGCGGCGCTGAAACCGCAGCGCATCACCCTGGCCGACGGCGCGACGATCGACCTCAAGCTGCCCGCCGGCGTCGAGAGCGGCACGCAGATGCGGCTCGCCGGCAAGGGGCAGGCCGGCCCCGGCGGCAATGGCGACGCGATCGTGACGATCGAGGTGCAGCCGCACCGCTTCTTCACCCGCGACGGCGACGACGTGCGGCTGGATCTGCCGATCACGCTCAAGGAAGCGGTCGCGGGCGGTTCGGCGCGAACGCCGACGGTCGACGGCGCGGTGAACCTGACGATCGCCAAGGGCTCGACCTCGGGCAAGGTGCTGCGTTTGAAGGGCAAGGGTTTCCACAAGAAAGGCGGCGGGCGCGGCGACCAGCTCGTCACGCTGATGATCGACCTGCCCGGCGGCGACGCGGCGCTGACCCAGTTCGTCGAGAACTGGCCGGGCAGCGATTACAATCCACGCAGCAAATTCGGCGTGTGAGGATTTGCCGCAGGACATCTCCCCCGTTTCGCCCGAGGAGCGGCGGCGCCTGGGCGGCAAGGCGCGGATCCGGCTCGATCGCCAGCTCGCCAAGCTGAAGCCGGGAAGCTACGCCCATGAGCTTGCCAAGCGGGTGCTGGTCGGCACCTATGCCGACGGGTTCATCCATGCCGGCAACCTGGCCTATCTGTCGCTGCTGACGCTGTTTCCCTTTTTCATTGTCGCCGCCGCGGTGGCGCGGCTGTTCGGCGCGTCAGGGCAAGGCGCGCATACGGTGGAGGCGTTCCTGCATACGGTGCCGCCGAGCGTCGCCAACGTGCTGGCCAAGCCGATCGCCGACGTGCTGGCGGCGCGATCGGGGGCGCTGCTGTGGTTCGGCGCGCTGGTCGGGCTGTGGACCACCGCGAGCTTCATCGAGACGATCCGCGACATCCTGCGCCGCGCCTATGGCGTCAAATCGCGCAAGTCGTTCTGGCAATACCGGCTGACGTCGATCGGCCTCATCATCGTTTCGGTGATCCTCACCCTGGTCGCGTTCGGGGCGCAGGTGATCCTGCTCGCGGTTGCCGAGTTCATCGCCCGGTTGCTGCCGCTTTCGGCCGATGTCGCGCGGCTGGTCTCGCTGAGCCGGCTCGCGCCGGGGGTGGCATTGTTCGTCGCGCTTTACCTCGTGTTCTATTCGCTGACGCCGAGCAAGTATCGCTATTCGAAATGCCCAAAATGGCCGGGCGCGCTGTTGACGACGGTGTGGTGGGTGGTCGTCACCGCGCTGTTGCCGCCGGTCCTGTCGATGCTCGGCAGCTACAGCCTGACCTATGGCAGCCTGGCCGGGGTGATGATCGCGCTGATCTTCTTCTTTTTCATCGGCCTCGGACTGGTTATGGGCGCTCACCTCAACGCCGCGCTGGCGGAAGACCCCGATGACGGGCTAGAGGAACCGGCGGGAGGCGCAACGAAGGAGGAACCGGCGACGTGACCGGACTGATGCAGGGTAAACGCGGCCTCATCATGGGGCTGGCCAATGACAAGAGCCTCGCCTGGGGCATCGCGCAGAAGCTCTCCGAGCAGGGCGCCGAGCTTGCCTTTTCCTATCAGGGCGAAGCGATGGAGAAGCGCGTGCGCCCGCTTGCCGAGCAGCTCGGCACCGCCCGGCTGATCGAATGCGACGTTTCCGACATGGCGGCGCTCGATACCGCGTTCGAGACCCTGGCGAAGGACTGGCCGACGATCGACTTCCTGGTCCACGCGATCGGCTTTTCGGACAAGAGCCAGCTGCGCGGCCGGTTCTACGATACCAGCCTCGACAATTTCCTGATGACGATGAACATCAGCGTCTATTCGTTCGTCGCGGTGGCGCAACGCGCGCAGAAGATGATGCCCGAGGGCGGCAGCCTGCTGACGCTGAGCTATTACGGCGCCGAAAAGGTGATCCCGCATTACAACGTGATGGGCGTCGCCAAGGCCGCGCTGGAGACCAGCGTGCAGTATCTCGCGGTCGATCTGGGCCGCGACAACATCCGCGTGAACGCGATCTCGGCAGGGCCGATCCGCACGCTGGCGGCCAGCGGGATCGGCGATTTCCGCTACATCATGAAGTGGAACGAGCTGAATTCTCCGCTGAAGCGCAACGTGACGATCGAGGATGTCGGCGGTGCCGGGCTCTACCTGCTGAGCGATCTGGCGAGTGGCGTGACGGGCGAGATCCACCATGTCGACGCCGGCTACAACGTCATCGGCATGAAGGCCGAGGACGCGCCGGACATCGCGCTGGCCTGACATGGCGACCGTCGTCGTCGAGCGCGCCGCGCCCAAGGACGCGTTCGACGTCGACGAGATCCTGCGCGCCTGCTTCGCGCGACCAGCCGAGGCGATGCTGGTCAAGCAGCTGGCGATCGACGGCGACCTGGTGCTGCTGCTGATCGCGCGCGACGAGGCGAGCAAGGCGCCGCTGGGGCTCGTCGCGCTGAGCAAGATGCACGTCGCGATCGGCGGCGATGCGGCGCCTTCGGTCGCGCTGGCGCCGCTCGCGGTATTGCCGGAACATCGCCGCTCGGGCGTTGCCGCGGCGCTGGTTCAGGCGGCGGTCGACGAGATGCGGCGCGCGAGCGCCTTGCTGATGTTCGTGCTCGGCGAACCGGGATTCTATGAAAAGTTCGGCTTTTCCGCGGCGAACGCGGAAGGGTTCGACTCGCCTTATGCCGGCCCGTATTTCATGGCGCTGGAACTGCAGGGCGGATTGCCGTGCGGGCCGCGCGGGCTGGCCGACCACGCCCCCGCCTTCGCGACGCTTGAGGAAACCCAATGAGCTTCAACACCTTCGGCCGCGTGTTCCGCTTCACGACCTGGGGGGAAAGCCATGGGCCGGCGCTGGGCGCGGTGATCGACGGGTGTCCGCCGGGACTGGCGCTGAGCGAGGACGATATCCAGCCGTGGCTCGACAAGCGGCGGCCGGGAACCTCGCGCTTCACCACGCAGCGGCGCGAGCCGGATCAGGTGCGCATCCTGTCCGGCGTGTTCGAGGGCAGGACGACCGGAACGCCGATCAGCCTGATGATCGAGAATGTCGACCAGCGATCGAAGGATTATTCCGACGTCGCCAAGGCGTATCGGCCGGGGCATGCCGATTATGCTTATGACGCCAAATACGGCTTTCGCGATTATCGCGGCGGCGGACGCTCCTCGGCGCGCGAAACGGCGGCGCGAGTGGCTGCGGGCGGCGTCGCGCGGCGGGTGATCCCCGGCGTATCGATCCGCGCCTGGGTGGAGGCGATCGGCGGCGACGCGATCGATTACGACCGGTTCGATGCGGACGAGATCGACCGCAACCCGTTCTTCTGCCCCGATGCCCAGGCGGCGGAGCGCTGGGAAGAGCTGATCGACCGCACCCGCAAGGCCGGATCGTCGATCGGCGCGGTGGTGGCGTGCGAAGCGACCGGCGTGCCCGCCGGCTGGGGCGCGCCGATATACGCCAAGCTCGATTCCGAACTCGCCGCGGGGTGCATGTCGATCAACGCGGTGAAGGGCGTCGAGATCGGGGACGGTTTTGCCGCCGCCACGCTGACCGGCGAGCAGAATGCCGACGCGATGCGGCCCGGCAACGGCGGCCCGCGGTTCCTCGCCAATCACGCCGGCGGGATCGCCGGCGGCATCTCGACCGGACAGCCGGTGCGGCTACGCGTCGCGTTCAAGCCGACCAGTTCGATCCTGACGCCGGTCGAGACGGTGACGCGCAACGGCGAGGCGAGCGAAATCGCCACCAAGGGCCGACACGATCCGTGCGTCGGCATTCGCGGCGCACCGGTCGTCGAAGCGATGGTGGCATTGGTGCTCGCCGACCAGATGTTGCTTCACCGCGCGCAATGCGGTTGATCCAGGTAAAGCCGAAGATCTGGCTGTAACCGCTTACAAGGCAGCCAAGTGAAAAATTGGCGCGGTAAATTGTAGCCAAGTCGGCGGCGTCCCGCTCGACTCGTCGCGCCTGGAACACGAAAGTCGGCGAACCGGCGAGCACTTGCGATCAACGCGCCGGAAATGCGGCGCCTTTGCGGCGATCGGCCGTTTCTTGTTCGTACGAACATGTTCCGGACAATGAAAACAAGGAGAGGCCAATATGCGTATCGCCACCATCATGGGCGCCGCCGTTCTCGCGGTCTCGGGTATCGCCGTCGCATCGATCGCGGCGCCGCAGGACCAGCAGCAGACTGCCCCGGACGCCCAGGACAACGCCATGACGCCGGACAATTCGGCGATGCCGGACGACATGACGCCGCCCGACAGCACCGCGCCCGATGCGACCGCGCCGGACGACACGCCAGACACCATGGCGCCGCCGACGCCGGACGGCGCAACGATGCAGCCGCCGACGCCCGGCACCATGCCGCCGACATCGGACGAGCCCGGCGCCGACCCGTCGACCGCGCCGGACCTTCCCGGCAACACGATGTAAGCGTTCGTCGCGCGATCAGTCCGCGAACGGGTCGCGCACCAGGATGGTGTCTTCCCGTTCCGGGCTGGTCGAAACCAGCGCGACGGGGCAGTTGATGAGCTCCTCGACGCGCCGGATATATTTGATCGCGGCCGCTGGCAGGTCCGCCCAGGAGCGGGCTCCGGCGGTCGATTCGTGCCAGCCCTCGATCGTTTCGTAGATCGGCTCGACCGCCGCCTGATCGGCATAATGCGAGGGAAAATAGTCGAGCGTCTGATCGCCGAGCTTATAGCCGGTGCAGATCTTCACCTCGTCGAAACCATCGAGCACGTCCAGCTTGGTGAGGGCGATGCCGGTGATGCCGCTGACCGCCGCCGATTGGCGCACCAGCACCGCATCGAACCAGCCGCACCGCCGCTTGCGCCCGGTGACGGTGCCGAATTCGTGGCCGCGCTCGCCGAGGCGCTGGCCGATCTCATCGTCGAGTTCGGTCGGGAAGGGACCGGAGCCCACGCGCGTGGTATAGGCCTTGGCGATGCCGAGCACGAAGCCGACCGCGCTGGGCCCGAGGCCCGAGCCACCGGCCGCCGTTCCCGAGATCGTGTTCGACGAGGTGACGAACGGATAGGTGCCGTGATCGACGTCGAGCAACACGCCCTGCGCGCCTTCGAACAGGATGCGCTTGCCGCCGCTGCGCGCCTCGTTGAGATCGCGCCAGACGGGCCGCGCATAAGGCAGCACGAAATCGGCGATCGCGCGCAGATCGGCAACCAGTGCGGCGCGATCGATCGGCGCCTCGCCGAAGCCGGCGCGCAGCGCGTCATGGTGCGCGGTGAGGCGATCGAACTGGGCGTCGAGATCGTCGAGATGCGCGAGATCGCACAGCCGGATCGCGCGACGGCCGACCTTGTCCTCATAAGCCGGGCCGATGCCGCGCCGGGTGGTGCCGATCTTGCCGGCGCCGCTCGCATCCTCGCGCAGCGCGTCGAGATCGCGGTGGAACGGCAGGATCAGCGCGCAATTATCGGCGATCATCAGCGTATCGGGGGTGATCGTCACGCCCTGCCCGCGCAGCTTCTCGACCTCGGCCTTGAGCGCCCAGGGATCGAGCACCACGCCGTTGCCGATCACGCTCAGCGTGCCGCGCACGATGCCCGACGGGAGCAGCGAGAGCTTGTAGACATTCTCGCCGACGACGAGCGTGTGCCCGGCGTTGTGGCCGCCCTGGAAGCGCACGACGACATCGGCGCGCTCGGCGAGCCAGTCGACGATCTTGCCCTTGCCCTCATCACCCCATTGGGCGCCGACGACTGCTACATTTGCCATGAATACGGGACTCCCCCTGCCGGGGCTGATCCGCGCGCCCTTCGACAGGACTCGGCGTGCGGACATTCCAAAACGCGGCGCGCCTAGCCGGGCGCGCGCGTCGCTGTCAACCGCCCGCGGGGCGAACCTCGCCATCGACCAGCATATGCGTGCATAGCTGCGCGGCCGGCGTGTCGGCAGCATCGAGCGCGGCGACCGTCACCCAGCCCTGGCCACGCAGCCGCGCCGCGGCGGCGGGATCGGCGCCCGGCGGCAGGAACAGCCGGCGCCGCTCGGCGGTGCCGACACCCGCCTCGACGATCGGATCGACGTAGAGCGAGAAGCCGACCGCGGGCTCCTCACCATCCTCACGCATCACCGTGTAGCTGCCGCCGCGGCCGATCTCGCCGCGCACCCCGGCGGCAAAGATCGAGAAGCCGAGCCAGCTTTGATATTCAAAGCCGTGACGTTCGGTGGGATCGATCGTCAACGCGACATCAAGCCCCTCGGCAAGCGCGGTGAGGCCGTCGAGGCGCGAGGCGAGCGCGCCATCGAACCCGCGCAGCTTGTCGAGCGCCGCCGGGAATGGCCCCGCCGCCTCGATCAGCGGAAGATAATCGGGGGCGATCGCCGCGACGCCGCCGGCATCCTTGGCATCGAGCCGGTCACGCAGCAGATCGATCCGATCGGCCGGGACCGGCACCGGCCCGGCGGCGAGCACGTCGACGAGATCGGGCAAGGTGAAGTCGATCGAGATGCCTTCGATCCCGGCTGCGCTCAGCGCCTCGACCGCGATGCCGACCAGCTCGCGGGCAGCGGCGACGCTATCGAGACCGATCAGCTCGCAACCGACCTGGCGACGCTCCCGCTCGGGCGCGAGATCGGAGGCGCGCAGCTTGAGCACCTGGCCGGCATAGGAGAGCCGCACCGGACGCGGATGGTGCGCCATGCGCGTGGCGGCGATGCGGCCGACCTGCGCAGTGATGTCCGGCCGGATCGCAAGGCTTTTCTGCGAGACGGGATCGACGAACCGCACCACGTCTTGCGGCCGCGCCGATTTGAGGCGGCCGGCAAGCCCCTCCTCGAACTCGGCGAGCGCGGGATCGACGCGCTCGTAGCCGTGCGCGAAGGCGGTGCCGAGCACGCGCGCTTCCAGCCGTGCCGCCGCATCGGCATGCGGCGGCAGGCGATCATGGAAGCCGGCGGGGAGGAGGGAGGAAGTCATCGCCGCCCCGTTTAGCGATTTAGAACGCCAACGCCATCGCCGTCTTCACGCCGGGGAGCGCGCGGACCTTGGCGAGGAGATCCTCGGCAACCGGCGAATCGACCGAGAGCAGCAGGATCGCCTCGCCGCCCGCGGCGCGACGACCGAGGTGGAAGGTGCCGATATTGACCCCGGCCTCGCCCAACGTGGTGCCGATGCGGCCGATGAAGCCCGGCGCGTCCTCGTTGACGACGTAGAGCATGTGCCCGGCGAGATCGGCCTCGACCTTGATGCCGAACAGCTCGACGAGGCGCGGCGCGGCGTTGCCGAACAGCGTGCCGGCGACCGACCGCTCGCCCTGATCGGTCGTCACGGTGACGCGGACCAGCGTGTGATAATCGCCTTCGCGATCGTGGCGCACCTCGCGCACGTCGAGCCCGCGCTCCTTGGCGAGATACGGCGCGTTCACCATGTTCACCGTGTCGGTGTAGCGGCGCATCAGCCCGGCCAGCACCGCGCCGGTGATCGGCTTCATGTTGAGCTCGGCCGCGGCCCCCTCGACCTCGATGGCGATGCCCTTGAGCGGACCCGTCGCGAGCTGGCCGACCAGGCTGCCGAGCTTTTCGGCGAGCGCCATATACGGCTTGAGCTTGGGCGCTTCCTCGGCCGACAGACTGGGCATGTTGAGCGCATTGGTGACGCCGCCATTGACCAGGTAATCGGCCATCTGCTCGGCGACCTGGATCGCGACATTGACCTGCGCCTCGGTGGTCGACGCGCCGAGATGCGGGGTGGAGACGAAATTGGGCGTGCCGAACAGCGGCGATTCCTTGGCCGGCTCGGTGACGAACACGTCGAGCGCGGCGCCGGCGATATGGCCCGATTCGAGCCCTTCCTTGAGCGCCGCCTCGTCGATCAGCCCGCCGCGCGCGCAATTGATGATCCGCACGCCCTGCTTGGTCTTGGCGAGGTTTTCCTTGGACAGGATGTTGCGCGTCTGATCGGTCAGCGGGGTGTGCAGCGTGATGAAATCGGCGCGCGCGAGCAGCGCGTCGAGATCGACCTTCTCGACCCCCATCTCGATCGCGCGCTCGGGCGTGAGAAAGGGATCGTAAGCGATCACCTTCATCTTGAGGCCGCGCGCACGATCGGCGACGATCGAGCCGATATTGCCGGCGCCGATCAGGCCGAGCGTCTTGCTGGTCAGCTCGACGCCCATGAAGCGGTTCTTTTCCCACTTGCCGGCCTGGGTGGAGGCGTCGGCCTCGGGAAGCTGGCGGGCGAGCGCGAACATCAGCGCAATGGCGTGCTCGGCGGTGGTGATCGAGTTGCCGAACGGGGTGTTCATGACGACCACGCCCTTGGCCGAGGCGGCGGGAATATCGACGTTATCGACGCCGATGCCGGCGCGGCCGACGACCTTCAGGTTGGTCGCGTGATCGAGAATGTCCTTCGTCACCTTGGTCGAGCTGCGGATCGCAAGTCCGTCATAATCGCCGATGATCGCCTTCAGTTCGTCGGGCGTCTTGCCGGTAATCTCGTCGACCTCGACGCCACGCTCCTTGAAGATCTGCGCGGCCTTGGGGTCCATTTTGTCGGAAATAAGCACTTTGGGCATGGGTAATTCCTTGAATCTAGACACCCGTTCGCCCTGAGCTTGTCGAAGGGCGTGATCCGGGCACGTGCTTCGACAGGCTCAGCACGAACGGTGGAAGGGGTTCAGCCGGCCTTTACGGTCGCCCAGGCCCAGTCGAGCCAGGGGCCGAGCGCCTCGATATCGGCAGTGTCGACGGTGGCGCCGCACCAGATGCGCAAGCCCGGCGGGGCGTCGCGATAGCCGGCGATGTCGTAGGCGGCACCTTCCTTCTCGAGCAGGCCGGCGAACGTCTTGATGAAGTCGGTATCGGCGCCCTCGACGGTGAGGCACACGCTGGTCTTCGAGCGGATGCCGCGATCGACCGCGAGATGGCCGAGCCACTCACGATGCGCGACAATCTTGTCGAGCGCCTCGGCATTGGCGTCGGAGCGGGCGATCAGCCCGTCGGCGCCGCCAACCGACTTCGCCCATTCGAGCGCGGCGATCGCGTCCTCGACAGCGAGCATCGACGGGGTGTTGATCGTCTCGCCCTTGAACACGCCCTCGACCAGCTTGCCGCCTTTGGTCAGGCGGAACACCTTGGGCAGCGGCCAGGCAGGGGTGTAGCTTTCCAGCCGCTCGACCGCGCGGGGGCCGAGGATCAGCACGCCATGCGCCGCCTCGCCACCCAGCACCTTCTGCCACGAGAAGGTGGCGACATCGATTTTGTCCCACGGCAGGTCATAGGCGAACACCGCGCTGGTCGCGTCGGCGAAGCTCAGGCCCTCGCGACCGTCGGCGATCCACTCGCCATCGGGCACGCGCACGCCCGAGGTGGTGCCGTTCCAAGTGAACAGCACGTCGTCCGACCAGTCGACGCTGTCGAGATCGGGAAGCTGGCCGTAATCGGCGCGCATCACCGTGGGTTCGAGCTTCAACTGCTTGAGCGCATCGGTGACCCAACCTTCACCGAAGCTCTCCCACGCCAGCGTCGTCACGCCGCGCGCGCCCAGCATCGTCCACATCGCCATTTCGAAGGCGCCGGTATCCGAACCGGGCACGATGCCGATGCGGTGCGTATCGGGCAACCGCAGCAGCTCGCGCATCAGATCGAGGCAATATTGCAGGCGCGCCTTGCCGAGCTTCGAGCGGTGCGAACGGCCGAGCGAATCGGTGGCGAGTTTGGCGGCATCCCAGCCCGGCGGCTTGGCGCAGGGGCCCGAGGAAAAGAACGGGCGGGCAGGCTTGGTAGCTGGTTTTGCGGACGCAAGGGTGGCGTCGGCGGCAGTCGTATCAGTCATATAGACTCTCCTTGCAGAGAGCACGCGCGGCGTTGGGACCGCGTGGCCCGCCGACGGCCCTATAGATGGTCGCGGCGAAGTCAAGGAAAGCGTGGTGGGCCGGGGCTATTTCGGCACGAACACCGGCTTGGGATGATAGAGCAGACCCTGGTCGGACAGCCAGTCGGTTACCCGTTCCGGCCAGTGCTGCAGGCTGACCAGCGGCGTATCCTCACCCATGTTGAAAGCGTGCCCGCCGGCGGCATAGAGGTGCATTTCGACCGACGCATGCGCGGCGCGATATTCGTTGAGCACGTCGACAGCGGGGCCGGAGCAGCATTTGTCGTCGTTCGCCGCGCTGATCAGCACGGGCGGCGAGTCGGCGGTGACATGCTCGACGGCGTGAAGCGGGCCGGGAAATTCGAGGATCGAGAAATCGGGCTTTTCGGAAACACGGTCGATCGCGTCGGGCGTGCCTTGTGGCGGCACCGGCGGGCTGAGCGTCACCATCCGCGCCAGTTCGCCGCCGGCGGAAAAGCCCCATACGCCGATGCGGTGCGGATCGATATGGAACTCGGCCGCCCGCGCGCGCACCGTGCGCATCGCGCGTTCGACATCGGCGCGTGCATCCTCCTCGGTGTAGGGCGTCCCTTTCTCTCTAAACAGGCGATAGCGCACGACGAACGCCGCCACGCCCTTGTCGGCGAGCCAGTGCGCGACATCGCCGCCCTCGGTGGTCGTCACCAGCAATTCATGGCCGCCGCCGGGCAGGATGACGATCGCGGTGCCGGTCGCATTCTTCGGATCGGGCAGATAGGCGGTGATGCTGGGATTGTTGATATGCTTCGTCCAGTAGTCCTGGGATTGTTCGGGGATGTCGGCGCGATCCTCGAAGCCCGGCGCGCCGTGCGCCCAGAGCGGATAGCGCTGCTGCGCCGACGCCCCGCACGACAGCATTGCCAGCGCGATCGCACCGATTCCGATCAATGGCCTCATCATCCGACTCCCCTTTTTGTCTGACATACGTCGAACGGGGAACGGCATCTGTCAATCGGGGGAGCGATGTGTAAGGTGGCGGGCGTCCATGCGTCGCGTTTTTCCCTTTCTCTTGATCGTCCTGCTGCTCGCCGGCTGCGGCGGGCGGTCGGCGCCGACAACGCCCCACGGCCGCACCATGGCCTATGCGCCGAGCAAGGCCGAGACGCGGCAATGCTATGCCGAACTCCGCCGCATCGGCGTCGCCTTCACGCCGCTGCCCGATCGCAACCGCGGGCATAGCTGCTCGACGATCGGCACCGTGCGGCTCGACAATATCGGCGTGCCGGTAAGCAATCTCGGCGCGATGCGCTGCGGGCTTGCCGAGGCATTCACCGAATGGGTGAGGAACGCGGTGGCGCCGGCGGCATATCAGATGCTCGGCAGCCAGCTGGTCAAGGTGGAGACCTATGGCACCTATGCCTGCCGCGACACGGTCGGCACCGCGAATGCGAAACTTTCCGGCCATGCGATCGCCAATGCAGTCGACGTCGCCGCATTCGACCTTGCCGACGGGCGACGGATCAGCGTGCTCGACGACTGGCATTCGAGCGACGCGCAGGTGCGCGGCTTCATGGCGATGATCCACACCTCGGCGTGCAAGCGCTTTGGCACGGTGCTGAGCCCCGATTACAATTATGCACATCGCAACCACTTCCACCTCGAGGACGACCACGCCGATTTCTGCCGCTGACGCCTCGTCGACGGGCCTCTCCGGGCGATCACGACCATTGCCAGTAACCGGCCCTGACCCTAAAGACCGCTTCAATGAGCGATACACATGTTCCGTCCCGCGTGTTCCGCGGGGCCAAGCAGGAAGCCGAGACCGTCAAGGCCGGCGTCTCCACCCCGCAGACCGAAAATCCCGCCTATCGCCTGGCCTTCCAGGACATGGATTTCCTGCTGCGCGAAGATCTGCGCCCGGTGCGCTTCCAGCTCGAGCTGCTCAAGCCGCAGCTGCTGCTCGACGAGGCGAATATCGGCTCGACCTTCGTGTTCTACGGCTCGGCGCGCATCCCATCGCCCGACAAGGCCGAAGCGCTGTTGAAGGCCGCCGAAGGCGAGGAGGCGAAGAAGGTCGCCGAGCGGCTGGTCGCCAAGTCGAAATATTATGAAGTCGCGCGCGAGCTTGCCCGGACCGTGAGCCAGCTGCCGACCGACGAGAACGGCAAGCGGCAGTTCGTGGTCTGCTCGGGCGGCGGGCCGTCGATCATGGAAGCGGCCAATCGCGGCGCCGCCGACGTCGGCGCCGAATCGGTAGGGCTCAACATCGTGTTGCCGCACGAACAAGCGCCCAACCCGTATGTGACGCCGTCGCTGAGCATGCAGTTCCACTATTTTGCGCTGCGCAAGATGCACTTCCTGCTGCACGCCCGCGCGCTCGCCGCTTTCCCCGGCGGGTTCGGCACGTTCGACGAACTGTTCGAGCTGTTGACGCTGATCCAGACCGGCAAGATCGATCCGATTCCAGTGCTGCTCTACGGCCGGGATTTCTGGAGCCGCGTGGTCAATTTCGAGGCGCTGTGCGAGGAAGGCGTCATCAGCCCGCGCGATCTCGACATCTTCACCATCGTCGAGACGGCCGAGGAAGGGTGGAACGTCGTCAAGGACTTCTATCGCCGCCGCCGCGAGGCCGAGCAGGCGATCGAGACCGCCAACGAACACGCCCGCCACGAATTCGAGGAACAGGCGCCGATGGAGCGCAAACAGGGCTGACGCTCGGCCGCGCGCGACCGGCGCAGGACAACAAGCGGCGGTTGGCTCGCGGCACCCGGCCCCCGAACAAGTCCGGGGGACGGATAGCCTTATTTGCCGGCCTTGCTCGCCTCGACGGCAGCCTGCTTGTCGACCGAGGGCGCGCCGGGCGCAGGCGTCGCCTGATTGGTGACGTTGGTCGACGAGGTGACATTGTCCTCCGCCGCGGCCTCGCTGGCCGGCGCCGCACCGTTGGCGGCGGCAGCGCCGTTGTCAGCAGCGGCGGGCGCGGCCTCGGGCTTGGGCAGCGGCAGGTTCGAGCCTTGCGAGTTAAGATAGGCGATTACATTGGCGCGATCCTGCGGATCGGACAGGCCGGCGAAGGTCATCTTGGTGCCGTTGGCGAACTTGCGCGGGCTCGTCAGCCACTTGTCGAGCGCCTCGAAAGTCCAGGTGCCGCCGACGCCCTTCAGCGCATCGGAGAAAGCGAAGCCGTTCTTGCCCTTCGCGATCGGTTCGCCGACCGTGGCGTAGAGGTTCGGCCCCTGGCCATTGGCGCCGCCCTGGTTGATCGTGTGGCAGGTCTGGCACTTCTTGAACACCTCCGCGCCCTTGGCCGGATCGGCCTTGGCGAGGCGATTGGCGATCGGCTCGACCGCCGCCCCGGCATCGCCGGATGATTCCTCGACCCCTTGGATCGGATAGCCTGGTTTTTCCGGCGCTTCGGAATGCAGCCACATGCCGCCGACGATCGACAAGCCCAGCGCCGAAGCAAAGCCCGCCAGAATCCACCCCGCAATCGTATTTGTTCTATTATCCATGTCGTCGTCGCGTCCTTGAAGAACGGGCCCCCGAAGCCGGCCGCCCATGGGAAGGGCCCTTTCTTTAGAATCGCCGTGGCGCCATCGCAAGCCGCGCTTGCCGACGCCGCCAACCGCCGCTACGCGCGCCAGCGCAATGGAAAATTATCCCGCACCGGCGCGCCCGATCGTCGCCGCCATGTCCGCCGAAGCCGCCGCGCATCCCGAGCGCGCCGTCGCGTTCCAGGGCGCACCGGGGGCCAATTCGCATATCGCGGCGAACGAGGCGCTGCCCGGCTGCCTGCCGCTGCCGTGCTTCGCCTTCGCCGACGCGATCGAGGCGGTGCAGGACGGCACCGCCGCGCGCGCGATCATCCCGATCGAGAATTCGCTGCACGGCCGCGTCGCCGATATCCACTTCCTGCTGCCCGAATCGGGGCTGGTCATCACCGGCGAATATTTTCTGCCGATCCGCTACGCGCTGATGGGGCTGGGCAGCGTTGGCGAGGTGCGCGAGGCGATGAGCCATCCGCAGGCGCTGGGCCAGTGCCGGCATTGGCTCAAGGCCAAGGGGATCGAGCCGATCGCCTATCCCGATACCGCCGGCGCCGCGGCACGGGTCGCCGAACTCGCCGATCCGCGCACGGCGGCACTGGCGCCACCGGGCGCGGCCGAGATCTACGGGCTGACGCGGCTCGCCGAGGATATCGCCGATGCCGAGCACAACACCACGCGCTTCGTGGTGCTGGCGCGCGAAGCCGAGGCACTGACCGGGGACGGGCCGTTCGTCACTACCCTGATCTTCGAGGTGAAGAACATTCCCGCCGCGCTGTACAAGGCGATGGGCGGCTTCGCGACCAACGGCGTCAACATGACCAAGCTGGAAAGCTACCAGCGCGGCGGCAGCTTCGCGGCGACCGAATTCTACGCCGATATCGCCGGCAAGCCCGGCGACCCGGCGGTCGATCGCGCGCTGGACGAGCTTGCCTATCACAGCAAATGGGTGCGGCTGCTCGGCACCTATCCCGAGGCGCGGCCGCGGTAACGAGCGGAACGACGCAATGCAGTGAAGCGCGCGGCGCCCTGGGGTCGTGTCGTCGCGGCACCCTCGCAATGACGGCGAGGCACAAAATCCCTGTCACCCGGCGCCGTATCTGTGCCACGATGGCGGCAACACGACTTTCAAGGGGATATGCCGCCGATGACCGACGACCGCACCGCGAGGCCGCTCGCCGAGTTGACCTTGCGCGGGATCATCCTCGGCGGGCTGATTACCCTGCTGTTCACCGCGGCGAACGTCTATCTGGGGCTCAAGGTCGGGCTGACCTTCGCGACCTCGATTCCCGCCGCTGTCATCTCGATGGCAATCCTGCGCGGGTTCAAGGATTCGACGATCCTCGAGAACAACATCGTCCAGACCGTGGCGAGCGCGGCGGGAACGCTGGCGGCGATCATCTTCGTGCTGCCCGGCCTGATCATGATCGGCTGGTGGCAGGGCTTTCCCTATTGGACGACCGCGCTGATCACCGGGACGGGCGGCATCTTGGGCGTGCTGTTCTCGGTGCCGCTCAGGCGCGCGCTGGTAGTCGATACCGACCTGCCCTATCCCGAGGGCCGCGCGGCGGCGGAGGTGCTGCGGGTCGGATCGGGCAGCCGCGAGGGCGCGGAGGAAAGTGCCAAGGGGCTGGCGGTGCTGGTCGTCAACAGCATCGCCTCGGCGGCCTTCGCGATCCTGACGCAGACGCGGCTGGTGGTCAGCGAGGCGGCGACCTATTTCAAGGCCGGCGCGGGCGCGACCGGGATTTCGGGCAGCCTGTCGATGGCGCTGATCGGGGTGGGTCATCTGGTCGGCATCTCGGTCGGGGCCGCGATGGGGCTGGGCATGGTGATCGGCTGGTGGGTGCTGCTGCCGATCCTGACCGCGCACCACCCGATGCCGGGATCGAGCGCGGGCGATTGGGCCAATGCCATTTTTTCGCAGGACGTGCGCTTCTTCGGCGCGGGCGTAATCGGCGTCGCGGCGATCTGGACGCTGGTCAAGATCGCCGGGCCGGTGATCGGCGGCATCCGATCGGCGATGGCGGCAAGCGCGGCGCGGCGCGGCGGCGAGACGCTGGCGCTGACCGAGCGCGATCTGCCGATCTGGATCGTCGGCGCCGGATCGATCGCGATGCTGGCGCCGATCGCCTGGCTGTTGTGGAGCGTGATCGCCGGCGGGCCGATCGCGGGATCGGCGGTGTTGGTGATCGCCGGCGCGCTGGTGTTCGTACTCGTCATCGGGCTGCTGATCGCGGCGGTGTGCGGCTATATGGCCGGGCTGATCGGCGCGTCGAACTCGCCCGTTTCGGGGATCGGCATCCTGTCGGTGGTCGGCGCGGCACTGATGCTGGTCGGCATCTTCGGGCGTCACAGCCCGCCCGACACCACTGCGGCGCTGGTCGCCTATGCGTTGATCGTGACGGGCGTGGTGTTCGGCGTGGCGACGATTTCCAACGACAATCTGCAGGATCTGAAGACCGGCGAGCTGGTCGGCGCGACGCCGTGGAAACAGCAGGTGGCGCTGGTGATCGGCGTGGTGTTCGGGGCGCTGGTGATCCCGGTGGTGCTGAACCTGCTCAACACCGCGTTCGGGTTCGCAGGCGCGGCCAATGCCGGGCCGAACGCATTGCCGGCGCCGCAGGCCGCGCTGATCTCGGCGCTGGCCAAGGGCGTGCTGGGCGGGAGCCTCAACGCCGCGATGATCGGCTATGGCGCGCTGACCGGAATCGGGCTGATCGTGCTCGACGAGGTGCTGGGCAAGCTGAAGCTGCTGCGGCTGCCGCCGCTCGGCGTCGGCATGGGGGTCTATCTGCCGATGAGCCTGATCCTGCCGACCGTGGTCGGCTCGGTGGTCGGGCTGTTCTACGATCGCTGGGCCGATCGCACGTCGAACCCCGAGTTCGCGCGGCGCATGGGCGTGCTGACCGCGACCGGGCTGATCGTCGGCGAATCGCTATGGGGCGTGGTGTTCGCCGGGATCGTCGCGACATCGGGGAGCGATGCGCCGCTGGCGCTGGTCGGCGACGGCTTCGCAACCTATGCGCTGATCGGCGGGACGATCGTGTTCATCGCGCTGCTCGCGTGGCTCTATCGCCGGACGCGAGGCCTGGTGCGAGACTAAGCACGAAGGGCGTTTTCACGCCCGGCTCTCTTGCGGCAGGCGCCTTTCGACACGCTCAGGGCGAACGGCGGGAGTGTAGCCGATAAGGAGCGGTTACATCGCCGAGAGGATCGCGCTGATTGGCGCAAACGCGAAAGCGACCGAGGAATCCGCCACGCCATAGGGGATGAACAGCGTGTCCTCGTGGCGCAGCGCGCCGCAGGAATAGACGACGTTGGGGACATAGCCCTCGCGGTCTTCGTCGGCGGCAGCGATGATCGGTTCGCGGGTGCGACCGAGCACCTTGGCCGGATCGTCCTTGTCGAGCAGCACCGCGCCGATCGAATATTTGCGCATCGCGCCGACCCCATGGGTGAGCAGCAGCCAGCCCTCGTCGAGCTCGATCGGTGGCCCGCAATTGCCGATCTGGACGAATTCCCACGGATATTCGGGCGTGAGCAGCTTGCGCCCCTCCTCCCAATGCGTGACATCGTCCGAATCGAGCAGGAACAGGTTCTCGCCATCCTGCCGGCCGATCATCATGTATCTCCCGCCGATCTTGCGCGGGAACAGCGCCATGCCCTTGTTGCGCGCCGCCGAACCGGACATCGGCACCAGCTCGAACGCGCGGAAATCACGCGTCCGCATCAGCTCGGACTGGATCTGCGAGCCGTTATAGGCGGTATAGGTGCCGAGCCATTCATACGTGTTGTCATCGTGATCGAAGCGGACGAGGCGCAGATCCTCGAGCCCGTTCGACTGCGCCTTGGTGATCGGGAAGATCACCGTGCCCGACAGCGTCGAATCGCGATGGCGGTGGACCGTCACCGGGCCTTCGGGAATGTGCATTTCCTGCTTGCCGAACACATCGGTCGCGGTGGCGAACGGCGGCTCGGGTGCGAGCTTCAGCTCGCCCTTGTCGGTGATGATGCCTTCGCGGAAGGCGACCGAGGAGATGTGCCCCTCCCCCACCGCGCGCATCGACATGATGACGCGCATCGATCCCGGCGGCATGCCCGATTGATCGAAATGCGGCACCGCGCTGGGGTTCATCAGCGCCGCGGCGGCATAGGAATATTCGTGGCAGAAATAGGCGCCGATCAACTGGCGCCGCTCGTCACCGATCTCGGCGCCATCGAGCTTCAGCTCGGCCTCGATCTCGTCATAGCGGGTCATGAACACGCGCCGCGTCTGCCAATGGCGCGCCTCGAAATCCTTGAGCACGCGATCGAGCTGCTGGCGCGCCTCGCCTGCCGGCATCTCGAGCACTTCATGGACCAGCCGCTCGGCCCGACTCGGCGCCGAGCCATTCGATTGCCAGCCAATCTGGAAAGGCCGCACCACGACGCGCGACGGATCGGCGTGCAACCGCAACGAATGATAGAAAATCTCGGCCATGCCCCGCCCGGTATTGCGCAAACAAACAGCGCGCCGCGAGTCAGGCCACGGCGCGCTCGGGCCGTCCTGCCACGGTTCCGCCCTGCTTTGAAAGAGCCGAAATCGCGCATGAGGCGAGTTGCAGCGCGAGGATCGACTCTGCGCCCTGGTTGCGATTGACACCGTGCGGCATCAGCCCGTCGAAGCAGCCGCCGTCCTGCGGCGAGGCGAGCGGCAGATCGAGATCGTTGACCCCGAGGAACCAACGGTATGCGCGCTCGGCCTCGGCGACCCAACGGCGATCGCGCGTGACGGCGAAGGCGGCCGCGCAGGCATCGATCGTCGCCTGCGCCTCGAGCGGCTGCTGATCGAACGCGGCCGGCTCGGCGTACGCGCGGCCGAAACTTTCGGTGCCGACGGCGCGGAAGCGGCCCTCGGGCGAAGTCTGCTGCGCGACGATCCAGTCGAGCGTTTCGAGCCCGCGCGCCATCATGTCATCACGGCCCAGCGCCTCGCCGGCGCGGATCAGCGCTTCGGGCAAGCGCGCGTTGTCGTACGCAAGAACGATCTCGAACCACGACCATTCGGGCCGCCGCGCCTCGGCAAGCAACGCCATCAGCTCCTCGCCGAAGGTGGTGAGGATGCGGCGTGCCACGGCATGATCCGGATGCGTGTCGAGCATCGCCGAAGCGCCGAGCATCGCGAACGCCTGCGCACGCGGGCTGCCGAGATCGAAGGCAAGCCCGGCCGTCATATCGAACATCGAGCCGGCCCAATCGCGATGCTTGACGATCCCGGCATCGCGCGCGACGACGCCGAGCGCCCACAGCGTGCGCCCGTTCGAATCCTCCGATCCTGCGTCCTCGCACCAACTGCGGTCGTAATTCATGAAATTGCGGAAACGGCGGGTGTCCGGATTCCAGGCATGCTGGACGAACGAGGCGTAGATCGTCGTCCAGGTATCCCGCAGTTCTTCGACAAGATCGGCCATCTGGGTGACCAGCATCAGCGCGCGGGCATTGTCGTCGATGCAATAGCCATGACGGCGATCGGGCACCGAATAGATCGCATGCTGAAGGATACCGGTCGCGTCGCTCATCCGCTCGATCGCGGTGAGATCGGGGGTGAGCGGCTTGAGCGGGGCCGGCACCGCGCGGGCGATGCGGCGCGGGGCGGACGCGACGGCGGCATCTACCTCGCGCATCGCGGCTTCGGCGAGACGCGGCCAGATCATCGTCCGGCCGCGGGCATAGGCGCGTTCGGACAGCGCACGCCGCGCGGCAGCATCCGCGAGCAGCGCACCGATCTCGTGCGCCATCGCCGTGCTGTCGCCGAACGGCACCAGCCGGCCGTGATCGTCGGCCAGTATCTCGGTCGCATGGACATAGGGCGTCGACACAACCGCCTGGCCGACGCCGACTGCATAGGACAGCGTGCCCGAGGTGATCTGCGCCGGGTTAGTATAGGGTGTTACATAGACGTCGGCGGCCTGGAGGTAATCGAGCAATTCCTCCTGCTCAACGAAGCGATCGACGAAGGCGATGTTGCCGGCGACGCCAAGCTCGGCGGCCAGCGCCTTCAGGCGATCGCGATACGCCTCGCCCTCATGCGCGACGAGATTGGGATGCGTCGCGCCGACCAGCACATAGAGTGTCGACGGTTCGGCCGCGACGATCGCGGGCAGCGCCTCGATCAGCGTCTCGATCCCCTTGCCGGGCGCGAGCAGGCCGAAGGTGAGGACCACCTTGTGGCCCTGCCAGCCGAAGCGCGGTTTGATCGCGTCAGGCTCTGCCAGCGCGCGATCGGGCACGCCGTGCGGGATCATCACCACCTTGCGCGGATCGGCCTGATAGACGCGCGCGAGGATTTCGCGCCCCTTCTCCGCCATCACAACGACGCGCGCGGCGCGCTTCAGCAGCGCCTCGAGCACGCGGCGCTCATCGGGATTGGGCTGTTCGAGAACGGTGTGCAGGGTGACGATCAACGGCGCCGAGACGCGATCGAGCAACGCCAGGATCAATTCGCCGGCGGGGCCGCCATAAATGCCGTATTCGTGCTGCAGCCAGACTGCCTGCGCACCGCTCGCCTCGATCGCGCGCGCGGCATCGAGATAGGCGCCGCGCTCATTCTGCGCGATCGCGCGAGTGACCTCGGCGGGATAATCATAGGCGCCGGGACGATCATCCATCGCATAGACGTCTACCCGAAGATCGGGGAACCGTGCCTTGAGCGCGTTGTAGGTATCGGTCGTGTAGGTGGCGATACCGCATTTGCGAGGCAGGAAATTGCCGATCAGCGCGATATGCCGCGTCCTGGGAAGATCATCCTGCACGATCGCCATCATAACCCTTTCGCTAACGCAACAAGAGGCGAACCCCGACTCAACTCCTTGCATCGAAACACGTCAATGATACGAAGGTTTCACAAATGCTGCGGTGCAGCAAGACGAATCTCGCTAACGTGCGTCAAGGCGGGCGTGCTACCGGGTCAACCGCGGCCGCGATATCCGGGAACTCCCTGATCCGGGAGCCACAGCCCCTCGGGCGGCACCCCCGATTGCCAGAACACGTCGATCGGGATGCCGCCGCGCGGATACCAATAGCCGCCGATCCTGAGCCAGCGCGGCTTCATCTCTTCGGTGAGCCGCTGGCCGATGCCGACCGTGCAATCCTCGTGAAACGCCGCATGATTGCGGAACGAGCCGAGGAACAGCTTCAACGATTTCGATTCGACGATCGTCTCGGCCGGGGCATAGTCGATCACCAGATGCGCGAAATCGGGCTGTCCGGTGACCGGGCAGAGCGAGGTGAATTCGGGCGCCGCGAAGCGCACGAGATAGAGTTCGCCCGCGCGCGGATTGGGAACATAATCGAGCTCCGCCTCTTCCGGACTGGCGGGGAGCAGGCTGGCCTGGCCGAGATGCTTGGGTGTCATGGCGCGGATGTAGGAGGTGGGACGGCGAAATGAAACGGCGGCGATGACGATCCTGATCCCGATCCTGGGCGACCAACTCACCCCGGCGATCACGTCTCTCGATGGAGTCGATGCAGCCTCCGCGGTCGTGCTGATGATGGAGGTCGCCGACGAGACGACTTACGTCCGCCACCACAAGAAGAAGATCGCCTTCATCCTGGCGGCGATGCGCCACCATGCCGAGAGACTTCGCGGCCTCGGCTGGACAGTCGATTACGTACCGCTGGACGATCCCGACAATGCGGGCAGCTTCACCGGCGAAATCGCCCGCGCGATCGAGCGGCACGCTCCCGAGCGGATCATCGTCACCGAGGCGGGCGAATGGCGCGTTGCGGCAATGCTGGAGAATTGGGAAACCCTGTTCGGTCTGCCGGTCGAGATCCGCGCGGACACACGCTTCATCGCCAGCCATGCGGCGTTCGAGGCCTGGTGCGAGGGTCGTAAGCAATTACGCATGGAATATTTCTATCGCGAGATGCGGCGCGAAACCGGGCTGCTGATGAACGGCGACGAACCTGCGGGCGGCATATGGAATTACGATAGCGAAAACCGCAAGCCCGCCGAACGCGACCTGTTGATGCCGCGTCCGATCGCATTTCGTCCCGACGCGACGACCCGGGCCGTGATCGCGCTCGTCGCCGACCGTTTCGCCGACCATCCAGGCACGCTCGACACGTTCACGTTTGCGGTGACGCACGAAGAAGCGATGCGGCAGCAGCGCCACTTCCTGAACGACGCCCTGCCCCGTTTCGGCGATTATCAGGACGCGATGCTGAGTGACGAACCGTATCTGTGGCATTCGACCCTCTCACCCTATCTCAATGCCGGCCTGCTCGACCCGCTCGATCTGTGCCGCAAGGTCGAGGCGCGGTGGCGCGATGGCGACGTCCCGCTGAACGCGGCGGAAGGGTTCATCCGTCAGATCATCGGCTGGCGCGAATATGTTCGCGGCATCTATTGGCGCGAAGGCCCGGATTACGTCCGCCGCAACTTCCTCGGCGCCAAACGCGCGCTGCCCGGCTTCTATTGGAGCGGCGAGACTGACATGAACTGCCTGTCGCAGGCGATCGGGCAAACGCTCGACCTCGCCTATGCGCATCATATCCAGCGACTGATGATCACCGGCAATTTCGCGCTGCTGATCGGCGCCGATCCGGCGCAGGTCCACCAATGGTATCTGGAAGTCTATGCCGATGCCTATGAGTGGGTCGAACTGCCCAACACGCTGGGAATGAGCCAGTTCGGCGACGGCGGGCTGCTCGGCTCGAAACCTTATGCCGCGTCGGGCGCGTATATCAACCGCATGTCCGATTATTGCCGGCGCTGCCGTTACGACGTCAAACAGCGCACCGGCGAGGATGCCTGCCCGTTCAACGCGCTCTATTGGGACTTCCTCGCGCGCAACGAAGCCCGACTGGGCGACAACCCGCGGCTGGCGATGCCGTATCGCACCTGGGCGAAGATGGCGGCAGCGGACAAGCGCGCGATCCGCGCCGCCGCGCATGCCTTCCTCGATCGGCTCGACGAGGCAGACACGCGCGTCTAGGGTCTGCGCGATATGGATTCTCTCGTTTCTACCGATTGGCTGGCCGCACATCTCGGCGATCCCGATCTCCGGGTGATCGACGCCAGCTATTATCTGCCCGAGCACCAGCGCGACGCGCGCGCCGAATATGCCGCGGATCATATCGCCGGCGCGGCGTTCATGGACCTGGCCGGCTTCGCCGATGCCGCGAGCAGCCTGCCCTCGATGGTGCCGTCCGACGCCGACGCCGCCGGGCGCGTCAGCCGGCTGGGGATCGACAGCGGCAGCCGCGTCGTCGTCTATGACGATTCGCCACTGCACAGCGCGGCGCGGGGCTGGTGGCTGCTGCGGCTGTTCGGAGTACGCGACGTCGCGGTGCTCGACGGCGGTTTCGCCAAGTGGCGCGCGGAGAAGCGGCCGATCGGCTATGGTTTCGATCTGCCCGAGCCGGGCAATTTCGCCCCGGTGAGCGACCGCGGCCGGGTCCGCGACCTCGCAGCGATGACGGCCAATCTCGATCACGGCCGCGAGCAGGTTGCCGATGCGCGCTCACCCGCGCGGTTCGCCGGCACCGAGCCCGAGAGCCGGCCGAATACCGAGGCCGGCCACATCCCGGGTTCGCGCAACGTGCATTATGCGACGCTGTTCAACGCGGACGGGACTTGGAAGCAGGGCGAGGCGCTGGCCCGCGCCTTCACCGACCAGGGGATCGACCTCGACAAGCCGCTGATCGCGACTTGCGGATCGGGTATCACCGCGGCCGCGCTGGTGTTCGGCGCGCATCTGCTCGGGCACGAGGCGGCACTCTACGACGGCTCCTGGGCCGAATGGGGCGCGACACCATCGGCGCCCAAGGCAACGGGGCCGGCATGAGCAAGCGCGACGACATCAAGCCGGCAACCCGCGTCGTGACCGCCGGGCGCCGCCGCGAATGGACTCAGGGGATCGTCAACCCGCCGGTGTGGCGCGCCTCGACCGTGCTCTACGATTCGATCGCGGAGATGCGCGAGACGGGCCGCGGCGATACCACCCACAAACTCTATTACGGCCGCCGCGGCACGCCGACGCAATGGTCGCTGGCCCACGCGCTGACCGAACTCGAGCCCGGCGCGGCGGGCACCTTGCTGTACGGATCAGGCGTCGCGGCGATCTCGACCGCGTTGCTCTCGGTGCTCGGCCCGGGCGACGAACTGCTGCTGGTCGACAGCGCCTATGAGCCGACGCGCGCGCTTGCCAACGGCCTGCTCAAGCGGTTCGGGATTTCCACGCGGCTTTATGACCCGATGATCGGCGCGGGCATCGCCGACCTGATCGGCGACAAGACGCGCGCGATCTTCCTGGAGAGCCCCGGCAGCCTGACCTTCGAGGTGCAGGACGTGCCGGCGATCGTCGCCGCGGCCAGGGCGCGCGGGCTGGTGACGCTGCTCGACAATACCTGGGCGACGCCGCTCTATTTCCCGGCGATCGAAAAGGGCATCGACCTGACGATCCTGGCCGCGACCAAATATGTCGTCGGCCATTCGGACGCGATGCTGGGATCAGTGACGGCCAATGCCGAATGGTTTCCGCGGCTGCGCGCGACGACCTATCAACTCGGCCAGACGGCGAGCCCCGACGACGCCTGGCTCGGCGCGCGCGGCATCCGTACCATGGCGGTGCGGCTGGCGCAGCACGAGCGGAGCGCGCTGGCCATCGCGCACTGGCTCGCGGACCGGCCGGAGGTCGCCCGCGTGCTGCATCCGGCGTTGCCGTCATGCCCCGGCCATGACCTGTTCGTGCGCGATTTTGCCGGGTCCACAGGGTTGTTCGCCTTCGCGCTCGCCGACGGCGACGAAGCATCGCGCGCCGCGTTCATCGACGCGCTGGACCTGTTCGGCATCGGCTTCAGCTGGGGCGGCTATGAAAGCCTCGCGATCCCCTGCGATCCGGTGCGCAGCGTGGCTGAGACCGACTTCGGCGGGCCGCTGGTGCGGCTGCACATCGGCCTCGAAGAGCCGGACGACCTGATTGCCGACCTCGATCGCGCCTTCTCCCTGTTCCGGGATCGACGCGGATGAATCCGATCACGCACTGGATGGCGGAAAACGGCATCGCCATGCCGTCCACCGACGCGTTGATCCAGGCGGGAATCGCGATCGGCCTGATCGCGCTGGCGCTGCTGTGCGGCTGGTTTGCCGGGCGCACGCTCGGCCCGCGGCTGACCGGGCTGTGGCGGCGGTTCGTCGGGGAACATCGCGAGGGGCTGGGCGACCAGCTCGGCGCCGTCACTCATTATGCCACGATCGCGCTGCTGTTGGCGTTGCTCGCCAACGCCTGGGTGTGGAGCACGCCCGCCGCGATCGCCATCGGGCTGGCGATGGGCGCCGCCGTGGCCTTGTGCGCGCGCGCGATCCTGCGCGGATTGCAGCTGCCGCGCTGGGCGACATGGCTGGTCGCCGCGGCGCTGTTCGTGCTGGTGCTGTCGAGCACGATCCGCCACGCGACCAGCAACTTCAACCTGCTCGCCGTGCTCGATTCGATCGGCTTCACCGCCGGCAGCCGCCGAGTCTCGCTGTTGTCGGCGATCATGATCGCGATCGGCGGCATCGCGCTGGTGGCGATGGTGCGCGTCGCCAACCGCGTGATCGAACATTCGATCACCAAGACCCAGAGCTTCGATCCGACGCAGAAGCTGCTGATCCAGAAGCTCGCCGGGATTGCGGTGATCATCGTCGCCTTCTTCGTCGGCATCGACCTGCTGCAGATCGACCTCACCACCTTCGCTGTGTTTTCGGGCGCGCTAGGCCTCGCGGTGGGCTTCGGCTTGCAGAAAACCGTCGGCAACCTGATCGCCGGCATCATCCTGTTGATGGACCGATCGATCAAGCCGGGCGACGTGATCGTCGTCGGCGAGAGCTTCGGCTGGGTCAACAAGATCGGCGTGCGCGCCGTCTCGGTCGTCACCCGCGACGGCAAGGAGCATTTGATCCCGAACGAAAACCTGATGACCCAGGAGGTGGAGAACTGGTCCTATTCGGACCGCAAGGTGCGCGTCCACATCCCGGTGGGCGTCGCCTACAGCGCCGATCTCGACCTCGCGCAGGAACTGATGCTGCGCGCCGCCAGCGAATCGCCGCGTGCGCTCAAGAGCCCCAAGCCCGTCGTGCAGCTGATCGCGTTCGGCGATAGCTCGGTCGATCACGAGATCCGGCTGTGGATCACCGACCCCGAGGACGGCGTCACCAACGTTCGTTCCGACGTGCTCAAACGGCTGTGGCGCCTGTTCAAGGAGCACGAGATCGAGATCCCCTTCCCGCAACGCGACCTGCACGTTCGCTCGTTTCCAACGCCGCCGTCCACCTGACCCGCACTGTTGCGAATGCGCAACAGAGGGGCGAATGTGACAGTTATGCGATGAAAGGCTGTTGTGCGCCGCAACAGAAATCGGCACTATTGTGTCGTTACCCGGGGATGTGTGCACAACGGCGCTGGCCGTGAAAAACGATGCGCTGCAACCAGGGTGACGGCAGGCGGGGACGTCGCAAAGCACCTTTCGAAAGGGACAAGATGCGCATCTCCACGATCTCGCTCGGCGCGCTGCTGCTCGCCGCCACCGCTGCGCCCGCGTTCGCGCAGGACACCGCACCACCCAAGCCGTTCACCGTTACCGGCGGCGTGACGCTGACCTCGGACTATCGTTTCCGCGGCATCTCGCAGACCGACGGCGATGGCGCGATCCAGGGCACGGTGAACATCAACCATTCGAGCGGCCTCTACGTCGGCACCTGGGTCTCGACGATCGACGACAAGGTTTCGCTGCCCGGTTACGGCGGCGCCGAGGTCGATCTCTACGGCGGCTACACGAAGACGCTGGACAACGGGTTCGGCTTCGACATGGGCCTGCTCTATTATTACTATCCCGACGGCGACAAGGGCGTGAACACCGACTTCTTTGAGCCCTATGCCTCGATCAGCTACGGCATCGGGCCGGTCTCGGCCAAGGTCGGCGTCAACTATGCCTGGAGCGGGCAGAAGGGCCTGATCAACAAGGACGACAGCACCTATGTCTACGGCCAGGCTGGCGTCGGCATCCCGGGCACGCCGGTGACGGTGACGGGCCATGTCGGCTACACCGCCGGGTCGCTGGGCTACGTCAATCTCGACGCCAATGACGACAATTACCTCGATTACTCGCTCACCGCGGAAGCAGTCGGTGGCCCGTTCAAGGTCGGCGTGACCTATATGGACACCGACATCAGCCACGCCAAAGTATCGGCGCTCGGCGGCCGGTTCGATGAAAAGCTGGCGCGCGGATCGACCGTGCTGGCCTATGTCGGCGTGAGCTTCTGAGCGTTCATCGACAACCGAAATGAAAAGGGGAGCGGCACGCCGCTCCCCCTTTTTGATTCCGTCCGACGCAGGTTATTGCGTCGAGGTGCTTGCTTCCTGGCCATCGCCAGCGGGCGCCGCCTCGATGTCGCGCGTGGTCGAGCCCATATTGACGACATTGGTGCCGGGATCGCCAACCGCCGAGCGGATGCCGGGATCGGCGGCATCCTGACCGGCAGCGTTGAGCGCGGCCGTCTCCGCCGTGCTGCGCGGCGCCGGGCCGCCAAACATCGCGGCGAGCGCGGCCGCGCTGGGATCGGTATCCTGCGGTCGGGCAGCGCCCGGTTGCGGCGGACGCAATGAGAAATTGGGCGGAATGACGAGCGGCGCTTCGCGCGCGACCTCGAATTCGTTGGGACCACCACCGATGCCCTTGCTGCCCGCACATCCGGCGAGCGCCACGGCCAGGCCCAGCCCGCAGGCAATCGGCACCATCTTACGCATTGCTATTCTCCACAGAAGCTCGCGGCGCCTTCGGCTTGTCGCGCGCCACCAGCGCGCGCCCCAAAAGGATCAGGACGCCGATCGTAATCGCCGCATCGCCGAGATTAAAGACCAAAAAGGGCTTCCACGCGCCGAAATGCAAATCGGCATAATCGACGACATAGCCAAGCCGCACGCGATCGAGGATGTTGCCCAGCGCGCCGCCCAGCACCATGCCGAGCGCGATCACGTCGGCACGCACCTTCTCGCGCAGCATCCATATGGTGACGCCGATCGCGATCGCGGCGGTCAGCGCGACGAGCAGCCAGCGACTGGTATCGCTGTTCGCCTGCAACAGTCCCAGCGATACGCCGATATTGGCGACGAAGCGCAGGTTGAAGATCGGTAGAATCTCCATCACCGCGCCATTGTAATCGAGCTGCAGCGGCCCGGTGACGACGAGCTTGATCGCCTGATCGAGCACGAACACCAGCGCCGCGGCGGCAAAGCCCCAGAGGCGGATCGTGCGCGTCACGCCACCACCTCGGCGCAGCGGTGGCACAAGGCGCCGTCTTCGGTCACCTCGGGGAGCAGCCGCCAGCAACGGCCGCATTTGTGATAATCGGTGCGGGTCACGCTCACGCCATCACCTTTAGCGACTTTCGCGACGATGAACACCTCGGCCAATGCCCCGGCCGGGAGCGGCAGGTGCGGCACCGTCACCTCGGCCTCGAGGCTGGAACGGATCACCTTTTCGCGGCGCAAGGGCTCGATCGCCTCAGTCACAGCCTCGCGCAGGCGGCGCACGTCTTCCCAATTGGTGCTGATCGCATCGTCGCCGGGCAGCGCCGGTAGATCGGGCCATTCGAGGAAATGGACCGAGCCGTCCTCGCTGGGGAAGCGCGATTGCCACACTTCCTCGGCGGTGAAGCACAGGATCGGCGCGGCGTAGCGGACCAACGCGTGGAACAGCAGGTCGAACACGGTGCGCGCGGCGCGGCGCTTCACGTCGCCGGGGGCGTCGCAATAAAGCGAATCCTTGCGGATATCGAAATAGAAGGCCGAGAGGTCGTCCTGCGCGAAATCGGTGAGCAGGCGCAGATAGCGGTTGAACTCGAACTTCTCCGCCGCATCGCGCAACGCGACGTCGAGGCGCCCAAGTAGGTGGAGCACGTAGAGCTCCAGCTCGGGCATCTTGTGGATGTCGAGCTTCTCCGCCTCGTCGAAGCCATCGAGCGCGCCGAGCAGGTAACGGAAGGTGTTCCTGAGCTTGCGATAGGCGTCGGACGCGGTGCTCAGCACTTCCTTGCCGATCCGCACATCCTCGAAATAATCGGTCGAGGAGACCCACATGCGCAGGATGTCGGCGCCCGATTCCTGGATGATCTTGAGCGGATCGACGACGTTGCCGAGGCTCTTCGACATCTTGCGGCCCTGCCCGTCGAGCGCGAAGCCGTGGGTGAGGACGGCATCATAGGGCGCGCGGCCGCGGGTGCCGCAGCTTTCGAGCAGCGACGACTGGAACCAGCCGCGATGCTGATCCGAGCCTTCGAGATAGAGGTCGGCGCGAACGCCCTCGCCGTAGCGCGCCTCAATGACGAAGGCATGGGTGGAACCCGAATCGAACCACACGTCGAGGATGTCGGTGACAACCTCGTAATCGTCGAGATTGTAGTCGGGGCCGAGCAGCGCCTGATGGTCCGCCTCGAACCAGGCATCGGCACCGCCGGCGCGGAAGGCCTCGACGATGCGGGCGTTGACGGCCGGATCGTTGAGATACGTGCCGGTCGCGCGGTTGACGTAGAGCGCGATCGGCACGCCCCAGGCGCGCTGGCGCGAGATTACCCAGTCGGGCCGCCCTTCGACCATCGCGCGGATGCGGTTCTTCGAGCGCGTGGGCACCCAGCGGGTGCGCTCGATCGAATCGAGGGCGAGATCGCGGAGGGTGGGCTGGTTCGAAAGCCCCTCCCCTTCAGGGGAGGGGTTGGGGTGGGGCAGTCCGGCCGGCGCCCCGCTCTGCGAGGCATCCCCCACCCCCATCCCCTCCCCTGAAGGGGAGGGGCGAATATTGCCGTCCATTGGAATGAACCATTGCGGGGTGCAGCGGAAGATCACCTTGGCCTTGGAGCGCCACGAATGCGGATAGCTGTGCTGGAAATCGTCCGACGCCGCGAGCAGCGCGCCGGCGTCTCGCAGGTCAGAACAGATCGGGCCGTCGGAAGCGACGAACTTCTTGTTGATGACGCTGCCCTGCCCGCCGAGCCACGCCCAATCCGGACGATAGAAGCCCGCCGCATCGACCGCGAACACCGGATCGATGCCGTATTGGCGGCACAGCAGGAAATCGTCCTCGCCATGATCGGGCGCGAGATGGACCAGCCCGGTGCCCGCATCGGTGGTGACGAAATCGCCGGGGAGCAAAGGGCGGGGTTTGGCGAAGAACCCGCCGAGATGGTGCATCGGGTGACGTGCGATGGCGCCCGCGAGTTGCGAGCCCTTGATCACGACCGACCGAACAACATGCAATCCAGTTCTATGCTCGAATTCTTCGATCAAAGGCTCAGCGATGACAACGCGTCCGCGTTCTTCGATACTCGGGATTGTCCGATTGGGCGACCCGATCCACTGAGCTTCACCGGCGAAAGCCGTGCCGACAACGTACTCGATCTCCTCCCCATAGGCCAAAGCCTGGTTGACCGGGATCGTCCACGGCGTCGTCGTCCAGATCACCGCGTGCGCGCCGACCAACTCCGGCGCGTTCGGCGCTTCCACAATCTCGAACGCGACGTCGATCTGCGTCGAGACGATATCGTCATATTCGACCTCGGCCTCGGCCAGCGCGGTCTTTTCGACCGGCGACCACATCACCGGCTTGGCGCCGCGATAGAGCTGGCCGCTCTCGGCGAACTTGAGCAACTCGCCGACGATCACTGCCTCGGCGTCGAACTTCATCGTGAGGTAGGGATCGTCCCAATCGCCCATCACGCCGAGCCGCTCGAACTGGGCGCGCTGTACGTCGACCCATTTCTCGGCATACGCCCGGCATTCGGCGCGGAACTGCGCGACGGGCACCTCGTCCTTGTTCTGCTTCTTGGCGCGATAGGCTTCCTCGACCTTCCACTCGATCGGCAGGCCGTGGCAATCCCAGCCGGGGACGTAGGGCGCGTTCTTGCCCATCAGGCTCTGCGAGCGGACGATGATGTCCTTGAGGACCTTGTTGAGCGCGTGGCCCATGTGGATGTCGCCGTTCGCGTAGGGCGGGCCGTCGTGGAGCAGCCAGCGCTCGCGGTCGGCGCGTTGTTCGCGCAGGCGGTCATAGACGCCGATCCGCTGCCAGCGATCGAGAATGCCCGGTTCCTTGGCGGCGAGGCCGGCCTTCATCGGGAAGTCGGTCTTCGGCAGGAAGACGGTGTCGCGCCAGTCGCGCTTGGTATCGATCGTGTCGTTCATGGAGTTGCGCCGTTTAACGTCTGTTTCCTGCTTCGTCATGCTGAACTTGTTTCAGCATCCATGGCGCATCGACAGCGTCGCCGCCAACGCGGATGCCGGTCCATGGACCCTGAACAAGTTCAGGGTGACGGCGGGTTGGAGAGGATCGCCCGCGCCCGCTCGCAATCCGCCTCCATCTGCGCGGTCAGCGCCTCGAGGCTATCGAACTTCGCCTCCGGCCGCAGGAAATCGATCAGCTCGACCTCGATCGTCTGGCCGTAGAGATCGCCGGCGAAATCGAAGAAATAGGGTTCGAGCAATTCCTTGGGCGGATCGAAGGTCGGGCGGATGCCGAGGCTGGCGGCGCCATCGAGCACGCGGCCATCGGGCAGCCGCCCGCGCACCGCATAGATGCCGTAGCGCGGGCGCAGGTAGGTGCCGAGCGACAGATTGGCGGTGGGATAGCCGATCGTGCGGCCGCGCTTGTCGCCATGCTCGACCACGCCCTGGATCGCGAAAGGGCGCGTCAGCAATTCAGCCGCCGCGCGCGGATCGCCGGCTTGCAGCAGCTCGCGAATGCGGCTCGACGAAACGGCCTGGCCGTGATCCGCCACCGCGCCGACCGTGTCGACCGAAAAGCCGTGCTTTGCGCCGAGCTGGGCGAGCACCTGGATATTGCCGCCGCGGCCCTTGCCGAAGGTGAAATCCTCGCCAGTGACGACGCCGGCGGCGCCGATCAGGCCGAGCAGCCGCTCGGTGACGAATTGTTCGGCGGGCAGGCGCGCGAGCGTGGCATCGAAATGAAAGACGAGCATCGCATCGGCGCCGGCCCCTGCGAACAGGCGCTGGCGCTGATCGAGCGTGGTGAGGCGGAAGGGCGGGACGTCCGGCTTGAAGAAGCGCACCGGATGCGGATCGAAAGTCGCGACCAGCGCCGGGCGGCCCTCCGCCCGCGCCCGCGCGACGGCGCGGCCGACCACCGCCTGGTGGCCGGCATGAAATCCGTCGAAATTACCAAGCGCGACGATGCCGCCGCGCAAAGGCGCCGGGACCGCCGTGCCGCCATCGAGCCGCTCCATGACGCGAGCCTATAGGGGCGAGGCCAGCGCCATGCCAGCCCTGTGGATGTTCGGCGAAGCGTCGGGAGCCTGATTGCTTCCTCGCTGACATCGTTGGCGCTGGGCGCACCGAAGCAGCTTCTCGCTCCCTCGCCCTTCGACAAGCTCAGGGCGAACAGAAGAGCGGCGCTCTATGCTTTAATCGAACAGGCTCGAGACCGACGATTCGTCGGCAATCCGGCGGATCGCCTCGGCGAGCAGCGGGGCGATGGTCAGGTGGCGAATGCGGCGCGCGTCCTTGATCATCTCGTGGCTGCCGATCGAATCGGTGATGACCAGCTCGGAAAGCTGCGAGCCTTCGACCCGCGCTACCGCGCCGCCCGACAGCACGCCATGGGTGCAATAAGCCACCACGTCCTCGGCGCCGGCCTCCTTGAGCGCGGCGGCGGCGTTGCACAGCGTGCCGGCCGAATCGACGATATCGTCGATCAGGATGCAGAAGCGGCCCTCTACCTCGCCGATGATATTCATCACTTCCGATTCGCCGGCGCGCTCGCGGCGCTTGTCGACGATCGCCAGCGGGGCGTTGTCCAGCCGCTTGGCGAGCGCGCGGGCACGCACCACGCCGCCGACATCGGGCGAGACGACCATCAGGTTATGGCCTTCGAACCGCGCCTTGATATCCGCCGACATCACCGGCGCGGCGTAGAGATTGTCGGTCGGGATATCGAAGAAGCCCTGGATCTGCCCGGCATGGAGATCGACCGAGAGCACGCGATCGGCGCCCGCGACGGTGACGAGGTTGGCGACCAGCTTGGCCGAGATCGGGGTGCGGGGGCCGGGCTTACGATCTTGCCGGGCATAGCCGAAATAGGGAACGACGGCGGTGATCCGCTTGGCCGAGGCGCGCTTCAACGCGTCGATGCAGACCAGCAGCTCCATCAGATTGTCGTTGGCGGGAAAGCCGGTCGATTGCAGGATGAAGACATCCTCGCCCCGGACGTTCTCGAGGATTTCGACGAAGATTTCCTCGTCGGCGAAGCGGCGGACCAGGGCGTTGGTCAACGGCAGTTCGAGATAAGCGGCGATATCGCGCGCCAACGGAAGGTTCGAATTGCCGGCCATCAATTTCATGTGCGTCGCTCCCCGCCTGGTTCGCGTCCCCTTAAAGCGACAAGACGGTGACAGGAAGGGGGCATTGCCGGCGGCGTGACGCGAGCGTAAGCGCAGCCGGCATGAGCGTCGTCACCCGTTTCGCCCCCTCGCCGACCGGCCGGCTGCATGTCGGCAACATCCGCACCGCGCTGCACAACTGGTTGTGGGCGCGGCAGAATGGCGGGCGCTTCGTGCTCAGGATCGACGATACCGATAGCGAGCGCAGCGAGGAACGGTTCGTCGAGGCGATCCGCGCCGATCTCGACTGGCTGGGCATGACGCCCGATGGCGAGGAGCGGCAATCCGCCCGGTTCGCGCTCTACGAGGCGCGATTCGCCGAGCTGGTCGCGGCGGGGCGGCTCTATCCGGCCTATGAGACCGCGCAGGAGCTCGAGCTCAAGCGCAAGATCCTGCTCGGGCGCGGGTTGCCGCCGGTCTATGACCGCGCCGCGCTGGCGCTGACCCCGGACGATCGTGCGGCGCTTGAAGCGGAAGGCGTGCGGCCGCACTGGCGGTTCAAGCTCGATCACGACGCGATGATCGAATGGACCGACCTGATCCGGGGGCCGCAGCATTTCGATCCCAGGACGATGAGTGACCCGGTGGTGCGCCGCGCTGACGGCTCGTGGCTCTACATGCTGCCCTCGGCGATCGACGATGCCGAGATGGGCGTGACCCATGTGGTGCGCGGCGAGGATCACGTGTCGAACACCGCGCTGCAGCTGCAGATGTTCGCGGCGCTGGGCGCCGACGCACCGGCCTTCGCGCACGAGGCGCTGCTGGTCGGCAGCGAGGGCAAATTGTCGAAGCGGCTCGGCTCGGTGGGCGTCGACACGTTTCGCGAGAGCGGGATCGAGCCGGCGGCGGTGCGCGCATTGCTGGCGCGGATCGGGACGAGCGACCCGGTCGAACCGCTGACCGATGCCGCGCCGCTGATCGAGACGTTCGATTTCGCGCGGTTCGGGCGCGCGCCGGCGCGGTTCGACGAGAGCGAGCTGGCCCAGGTCAACAGCCGGATCGTCCACCAGCTCGATTTCGCCGAGGTCGCCGATCGGCTCCCGGCGGGGATGGACGCGGCGGCGTGGCTGGCGATCCGGCCCAACCTATCGGTCGTCGCCGAAGCGGCGGACTGGTGGCACGTCGTCGAGGGACCGATCGAGCGGAGCGCCGCCGCGGAGGACCGCGATTATCTCGCCCGGGCGCGCGCCGTCGCCGCCGAAATCGATTGGGCCGGCGATCCCTGGCACACGCTGACCGCACGGCTGAAGGACGAGACCGGGCGCAGGGGGCGCGCGCTGTTCCTGCCGCTGCGCCAGGCGCTGACCGGCCGCGATCATGGGCCGGACATGGCCGCGCTGCTGCCGCTGATCGGCCGCGAGCGGGCGCTGGCGCGTCTGACGACCGACTGAGGAAAACCGACAAGGGACTGGCGTGAAAGCATTTGTCGTGTTTGCCGTTACGTTGTATCATGTCAATCGACCCGGCCGCAGAGACGGGCGAAAGCACAGGAGAATGCCAAATATGGTGGAATTGAAGCTCGCCTAAAAAGTGTCGTCATGCCGAACTTGGTTCGGCATCCATGGAGCAACGCCAACCGAGACGCTTGATGGTGGTGGGGCGCCATGGACCCTGAAACGAGTTCGCGGTGACGATTCCCCTGCGGCGAATTTCGATTCCCGATGACCAGGAGAAAGGCCATGTATGCGGATCGTCATGCCGGGGCGCGCGGGATCAAACCGGTCAGCCTCGGGGCTTCGTTGCTCGTCAATGGCGCGGTGGTGCTGGCGCTGATCTACGCCGCGCCCAATGTGGTTGGCCACAAGGAGCCGCCGATCAAGATCGAGTTCATTCCGATCCCGCCCCCTCCGCCGCCCCAACCGCAGCCGAGCGCTGCGCCGCACCGGGCGACGCCGGCGCCGCTGCCTTATGTGCCCAAGCCCGACGTGCCGGTGCCCCACCTGACACCGCCGATCGACATCACGCCGTCGCTGCCGCTCAATCCCGGGCCGATCGTGGGGCTCGACGACGGGCCGGCGGTGCAGCCGAGCCCGTCACCGCTGGCGCTGGTCGGCGCGACAATCGATCCGCGCCATGCGGCCGATTTCCAGCCGCCCTATCCGCCGTCCGAGCAGCGCGCGGGGCGCGAAGGCCGCGTGGTGGTGCGCGTGCTGATCGGCGTCGACGGGCGGGTGAAGCAGATCGAGAAGGTCTCGGCGACGAGCGACGCCTTCTTCGACGCGACGCGCCGGCAGGCACTCGGCAATTGGCGCTTCAAGCCCGCGACGCGCGGCGACGTGCCCGTCGAGCAATGGAAGCAGATGAGCGTGACGTTCGTGCTCCAGGGTTAGGGCTGATCTAGCGCGGGCGGGCCGTGGGGCCGCGACGGGCGGGGTCGGACTGCCTGACGATGCGCTTCGTTTGGCAACCCCGACCTCGCCCGCGCGGCCATGACGATCAGGAGAAACGGCAGCTGGCGCGCCCTGGCAATCCACCCACCTGTCGATGGGGATGGCGAGGCAGTCCTTCGCGGTCTTCAAACCGAAGCTGAATATATTGCTGCACGCGGCAGCTAATGTGGTGGAATCGAACTTCGCTGCATCCATGATCGAATCGTCACCCTGAACTTGTTTGGCGTCTATCCCCTTCGCATACGTGATTGACGTAAGGGTATGAATGGGAATAGCTTCTCCTGAGGGGGAGGGGCTCCGTGGTTCAAGAAGACCTAATTCTCAAATTGGAAATTGTTCCAGAACGCGCTCCAGAAGCTGATTCAGTAGCGGAGGCGATAGCCGCCTTTGTCGATGTTCTTCGCGCTGCCGCTGCCGTTGCAGAGCCTGAAACCGGACTTTCGGTCGAATTGGTCGGTGTCGAGCCCGGCAGTCAGATGTTCAAGTTGGCGCTTCGTAAATTGCACGATGCGGCTGAGCGCATCGGTGAAGGCGGCGACGAATTTCCACTTTTCAAGAAAGCGGCAATCACGTTGGGCGGCTTGATCGGCAGCACCGTTCTAGTGGTGACGATCACGAATGCCATGACACCGGATTCTCGTATCCCTCCAGATCAGATGGCGGTGTTCGAAGAGATCAATAGGAACATGGCGGAGTCTGTTGATCTCCAGCGTCAATCAGCTCGTTTTTGGGGTGTGATGCAGGATGAGCCTGCCTTTAGCGGTGTTCGCGTCCTCAATGGACATGACCGCTCCCAAATATACAGCGTTCCCCGCAGTGAGTTTGCAGAACGCAGCGGACTTTGGGACGGCGACGGGGGCGAATTTGTCGCGGCCACTGAAAGGCGCACCGCCACTTGGGATGTCATTCTCGTTAAGCCTGTTCTGTTGCCTAGCGAGCGTCGATGGACATTCGCCCGTGAAGGCCTCGAATTTTCCGCGCTTATGACCGACAAAGCGGTCCTACAGGCAATCCACGATCGCACGCTTCCCCTTCAGTTGGCCGAAGGCGTTCCGATGAAAATTGAAGTGCAATATCGTGAACGATACGACGGAAAAGCTTGGCTACCAATTCCAGGCTCGCATAGAGTTCGCAGAGTTTTGTCACCCTTGCCGCCGACAAGATCAGGGCCTCTTTTTGCCCCCAACAAACCATAGAAACACCAGCAGCGCGACCAAAACGAGAGTTGATACCGCAAGCGTCCAACCGATCGAGACGCGCGCAAATCCGACAAACGAAATGATTGTCGCAGCGACGACCACAAGGCCGCTAATCCACTGACGGCGGCTCTCGCCTGGTGGCTTTGAATGGGTCAATCTGCTATCGTTGTGCACGGCTAAACATATCACACTCTTATCGAATCACCTAATGTCGAGTCATTTCAAGACTTTGATTCAAAAGGATGAATCCCTATGGATTCGCGTAACAAGATCACTCTCGCGGAAGCCAGGAAACAAGGCAAGCTAGAGGAATTTATGACAGACCGCGAAGCCGACAAGAGCGGCGACGAGGCCGCCTTCAATCGCACTTTGGTGTCAATGGCGCAAAAGTCGAAAGCAGTTCCGGCAACATCAAAGAAGGGCAATCGCGACGATTGAAGCGATATTCTGCTTCCTTCGCATATTTCCACAGGTGCTTGCCGCTCATATGAATGTGGGTACCGTTGATCGCCCGCTTCAGCTGTGCCCAGAAGCCCTCGATCGCGTTGACGCCACCGCCGTTGTGCGTCGTGTATTGCCCCTTGTTGTGACGCACGGTGATGTGATTGAAACCGAGACTGTCTAGGCGGCGATAAGAACCAAACTCGTCGGTGGCGATCGTCGAGCCGAGAAGCACGTTGTCCTGCACGAGGCGCTCCATCGGCTCGCGATGGCGGCTCGTCACGACCTTGGTAACGACCTCGCCGCCACGCTCCAGCATGCCGACAACGCAAGTCTTATTGCCCTTGTATCCGCTCCCCTTGCCTTCGACCGAGCCGCCGATCAGAGTCTCGTCAACCTCGACAAAGCCGCCAGCCCCGCCGAGCATCATGTCGCCGTCAACATTGGCCATATGCTCGCGAATAAGGCCCGCCATGCGCCACGCAGTCTTGTAAGTGACGCCGAGCTGGCGCTGCAACTCCTTCGCCGCCACACCGTTGCGAGTCGTCGTGAACAGGAAGATCGCGTAGAACCAAAGCTGCAACGGCGTCCGGGTTTGCTCGAAAGGGGTGCCGACAGTCGGGTGAAGATGGTGACCGCACCACTGGCAGGAATAGGCGCGCTCGGCTTTGATCCGATACCAGTTCGAGGCGCGGCCACAGGAAGGACACTCATAGCCTTGTCCGAACCGGACCTCGAACAGATGGGCGAGGCAAGCCTCGTCATTCGGGAACTGCTTGAAGAACTCGCGAATGGTCTGGGGCTTGCTCATGCCCTAGCTCATGCCAGTTTGTTCTACGTATGTAAAGGGGATAATCGCCAACTTGTTTCAGGGTCCATGGTGCTTCATCACCGCCAAGCGAGGCGGTTGGCGTTGCTCCATGGATGCTGAAACAAGTTCAGCATGACGACATTTATGACGCGAACTTAAGATTCAGGTGACTAGCGCTCGACTTACGGAAATGTCCGCCTAGTCATCGCTCTCCTGCCCTACCGCATCCAAGCCGTCAGTCAGACTCGCTTCAAACAAACCCCACTGGCCTCGCGGCGGTTGAGGGCCTATCTTCGTGGCCATGTCCGTCCTGCGTTATTTTTCGGTGCCGCGCGCTTATCGCGACGTGAAGCGTGTATTCGTCACGCGGCGCAAGCCTTATGAAATCTGGTTCCTGTTGCTGGCGATGGCGCTGACGGTGGCGATCATCGCCGGGTTCGTGCACGATTCGAACATCAAGCGACCGTATCACGAGGACATCATCTACGTGCAGAGCTGGCCGCTCGATCGCTCCGAAGCGGAAATCCTGGCGCAGCAGAAGATCGACGCCGCCAAGAAGGCCAAGGAGCAGGCAGCGATCGAGAAAGCCGAAAAGGAGCGGCAGGCGCAGTTCCAGCGGCTCGACAACGAGCTCGACGCTTGGGGGATCTGATCGACGCACGCTGGATGGCTGCCGCGCTGGCGCTTGCCGAGCGCGGACGCGGACGGACGGCACCCAATCCCAATGTCGGCTGCGTGATCGTCAAGGACGGGCGCGTCGCAGGGCGGGGCTGGACGCAACCCGGCGGCCGGCCGCATGCCGAGGCGATGGCGCTGGCCGAGGCGGGCGCCGCGGCACAGGGCGGCACGGCTTACGCGACGCTGGAGCCCTGCGCACACCGCAGCACACGCGGGCCGGCCTGTTCGGCGCTGCTGGTCGAGGCCGGCGTCGCGCGCGTGGCGATCGCGCTGGTCGATCCCGATCCGCGCACCGCCGGCGCCGGGATCGCGCGGCTGGAGGCGGCGGGCATCGCGGTGACGACCGGCATGCTGGCCGGTGAGGCGCGGCAGGCGATGGCGGGATTCCTGACGCGGCAGGCGCTGGGGCGGCCGCAGGTGACGCTGAAGCTCGCCACCTCGCTGGACGGCTGCATCGCGCTGGCGAACGGCGAGAGCCGGTGGATCACCGGCGCGCAAGCGCGCGCCCACGCGCACCTCGAACGCGCGCGGCATGAGGCGATCCTGGTGGGGCGAGGCACGGTCGAGGCGGATGCGCCGAGGCTCGACGTCAGGCTGCCTGGACTGGAAGATCGTAGCCCGCGCCGGATCGTGCTCACGCGTCAAACGGCACACGTCCGCGACGACGGGTGGACGGCGATTGGCGCGCCCGCCGAGATTGCCGCGCTGGAAGACGTCGATCATCTGCTCGTCGAGGGCGGCGCGCAGACCGCCGCCGCCTTTCTGGCCGCCGATCTGGTCGACCGGCTGCTCCTCTATCGCGCGCCGATCGTGATCGGCGGCGGGGCGCCGGCGGTTGGCGACATCGGCCTTACCGATCTCGCCGCCGCGCACGGCCGCTGGCGCCGTGCCGACGCGCGCGATCTTGGCAGCGATCGATTGGAGGCTTACGTGCGCCTGCGGGAGGCCCGCTAAGTGTTCACTGGAATCATCACCGACGTCGGCACGATCGAGCGCGTCGAGCAGCGCGGCGATCTGCGCGTCGTGGTCAACACGGCTTATGATACCGCGACGATCGACCTCGGCGCGTCGATCGCCTGCTCGGGCGTGTGCCTCACCGTCGTCGATAAGGGACCGGGCTGGTTCGCAGTCGATGTCTCGGGCGAGAGTGTGTCGCGCACGGCGCAGGGGCAGTGGAGCGCGGGCAAGCGGCTCAACCTCGAACGCGCGATGAAGCTCGGCGAGGAAATGGGCGGCCACATCGTCACCGGCCATGTCGACGGCGTCGCCGAGGTGATCGATGTGCGGGCCGACGGGGATTCGAAACGCATCGCGATCCGCTTGCCGCGCGACCTCGCGCCGTTCGTCGCCGCCAAGGGCTCTATCACCGTCGATGGCGTATCGCTGACGGTCAACACGGTGGACGATGCGGCGGACGGCACGCATTTTACCGTCAACATCATTCCGCACACCCAGGCGGTGACGACGCTCGGCGCGATCGAGGCCGGCCAGCCGGTCAATATCGAGATCGACGTGCTCGCTCGCTACCTCAAACGCATGGAGGCCTATCGTGGCCAAGCCTGATTCGAAGCTCGCGCATCTCCGCCACGGCTTCCTGTCCTCGCCCGAGGAGCTGATCGACGAAGCGCGCAACGGCCGGATGTTCATCCTGGTCGATGACGAGGATCGCGAGAACGAAGGCGATCTCGTCATTCCCGCGCAAATGGCGACGCCCGATGCGATCAACTTCATGGCGACGCACGGCCGCGGGCTGATTTGCCTGGCGCTGACCAAGAACCGCGTCGACAGCCTCGGTCTCGACCTGATGAGCCGCAAGAACGGCACCCGGCACGAGACCGCCTTCACCGTCTCGATCGAAGCGCGCGACGGCGTGACCACCGGCATTTCGGCGGCCGATCGCGCGCGGACGATCGCGGTGGCGATCGACGCGTCGAAGGGCGCAGACGAGATCGTCACGCCGGGGCATGTCTTCCCGCTCGTCGCGCGCGATGGCGGCGTGCTGGTGCGCGCCGGGCATACCGAGGCGGCGGTAGACGTCGCACGGCTGGCCGGGCTCAATCCTTCGGGCGTAATCTGCGAGATCATGAACGAGGACGGCACGATGGCGCGGCTCGACGACCTCGTCTCGGTCGCGCAGCGCCACAACATCAAGATCGGCACGATCCGCGACCTGATCGCCTATCGGCGGCGCCACGACCATCTCGTCGAGCGCCGCGCCGAGGCACGCTTCGCCAGCCGCTGGGGTGGCGACTGGACCGCCGTCACCTTCTACAACAAGGCCGAAGGCACCGAGCAGATCGCGCTGGTCAAGGGCAAGGTCGATCCGGCCAAGCCGACGCTGGTGCGGATGCACGCATTGTCGCCATTCACCGATATTTTCGGCGAGGGCGGCGCGCGCGGCGACATGCTCAGGCGATCGATGGAAATCATCGGCGAGGAAGGTGCGGGCGTCGTCGTGCTGCTCGCCAGCCAGCGCAGCGACGCCTTCACCCGCGCGGTGCAGGCCAAAGCGGGCACGCTGAAACCCGCCGACATGGACGAACTGCGCGATTACGGTGTCGGCGCGCAGATCCTGACCGAGCTGGGCATCGAGGAAATGGTGCTGCTCACCAACACGCACCATACGCTGGTCGGGCTCGACGGTTACGGCCTGTCGATCGTCGGCGAGCGGGCGATTGCCTGATCCATACGCCGCTCGTCGCCCCGGACTTGTTCCGGGGTCCACCGACCGGCAGAGACGAACGCTGAGGATTTGCGGCACGGTGGATGCCGGAACAAGTCCGGTATGACGGAAGAGACTAGATGGCCAATATCCTGATCGTCGAAGCGCGCTTTTACGAGCATTTGAACGACCTGCTGCTGCAAGGCGCGCGGGCCGCGATCGAAGCGGCAGGGCACAGCCACGAAACGATCACCGTCCCCGGCGCGCTGGAAGTGCCCGGCGCGGTGGCGCTGGCGAGCGAGAGCGGGCGGTACGACGCCTATGTCGGCCTGGGCGTGGTGATCCGCGGCGAGACCTATCATTTCGAGATCGTCGCTGGCGAAAGCGCGCGCGGGCTGATGGCGCTGAGCATGGACGGCCTGGCGATCGGCAACGGCATCCTGACGGTGGAAAACGAAGCGCAGGCGCTGACTCGCGCCCGGCCCGACGAGAAGGACAAGGGCGGCGAAGCGGCCAAGGCGGCGCTGGCGATGCTGGCGCTCAAGGACCGCTTTGGCTGATCGCACGCTCGAAGCGCCGCCGCCGCGCCAGCGCGTCGTCGAGCGCGAGGGGCGGCTGGTGGTGATCGACAGCGGCACGATTGCGCCCGCGCGGGCCACGGCGACGGTGCGCGAACGCGGCTTCCGGCAGACGGCCTTCGACGGCCGCGGCATCCTGACGACGCAACGCTGGTATGACGACAAGGGGCCGCGCCGGCTGGCGGTCGATCCGGGCACCGGGCGAATCGCGCGGCTGACGCCCGTGGCCGCGGCGCTGGGCGTGCTGGCGCTGGCGGGCGTGCTGATCGCCTTTCCCTATGCGCTCGCCGCGATCCCGTTTCTGGTCCAGCCGAAGCCTTGGGAAAGGACGCGGGGACGGATCACCGCTTACCTCGACAAATTTCCGGCGGCGTAATGCCGGGTGCGGTCGCGGCGGCACCGTTTGCGCCGGGCAGGCGTTGAGAGGGCATGAGCGACCCCGCCGAAGCCCGCGCCGAACGCACTCATCGCAAGATCGCCGAAAGCGCGGCGGTGGTCCGCGCCAGCGAGGCGCAGCAGGCCGACACCGCCGACCAGCGCACGCGGCTGGCCGCCGATCGCACCGTGCTCGCCGCCGAGCGGACCTATGCCGCCTGGGTGCGCACCGGGCTCGCCGCGCTGGCCTCGGGAATCGGGGCGCGGGCGCTGCTCGACAAGCTGGTGGTCGATTGGCTGATCGTCGCCACCGGCTGCCTGCTGGTGCTGTTCGGCGCGTTCTGCTTCATCGCCGCGGTGTGGCGCGAGATGCTGCCCAGGATTAAGCCCGAACACGATACGCACCGCTTGCCGCCGGCGCTGTTGATCGCGATCAACGGTTTCCTGGTGCTCGTTTCGCTCGCCGCGTTCGTCGGGCTGCTGGCGAGCTGAACTCAGCCGAGCGGCGCGCGATCGAGGCGCCGGCCGAGGCCGACGAACAGATAGATAACCGGCGGCACGAGGATCGCCGACAGCACCACCTTGGCGATCATCTGGCCGACCAGCAGCGCGCCGATCGGGAAGGTGCTGGCGAACGCGATCGTAACGAACAGCAGCGTATCGACCACCTGGCTCAGCATCGAGGCGAGGCCCGCGCGCAGCCATAGCAAGCGGCTGCCTTCGCTGCCCTTCAGCGCGGCGAAGATGGTGACGTTGAGCGTTTGCGACACGCCATAAGCGACGATCCCGCCAAGCCAGATCCGCCAGGTGCCGCCGAGCACGAGCTGGATCGCGTCGCGATTGGCCGGCTGCATCTCGGGCGAGGCGGGCAGCGCGCGAACGACGATCGACAGCAGGATCGAGACGATCAGCGGCACGAAGCCGATCAGCACCAGCCGGTTGGCGACCTGCCGGCCATGCAGCTCGGCAATCGAACTGGAGGTGACGACCAGCAGCAGGAAGGCGACGATCCCCGCCTCGACCGCGAGCGGCCCGACCCCGAGCAGCACGCCCAATTGCGACAATGGCCCCAGCGCGATCTGCTTGTTGCCGAGCACGCCGGCGATGCAGACCATGCCGCCGTAGAAGATCGAAAAAGCGAAAAGCGAGCGCGGGATCGCGCGGGGACCGTCGTTCATCGCCGCGACGCTAGACGGATTCGATCGCGCGTCAACGGGGACTCGCGTCGCGCGGCGAGTTTCGCCATAACCCGCCCTTTCGTGACAAGCCGGCCGTTTGCGCTGGTGGGTGGGGACGCAACAGACACGCATGACTCGTATCCTGATCGGCATCGCCGGCATCATCGTAATCCTGTGCATTGCCTTGCTGCTATCGACCAATCGCCGGGCGATCCGGCTGCGCGTGGTCGGCGCCGCGTTCGCGCTGCAGGCGGGGATCGCGACGCTGGTGCTCTACGTGCCGTGGGGGCGGAACGTGCTGGCCTTCATGTCGGGCGGGGTTTCCGACCTGCTCGGCTTCGCCAAGGCGGGCGTCGACTTCATCTTCGGGCCGCTGGCCAGCCCGGCGATCGGCGGCAACAGCTTCGCGATCGCGGCCCTTCCCGTCATCATCTTCTTCGCCAGCCTCGTCTCGATCCTCTATTACCTCGGCATCATGCAGTTGGTCGTGCGTTGGATCGGCGGGGCGATCGAATGGGTGATCGGCGTCTCCAAGGTCGAGAGCCTGTGCGCGGCGGCCAACATCTTCGTCGGCCAGAGCGAATCGCCGCTCGTTATTCGCCCCTATCTCGCCGGGCTGACGCAGGCGCAGCTGTTCACGGTGATGACCAGCGGCATGGCCGGCGTCGCGGGCACGATCCTGGCGGCTTACGCAGCGATGGGGATCAGGATCGATTATCTGCTCGCGGCAAGTTTCATGTCGGCGCCGGGCGGCATCCTGATGGCCAAGATCATCATGCCCGACACGGTTTCCCCCGCCGAACTCGATGACATCGCCTTGTCGGAAAGCCGGGTCAGCGCGCGCGGCCCGGCGGCGCTGCTGCCCGAAGGCAAGCAGCCCGAAGTCACGCTGGCCGAGGCGACGCATGACGAGGAGAAGCCCGCCAATATCATCATGGCCGCCGCCCAGGGCGCGCAGACCGGCGTCAAGCTGGCCGTCGCGGTCGGCGCGATGGTGCTGGCGTTCGTCGCGCTGGTGGCGCTGGCCAACGGCATCCTGACCGGCATCGGCCATTGGTTCACCAGCGACGACATCACCTTCCAGGGTATCATCGGCACGATCTTCAAGCCGGTGATGTTCCTGCTCAACGTGCCGTGGAAAGAGGCCGGCGCGGCGGGCGGGTTCTTCGGCGAGAAGATCGTGCTCAACGAATTCGTCGCCTATATCGATCTCGGCAAGGTGCAGGCGACGCTCTCCCCGCGCACCGTCGCGATCGTCACTTTTGCGCTGTGCGGCTTCGCCAATTTCTCGTCGATCGCGATCCAGATGGCGGTGACCGGCGGGCTGGCGCCCAACCAGCGGCCGGTGATCGCCAAGCTGGGCCTGCGCGCGCTGGCGGCGGGCAGCCTCGCCAATCTGATGTCCGCTGCGCTCGCCGGGCTGCTGATCGGCTGACGAGGGCCTGGCAGCGCCTCCCGCGCGTTGAGGCCCTATGACGCAGTTCATCCTCCACCTGATCGAGAGCGCGGGCTATTGGGGCGTCGCGCTGCTGATGGCGCTGGAGAACGTCTTCCCGCCGATCCCGTCCGAAGTAATCATGGGGTTCGGCGGGATCATCGTCGCGCACGGGCGGATGACGTTCGGCTGGTTGCTCGCCTTCGGTACCGCGGGATCGGTGGCGGGCAATTATGCCTGGTATCTGGTCGGGCGGCTGCTGGGGCTCGAGCGGCTGAAGCCGCTGGTCGATCGCTGGGGACGCTGGCTGACGATCGAATGGCGCGATCTGGAAAAGCTCAACACCTTTTTCGACGCGCATGGCGGCAAGACCGTGCTGATCGCGCGCATCCTGCCGACGTTCCGCACGATGATCTCGCTACCCGCCGGCCTGACGCGGATGCCGACCGCGAAATTCCTGGCGATGACCGCGATCGGCACCGGGATCTGGAACACGATCTGCGCCGCGTTCGGCTATTGGCTGGGCATGCGCTTCACCGCGATCGAGAAATTCACCGGGCCGGCGGCGGCGGCATTGTTCGCCGGGGTGATCGTGCTTTACCTTTATCGCGTGCTGACGTGGAAGCCGCGCGGGTAACGAGACCAAGGCAAGCCGCCCTTCGACCTGCCCAAGCGAACGAAGCAATGTCAGGCGCGCGGATGGGCGTTGCGATAGACGTCCATCAGATGCGCGGCATCGACCGCGGTGTAGATTTGCGTGGAACTGAGGCTGGCGTGGCCGAGCAATTCCTGCAGCGCGCGCAGATCGGCGCCGCGGCCGAGCAGGTGGGTGGCGAAGCTGTGGCGAAGCGCGTGCGGCGTGGTCCGCTCGGCGAGGCCGAGGCGGCCGCGCGCGCCGCGCACCGCACGCCGCACGATCGCCGCCGATAGCGGCCCGCCGCGCGCGCCGCGAAAGAGCGCGCCGTTACGCGGCAACGGCCAGGGACATTGTGCGGCATAAGCCTCGATCGCCTCGCGCACTTGCGGCAGCAAGGGCACGATCCGGGTCTTGTCGCGCTTGCCGGTGACCGCGAGCGTCTCACCGAGCGGCAGCACCGAGGCGGTGAGCGACACCGCTTCTCCCACGCGCAGACCCGCGCCGTAGAGCAGCAGCAGCACTGCCCAGTCCCGCGCGGCGAGCCACGGCTCGGCCGCCGCCTCGGCGACATCCTCGGCAAGCGCCACCGCTTCGTCGGGCGAAACGGGGCGCGGCACGCCCTTCTTGACGCGCGGGCCCTTGAGCCGGGGCATCGCCCCCTCGCCTGCCGCGAAGGCCACGAACCCGCGCACCGCCGAAAGCTCCCGCGCTGCCGAGGCGTTGCCGAGCCCCTGCCCGCGACGATGCGCGAGATAGGCACGCAGATCGGCCGAGGTCAGCTTGGCCAGCCGGCGGGCATCGGGCGTCTCCCCCCAATGCCCGCCGAGGAAGCGCAGCAGCCGCAACGCGGTCGCCTGATAAGCGCGCACGGTGTGCGCCGAGCGCCGGCGGTCGCGCGCGAGATGCTGGCCGAACGCGGCGGCGAGGCCGGTCTCGTCCACCGCCGATGGCTCAGACGCGGGCGATCAGCACGCGGACACTGGGCGCGGTGATGCCGGTGAGGTGCAGCGCGTAGCGGCCGCGCTTGAGCGGGAAATCCACCACTTTGGCGATCCCCGAACAGGCCGGCCCATGGCCGTGCGCGACCGACTTCACCACCCTGTTGCCGGTGACGACGTCGACCCACGCCTTGTCCGACAGGGCGACGCGATAGGTAGCGTCGCTGGTCACTTCGAACGGCACCAGCGCGGCATTGCCGGCGCGGCTGACCTCGCCGACGCGCAGGCCGCGGATCGTCGTCGGGTCGGCGCCGGCCACCGTGAACGCCTTGCCGATCGCGCCCGGCGTGCCGGTGTCGCTCCACCCGACCAGCGAGGCGGGCATCGCCACCCGCACCGCGTCGCATTGAGGCGCCGGGGCGGCAGGACCGGCCTGCGCGAAAAATATAGCGAGCGCGATCGGCGCAACCATGATCCTGATCCTTCAGACGAACGGGTCGCGACGATAGCCGAACTCACCGCCATCGAACAGGGCAGGGCACCATTTTCGGGCATGGTCAGATTGTCACAAAAGTGTCACATGGCGTCCACCACTACCCATCCAGAGTCTCTTTGACGTGCGCCTCCTTCTCGCCGCCGTGATTCTAGCCTCGTCTTCGATGGCCGCCGCTCCCGCGATTGCCAGCGATCCGCAAACTTGGCTGGACAGTGGCGCCAGCATCCGGCTCGCCCCGAAACTGTCGGCCAATCTGACGGCGATTGCCCGGTTCGGCGATGCCGCGGGCGGGCTTTATGAAACCGAATTCGGCGGCGGGCTTGGTTATGATCTCGGCAATGGGTGGACGGCGGCGGTAGGCTATGTCCGCGTGCCCGGTTATCGCGATGGCCACGCCACGCATGTCGAGGACCGGCCGAGCGAGCAAATCGGCTTTCGGCTGTTCCGATTGGGCGGGGCAAGCATCGGCGGGCGCGTTCGGCTCGAGCAGCGGCTCCGCAACGACGGCAACGGCACCGCCTGGCGGTTACGGCCGCAGATCAAGCTGCTTTTGCCGCTCCATCCCGGATCGCCCATTGCCCTCGTCGCGAGCCACGAAAGCTTCATCCAGCTCAATCACACCGACTGGGGGCAACTGGCCGGTTACAGCCGGATGCGCAACACGATCGGGCTGCGTACCACGCTGCTGCCACACGTCGCGATCGAGGCGGACTATATCAACCAACATGATTTCGGCTTGCACGACGCGCGCGATACGACTGCCAATGTCGGCGTGCTCGGTCTGTCGATCGCGCTCTGACGGGGTCGCACAACGCGCTGCAATTGCCTAGGTGAAGGCCGATGCCTTCGTCGCGCGCCCGTGTCCTCGTCATGAATTCGGCCCTCGGCCCGCTCGATTACCGGGTGCCGCACGGGATGGAGGTCGAGCCCGGCTCGATCGTCGTCGCGCCGCTGGGGCCGCGCCAGTTGATCGGCGTGGTGTGGGAGCCTGAGCACATGCCGTCCGACGCCGAGGTCGGCGACAACCGCCTGCGCAACCTGATCGGCGTGCTGCCGGCGCCACCGCTCAAGGCGCCGCTCAGGCGGCTGATCGAGTGGACCGCCGATTACTATCTCAGCCCACCGGCTGCGGTAGCGCGGATGGCGCTCGCCTCGACCTCGGCGCTGGAGGGTGGGCGGACGATCACCGAATATCGCGCCACCGGCACACTGCCCGAGCGAATGACGCCGCAACGCCAGCAGGCGCTCGACGCGATCGGCGAGCGTCAGGGCCTGATCCGCGAACTCGCGCTCGCCGCCGACGTCTCCGACGCAGTGATCCGCGGGCTGGTCAAGACGGGCGCGCTGGAGGCGGTCGAGGTCGATATCGACAGTCCCTTCCCCCTCCCCGATCCCGATCACGCCGCGCCCGAACTTTCTGCCGATCAGCAGCTCGCCGCCGACGCGCTGACCGCCTCGACCCGCGCCGGGCTGTTCCAGCCGTACCTGCTCGACGGCGTGACGGGATCGGGCAAGACCGAGGTCTATTTCGAAGCGGTCGCGGCGGCGATCGCGGCGGGCAGGCAGACCCTCGTGCTGCTCCCCGAGATCGCGCTGACCGAACCGTTCCTCAAGCGCTTCACCGCGCGGTTCGGCTGCGAGCCGGTCGCGTGGCACTCCGGCCTGCGCCAGTCGCAGCGCCGCCGCGCCTGGCGGCAGATCGCCGAGGGGCAGGCGCTGGTGACGGTCGGCGCGCGATCGGCCTTGTTCCTGCCCTATGCCAATCTCGGCCTGATCGTCGTCGACGAGGCGCATGAGACGAGCTTCAAGCAGGAGGACGGCGTCCATTATCACGCGCGCGACGTGGCGGTGATGCGCGGGCTGTTCGAGAAATGCCCGGTGGTGCTCGCCTCGGCGACCCCGGCGATCGAGACCCGCCAGCAGGTCGAGATCGGCCGTTATGCCGAACTCAAGCTGCCCGGTCGCTACGGTGTCGCCGAAATGCCGACGATCGAGGCGATCGACCTGATCGCCGAGCCGCCCGAGCGCGGCCGCTGGATCGCGCCCAAACTGGTCCGCGCGATCGACGAGGCGCTCGGCCGCGACGAGCAGGTTCTCCTCTTCCTCAACCGTCGCGGCTATGCGCCCCTCACCCTGTGCCGCACCTGCGGCCACCGCTTCCAATGCCCCAATTGCACCGCCTGGATGGTCGAGCACCGCCTCGTGCGCCGCCTCGCCTGCCATCATTGCGGGCATATCGAGCCGGTGCCGCGGGTCTGCCCCGAATGTCGGGCGGAGGACAGCCTGGTCGCCTGTGGCCCCGGGGTCGAGCGCATCGCCGACGAGGCGGCAGCACTCTGGCCGGACGCCAAGACCGCGATCGTGACTTCCGATACGATCTGGTCCCCCGCCAAGGCCGCCGAGTTCGTCCACCGTATGGAGGCCGGCGATATCGACATCGTGATCGGCACGCAGCTCGTCACCAAGGGCTATCACTTTCCCAATCTGACGCTGGTCGGGGTGATCGACGCCGATCTCGGACTCGAGGGCGGCGACCTGCGCGCGGCCGAGCGCACATTCCACCAGATCATGCAGGTCTCCGGCCGCGCCGGCCGCGGCGAGAAGCCGGGGACGGTCTATATCCAGACGCACAGCCCGTCAGCCGCGGTGATGCGGGCATTGGTCAGCGGCGACGCCGACTCCTTCTACGCCGCCGAGACCGAAGCGCGCCGCGAGGCCGACGCCCCGCCGTTCGGCCGCTACGCCGCGATCGTCATCTCCTCGGAAGACAAGGACGCCGCGCACGCCGCCGCGACGCTGATCGGCCGCACCGCGCCGCGCGTAGAGGGGATGCACGTTTACGGCCCCGCCCCCGCCCCGCTCGCCATGCTGCGCGGCCGCCACCGCTTCCGCCTGCTGGTCCATGCGCGCCGCGCGCTCGACGTGCAGGACGTGATCCGGGAGTGGCTGGGCAAGCTCGACTGGCCGAGCAAGGTGCGCGTCGCGGTCGACGTCGATCCGTACAGCTTCTTGTGACGATCCGGGGCTTCGGCCATGAAGCGGCATGGCCAAGCTCTATTTCTACTACGCCTCGATGAACGCGGGCAAGTCGACCACGCTGCTGCAGGCCGATTTCAACTATCGCGAGCGGGGCATGGAAACGATGCTGTTCACCGCCGCGATCGACGACCGCTTCGAGGCAGGCAAGATCGCCTCGCGAATCGCGCTGTCGGCGCCGGCGACGGCGTTCGACGGCTCGACCGATCTGCACGCCTGTGTGGCGGACGAACTGAGCCTGCGGACGCTCGCCTGTGTCCTGGTCGACGAGGCGCAGTTTCTGAGCGAACGGCAGGTGGGGGAGCTTGCGCGGGTGTGCGACGAACTTGGCGTGCCGGTGCTCGCTTACGGCTTGCGGACCGATTTTCAGGGCGCGCTGTTTCCCGGCAGCGCGCGGCTGCTGGCGATCGCCGACGCGCTGATCGAGATCAAATCGGTGTGCGCCTGCGGGCGCAAGGCGACAATGAACCTGCGCGTCGACGCCAATGGCAACCCGGTTCGGCACGGCGCGCAGACCGAGATCGGCGGGAACGATCGCTATATCGCGATGTGCCGCAAGCATTTCACAGCGGCGATGGCCGGGGAATCGCTCAGCACCGGTTCAGCCGCAATGGCGTAAACGCCGGCGCCAAAGAGCATTCTCATGCGTATGATGCCAAGTGCCGTTTTCGCCCTTCTGGCCCTGAGTGGCGCGACCGGCGCGCTCGCTGCCCAGCACGAGCGGCCGATCGGCAAGGAAACCAGTATCCCGTTCGCCGATCATCACGGCCTGAGGGACTGGGCCGAAGGGCCGACCGACGACCAGTTCTACGTCCAGGATTATCGCAACGACTGGTATCTGGTGAAGCTGAGCGGCCCGTGCATCGGCAACATGACCGCGCTGCGCGTCGCGTATACGACCGGGCCAGGCGGCGCGTTCGATCTGTTTTCGCACGTGTTCAGCACCGATTATCCGGAAATGACCTGCGCGGTGACGAGCATCACCACCAGCCTGGCGCCTCCCGAACGACAGAAGAAGCAGAAGAAGGATTGAGCACGGGGTGTCGCGCGCCGGCCAATAAGACTAAGCGCGCGCCATGCATGGCTGGATCATTCTCGACAAACCCGTGGGGTTGGGCTCGACGCAAGCAGTGAGCGCGGTGAAGCGCGCGCTGCGCGAGGGGGGCTATCCGAAGCTGAAAGTGGGGCATGGCGGGACGCTCGACCCGCTGGCCTCGGGCGTACTGCCGGTGGCGGTGGGCGAGGCGACCAAGCTTGCCGGGCGAATGCTCGACAGCGACAAGGTCTATGCCTTCACGGTTCGATTCGGCGAGGAAACGGATACGCTCGATGCCGAAGGCGCGGTGATCGCCACGAGCGATGTGCGGCCAACCAGCGAGGCGATCGAAGCGGTGCTGCCGCGCTTCACCGGCACGATTCCGCAAGTGCCGCCGGCCTATTCGGCGCTCAAGGTCGACGGCAAGCGGGCCTATGATCTGGCGCGGGCCGGCGAAGAGGTGGCACTCGCGACGCGGACGGTGACAGTGCATGCGCTTCACTCCTCCCAGGTGCTGGGAGGGGGACCGTTCGAAGAGCGGTTGGGGGGGATGGCCGCGGATGGTTCGCTTGCGGCGAGCCCCCTCCACCAGCCTGCGGCTGGTTCCCCTCCCCGTGCCGGGGAGGATGAGGTGACGCTGGTTGGCCACGTTTCCAAGGGCACCTATATCCGCAGCCTGGCGCGCGACATTGCGCAGGCGCTCGGCACCGTCGGGCATGTCACCATGTTGCGGCGGATCAAGGCGGGGCCGTTCGGGCTCGATTCGGCGATTTCGCTGGACAAATTGGCGGAAGCCGGTAAGGCCCGCGTGCTTGAAGACGTTTCTCTGCCGCTGACGGCGGGGCTGGACGACATCCCGGCTCTACCCGTCACCCCCGATCAGGCAGGGCTGCTCCGTCAGGGGCGGGTCTTGGTCGGGATCGCCGTTGACGATGGCCAATACTTTGCGTGCCGTGCTGATGTGCCGGTCGCCTTGGTGGAAGCACAGGACCGCGAGGTCCGGGTCGTTCGCGGGTTCAACCTGTAAAGCGATGTCGAAGGAAAAGCTGAATGTCGATTACGCAGGAGCGCAAGGACGCGCTCGTCAAGGAACATGGTCGCACCAAGGGCGACACCGGCTCCACGGAAGTCCAGGTCGCGATCCTCACCGAGCGGATCAAGAATCTCACCGAGCATTTCAAGACCCATGCGAAGGACAATCATTCGCGCCGCGGTCTCTTGATGCTGGTCAACAAGCGGCGGTCGCTGCTCGATTACCTTCGCAAGACCGAAGGCGATCGCTACACCGCCCTCATCGCGAAGCTCGGGCTTCGCAAGTAATTGCAAGGGCGCCCTCGCGGCGCCCTTGTCATATGTGTCGGCCGCAATTCGGCGTCCCCGGCATGAGCCAAAAACGGCTCCATACGGCGTCCATCAGGGGTGCCGACTACAGGCCCCGGTCCGCATAGGGCGGCCGGTCCAAAGGAAATCAAATGTTCGATACGAAGAAAGTAAGCATCGAGTGGGGCGGAAAGACCCTCACGCTCGAAACGGGCAAGGTCGCCCGTCAGGCCGACGGCGCGGTGATCGCGACGCTTGGCGAAACCGTTGTTCTGTGCGCCGTCACGGCCGCCAAGAAGGTCAAGGAAGGGCAGGATTTCTTCCCGCTGACCGTCCATTATCAGGAAAAGTTCTCGTCGGCCGGGCGCATTCCGGGCGGCTTCTTCAAGCGCGAGCGCGGGGCCACCGAGAAGGAGACGCTCGTCTCCCGCCTCATCGACCGGCCGATCCGCCCGCTGTTCCCCGAAGGTTTCTACAACGAGATCAACTGCATCTGCCAGGTGCTCTCCTATGACGGCGAGAACGAGCCGGACATTCTCGCGATGGTCGCCGCCTCGGCCGCGATGACGATCTCGGGCGTGCCGTTCATGGGCCCGATCGGCGCCGCGCGCGTCGGCTACAAGGACGGCGAGTATCAGTTGAACCCGACCGACGAGATGGTCGCCGAGGGCGAACTCGACCTCGTCGTTGCCGCCACGCAGAACGCGGTGATGATGGTCGAATCCGAAGCCAAGGAGCTTTCGGAAGACGTCATGCTCGGCGCGGTGATGTTCGCGCACGACGCCTGCCGCACCGTGATCGACGCGATCATCGATCTCGCCGAGCAGGCCGCCAAGGAGCCGTGGGAACTCAGCCAGAGCGACGACAAGGACGCCGTCAAGGCCGAGCTCAAGAAGCTGATCGGCAAGGACATCGAAGCCGCCTACAAACTGACCGACAAGCAGCAGCGCCAGGTCGCGCTCGGCGAGGCGCGCGCCAAGGCCAAGGATGCCATGGCCGACAAGACGCCGCAGGAGCAGCTCGTCGCTTCGAAGCTGGTCAAGAAGCTCGAAGCCGACATCGTCCGCACCGCGATCCTGAAGGACGGGCGCCGCATCGACGGCCGCTCGACCACGCAGGTCCGCCCGATCGAGGCCGAGGTCCACTTCCTGCCGCGCGCGCACGGTTCCGCGCTGTTCACCCGCGGCGAGACGCAGACCATCGCCACCACCACGCTCGGCACCAAGGATTCCGAGCAGATGATCGATGGGCTGGGCGGCCTCAGCTACCAGCATTTCATGCTGCACTATAACTTCCCGCCTTATTCGGTCGGCGAAGTCGGCCGCTTCGGTGCGCCGGGTCGTCGCGAAGTCGGCCACGGCAAGCTCGCCTGGCGCGCGCTGCACCCGGTGCTGCCGACCAAGGACGAGTTCCCCTATACGATCCGCGTGACCAGCGACATCACCGAGTCGAACGGCTCGTCGTCGATGGCAACGGTGTGCGGCGGTTCGCTCAGCATGATGGACGCCGGCGTGCCGCTCAAGCGCCCGGTGTCGGGCATCGCGATGGGGCTGATCCTCGAAGGTGATGAGTTCGCCGTGCTCAGCGACATCCTCGGCGACGAGGATCACCTCGGCGACATGGACTTCAAGGTCGCCGGCACGTCCGAGGGCATCACCACGATGCAGATGGACATCAAGATCGCCGGCATCACCAAGGAGATCTTCGAAGCCGCATTGGCGCAGGCCAAGGAAGGCCGCGCGCACATCCTCGGCGAAATGGCCAAGGCGCTGGGCGAGACCCGCACCGAGCTTTCCGAGCACGCCCCGCGCATCGAGACGATGCAGATCGACAAGTCGAAGATCCGCGACATCATCGGCACCGGCGGCAAAGTGATCCGCGAGATCGTCGCCACCACCGGCGCCAAGGTCGATATCGACGACGAGGGCCTGATCAAGATTTCGTCGTCCGATCTCTCGCAGATCGAGGCGGCGAAGAACTGGATCGCCGGCATCGTCGAAGAGGCCGAGGTCGGCAAGATCTACACCGGCAAGGTCGTCAACATCGTCGATTTCGGCGCGTTCGTGAACTTCATGGGCGGCAAGGACGGCCTCGTCCACGTCTCCGAGATGAAGAACGAGCGGGTCGAGAAGCCGACCGACGTCGTCTCCGAAGGCCAGGAAGTGAAGGTCAAGGTGCTCGAGATCGATCCGCGCGGCAAGGTCCGCCTGTCGATGCGCGTCGTCGATCAGGAAACCGGCGAGGAACTCGAAGACACCCGCCCCCCGCGCGAACCGCGCGGTGATCGCGGCGACCGTGGCCCGCGCGGCGACCGTGGCGATCGCGGTGGTCGTGGCGATCGCGGTCCCCGTCGTGACCGTGGTGACCGCGGCGGCGACCGCGGCCCCCGCCGCGAGCGCGGCGAGCGTTCCGAAGGTGGTAAGGATGACGGCCCCGCGCCCGAATTCGCCCCCGCCTTCCTGACCGGCGACCGCGACTGAACTCTAGCGAAATACGCTAGGAGAGGATGGGGCTCGGGCTATGTACCCGGGCCCCTTTTCTTTTTTACTAGACCTTGAAAACAAAAGGCCTCGGCCGATAGCCGTTGCCTTAACCGTACCGTGACTGATACTTGGCCCCGACTGGTTTATCCTTGGGGGGAGGGACGGTGAGTCAGCCATGGGACACGTTTGAGGCCGGTGGGCGCCAGGAGCCCCTCGTCTTTGAAACAAAAGATAGCATCTTGGCATGGGTCGCCAGCGAGCGAGCCCTATGGTCTTGGCTTTGGTCTAACGGAGCCAAGGAAGCCCCCGGCCTGTCGCCGGATTATTTCAATGACTACGGCGCGGGTTGGGCACAAGGTGATCAATACATCCGAAATGCCTCAGATAACACTGACGGCAATTACATTCAGTGGAAAAACGCGCGGCTGAGAGGCCAATCGACCGGCCGACTGGTTGTCAGTGATACCATTGAAGGACAAGACATACTCACAATCAAGGAGGCGGCTGGCACCATCGCAGGGCGATGGGCTTACTGGTTTACCGTGGGAAACGCCCAACCTCAGCAGGCGCGGTCCGTTGAAGATGTGCGCGGCCTTATATTGTCGGCGTTCCCTGCGATGGTTGGCGCCGAGCATTATCGCGATATTCTCCAGCGAGAGCGTCGGAATTATCGCGAAGAGGTTGCACGTGTTCAACGAACGACCGATCAATTCCAACGGGATAGGACAGAAGAATGGCAGCGTCGCTATCACCGCGTTGCGCGTCTGAGCAAAAATTTAGTTCGAAAGACTCAAGCCATTTGGGCGCAGGAAAACTCAGATTTTAACGACCTTGCGCGAAAGGCGCTAGGCGACCTAGAAACCACGAGAAATCGCTATGAAACGCAAATGGCGCTCGCGGCTCCGGTAAAATACTGGAAAGACAAATCAAGCGAGCACAAAACTGCTGAAAGAACCATGCTAAAGTCGAGCGCATGCTACTTCTTGGTTGCGATCATATCTCTATTCTTAGTTGCCTATCTATGTTCAGATTATATTCTTTCATTGCCAAAGGACATTGATCGTGCTGCTGTTTATGTGATCGTTAGTGGAGGATTGTTGGCTTTTACAACTATATTGTTTTGGGTAGGCCGCATCATAATTAAGCTCTACTTAAGCGAACATCACCTTAGGGTTGATTCTGCTGAGCGAGCGGTGATGACGCAAACCTATTTGGCCATGACCGAAGAAGGATCGGCTACCGATGCAGAACGCGCGATCGTTCTCACCTCAATCTTTCGGCCCAGCCCCGACGGGATCGTGAAAGAAGACGGCCCCGCAGACGCCAGCTTGGGCGGAATCTTGTCGAGATTGCTTACGACGAGATAAAACGCCCCTCACACCACATCAAACCGCCGCACCACCGGCGCCAGCACGCCCTCCATCACCGCATAGCCCTCGGCGGTCGGGTGGACGCCGTCCACGGCCATGCCGGGCTTCATGCCACCGGCTGCCGTCGCCAGCGCGGGGGTGTAGTCGACCCAGGTCGCGCCCGCTGCTCGCGCATAGCCCTCGATCCAGCGGTTGAGCGTGCGGATCTGCTCGGTCACCGCCAAGCCCGGACGCCAGGGAAAGGCCACCGAAGGCGGGATCGAGGCGAGGATGACGTGGATGCCCGCCGCCTTCGCCACCTCGGTCATCATGGTGAGATTGTCTTCCGTCTGCGCCGCCGTCATCGGGCCGGTGTTGCCGGCGATATCGTTGGTGCCGGCCATGATGTGCACCGCCTTGGGTTTCAGGTGCACGACATCGGCCATCATGCGCAGCACCATCTGCGGCGTCGTCTGCCCGCTGATCCCGCGGCAGACATGGTTGGTGTCGGCGAAGAACGCCGGATGCTTCGACTGCCACCCCTCGGTGATCGAATCGCCCATGAATACGGTGCCGACCGGCTTGCCCGAGGCGATCAGCGTGGCATTGTCGTCGGCATAGCGCGCGAGCCAGGGGAAATCCTCGCGCATCTGCTTGTCGTGCGCCTCGTCGGCCAGCGCCGGGGCGGCCGCGGCGGCGAACGGGAGCATGGCGGCGGTGCCGATCAGCGAGCGGCGGCTGAGGGCGAGTTTCATCGGCGGATCCTTCCTGTGGCGGGCGAGAACGTGATCGTGTCTTGTCGAGGCGGGCTTGTCGACCCCAGGGCGGGTGGCGAGCACGCGCCGATCGTGACATAATCGGGTGCCAAGCTTTGGAGGATTTCGCGATGACCCGTCATCCATTCGCCGTGTTGGCGCTCGCCGCGCTGGCGGGGGCGTGCCACGCTCCGCCGCAGCAGCCCGCCGCCAATACCACCACGTCCGCCGCCGCCACACCGGCCGATGCGTTCGCCGAGAAGCTTGCCGCGCTGCCCGACGCGCAGCGCCAGGGCGTGTTCATGCGCGCGATCACCGATGCCGGTTTCCTGTGCCAGAAGATCGAGACGCAAGCTGAGCACGCGCCGATCGACGGCCATCCGGCCTGGTCGATCGGCTGCGATCACGGCAATAATTACGTCGCGCTGGCGATGCCCGGCGACACGCTGCAGATCGTGCCCGGCACAACCAAGACGCCGGCCGCCCAATAAGTCAGCGCGCGTCGAAGCGATCCAGTTCATAGGCGATCGACGCCTCGACGAGCTGATCCCATAGATGCGCGATGACGGCATCCGGCAGGCCGGCGACGCGCGCGGCGGCGCGGGCGTTGTCGATCACCTGAGCCTTGCGCGCCTCGTCACGGACATGCCCGCGCTCGGGCTTGATGCGCGCGGCGGCGTCCATATAGGCGAAGCGGCGGACGAGCAGCGCGATCAGCTCGCGATCGACCTGATCGACGCCGGCGCGGACCTCGGCCATGGTCGTGCAATCGGGGCCGGGAAGAATGGTTTGCGTCATGGCCGGGCTCTAGAGCGGCACCGCGCGCCCTGTCCAGCTTGACTCGGCCGTCCCCGCCCGCTAGGCGCGCGCCTTCGCAATTGGCCCCGCATGCCGGTGAAGCGGCGGCCGTGCCCGATCCCGATCGATCGACGCAGGCGATACCGGCGGCAACGTTAACGCAATTGAGGAACTGATATGTCGAAGCGCAACAGCGCCAAGTACAAGCTCGACCGCCGGATGGGCGAAAACATCTGGGGTCGCCCGAAGAGCCCGGTCAACAAGCGTGAATACGGCCCCGGCCAGCACGGCCAGCGCCGCAAGGGCAAGATGTCGGACTTCGGCATCCAGCTGCGCGCCAAGCAGAAGCTGAAGGGCTATTACGGCGACGTCACCGAGAAGCAGTTCAAGGCGGCGTACCAGGAAGCCTCGCGGATGAAGGGTGACACCGGCCAGAATCTGATCGGCCTGCTCGAGCAGCGGCTCGACATGATCGTCTATCGCGCCAAGTTCGCGCCGACGATCTTCGCCGCGCGCCAGCTCGTTTCGCACGGCCATGTCCGCGTCAACGGCGTGAAGTGCAATATCGCCTCGCGTCGCTGCTTCGTCGGCGACGAGATCACGCTGGGTTCGAAGGCGCAGGAAATGGCGCTGGTGCTCGAGGCGCAGAGCCTGGCCGAGCGCGACATCCCCGATTATGTCGCCCCCGATGGCGCCGCCAAGGTGACCTTCACTCGCGTGCCGACCCTCGACGAGGTGCCGTATCCGGTGAAGATGGAGCCGAACCTGGTCGTCGAGTTCTACTCGCGCTGATCCGGATTTCCGGCGAATGGATTGCAAGGGGCGGCCGGCAACGGTCGCCCCTTTTCACATGCCCATCGAACTGCGCAGGAAGGCGTCGGCGGTCTCCAGCATCTGCGCGCGCGCATCGCTGTCGTCGAGCTGGTGATCGAGGCCGTCGAACGTGACCAGCCGCACCGGCTTGCCGGCATCCTTCAGACGATCGGCCATCAGCTCGGATTCGCCGATCCCGACATTCTGATCGATATCGCCATGAAACAGCAGCACCGGCGCCTTGAACCGATCGGCATTCTGCGCCGGTGAGGCGGCGGCGAGATCGGGGCCGTCGCCGATCATCGCCGCGACATTCTTGTAATTGGTGAAGTGCAGCGATTCGCTCTTCAACGTCTGAAGATCGGTTACCGGCGCGATGGCGACGACGGCCTTGAACAGATCCGGGTTGATTACGGCGCTCTGCAGCGCGGCATAGCCGCCATAAGACCATCCCACGATCGCCAGTTTCGCCGGATCTGCGATCCCCTGCCCGACCAGCCAGCGGCCGCCATCATCGATATCGCCGATCGCCGTGCGCCATGACCGGAAGCCGTTATCCTGGAACCAGGCATCGCCATAACCCGTCGAGCCCCGGAAATTGGGCTGCAGCACCGCATAGCCGCGATGCGCGAAGAATTGCGCGAGCCAATCGAACCCCCATTCGTCGCGGTCACCGGGGCCGCCGTGGGGCATGACGATCGCGGGCAGGCCCTTCTTTGCCGATCCGGGCGGCAGCGTCAGATAAGCGGGAATCGAGGTGCCATCCGCAGCATGAAAGGTGATCGCCTCGACCGGCGCGAGCTGCACATTATCAAGGCCCGCACGCTCGGACAGCAACGGGTTGAGCTGATGCGTCCGCTTGTCGAACAGATAATAGCTCCCCGGATCGACATCGCTGCCGGCGAACAACAGCAGCCGGTTTTCATCGGCGCTGGCATCGACGAACGTCACCAGCGGATCATTGGGCAGCGCCTTGGCCAGCGCCGCCTGCAACGCCTTGAGCTCCGGATCGAAGAACGCAGTGTGCCGCTTGTCGGTAACGTAGGAAACGCCGACCACGCGCTGTTGGCGGCCGACCTTCACCAAGCCGGCGACATCGACATCGGGCCTGGCATATACCAGCTCCTTCTTCATGCTGCCATCGAGCGCGACCTTGTAGACGGCGATGCGGCCGTCGTGAGCGTCGAAGCCATAAGCGACGTCGAGATCGCGATCGACGGCAAGCGGCGTGAAGCCGGTCTGCTTGACGCCATCGCTCGTTACATGGCTGAGGGGCAGCCATGTACGATCGCCGGGCTTGCGATAAAAATAATCCACCGCATTGCCATCATAGCCGCTAGACACCTTCGGCACGTCGGCCTTGATCCGGACAGTGCCGTGGCCGTCGGTGATATAGCCGGCCGCCTGCGATTCAGGCTGCTCGATCACCGACTGTTTCAACGAGGTGACGTCGATCCGCGTGACCCCCATGCCTTCTCGCATCCGGCGTCGCGGCCGCGTGAGCGCTCGCAGCGCCCACCGCCAACACCATGCCGGCAAGCATCTTCCCCTTCATCGAATATCCCCCTCGTTCGACACGGTTTTAGAAGCGATCGGTCGCTCGTCAAGAACCGCTCGGCGGTTGTGATTTTTCTGCGCCAGTGCCAGAACCCGGCCCATCGACCACTTCTTCGGGGGCCCCGTGATGCGTGTTTCTCTTCTCCTTCCGATGGCTGCGCTGCTGAGCACGACCGCCGCCGTCGCGCAGACGGCACCGGCCGCGCCGGATATCTCGGTGCAGACGCTCAGGGATGTCACCAAAACGCTGTCGAGCGACGATTTCGGGGGCCGCAAGCCGGGCACGCCCGACGAGACCAAGACGATCGATTACATCGTCCAGCGCTTCAAGGCGGCAGGCCTGCAACCCGGCAATCACGGCAGCTGGTTCCAGGACGTGCCGGTCGTCCAGATCACCGCCAAGAATCTGACTCCGCTGACGATCACAGGCGGCAAGACGCCGCTCAGCCTCGATTACCGCAAGGACATGGTGGTCGCGACCTATCGCGTTACGCCGCGCATCGATATCAAGAACAGCGACATCGTGTTCGTCGGCTACGGCATCGATGCGCCGGAGCGCGGCTGGAACGACTATGCCGGCGTCGACGTGAAGGGCAAGACGGTGATCATCCTGGTCAATGACCCCGACTGGCAATCGAGCGACCTCAAGGGGCCGTTCGAGGGCAAGGCGATGACCTATTACGGCCGCTGGACCTACAAATATGAGGAAGCCGCGCGGCAGGGCGCCGCGGCGGCGATCATCGTCCACCAGACCGCGCCCGCCGCATACGGCTGGGGCGTGGTGCAATCGTCATGGACCGGCCCGCAGCAGGAGCTGGACGTCAAGGGCGATCATATGGACCAGAGCCAGGCGATCGGCTGGATGCAGAAGGACGATGCCGAGAAGCTGTTCGCCACCGCCGGCAAGGATTTCGCGACGATGGAAGCCGCCGCCGGCAAGAAGGGGTTCCACGCCGTGCCGCTGGGCCTCAAGGCCTCGGTGTCGTTCGACAACGATATTGCACGGATGAAGTCGCACAATGTGATCGGCATCCTGCCCGGCACCAAGCGCCCCGACGAAACGGTGTTCTACACCGCGCACTGGGATCATCTCGGCCATTGCGATCCGGTCGACGGCGACGGTATCTGCAACGGCGCGCGCGACAATGCCAGCGGCGTCGCCGGGCTGGTCGCGCTGGCCGAGGCGCAGGCCAAAGCGGGGCCGGCGGCCCGCACGCTCGCCTTCATGTCGGTGACCGACGAGGAGGCCGGGCTGCTCGGTTCCGAATATTATGCCGAACACCCGATCTTCCCGCTGTCGAAGATGGTCGGCGGGGTCAATATGGACGTGCTCAACACCGACGGCGCGACCAAGGATTTCGTGATTACCGGCTATGGCAAGTCCGAGCTCGAGGATCTGGTCAAGCCGCTGGCGGCAGCGCAGGGCCGCGTCGTCGAGCCCGAGCCCGATCCGGAGCGCGGCGGCTATTTCCGGTCCGACCATTTCAGCTTCGCCAAGCTGGGCGTACCGATGCTCGACGGCGGCAGCGGCGAGGATCTGGTCAACGGCGGCACCGCCGCGGGCCATGCCGCGACGCTCGATTATATCGAGCATCGCTATCACAAGCCACAGGACGAATATAACCCCGACTGGGATTGGTCCGGCGCAGTGCAGGACCTGCAGCTCTATTACGAGCTGGGCCGCGAACTTGCCGATGGCAACGCCTGGCCCAACTGGTATCAGGGCACCGAATTCCGCGCGATTCGCGATAAGAGCCGCGCGGGCGTCGCCACCAACGAGTAACGAGCTAGGCCATGACGAGGCTGATCCAGCCGCCCGAATGGGCACATCACAAGGCGGTCTGGATCGGCTTCCCCAGCCACCCCGAATTATGGGGTGACGATCTCGAACCCGCGCGCGACGAAGTGGTCGCCTTCGCCGCCGCCGTCCATGCCGGCGGCAAGGGCGAGCGCGTGCTGCTGGTCGCCGCCGACGAAGAAGCTGCGGAAGCGGCGCGGAAGCTGGCGCGCTTCGCCGAGATCGTCGTCCAGCCATTCGGCGACATCTGGCTGCGCGACACCGGCGTCATCATGGTCGGCCGCCACAAGGCACGCAATTTCCAGTTCAACGGCTGGGGCGGCAAATACGATCTGCCCGGCGACGACGATATCGGCGAGCGGCTGGCGATCGAGCGCGGGATCGACGTTACCGACTGCGACTGGATTCTGGAAGGCGGCGCGATCGACGGAGACGGCACCGGCCTCGTCGTCACCACCGAGCAATGCCTGCTCAACCGCAATCGCAATTCCTGGTTGAGCCGCGAGGAGATCGAGCGCCGGCTGCACGACGATCTCGGCTTCACCGACGTATTGTGGCTCGGCGACGGTTTGCTCAACGATCATACCGACGGCCATGTCGACAATCTCGCGCGCTTCGTCGGCCCGGCCAGGCTGGCGATCCCCGAGGCGTCCGACAACGATCCCAACTGGATGGTCTATCAGCGCGCCGCCGAGCGCGCCCGCGCCTTCGGGCACGATCTCGATCTGGTTCGCCTGCCCTCGCCGGGCCGCATCATCCATGACGACGATATCGTGCCAGCGAGTTACATGAATTTCTATATCGGCAACGCCGCGGTGGTCGTCCCCCAATATGGCGCACCCAATGACGAAGCGGCGGTCGCGGCGATCGCGGAACTGTTCCCCGGCCGCCAGGCGATCGGCCAGCGCGCCGATCATATCCTGACCGGCGGCGGCAGCTTCCATTGCATCAGTCAGCAGATTCCGGGCTGATCGAGCCGCTCGCTCAATGCCGCAGCGCGGTGGTCATCAGCCAATCGCGCTGCATCGCCTCGAGATCGCGGCGCAGCGGCAAAATCTCGTCGCGGTTGCCGTGGCGGAGCATCGCCTGCAGCCGGTGCAGCGTCACCACCATCGCGCTGCCGCGCGATACGTGCGCGTCGCAGCCGCCGCGTTCACGCAACCCATCGAGCGCGCGATAGAGCATCGCCAGCGTTCCCGGCGGCACGTTGCCGTCTACACGGCCGAGCGCCGCGTCGATCGCCTGATAGATCGCCGAGAACCAGTCCGGCCGGTCCTCGATACCGGCATGAAACAAGCAAGACGATTGGTCCATTTTCGTCCCTTTCAGCCGCATTTCATGAACGAGATTGGCTAATGTCGCGTTAACGCGCCTCCGGACCGCGCAGCGATTGTATCATGGCCAGCACGCGCTCGGCTTCGCGGAGATGAAGCCGCTCGACCATCTTGCCATCGACGCGGATGGCGCCTTTGCCGGCATTGGCGACATCGGCGAACGCGGCGACGATCGTCTCCGCCCGCGCGATTTCGCCGGCGTCGGGCGAAAAGGCCAGGTTGCAGGGATCGACCTGCGCGGGGTGGATCAGCGATTTGCCGTCGGAGCCGAGCGTGCGGCCTTGCGCGCATTCGGCGGCGAAGCGATCGAGATCGGTGAAATCGTTGCTAACCCCGTCGAGCACGACGATGCCCGCCGCGCGCGCCGCCGCGACCGATAAGGCGAGATAGGGCACCAGCCCTGCCCGGTCCGCGGCCGGCTTCGCCCGCAATTCGAGCGCGAGATCGTTGGTGCCGACCACCATCGCCGCCAGCCGGGTGCGCGATGCCATGTCGGCGATCGATTGCAGCTGGCTGATCGCGCGGCAGGTTTCGATCATCACCCACAGTCGCATCGCATTGGGCGCCGTGGCGAGTTCGGCATGGCAGAGCTCGACGTCGCCGGCCGTCGCGACCTTGGGCACCAGCACGGCATCGGCGCCGCAGCGGGCCAGCGCGGCGAGATCGGCAGCACCCCATTCGCTATCGAGCGCATTGGCGCGAACGACGACGGTCGGCGCGCGGAACCCGCCCTGCTTCACGGCCTCGATCGCTGCATCGCGCGCCGCCTCCTTGGCATCGGGAGCGACGGCATCTTCGAGGTCGAGAATCACCGCATCGGCGGCCAGCCCGCGCGCCTTTTCGATCGCGCGGGGATTCGAGGCGGGCAGGAACAGCGCGCTGCGCAGGGGGCGGATCGAGTCGGTCATGTGGGCCTTGTGCCCCAGCCGCCGGGGGTGGACAAATACCCCGGATCGGCGGCATGCGCGCCAGCAAAGGAGAGACTGTGATGGCCGGCATGGCAAGCTTCGACTGGACGGACCCGCTGTTCCTCGACGACCAGTTGAGCGACGACGAACGCATGATTCGCGATACCGCGCGCGCCTATGCGCAAGACAGGCTGGCGCCGCGCGTGATCGAGGCCTTCAACGAGGAAAAGACCGACCCCGCGATCTTCCGTGAGATGGGCGAGCTCGGGCTGCTCGGGCCGACGATCCCGGCGGAATATGGCGGCGTGGGGGCGAGCTATGTCGCTTACGGGCTGGTCGCGCGCGAGGTCGAGCGGATCGATTCGGGCTACCGCTCGATGATGAGCGTGCAATCGAGCCTCGTCATGTATCCGATCCACGCCTACGGCTCCGAGGAGCAGAAGCGGAAATACCTTCCCAAACTGGCGACCGGCGAATGGATCGGCGCGTTCGGGCTGACCGAGCCCGACGCGGGGTCCGATCCCGGCGGCATGAAGACCCGCGCGGTAAAGACCGATGGCGGCTATCGCATTTCGGGCTCGAAGACGTGGATCAGCAATTCGCCGATCGCCGATGTTTTCGTGATCTGGGCGAAATCCGATGAGCATGGCGGCGGCATCCGCGGCTTCATCCTCGAAAAGGGGATGAAGGGGCTCTCCGCGCCCAAGATCGAAGGCAAGCTCTCGCTGCGCGCGTCGATCACCGGCATGGTGATGATGGACGAGGTCGAGGTCGGCGAGGAGGCGCTGCTGCCCGAGGTGCAGGGACTGAAGGGGCCGTTCGGCTGCCTTAACCGCGCGCGCTATGGGATCAGCTGGGGCACGATGGGCGCGGCCGAGTTCTGCTTTCATGCCGCGCGGCAATATGGGCTCGACCGCGAGCAGTTCGGCAAGCCGCTGGCCGCCAACCAGCTCTATCAGAAGAAGCTCGCCGACATGGAGACCGAGATCGCGCTCGGGCTGCAGGCGAGCCTGCGGATCGGGCGCTTGATGGACGAGGGCCGGTTCGCGCCGGAGATGATCTCGATCGTCAAGCGCAACAATTGCGGCAAGGCGCTCGATATCGCCCGCGCGGCGCGCGACATGCACGGCGGCAACGGGATTTCGGCCGAATATCAGGTGATGCGGCATTTGATGAACCTGGAGACGGTCAATACCTATGAGGGCGCGCATGACGTCCACGCGCTGATCCTCGGCCGGGCGATCACGGGGATCGCGGCTTTCTGATGCCCATTCCCCCCTCCCCTGAAAGGGAGAGGCTGAAAAAGGCCACCCCCCTCGCCGGCCTCAAGGTGGTGGAACTCGCCCGCATCCTCGCGGGCCCGTGGGCTGGGCAGACGCTGGCCGATCTCGGCGCCGAGGTGATCAAGGTCGAGAGCCCCGATGGCGACGACACGCGTAAATGGGGGCCGCCGTTCGTCGAGAATGCCGACGGCAGCCATGACGCCGCTTATTTCCATGCCACCAATCGCGGCAAGAAATCGGTGGCGATCGATTTCCGCACTGCCGAGGGACAAGCCGCGGTGCGCGCGCTGATCGCCGACGCCGATGTCGTGATCGAGAATTTCAAGGTCGGCGGGCTCGCCAAATACGGGCTCGATTACGCCAGCCTCGCTGCGATCAACCCGCGCCTCGTCTATTGCTCGATCACCGGCTTCGGGCAGGACGGGCCGTACGCGCGCCGCGCCGGCTACGATTTCATCATCCAGGGCATGTCGGGCATCATGGACCTGACCGGCGACCCGGCGGGCGAGCCGCAGAAGATCGGCGTCGCTTTCGCCGATATCTTCACCGGGCTCTACGCGGTGATCGCGATCCAGGCGGCGCTGGCGATGCGCGAGCGCACGGGGCGCGGTCAGCATATCGACATGGCGCTGCTCGACACGATGACCGGGGTGCTGGGCAACCAGGCGATGAACTATCTCGTCTCGGGCATATCACCCACGCGGCTCGGCAACGCGCATCCCAATATCGCGCCCTATGCCGCGTTTCCGACCAGCGATGGCTGGTTCATCCTCGCAGTCGGCAACGACGCGCAATTCCGCCGCTTCTGCGCGATCGCCGGGCTCGACGACATGGCCGAGCATCCGCGCTTTGCCACCAATCCGGCACGCGTCGCCAATCGCGACGCGCTGACCGCACGCGTGACTGCAGCAACGCAGCGCTTCGCGCGCGACGACTTGCTCTCCCGGCTGGAAGCGGCGGGGGTGCCGGCGGGACCGATCAATACCGTGGCCGAGGCATTCTCCGACCCGCAGGTCGTGCATCGCGGCATGGCGCTCGACATCGCGCGTGAAAGCGGCGGCAACGTGCCGGGCGTTCGCACGCCGATCCGCTTTTCCGACGCCGATCTGTCGCTCGATCGCCCCGCCCCCGCCCTGCCGGGCAAGCGGCGGGACTGATCGAGCCGCGCGCGCTCAGCGCGAGGCGCTGCCGGGGTCCATGCCCTGGCGATATTCGGCCTGGCGCTCGATCATCCAGCCGGGATATTCGCGCGGCAAGGCGCTGACCTCGTCGAGTGTCTGCAGGTCGTCTTCGCTCAGTTCGACATCGACCGAGCCGAGATTGTCCTGCAACTGATCGAGCCGCTTGGCGCCGACGATCACGCTGGTGACATGCGGCCGCGACAACAGCCAGGCGAGCGCGACCTGCGCGACCGACACGCCGTGCGCTGCGGCGATCGGCTCCATCGCATCGAGAACGGCATCGGCGCGCGCCGCATCAACCGGCGGGAAGCTGAAATTGGCGCGACGGCCCTCGGCGCCTTCCTTGCGATACTTGCCCGAGAGCAAGCCGCCGGCGAGCGGGCTCCACACCATCAGGCCGACATTTTCGGACTGCATCATCGGCACGATCTCGCGTTCGAGGTCGCGGCCGGCGATGGTGTAGTAAGCCTGCACCGTCTCGAACCGTGCGAGGTGGTCCCTGGCCGAGATGCCGAGCGCCTTGGCGATCTGCCACGCCGCCCAGTTCGACACGCCGACGTAGCGAACGTGGCCCTGACGGACGAGATCATCGAGCGCGCGCAGCGTCTCCTCGATCGGCGTCACCGGATCCCATCCGTGGATCTGGTAAAGATCGATATGATCGGTGCCGAGCCGCTTCAGGCTGGCCTTGGCCTGATCCATGATGTGGCCGCGCGAGGCGCCGCGATCGTTGACGCCCTCACCCATTGGGCCGAGCACCTTGGTGGCGATGACGACATCCTCGCGCTTGATGCCGAGGTTCTTGAGCGCCTGGCCGGTGATCTCCTCCGACCAGCCCCGCGAATAGACATTGGCGGTATCGAGGAAGTTGATGCCGCCATCGATGGCGGCCTTGACGATCTGATCGGCCTCGTCCTGCTGGACCTGGCCGACCGCCTTGAAGAAGCCCTCGCCGCCGAAGGTCATCGTGCCGAGGCACAATTCGGAGACGAACAGGCCGGTATTGCCGAGTCGGTTGTAGCGCATGGATTTTCCCTGGATCGAACGACCCCCGCCGCTCGCTCCAGAGATGGGGAGGCGGGTGCCCGAGGGCAACCGCACCTTCCCGATTAGACGATTACGGCCGCGCCTGGCCGGTGCCGCGCACGATCCATTTGTAGGTCGTCAGCCCTTCGAGCGCGACGGGGCCGCGCGCGTGGAGGCGGCCGGTGGCAATGCCGATCTCGGCGCCGAGCCCGAATTCGCCGCCGTCGGCGAACTGGGTAGAAGCGTTCCACATGACGATCGCCGAGTCGACCGCCGCAAGGAATTTCTCGGCGACCGCCTCGTCGGCCGCGATGATCGCATCGGTGTGGCCCGACGAATGCGCGGTGATATGCGCCAGCGCGCCATCAACGCCATCGACCATCGCCACCGAAGCGATCGCCTCGAGATATTCGGTGTCCCAATCTTCCGGCGTCGCCGCTTCCAGCGCCGGATCGATCGCCCGCGCCGCCTCGTCACCGCGCAAGTCGCACCCAGCAGCGGCCAGCGCCTTCATGAGGTCGGCGGCTTTCGGATAGGCCTTGTCGATGAGCAGCGTTTCCATCGCACCGCAGATGCCGGTGCGGCGCATCTTGGCATTGACGACCAGTGTTTCCGCCATCTCCGGATCGGCCGAGGCGTGGACGAAGATGTGGTTGATGCCGTCCAAATGCGCGAGCACGGGTACACGCGCCTCGGCCTGAACGCGAGCGACGAGGCTCTTGCCGCCCCGCGGCACGATCATGTCGATCAGCCCGTCGGCCTTGAGCATCGCCCCCACCGCAGCGCGATCGGTGGTCGGCACGAGTTGCACGGCGTCAGCAGGCAGCCCGCCCTTTTCGAGGCCGGCGGCGAGGGCCTTGTGGATCGCGCGGTTGCTCTCGATCGCCTCGGAGCCGCCGCGCAGGATCGCGGCATTGCCCGATTTGACGCACAGCGCCGCAGCGTCGGCGGTGACGTTCGGGCGGCTTTCGTAGATGATGCCGATCACGCCGATCGGAACGCGCACGCGCCGCAGCACCATGCCGTTGGGGCGCTGGGTCTCGTCGATCACGGCGCCGACCGGATCGCGCAGGCCGGCGACCGCTTCGACGGCGTCGGCAACGGCGGCAATGCGCGCTTCGTCGAGCTGGAGGCGATCGAGCATCGCGCTCGACAGGCCCTTGTCGCGGCCTCGCGCCATGTCCCTGGCGTTCGCAGCGATGATCTCGGCGCTGGCGGCGCGCAAAGCATGCGCCGCCTCAATCAGACCGCGCGACTTGGCGCCGGCGGACAGACCGGCGAGCGTTCGCGCCGCGGCGCGGGCGCGCTCGCCCATGGTTGCGATGAGGGTGGTCGGATTGGGTGTTTCAATATCAGCCATGGGTTCCCTTTTAACATGCTTCGCCATCCCAACTCAAAAGCGGATGACTTTATCCGCCAAAGCGATAGCTTTGCGGCATGACTGGGGGATTCGAAGCAGCCGGCGACATCGCCACCGGAGCTTTTATGGGGCGTAGCGTCGAGCCGCGCGCGGGCGAGCATGTCCATGGCGCGGACGGACACGGTGCCTGTCTCAATTGTGGCGCCGCGCTGATCGGCGAGTTCTGCCACGAATGCGGGCAGAACGGGCACGTCCACAAGACGCTCGCCTCGATCGGGCACGACCTGCTTCACGGCGTGTTCCATTTCGAGGGCAAGATCTGGCGGACGCTACCGATGCTCGTCATCCGCCCGGGCGAACTTACGCGGCGCTATATCGCCGGCGAGCGCGCCAAGTTCGTCTCGCCGCTCGCGCTCTATCTGTTCGCGGTGTTCCTGATGTTCGCGGTGATCCACAGCGTCGCTGGCGAATTCGACGGCGAAGGGCTGACCTCTACCAATCGTGCGGCGGCGGTCGAGAAACTCGATACGCAGATCGGCAACGCCAAGAGCGCGCTGGCCAAGGCGCAGGCGGCCCAGACCAGCGCCAAGACCGCGGCCAAGCGCGCCGATGCCGCCGACGACGTCAAGGCGCTGACGATGACCATTTCCGGCCTGGAGACGGCGCGCGAAGGGCTCAAGTCCGACGCCGACGAGAAGGCAGTGACGATCGCCGACATCAAGACCGGCTGGGCGCCGCTCGATCACGGCATCGCCAAGGCGAACGCCAACCCGGGGCTTGCGATCTACAAGCTGCAGATGAGCGCCTACAAATACAGCTGGGTGCTGATCCCGATCTCGGCGCCGCTGGTCGCGCTGCTGTTCCTGTGGCGGCGGCGGTATCATCTTTACGATCACACGATCTTCGTGATCTATTCGCTCGATTTCATGACGTTGCTGGTCACCGTGCTGACGCTGCTCGGCGCCATCGGGGTCGGAAGCGGCGTGATCTCGATCACCGCCATGCTGGTGCCGCCGGTGCATATCTACAAGCAACTGCGCGGCGCTTATCAGCTCCGCCGCTTCTCGGCCTTCTGGCGGATGTGCGTGCTGGTGATATTGGCATTCGTGGCGCTGACGCTGTTCGTGATGCTGCTGCTCGGCCTCGGCCTGATGGGCTGATCGAGCCGGCGCTCGAGCCAGGTCGCCGCCTGGTCGGGCGATTGCTTGTCGACGTCGCGATCGACCAGATAGTTCGCCTGTCGCATCGTCTCGACGGGAATGGCGCCGATCAGCGGCTTCAGCGCCGCTGCCATGCGGGCGTCATCGGCATGGGCGGGCGACAGCATCAGGATCGCATCGTAACCGGGGATCGCTCCCTTGGGATCGCGCAGCACCGCGAGATGCTGCGCGGCGATGCGGCCATCCGAGGAAAAGGCCGAGATCACATCGGCACGGCCGCTGGCCAGCGCGCGATACATGAAGCTGGGGGTGAAACGCTGGGTGTCGGCGAAGCGCAGACCGTAAGCGTCGCGAACCGCGCGCCATTCGGGACGATCGAGAAATTCGAGATCGGAGCCCAGCGTGAGTTGCGGCGCCTGAAGGGCAAGATCGGCGAGGGTGGCGATGTGGCGGCGCTTGGCAACGTCACCGCGCATCGCGAAAGCATAAGCATTCTCGAACCCGAGCGCGCCGAGCACGCGGACGCTGCTGGTGCGCCGCGCCCAATCGGCGACGCCGGCGATGATCTCGGGGCGCGAGGGCGTGTCGTCATGCCCCATCTGGTTGGTCCACAAGGTGCCCGAATAATCGACATAGACATCGATATCGCCGCTCGCGAGCGCCTGGTAGATCACCGCCGAGCCGAGGCCCTCGCGATAGCGGACGTGGTAGCCCGCCGCTTCCAGCCGGTGGCCGATGACGCGAGCGAGAATATATTGCTCGGAGAAATTCTTGGCGCCGATCGTCACCGTGCGGCCCCCGCCGGCGCTCGGCCAGAGCGGGGCGAGCGCGAGGGCGATCCCGGCGAGGAGCAGGCCGGCGCCGGTCCACACCTGCCAGCGGCGGCGCGCCTTGATGCCGCGCTCGATCAGGCCGAGCAGCGCATCGACGATCAGCGCGAGCAGCGCGGCGGCGACGCAGCCGGCGAGCACCAGCGCCCAATTCTGCGTCTGCAGACCGGCAAAGATCAGATCCCCGAGGCTCGGCTGGCCCACGGTGGTGGAAAGCGTCGCCGCGCCGATCGTCCACACCGCAGCGGTGCGGATGCCGGCCATCAGGACGGGCGCAACGAGGGGCGCCTCGACCAGGCGGAGCTTCTGCCAGCTCGTCATACCGACACCGTCGGCCGCCTCGACGATCGCGGGATCGAGGCCGAGCAGGCCGGTGACGGCATTGCGCAGGATCGGCAGCAACGCGTAGAGCGCGAGTGCCAGCAGCGACGGCAGGAAGCCGAGCGCCGGGATACCGCCGCCGACCAGCGCGGAGAGCGACAGCAGCAGCGGATAGAATAGCGCGAGCAGTGCCAGTGACGGGATCGTCTGGACGAGGCTGGCGAAGCCGAGCGATAGGCGCGCGACATGCGCGTTGCGCGCCGACCAGATCGCCAGCGGCAGGCTGATCGCCAGGCCGGCAAGCAGCGCCGAGGCGGCAAGCAGGACGTGGCTCGCCAGCAGATCGGGCACACGCGCCATCGCGGACCAGAACGGGCCGGTCATGCCCGCCCTTCCAACGCGCGCAACCGGTCCGCCTGCGCGCGCGGCACCGCGACCAGCGCATCGGCTTCTTCCCCGCCCTCGCCCGCCAGCAGCGCGCGCGGAGTCGCGTCGGCGACCAACCGGCCAGCCTGCATCACCAGCACGCGATCGGCGAGCAGCAGCGCTTCGGCCATGTCGTGGGTAACCATGATCGTCGTCAGGCCGAGCCTGTCGTGAAGGCGGCGGAAGGCGGCGCCGAGTTGATCGCGCGTGACGGGATCGAGCGCGCCGAACGGCTCATCCATCAGCATCAGCCCCGGCCGCGCCGCCAGCGCGCGCGCAACGCCGACGCGCTGCTGCTGGCCGCCCGACAGCGCATCGGGCATACGGCCTGCGAACTCTCGCGGCAGATCGACGAGATCGAGCAAATCGGCAACGCGATCGGCGGTCTCGCGCTCGCCATCGAGGCGCAGCGCGATCGCGATATTCTCGGCCACCGTCATATGCGGGAACAAGCCGATATTCTGGAACACATAGCCGATCGAGCGGCGCAGCCGGTGCGGCTCGGTGCTGGCCACCGGCTCCCCGGCGATCAGGACACGGCCCTCGCTCGGTTCGACGAGGCGGTTGATCGTCTTGAGCAGCGTCGACTTGCCCGAGCCCGAGCTGCCAACCAGGGCGATGAAGCTGCCCGCGTCGATCTCCGCCGAGACGTGGTCGACCGCCATCGTACCGCCATCATAGCGCTTGGTGACAGCCTCGAACGCGAGGCTCGGGCCGTTGGCGGAAGATGGTGCTGGCATCCGGGCACGATTGTGAGGAAACTACCCGGCAAGGTCAAACGAAGCGGGAGGGTGGCGTGGCGGACGAGCGCAAGGCGATCTTCATTACCGGCGGCGCGTCGGGAATCGGACTGGCAACGGCGAAGCTGTTCGCAAGCCGCGGCTGGACGGTCGGGATCGCCGACGTCAATGCGGCGGCGCTGACGGCGGCCGGGGCCATGGTGCCCGGATCGATCACCTATCGGATGGACGTGCGCGACCGCGAGGCGTGGGCGCAGACGCTCGACGATTTCACCGGCCTGACGCGGCGGCTCGACGTGCTGTTCAACAATGCCGGGATCGGCGTCGGCGGGCCGCTTGCCGAGGCCGATTTCGCCGATCTCGATCGCGTGGTGGCGATCAATTTCGGCGGCGTGCTCAATGGCGCGCGGATCGGCTACGCCTATCTCGCGCGGACGCCGGGCTCATGCCTGCTCAACACCGCCTCGGCCTCGGCGATCTACGGATCGGCCGGGCTCGCCACTTATTCGGCGACCAAGTTCGCGGTGCGCGCGCTGACCGAGGCGCTGGACGGCGAATGGGCGGCGGCGGGGATCAACGTGCGCGATATCGTGCCGGCCTTCATCGAGACCCCGCTACTCGACGGCGGCGTTGCCGGCTCCAACCGCACGATCCGCGACACGGTGACCGACGCCGGGCTCGAACTCACCCCGGTCGAGGCGGTCGCGGAGGCGGCGTGGCGCGCGGTGCATGGGCAGAAGCTGCATACCTATGTCGGCAAGACCGCCGACCGGATGCGCTTCGCGGCGCGGTGGATGCCGGGACAGCTAAGGAAGATGATGCGTCGCGGGGCTGTGGGAAGAGAGTGACGCATCCCCATCGTCCTCAGCCGCCTCTATTCCAGCAACCCCTCGATCGCTTCCGCCATCTCCACGTCGCGACCCGACAGGCCACCGGCATCGTGGGTCGTGAGCGTGATCTCCACGCGGTTCCAGACGTTCGACCATTCGGGATGGTGATCGGCCTTTTCCGCCAACAGTGCGACGCGCGTCATGAAGGCGAAGGCCTCGCTGAAATCGGCGAAGGTGAAGGTGCGCGTGATCGCGTCGCGGCTTTCGTCATAATCCCAGTCGGGCAGGCCATCCAGCGCATCGGCGCGTTCGGCCTCGCTCAATTGTTCGACCATGACGATCCTCCTTGCCGTGCTTTGCCCGCCAGGACTATCACGCAGGCATGACGGGGCAAGCGCCGAGTGCCGGCGATATCGAGGAACTCGCCCGCGCGGCGATGGCGGCGCTGCCCGAAATTTTCCGCGCGCACCTGGGCGACGTCGTGCTGCGCGTCGAGGAATATGCCGACGAGGAGACGCTGGCGGCGCTCGGCATCGATCACCCGCTCGACCTGAGCGGGCTCTATCACGGCCGGCCGGTCGGCGAGAAATCGTCGATGGATTCGGGCGCGCTGCCCGACATGATCACGCTCTATCGCCGCGCGATCCTGGAGGAATGGATCGAGACCGGGGTCGATCTCGATGCGCTGGTAACGCATGTGCTGATCCACGAGGTCGGGCATCATTTCGGCTTGTCGGACGACGACATGCACCGGATCGAACGCGAGCCGTGAGCACGCGGCTGGCTTTCGACGGCGTGACCGGCGTGCGCGGCGGGCGAACGCTGTTCGAGGCGCTGAGCTTCGCGCTCGGCCCGGGCGACGCGGCGCTGGTAACGGGACCGAACGGCGCAGGAAAATCGAGCCTGGTGCGGATTGCCGCGACCCTGCTCGCGCCATTCGCCGGGCGGGTGTCGCGTGCCGGCGACATCGCGCTGCTCGCCGAGGCGCACGCGCTCGATCCCGAACTGCCGTTGGCCCGTGCGCTGGGCTTCTGGGCGGCGCTCGACGAGCGGCGGGGCTCGGTTGGCCCGGCCCTCGCCGTTCTGCGGCTCGACCATCTTGCCGACGTGCCGGTGCGGATGCTCTCGACCGGGCAAAGGCGACGCGCGGCGATGGCTCGGGTGGTGGCGAGCGGCGCGCAACTGTGGCTGCTCGACGAGCCGGCCAACGGGCTCGACGCGGTTGCCGTCGGCACGCTCGAGGCGCTGATCGCCGATCATCGTAAGCAGGGCGGCATCGCGCTGGTGGCGACGCACCTGCCGGTGCATCTGCCCGGCGCCGTGCCGATCGCGCTGGGAGATGCGGCGTGAGCGGGCTTGCCGCGCTGGTCTGGCGCGATCTGCGGCGCGCCTGGGCGGGCGGCGGCGCGGCGCTGCCGGTCGCCTTCTTCCTGCTGGCGACGATCCTGTTTCCGTTCGCAATCGGGCCCGACGCGGCGCTGCTGGCGCGGATCGGCGGCGGGGTGATCTGGGCGGCGGCGCTGCTCGCGGCGTTGCTGCCGGTCGAACGGCTCGTCGCGCCCGATCTGGAAGCAGGCGTGCTCGACCAGTTTGCGGTGCGTGGCGCCAGCATGGCGGCGGTGGCGGCGGCCAAGATCGCGGCGCATTGGCTCGCCTTCGCGCCGCCGCTGATGCTGGCGGCGGTGATCGCGGCCGGGTTGCTCGACCTGCCGGCCGAAACGCTCGGCATGGTCGAGCTCGGCCTGCTGATCGGGACGCCGGGGCTCGCCGCGCTGGCGGTGGCGACGTCGGCGCTCGTCGCCGGACTGCGCGGGGCAAGCGCGCTTGCCGGGCTGGTGATGCTGCCGCTCGCGGTGCCGCTGCTGATCTTCGGCGCGGGCTCGCTGGCGGGCGGGCCGGCGGCGCTCAAGCTGCTTGCGGCGGTAAGCCTGGTGCTCGTTGCCGGCGCCCCCTTCATCGCCGGCGCCGCGATCCGCGCGGGGAATAGCTGAAACGCGATAAAAAGGTGCTTTTCCTAAACACCTCTTAACCCTCCGCGCCTAGCGTGATGGTGCGATGCTGCGCGTGCTCACTCTCTCGACGCTGTTCCCCGACGCGTCCCGGCCGAATTTCGGCATTTTCGTCGAGCGCCAGACGTGCGAGCTCGCCGGCCGGCCGGGCATCGATCTCAAGGTGATCGCGCCGATCGGGCTGCCACCGGGGCCGCTCGCCCGGATGGGGCATTATCAGCCGCTCGCTGCGCTGCCGATGCGCGAGACATGGCGCGGGCTCGACGTTCGCCGGCCGCGCTTCGCGACGATACCCGGCACCGGCGGGCGCTTCCACGTCACCGGCCTGTTTCGGGCGCTGGTGCCGCTGCTCGACCAGTTGCGCGACGACTTCCCGTTCGACGTGATCGACGCCGAGTTCTTCTTTCCCGATGGGCCGGCGGCGGTGGCGCTCGGCGCGCGTTACGGCGTGCCCGTTTCGATCAAGGCGCGGGGCGCCGACATCCACCACTGGGGGCACGGGCCGACCGCGCCGCAGGTCCGCCGCGCCGGGCGGATGGCTGATGGAATGCTCGCGGTATCCGCGGCAATGAAAGACGACATGGCGGCACTGGGTCTGCCCGCCGAGCGCATCCGCGTGCATCACACCGGGGTCGATCTCGATCGCTTCCGGCCGAGCCCTGGCCATGGCGCCAACGCGTCTTTGAACGTCGCCGGACCGCTGATTGTCTCGGTCGGGGCGCTGATCCCGCGCAAGGGACACGATATCGTCATCGACGCGATCAAGGCGCTGCCGCAGGCAACGCTGCTGATCGCCGGCGAGGGGCCGGAGCGCGCGGCGCTGGAGGCCCGGATAGCGGCCGCAGGCCTTGCCGAGCGCGTCAGGTTGCTCGGCGCCATCGCACATGATGCGTTGCCGGCGCTGCTGGCGGCGGCCGACGTGATGGCGCTCGCCTCGTCGTCCGAAGGGCTCGCCAACGCCTGGGTCGAGGCGCTCGCCTGCGGCACGCCGATCGTCATCACCGACGCCGGCGGCGCGCGCGAGGTGGTGACCTCCGCCGGCGCCGGCCGCATCGTGGCCCGCGAGCCCGCCGCGTTCGCTGCCGCGATCGACGACCTGCTTCGCTCCCCGCCACCGCGCGACGAGGTGCGCAAGGCCGCGGCAGGCTTCACCTGGCCGGCCAATGCCGCGGCGCTCCACGCTCATCTTTCCGGGCTGGTCGATGCCGCGCCCCAGCAGCGGCGGCGGGCATGACCGGCGCGTTGTTCGCCGATCGGCCATATGGCCCGCCCGCCGAGGGCGGCGATCACGCGCCGCGCGCACCGCGCACCAACCTGCTGCTGTCGGCGTCGATCGAAACCACTGCCGGCGAAGCACCGGTGCGGGTGCGCAACCTTTCCGAGGGCGGCGCGATGATCGAGGGCGCCGGGCTCCCGGCGCCGGGCGAGCGGCTGCTGCTGCGGCGCGCCATGCTGACGATCGCGGGAACCTGCGCGTGGCGCGACGGCAATCGCTGCGGGGTGCGATTCGATCGCTCGATCTCCGTCCAACAATGGGCGTCGAGCGTGCGCGCGGCGGCGAGCGTCGGCCAGCAACGCGTCGACGCGATCCAGGCGACGCTCCGCGCGGGCGACGCAGCGCCGGCCGCCGATCGGCTGGTAACCCCCGGCAAGGCCGTCGTCATCAACAATGTCGCCGACGAAGTCGCCGCAGCGGCGCGGCTGATCCGCGCGCTGTCCGACCGACTGGCCGACGACATGGCAGTGATCGCCGCGCATGGCGACGCGCTCCAGCAGCTCGATCCGCTCGCCCAGACGCTCGACCACCTCGCGCGCATCCTCAACGCGGCCGACCCCGCGCCAGTGATCGAGGCGATCGGCATGGACGACCTGCGGGCAAGACTGACCCGCCGCCCCTAGGGCCTGGCGAGAATCGTCGAAGTGGAGAAAGTGGAGAGCGTGGCAGGGTTTTGCCGCCTTCCGCGCCGGCGAAGCGCCGTATCGTAAAGACGAAGCGCGGCATCGGCGACACCCGCGCGGCATCCGCGCGCCGGTGACGCGACACCAAGGCGACGGGTGAGCGACCGGTTCGCGGCAGGCGCGCGCCAGGATCGCGCCGGTCGCGCATCGCCGGCGCGGCGGCGGCAAGCGAGCGGGGAATGCGATTGGCGTCCATCGGGAAGGATAAACCAGATGAAATCCAACATTGAAAGGGGCGGCTAGGGTCAGACCCTAGCCTAGCGGCCGGTTTCCGCCTATCTGGACGACCATTCTCCCTCCAGACAGGTGCACTTTCCTCATGGGTTTTCGCTGCGGCATCGTCGGGTTGCCCAATGTCGGCAAATCGACGCTCTTCAACGCACTGACCGAAACCGCCGCGGCGCAGGCGGCCAATTATCCGTTCTGCACGATCGAACCCAATGTCGGGAACGTCGCGGTGCCCGATCCGCGACTCACCAAGCTCGCGGAGATCGCGCATTCGGCCAAGGTGATCGAAACGCAATTGGGCTTCGTCGACATCGCCGGGCTGGTGCGCGGCGCGAGCAAGGGCGAAGGGCTCGGCAACCAGTTTCTCGGCAATATCCGCGAGGTCGACGCGATCGTCCACGTGCTGCGCTGTTTCGAGAATGACGACATCCAGCATGTCGACAACAAGGTCGATCCGATCGCCGATGCCGAGACGGTCGAAACCGAGCTGATGCTCGCCGATCTCGAAAGCCTGGAAAAGCGCGTACCCAATTTCGCCAAGAAAGCGGCACAGGGCGACAAGGAAGCCAAGATCGCCGCCAGCGTGCTGGGCCAGGCGCTCGACCTGCTGCGCGAGGGCAAGCCGGCGCGGCTGACCGAACCGAAGGACGAGGAAGAAGCGCGGGTATTCGGCCAGGCGCAACTGCTGACCGCCAAGCCGGTGCTCTACGTCTGCAACGTCAACGAGGAAGATGCCGCGAACGGCAACGATTATTCGGCGCGCGTGTTCGACAAGGCCAAGGCCGAAGGCGCCGAGGCGGTGGTCGTTTCCGCCGCGATCGAGGCGGAGATCGCGACGATGGAGCCCGAAGACCGCAAGGAATTTCTCGCCGATCTGGGGCTGGAGGAAACCGGGCTCGCCCGCGTGATCCGCGCCGGCTACAAATTGCTCCACCTGCTGACCTTCTTCACCGTCGGCCCGAAGGAGGCACGCGCCTGGACCGTCGAGGCCGGCGCCAAGGCGCCCCAGGCGGCCGGCGTGATCCATACCGATTTCGAACGCGGCTTCATCCGTGCCGAGACGATCGCTTATGACGATTATGTCGCGCTGGGCGGCGAGAGCGGGGCGCGCGAAGCGGGCAAGCTGCGCCAGGAAGGCAAGGACTATATCGTCCATGATGGCGACGTGATGCTGTTCCGCTTCAACGTCTGACGGTCTTGCTCTCGTCATCGGCGCCCGGCATCAGGCGCGCGAAGGAGCTTTGCGCATGACTCGATTCCGTTCGCTCGCCCTGGCGGTTTGCGCGGGCCTGGCCCTGGCCGGGTGCGCGGTCAGCAATACGACGGCCGCCCCGCCGGCACGGACCGCCGCCGATATCGCACAGAAGCCGCCGGTGACGATCCTCGTCTCGATCGACGGGTTTCGCGCGGACTATCTCGATCGCGGTGTCACGCCCCGGCTCAACGCCCTTGCCGCGACGGGGGTCTCGGCGGCGATGGAGCCGAGTTTTCCGTCCAAGACCTTCCCCAATCACTGGGCGATGGTGACCGGCGACTACCCCGATCATTCAGGCATCACCGCGAACAAGATGGAGGATCCCGAGCGGCCGGGCGAGACCTTCACCATGGCGACGGACGACCCGTTCTGGTGGAACACCGCCGCGCCGATCTGGGTCGATGCCGAGAAGGCGGGCATCCGCACCGCGACAATGTTCTGGCCGGGCGCCAACGTCGCCTGGGGCGGCACCGAGGCGAGCGCGTGGCCGCACGACATCACCGGCGGCACCCGGCCCGAGGACTGGCAGCAATTCAACCAGGCAGTGACGGGCGAACAGCGGGTCAATGCGGTGCTCGACTGGCTGCGGCGGCCGGCGGCGATCCGGCCCCGGTTCGTCACGCTCTATTTCGACACCGTCGATACCACCGGGCATGAATATGGGCCGGACGACGCGCGGACGACGCAGGCGGTTGCCGATGTCGATCGCAAGATCGGAATGCTGGTCGATGGACTAAAGCAGCTCGACCAGCCGGCCAATCTCGTCATCGTCGCCGATCATGGCATGGCGCCGATCAGCAGCGACCGCGTCGTCGCGCTCGATCAGATCGCGCCGGCGGCGGACTATCGAGTGATCGAAAGCGGCCCCTATGCCAGCCTGGAACCGACGCCGGGGCACGAGGCCGATGTGGCGCGGCTGATCCCCGGCAAGCACGGCCACGCGACCTGCTGGCGCAAGCAGGATATCCCGGCGCGCTTCCATTACGGCACCAACCGCCGCATCCCGCCCTATTTCTGCCTCGCCGACGTCGATTGGCAGGTGTTGCCGAGCAAGCCCGACAAACCCTCGACGGGCGGCAACCACGGCTATGACAATCTGGCGCCCGAGATGCAGGCGCTGTTCGTCGCGAACGGGCCGGCGTTCGCGGCCGGCAAGACGCTCGCCCCGTTCATCAACGTCGATATCGAACCGCTGCTGCGCGATCTGATCGGGCTACCGCCCAAGAGCGGGATCGACGGCACCGACGCGCCGTTCGGCAGCGTCATGCGGAAGGCTGGATAACGCGATGCAATATTTCGAGGATATCGAGGTCGGGCGGAAGGCACGCTTCGGCCATTACGAGGTGACGCGCGAGGAAGTGGTCGCCTTTGCCGAGCGATACGATCCGCAGCCGTTCCACCTTTCCGACGAGGCGGCGGCGCAGACCCATTTCGGCCGCCTGTCGGCCAGCGGCTGGCACACCTGCGCGATGACGATGGCGATGGTGGTCGAGAATCTGAAGGCGCATGGGCAGGCCGGGCTCGGCTCGCCGGGGATCGACGAGCTGCGCTGGCTCAAGCCTGTCTATCCGGGCGACACGCTGACCTGCGAAACCGAGGTGATCGACAAGCGCGCGTCGCGTAGCCGCCCCGAAATGGGCAGCTACCGCAGCCGCATGACCGTGCTTAACCAGCATGGCGAGCCGGTGATGACCTTCGTTTCGATCGGGCTGATCCGGACGCGGCCGGCCGATTGAGGCCAGCCGCGGCGGCGGCGATCAATGGCGGCGGTGATGACCGCCCCACGAATGGCGGCCGGAATCGCCGTCACCGCCCCGGTGACCGCGGGAATCGCCATCCGAACGGTGCCCGCCGGAATGATGTCCTCCGTCGTGACTGCCGCCCCAATGGCCGCCGCCGTTCCAATGGCCGCTACCATTTGAGCCGCCGTGCGGCGCCGGGTGATGCGGAAAGCGATCCCAATTGCCGTTGTCCGGACGCTGGCCGCGCCAGTTGTGCCCGCGATTCTGCCAATAGCGGCGCTGCGCATCGTTCCAGCGATGGCGGTTGTGGTTGCGATCGTATACATAAACGCCGGTGCCGGGATAATAATAATTGCCATACCATCCGTAATAGGACGGATCGTAATAGAGGCCGCCATCATCCCAATAGCCGCCATTGTAATCGTAATAATCGCCGTAATAGCCGCCGTAGCCTCCATAGCCGCCACCATAATAACCATCGGTGGCACAGGCGCTGACACCGAGGCCAGCAGCGACGACGAGACCGGCCAGCATGAGCCGTGACTTCAACATTATTTCATCTCCCAAGATGAGAGGAATGGATGAGGACGTTATTACACAGGCGTAGTGACTGCAGCCTGAACCGCCGAACAAAAAAGAAACGTGCAGCAATTCGAGTCGGTTCCGGCCGGGAAGTGCTGGAACGGCGCGCGGCGACGACCTATCCCCCGCCTTCCCGCTCGACACGAAATCGCTTTGACAAGGATCGCTTCATGCTCGCCGTCGGATGCCTGGTGCCTTTCATCCTGCTGGTCGGCGGCGCCATCCTTGGCGCGCAGCTCGGCGGGACGGCGGGCTCGATATGGGGCAGCGTGATCGGCCTGGTGGCCGGTCTCGCGGTGCCGGCTGTCATGTTCGGTGCGCTGCTATCGGCGCGCAAGAAGGACTGAAGATCAAGGGCGCCCGACCAGCAGATCGGACGCCCCTTGCCCTGTCAGGCAGGCTCAATGCTCGAGGTCGCGCCAAACGTTCTGGTAGGCGCCCCAGGCAAGGAAGCAGAAGATCACCAGGAAGATCACCGTCGCGAAACCGGCGACATGGCGCGATTCGAGCTTCGGTTCGGCGGCCCAGACGAGGAAGGCCGAAACGTCCTCGGCCATCTGATCGACGGTCGGCCTGGTGCCGTCCTGATACTGAACCTGCCCCTCGGTGGTGAGCTGCTGCGCCATCGCGATGTTGAGGCTGGGGAAATAGGGATTGTAGTGGAGCCCCGGCAGCGGCAGCGAATCGGGAAAGTTCTTCTTGAGCGCGACCGGGATCGGCTCGTAGCCGGTCAGGATCGAATAGATGTACGGCGCGCCGCCCTCGCGTGCCTTGGCCATCAGCGACAGATCGGGCGGCAGCGCGTTGTTGTTAGCAGCGCGCGCGGCGATATCGTTGGCGAACGGCGGCGGGATGTGATCCGACGGCAGGTTCTTGCGCGTCGCCGGCTCACCGGTATCGGGATTGGTGGTCGGCTGCTCGACCGCCCATTGATCGGCGATCGCCTTGATCTGGGCATCGTCGTAACCGATGCCCTTCAGATCGCGGAACGCCACCAGCTTGAGCGAATGGCAGTTCGAGCAGACTTCCTTGAACACCTGGAAGCCGCGCTGGAGCTGCTGCTGGTCGAACTTGCCGAATGGCCCGTCGGAGGCGAGATGCAGCGCCTTGGGCTCCTTGTGGAAGAGATCGGCGGCGGTCGGCTTCGGCGGATCGCTGATCACGCCGCTGATGCTGCCCCAAAGAGCAGCGAGCAGCGAGAGGACGAACAGCGCGCCGACGGCGTTGGCGATGGTGCGGACCATGTGTCTGTTGCCCCCTTATTCGGCCGGAACCGGATCGCCCGCGCCATGCGGCGCACGGTCATGCGCCTTGGCGAGCACCGCCTCGGTGATCGAATTGGGCAGCGGGCGCGGGCGCTCGCTGCGCGAGATGATCGGCAGGATGATCAGGAAGTGCGCGAAATAATACGCCGCCGCGAACTGGCCGACGATGATGTAGCCCGGCGTCGCCGGCGAGCCGCCGCACCAGCCGAGCACCAGAATGTCGAGCAGCCAGATGAAGAAGAACATCCGGTAGGTCGGCCGGTAGCGCGCCGAGCGGACCGGCGAACTGTCGATCCACGGCAGGAAGAACAGGAGCAGGATCGACGAGAACATCGCCATCACCCCCCACAGCTTCGCCGGGATCCACAGGAAATTCGCCGTGAACGCGCGCAGGATCGCGTAGAACGGCCAGAAATACCATTCGGGCACGATCTCGGCAGGCGTCGAGAGCGGGTTGGCCGGGATGTAGTTGTCGGCATGGCCGAGATAATTGGGTGCGAAGAACAGGATCACCGCGAACACCAGCAGGAACACGCCGAGCCCGAAGCCGTCCTTGGCCGTGTAATAGGGGTGGAACGGCACGGTATCCTGCTCGCCCTTCACGTCGACGCCGGTCGGGTTGTTCGAGCCCGGAATGTGCAGCGCCCAGATGTGCAGGATGATGACTGCGGCGATGACGAACGGCAGCAGATAGTGCAGCGAGAAGAACCGGTTCAGCGAGGCGTCACCCGGCGCATAGCCGCCGAGCAGCCAGATGCGGATGTTCTCGCCGACCACGGGAATCGCCGAGAAGAAGCCGGTGATGACCTGAGCGCCCCAGAAGCTCATCTGCCCCCAGGGCAACACGTAGCCCATGAAGGCGGTGGCCATCATCAGCAGGAAGATGACGACGCCGAGCAGCCACACCATCTCCCGCGGGGCCTTGTACGAGCCGTAATAGAGGCCGCGGAAGATGTGGATGTAGACGACGATGAAGAACATGCTGGCGCCGGTCGCGTGCGCATAGCGCAGGAACCAGCCGGCGTTGACGTCGCGCATGATATGCTCGACCGAATCGAACGCGACGCCGGCATTGGCGGCATAGTGCATCGCCAACACGACCCCGGTGATGATCTGGATCGCCAGCGCGGCACCGGCGAGGACGCCGAAATTCCACCAGTAATTGAGGTTGCGCGGCACCGGATAGCCGCCGCCGACCGAATTGTAGACGAGCCGCGGCAACGGCAGCTTCTCGTCGATCCAGCGCATGAGCGGGTGCTTCGGCTGGTATTGCTGTGCCCAGGGAAAGCTCATGTCAGGACCCTACCGTGATCGTCGTCGGCGTGTTGAACTTATAGTCCGGCACGACCAGATTCCTCGGCGCCGGTCCTTTGCGGATGCGCGCCGCGGTATCGTATTGCGAGCCGTGGCAGGGACAGAAATAGCCGCCGAACTCGCCGCGCGGCTCGCCTTCCTTGTTGCCCAGCGGCACACAGCCGAGATGGGTGCAGACGCCGATCACGATCAGCCAGTCCTTATGCCCCTCTTTGGTCCGCTCCTCGAGCGTCTGGGGATCGCGCAGATCGGAAAGCGGCACCGCGTCGGCCTCGGCAATCTCCTTGGGCAGGAGGTTGCGGACGAACAACGGCTGCGAGCGATAGCTGGTCGTCACCGCCTGGCCCTTGCCGATCTTGGAAAGATCGACGTCGGTGGTCGACAGCGCGAGCACGTCGGCCGAGGGGCTCATCTGGTTGATCAGCGGGAGGATGGCGACCACCGCGCCAGCGCCGGCGAAGGAAACCGCGGCGATATTCAGAAAATCACGGCGGCGGGGATCATGAACGTCTTCGTGATAGGGGCCCGGCGCTTCTCCGGGCGGAATCGCATCATCTGCTGTCGCCATTCACTTGCCTCTACCTTCGAACGGGCGAACGCCCTGCGGCGGGAGGTGTGATTGTATCCGGCCCCGCCTTCACCGCAGCTCCCGTCCCCACGGGTGCCGCGGGGGTGATAGCCGGGCGAAACCGTGTTTGCCAATGGCTTTCTGGCATCTTGTGAAGATCGGGCGCGACGGACTAAGCGCACGGCGATGCGCGTCGCCCTTCACCAGCCCGATATCGCCGGCAATGTCGGCACCATCCTGCGCCTCGCGGCGTGCCTGCGGGTCGGCGTCGATCTGATCGAGCCGATGGGCTTCGCCTGGAGCGACCGCGCGCTGGCGCGCGCCGGCATGGATTACGCGGCCGGCGCCGACGTCTCGCGGCATGCCGACTGGGATGCTTTCGACGCTCGCGTGGCAGGACGCATCGTGCTGCTGACCACCAGCGGCGGCGTGCCGCTGCCCGAGGCCCGGTTCGCAGCGGACGACGTGCTGTTGATGGGATCGGAGGGCAGCGGCGTGCCCGATCACGTCCATCAACGCGCCGATCTGCGCGTGCGGATTCCGATGGCGGCGGGGTTCCGGTCATTGAACGTGGCGGTTGCCGCCGCGATGGCGCTGGGCGAAGCATTGAGGCAAACCGAGGGATGGCCGGCATGACGATCGCACTCGACGAGCAACAGGCAGCGGCGAAAGCGTGGTTCGAATCGCTGCGCGACGCGATCTGCGCCGAATTCGAGGCGATCGAGGCCGAAGCCGGGTCCGATGCGCGGTTCGAGCGCACGCCGTGGGACCGGGTCGATCCGTCGGGCGCGCCGGGCGGCGGCGGGGTGCGCGGCGTGATGAAGGGCCGGGTGTTCGAGAAGGTCGGCGTCAACGTCTCGACCGTCGGCGGCAGTTTCGAAGGCGATTTCGCCAAGACCATCCATGGCGCCGGCGACGATCCGCGCTTCTTCGCCACCGGCATCAGCCTGGTCGCGCACATGGCCAACCCGCATGTTCCCGCCGTCCACATGAACACGCGCTTCCTGGCGACCACCAAACGCTGGTTCGGCGGCGGCGCCGATCTCAACCCGCCAATCCCCTATGATGAGGATACCGCCGATTTCCACGCGCGGCTGAAGGCAGCGTGCGATGCGCATGATCCGACGCACTACCCGCGCTTCAAGCAATGGGCCGACGAGTATTTCTACATTCCCCACCGCAAGGTGCACCGCGGCGTGGGCGGCATCTTCTACGATCACCTGGAGGGCGCGTTCGCTGACAATTTCGCCTTCACCCAGGATGTCGGCCGCGCGTTCCTGGATATCTTCCCGCAGATCGTAAGGCGGCGGATGGCAATGCCGTTCACGGACGCCGATATCGCCCGGCGCAACGCCTGGCGCGGGCGATATGCCGAGTTCAACCTGGTCTATGACCGCGGCACGCTGTTCGGGCTCAAGACCGGGGGCAATATCGACGCGATCCTGATGAGCCTGCCGCCGGTCGCGACATGGGACTGACGCCGGTCCTTCCCGGTGAGGTGGCGACGATCGTCACCACGCTGGAAATGACGACGCGGCCCCTGCCCCGCCCGCTGCCCGATGCGCCGCTACGCCTCGTGCCGTGGGACAGGCCCGACCCCGACCGTTATCGCCCATTGTTCCGGCGGGTCGGCGAGCCATGGCTGTGGTTTTCCCGCCTGGCGATGGCCGAGCGCGACCTGCTGGCGATCATCCACGATCCCGCGGTGCGCGTGTTCGCCGCGACCGACCCGCGGCGCATCGAAATCGGCATGATCGAGCTCGATTTCCGCCAGCCGGGGCAATGCGAGATCAGCTATTTCGCGCTCGTCCCCGAGCTCGCCGGCAAGGGCCATGGACGCTGGCTGATGGCGCAGGCGCTGGCGCTCGCCTGGCGCAGCGGGATCGAGCGGGTGTGGCTGCACACCTGCACGCTCGATCATCCATCGGCGCTGAATTTCTATCGCAGGCAGGGATTCACCGCGATCCACCGCGCGGTCGAGACCTTTCCCGATCCCCGCCTCACCGGGCTGCTGCCGCGCGCGGCGGCGCCTCACGTGCCGCTGATCGAGCCTGCCAGCCGGCGATAGAGCGCGACCTGGATCAGCAGTGTCGCCAGGGCGACGATCGCGGCGGCGAGCGAGCCCAGCGCCTCGATCAGCGCGATCGTCACAGGGTTCGCCGCGGCTTCCGCCTGCAGCGCATCGTGGAGCAGGCGAAACGGCGCGGGCGCCAGCATGCCGGCGAGCATCACCGCGGCGGCCAGCGCCATCATCGCCAGCCCGCGCCCCCGCGTCAGCGCGAAGCTGCGCGCGATCGATCGGGCAATGCCGATCGGCCGCTCGGCAACGATGACCGGCGCGACCAGGATCAGCCGGCCGAGCAGGTAGAGGCACGGCAGGATCAGGATCACAAGCATCAGCTCGATCGGCCCGGCCGGCAGCCCGGCGACGATCACCGCGAGCAGATAACGCGGGAACAGTGCCGGCGCGCGGGCGAGCGCCTTGCCCGGCGTACCGGCGGCCGGATCGAGATAGAGCGTGAGGATCGCGAGCGAACCGAACGTCATCACCAGCACCGTGACGAGCATTCCCGGCGCATTGTGGGTGATCCACGCGACCAGCGGCGAATCGGGGGTGAGCAACGCGGACGTGTCCTGCGCCTGTTCAGCCGTAAGCTGCGGAAACGGCGTGGCCAGCAGGTAGAAAGCGAATTGCGGCAGGAACAGCAGCAATCCGGCAAGCGGCAGCAACAGCGCGCGATCGCGCTTCCAGCGGCCCCAGGCGTCGGCGGCGACGCCCGACCAGTCGATCGTCATACCGGGTCGGCCGCCTGTTCGCCGGCTTCGGTGATCGCCATGTAGAGCTTGGCGACGAATATCGCGGCGATCACCTTGAACGCCGTCGACACCGCGCCAACCACCACCGAGGTCAGCACCGTGGCGATGCCGATATCGCCGTCATTGGGCGCGACCAGCGCGAAGATCGCACCGAACACGGTCTGCGCGGCGAGCACCGCGATGGTCGCGACGATCGCGTAGAGGATCAGGACGCCGACGATCCGCAGCGCCAGGCCGCGCGTCATCCGGAAAGCGCGCGCGATCGCGCCGAACCCGCGCCGCTCGGCCAGGATCACCGGCTCGATCACGAGCAGTCGCGCGGTGATCCAGAAAGCGAACACGAGCAGGACGAGCACGTAGATCAGCACGAACCAGGCACCACCCGCCGACATGCTGCCCATGCCCGCGGGATTGCCCGCGCGCAGCTCGGCCATGTTCATGCCAGCGGCGGCGAGGATGCCGCCGATCGGCAGGCAGAGAATGACGATGGCGACGAACATCAGGATGAAGATCGCGATCGTCGGCCCGAGCCGGGGCAAGGCACCGCGCACCGCTTCGCCCGGCCGCAGCGTCGCGCCGAGCGCCAGCACCATCAGCGACAGCGTGCCGAGCAATTCGATCGCCCAGAACACCGCCATCGCGACGATGCGAACCGCGGCGGCCTGCTTGAGCAAAAGCGGCGTGAGCGCGAGTTGGATCGATACCGGCAGGAACAGCAGCACCAGCGCGATCGGCATGATCGCCGGCAGCGCGCTCGAGGCAAAGGCGGTCGTGCGATCCCATACCGTCGACATCTGCACCATTGGCTGGTTCCCCTGTTCGATCGCGCCGCGCTGGCGCCAATTGCCCGCTAGGTAGACGATCGGGATGCCGCTTGCCAGCGCTTGCGCACCACGGCCCGATGGGCGTAGCGGGCGCTTCGTGAACGATTTCCCACCTGATGATATCGAATGGCGCGTGTCGGACGCGCCGGTGCCCTATCCGGATGCGGTCGCCGAGATGGAAGCGCGCGCCGCGGCGATTGCCGCGGGCGAGGCGCGCGAGCTGATCTGGCTGCTCGAACACCCGCCGGTCTATACCGCAGGCACCAGCGCCGATCCCGCCGAACTGCTCGATCCGCGCTTTCCGGTGTTCAAGACCGGGCGCGGCGGCAAATACACCTATCATGGGCCGGGGCAGCGGATCGGTTACGTATTGCTCGACCTCAACCAGCGCGGACGCGACGTGCGGTGTTATGTCCATGCGCTCGAGGGATGGGTGATCGCCGCATTGTCCCACATGGGGATCGCCAGCCATCGCGCGGCCGGCCGCATCGGCATCTGGACCGGCAGCGGCGACGCCGAAGCGAAGATCGGGGCGATCGGCGTGCGCGTCCGCAAATGGGTGACGCTGCACGGCTTTTCGGTGAACATCGCGCCAGACCTCGATAATTTCGGCGGAATCGTGCCGTGCGGGATCGCCGAACACGGCGTTACCAGCGTGGCGGCGCTCGAAAAGACCGCCGATTTCGCAACTTTTGACAGGGCATTGGCGTTCGAATCCGCTGCGTTCCTCGGGTCGCTTGGACATTGCGGCGAAAACGAGGCTTGAGAGGAGTACGATATACGACTAATGTCCACGCCGATTTGGGTCATTACCAAGGCGGGTACGCCAACCAAATCCAGCTATTTAGGGAGCTTCAAATGCGTGCACTCATTGCCAAAGTGGTTACCGGTTCGATGATCGCCGGCGCCGCGCTGATGGTTTCGGCTTGCGGCCACAAGTCGGATACCGCGACCGACAACACCATGGTCACCGACATGAACTCGACCGACGACATGGGCACGATGGACGACAACATGACCGCCGTCGACAGCACCATGGGTAACGACGCGATGATGGCGAACGACACCGCGATGTCGAACGACATGATGGCGAACGACACCGCCGACAACGGCATGTAATTGCCGGTCGGGCCGCCGTGCGCGGCTCGGCGCTCAATACAAAAGGGGCCGACCCGGGCGACCGGGCGGCCCCTTTTCGTTTCCGATTCGCAACGGCTTGACCGTCGGGCGCTCAGTTCGTGCCCAAAAACGATTCGGTTCGCCGCTGGCGTTCATTTTCCGTGCCTGGAAACTAAAAAGATGCTTGGGCCGCGACCGCAAAAGTCTTAACCATGGCGCGTTCGGGGAGGCTTACCGGAAAAGATCATGAGCGTGTTGCGTAAGGTAATGATGGCGTCGGCGGTGCTGGGGATTGCCGCGGCGAACCCGGCATCGGCCCAGTTTTTCTTCAGATCGCACGACATGTCGGGCGCGCCGGTGACCGGGGCCGAGCCCGGCATCCTGCCGCCGATGCCCGGCGCAACGCCGGCCGAGCTCAGCGCGGGCCTGGTGTGGCAGTTGCGGTCCGCGCTCAATGTCGCGGCGTTGCAATGCCAGTTCGCACCAACGCTGCTGACCGTTTCCAACTATAACGCGATCATCCACGATCACGATGCCGAATTCGACGCCGCGCAAAAGACGCTCGGCGCCTATTTTGCGCGCGTCAACAAGACCAAGAAGGCCGGGCAATCGGCGTTCGACCAGTTCAATACGCGGGTCTCGTCGGACTTCTCGACGGTTTCCGCGCAATACAGCTTCTGCCAGACGGCGGGCGCGGTCGGCCAGGCGGTATTGTTCGCGCCGCGCGGCGGCGTGAAGGCGATTGCCGAAGCGCGGATGCGCGAGTTGCGCAATGCGCTGGTGCCTTGGGGCGAACAATATTTCCCCGGCTCGGTCGTGCTCAACGTACCGTCCTACGTGCCGCGAATGGACGACGCCTGCTGGAAGAAGGAAGAGTGGAACGACCGCAAATGCGGCGTCTATCCCTATCCCGTCGGGCAACCGACGGCGATCGCGTCGCGCTGAATCAGCGCAGCCCGAGCAGCTTGTGCGTTTGCAGGCTGAGGCGCCAATTGGGGTGATCGAGCACGAATGCGACTGCCGCGACGCGATTGGCGTCGGCGGTATCGCTGTCGAGCGGCTGGATCAGGAAATGGGCGAAATCCCAATTCTCCATCGCGTCGACGTCGCTGCCCGGTTGCGGCCAGACCAGCTTCAGCTCATCGCCCGACCGCTGCACGACCTCGCTCCCCGCCTTGGGGCTGATGCACACCCAATCGATGCCGGAGTGCGCGGGGATCGTGCCGTTGCTCTCCATCGCGATGGCAAAGCCACGGACGTGAAGGGCATCGACCAGCGCATCGTCGATCTGGAGCATCGGTTCGCCGCCGGTCAGCACGACGAAGCGATCGGACGAACCGGCGCCCCAATGGCCAGCGACCGCATCGGCCAACCCGTCGGCGTCGGCGAAGCGTCCGCCGCCGTCACCATCCGTCCCGACGAAATCGGTATCGCAGAATGAGCAGATCGCGGTGGCGCGATCCGCCTCGCGGCCCGACCAGAGATTGCAGCCCGCGAACCGCACGAATACGGCGCGCCGGCCGGCATTCACGCCTTCGCCCTGGAGCGTCAGGAACATCTCCTTGACGGCGTAGCTCACGGCTGCGTCGCGTAGACGGTCGGATCGGCGAGCCCGGCTTCGGCGAAGCCCTTGGCGCGCAGGCGGCAACTGTCGCACAGCCCGCAATGCACGCCGCCGGGCGCGGGATCGTAGCACGACCAGCTCATCCCCGCGTCGAGCCCGAGCCGCGCAGCCTCGCGCGCGATATCGGCCTTGGTCATGTTTTGCAGCGGCGCGCGGACGCGGAACGGCTCGCCCTCGACCCCCGCCTTGGTGGCAAGTTCGGCCAGCTTCTCGAAACCCTGGATGAATTCGGGCCGGCAATCGGGATAGCCCGAATAATCGAGCGCGTTGACGCCGATATAGATGTCGCGCGCGCCGGCCGCCTCCGCCCAGCCGAGCGCGAGGCTGAGGAAAATCGTGTTGCGCGCCGGAACGTAGGTGACGGGAATGCCCTCCTCGACGCCGGTTTTGGGCACGTCGATATCGTCGGTGAGCGCCGAACCGCCGAATGCCGAAAGATCGAGCGGCAGCACGATGTGCCGCTCGGCACCGAGAGCCGCGGCAATGCGTCGGGCGGCCGCGAGTTCGAGCCGGTGTCGCTGATTGTAATCGATCGAAAGCGCCAGCAGGCGATGCCCCGCCTCGCGCGCCAGGCCGGCTGATACCATCGAATCGAGGCCGCCCGAAACCAGGGCGACCGCCAAGGTCGGTTGATCTGTCATGATCGCCGGTCGCTAAGCGCAATCGCGCGCCATGGCAAGCGGGGGCGCGGGACATGCGCATTCGATGGGCAGCAGCTAGGAGAGAACGGTCCGGGCCTTCGCTTGGACCCGCGGTTCTCTCCGTCGCTCAGGCGAAAATGTCTTGCAACGCCTCGTCCGAATAACCGCCCTTCCAATTGCGCAGCTCGACGTACAAGGCGGTCTGCACGGTGCTCCACATCGCGTTGACGATCGTCGACACGACCGCGGTGCCGATCATCCAGCTGATCGGCAAGCCATGCTGCCCCAGGGTCTGCATACCCTTGATGCCCATCAGGCCGAACAGGAGCCCCCCAAGCACGCCGGAGATTACCCACCAGGCAAGCACGACGACCAGTTCGACGCCAAACACTTTCCAGCGGGCGCCCTTGGTCAGTTCGCGGCTGCGCCCGAATGCGCCGAATACGCCGGTCCGCTCGGCAACCAGCACCGGCGAGGCAACCGCCCACATGACATAGAGGATCACGCCGGGCACGATGAAGAGCATGAACCCAAGCCCGACCGCGATGGCCATCAAAATCGCCAGCCCGACCAGCGGCAACGCCGCGGCGAGCCCCGTCGACGCGCTTTCGGCGAAACTCGCGCGTCCACCTTCGGCATGGGCCAGCGTGGCGCGGACCAAGGCACCCTGCACGAGCGCCGACAGCACCATGCCGACCAGCGCCGATGCCAGCACCACTGCGCCATAGCCGAGCCGCGAATATTCATCGGTCATCGTGCCGCGCAGCCCCATCTCCAGCCAATTGATCAGCACGGCAGGTAGCCGCCTATCTGCTGGTCGCACACGATCCGAGTTGGTTTTACGGGATCATCCCCGACGCGCTGGCCCAAGGCCGCAATCCGGGCGCTTCGGCCGAAACGCTGCGCAATATGCTCTATCACGGCAGCGACAAGGATCCGTTGACGACCTTCGCCACCGCGCTGTTCACGCACAATGCGCAGATCGCGCTGTTCGCCTTCGCGCTGGGGTTCGCCTTCGCGGTGCCGACCGCGCTGCTGCTCGTCTATAACGGGCTGATGCTCGGCGCGCTGCTACGCGTCTATGCCGCAAAGGGATTGGCCATGCCGTTCCTTGGCTGGATCATGATTCATGGCACCACTGAGCTGTTCGCCATCACGCTGGCCGGCGCTGCCGGGTTCCGCATCGGGCTCGCCATCGCCTTTCCCGGCCGCGCGGCGAGGCTCGATTCGGCGGTCGAGGCGGGGCGCAGCGCCGGCGTGGCGATGGCCGGCGTGGTACTGATGCTGCTCGTCGCCGGGCTGCTCGAAGGAATCGGCCGCCAGACCGTCACGATCGACTGGCAACGCTATGCGATCGGCGGCGTCATCTTTGCCGGTTGGCTAATCTATTATTATCTGCCGCGAGGCCGCGATGGCCGGGTCTAGTCGTCGCATCCACGCGCCCCGCTCCATGCGGCGCAGCTTCATCACGCCCGAAGGCGTAGACTTGCAGCTCGATCTCGGTGGCGCGGGCGAGCGAGCAGCGGCGTTCATGATCGACGCCGTGATCCTGGTCTTGACGCTGGTGCTCGCGACCCTGCTGATCGCGTTCGTCGAGCACGAAGCGGGCACCAACGGCTCGGACGATGCCGCGACGGTGATCTGGCTGCTCGGCTTCTTCGTACTACGCAACGGCTGGTTCACGCTGTTCGAGATCGGCGGCCGCGGCGCGACGCCGGGCAAGCGCCTGCTCGGCTTGCGCGTCGTCGCGCGCGACGGCGCCCGGCTGACCGGTGGCGCGGTGATCGTGCGCAACGCGATGCGCGAGATCGAAATCTTCCTGCCGCTCACCGCGCTCGCGATGACGAGCAGCGGCGACGCGTTCATGACGTTGTTCATGCTCGCCTGGACCGGCATCTTCGCATTGTTTCCGCTGTTCAATCGCGATCGCCTACGCGTCGGTGATCTGCTTGCCGGCACCTGGGTAGTGCACAATGTCCGCGCCCGCCTCGCCGCGGATATCGCTGCGCCGCGCGCCGAACAGCCGCGCCGTCAGTTCAGCGACGCGACGCTGCGCCTCTACGGCATCTACGAATTGCAGACGCTAGAAGACGTGTTGCGCCGGCACAATCCGGACACGATGACGCTGGTCGCCGGCTCTATTCGTCGCAAGGCCGGCCTGCCGGACGATGGCGACGATGAAGGTTTCCTGCGCGATTATTATCTCGCCTTGTGCGTCAAGCTCGAGCGCGAGGTCGCGCTCGGCCACCGGCGTTCGGATAAATCAGCAGCCTGAGGGAGGACGCGTCAATGGCGGCATCGGCACGGCGCCGTCGAAGCGTCGATCAGCCTGCTCGGCGTCTCATTGCAAGACAACGGTCTGCAGCGTCGCATCCATCTCCTGCGTCACATCACCAGTGATATCCATAGCGTTGTTCCAGCCGTAGGAATTGTCGCGTTCGAGCACCACGCTGCAGGCCTGACGCGTGACGACCTTGGCCAGCGCCGTGCCGAGAGCCCGATCGAGTTGTTGCTGGCCACGCTGCTGGGCCGCAATGAACCGGGCATTTTGCGCCTGCTCGAGTCCCTGCGCCTGCTGATCGAGAACTTCGATCTGGCGCTTGTAATCGATTGGCGCGATCGAGCCTTGCCGGGCTTCGAGCTGGCGCCGTTGCTGGTCCAGCGCGGCGCGGCGCTGCGCGAGATCGCCGTTCAGCGACGCCTGCATCCGCTTGAGCTGGGCTTGCATCGATTGCCCGGCGCGCGAACCATTAATCGCCCCCGTTCGCGACAACAGGCATATGCCGTGGATCGGCGGTCCGAATGTCTGTGCCGTGGCTGGTGCGCCGGCACAGGCCAACAATGCGGCGGCAACCAGCCTGATCGATCGCATCGTGCCGCTTCTCTCCCGAATTAGCCCGCCGCCGCAACGCGATCGGCGCAGGCCTGGTCCTGCCAGATCACCTGGGACACCACAACATTGTACCGACCACGATGCCGGATGAACCGGAGCGCCATGCGACAACGCATCCGTTCGGTGCTGCCTGACGTCGGCGGGAAGAACAGTACGTAATCCCAGCGACGCGTGATCGTTTCGCCGAAATGAGGCGGTCCGATCAGCCGATAGATCGAGAATTTGTCGATGCCAGGCGTGATCAGCCGCACCGTGGCCGGCGTCGTGACCGTTCCCAGCTTCTTGTGCGGTACCGGGCGGAAGGCGGCTGGGTCGACGTTGCCGGCATAGTTCGTCGCGGGATCAGCAGGCTTGGCATCATCTTTTTCAGCGGCGGTCGCGACTACGGGGACGAGCCCGACACCAACGAGAAGCGGAAGGGCGAGCAACCTGAGTTTCATTGCATCCTCCATGAGAAGATCGGGCGCAGGGGATCAGAACTGGAAGCCGACGCCGACATTGGCGCCGAGATGGTCCTGGCTGTCATAGATGGCACCGGCTTTGACGATGGTCATGCCGTCGTCCATCACGCGCGACAGTCCCAATGCGAAGGCCGACTGCCCCTGGTAGGTGCCGGCGCTGAAGGCGAGCATGCCGCGCCCGGGCTCAAACGCTTGGGGCAGCCCCGCCGCGGCCAGCGCGCCGGCGGTTCCCGCATTGGCGTCGCGCCGGAACTTGGTGAGATCGAACGCAAGCCCCGACACCCTGCGGTCGGTATAGGCATTCGCGCTCGCCAGCGTATCCGAGAGGCCGCTGTTGAGCTGTCCGACGTTGACCGCATCGGTATCCTGCGTGCCGGCCGCGACATTGGTGATCTGCCGCTCCGCCCCTGCCGAACCGACCGAGACGACATTGTCGCGGCCATCGTCGGTCGAGGCGTAGCCGAGCGCCACCGAGTTGTTGCCGGTCGCCTGCGCGCCGGCACCGAGCGCGGTCGAATGCGCGCCGCTGGCGACGGCGCCGAAGCCCCCAGCGACCGAATCGTCACCGGCAGCACTGGGCGCGGCCATGCCGCTGGTGTTGTTCGAGCGGAACGGCCCCGCGTCGCCATTGCCGAGCGCGGCGACCTGCTGATTGGTGTCGTAGAGTTGCGAGCCGTTTACGGCGTCGGTCGACCCCGCACTGACATCGCCGTCGCCAACATTCTGGACGACATTCCCGCCCATGTCGACGGTCGTGCCGGCGCCGACCGTGAGACCACCCTGCGCGTTCACGGTCCCGGAGAATGTCGGATTGTCGGCCATCGCGATTTGAAGCTGATTGCCATTAAGCGTAACCACCGTGTTCGATCCGGCGGTCACGTTGAGCGTGCCGTTGGACGGCACGTTGGTCGCCGGGCCGCCGTTGGCCGAGATGTTCCAGCCGGCACTCGCCGTCGCGTTCAGCGCCTGCAGGGCGTCATTGACGTTGCTGTAGTTGTTGCCGCCGACGTCGAGCGACGTGGTCACCGTGCCCGTGCTCGGGTCGTAGCTCGAGTTGCCGCCAAGACCGGCGGCTGTGCTGTTGCCGAGATTATTGGTGTTGGTCTCGACCTGGGTCACGCGGTTGTCGACATTGCTGATCTGCGCGCCCTGCGCGCCCAGGGCGTCGCCGACATTGTTATAGGTGGTGCCGTTCACCGTGTAGCTGGGCGCGGTATAGGCGCCGGTGCTGGAGTCGTAGCTGGCGCCGCCGCCGAGCGCGCTGGCGGTGTTCTGCGCGACCTGGCTGAGCTGGCTGACATTGACCGCGTCGGTGGGGGCGGAGCCCGCGGCGAGGTTGGTGAGCTGCCGTTCGGCACCCGCCGAACCAACCGATACCTCGCCTGCCGAGTTCTGCGGTGCGGCGAGGCCATAGCCGGTGTAGCCGGTCTGCGAGCCGACCGAGGTCGTGGCGCCGGCGCCAAGCGCGACGCTGCCCGAGAAGCTGGCGTTCGCGCCGGCGCCAAGCGCGACCGACTGGATCGCATCCGCCGTCGCGCTGGTGCCGAGCGCCACGCCGTCGGCTTGCGACACCTGGGCGTTCTCGCCGATCGCGGTGCCGCCGGGCGCGGTCATCTGGACGATCGCGCCATTGCCGATGCCGATGCCGTTGTCGCCGTTGACCACGGTGGTCGGGCCGACCGCCACCGATTCCTGGCCGACAGCAAGCGAATCCCCGGCGCTCGAATTGGCGTGGAAATATTTGGTCGTCGTCACCGATAGCGAGCCGGCCACGCCCTGTAACTGGCGCAGCGTGACGGCGTCCTGCGCGCTGGTGCCGTCGGCGACATTGGTGATCTGGCGATAGGTGCCGGCAGCCGCATCGCCGACCGACACCGAGCCCAGCAGCGTCGCGTCGCTGGTATTGTAGGGAATGAAGCCGACGCCCGCCGGGATGGTACCCGATGTCGGCGCGATCGCGCGATCGGCGGCCGAGCCGGAGCCGAGCGCGATCGACCCGTCGATCGATGCCAGCGCGCCATTGCCGAACGCCATGCTGTCGTCGCCGTTGGCGGTTGCCGCCGGGCCGACCGCGACGCTGTCGGTGCCCACTGCCTGGCTGTCGGGAAGCGTCGAATTGGCGTGGAAATACTTGATCCCCGCGCCGTTGTTGATCGCGGTCAGCGCATTGGTGGCGTTGGTGATGTCGGTGGTGTTCGCCGCCACCTGCTGATTGGTCGCGTAAAGCTGCGAGCCGTTGACCGCGTCGGTCGAGCCGGCGCTGACATCGCCGTCCGCGACATTGGTGATCTTCTGCGGCGACCCGCTGTTGTGGCTCGCGTCATAGGCGCCGAGCGTCGGGTTCCACAGCAGCGCATCCTGCTGGAGCGCGGCGATGTCGGTGGTGTTGGTGGTCGACTGATTGCCGAGATTGGTGATCGCCGTGGTGTTGCCGGCGATGTTGGTGGTGTTGGTCGTTACCTCCTGGTTGGTCGCGTAGAGTTGCGACCCGTTCACCGCGTCGGTCGAGGTCGACGAGATCGTTCCGGGCGCAACGCCGGTGACCTTGGTGCCCGCCATGTCGAGGCCGGTGCTGTCGAAGACCTGGCCGCTGGCCAGCGTCAGGCTGTCGGCCGTCAGGTCCGGGGTGGTCGCGATCGTCACATTGGAGCCGCTGCGCGTGACCGCGATGTTCTGGCCATTGATCAATTGCACCGTGTCACCCGGCGCGACCTTGGTGGCGGTGTCGCCGTTGGTCTGGATGTTCCAGCCGGCGTTCGCGGTCGTCGCGACCGCCTGGAGCTGGTTGACATTGACCGCATCGGTCCCCGCGGTACCGGCAGCAACGCCCGTGATCTTGCCGGTGCCGCCGGCGTTGATGGTAACGCCGCCGAAGGTCGGCGCATCGGCCATCTGGATGTTGACCGCGCCCGTGGTCGGGTCGGTGACCGTCTTGATGTTGCCGCCCGAATAGGTGCCCGACGTGGTCGCCGCGCCCTGGATCGCCAGCGTCTGGCCGAGATTGCGGTGTACGTTGCCGGCGCTGTTGTCGTTGCCGGTGAAGTCCAGACCCGCCGTGGTTACCCCCGAGGTCGCACTGGTGAGCTGGCTGACGTTGACCGCATCGGTGGCGGCGGTGCCCGCCGCGACATTGCTCAGCCGCTGCGCCGTGCCGGGCGCCGCACCCGATCCGCCCGGCGCCACCAGCACCAACTGTCCCGACGTGCCGGTGCGCTGCACCGGGCCGACCCCGCCACCAGTAACGGCGGTGGTCAGATTGCTGATTGCCGTGGTGTTGCCGGCGATGTTGGTGGTGTTGGTCGCCACCTGCTGATTGGTCGCATAGAGCTGCGAGCCGTTCACCGCGTCGGTCGAGGTCGACGAAAGCACGCCTGCGCCGACATTCTGGATCTGCCGTTCGGCGCCGGCGCTGCCGACCGAAACCACGCTGCTACCGCCGGTTCCGACCGCGCCGACGCCGAAATCGCCTGTGTGCGGCGCGTCCGTCACCGAGCCGGAGCCCAGCGCCACATCGCCGGCATCCGTGGCCGTCGCCTGATAGCCCAGCGCGACCGCGCCCGTCGTGTCGGCAACGGAGGTCTGCCCGATCGCAATGGCATGGTCGCCGGATGCGGCGGCCGGTGTGCCGAGGATCGCGTTTCTCGTATCGCCGCCACCGATGGCGATGGCGCCGACGCCGGTCGCGCTGGCGCCATTGGTAAACCCGGCTCCGGACCCGAGCGCGATGCCATATTCGCCGCTGGTCGTTCGCTCGCCGACCGCGACCCCGCCGATATTCGTTACCGACGCCCGCGCACCCACCGCGACGCCTGCCGTGTTCGCGGTACTCGCCGAAAAGCCGAAGGCCACCGAATCAAAGAAGACGCCGGTTGCGGTGCTGGCACCATTGCCAACGGCCGCGCTGGTTCTCGATCCCGAAACCGCATCCGGGCCGATCGCAAGCGAATTGAGCCCGGTCGCACCGTCATTGTTGTAATTACCCCGGATGGTGCCACCGTCGTTCATGCTGACATAATGTGTCGCGTCGGCCGTGACGGTGTCGCTCAAGGTGGTGAGCGCCTGATTGGTCGCGTAGAGCTGCGACCCGTTCACCGCGTCGGTAGAGGTCGATGAAAGCACGCCCGCGCCGACGTTCTGGATCTGCCGCTCGGCACCGACACTGCCGATCGAGACGACACTGGTGCCCCCGTGCCGACGGCTCCAACACCGAAATCTCCTGTGTGCGGCACGTCCGTCACCGAGCCGGATCCGAGCGCCACGTCGTTCGCGTTATTAGCCTGCGCAGCGGCGCCAAGAGCGGTGGATTGATCGCCTATGGCGTTAGCTACGCTGCCCAAGGCCGACGACTCGACGCCGCTCGCCACCGACTGGCGGCCGACGGCGGTGGCGCTGTCGCCACTGGCGACCGTAGCGCTGCCGATTGCCGTTGCCGAAACGTTGCTGGCCAATGAAGAGCGTCCGATGGCGGTCGCGAAATCGGCAGTCGCACCTGCGTGATCGCCGAAAGCCGCCGTCTCCTCTCCGGTGGCATTCGTGCTGGAACCGACCGCCAAGGCATAGGAGCCGTTCGATGTCGAATCTCCGCCCAGCGCGACCGAGTCGCTGCCAGTGGAAGCCGCATTCACGCCAATGGAAATAGCACCTTCGGATGCGGCATTTGCCGTGTCACCGAACGCCAGCGACCCGGCGGCAAGCGCCTGGCTGGTGTTGCCGATCGCCACCGAGCCCTGGCCGACCGCGACATTGCTATTGCCCAGCGCCACCACGCCATTGGCCGCGTTGGCTGCAGACGCGCTCGCCGTCCCGTCGCTGTTGGCGATGTTGTTCGCGCCCAGCGCCACCGCGCCGGTGCCGCTGGCATAGTTCGGATCGCCGATCGACACCGCGCCGTCGCCGCTCGCGACGTTGCCCGAGCCGACCGACACCGCCTTGCCGCCGGTCGCCGTCGCAGTGTTGCCGATCGCCACCGCGTCCGCCGAATCGGCCGTCGCGGTGGTCCCCATGGCAATGGCGTTGAGCGCGGAGGCATTGGCCTGCCTGCCGATCGCCGTGGCGCTCTGCCCGCCCGCTGTCGCGCCCAATCCCAGCGCGGTTGCTTGCGCGGCGGTCGCTGCCGCATTGTTGCCGATAGCAACGGCGGAAACATCGGTAGCCTGCGCTCCCGATCCAGCGGCAACCGAGCCGACGCCGCTCGACACGGCTGAATTGCCCAGCGCAAGCGAGAAATCAGCCGAAGCGTTGGCGACGTTGCCGAACGCGGCCGAGTCCGTGCCCGCCACATTAGCCTGGGCACCGACCGCGACACTATTGTCGCCAGTTGCGCTGGCGGCACGACCGCCGGCGAACGAGTTTTGCCCACTCGCCGAGGAGGCAGAGCCGATCGCGGTGGAGTTTCCGCCGGTAGCGGTGCTGCCGGAGCCAATGCCAATATCGCCGGCGAGGACCGCCTGTGCGCTGACACCAAGCGCCACCGAATTGATGCCGCTTGAAACCGTGCCCTGGCCGATGGCGACCGCCCCGCCAGTGCCCGTGGCGCTGGCGTTCAAGCCGATCGCTACACCGTATTGGGTCGCTGAAACCGACTGACGCCCCATCGCAATGGCATCGACTTGAGATGCGGTCACATCCGTGCCGATGGCGATGGCGCTCTGTGCGATGGCGCCCGTTCCGGCGGCAGTGCGCGAGCCGAGATAGACGGAGTTCAGTGCGGATGCCATCCCCTGGAAACCGATCGCGATGGCGTTCTGGTTACTTGCGATAGTATTCGTGCCCTCGGCAACGGAATCGAGCCCTGATGAGGATGAGCTGTCGCCGATCGCGATGGCGCGGGATCCCGTCGCCGATGCGCCGGGGCCGGTCTGGACTTGCGCGAGGGCCGGCGCGGACAGCCCCAGCGCGGCAATGGCGGCACCGGCATAGAGCAGCGCCTTTGCCACGGCCAAAGAACCGGTGGCCGTCGCCGCCGAATCAGCACTCGAAATCTCCGCAGACGAGACGGGGCCACCGGCCGCGAGCGGCCCCACGCCCAACCTGTCTCTCTTCACCCCCAGCACGCGATGCGCGCGGCGCAGCACGGCCATCAGCCGGCGGCGCTGCGTCCAGCTTCCTCCATCGCTGCCGGGGATCCAGTTGCCGGCGAAACCGGTGTGGCGGGACTTGTTGGTGGCGACCTCGACGTTTCTCATGACACTCTCCATTCCGGGAGTTGATCGAGGCGGCCGGGCGGGACGCAGGCACAAGCCCACCCGTGGCGCCTCACGCGCTGTTCGAATCCGTGATGACAATCGACCGGCCGGCGCCGCGGCGCCGCGCCGGCTATAGCTTCTGCTGGCCCTGGACGATCGAGACGACCACGCAGGTGGACCCGCTCGTGATCATCATCGCCTGGCCCCGATTGGAGCCGAGGTCATAGAGAGGTACGCCCGAAAGGGTGCCGATCGGCTTGCTGCCCTTCGGGAAGCTACGGAAAGCCTCGGCACAGCTGACCTGGAAGGGCACGACGCGGACGAACTGTCCCTCGCACCGGTTGCCGACCGGCGCGGCGGAGACCAGCGCAGCCGCCTGGCCCTTGAGGTCGGGCAGATCGTAGGTCATCCCGGCCGTGCCCTGCATGCCCTGCGCGCCGGGGGCAGCGCGATCGGCCTGGGTTCTCAGCGAGTAGCTCGTACCCACGACGGCGAGCTTGCCGAGCGTGGCATAGAGCGGTGCGCAGGCGTTGGCGTGAAGCGAGTTGGCCTGCCGCATGAACAGATCGACCGATCGGGCGGGCGCTGCCTTTTGCGCCAACGCCGATGTACCGACGCCACCCGCAAATGCGGCCCCGCCCATCGCCACCAAGGCAACGAGGTGGCGCAGTGGGCGCCGCGTTGGCGCCGAAGCGCAGGAAAGCAGCTTGGATTTTCCGCTCATCGGATGCGACCCCTTTTTCCTATCGCCTGATGAATTCGGCCTTTTTTGCGGCGCGCTTTTTCCTTCACCGGCGATATGGGCTTAAAATGACAGACAAATTAGTCAACGTAAATTTGGGTAAATCAATGTTGAAAATTGTTAAAAATGCGAAAAATTCTTGAACATCAATTCGCATTGAAAGAATATTTCTTGCATAAATCTGTGCTAAATTGATACCATTTCGAGAAATATGCAAAATTTACTCTGCGTGAAATCGGACGAATTCGTCTAAATATTCGTACTATATTGATATATTTGATTAATCAGCTCAGTCTTCTGGGAGGGATTTAGTAAGAGATGGGAACGCATTTCATCCGAAAAGCGCACCTCTTGGATGACGCAGTTGGCTCGATGCGCCGACAAGGGTGGCTCCGAGAAACCTCTGAGCTCCTATAACCGGTTCAATACTTGATCTAGGTTATACCATTTCGCCGATGGGTCGAAATGCCGTGCCCGTCAGGACGTCGTCGAGACCAGACGATATCCATGACCGTAAAGCGTGAACAGCCGGAAGCCGTTCGCGGGCTCGAGCCCGAGCTTCGAGCGGATTCGCGAAATATGCGAATCGAGCGTTCTCGATTCGGCGTCATGCGCCCAGCCCCAGACCGTGGAGACCAGATAGGTACGCGATAAGGGGCGCGACATGTTCTGGAAGAGCAGAAGCGCCAGCGCATATTCCTTCGGCGTCAGTTGGATATGCTCGCCGTCGCGGACCACCGTCTCAAGACGATGATCGAATGTATAATCGCCGAAGTCGGACACGGGCCCCTGCGGTGTTGCGGGGTAGGCCCGCCGCGCCAACGCCTCGATACGGGCAAGCAGAACCTCGAGCGTCACGGGCTTGGTAACATAGTCGTCGGCACCGGCGCGCAACGCAGCCAGCATGTCTCTTTCGGCCGCCGAGCCCGTGTAGACGAGAATCGGCAGATGGCTCTCATTACCGGCCCTGACCATTTCGATCAGCTTCAGCCCCGATATGTCGGGGAGATGCCAGTCCAGAAGAATGAGATCGTAGGTTTCTCTCTGCAGCATCGATAGAAAGCGCAACCCATCTGCGCAGACGGTGCATTCATGGCCGTTCTTGACGAAGCCCGTTTCAAGAATGGAAGCCAGCGCCGCGTCATCCTCAACGATAGCAATACGCATGCCAGCGCCCATGCCCCCCGTTTCAGCAGCTATGATTTCGTTCGATCGAATGCCCCCGTTCCCACTCTATTATATACAATACAAATCATCAATCTGGAATTGAACGATTTTTGATGCTTGACGCCATTGCGTCGAGCGCCGATGAGCTGAATGGCGAGCGGTGTCAGCAGCAGGTCGGCGGTCTGAGACGCTAGCCGTCGCCGCCCGCTGCGAAAACGCCTGCCATCTGCGGTACATGGCGATGCGCGATCGGGCGAGGTGCCATTGCCGCCCCGGAGGGGCCGCCGCTCGATCGACGAGGAAGTGCAACCCTCGGCCCAGGGTCAGAGCCCATTACGGAAGAGTCGTGCCGAAACCGCTATCGGCTCATACATATGGCGATCAGCGATCCGGCCGGTCGCTCACTTTCGGACCGCCGATTTCGGCGCGCGTGCACGGCATTCCGTGGGCATTGGCCCAGGCGACGCGCTGCAGCCGCACGGCGTCGGTCGGCGAGATGCCGAGTTCGGCGGCCGCCTGCTCCTTCGGGCCGAACGCGCGGGGATCCTTGCCGGTAATGTCGATGAACACCGTCAGCGCCGTCAGATAATAACCCGGCGTGCTGGCATGGTGAAAATCATAGGCCCACAGATCGATCTTGCCGGCGTCGATGCCGTCATAGGGATTGGCATCGCCCAGCCCCGCCGCGATCGCGCAGTTGAATGCGCGCCCGACCGGGTTAACCTTGTCGATCGCGGGCGAAGCGGCGGCGGCGCGCTCATAATCGCGCTGCAGGTCGAGTGCCATCGCGGTGATCGGCTGGCCGTACCAATGGCCGCTCTTCAGATAGGTATAATCGGGGCGTGACCAGGTGGCGGTGAGGCTGATTTCTACCTTGGGATTGCGCGCGGTGAACAGTCGCGCGAAGCGGCCGGCATAATCGATCGTCTTGGCGGGATCGCCGGGATGCGCTGGATCAAGGACGCTGTGATCCTGCAGCACGACATGATCCCAGGCGCGATCGACCACCGACTTTTCGTGCTGCCAATGCCATTCGAGCGTCTTGCCCGGCGACGTTTCGACGCTGACGTCGTAATCGAGCCCGGCCTCGTCGGCGAACAGCTTGAACAATGCCGGCACCCCGCCGACCCCGCCGTGGTTGAGATCATGCACCGTATCGGCGCGATATTTCCACGCCGCGGCATGGCCGCCGAAGGTGAAACTATTGCCGATGAACAGGATCGTCGGCGCCGCGCCGGATGCCGGTGCGGCGGCGAGGAGCGCCGTACCGAACGACAGCGAAGCAATCAATCGCACAGCCATATGTCTCCTCATAGCGAAAACCCGAACGACGCGTAGAGATAGCGGCCATAGGGTTGATAGAGCGCGCCGTAATAGCCGCCGGCCGAAATCGGCGGCTGTTCGTTGGTGATGTTGCGCGCGCCGATACGGAATCGGCTGCCGTGAAGTGGCCCGGACCTGGCGAAGCGATACTGGACATAGAGGTTGGCGGTGAACTGGCCATCGACCCGATAGGGATCGCCGTCATCGGACAGGAAACCGTGATCGTAGACGACGCCGGTATATTTCCCGAACGCGCCGACCTGCACGGCGCCCAGGCTCCAGGTCAATGAGGTCGACAGCTTCCATTTCGGCCGTCCGCCGTTGCCGAGCAGATTCTCGGCGCTGGTCAGCGGGGTCGCCGCGTCGATCTCGCCGGCGCGGCGCGCCTCGTAGAGTTGTTCGACGGCAGGCCCGTTGCTGCGCGAGAATTTGAGCAGCCGCGCCGCGTTCACGCTGAAATCGAAATCGCCGATCGACGTGTGGTGCAACGAATAGAGAAAGGCGAGATCGAGCCCGCGAACCGTCTGCGGCAACAGGTTGACGAACTGATCGTTGACCGCCGTGACCTGACCGACCGGATCGATTCCCGTGCCGGCGAAGAAGGCGACGTCGTCGGCATTGGGTGCCGTGCGCACGACATTGGGATTGCTCGACCCCTGCTGGCGCAGCAGATAATCGAGCACCAGCGCATTGCTGCCGCCGAACTGGCCGACGATGCCCTTCTGTTTGATTTCCCAATAATCGGCGGTGATCGTCACATGGCCGAGCCGGCGCGGAATGAAACGCGGCTGCAGCACGATGCCGACCGACTTGTCGGTCGAGCGCTCGGGCTGGAGATCGGGATTGCCGGCGACGCGGATCGAATAGCCGACCGGTTCCGAACAGGCATTGAAATTGGCGATGCGACCGGCGCGCAGATCAGCCTCGCAGCGCAGATAATCGTTGTTGGTGTGGAGACGCGCATATTCGGCTGCGTGAAGCTGCTCGAGGTTCGGCGCGCGGAATCCCTGCGACCAGGAGCCGCGCAGGCGCACACCGTCGATCACATCCCAGGCGCCGGCGAACTTCGGCCGGAAGATCGAACCGAAATCGCTATAGTGTTCGTAGCGGCCGGCGATCTGGAACTGGAGGTTGCGGACCAACGGCACGTGCATCTCCGGCGCGATCACCGGCACCGCGAACTCGCCATAAGCGGAAAAGACGTTGCGTGATCCGAAGGTGTCGGGCGTCGGGCTGACAGCCGTGACGTTGCTGGGATTGGTCTCGCCGGTGACCGAATCGACGAAGTTGATCGTGCCGTCGAGATTGGGGTCGCGATTGTCCTCCTGCGTCTCGTGGCGGAATTCGATGCCGACCGCGAGGCCGAGATCACCGCCCGGCAGCGCCAGCAAATCGGCGCGCGACGCCTTGAGATCGGCGAGCGTCAGCGTCGTGCGATCCTCGCGGCGCAGCTTGAACAGGGCAGGTTTGACGGCGGCCGCCGAGCTCGGCGTGCAATCGCCGACGCTGTAATTGGTCCCGCAGCCGCCGCCGTTGAATGGATCATAGGCATCGGGGGTCGACAGCGCGAGTTGCTGCTGGAGGAGCGTCGAGTTGATCGCGTCTGAAAGGTCGACCGACTTGGCCTCGGAATAGGTGGCCGCCGCTTCCCAGTCGAAGCCCGCGAGGTCGCCTCTGAACCCGCCGACGAAGCGCGACTGGTGGCCGGTTACGTCGACATATTGCGGGCCGGTATCCACGAAGCGATAACGTGTCAGGGTGACGGGCAAGACCTCGGCCGGCACATTGGTGAGGCCGGACAGACGGTTTGGATTGGGCGATCCGTCGGGCAGCGTCTCGGCGCCGAACGGGTTCCAGTAATTCGACGCCGGCACGGTCAGCGTGTTGAGCAGGATCACCGGCGGCTGCACCGCGTGCGACGTCGCATGGTAATAGCCCAGTTCGGTGAAGAAGGTGACGTGATCGGTCACATCGTAATGCCCGCTGGCATAGAGGTTCAGCCGGTTGATGCCCGAGCGCACCGTGGTGCCGACCGCGTCGTCGAAGCGCAGATCGGGGTTCTTGCCGTAGGAAATCGACCCCTTGGCCAGGCACATGCCATGGCCGAGCGCCGCGGTGCAGCCGTCCACGGTATCGGGCTGAATATGGAATGCGCCGGCGCCCGAGGTGATCGTCTTGCCGTTGCGCTTGACGGCCATGCCATCAAGCACGCTGAAATTGGCGAACGGCGTGTAGCTCGAGCGGTTTTCGGGTTCGGTACTGTCGGCATAGCCCGGTACATCGTCGAACAGCGATTGCAGGTTGCCGGTCGCGGTATAGGGCTCGTCGGACGCGAGTTCCGGGGTGCGATGAGTGAACTCGCCCATCAACGTGATGTTGCCGCGTCCATCGCCGAAATTCTTCCCGGCCAGGAAGTTGGTCGTATATTCGCGCATGTGCGTGCCTTCGGCACCGCCATATTTCGCGTTGAGCTTGAGCCCCTCGAAATCATCCTTGAGCACGACGTTGACGACGCCCGCCACCGCATCCGCGCCATAGATCGCGGCCGCGCCGTCGCGCAGCACCTCGAGCCGGTCGATGCCGGCGACCGGCAACGCATTGGCATTGTAGGTCAGCACCGGCACGTTGGCGATGCCGGCCTGGCTGACCGGATGCTGCACCATGCGGCGGCCGTTGATCAGCACCAGCGTATTGCCGGCACCGAGATTGCGAAGGTCGACCGAGTTGACGTCGCCGCGCGCCGCGTTGCTGGTCTGCGGATTGTTCGCCGAGTTGAAATCGACATCGCCCATCTGCGGGATCGAACGAAGCAACTCGTCGCCCGAGACAGCGCCGGTCGCCGCGATCTGGTTGCTGTCGACGACGCTGACCGGCAACGCCTCGGTGACCTTGCTGCCGCGAATCTGCGAACCGACGACGACGATGTCGGGGGCCTGGTTCGCACTGTCGGCGGCTGGCGGACTCGCCGGAGCGGGCGCCGTCTGGGCATGCGCCGCGGACGAGGCGATCGATAACGCGGAGAGCGTGGTCGTCGCCAGAATCTTGACCTTGAGTTTCATTGCATCCTCCCTTTGCCGCCGGCTCAACCCGGCAGTCGTTTCTTCAAATCATCGCGACATTGGCGGCGCGCGCCTCGACTTCCTCGATCGGCGCCGGATCGCCAGCCATCGCGCGATCGAACAGGCTCTGATCGAACGCGCCTTCCCATTTGGCGACGACGATGGTCGCCACGGCGTTGCCGCAGAAGTTGGTCAGGCTGCGGCACTCGGACATGAAGCGATCCACCCCGAGGATCAGCGCCATCCCCGCAACCGGTACGGAGGGCACCACCGAGAGCGTCGCGGCCAGGGTGATGAAGCCGGCGCCGGTGACGCCGGCCGCGCCTTTCGAGCTGAGCATCGCGACCGAGAGCAGCAACAGTTGGTCGCCGAGCGATAGATGCGTGCCGGTCGCGTGCGCGATGAACAGCGCGGCAAGCGTCATATAGATGTTGGTGCCGTCAAGGTTGAACGAATAGCCGGTCGGCACCACCAGCCCGACCACCGGCTTGGCGCAACCGGCGCGCTCGAGCTTGTCGAGCAGACTGGGCAGCGCGGCCTCCGACGACGAGGTGCCGAGCACCAACAGCAACTCGGCCTTCAGGTAGCGCAGCAAACCGAGAATGGAGAATCCGCAAAGCCGCGCCACGACGCCGAGCACCACCAGTACGAACAGCAGGCTGGTGAGATAGAAGGTGCCGACCAATGCAGCGAGGCTCATCAGGCTGGCGATGCCGTATTTGCCGATGGTGAAGGCGATCGCGCCGAACGCGCCGACAGGCGCCAGCTTCATCAGGATATGGACGAGCCGGAACACCGCGAGGCTGGCGGATTCGAGCACGTCGTAGACCGGTTTGCCCTTGTCACCGATCAGCGCCAGCGCGATGCCGAACAGCACCGCGACGAACAGCACCTGTAGGATATCACCACCGTTGAGCGCGCTGACCAGCGTCTTGGGAATGATGTTCAGAATAAAGCCGGTGACAGTCTGATCGTGCGCGTGCGCGGCATATTGCGCGACCGCGCCGGGATCGAGCGTGGCCGGATCGACGTGCATCGCCGCGCCCGTCTGGAAGACGTTGGCGACGATGAGGCCGAGGATCAGCGCCAGCGTCGAGAAAAACAGGAAATAGGCGAACGCCTTTGCGGCGACACGCCCCACCGCCATTAGGTCGCGCATACCAGCGATGCCGGTAACGACGGTGAGGAAGATCACCGGCGTGATGACCATCGAGACGATCTTTATGAATCCGTCGCCAAGCGGCTTGAGGCTCTCTCCGAACGACGGCGCGAGTTGCCCGATCGCCGCACCAAGCACGATCGCGACAAGCACCTGGGCGTAAAGATGGCGGTAGAATGGCTGCCGTTTCGGCGCGACGATCGCGTCGCCTGGCTGCATGATCGATCCCCTCCGCCGGCTACGACCGGCCATTTGCCGCTTATCCGGCGATACGTCAGCGTAACGGCCGGACAAGCGCGCTCAAACGCAATTATTTATCCTGTTAAATAATTGATATAGTTACATATTGATTGAGATAAGTTTCGAATTTGTGCGAAATACCGCACATAATGGATCGATTTAATGCGGATTTTCATACATAATGAAAATCGGCAACGGGGAGGGGAAATTGACGCGGCGACTCGGCTGGATCCTGGGCTGCATTCTGTTGATCGGCATATTGGCGACCTTGGCGGCGGGGATAATCGCCGGACGACGAGCCCTGGCTGAGCTGGATCGCAGCGCCGCGGCATCGGCCACGCTCCACAATGCGGTGTTTCGCAGCGAGCTGGAGAAATTCCGGCTGGTCCCCACCGCACTGGCCAGTGACCCCGAGGCGGTTGCAGCCTTGCGGGGCGATGCATCGGCGATCACCTCGTTCGATCGCCGGCTCGAACAATTGAGCGGCAGCATCCGCGCTGCCGCGATCTACCTGATCGATAGCCGGGGGCGCACCGTCGCGGCGAGCAACTGGACGCTGCCGACCAGTTTCGTCGGCTCCAATTACGGCTTTCGTGACTATTTCCGCCGCGCGCTGGCCGATGGTAGCTTCGAGCAGTTCGCGCTCGGTACGGTAAGCCGGGAGCCGGGGCTGTATCTGGCGCGGCGCGTCTCCGCGAACGGCGTGCGTGGCGTGATCGTCGTCAAGGTCGAGTTTACCGCGCTCGAAGCCGAATGGGCGCAATCGACCGAGCCCGCATTCGTCACCGATGCGCGCGGCATCGTGCTCGTTACCAGCGTACCGGGCTGGCGCTTCCTGACCGACGGCGATCTGTCGCCGACGGAGCGAACGACGATCCGCCGCAATCTCGATTTCGGCAATGCGCCACTGACGCCGCTGCCGATTGCGGCGCACCGCAGCCGCCATGCCGCGATGGTCGATGTGACGATCAGTGGGGGGCGACCGCAGACTTATCTTGAAAACGAGGTCCCTACCGCGATCCACGGCTGGACGCTGCACGTGTTGACGCCCGTCGGGACGGTCGTCTCGAACGCCGCTACCAGTGCCCGGCTGGCGACGGCAATGGCGCTGGCGTTATTGATGCTCGGCGTCTGGCTCATCGTCCGCCGGCAGCAACGGATTCGGGCCCGCGAAGCCGCGGCGATCGCGGCGCAGGCCACGCTCGAACGCGAGGTCGACGCCCGCACACGCGACCTGCGCGAGGCCAATCAGCGGCTGCAGGTGGAGATGCACGATCGCCTCGCCAGCGAAGCGAGGCTGCAGGAAGCGCGCGACCAACTGGTCCAGGCCAACAAACTCGCATCGCTCGGTCAGATTGCCGCCGGGGTCGCGCACGAGATCAACCAGCCGGTCGCGGCGATCAGCAGCTACGCCCACAGCGGCCGCCAGTATCTCGATCTTTCGCGCACCGCCGACGCCGCCGACAGTTTCGAATCGATCGCAGCGATGACCGATCGGATCGGCTCGATCACCGGCGAATTGCGCAACTTTGCCCGCAAGGCGACCGGCGCGCTGGGTGAGGTGCGGCTCGACGACGCGATCGACGGCGCACTGCTGCTGCTGCGCGACCGCATCGCCCGCGAGGCCGTGGCGATCGAGCGCCCGCCCGGCGGCGATCTACTGGTTCGCGCCGAACGCATCCGGCTCGAGCAAGTGCTGGTAAACCTGCTGGGCAATGCGCTCGACGCGTTGGAGGACACGCCAGAGCCGGTCATCTCGCTGGCCGTGGCGGCGAGCAGCGACATCGTGGACCTCGATATCGCCAACAACGGCCCGATGCTTCCCGATGCGATCGCAGGGTCGCTGTTCCAGCCGTTCAACAGCTCGAAGGAAGACGGACTTGGCCTTGGCCTCGTCATCTCGCGCGATATCATGACGGATTTCGGCGGCACGCTGACCCATGTGCCGGCCGATCACGGCGTCGTCTTCCGCGTGCGGTTGATGCGGGCATGACGACGGATCAGCCCGCTTGCCGAACCGTGGCGTTCGTCGACGACGATGCCGACATGCGCCGTGCCAACGCCAGGAGCCTGGAGCTTGCTGGTCACGACGTCCGCCTTTTCGAGGGCGCGGCGGCGGCGCTCAAGGCGATCGGGCCCGATTTTCCCGGCGTCGTCGTCAGCGACCTCAGAATGCCGGGAATGGACGGCATGCAGTTGTTCCGCACACTGCGTGAGGCCGATCCCGACCTTCCGGTGATCCTCATCACGGGGCACGGCGATGTCGCGACCGCGGTCGCGGCGATTCGCGAGGGCGCCTATGATTTCATCACCAAGCCGTATCAGCCCGACGTGCTGCTGCGCGTGATTGTGCGGGGGCTGGAACAGCGTCGGTTGACGCTCGAGAACCGCCGCCTGCGACGCGATGCCGAACGTGCCGCTGAAAGCTCGGTGCTGATCGGGCAATCACCGGCGATCGAACAATTGCGGCGCACGATCGACCAGCTCGGCGACGCCGAGGTTGATATCCTGATCGAAGGCGAGACGGGGACCGGCAAGACGCTCGTCGCCAGCCTGCTCCACCGCTCGAGCCGACGTCGCGGCCGGCCGATGGCGACGGTCGACTGCGGCGCGCTACCCGTCGCCGTGATCGACAGCGAACTGTTCGGCCACGTCGCCGGCGCCTTTCCCGGCGCGCAGCACAGCCGCACCGGTCGCATCGAGGCTGCCGGGCTGGGCACGTTGTTTCTGGACGGCATCGATGCGCTGCCGCTTGTCGTCCAGCCCAAACTGCTCCGCGCGATCGAGGATCGCGTCATCACCCCGCTCGGCGCCAACGACGTGCGCCCGATCGACGTCAGAATAATCGCTGCGAGCACCGGCAGGATCGAGGAAATGGCGAGGAGCGGCACCTTCCTCCCCCGTCTGCTCTATCGCCTCAACAGCATCGTGCTGCGCCTGCCGCCGCTGCGCGAGCGCCGCGAAGATATTCCGCTGCTGTTCGACAATTTCCTCCGGGACATGGCGCGGCGCCACAAACGCGATGTGCCGCCGATCACCGAACATCACCGCGACATGTTCCAGCACCACGGCTGGTTCGGAAATGTGCGCGAACTGATGCACTATGCCGAGCGAACGGTGCTGGGGCTTGAGCGCCCCGCCACGCCCGCTACACCTGGCTCACTTTCGCTGGCCGACCGGGTCGCCCGCTTCGAAGCCGAGGAAATCCGTCGTGTGCTGGCCGAGCACGACGGAAAAGTCACCGCAGCGGTTGCGGCGGCGCGGATGCCGCGCAAAACATTCTACGACAAGATGCGGCGCTACAATATCGATCCGGCCAAATGGCGAACGCCGGAGGCAGGTCGACGAGATCGATGATACGCAAGGGTTATCGGCAACGCATCCGGGGCAACACCAACTAGCTGCCCACAAACCCCATCCTTGCCTTGCGACGCCTTGATGACATCGGCTGCACGCCGAAACTTGGCGGTCCGCGATATACCTCAGTCGCGAAGACTCGATTGGCTGGGGCGGCAGGATTCGAACCTGCGAATGGCGGCACCAAAAGCCGCTGCCTTACCACTTGGCGACGCCCCAACGGAGCGGGTCGCTCTAGGCGAGCCCGCGTGCCATGAAAAGACCCTTTCGCCTCAATCGAGCCGGTCGAGCCAGCCGTGGACGTCTTCCGCCGTGCCGCGCTGGATGCCGGTCAACGCGGCATGGAGGCGCTGCGTCAGCGGACCCGGCCGGCCGTCGCCGATCTGGAAACCGCCGGCCTTCATCTTCATGCCGGCGATCGGCGTCACCACCGCGGCGGTGCCGCAGGCGAAAGCCTCGACCAACCGGCCGCTTTCGGCATCCTTGCGCGCCTGATCGATCGCATAGGGCTCCTCGCGCGCGGTGATGCCGAGATCGGCGGCAATCGTCAGCAGCGAATCGCGGGTGATGCCGGGCAGGATCGTGCCGGTCAGCGGCGGCGTGGCAATAGAACCGTCTGCAAACACGAAGAAGATGTTCATGCCGCCGAGTTCCTCGATCCAGCGGCGCTCCGCCGCGTCGAGGAACAGCACCTGATCGCACCCCTGGCGAATCGCCTCGGCCTGGGCGACGAGGCTAGTCGCGTAATTGCCGCCGCACTTGGCCGCGCCGGTGCCGCCGGGCGCCGCGCGGGTATAATCCTCCGATACCCACAGCGTAACCGCGGGCGCGCCGCTCTTGAAATAGCCGCCCACCGAAGAAGCGATCACCGCATAGAGATATTCGGCCGAAGGCTTGACGCCGAGGAACACCTCGGTCGCGAACATGAACGGGCGCAGATAGAGCGCGCCGCCATCGATCGCCGGGATCCAGTCGCGTTCACGGCGGACGATCGTGCGGATCGACGAGAGGAAGATATCCTCGGGCAGCTCGGCCATCGCCATGCGCCGCGCCGAGGACTGGAAACGGCGTGCGTTCATTTCCGGCCGGAACAGCGCGGTGCCGCCATCGGCAAGGCGATAGGCCTTGAGCCCTTCGAAAATCTCCTGCGCATAATGGAGCACCGAAGTCGCGCTATCCATCGTCAGCGGCGCGCGCGGCTCGATGCGGGCATCGTGCCAGCCCTTGCCGGCGGCATAACGCACGGTCGCCATGTGATCGGTGAAGACGCGCCCGAAACCGGGGTTTTCGAGCAGCCGCGCGCGTTCGTTGGCGTCGACCGGCGCGGGATGCGTGGTTTCGGCGAAAGCCAGCGAAGCGGCCGGCGCAAGCGTGTCGTCGATCATCGTCATGGGGCATGCCTTGCCATCTTTGGGGCTTGATGGCCAGTAAGGTTCCCGGCAAACTCGGTCAACATGGCTGCCACAACCCCCGCTTCCCCCCTGTTCCTGCGCGAGCCCGAGATTCGCCGCGGAGTCGAATTGCTCTATTTCGGCTATAGCCACATGACGCGCTCGATCGACGAAGGGCTGGCGAACATGGGGCTCGGCCGCGCGCATCATCGCGCGCTCTATTTCATCGCGCGCCAGCCCGATCTGACGGTGAGCCAGTTGCTCGAACATCTGGCGATCACCAAGCAGTCGCTGGGCCGTGTGCTCAACGAACTGGCCGATCGCGGACTGGTCGAATCGCGCCCCGGCGAGCGCGATCGGCGGCAGCGCCTGCTGCGGCTGACCGAAGAGGGCAGCAAGCTGGAAGGGCAATTGTTCGACGCGTTGCGCGAGAAGGTCGCGGCTGCCTATGCCCGCGCCGGGCACACCGCCGTCGGCGGATTCTGGGCCGTGCTCGAAGGCTTCATCCCCGAAGACGAGCGCGCCCGCGTCGAGGCATTGCGCTTCTGACTACAGCCACGCCTACCGATTGACGCAGCCCGCCGCTCCGGCAGGCTGAACTCAGCGCGTCAGCGCCGCGACGCCGGGCAGTTCCTTGCCTTCCATCCATTCGAGGAACGCGCCGCCCGCCGTCGAGACGAAGGTGAAATCGTCCGCTACACCGGCCTGGTTGAGCGCGGCGACCGTATCGCCGCCGCCGGCGACCGAGATCAGCGAGCCTTCCTTGGTCAACGCGGCCGCCGTTCTGGCGAGACTGACGGTGGCGGCATCGAACGGCGGCGTCTCGAACGCACCGAGCGGCCCGTTCCACACCAGCGTTTTGCAGGTCTTGAGCACGTCGGCGAGCGCCTCGGTCGCGGCGGGGCCGATGTCGAGGATCATCTCGTCGGCCGCGACCTCATGGACGTTGACGGTGCGCGTCTCGGGATTGGCCTTGAATTCCTTCGCGACGACGACGTCATACGGCAGGTGGACGGTGCAGCCGGCGGCATCGGCAGCGTCGAGGATCGCCTCGGCAGTGCCGGCGAGGTCGTGCTCGCACAGGGATTTGCCGACATTCACCCCGCGCGCGGCGAGGAAGGTGTTGGCCATGCCGCCGCCGATAATGAGGTGATCGACCTTGCCGACGAGATGCTTGAGCACATCGAGCTTGGTCGACACCTTGGCGCCCCCCACCACCGCGGCAACGGGATGCCGTGGCGTGCCGAGCGCTTTCTCGAGCGCGTCGAGCTCCGCTTCCATCGCCCGGCCGGCAAAGGCCGGCAGCGCGTGCGCGATGCCCTCGGTCGAGGCGTGCGCGCGGTGCGCAGCCGAAAAGGCGTCGTTGACGTAGAGATCGCCCAGCGCCGCGAGCCGCGTCACCATCTCGGGATCGTTCTTCTCCTCGCCAGCGAAGAAGCGCGTATTCTCGATCACCGCGATATCGCCGTTCCTGAGCGTCGCGACCGCCTCCTCGGCGCCGTCCCAATCGATGAAGCGCACCGGCCGGCCGAGCACCTGACTGTACGGCTTGGTCACCATCGCCAGCGACATATCGGGCCTGCGCTCGCCCTTGGGGCGGCCGAAATGCGCGAGAACCAGGACGATCGCGCCCTTGTCCGCGAGCTCCGTGACGGTGGGGATCGTGGCGCGCAGGCGGGTGTCGTCGGTCACCTCGCCATCGGCCATCGGCACGTTCAGATCCTCACGGACGAGCACCCGCCTGCCCGCGACATCGCCGATATCGTCCAGCGTCTTGAATGCCTTGGCCATCGTTCCAAATCCCTCACATGTCTTTCGTCAGTCTCGCCGGAGCGGGCGCCCTCTCCTGCCGTCGCGACATGTCGAACGGGTAAGGAGATCGGCGGCCCGCTTGTGCGGCGCACGACGCCCGATCAGATCAGCTTGGCCATCGCGCGGGCGGTATCGACCATGCGGTTCGAGAAACCCCACTCGTTGTCGTACCACGACAGCACGCGGACCAGCTTGCCGTCGATCACCGAGGTCTCCAGGCTGTCGACGGTCGACGAAGCCGGCGTGTGCATCAGGTCGATCGAGACCAAAGGCTCATCGGTATAATCGAGCACGCCGACCAGCGGCCCCTCCTCGCTGGCCTTTTTGAGGATCGCGTTGACCTCTTCGATCGACGTATCGCGCTTCGGCGTGAAGGTGAGGTCGATCAGGCTGACATCGGGGGTCGGCACCCGGATCGCCGAACCGTCGAGCTTGCCCTTCAGCTCGGGCAGCACCTCGCCCACCGCGCGCGCGGCACCGGTGGTGGTCGGGATCATCGACATCGCGGCGGCGCGCGCGCGGCGCAGATCCTTGTGGATCTGATCGAGGATCTTCTGATCGTTGGTGTAGCTGTGGATCGTCGTCATCAAGCCGCGCTCGATGCCGATCGAATCGTTCAGCACCTTGGCGACCGGCGCCAGGCAGTTGGTGGTGCACGAGGCATTGGAAACGATCGTGTCTTCCGCCTTCAGCTTGTCGTCGTTGACGCCGTAGACGACGGTGAGATCGACATTCTTGCCCGGCGCCGAGATCAGCACCTTCTTGGCACCGGCATCGATATGCTTCTGGCAGCTCGCGCGATCGGTGAAGAAACCGGTGCATTCGAGCACCAGTTCGACGCCCAGTTCCTTGTGCGGAAGATTGGCGGGATCACGTTCGGCGGTGACGCGGATGTGCTTGCCGTCGACGACGAGATCCTGGCCCTCGGCCTTCACCGTGCCGGGATATTTGCCGTGGATCGAATCGCGCTCGAACAGCCAGGCGTTCGATTTGGCATCGGCAAGATCGTTGATCGCGACGAGATCGAGATCGCCATTGCCGTTTTCCAGAATTGCGCGAGCGACGAGCCGCCCGATCCGTCCGAAGCCGTTGATCGCAACCTTCACGCTCATCGCCAAAACCTCCATTGTTCGCATATTGCCGCCGCGGCGAGCGGCGCGGGTGACTCGATGGTTCGCGCGGTCTTTGCGGTGACCCGTGCCGCGCGTCAACCGGGCCTCAGGTAATCATTCTTGCGGCAACGCCAAGCCGTGCTATCCCAATTGGATGGCAGAAGGTGATCCGAACGAGATCGACCGGATCGAGCGGGCACTGACGCGGATCGAACGCGCAGTGACCGCCAACCGGCAGGCGAACGAGGCGCTGGCCCGACGTCACGCCGCGCTCAAATCGCGCATGGCCGAAGCGCTGACCGCGCTCGACGAGGTGATCGCGCGCGAAGGAGGCGCGTGATGGCGGAAGTGACGCTGACGATTGGTGGCCGCCACCATCAGGTATTGTGTCGCGACGGCGAGGAAGCGCAGGTCGAGCGGCTTGGCCGCATGCTGGAAGAGCGCTGGGCGGATGCCGATCGCGCCGCGGGCGGGCTGAGCGCCGAGCGCGCGATGATGTTCGTCGCCTTGATGCTTGCCGATGACCTCGATGAAGCGCGGCGCAACCCGGCAGCGGCGGCGGACGCAGCGCCCGCGCTGCCGCCCGGCCTCGCCGATCGGCTCGAAGCGATCGCCGCGGCGCTTGAGCAAAGCGCGTCGGGTTCCTAGATTGGCCGGCGGTGGGCACTGCCCGATACGAGCTGATAGATTATCCCTGAGGCTATTCAACATCCACGGGAGCTGTCCCTGCCCGGGCCCTGGCCCGACGTATACGGCGCCCACCTGACGTTCTGGGCGTCAGTGGATATTCAGGCAAACGGTCATGGCGGTCCCACCACCCTCGCCCGGCGCTGACAAGCGCACGCTACGCCGCCGGTTGCGCGATGCACGCGACGCTTTCGTCGCGGGCGATCCGCCGGCGATCGAAGCGCCGGCGCCGTTCCTCGCGCTGTTGCGTCCCGGCCTGACGATCGCGGGGTATCGCCCGCTGGGCAGCGAGGCCGATCCCGCGCGCCTCGTCCAGGCCGCGCTCGATCATGGCTGCACGCTGGCCTTGCCGCACGTTGTTGATCGCGACGGCGCCTTGCGTTTCCTCGTCTGGCATCCCGATCATGCGCTGCATCCCGGCCCGTTCGGGCTGGAGCAGCCGCATGACGAGAGCGACGAGGTTCGCCCCGACATCATCCTGGCGCCGCTGGTCGGCTACGATCATGCGCTGCACCGGCTCGGCCAGGGCGCCGGCCATTACGATCGCGCTTTCGCGGCGCTGCCCGATGCGCGCCGGATCGGCGTCGCCTGGTCGGTGCAGCATGTCGATCCGCTGCCCGCCGACCCATGGGACGTCCCGCTCCACGCCGTCATCACCGAACAGGGCTGGATTGAAAGGACCGAACCATGACGCCGAACTGGCGCAAACCGGTCGGCATGCTGCTGATCCTCGCGATCATCACGATCTGGGCGGTGCTGGTCGCCAGCCTGTCGGGCATCGTCGGAGGCTGGCCCTGGCCGGCGCAGCTGGTCTTTTACGTCGTCGCCGGGCTCATCTGGATCACGCCGCTCAAACCGCTGCTGCGCTGGATGGAAAGCGGTAACGCCTGAGGCGGTTCACGCCACCGGCAAGCGATCGAGATATTTGTCGAGCGTGATCGGATAATCGCGCACGCGCACGCCGGTGGCGTTGTAGATCGCGTTGGCGACCGCCGCCGCGATGCCGCAAATGCCGAGCTCGCCGACACCTTTCGCCTTCATCGGCGACGATATCGGGTCCGCGCCGTCGAGGAAGATCACCTCCTGGTGCGGAATGTCGGCATGGACCATCACCTCATATTGGGCGAGATCGTGGTTGGCGAAGAAGCCGAAGCGCTTGTCGACCACCAGCTCCTCGGTCAGCGCCGCGCCCGCGCCCATCGTCATCGCGCCGATCACCTGGCTGCGCGCCGAGACGGGATTGAGGATACGCCCGGCATCGCACACCGCGAGCATGCGGCGGATGCGCGCCTCGCCGGTAAAGGCGTTGACGCCGACCTCGACGAAATGCGCACCGAAGGTCGATTGCTGATATCGCTTGTCGAGATCGCCGAACTCGATCGTGTCCTCGCCGATCAGATCGCCGGCGTCGGCGAGCCCTGCGAGCGGCACCTTGCGATTGCCGACCGCGACATGGCCATCGGCGAACTCGGCCGCCGCGGGGTCTAGCCCGGCCTTGGCCGCGATCGCCTCGCGCAGCTTGACGCAAGCGGCATAAACGCCCGCGGTCGAGCAATTCGCGCCAAACTGGCCACCTGATCCGGCCGAGACGGGGAATGCCGAATCGCCCAGCCTCACGTCGACCTGATCGAGCGGCAGGCCGAGCATCTCGGCCGCGGTCTGCGCGATGATCGTGTAGCTGCCGGTGCCGATGTCGGTCATGTCGGTCTCGACGATCGCCCGCCCGGCGCGATCGAGCCGCACCCGCGCGCCCGAATCGAGCACGATATTGTTGCGGAACGCCCCCGCCATGCCCAGCCCCGTCAGCCACTGGCCGTCACGCACCGCGCCGGGCCGGGCGTTACGGCGGCTCCAGCCGAATTTGGCGGCGCCGGTGCGCAGACACTCGACGAAATGGCGCTGCGAAAACGGCCGCTCGGGCTTCATCGGATCGACCTGGGTATCATTGATCGCGCGAAACTCGACCGGGTCCATGCCCAGCTTCTCGGCCATCTCGTCCATCGCGATTTCGAGCGCCATCAGCCCCGCCGCCTCGCCCGGCGCGCGCATCGCATTGCCCTCTGGCAGGTCGAGCGTCGCCAGCCGCTCGGCGATCGAGCGATTGGCGCCGGCGTAGAACAGCTTGCTCTGCGATGTCGCACCTTCGGGATCGCCGCCGGGCAGGTTGCCCGACCATGCCTCGTGCGCGGTGGCGGTGATCTTGCCATCCTTCGTCGCGCCGATGCGGATGCGCTGGATCGTCGCCGGGCGGTGGGTGGTGTTGTTGAAAATCTCCGGCCGCGCCAGCGCAATCTTGACCGGCCGTTTTGCCGCGCGGCTGCCGAGCGCCGCGAGGATCGCTTCGGCGCGAACGAACAATTTGCCGCCGAAACCGCCGCCGATATAAGGCGACACCAGCCGCACCTTCTCTTTGGGTATGCCCAGCGTCTTGGCGACGTCGCCGCGCCCCCAATCGATCATCTGGTTCGATGTGTAGAGGATAAGCTCGTCGCCATCCCACACCGCCGTCGACGCCATCGGCTCCATCATCGCATGGGACTGATCGGGCGTGGTGTAGGTCTCGTCCAGCGTGACTGGTGCGGCCGCATAAGCCGTGGCGAAATCGCCGTGCTGCACGTCGGCATTGCCCTTGGGCATCGTCGCCGAGGCCTTGGCCTGGGCGAGATCATATTGCCCCTCGGCGCGGGCATAATCGACGCGGATCAGCCGCGCCGCCGCGCGGGCCTGCTCGAACGTATCGGCGACGACGATGGCGACCGCCTGGTGATAATGCTCGATCTCCGGCCCGCCGAGCAGCTTGGCAGTGTTGAACCGGCCGACCGCGATCGGCCCCGAATTCTTGTAGGTCACGATCGCGCGCACGCCGGGCGCCGCCTCGGCCTCGCTGGTGTCGATCGAGCGGATCGTGCCCTTGGCGATCGCCGCGCCGAGCATATAGCCATAGGCCGGATCGGCGTTCACATCGTGCCGTTCATAGGCATAAGGCGCGGTGCCGGTGGTCTTGTACTTGCCGTCGATCCGCGGCGTCGGGCGGCCGACGACCGTCATCCGGTCGATCGGGTTCGTGGTGGCGGGGGTGTCGAACTTCATGGCTCAGGCCCTCGCTTGCGCCAACACCGCATCGAGCGTGCGCTCGGCAAGCGGCAGCTTGAAACGGTTCTCGCGCGTGGGGTTGGCATCGGCAAAGGCTTGTGCGGTGACCGCCTTCGCGCCTTGCGACATGCCGGCTTCCGCCGCTTCGACCCGCCACGGCTTCGGCGCGACCCCGCCGAACGCGACGCGCCCGCTGCCGTCCTTCTGCACGATCGCGGCAACCGAGACGAGCGCGAAGGCGTAAGACGCCCGATCGCGCACCTTGTGATAGAAATGCGCACCGCCGACCGGTTTGGGCAGCGTGACCGCGGTGATCAGCTCGCCCGGATCGAGCGCGGTCTCGACGTCGGGCGTGTCGCCGGGCAGGCGATGGAAGTCGGCGATCGGAATCGTGCGCGTCTCGCCGTCGGGCTTCACTGTCTCCACCCCGGCATCAAGCACGCGCATCGCCACCGCCATGTCGCCGGGATAGGTGGCGATACACGCCTCCGACCCGCCGATCACCGCCAGCGAGCGGCTGAAGCCCTGGATCGCGGCGCACCCCGAACCCGGCTTGCGCTTGTTGCACGGCATGTTGGGATCGTAGAAATAGGGGCACCGCGTGCGCTGCATCAGGTTGCCGCCGGTGGTCGCCTTGTTGCGCAACTGCCCCGAGGCACCGGCGACGATCGCGCGGGTCAACACGCCGTAATCGCGCCGCACGCGCCGGTCGGCGGCGAGATCGGTGTTGCGGACCAGCGCACCGATCCGCAAGCCGCCCTCATCGGTTTCCTCGATCGTGTCGAGCTTGAGGCCGTTGACGTCGATCAGGTGCGCGGGCGCCTCGATCTCGAGCTTCATCAGGTCGAGCAGATTGGTGCCGCCGGCGATGAACTTGGCGCCCGGCGTCGCCGCGGCGGCCTTGGCAGCGGCGGCGGGCGAGGCAGCGCGTTCGTAGGTGAACGGCCTCATGCCTTTTCTCCCGCCACTTCGGTAATCGCCTCGACGATGTTCGAATAGGCGCCGCAGCGGCAGATGTTGCCGCTCATCCGCTCGCGCAGCTCGTCGTTGGTCAACCGTGCCTTGGCGGTGAGGTCCTGGGTGACGTGGCTCGGCACGTCGTCGGCGATCTCGCCGAGCGTGGCGACGGCGGAGCAGATCTGCCCCGGCGTGCAATAGCCGCACTGATAGCCGTCATGCTTGACGAACGCCGCCTGCATCGGATGCAGCTTGTCGGGCGTGCCCAGTCCCTCGATCGTCGTCACCTCGTCGCCGTCGTGCATCACCGCAAGACTGAGGCAGGAATTGATCCGCCGCCCGTCGACGATCACCGTGCACGCGCCGCACTGGCCGTGATCGCAGCCCTTCTTGGTGCCGGTGAGCTGGAGGTGCTCGCGCAGCGCATCGAGCAGCGTGGTACGCGTATCGAGCGTCAGATCATGGCGCTCGCCATTGACCGTCAGCGATACGTGCCCGGTGGCAGGCTCGGCCGGCGCCGGCGCGGCCTGCGCCGCGCGCGGCATGGTGGTAACAGCTGCCGTTGCAGCACTGCCGGCAAGAACGCCGCGTCGTGACATATCGAAGATTCCCGATCGCTCCATGCGAAGCTCCCTTTCATCAGGAACGCCCAACATAAGGCGGTCGATCCGTCGGGCAACGTCTCAGCCCGATTTTCTTACCACAAGGTGCGGGGGCAGCAGCATCGTGTCGGTCGATTTGCCGGCGATGCGCGCGATCAGCGTATCGACCAGCACCTCGCCGGCACGGCGATAATCCTGGGCGACGGTGGTAAGCGGCGGGTGGCTGAGGCTCGCCGCCGGAATGTCGTCGAAACCGATCAGCGCAACGTCGTCCGGCACCCGCAGGCCGGCCTCTTCCAGCGCGTGCAGCGCGCCGATCGCGATCATGTCGGATGCGGCGAAGATCGCGTCGAAGGCGATGTCGCGTCCCAGCAGCCGCCGCGTCGCCTCATAACCCGATTCCTCGGCCGACAGCGCATCGGCTTGCAGGCCGGGATCGACCGCGAGGCCGGCGTCACGCAGCACACCGCACAGGCCACGATAGCGATCGCGGAATTCGGGATAATGGCCAGAGGCATCGCCGAGGAAGGCGATATGGCGGCGCCCCTGGTCGACCAGCCGCCGCCCCGCCGCCGTGCCGCCCGCGATATTGTCGCAGCCAATCGTCGCCCCACCGCTATCGGGTTCGACCGAGCCCCAGCGGACGAAATGCGTCCCTTGCGAGCGCAATTGCTCCAGTCGCGAGCGATACAGTTCGTAATCGCCATAGCCCAGCAGGATGATGCCGTCGGCCTTGCGCGCATCCTCGTAATCCATATGCCAATCGCCCGACAGCCGCTGGAACGAGGTGAGCAGGTCGTAACCGCGCGCGGCGCAGGTGCGCAGGATCGATTCGAGCATCGACAGGAAGAACGGATTGATCGCCGAGCCGTCGGGCGCGGTATCCTCGAAGAACAGCAGCGCGATCGTGTTGCTCTGGCCGCGGCGCAGCGCCGAGGCATTGCGATCGACGGTATAATTGAGCTGCCGCGCGATCGCCTCGATCCGCATCCGCGTCGCCGGATTGACCGAACGATCACCACGCAACGCGCGCGACACGGTGGGCTGTGAAACCCCGGCCAATGCGGCGATGTCGAACGACGTTGGCTTTTCGGCCGACATGTCCTCTCCTTCAGCGTCTGTCTTAATCCCAACCGCGCGGCGAAGGAAAGCGGGGCCGCAAAAGTGCTTGAATACGTATGTCGGGGGCTTGGCTTCCGGGCGGCGCAAATCCAGACAAGGCGCGAAAGAGCGGCTCATATCGGCCGCACAGGGAGGGGATATGATGAGGCGCACATGGCTCGCCGCCGCGCTCGCGGCCACGATCGCGATGCCTGCCGCCGCCGCGCCCGATGCGGCGCCAGCCACCGTCACCGCGCGCCTGCCGCAGGACGAGGTGATCTATTTCCTGCTGCCTGATCGCTTCGCCAACGGCGATCCGTCGAACGACAAAGGCGGCCTGACCGGCGGCCGCCTCGTCACCGGCTTCGATCCTGCCGATAAGGCCTTCTATCACGGCGGCGACCTGAAAGGGCTGACCGAAAAGCTGCCGTACATCCAGGCGCTCGGCGCGACCGCGATCTGGGTGGGGCCGATCTTCAAGAACAAACCCGTGCAGGGGCCGCCGGGGCACGAATCAGCCGGCTATCACGGCTATTGGATCACCGATTTCACGCGCGTCGATCCGCATTTCGGCACCAATGCCGATTTCAAGACGCTGGTCGATGCCGCGCACGCACGCGGCATGAAGGTCTATATGGATATCGTGGTGAACCACACCGCGGACGTGATCCAGTATCGCGATTGCCCCGAGAGCGGGTGCGCCTATCGCAGCATCGCTGACTATCCTTATCAACGCCAGGGTGGCGTCCACGGCAAGCCGATCAATCCCGGTTTCGCCGGCGATCAGGTGATGACCGCGGACAATTTCGCCAAGCTCACCGATCCGAATTACGCCTATCAGGTCGTCATCCCCAAGGCCGAGGCGCATGAGAAGGTGCCCGACTGGCTCAACGATCCGATCTATTACCACAATCGCGGCAACTCGACCTTCAAGGGCGAGAGTTCGACGATGGGCGATTTCGCCGGGCTCGACGATCTGATGACCGAGAACCCGCGTGTCGTGCAGGGCTTCATCGACATCTTCGGCAAGTGGATCGACGATTTCCGCATCGACGGCTTCCGCATCGATACCGAGCAGCACGTCAATTCGGCCTTCTGGCGCCGCTTCGTCCCCGCGATGCTGGCGCGCGCCAAGGCTGACGGCATCCCGCATTTCCACATTTTCGGCGAAGTAGCGACCGGCGACATGGACCCGGCGCACCTCGCCGAGCACACCCGCACCGACGGCATTCCCGCGGTGCTCGATTTCGCCTTTGCCCGTGCGGTGAACGACGTCGTCGAGGGCAAGGCGGGGACCGAGGAGCTGGCCCGCCTGTTCGCCGCCGATCCGCTCTACGCGGGCGGGGCGGACGCGGCGATGACGCTACCGACCTTCCTCGGCAACCACGATTTCGGCCGGGTCGGCATGTTCCTGCGCACCGCGCTGCCCAAGGCCTCGCCTGACGAGATTCTCAAGCGCGACCTGCTCGCCCACGCCATGCTGCTCACGCTGCGCGGCGTGCCGACGATCTATTCGGGTGACGAGCAGGGCTTTGCCGGCGCGGGCGGCGATCAGGATGCGCGGCAGGATATGTTCGCCAGCAAGGTAGCGAGCTATAACGCGGACAGCCTGATCGGCAGCAACGCCACCACCGCAATCGACAATTTCGACGAGGACCAGCCGCTGTTCCGCGAAATCGCCATGCTGGCAAAGCTGCGCACATCGCACCCCGCGCTGACTCGCGGGCGCCAGATCGTCCGCTACGCCGGCGACGCGCCCGGCCTGTTTGCCGTCTCGCGCTTCGATCCGGATACCGGCGCGGAATATCTGATCGCTTTCAACACCGCCGCCACACCGCTCGACGCTAATGTGCTGATCGAGACCGGCTCGACCGCGTTCGACACGCTCGCCGGCAACGGCTGCGCGGCAACCGCGACCGCGCCCGGCAGCCTGCATCTCTCCCTCGCGCCGTTCGGCTATGCCGTGTGCGCCGCAAAGGCTCATTGAGTGAACGACCAATCCCCCCAGCCGATGACGCGAGCCGCCGAATGGTGGCGCGGTGCCGCGATCTACCAGATTTACCCGCGCAGCTTCGCCGATTCGAACGGCGACGGCATCGGCGACTTGCCCGGAATCACCCAGCATCTCGATTATGTCGCCAGCCTCAGCGTCGACGCGATCTGGCTGTCGCCCTTCTTCACCTCGCCGATGGCCGATTTCGGCTATGACGTGGCCGACTATCGCGATGTCGATCGGATCTTCGGCACGCTCGCCGATTTCGATGCGCTGGTGGAGCGCGCACATGCCCTCGACCTGAAGGTCATCATCGATCAGGTGTGGTCGCACAGCTCGGACCAGCATCCCTGGTTCGCCGACAGCCGCTCATCGCGCGACGGCGCGCACGCCGATTGGTACGTCTGGGCCGATGCCAAGCCCGATGGTAGCCCGCCGTCCAACTGGCAGTCGGTGTTCGGCGGCCCGGCCTGGACGTGGGACGCGCGGCGCGGCCAATATTATCTCCACAATTTCCTGAAGCAGCAGCCGCAGCTCAACGTCCGCAATCCGGCGGTGCAGGACGAGCTGCTCGATACCGCGCGCTTCTGGCTGGACCGCGGCGTCGACGGCTTTCGGCTCGACGCGATCAACTTCGCGATGCACGATCCCGCGCTGACCGATAATCCGCCCGCGCCCGACGACGGCAGCCCGCGCACGCGCCCGTTCGATTTCCAGCTCCACCGCTACAACCAGAGCCATGCCGACATCCTGCCGTTCCTGGAGCGTGTCCGCGCGCTGATGGACGACTATGGCGCGCGCTTCACCGTCGCCGAGGTCGGCGGCGCCGAGGCCGAGCGCGAGATGAAATTGTTCACGCTGCCCGGCCGCCGGCTCGACAGCGCCTATGGCTTCGATTTCCTTTATGCCGACCGCCTGACCGCAAATGTGGTGCGCAGCGCGATGGCGAAATGGCCGACTACGCCGGATACCGGCTGGCCGAGCTGGGCGTTCGAGAACCACGATGCGCCCCGCGCCGTTTCGCGCTGGGCGCCGCCCGAAGCGCACGACGCCTTCGCGCGGATGAAGCTGCTGCTGCTCGCCACGCTGCGCGGCAACATCATCCTCTACAATGGCGAGGAGCTCGGCCTCGGCCAGGTCGATATCCCGTTCGAGGCACTGCAGGATCCCGAAGCGATCGCCAACTGGCCGCTCACCCTGTCGCGCGACGGCGCGCGGACGCCGATGCCGTGGCGGCGGGACGAGGCCGGCCACGGCTTTACCAACGGCACGCCCTGGCTGCCGTTCGGTGACGACAATATCGGCCGCGCGATCGACGTGCAGGAGGGCGATCCCCGCTCACTGCTCCACTGGACGCGGGCGATGCTCGATCTGCGCAACCGGCATCCGGCGCTGCGCGGCGGCGCGCTGATTCCGGTCGAAACCCCGCACGAACTTCTTGCCTTCGAGCGTGTCGAAGGCGACGAACGGCTGTTATGCGCCTTCAACCTCGGCGGCGACACGATCGAGTGGACGCCGGCGGGCTGGACGCCGATCGTCTCGACCGGCAGCATCGACGGCGGCACGATCGGCGCATGGTCCGGCATGATCGCGCGTCGCGGCTGATGGGGAGAGGGGCATGACGGCGAGGCGACCGACACGCGGTTTTGCCGGGTTGTGGAACATCTCGTTCGGCTTCTTCGGCATTCAGATCGGCTTCGCGCTGCAGAATGCCAATGCCAGCCGCATCTTCCAGTCGCTCGGCACTCCGATCGATCACCTCGCCCTGATGTGGATCGCCGCGCCGCTCACCGGCCTGCTCGTGCAGCCGCTGGTCGGCCATTACAGCGATCGCACGTGGGGCCGGCTCGGCCGCCGCCGGCCCTATTTCCTCGCCGGCGCGATCCTCTCGACGATCGCCTTGTTCGTCATGCCCAATGCGCCGGCGATCTGGGTCGCGGCGATCACACTGTGGCTGCTCGACGCCTCGCTCAACATCTCGATGGAGCCGTTCCGCGCGTTCGTCGGCGACATGCTCGATACGCGCCAGCGCCCCGCCGGCTATGGCTTCCAGACCGCGTTCATCGGCGCCGGCGCCGTCGTCGCCAGCGTCGCGCCCTGGGCAATGCAGCATTGGTTCGGCGTCGCCAACGTCGCCCCGCCGGGGGAGACGCCGGATACGGTGCGCTACGGCTTCTATTTCGGCGGCGCGATGCTGCTCGCGGCCGTGCTGTGGACGGTGCTGACGACGCGCGAATTCTCGCCGGCCGAGATGGCAGCGTTCGGCGAAACCACCGAGACCGCCGACCACGAGATCGTCGCGCCGACGACCGGCTGGCGCTGGATCGCCGGCGGCCTGGCGCTGGCGGCGCTGATCTTCATCGCCGAACAATCGGGCTGGCTGGCATCGGCCAACGAAGCCTATTTTGTCGCCGCCGGCGGATGCGCTTACGGCATTGCCCAGCTTGCCGCGCGCACGATGATCGCGGGGGGCCGGCGCGATGGCGCCCTGGTCCAGATCGTCAGCGATCTCGCCACCATGCCGGAGACGATGCGGCGTCTCGCGCTCGTCCAGTTCTTCACCTGGGGCGCGCTGATCATCATGTGGGTTTATACCACCCCGGTCGTCGCCGAACGCGCCTGGCATACCACCGACGCCGCTTCGGCGGCGTACAACGATGCCGGCAATTGGGTGGGCATCCTGTTCGCAATCTATTCGGGCGTCGCCGCCGTCGCCGCAATGGCGCTGCCGCGTGTCGCTCGCATGATCGGCGCCGGGCGCACTCATCTCGCCTGCCTGGCGATCGGGTCGGCGTCGTTCGCCGGGCTGTTCGTCATCCGCGACGCCAATGTGCTGATCGTACCGATGATCGGGATCGGCATCGCCTGGGCGTCGATCCTGTCGATGCCCTATGTGATGCTCGCCAACGCGCTGCCGCAGGCCAAGCTCGGCGTCTATATGGGCATATTCAACTTCTTCATCGTGCTGCCGCAGTTGATCGTGGCGACGCTGATGGGGGCGATCATCAAGCAATATTTCCCCGGCGACCCCGCCTGGACGATGCTGATCGCTGCCGCGGTGATGGCGATCGCGGCGCTGGCGATGCTGCGCCTGCGCGCCGATTGATCGCGCTTCAGTCCCCGCCGAGGGCGCGGGCCAGGGCATCGGCAATCTGGCCGATCTGATAGGGCTTTTGCAGCACGATCCGCGTGTCCTGCTCACCCAGCCCCTGCCGGCCATAGCCGGTGGCGAAGATATAGGGCCGCCCGATCTCATCGAGCGCCGCCGCCACGGTATCGCTACGCTCGCCACCAAGATTGACGTCGAGCACGGCGAGATCGAACTGCCCCTCGGCGACCTGTTCGAGCGCGCCGCGGACGGTCGACACCGGTCCCACCACGCAATGGCCGAGCTCGATCAGATAATCCTCGAGCAGCATCGCGACGATCGGCTCGTCCTCGACGACCAGCACGCGTATCGTCACGAGGCACTCCCGGCCGGCAGCGGTGCATCGACGGTGCAGATCAACCCGGCCGGCGCGAAATCGATCGTCACCGTTCCCGACAATTCGGCGGCAAGCCCGCGTTCGATCATGCGCGAGCCGAAGCCGCGCCGCGATGGCGGCGAAACCGATGGCCCGCCGGTTTCGCGCCATTCGAGGCGCAGCCGCTCGTCGTCGGTCGACCAGCGGATGGCGACCGTGCCACTGTCGTTGGACAAGGCGCCGTATTTCATCGCGTTGGTGCCGAGCTCGTGCAGCGCCATGGCGAGCGACACTGCCGTCTTGGGCGCCAGCGACAGGTCTGGCCCGTCGATCGCGATCCGCTGCTGTTGCGGCACCGCCGCGAGCGCATCGGCGACCACCTGGCGCAGCGACGCCGCTTCCCAATTCTGCTCGGTAAGCAGATTGTGCGCCGCCGACAGCGCGGCCAGCCGGCTTTCGAACCCGGCGCGCGCAACCAAGGGATCGACGCCGGCGCGGAACGATTGGTGCGCGATCGACTGGATGATCGCCAGCGTGTTCTTGACGCGATGGTTGAGCTCGTTGATCAGCAGCCGCTGCCGCCGTTCCCATTGCTTGCGCTGGGTGATGTCGAACGACACGCCGACGAAACGACGGCCCTTGCCCGGCCCCGCGGGCTCGATGCGATTGCCGTGGCTCTGCAGCCAATGCTCTTCGCCGTTATCGGCGCGGCGGATGCGATATTCGGCGTGGAACGGCTCTCCCTCGGCAAAACAGCGCTGAAGCGCCGCATTGACGGCCTCGACGTCCTCGGGATGAATTCGGGCCAGCCACTCGTCGACGCCCGCCGCGTCGCCGGGCGGGCGCGGCAAGCCCAGCAACGCGAAGCGCGTTCCCGACCAGCGCCCGGTCATGGTCTCGAGATCAAGATCCCAGGTCGCCATGCCCGCGCCCTCCGTGGCGAGCCGCAGGCTTTCCTCGTTGTTGCGCAGCACGTCCTCGGCGGCCTTGCGCTCGGTGATCTCCTGGCTGATGCCGATCACGCCGGTCACCTGGCCCCGACTATCGATGACCGGCTGGCCGAAAGTGACGATCCAGCCTATGCTGCCGTCGCGCTGGCGCATCGGATATTCGATGCGATACGATTCACCGGTTTCCAACGCGCGCTCGCCGGCGGCAACCACCGCATCGCGCGCCTCTTCGAGCACGAGCGCCGCGATATCGCCGCTGCTCGGCTGGTAGTCAGGCGGAATGCCGAGCTTTTCCGCGGCGAGCGGCGAAAAGCGGATGCGGTCGGTCCTGGCATCCCAATACCAGTCGGTGAAGCCGCCCGCGACCAGCGCGAGGCGCAGCCGCTCCTCGCTTTGAAGACGCGCCTGCTGCGCCCGTGCGCTCTCGACCGAGGCCCATACGCGCTCGGCGACATCGCGCAGGAAGCTCAGTTCGGCATCGCTCCAGCGCCTCGGCTGGCGATCATGGGCGAACAGCGTCGCCACCAGTTCGCCGTCCTTGACCAGCGGCAGCACCACCTGCGCGCCGATCTGCATCGTTCGATAGGTTTCGATATTGTCGTGCGTTCGCGGGTCGCTGTCGGCATCGTCGATCACGACGTCTTGGCCGGCGGCGAGCGCCGCCATCAGCGGCTCGGCATATTCGGCGATGCGATGCCGGCCGGCGATCGGCGCCATGCCATCGGCCAACCAGTCGGTCTCGACCGACAATGCGCCATCATGCGCTTCGGCATAGCCGACCCGCGACAGGCCGAGATGCTCGCCCAGCACGCGAGCAGCAGCCATGACGATGCTGCGCGGCTCGGCAAGCGGGCGGATTGCGTCGGAAAGCTGCTGCAGCGCCACGATACGGCGCCGTTCCTCGACCCCGGCCGTGGTTTCGACGACAATCGCGAAAACCCCCGTCGGCACGCCATTCTCGTCGACGAGCGGCGAATAATCGAGATCGATCCAGGTGCGCGCCGGTTCGCCGTCGCGATCGAGTTCGAACGGTTGGTCGGTGAAGGTGAGTTGCTCGCCAGCCAGGGTGCGCTTGACGACCCGGTCGTTGAAATCGGCGGCCTCAGGCCACGCCTCGCGGATCGGCATGCCGAGCACGTCCGGGTGCCGACGCCCCGCAAACGCGGCGTAACCATCGTTATACAGCAGGATGCCCTCCCGGCCCCATAGCAGCGCCATCGGCACAACCGACCGCAGGGCGAGCGCCAGCGCATGAGTCAGCGCCGGCGGCCATTGCTCGATCGGGCCCAGCGGCGTCGCCGACCAGTCACGATCGGCGATCATCCGGGCAACCGTGCTGCCCGAAGCGAGGAATGCAGGAAACGGCCGGCCGGCGTGAACGTCCATCGAACTCATCTCGCGGGGGACGTCGAGGGCTGGCGCCCGCCCGATCGAATGTCAAGCGACGGCAATCCCGCTAATTGGCTGGCGGCGCTGCGCAATGAGCGGCGATGAACGCCGCATGGCCCTGCATCCGGCCGGCCTCGCGGCGGTAGAGGAGTTCGAGCGTCTCCATATATTCGGCGAGGTCGCGTTCGGCGATCTGGTCGGCGAGCGGATGATGGCTCTCCGGCAAGATCCCCTGCCCCGCCAGCACCTGCAGCCAGCCGACCTCGGTAAACAATTCCTCGTGCTCGCGGGTAATCGCGCCCACCGTGCGGAACAGATCGATCTTGTGGGCGAGCGTCTCGGGCAATGTCATCGACTGGCATGCCTGCCAGAATGGCTCGGATCGGCGATTTGCCCAATAATGCAGGATAAGGAAATCGCGAATTCGCTCGATCTCGAAATCGGTCTGGCGGTTATATTCGTCGCGCTCGGCATTGTGGATGATGCGAGCGGGAAAGAGCTTGAGGAGCCGCGAGATCGCCGACTGGACCAGATGGATGCTGGTCGATTCGAGCGGTTCCAGAAACCCTGACGATAGTCCGATCGCGACGACGTTGCGATTCCACGCCTTGCGTCGTCGCCCCGTGGTAAAGCGCAGCGGGCGCGGATCGGCTTGGGGCTCGCCGTCGAGATTGGCCAGCAAGGCCGCGGCGGCTTCATCGTCGCTCCACATGCTGCTGCAATAGACGATGCCGTTGCCGGTGCGATGCTGCAGCGGGATGCGCCATTGCCAGCCGGCACCGTGGGCGATCGCGCGGGTGTAGGGCAATGGATCGGCCTGACGCGCGCTGGGCACCGCGAGCGCGCGATCGCACGGCAGCCAGTGCGTCCAGCTCTCGTAGCCGGTTTCCAGTGCCTGCTCGATCAGCACACCCCGAAACCCAGAGCAATCGATGAACAGGTCGCCCGCAACCGTCTCGCCAGACACAAGCGTCAGCGCCGTGACGTCTCCATTCTCGCCGTCGCGTACGACATCGGCGATGCGTCCCTCGATCCGCTCGACGCCGCGCAATTCCGCGAACTTGCGCAGATAGGCCGCGAACAACGACGCATCGAAGTGGAAGGCATAAGGCATCGGCGGGATCGACTTGGCGGTGATCGGCCCGCCGCGGTGCATCTTGCCGGCGCGCGCGGCGATCTCGTTGAGCGAATAGGCGTCGAGCGGCCTGGCGACGCCGAGCGCGCGGGCTCGCGCCCAATAATGCTGGAACGGGATCAGCCCGACATCGCGGCCCACGCCGCCGAACGCGTGCATGTAGCTGTGCTCCGGCTCGCGCCAGCCGGTAAATTCGATGCCGAGCTTGAAGGTCGCCTGCGTAGCGCGGATGAAGGCATCCTCGTCGAGCCCAAGCGCTTCGAGATAGAGCCGGAGTTGCGGAATCGTCGCCTCGCCGACGCCGACCGTGCCGATCTCTTCGGATTCGATCAGCCGGATCCGGAAGCCATTCTCCAGAAAACGCGCGAGCGCCGCCGCCGTCATCCAGCCGGCGGTACCGCCGCCGGCAATGACGATCGTGGTCGGCGGCTGATCGGTCATCGCTTCGACTCCTCCTGCCTATTCCTCCGTTCGTGCTGAGCGTGTCGAAGCACGATCACGCGGCGCCGGGCAGATCAGGGTATGGCGCTCGGTCGCCCTTCGACAAGCTCGGGGTGAACGGATGTTCGGGAAACAAAATGGCCGCCGTCGCGCGTGCGACGACGGCCAGCGAGGATCTGATCGGGAAGGAGATCAGAACTTGTAGGTCAGCCCGACATAATAGTCGCGGCCATAACGCTGGTAATCGATCACCTGGCGCGGATCATCGTTCTGATAGGTGATGAACGGACGATCGGTCAGGTTCTTGCCCTCGACGAGGATCGAAAGACCCTGAAGCGGACCGGACTGGAATTCGTAGCCGATCTGCGCGTCGAGAATGCCTTCCGGCCTGACCTGGCGATAGGTCGGCGCCGCCGACAGGCCGGCAACCTCGCCAAGGAAGGTCGAGCGATAACGATACGAGGCACGCAACTGGAAGCCGTGCTTTTCGTAATAGACCTCGGCCGAACCAACCCATTTCGACAGGCCGGGCAACGTGATGGGCGTCTGGTTGTTGCCATATTTGATAGAGCTGTCGCTATAGGTGCCGCTGGCGAAGATGCCGAAGCCGTCAAGCGCGTGGCTGATGTCCGAGAAGGGCAGCGACAGCGTCGCCTCGACGCCCATGAGCTCGCCGCGGCCGGTGTTGGCGGGCGCCGAAACCGGCCCGATCGTCGCGCCGTCCTTGATGACTTCCTGCTGCTGGGCGGGCGTCAGTGCGCCGAGCAGGGCGGAGAAATCATAAGCGTAGCTGTTGTTCGGATCGACGAAATCGGTGAGGTGCTTGAAATAGCCCGTCAGCGCGACATAGCCGCCGCCGGCGAAATATTTCTCGAACGACACGTCGACATTGGTCGATTGATACGGCCGTAGCTGGACGTTGCCGCCAGTCGAGCTGAACACCGGGTTGAGGATCGGATCCTTGCCGATGTTGCCCGGCGTCACGCTCACCGCCTGGGTGACGCGCTCCTGATCGAGGCGCGGGCGCACCATCGTCTGCGATGCACCCAGCTTGATATAGCCCGCCGGGATCAGCTCGAGCGACATCGTCGCGCTGGGCAGGAAGTTGGTATAGGTCGTCTCGTCATGGGCTGGCGCGACCGTGACCACGCCGTCGAGCAGGCTGGCGATCTCACCCGACGATTGCTGCTTGGTGTGGACGACCTGGACACCGATCGATCCCTTGAGCGCCTTGCCGCCGACCACGCCGTCGACATTGAGCTTGGCATAGCCGGTGATCACGTCTTCGGTGACGGTGTTGTCGCGCGCCAGCGAGTCCGGCCGGTTGTCATAAGCGGCGTGGAACACGTTCTTGTAGAGATACATCGGATTGAGCCCGAGCACGCCCGGCACGCCGAGATAATCGAGCGGAACATTCTGGCCGAGCAACGCATCGTCCGGCACCGGCATAGAGGTAGGCGTGCCGCCGCTGACGGTGCAATCGCCGGCGCCGCCCGGCGGGCACAGGAAGTATGAGGTATAGGCGCTGGTCTTTTCGCGGCGGCTGTAATTGGCACCGATCGCCCAGCTCTTCAGCACGCTGTTGTCGATATCGCCTTCGAGATCGGCGCGCAGCGCCTTGAGATCGTCCTTGAAGCGCGGCTTGTTGAGGAAGCCCGACTGGATGACCGCCTGGGTGCCGTTATAACCCCAGCCCTGCGGATCGGTGATCGAGAAGATGCCGGTATCGGTGTAATCGAGCGTCGGCACGATCGTGTAAGTGCCGTTCTTGTTCTGGCTGACATTGATCGTGTCGCCCGGGCCGCTCTTGTTATAGCCCGTGCCGGTATAGGTCTCGAGCAGGAAATCGGTGCGCTTGGCGTGCGACCAGCTGGCATCGACGATGAAACGCAGCTTGTCGTTCAGGCTGACGACGTTGTTCCACCCGATCGAGAGATTCTGCGCCCGGCGGCGGTTCATGTCGTTGCGCTGCACGGCATGGACGTTGCTGAACGTCTCCTGGGTGTCAAAGCCGTCGACGGTGGTGAAATTGCTGGTGTGAACCGCCGTGTCGTAGCCGTCGCTGGCCGGATCGTTGTTGACGCCGCCATAGCCGAGCGGGAACTCAATGCCCTTGAGGTGCTGGGTCTCCTCGAAATGCGAATAGAGCACGTCGAGAGTCGAGTGGAACCTGTCGCTCGGCTGCCATTCGAAGGTGCCGACCGCGCCATAGCGATCGAGCAGGTTCGACTGGACATAAGGCTTGGCGCCGCCGAGCTCGAGATTGCCGTTGGCGTCGGTCGAATAGCCCCACGCATTGTAGCGCTGATCCTGCGACGGGATGCGCGACGCCGAGAAGCCCAGCGCGACGCCGAACGTATCGTCGGCGAACTGATCGACATAGGTCGCCGACGCGCGATAGCCGTAGCGGCTGCCCTCTGGCGTCAGCTTGTCGATGCTGTTCATCTCGCCGCGCGCCGCGACCGAAAGGACGCGCTTGCCGGTATCGAGCGGACGCAGCATGCGCAGATCGACGGTGCCGGCGATGCCGGCCGCGATCAGCGACGCGTCCGCCGATTTGTACACATTGACGTTCTTGAAGAATTCGGCCGGATACTGGTCGTATTCGACACCGCGATTGTCCCCGACAGTGACTTGCTCGCGGCCGTTCAGCAGCGTGGTCGAGAAATCGGGGCCGAGGCCGCGGATCGACAGGCGCTGGTCACGCCCCTCGAGGCGCTGCGCGGTGACGCCGGGGAGACGCGCGAGCGAGTCGGCGATCGAGACATCGGGCAGCTTACCGATGTCTTCCGCCGAGACCGAATCAACGATCAGCGTCGAATTGCGTTTGATGCGGGCCGACGAATCGAGCGCCGCGCGGATGCCGGTGACGACGATATCGCTGCCGGCCGCCTGGGCCGCATCAGCCGTCTGCGCGGTCGTGTTGTCAGGCGCCGGCGTCGGTTGCGTGGAAACGGCGGTCGCGGCCTCGGCGGCCGGCTGCGCGGTATCGTTGGTCGGCAGCGTCGACTGGTCCTGCGCGAAGGCAGGCGCGCCGGCGATCAGCGCCGCGCCACCCAATGCAATCATGCTGGCGCGCAACGCGAGCCGCGTGCGCACGGAATAGGTGTGGTTGCGAGAAATCATCAATAGCCTCCCCTTTGCGCGACATGCGCCGGTCGTCGCGCTGAACGGCGCGATCGATTGCAGGCTCGATTATTCCCGCGGCGGGCCTAGTGTGAAGAAAGCGACATACGTATTCACATGACTGTCACGCTGCGGCGTGACCCCGCCGTTGCCGAATTGCAACAGCGCTCAGCGGCCTCGCGTTTCCGCCATCAGGAAGGTGTTGACGGTCAACCGCCCGGCTCGGGGATCGGCAACGAACGCCATGTCCTCGGGAATCGCGGCGCAATGCAGCGTGTTGCTGCGATAGAGGATCGCGCGATTGAACCGCCCCTCGTATCGCGCGATCCGGTCGAAGATCGGGGTATTGCCGTCGATATAGCCGGGCGGCGGCAAGCCGTGCGTGCCGATATCGGCATCGAGCGACCGGCGGTAAGCGGGCAGCCGCTCGGCCGTCACGGTTTCAAATCCGGTCGATCGGTGGCGGTAGAAGGCTGTGCCACTGCGTTCGTCGCGAGCAAGGAAATGGAGCAAGGCCAGCCGCTCGCGCTCGACGCCATCGAAATGCGGCAACCGCTGGATCGGCGCCAGCGCGGACGGGCGCGTGGTCACCAGCGAATAGAAGGCATCGATCACCTCGAACGCCGGGCAGCCGAACGCCTCGGCAACGACCGGTTCGAGCGCCACCATCAGGTCGTGCAGCATCGCCGGGGCGACCACCGCGCGAATGCCGGGATAATGCGGGCCGATCGGTTGAAACGACAGGAAGCCGGCATCGTCGATCAAGCGATCGGGCGCGGGGGCGAAATTGTCGATGACGACGACCGGCTCGCGCTCGGCGCCATGTTCGACGAGCGAAAGCGACCAGCCTGCAGAGGCGCTCGCCGCGCTCAGGGCCCACGTCCTGCCAGCACGCGATAGCTCCACGGCGCCAACGTCATCTGCGTCGCGGCGTCGATCGTCATCGCATTGCCATCGTCGAAATCGGTATAACGTCCGGCCACCGGGCCATCGCTGAAGGTGATCGTCTGCGGGGCATCCGACAGATTGAACAGCGCGAACACCTTGTCGCCGCCCTTCTCGCGCACGAACGACAGCACCTTGGCCGGTGCGCTGTTCACGACTGGAATCATCCGCGCGCCCCATGGCGCATTCCACAGCGCGCGATGCGCGGTGCGGAACGCGATCAGCCTGGTGAACAGCGCGTTGTTGGGATCGTCGCGCCACGCAATCGGATCACGCTCGAAGAAAGCGAGCCGCTTGCGGTTGCCCGCTTCCTCGCCGTTGTAGATCAGCGGGATGCCCTCGCCCACGAACGACAGCACGATCGCATCGATCCGCGCCTTGCCGAAACGCTCGTATTCGGTTCCTTCCCAGGCATTCTGATCGTGGTTTTCGGTATAGACCATGCGCATCGCCGCGTCGGGCCAGGCGCTCTGGTTTTCCGAATAATAGCCGAACAGTGCACTGACGTCGGCCTTGCCCGCGGCGATATCGGCCATCGCGTTGTTCCATTTCCACGCATAGCTGGCGTCGAACGCGGCCTTGTGGACATCGCGCTGGTCCCATTCGGCGAGCATGAAGACCGGCTTGATCGCGTCGAGCTCGGCGCGCGCATTTTCCCAGAAATCGAGCGGCACATAACCCGCCACGTCGCAGCGGAAGCCGTCGACATCAGCCTCCCGCACCCAGAATTTCATCGCCTCCGTCATATATCGGCGCAGGCCCGGCTTCGAATAATCGAGGTCGATGATGTCGGACCAGTCCCACCACGGCGTCGGCCGGTTGGCGCCCTTCCAATCATGCTCGTACCAGTCGGGATGCTGGCTGTGCAGCGGATTGTCCCACGCTGTGTGATTGCCGACCCAATCGAGGATGACGTGCATTCCCAGCTTATGGGCAGCGGCGACGAACGCCTTGAGATCGGCCATCGTCCCGAACTCGGGATTGACCGCCTCATAATCGCGCACCGAATAGGGGCTGCCGAGCGTACCCTTGCGATGGACCTCGCCGATCGGCTGCACCGGCATCAGCCAGATGATGCCGACACCGAGCGTCTTCAGCCGCGGCAATTGCCTGGCGGCGGCGTTGAACGTGCCCTCGTGCGTGAACTGCCGCGTATTGAGCTCGTAGAGCACGGCGGTTTTCGACCAGTCGGGATGCTTGATCTCGACATAGGGCCTGGGCGTGTAGCGATCTGCGATCGCCGCGCTCGCCGGGGCCGAACCAGCAACAGTCGCAGCCACTGCCGCGGCCGCGATCGCACGTTTCAGATATCCTCTCATGGCCGCCATCATGCCCAGCGAGCCCGCGCCGTCACGATGAATACGTATGGGCTCACATCCGGAACACGCCGAACCGCGGATTTTCGGGAATCGGCGCGTTGAGCGTCGCCGCGAAAGCAAGGCCGAGCACGTCGCGGGTCTGCGCCGGATCGATGATCCCGTCATCCCACAACCGCGCGGTGGCGTGCCAGGGATTGCCCTCGTCCTCATATTTCTGGCGGATCGGCGCCTTGAATGCCTCGGCCTGTTCGTCGCTCCAGCCATCGGCGTCGCGATGCACCGTCGCCAGCACGCTCGCCGCCTGCTCGCCACCCATCACCGAAATGCGGCTGTTGGGCCAGGTGAACAGGAAGCGCGGGCTATAGGCCCGGCCGCACATGCCGTAATTGCCGGCGCCGAAGCTGCCGCCGATCAGCAATGTGATCTTGGGCACGCTGGCGGTCGCCACCGCCGTCACCAGCTTGGCGCCGTGCTTGGCGATGCCTTCCGCCTCATATTTGCCGCCGACCATGAAGCCCGAGATGTTCTGCAGGAACAGCAGCGGGATGCGCCGCTGGCAAGCGAGCTCGATGAAATGCGCGCCCTTCACGGCACTTTCGCTGAACAGCACGCCATTGTTGGCGAGGATCGCCACCGGCATGCCCCATATATGCGCGAAGCCGCACACCAGCGAGGTGCCGTAGAGCGCCTTGAACTCGGCGAATTCGCTGCCGTCGACCAGCCGCGCGATCACTTCATGGACATCATAGGGCGCGCGGACGTCGTCGGGGATGATGCCGTAAAGCTCCTCGGCGTCGAACTTCGGCGGGCGCGGCTCCTTGAGCGCGATATCCGGCGTGCGGTTGGTGGGCAGTGTCGAGACGATGTCGCGCACGATCGTCAGCGCGTGCTCGTCATTCTCGGCGACGTGATCGACCACCCCGGACTTGCGCCCGTGGGTCTCCGCCCCGCCCAGTTCCTCGGCCGAGATCACTTCGCCCGTCGCCGCCTTCACCAGCGGCGGGCCGGCGAGAAAGATCGTGCCCTGGTTGCGCACGATCACGCTCTCGTCGCTCATCGCCGGCACATAGGCGCCGCCGGCGGTGCAACTGCCCATCACACAGGCGATCTGCGGGATGCCCAGCGCCGACATGTTGGCCTGGTTGAAGAAGATGCGGCCGAAATGATCGCGATCGGGAAAGACCTCGGCCTGATGCGGCAGGTTCGCGCCGCCCGAATCGACCAGATAGATGCACGGCAAAAGGTTGGCCTCGGCGATCTCCTGCGCGCGGAGGTGCTTCTTCACCGTCATCGGATAATAAGTGCCGCCCTTCACCGTGGCGTCGTTGCAGACGATCATCACCTGGCGCCCCGATACGCGCCCGATCCCGCAGATCAGCCCGGCGCCGGGCACGTCGCCCTCGTACATGTCGCAGGCGGCGAGCTGGCCGATCTCGAGGAACGGCGAGCCCGGATCGAGCAGCCGTTCGACGCGCTCGCGCGGCAGCAGCTTGCCGCGACTGGTATGGCGTTCGCGCGAGCGCTCGGAGCCGCCGAGCGCTGCCTTGGCGACATCATTGCGCAGGCGCTCGACCAGGGCGCGATTGTGCGCCACACTGGTCCGAAACGTCTCGCTATCAACCGACAATTTGGTGTCGAGCACGGGCGCGCTCATTCAGGACTCCTCTCTTGGTTGCATGTGTGACTAGGGTTTCGCGGAGCCACTGGCAATCGCCGCGCCGCAGGTGTAGCTCCGCGCTCATACACCGGATTTCGGAGAGACCCTGGCAATGAAGCGTATCGCGATCCTGACGGCGACCCTGCTCGCCACCACTGCCTGCACCGGCCATAGCGGCGGCAGCAACAGCACCGCCGCCGAGCAGTCGGCGGCCACCGGAACCGAGGTCGGCGTCGATCTCACCGGTCTCGACAAGTCAGTGAAGCCGGGCGACAATTTCGACGAATATGCCAATGGCGGCTGGCGCGCCAAGACCGAAATCCCCGCCGACCGCTCCTCGACCGGCGTCTTCCTCGAAGTGTTCAACAAGGCCGAAGCGAACAACAAGGCGATCATCGACGCCGCGCTCAAGGCCAATGCCGCGCCGGGCAGCGACCAACGCAAAATCGCCGATTACTACACCGCTTATATGGACACGCAGGGCATCGAGCGGCGCGGGCTCGCTCCGATCCAGCCCGATCTCGATGCGATCGCCGCGTTGAAGGACAAGACGCAGCTCGCATCGATGCTCGGCGCCAACATGCGCGCCGATGAAGACCCGATCAACGCCACCAACCTCGGCACCGAGAATCTGTTCGGCCTGTTCGTGACGCAGGCGCTGACCGACCCATCGAAGACCGTGCCGTACGTCCTGCAAGGCGGCCTCGGCCTGCCCGATCGCGATTATTACCTCTCGTCCTCGGCCGACATGGCGTCGATCCGCGATGCCTATAAGAAATATATCGCGCAGATCCTGACGCTCGCCGGGATCAGCGATGCGCAGGCCCGCGCCCAGCGCATCTTCGATCTCGAAACCAAGCTCGCGAAGGCGCATGCGACGCTGACCGATACCGAACAGATGTCAAAGGGTCACGATCCCTGGACCAAGGCCGATTTCGCGAAGAAGGCTCCGGGCATCGACTGGAACGCTTATTGGCAGGCCGCCGGCCTTCCCGACCAGCAGGATTTCATCGCCTGGCAACCGCAGGCGATCACCGGCGAGGCTGCTCTGGTCGCTTCCGAACCGCTGCAGACGTGGCAGGACTGGCTGACCTTCCATCGCATCAACCAGGTCGCCTCGGTGCTGCCCAAGACGTTCGACGACGCGCATTTCGCCTTTTACGGCACGACGCTGTCGGGCACGCCCGAGCAGCGCACGCGTGACAAGCGCGCGATCGCCGCGGTGCAGTCGGCGCTGGGCGACGCGGTCGGCCAGCTTTACGTGAAGCAATATTTCCCGGCCTCATCGAAGGCCGACATCCAGAATATGGTGAAGGGTATTCTGGCGGCGTTCGACAAACGCGTCGCGGCAATCGACTGGATGGCGCCCGCGACCAAGGCGGAAGCGCGCAAGAAGATTGAGACGCTGAAAGTCGGCATCGGCTATCCTGAAACCTGGCGCGACTATTCGGGCATGCAGGTGAGCGCCGATGATCCGGTCGCCAATTTCCGCAATGCTCAGCTCGCCGAATATCATCATCAGGTCGCCAAGATCGGCAAGCCGGTGAACCGCGGCGAATGGTGGATGACACCGCAGACTGTCAATGCCGTCAACCTGCCGTTGCAGAACGCGCTCAACTTCCCGGCCGCGATCCTGCAAGCGCCGTTCTATGATCCGCACGCAGATCCGGCCGCCAATTACGGCTCGATCGGCGCGGTGATCGGCCACGAGATCAGCCACAGCTTCGATAACAACGGCGCGATGTTCGATGCCGAGGGCCGCCTGCGCAACTGGTGGACGCCGGCCGATCTCAAGCATTTCGAAGCAGCGGGTGCGGCGCTGGCCAAGCAGTTCGATGCTTACGAGCCGCTACCGGGCATCCATATCAACGGCGAGCAGACGCTGGGCGAGAATATCGCCGATCTCGCTGGCCTCAATGCCGCGCTCGATGCCTATCACGCCTCGCTGGGCGGCAAGCCCGCACCGGTGATCGACGGGCTGACCGGCGACCAACGATTCTTCCTCGCCTTCGCCCAGAGCTGGCGAACGAAGACCCGCGACAAGGCGTTGAAGCAGCAGATCGCCACCGACGGCCATGCGCCGGGCAGCTATCGTGCGCTCACGGTGCGCAACCTCGATGACTGGTACAAGGCCTATAACGTCGAGCCGAACCAAAAACTTTACCTGACGCCCGACCAGCGCGTGCGCATCTGGTAAGCCCCGGCATGCAGCGTCAGGCCCGCGTGGCGTGACGCTGCATGATCAGGCGTTGACCGCTTCGGCGTGATCGGCGGGGATCGCCTGGCGCGCCGCCGAAACAGGCACGATCGACCGGAACACGACCCGCAATACCAGCGGCTCGGTGGCCGCGCTCGGCGGCGGCACGAACAGCAAGCTGCGATCGCCGCACCGCCACAAGCCGTCGGCAACCTGCTCCATTTCATCGAATACCGGCTCGGCGACGATCGGCGTCGGCACGATGCCCGATTTCGCGCCGAGCTCGCCAACCCGATAGAAAGCCACTTCCTCGAGCTGGACGATCTCGCCGAGCGCGCCTAGCTGAACCCCAGCATCGAACTTGGCAGCGCCGATCGGAATGGTGACGGCGTGGTAGCCGTCATGAGTGGGTACGGCATCGAAATCGCGCATCACCTGCTGGTCGCGATGCGCTAGGAACACCGGCACGTCGATCTTGCTTGCAGCAAAATCGCCGCTGCGGATATCGAGCTCGAAGCGGCAGGACAGCCAGTTGGTCAGCGTCAGCGGCAGACCATGCGGCCGGAGTTCGCCCGGCAGGAACATGCGATCGGCTTCGCGCAGATAGGACAGGCCGCGGCGGCGCAGGCCCACACTGGCACGATCGTGATCGACGATGCCAACGAGATCGTCGGTGCCGAGATTCACGTCGTGCTGGAACGGCGTGAAGACCTCGACTTCTTCGGGCTGCGGCAGGAACAGCAAGCGGCCGAGGATGGCGAGCGCCATGCGACGGCGGCCGTCCTCGTCGTCGGACGCCGGCGCGCGATGGAAAGCGTCTGCGGCGGTTCGGGCAAAAGCGATCGCTCCTTCCTGGATCGCCTCCCGCGCCGCCGCCTGGGCCCCGCTGATCCGGCACGGCTTGTGCTTCGACCGGCCGTTGTCGGCATAATCGATTACGGAACCGGTATTCGACGTCGCGACCTGTTCGACGATCGCGATCTGGCGGCTCAGCGCGGTCAGCATGCGGTGATCGTAATGGCGTGAATCGAACAGGCCCCGCTTCTTGTCGGAATCGGCATGATGGTCGGTCAACAGCATATATCGGCCAGTGACGGTAACGCCCAACTGGTCCTCGATGATCGCACCGGCCAGATCTTGCACCGTGCCGCGATAGCCGAGATCGACCAGCATTACCGCGTCGCCCTTCTCGATCCGGCCCTCGCGGCGGAGATGCGCGGCCAACCGCTTTGCGAAGGCGGCGCTGCGCGAGGCGATCCGCTTGACGACGTCAGGCGCCAGGGCAGCCTTGCGGAAAGCCGCACCGGTCGTCCCGATCTTCCGCGCCTCACCCACCGTCAGCCCGAGTTGCGCGGCGAGTACCTCGACCCGATTGGTCTCCTCTTCGTCCAGATAGTCGCGCACCGCGGCTTCGCCGGAAAAGGAGGCGCGCCGCGCGGTGAAGCGGCTGACCGAAACCGCGCTGCCGCTGCCGCCGATCGCCTCGTACATCGCCTTGGGCAAAAATCCGTCGCGCAGCAGGAACAGCGGCTTGACCGGCCGCCCGGTCGCGTCCGCCAGCGCGGCGACCTCTTGCTTCAGCCAGCGCGAGAATGCGTCGAGCAACGGCCCGAATACGTCATGCCCCAGATCCCAAGCCGGATCGCGGCCGGGCCGCAACGCGATCGCCGCGCGGTGCGGCTGCAAGACCGGCCGCGACACGCGTGTCGCGGGGTCGAAGATCGCCGCAGCGGCGGCTTCCAGCCGCAGGCGGCTGGACGACGCGACATCGAATTGCTCGATCTGCACCGCATGAATGCCAGCGGCGGTCGCGGCGATGCCGTCCGCGATCGGATTGTCGCCGACGTGCATGATGGTCTGCGGCGAGGCCTGCAAGGCATGGAGCACGGGCACGAACATCCCGCCGGCTTTCGCCCGGCCAAGCTCGGACGAGCAGAAGACGCGATCGATCATGTCGGCGAGTTTGTCGCCGCCAACTTCGGCGATCAGCGCGCGAAGCTGCGGTTCGGACAGATAGGTGTCGCTGACGATGATGACCTGCAGCCCGCGCGCCTTCGCGCGGCGGATCAGTTCGACGGTCGGCGCGAATGCATAGCAATGACGTGCCTCGAGCGCGAGTTCGGCAGCGACGCCTGCATCGCCTGCCGGAAGCAGACCGTGAATGTCCTCGATCGAGGCCTCGCCCGCTCCCCCGGCCCGCAGATTGTGGCGCCGCGCCTTCTTCTCCGCCTGCACGCGCGGCTCGATCCCGCCACCGGGATAGCCGAATTCGGCGAACACGTCCTGCGGCAGGTGCGTCGCACGCCAGATCAGCGTATCGAAGCAATCGAGCGACAGCGTGCGAATGCCGTCGGGCGCATCATCGAGCAGCGTCGCGATCTGGCACGGGCGAACGGTCTTGGTCATCGGCAAATGGCTCCCTTGCCCACCCTCTATCGGGCGGACATGGCTACCATTTCGTTAACCAAATCGCGCAAAGACGCCGATCGACTAAGCGCCGATCAATTCGCGTCCGATCAGGAAGCGGCGGATTTCGTTGGTCCCGGCGCCGATATCGTAGAGCTTGGCATCGCGCAGGAAGCGCTCGACCGGCCATTCCTTGGTATAACCCGCGCCGCCCAGCGCCTGGATCGCCTCGAGTGCGGTCTTCACCGCATTCTCGCTCGCCAGCAGGATCGCGCCCGCCGCGTCGAACCGCGTCGTCTTGCCCATGTCGCAGGCGCGCGCGACCGCGTAGACATAGGCGCGCGCGCTGTTGAGCGCGACATACATATCGGCGACCTTGGCCTGGATCAGTTGGAAGCTGCCGATCGGCTTGCCGAATTGCTTCCTCTCGCGAACATAGGGCAGCACCACGTCGAGACACGCCTGCATGATGCCGAGCGGCCCCGCCGACAGCACTGCGCGCTCGTAGTCCAGGCCGCTCATCAACACGCCGACGCCGCCGTTGACCGGGCCCATCACGTTCTCGGCCGGCACCTCGCAATCCTCGAACACCAGTTCGGCGGTGTCGGAGCCGCGCATGCCCATCTTGTCGAGCTTCTTCGAGACCGAAAAGCCGGCCATTCCCTTCTCGATCAGGAAAGCGGTGATGCCGCGCGGGCCGCCCTCGCCGTCGGTCTTGGCATAGACCACCAGGGTGTCCGCCTCGGGCGCGTTGGTGATCCAGAACTTGGTGCCGTTGAGCACGTAGCGATCGTTGCCCCGCGCCTCGGCCTTGAGCTTCATCGACACGACGTCCGAGCCGCTGCCCGCCTCGGACATGGCGAGGCTGCCGACATGCTCGCCCGAGATCAGCTTGGGCAGGTATTTCGCCTTCTGCGCGTCATTTCCCCAGCGCCGGATCTGGTTGACGCAGAGGTTCGAGTGCGCGCCGTAGCTCAACCCGATAGAGGCCGAAGCGCGGCTGACTTCCTCCATCGCCACGACATGCTCGAGATAACCGAGACCGAGCCCGCCCCAGTCTTCTTCGACCGTAATGCCGTGCAGGCCGAGCGCGCCCATTTCGGGCCACAGCGCGCGATCGAACCTGTTGTCCTCATCGATCGCCGCGGCTTTCGGCGCGATCTTGTCGGCGGCGAACCGGCGGGTCGTTTCCCGGATCATGTCGGCCGTCTCGCCCAGCGCGAAATCGAGCGCGGTATCCATCAAATCCCTCCTCAAGTCACTGTTCTTGAAGGCGAACCCCCACAAAGGTTGCGGAGTCGCATCATATCCTTACGCTATGGCCAACCGCTCGTGCCCCGGCAAGGGGTTCGGGCTTGACCTTTATCTGGGGGACCATGTGAGCGATCTGTTCCGCAAGAAGATCATCGCGGTTGGCGCCGACCAGCCCAGCGAGCACCGCCTCGCGCGTACGCTTTCTTGGCCGCATCTCGTCGCACTCGGCGTCGGCGCGATCGTGGGCACCGGCATCCTGACGCTGATCGGCGTCGGCGCCGATCGCGCCGGCCCCGCCGTCATCCTGTCGTTCGTCATTGCCGGCGTGATCTGCGCCTGTGCCGCGCTCGCTTATGCCGAAATGTCGACGATGATGCCGGCGTCAGGCAGTGCCTACACCTATTCTTATGCCGTATTGGGCGAGATCATCGCCTGGGTTATCGGTTGGAGCCTGATCCTAGAATATTCGCTGGTGGTGTCCACCGTCGCGGTCGGTTGGTCGGGCTATGCCTCGCCGCTGCTGGAGGGGATCGGGTTTCCGCATGCGCTGACGCAGGGGCCCGATCTCGGCGGCATCATCAACGCACCCGCGATCTTCATCATCGCCGTCGTCGCTGGCGTGCTCAGCGCCGGTACCAAGGAATCAGCGACGCTCAACGCGATCCTCGTCGTCATCAAGATGCTCGCGCTGGCGCTGTTCGTCGTCATCGCGCTGCCGCATTTCGATGCCGCCAACCTTCATCCCTTTATGCCCTACGGCTTCGCCAAATCGTCGCTCGCCGGCCCCGATGGCACCATCGTCGCGCGCGGGGTGATGGCGGCGGCCGCGATCATCTTCTTCGCCTTCTACGGCTTCGACGCGATCTCGACCGCGGCGGAGGAGACGAAGAATCCGGGCCGCGACCTCGCGATCGGCATCGTCGGATCGATGGTTGCCTGCGTCGCGATCTACATCCTGATCGGCATCACCGCAGTCGGCGCGCTGCATTTCACCCAATTCGCCAACAGCCCCGATCCGCTGGCGCTGATCCTGCGCGACATCCACCAGCCGATCGTCGCGACGATCCTGGCCGTCAGCGCTGTCGTGGCGTTGCCCACGGTGCTGCTCGGCTTCCTGTTCGGCCAGAGCCGCATTTTCTTCACCATGGCGCGTGACGGGCTGCTGCCCGAAAAGCTGGCCGTGGTGTCGAAGCGCGGCTCGCCGGTGCGGATCACGATCATCACCGCGATCCTGGTCGCGGTCATCGCCGGGCTCGCACCGATTGACGCGATCGCCGCACTCGCCAATGCCGGAACGCTGGCGGCGTTCACCGCGGTCTCCGTCTGCATGCTGGTCATGCGCCGTCGCGCGCCGGATGCGCCGCGCACGTTCCGCACCCCGCTGGCGCCGCTGGTCGGCACGGTGGCGATCGCCGGCTGCATCTATCTGTTCTTTAGCCTGCCGACCCGGACCGAGCTGTTCTTCCTCGGGTGGAACGCGCTCGGCCTGATCGTCTACTTCGTCTACGGCCGCCCCCGCGCCGGCCATGCGACCGAGGAAGCGGCGGCCTGATTCGTCAGGACGAGGCGATCGCGTCCAATCGCGCGACCGCCTCATCGGGCAGCGTCATCTCGGCAACCGCGAGATTCTCGCGCAGATGGCCGAGCGACGAGGTGCCGGGGATCAACAGGATGTTGGGCGAGCGCTGCAGCAGCCATGCCAGCGCCACCTGCATCGGCGTCGCATCCAGTTCCGCCGCGACCCGCGACAGCGTGTCCGACTGCAACGGGCTGAACCCGCCGAGCGGGAAGAACGGCACATAGGCGATGCCATCGGCGGCGAGCGCGTCGATCAGCGCGTCATCTTCGCGATGCGCGACATTGTATTGGTTCTGCACGCAGACGATCTCCGTGATCTTGCGCCCCTCCTCAATCTGCGCGGCAGTCACATTACTTAATCCGACGTGTCGGATCAGACCTTGCTGCTGCAATTTGGCCAGCGCGGTCAGCGGCGCTTCGATCGAGCCTTCGGCGGGACCGTGAATACCGAACATCGCGCGCAGGTTGACGATTTCGATCTGCTCAATACCGAGATTGCGCAGGTTATCATGCACCGCGGCTTCCAGCTCCTCGGGCGCAAAGGCCGGGTTCCACGAGGCATCGTCGCCGCGCTTGGCGCCGATCTTGGTGACGATGGTGAGATCATCGGCATAGGGATGCAGCGCCTCACGGATCAGGCGATTGGTTACGTGCGGCCCGTAGAAATCGCTGGTGTCGATGTGATCGACCCCGGCTTCGATCGCCGCCCGCAGCACGGCGATCGCGGCGTCGTGATCTTTGGGCGGGCCGAACACGCCGGGCCCGGCGAGTTGCATCGCGCCATAGCCAAGCCGCTTCACCTTGCGGTCGCCCATCGTGAAAGTGCCAGCGGCGGACAGATCGGTCATGTGCAATCTCCTTTTCGTCGCGCGCCATATGCGTCCGCAGCGATTGTTTGATAATGAGATGAAGGCCGCACGGGCTGTTCGGAAATCGGGACAATGGCAGAATTCGACGATCTCAAGGCCCTGGTCACGGTCGCCACCGCCGGTGGCTTCCGCGAGGCCGCACGCGCCACCAACGGCAGCGCATCGCAACTCAGCGAAGCCGTCCGCCGTCTCGAAGCACGCCTCGGCGTCCGCCTGCTCAATCGCACGACGCGTAGCGTCGCCGCCACCGAGGCGGGCCGGGAGTTGATCGGGCGCCTTGGCCCCGCGCTCGGCGAAATCGAAGCGGCGCTCGATATCGTCAACGGCTATCGCGATACGCCGCGCGGAACCCTCCGCCTCAATGTGCCTGTCGTTGCGGCGCGGCTCGTCCTGCCCAGCCTGATCCCCGATTTCCTCGCCACCTATCCGGACGTGCAACTCGAAGTGATCGCCGAAGAGAGCTTCGTCGATCTGCTCGCCGCCGGATGCGATGCCGGCATCCGCTACGACGAACGGCTGGAGCAGGACATGATCGCCGTGCCGATCGGCCCGCGGACGCAACGTTTCGCCACGGCTGCCTCGCCCGACTATCTCGCGCGCCGAGGCCATCCGCGACATCCACGCGAGCTTGCCGATCATGCGTGCATTCTGGGCCGCTTCGCGAGCGGGGCGGTGACGATCTGGGAATTCGAACGCCAGGGTGATGTGGTTCGGATCGAGCCGACTGGGCCGCTGACCGTGCGGGTAGGTGGCGCGACCGATCTCGCGGTGGCGGCCGCGGTTGCCGGCGTCGGCATCATCCAGTTGTTCGAGGAATGGCTGCAGCCGCATTTCGTCGAGGGAACGCTTGTGCCGGTGCTCGAGCCCTGGTGGCAGCAATTCTCCGGCCCGTTCCTCTATTACCCCGGTCGACGCCACTTGCCGGCGCCGCTTCGCGCTTTCGTCGATTTCGTCCGCGCCCGCGCCGAGCCCTAGCAAAACGCGCCAAGAGTTGGGGATCGGCGCGCTGCCCGCTTAATCGCTCTTTACGCAACAATCTATAAAACAACAGTTTTACTGGTTTGGCACGACGTTTGCGAAACAGCGGACATCTGTCATTCGCGCCGCCTCGGCGCAACCAGGAGACCCGATGTGACCGCTTCCGCCCCGACCAAGCTGTTCGATCGCCCCGACACGATGTTCGGCGTTTGCGAAGGCATCGGCCGCGAGTTCGGCATTCATCCGAACATCCTGCGGATCGCCTTCGCCGTCCCGATGATCTGGAATCCGGTCGCGGTGATCGGCACTTATGTCGGCCTCGGCGCGGCATTGTGGGTATCGCACAAGATCGCGCCGAACCGCCGCGCCGCGGGCACCGACCTCGCGACTGTCGAGCACGATGGCCGCGACGAGATGGCGCTGGCGGCCTGACGCTCCTAGCCTGGCAACGCGTCGGCGGCCGCGGCGATCGCGGTGTAGATCGCATCGAGATCGCCGTCGTCGATGCAATAAGGCGGCATCACGTACACCGTATTGCCAAGCGGGCGAAGCAGCAGGTCTCGCTCGCGGAAGAAGGCGAGCAAGGCCGGGCCGCGCGACGAGAGATAATCGCCCTCGCCTTCGCTCAATTCCATCGCGGTGACGGTGCCGATCGCGCGCGGATTGCGGACGTTGGGATGGCTGGCGAGCGCCGCTAGCCGATCCTGTTGGTGGCGAGCGAGGCCGGCTATCCGCTCCCGCACGGGTTCATCGCGCCAAATCTCGAGATTGGCCGCGGCGGCCGCGCAAGCGATCGGATTGGCGGTGTAGCTCGACGAATGGAAGAACATCCGCGCGCGATCGGTCGATAGGTGCGCGGCATAGATCGGCGCGGTCGCCATCGTCACGGCGAGTGGCACGGCGCCGCCGGTCAAGCCCTTCGACAGGCAGAGAATATCCGGCACGACATCGGCCTGCTCGCACGCCAGCAACGTGCCGGTGCGGCCCCAGCCGGTCATCACCTCGTCAGCGATGAACAGCACGCCATGGGCCGCACAAATCCGCCGCATCTCGGCCAGCACCCGCGGCGGGTAAATCAGCATCCCCCCGGCACCGAGCAGCAGCGGCTCGACGATGAACGCCGCGGCGCCCGCGCGACAGCCGGCTTCGAGCGCGTCGAGCGCGGCCTGTTCCGCGCCCCCGGCCGGGAAGGGAATCGTACCGACGTCGAACAACAACGGCGCATAGGCCTGGTTGAACACGCCGCGCGCGCCGATCGACATCGCCCCGATCGTATCGCCGTGGTAGCTGTGCTCCAGCACCAGGACACGATGGCGCGGCTCGCCGCGGTTGAGCCAATAGCCGAGCGCCATCTTGAGCGCGACTTCGACACTGGTCGACCCCGAGTCCGAAAAGAACACATGCTCGAGCGCGGGCGGCATGATCTCGACCAGCCCGCGCGCGACCGCCTCCGCCGGCTCATGCGTCCAGCCGGCGAAGATGATCTGGTCGAGCGCCGCGGCCTGCGCCGCGATCGCGGCCATGATCCGCGGATGGCAATGGCCATGCGTCGTCACCCACCAGGACGAGATCGCGTCGATGATCCGTCGCCCGTCGGCGGTGTGAAGCGCTGCCCCCTCGGCGCGTGTCACCAGCGGGATTGGCTCACCCAACCCGTGCTGGGTGAAGGGATGCCAGACGGGCGAACTCAGCGGAAATCCTCCAGGTCGAATGCCGCGGCAAAGGCGGTAGCAAGGCTGTCGCGATCGAGCACCGGCAGCATCGGCAAGCGGCCGAGCCGCTTGACGGCGCCGATCGCCGCGATCGTCGCCTCGCTGTCCTCCTGCGCTTCGCCGATGAAGGCGATCCCGCGGATCGGCACGCCGCGCGCGCGCAGCGCTTCGATCGAAAGCAGGCTGTGATTGATCGTGCCGAGCCCGGTCCGCGCAACGAGCACCACCGGCTTGCCCCAGCGCGCGAACAGATCGCCGAACAGCAAGTCGCGCGTTACCGGCACCAGCACGCCGCCCGCGCCCTCGACGACCAACGGACCATCGATCGCCGGCAGCGCGAGGCGGGCCGGATCGATCGTCACGCCGTCGATCTCGGCGGCGCGGTGGGGCGAACAGGGCGTGGTCAGCCGATAGGCTTCGTCGAGCAGCTTGCCGGCCGGTAACCCGGAGAGCCGCGCCACCCGCTCGCGGTCTGATCCGTCGTCGAGCCCGGCCTGCACCGGCTTCCAATAATGCGCCGCCAAGGCGCCGGCGAGCCCGGCGGCGAACACCGTCTTGCCGATATCGGTATCGGTGCCGGTGACGATCGTGATGGTCATGCCAGCGCCTCTGCCAAAGCCTCGGCGAGCGCGTCAACATCGGTGCTCGCCACGTTGAGCGTCAGCGACAAGCGAAGCCGCGCGGTGCCGGCGGGCACGGTAGGCGGACGAATCCCGCGCACGTCGAAACCACGCGCCTGGAGTCTTGCAGCCACCGCCATCGCCCGCGCGTCTTCGCCGAGCACCAGCGGCAGGATTTGCGAACCGGTCGGCACGACGCCACACGGTGCGAGCGCGCTTTCGGCGTGCGCGACGAGCGCTTGAAGACGATCGCGCCGCTCGGGTTCATCGACGAGAATGTCCAGCGCCTCGCGCACCACCGCGGCGATCAGCGGTGACGGCGCGGTCGAAAAGATGAAGGCGCGGCCGCGATTGACGAGGAAATCGCGCACAACCGCCGGGCAGGCGAGCAGCGCGCCCTCGACGCCCAGAGCCTTGCCGCAGGTGTGCAGCGTGATGCAAATGTCGCGCGGCACCCCGGCCGCAAGCCCGCGGCCATCGCGGCCGAACACGCCCGTCGCATGAGCTTCGTCGACCACCAGCATTGCGTCATGGCGTCGCGCAACGGCAGCGAGATCATCGATCGGCGCGCGATCGCCATCCATGCTGTAGAGGCTCTCGACCGCGAGCCACGGCGTGCCGGTGCCGCCATCGCGTCGCCATGCCGCGATCGCGTCATCGGCGGCCTGCGCATCATTATGCCCGAAGGCGCGATGGCCCGCTCGAGCGAGGCGCAGGCCTTCGTGAACGCTGGCGTGGCTCAGCGCATCGTAAACGATCAGGTCGCTGCGCTGCGGCACCGTCGCGAAGAAGCACGCGTTGGCGGCGAAGCCGGTCGAAAAGAACAAGGCGGCGTCGCTGCCGAAGAAGCGGGCCGCGTTGGCTTCCAGCGCCTCGTGCTCGGCGTGATTGCCGCGCAGCAGCCGCGAGCCTCCCGAACCGATCGCTATCCCGGCATCGAGCGCGCGCGCCGCGGCCGCCGCAAGCCGCGGCGAGCCGGCAAGCGCGAGATAGTCGTTCGAGGCGAAGTCCAAACCGGCACGCGGCGCGAGCGTTCGCCGCCGATCGCGCGCGGCAAGGCCGGCAAGATCGGCGTGGAGCGACTCCAGACGCGGCATTTATTGGTGGCTACGGCCGAAATCGGGCGCGGCGTCGTCCTGCCCCTGTTCGACGATGCCGCGGCGGATCGCGCGGGTGCGGGTGAACAATTCGAACAATTCGTCGCCCTTGCCCCAGCGGATCGCGCGCTGCAGCGCGGTCAGATCCTCGGAAAAGCGCTGCAGCATCTCGAGCACGGCCTCGCGGTTGGTCAGGAATACATCCCGCCACATCGTCGGATCGGAGGCGGCGATGCGCGTGAAGTCGCGAAATCCGCCGGCCGAATATTTGATCACCTCGCTCTGCGTCACCTCCTCGAGGTCGGAGGCGGTGCCGACGATCGTATAGGCGATCAGATGTGGCAGATGGCTGGTGATCGCCAGCACGCGATCGTGATGATCGGGCGCCATTGTCTCGACATCCGCGCCGAGCTTGAGCCAGAATTCGGCGACGCGCTCGACCGCCGCGGCGCTGGTCTGCGCGGTCGGCGTGAGGATGCACCAGCGGCCATGGAACAGCGTCGCGAAACCGGCCTCGGGGCCGCTTTGCTCGGTGCCGGCAACGGGATGCGCGGGTACGATCGTCGCATTCGGCAACGCGTCGGCGAGTGCGGCGGCGATGGCTTCCTTGCAGCTTCCGACATCGGAGACGATCGCGTCGGCGGGCAGATCGGCGGCGATCTCCGCCGCGGCCGCACCCATCGCACCGACCGGCACGCACAGGATGACGAGATCGGCGTCGATCACGCTGGCCCCGGCAGTATCGGTAATGTCGTCGCACAGATCGATGCGATCGGCGATCGCGCGGACGTCGGGATCGGCATCATAGCCGGTCAATCGCGCCGTCGGCATATGGACGCGCACCGCCCGCGCGATCGACGATCCGATCAGCCCGAGCCCGATGATCGTGATGCGGGAAAAAGGCAGCATCAGCCCGCCGATTCGGCCAGTTCGCGAAGCGCCGTGGCGACGCCCCTGGTCTCGTCCGCGGTGCCGATCGTAATGCGCAGGCCGTTCGCCAACCCCTGGCCCGGCAGCCAGCGGACGATATAGCCTTTCTCCATCAGCCCCTTGTAAGCGGCCTCCGCGGTGAGCCGTCCTTCGAACAGCACGAGTACGAAATTGGCTTGGCTCGGCACCGCGCGCAGCCCAGCATTGCCGAGCTTGCCCATCTCATCACTAAACCAGGCACGCCATTCGGCGTTGTGCGCGCGCGTGTGATCGACGAACGCGGTATCGCCGAGCGCCGCGATCGCCGCCGCCGTGCCGGCGATGGTGATCGAGAATGGTAGCCGGATGCGGTGCATCGCCTCGATGATCGCCGGCGACGCATAGCCCCAGCCGATCCGCTCCGCGGCCAGGCCGTACATCTTGGAGAAGGTGCGCGTCACCAGCACGTTGGGCGCGCTTTCGGCCAGCGCCATGCCGCCGTCCTCGGCATCGCCGTCTATGTATTCGGCATAGGCATGGTCGAGCACCAGCAGAACGTGTTCGGGCAGACCGGCATGGAGGCGCGCGATCTCGTCCTTGGTCGCATAGGTGCCGGTCGGGTTGTTGGGATTGGCAATGTAGACGATGCGCGTCTTGTCGGTGACGCTGGCGAGCACCGCGTCGACATCGGTCGCATACTCCTTGTCGGGCGCCACCACCGGCGTCGCGCCGACACGACGCGCCGCGATCTCGTACACCGCAAAGCCGTAGCGAACGAAGATCACCTCGTCGCCCGGCCCGGCAAAGGCGCCGGCGGCAAGGTGCAGCACCTCGTCCGAGCCGTTGCCGTAGATGATCCGCGCCGGATCGAGCCCGTGCCTGGCCGCCAGCGTCTCGCGAAGCTCGGTGGCGCTGGCGTCGGGATAGCGTTCGAGCCGCCCCGCGGCGGACGCGAATGCCTCGCGGGCCGCGGCCGAGGTGCCGAGCGGGTTCTCGTTCGACGACAGCTTGGCGACCTTGCGGCCGTCGTCGGTGGTCGAGCGGCCGGGGATGTAGGGCGCGATGCCCATGATCCAGGGCTTGGGTGTGGGACCGGTCATGGTCGCGCGCATAGCCCCACGCGCAGCCTCGTTGCAACAATCGCCGCCCTCCGCTAGCGCCGCGCGAATGGACAACCGCTTCGGCCTCGACCGCCGCGTGACGCTCGCCGGGCCGCTTGCGCTCGACAGCGGGGCTGCGCTCGCACCGGTCGAGATCGCTTACGAAACCTACGGCACGTTGGCCGAGAACGGCGGCAACGCCATCCTGATCTGCCATGCGCTGACGATGGATCAATATGTTGCAAGCCGCCATCCGGTCACCGGCAAGCCCGGCTGGTGGCTGCAGATGGTCGGCCCAGGCAAACCGATCGACACCGATCGCCACCTCGTCGTCTGTGCCAATGTGATCGGCAGTTGCATGGGCTCGTCGGGGCCCGCGAGCATCGATCCGGCGACCGGCGAGCCCTATGGCATGGCGTTCCCCGTCATCACCATCCGCGACATGGTGCGTGCCCAGGCCATGCTGCTCGACCATCTCGGCATCGGGCGGCTGAAGGCGGTGGTCGGCGGCTCGATGGGAGGAATGCAGGCCTTGTCATGGCCGGCGACCTTCCCGGATCGAGTCGAAGCCGCGGTGGTAATCGCCTCCACCGCCAGGCATTCGGCGCAGAACATCGCCTTCCACGAAGTCGGCCGGCAGGCGATCATGGCCGATCCCAACTGGCGCGATGGCGATTATTACGGCTCGGGCAGCGCGCCCGCCGCGGGCCTGGCGGTGGCGCGAATGGCGGCGCACATCACCTATCTGTCCGAAGCCGGCCTTACCGAGAAATTCGGCCGCAAGCTTCAGGCGCGCGACGCCAAGACGTTCGGCTTCGACGCCGATTTCCAGGTCGAAAGCTATCTGCGCCACCAGGGCCTTGCCTTCACCGACCGGTTCGATGCCAATGCCTATCTCTACATCACCCGGGCGATGGACTATTTCGACCTTGCCGAGGAACATGGCGGGATGCTGGCCAACGCCTTTCGCGAGACGCGGGCGCGCTTCTGCCTGATCAGTTTCGATACAGACTGGCTCTACCCGACGCGCGAATCGCGTGCCGTGGTGCAAGCGCTCCATGCCGCCGGCGCGCGCGCGAGCTTCGTCGAACTGTCGAGCCCGTTCGGCCACGATGCCTTCCTGCTCGATTCGCCCGAGATGAACCGCGTGATCCACGGCTTCCTGAGGAACGGCGGATGAGCCTGCGTCCAGACCTCGCGGTGATCGCCGATCATGTCGCAGCGGGCAGCCGCGTGCTCGACATCGGCTGCGGTGATGGCGCGCTGATGGCGGCATTGCGCGACGATCGCCAGGTCGATGCGCGCGGGCTGGAGCTCGACCCCGCCAATGTCGCCGCCGCCGTCGGCCGCGGCCTTTCCGTCGTGCAGGGCGATGCCGATGCCGATCTCGCCGCTTATCCCGATCAAAGCTTCGATTACGCGATCCTCAGCCAGACGCTGCAGACGACGCGCAACCCGCACCTAGTGCTCGATCAGTTGCTCCGGATCGGCGGGCGCGCCTTCGTTTCCTTCCCCAATTTCGCGCATTGGCGGGTCCGCGCCTCGCTGTTGTGGGGTGGCCGGATGCCGGTGACCAAACTGCTGCCTGAACGCTGGTATGATACGCCCAACATCCACCACGTCACGATCGACGATTTCCGGGCGCTGGTGAAGGAGCGCGGGATTACGGTGGAGGACGCCTGGTTCCTCAACAACGGCCGGCGCACCGGCGCCGCCGCCGCCAATTTCCGCGCCGAGCACGCGGTGTTCCTGCTGCGGCGCTAAGCCGCGCGGAACTGGCGGTTGCGGTCGAGCCGCTGCATCACATCGGCAGCCAGCACCAACAACCCCTGTCGCTGGAGCGGCGTCAGCCCCTCGCGCGGGCGCGTATCGATCACGCAGAGCGAGCCAAGCGGCGTGCCATCGGACGCGACGATCGGCGCGCCGGCATAGAAGCGGATGCCGGGCTCGCCGGTGACCAGCGGGTTATCGGCAAAGCGGGTGTCGGCCGTCGCATCGGGCACGACCATGATGTCGTTCCCGATCATCGCAAACTGGCAGAAGCTCGTCTCGCGCGGCGTTTCGCTCTGATCGAGGCCGGTTCGCGCCAGGAAAGTTTGCCGCCGTTCCTCGACGATGCTGACGAGCGCAGTCGGCGCGTCGCATAACGCAGCGGCGAAGGCGGTAATCCGGATGAGGGCCGGATCGTCGCGCACCGCTTCGATATCGTGCTCGGCAATGGAGCGCGCCCGCGCGGCCTCATCGATGCGCCAGCCAGGCGCAATTTCGCTATCGTTCATCGCCGCGTCGCTCAGAACGGCACGTCGTCATCGAGATCGTCGGAAAAGCCGCCGCCACCGCCGCCGAACCCGCTCGATCCGCTGCCGCCCTGGCCGCCGCCGCGATTGTTACCACCGCCGAAATCATTGCCGCCGGCGCCCCAATCATCCCGTCCGCTGGAGACGCCGCCACCGCTGCCGCCGCCGCCCGGCGCGCCATCGAGCATGGTCAGCACGCTGTTGAAGCCCTGCAGCACGATCTCGGTCGAGTAGCGATCGTTGCCCGATTGGTCCTGCCATTTGCGCGTCTGGAGCTGGCCTTCGATATAGACCTTGCTGCCTTTGCGCAGATAACGCTCGGCGACATTGGCAAGGCCTTCGTTGAAGATCGCGACCGAATGCCATTCGGTCTTTTCCTTGCGTTCGCCGGTATTGCGATCCTTCCACGATTCGCTGGTCGCGATGCGCAGGTTCACCACCTTGCCGCCATTCTGGAAGGTGCGGCTTTCCGGGTCGCGGCCGAGATTGCCGACCAGAATCACCTTGTTCACGCTGCCGGCCATGTTCGCTCCCTACAATCCGATTGCTGTCGCGACCCAATAGGTCGCCCCCGCAGCGATGTAGGCGAGCACGAACAAATAGCCAACCATGAACGCCGGCCATTTCCAGCCATTCGTCTCTCGCCGGGTAATCGCGATCGTCGAGATGCACTGCGGCGCGAACACGAACCACATCAGGAAAGCGAGCGCGGTGGCCAGGCTCCAGCGGTGGCGCAGATTGTCGATCATCGCGCGATTGCCGTTGTCGCTATCCGGATTGTCGACCGAATAGACCGTGCCGATCGCGGCAACGGCAACCTCCCGCGCCGACATCGCGGGGATAAGCGCCAGCGAAATGTCGCGATTGAACCCGATCGGCTGGACGATCGGCTGGACGACGGTGTTGGCGATCCGCCCGGCAATCGAATAATCGACTGGCGAGACGTGGCTGCCGGCCGGCGGCTGCGGGAAGCTCAACAGCGCCCACAATATGATCGTCGTCGTCGCGATGATCGTGCCGGCGCGTTTGAGAAAGATCACCGCACGGGTCCACAAGCCCAGCACGATATCGCGCGCGCGCGGCATCTGATATTTGGGCATCTCCATCATGAAGCCCGACGAAGCGCCCTTGGTAACGGTCCGCCGCAGCACGAGCGCGGCGAAGAACGCACCGACGATGCCCATCACATAGAGCGCGAACATGACGAGGCCCTGCAGGCCGACGAAGGGCAGTACGCGGGTATCGGGGATCAGCGCGCCGATGATGAGCGTATAGACCGGCAACCGCGCCGAGCAGGTCATCAGGGGCGCGATCAGGATCGTCGTCAGCCGGTCCTTCTCGTCCTCGATCGTGCGCGTCGCCATGATGCCGGGAACGGCGCAGGCGAATGACGAGAGCAACGGGATGAACGCCCGCCCCGACAGGCCGACGCTCGCCATGATGCGGTCCATCAGGAAAGCCGCGCGGACCATGTAGCCCGAGGCTTCGAGCATCAGGATGAAGAAGAACAGGATCAGGATCTGCGGCAGGAACACCACCACCGCGCCGACGCCGGCGATGACCCCATCGACCACCAGCGAGCGCAGGATGCTGTCGGGGAAGGTGGCGGTGATGAAGCGGGCGAGTGCATCGAACCCGGCCTGGATCAGGTCCATCGGCGCCTGCGCCCAGGCGAATACCGCCTGGAACATGACGAACAGGATCGCGCCGAGCAGCGCGAGGCCGAACACCGGATGCAGCGCGACCGCGTCGAACGCGTGCGTCCAGCGCCGCACCGGTGTTTCGGAAACGGTCGCCGCGAGCGAGATCGCGCGGGCACGGCGCTGGAGCGTCGCGATATCCTCATGGACGCTGTTGTCGCCGGCGCGCAGCGCGACGACTGGCCCCTGACGTACCGCCTCGCCTAGCGCGGCCTTCAGTTCATCGATGCCGCGGCGGCGCACCGCGACGGTGGGGACGACGGGCACGCCGAGTTCGCGTTCGAGCGCAGCTGGATCGAGCGTCAGCCCGTCGCGCGCCGCGAGGTCGATCATGTTGAGCGCGACCACCACCGGCAGCCCGAGCGCGATCAGCTGCAGCGTGAAGCGCAGGTGATTATCGAGATTGGCGGCATCGACGACGACGATCAGGGCGTCCGGCAGCCGCTCGCCCGACTGTGCGCCGGTGACGACGTCGCGCGTCACCCGCTCGTCGGGCGATGACGGATCGAGGCTGTAGGCCCCGGGCAGATCGATCAGTTCGACCGGGCGGCCATCGGCGAAACTGGTGCGGCCGGCGTGCCGCTCGACAGTGACGCCGGGATAATTGCCGACCTTCTGCCGCGCGCCGGTCAGCGCATTGAACAGCGCGCTCTTGCCGGAATTGGGGTTCCCGACCAGCGCAACCAGTGGGGTGGCATTCATCCTAGCCGGCGAGCGGCGCTACATGGATCGCGCCAGCGACCGCCCGGCGCAGCGCGACCGTCATCCGGCCGATGCGGCACGCGATCGGGCCGCTGCCAAGCCGCGCGCGGTGCAACACTTCAACCTCGACACCTTCGTCGAAACCGAGTTCGCGCAGCCGCCGCGCCTCGGGCACGGCGAGTCGCGCCCAATCGATCGCGGCGACCGTTGCATGCTGCCGGCGCGGCAGCGATTCGAGGCTGACAGGCAGTATCACGCGCGACGACATATCCATGCTGCGAGTGATTATCAATAACTAGCCCGAAAGAAAAGGCCGAAAGTGCGAATCAATCGCAGATCATGGCACCAGGATCGTATCGACCGCCTCCGGCAGGGTTTCGGGATAGTCGAGCGTGTAGTGCAGCCCCCGACTTTCCTGGCGGTGAAGCGCCGACCGGACGATCAGATCGGCGGTCTGCAGGAGGTTCCTGAGCTCGATCAGATCGGGCGTGACGCGGAAATGACCGTAATAATCGGCGACTTCATCGGTCAGCAGCTTGATCCGATGCGCCGCGCGCTCCAGCCGCTTGGTGGTGCGCACGATGCCGACATAATTCCACATGAAGCGGCGGATCTCGGTCCAGTTCTGCTTGATGACGACTTCCTCGTCCGAATGCGTGACGCGGCTTTCGTCCCACGGCCGGATCGCGGGCGGTGGCGGCAAGTCGGCCCAATTGGCAGCGATATGGTTGGCGCATGCCTCGCCGAACACGAAACATTCGAGCAGCGAGTTGGACGCCAGGCGATTGGCGCCGTGCAGCCCCGATTGCGTCACCTCGCCGGCAGCATAGAGATGCGGCAGATCGGTGCGGCCGTCGCGGTCGATCAGCACCCCGCCGCAGGTATAATGCTGCGCCGGCACCACCGGGATCGGCTCACGCGTCATGTCGATGCCGAGGCCGAGCAACTTCTCATAGATCGTCGGGAAGTGCCCGCGCACGAAAGCCGGATCGAGATGGCTGATGTCGAGATGGACATAGTCGAGCCCGTAGCGCTTGATCTCGGCGTCGATCGCGCGGGCCACCACGTCGCGCGGCGCCAGTTCCATCCGCTCCGGGTCATAATAGGTCATGAAACGCTTGTGCGTGGTCGGGTTGATCAGCCGCCCGCCCTCGCCGCGCACCGCCTCGGTAATCAGGAAGTTCTTGACCTCGACGTTATAAAGGCAGGTCGGGTGGAACTGCATCATTTCCATGTTGGAGATGCGTGCGCCCGCGCGCCACGCCATGGCGATGCCGTCGCCGGTCGCGCCGCGCGGCGCGGTCGAGAAGAGGTAGGTGCGCCCCGCTCCGCCGGTCGCGAGGATCGTCGCGTTCGCGGTGAACAACTCGACATGCCCGCTCTCGCGGTTGACGGCGTAGACGCCCCACACGTTGCCCGCGCCCGAATAGCGCTCCTCGTGACGGCTGGTGGCGAGATCGATCGCCACGCGGTCGGGCACCAAGGTGATGTTGGGATGCGCTTCGGCGGCGCGCTGCAATGCCTCCTGCACTGCCCAGCCGGTAGCGTCGTTGACGTGAACGATGCGGCGGTGGCTGTGCCCGCCCTCGCGAGTCAGATGCAGGCCGCCACCTTCCGTGTTGAACGGCACGCCCAGCTCGACCAGCCGCTCGATCGCGCGGGGCGCATTCTCGACGACGAACTCGACGACCGCGCGGTCGTTGAGACCGGCGCCGGCGATCATCGTGTCCTCGATATGGCTTTCGAACGTATCGCCCGGTTCGAGCACCGCCGCGATCCCGCCCTGCGCCCAGGCCGTCGAGCCTTCGTTCAACTGCCCTTTGGCGAGTACGGTGACGCGAAAGCGGTCAGCGAGATTGAGGGCCGCGGTAAGGCCGGCTGCACCGGAACCGATAATCAGGACGTCGGCGGAACGAATGTCGCTCATGGCGGCTCTATGACAGCCGCGTGACCAATTGGGTAGAGGCCTGATTGTGCCGCCCGCGATCCGCTCGCCGGGCAGTGTGACTCAAGGCTCGATTCGGAGCATGACGACCGCGTGCGGCGCCACCGTGCGTTCCAGCCCGGCTGATTGGCCATGCCAAACTTGTTTGCTCCACAGGTCGGTGACGGTCGCCTTTAGCCGCTTCGGATAGCCGAGCGCGCCCCATTTGACGCCAACCGTACCCGGCGTCTCGCCGCGGTTGAGGAACAGCACCGCGCGTGCACCGCCTGTCAGCGGCTTCATCCATACCTCCATGTCGCCCTGCCGGTCGATCCGTCGCCCCTGCTCGCCGAGCGCGTCCTGATCGACCGCGATAACCTCCTTGTTGAGCAGGATGGCGCGAATCTCCGGCGTCATGTTTGCCAGATCGTTGCCTGCCATCAACGGCGAGGCCATCATCGCCCAAAGCGAGAAATGGGCACGATATTCGTTCTCGCTCATCCCGCCATTGCCGACTTCCAGCATGTCAGCGTCGTTCCAATGGCCCGGTCCGGCGAACGGCCATAACGGCTCGTTGAGGTCGATGATATCCATCACACCGAGCGAATAGCCATTCGAGTTCGGCCCAGCCCAATGATCCCAGATGTCGCCCGTGGTGCGCCATAGATTGCCCGTATTCGTCGCCCACAGCCACGGCTTGGCCGTGCCCCACTCGCAAATCGAGAAGACGATCGGGCGTCCGGTGGCACGCAAAGCCTCAGCCATCGTCCGATAAGCCTCCCGAGCGTCGCGCGTGCCAGTCGAACACCAATCGTATTTGAGATAGTCTACCCCCCACCGGGCATATTGCAGCGCATCCTGATATTCGTGTCCCTGGCTGCCGGGGCGATGTGCGCACGTCTGGAAACCCGCGTCAGAATAAATCCCGAATTTCAGCCCCTTGCTATGAACGTAATCCGCGAGCGCTTTGATCCCGGAGGGGAATTTAGCGGGGTCGGGCTGGATGAACCCGTTGGCGTCACGCTTGCCCTGCCAGCAATCGTCGATGACGAGATATTTGTAGCCGGCGTCACGCATGCCGTTGGATGCCATTGCGTCGGCTGCCGCCCGCACTGTCTTCTCGCTATTGTCGCAACCGAACTTGTTCCAGCTGTTCCAGCCCATCGGCGGGGTCAGCGCCAAACCGTTCGCATCAAGCGGCTTAGGCGGATCGTCGGCGAGGGCCGGCACGGCAAGCAACAATCCCAACAAGATCGCCACCAATACCCGCATTTTCGCTCTCCCCTCCGCCGCTGTTGCCAACTTGCCAATTTCATCTCAATAGCGATATTGCTAACGCTATCAAGCGCAGTAATTTCAATGATCTCCGCGGAAAGCCTATGGCCGCGCGTGCACTGCACGAAAATGGACCTTCGTGTTGAACAGATCGCGCGTGCGACTAATACATATTCATAAAGCGAGAAGCCGCATGAACCCATGCCGTTGTCAATTTCAATTTTAATGTCGCAAATATTCGCTGATCGACGCTCCCCCGTCCGCTCAAGCCCGCCTTGTCGGGAAGCTACTTCGCGTTGCTGGTTCCGCTGGCCTAGCGCCAGCGGGTCTCTTTTTTGCGCTGCTCTCCGCTGACCCGGTTAAGGATTCGACATAAATCAAGGAGGAGCCGGATGCTGATGGGTCTGTCACCGTATCGCCGATTGTTGTTCTGCCTGATCGGTATGTTGGCCTTGGTGACGTGCTTGCCGCCCGCAATGGCTCTGCCGCGCAGCGCGACGCCGATCGACGCTGTCTGGTCGTTCATGAAGGCTGATGCACCGGGTGCCGATGCACCGTCCTTTAACGACGGCGGTTGGAGCCACGTTACGCTGCCGCATACTTTCAACGGTGGCGATGGCGACGACGGCGGCAATTACTATCGGGGACCGGCCTGGTATCGGACCCATATCGAGATGAAGCGAAAAGACCCGGGCCGGCGCTACTATCTCGTGTTCGATGGCGCGGCGCTCGCTACAGACGCATGGGTGAATGGGCGTAAGGTCGGTCGGCATGAAGGCGGCTATGCCCGCTTCAGGTTCGACGTCACGGACGCATTGTCCGTTGGGCCGAACGTGATCGCCGTGCGGGTGGACAACAGCAAAGTTCCTCAAATCGCGCCGCTTGGCGGCGATTTCACGGTATTCGGTGGGCTCTACCGCCCGGTTTCCCTTGTCTCGACTGATAACGTGCATGTCGACATGATGGATTACGGTGGCCCTGGCGTTTACGTGTCGACCCCGCACGTCAGCGCAAAAACCGCGCGCATCCGTGCACGAACGCTGGTGACCAACGATAGCGGCCGAGCGGAGCCGTTGCGCGTCGTGAATAGCATTCGCAATGCCGAAGGCCGGGAAGTTGCACAAAGCACCAAGGCGGTGACGGTGAAAGCGGGCGACACCGTTTCAGTTGTAGCCGAAACCGATCTCGCCGATCCGCATTTGTGGAACGGTGTTGCCGATCCCTACCTTTATTCCGTAGTCACCAAGATAATCGATGTGACGGGCCGAGAGCGGGACCGCGTCGAAACGCCGCTGGGCATTCGTTCGATCGCCATTACCGCGGACCAGGGCCTGATCCTCAACGGCCGGCGCTACGCCGTGCACGGTGTGGACTTTTTCAACAGCGAACGACCAGGCCGCGGAACGGCCGTGACGGACCGGGAAGTATCGGCCGATATGCAAGTGATCGCCGACTTGGGCGCGACAGGCGTTCGCTTCGTTCATTTTCAGCACCCCCAGCGTGCCTACCAGGACGCCGATAGGCTGGGGTTACTCGTCTGGACCGAGATACCGCTAAATGGGGCGATCGACGCGGGGAGCGCCTTCCAGCACAATGTGGAGCAACAAATGCGCGAATTGATCGCGCAGAATTTCAATCATCCCTCGGTCATCGTGTGGGGCCTCGGCAATGAGGTCTATGCCGAAAATCCCGACGTGCTGCGCGTCATACGCGCGGTTCAGGAGGCGGCAAAGGCCGCAGATCCATCGCGTCGAACTGTTTACGCCCATTGTTGTCAGGCTGATGACGCCCCCAAGGCGACGATTTCCGATGTCGGCGCCTACAATCGCTATTTTGGCTGGTATCCTGAGCAGGTAGGTACGCTCGGCGGATGGGCGCGCGATTTCCATACGAAATTTCCGCATCGGGCATTCGCCATCAGCGAATATGGCGCTGGCGGCAGCATTCGCGACCAGGAAGAGGATCCGAAACCACCGGTAACGACGAGTGGATGGCATCCCGAACAATTCCAAACGCTTTACCATGAGAATAATTGGCGTCAAATCAACAATTTAAAGTATATCTGGGGTTCGTTCGTCTGGGTAGCGTTCGATGTGGCATCCGATGGCCGTGCCGAAGGTGATCGCAACGGGATCAACGACAAGGGGTTGGTGACCTATGACCGCGCCGTGAAGAAGGACGCTTATTTCTGGTATCAGGCGAATTGGTCAAATCGACCGATGCTCCACGTCGCTGACAGCCGCTATCGTTATCGAACGAAAAGGAAGGCGCAGGTGAAGGTCTATACCAATAGAACGAGCGTTCATCTGACGCTCAATGGCGAGAATCTTGGGAACGCGCCGGTTCAGGATCATATCGCATTGTGGCCTGACATCAGTCTGCGGCCGGGAGTGAATGTTGTTATGGTCACGGCGGATGGCCTGACAGACGAGGCGATATGGACCTACGATCCGGCGTCGCCTATCACCACCGCGCCGCCGGGGCGCATCCGAGAGTGAGGCCACGCGTTGTCCGCAATCGCCGCCTTTTTGGCGCGATGCGAACCTAGCCTCGATCGCCTAGCATTGCTTAAACGCTGAAATGGTGGGCGGTGACGGGCTCAAACTAACAGCGAAAAATATTGTCTTTACATCAATTTTCCGCGACCAAGGGTCGACTGAGCCCCCGAAGAGGCCCCATTACTCGAGAGATTCTGGGGTTTGGAACCCAGCTGACTTTGGTTCGACCCGTGGGTCAGCAGCGAAAACTATACCAGTAGGCTGCGAGATTGCCACTTCAGAACGGTGTCACCGCGGCGCCACGATCAGCGCTCATTGGGACGAAGCCGCCGTTCGCCGGCGTGACGGGCAAAGTCTGTTTCGTCAGGAGCGGACCCTCGACGGGTTTACGCCTCCTGCTCGCGAAATAGCAAGTTGTCCCCTCGGCTGATGATTAGCGAACAATGGGGTCCAGTACCAAGCCGCTCTCGGTGCCCATTAGGCGTCCATGAAGTTGATACGCTTCGTTTTCAGTCAGAGAGGCGACGCAGTCTGCCGCCAGCCGCGCGGGCTTGTCATCAGAGTTATCCTCCCAGATGTACTGGAGGCGGGTGGGGAACAGGCCAAGATGGCCGGCTTTGCCTTCTGTGAGGAAAATCGAAAATAGGTCCCGCACAATTCGCTTCTGTCCATACTGCTGCGCATGCAAGGCTGGCAGTCCGATAACGTATTGGCGCGCAAAATACTTCAATAGCCGGACTTCATCCGAGGCGTCAGAATCAATGATGACCGCGTCACCCTTAAGGTCTTCAGCTAATGTCACGGCGCGAACGTACCCCCCGATTAACGTCGAAGTGAAGTTTCGAAGCTGACGTCGTTGCTCGCGCGCGCCGTTGTATACTTCATCCGTGACTCTCGGGAACATCTTGGTTCTGAGTTTAATGCGGTCCATCGCACGCTTCAGGCGGACGTGGGAATCGGCAGGATTGCTCGGGTCTCGAGCCCAATCTTTGAGCGCTCCGTCAATAATCCGATCACGGGCCTTATCAGAGAAAATCTCACTCCAAGGGATTATCCCGACGCGATGGAAATCCTCGAGATCGTGTACGGAATAAGCGATGTCGTCCGCCCAATCCATTAGTTCCGCTTCAGCCGTCTTGTAGTCGCCCCGGCAATGCTCACGCGCCCATTCAAATGCCGTCTTTTCAGACGTGTAAGCTGACCACTTCTTTTTCTTTTTGTCGTTTGAAAGGTCGCGCAGCCATGGGTACTTAAGCGTCGCCGCTAACGTCGCTCTGGTAAGGTCGAGCCCAGGACTATCTTTACCGTACCGAACAGCGAGCTTCGTCAAAATGCGGAACGTCTGAGCATTTCCTTCATATCCGTCCGGAGCAGCATCCTCCACAAGGCCGCCGCAAATGGTCGGATCGCGCACGAGCCTGTCAAGCTCGTACTCTGCGGCATGCCCGAAAGGTGGATGCCCGAGGTCGTGCGCGAGACAAGCTGCCTCGACCACCTCAGCGTCCAGTCCTTGAAGCTTCGCCGCCTTAGGCTGCGCATATAGGCGGTACTGCGCTAGGCGGCGTCCTATCTGGGCAACCTTGTAGGTGTGCTGCTGGCGGGTATGAAAAATGTCGAGTTCGCCGGCGCGTACGATCTGCGTAATGCCAGCCAAGCGATGGAACGCTGAAGAGTAAAGTATCCGGTCCCGATCGCGCTCAAATGCGCCTCTCTGGTCCATTGAGGGTACGAGATCGTCTATATGACAACGGCCAATTCTCGCCTTATCAAGAGGCGACTCTTCCCCAACTGACACTCACTGCCCCCAATATTGTTTCTTAGGCAGCTTCAGCAAGCTGGCGCACAGCTACGACCATTCCTGCACGGTCGAGAGTAATTTTTTCACGCTCGATGGCGCGCTGTAGCCCTTCAATGACATTGTCCATCGGATATTTTTCACTGAGCGTAGCGATAAGGTTGTCGGGATTCACGCCCGTACCAACTAGCTCAAGAATTTCGGCATCTTGCGGGTCCCTGTCGGCCATGGTTGCTCTCCGCCTGGTTAGACCTCTCCGGTCTCACGCAAATTCGTCATTATATAGTGAACGACTAGGCGCGCGATCGGTGCCGGCAATCGCCGGCCGATTGCCAATCTCTCATTTCCCTGGATTTTGTCAAATTCGGTCGCCGCGCTGCGTTGACGCCACGGGCAATAAACTTGGCTGCAAAGCGCATGGAAAAGGTCGACGCCATTTTGAGAGTCGAACGCTAAAAAATTAATTCCAGCGCTGTGAAAGGCATTAACGCCGGCGCAAGGGTACAGTTTGTCGCATGCTTGGTGCATTCAAAATCCGCCGCCGGTGAAAGGCCATAATTGGTCGGAAGCCGCCGGCTTCAGAAAGCGTCAACGCCACGACCGCAGCCGCCAACTTAGCTAACATTCGCGGTGCTTTAATTGCACCTTGAAACCGGCCGTTTATGCAGGCGGCAAGTTATAGCACCTCCTGGGCCGCGCACGGCCGGCTAGGTCAGTCGCGGACACATTGGAGTATACTTTGGGCGTGCCGGACATCGGGGTCGCGACACCACGTAATTGGTCAGCGACGCGCGAAGCGAGTTTGCAAAGTGACAACCTTTCCGCTGGCTATCCGATCGCCGGGTTTGGCGAAGGTTTCTCCGCTTACGCGCCACACGGTAATCTCCGGCGCGTAGGTGCGTGCAACAAGCAGACAGCAAAGGCTAAATATTTTAGGGCCAAAGGGAACGAGAACTGTTCGGGAGGACTGAAGTAGCCCAAACACAAGATTTTCAAGTATGGCGTGAACTCGCGCTGGCGCGTCTACGTAATAATTCATCACGCGCTCGTCCCTGAGCATTTCCTTCAGATCACGGTTGGCCTGATTGACGGCATCGTCATACCGTCGGTCTTCTCCAGTCGGAACGAAGACCCAGACGCTGGTTGGCTCAAGATACTCGATGGTACCAAGCGCGAGGTCATGTTCGTAACCCAAGCCAACCACGGCGGTGATGGGGCGTTCGGGAGTTGAGGTCCAACCTGCATAATCGGGTGTGACAGGTTCGGTTACGGCGACTGGCGCATGTTCGGCATTCTCCCTTACGAACTCCGCCGGCAGATAGACAAACGTGACCCTCATGCCGGCAACACGTTCGACCATACTCAGCTGATAAACAATGTCAGCAAGCATCGGGCGTGACATCGATGAGATATCGACGAGGATAGAGAAATCTCGTTTCTCATCTGTAGGATGATTCTCTATAGACGTTGCCAAAACCTTTGAGAACTCTCCGGTATCTTTTGGTAGGATCTCAAATTTGGCCTCGTTGAGGAAGTCGCGGTTGCTCAAATAGGCGGCGTAATCTTCCTCTGGAAATGCTAGCGCAATCTTCCGGCACGCGTTGATCTGGCCGTGTCGGGCTAGGTGGCTAGACCTCGTCTCATAGCCCAGCGTTCCGATGAACAAGTCGAACCGGTCGTCTAGCGATCCGTCGCCGATGATCTCTATGCCGAGCATTACAGGTCTCCGTTGAACAGCGGCACGGAGCTCGCGCGATCGTCCGTAAGCAGGCGTTGAAGCGAGCCCTCGCGCCCCAGCAGCAAGGGAAGGCCGTAGCTAGTTGCAAGCATGTAGGAGAGACGGAAGCGCTTTCCACGGATGGAGCTAGCGATGGCCTCCGCGCCGGAGTCGGGCACCAGGATGATTGCGCCAGCGTTTAGTGCCCGGCCAAGCGCCAACAGAAGACTGTCGGAGGTATTTGCGTCGACAGTAAATGATAGCACCGGATCAGGTGAAAAGTCATCAACGACGATGTGACGGCGAAAGCGCGCGCCGAGGGCGTCCAGCAGCGTGAGTAACCCGCGCGACGCCATCTGTTTGTGGCGAAATGAGCTTGTGCCGTCGGGGACATAGGGAATGGTGCGCAGGAGCGCGCGAAATCGATTTGCGGCGGTCGATATCGCGGTTGCTTGAATTGCACGGGGTACGCGTTGCCCATCATTTTTAAATCGCCGGATCAGCGGGCCCATCAGCCCAATCAGCCAGCGTGGGTTGCCCTCGACGATCGCGAGCAGTGCATCAACGCCATAATAGACGTTTGCGTTCTTGCGACTACGGCCGAGCCGTTGACCGCCGCCGATCGCCTGCGGCTCTGACCGATATGCTTCGCGCACCATGACGATCGAGGTGACCTTGCGAATGACGCTGGCCCGCTCCGCAGAGGGAAGTTCGTGCATCCGGTCGAGATCGACCCGGTTCTCGCTGATATAGGTAGCAAAGCTCGGGTCCTTGATGGCCAGTCGCTTATACCGCTTATGTAGGTCCGTACCTGGGCGGTAGGCCGACGGCTGCACACCTGACACATCTTCGCGCATGCCTATCGAGGCTGTACCAAAGATATCCTCCGGCGTAACGCCGTTACAGCCTGCGTCCGCGATCATAGCTTCCAGAAGGGCGCGTGAGAACTGGAAGCCCTGCTCCTTGCGTGCATACCAGAGTTCGATCGGCTGATAATCCTGCGCCGGCATCGCCGCGATGGCGCTGTTCAGCAGCCCAGCATCTTGATGGTACGGACTGAGCGACAGTTTGAAGAGCAGATTCGAGTTTGTGCTTCGCAAGGCCTTGAGCAGCGTCTGACGAATTGCCTGAGGTGCGATTTCAAGCTCGTCAAACAACAAAGCCCATTTTCGATACGGCTGGTCAGCATAAGTGTTGAACTGCTCGACGCCGAAAGAAACCGCCGAAAGCGCGTCGAGATAAAGAAACTGAGTTTCGGGCAAATGTGGATCGAGTTCTCGCACGCCGGCCAAGGCCAGTTGATTAGCGATCTGTGCGATCTTCGACAGCCGACCTTGGAGCGCTGTCTGCAATGCAAACAATGTCGGTAGTTCGGGCGTCAGCTCCCATTCTCTCGCGAGCGACCGGACAAGCGCAGCTATAGTCTCGCGATCTAGATCGACATATAGGCGGGCAAGCGACGGAATATCAGCGAGGGCCGAGTTCATCGCTTCCTTCATCGCGCGTACCAGCGCAGACAGCATATGCGTGGTAAACGCCGAAAAGCCGAGCAATGTACGCAGGTCATCGGACAACCGAGCTTCGCCGAGCGCCGTCAACTGTGCGCCCCAGCTAATGTCCGCTGCGACAAACACCCCGGTGAAATCGATCTTCTTCCTAAAGCTGTCGGCATCCTGATGATTCCATGACGCGAGCGCTGGCAGCTGGAGCATCTTGAGCAGCGTGGTTTTCCCACTGCCTCGTGGGCCTACCACGATGCTGTGATTCCGGAGGATCAGTTCGTCAAATTGCCGGGGTGGTATAAAGCGCTGAGCAACCTGGGTTGGATCAAGATTTCGCGCATTGAAGGATTCAAAGACGCTTGGTGCTGACATGAGGATATTCATGTTCGCCCCACTTCGCAGATAATGCCGTCCTTGAGTTGAGCGATGATCCCATGTGATGAGCCCAATCGCCGCACGACGGCTTCAATTTCCTCTGGGCGCAGGTAGCGCAATCTCGGGATAGCGGTCAGCAATTCCTCGCCAGTCAAAACGCTCGTTTTGTCTTCCAAATGTTTTGCAATCATCGTTGCGATCGTACGGGCAGATTCCCGCCAACCAAAACCGACCTGGTGCGGTAGGCCTGAGCCGGCGCCCGCGGGTTGCCAGCCGGACATATTGATCCAGTCCCAAGCGGTCAGCGTTCCCGCTAGATCCAGTTCCAACGTGTCGAGATCACCTATAGGAATCTCAAGGATGTAGAATTGATTGCGCGCACGACTGGCAATCTTCTGATACAGGAATGCGCTCAGCGACCCAGCCGAAAAAATTATCGGCGATGATGCGCCCCCAGAGGCATAGGCGAGTCGGGGGTAATGTTTGTGGCCATGGATCATCAGCCATGACCCGTACTCACCGGAATCGAGCAGATCTATCAGGCGATCGCCTCCCACCATCTCGCTATAATCTTCTTCATTGACTGGATTATGCGTAATTGGGTGATGATGACAGACTAGGATGTTGATCCGTTTTTCGCCACCAGCGAGCGCCATACGAAGCGCAGAAAGTGTCTTCGAGCTGATCCTGCCATGACGAAATTCGGGTTTGGCATCGGGTCCATACCCGTGAAAAGCAGACGAGTTGAGCAGCACGACCCGCACTTCGTCAAACTCAACGATCACGAAATTGCGTGACCAGAAGCGATCGCAGAGCGCTTCTTCAACACCTGGAAACATAGGATCCAAGGATTGAAGATTACCTTTAGGATCATGATCGTCGTACTGGTTGCGCGAATCGACATCATGATTGCCCGCGGTGGCCAGAAGATACTTAGCCCCTAGTTGTTCCTTGAGCTCATTGAGCTTTCTCCAGGCGAATATCAGGGCTGCGGGATCAGCCTTATCCGACAAGTCTCCCGGGCAAATCAGCAGGTCTGCGCTCAGCTTATCGCGTTCGATGATCTGGGCTAGGCCACGTAACGGATGCCGCTCGGGAGCGTCCTGAGCATCGGCTGTTCCAATCGTCGACGGGCTTTTGGAATCTTCCGACGAGCCATTAAAGACGTGGAGATCGCTCACCACGGCAATCTTGAGCGTGCGTGAAGTCACGCAGCGATATCCTCGACCTTGAGGATTGGCTGCGTGCGTTGCGTCGCAAGGGTAGCGGCGGCTTTGCCCCGCCAGCGCGCGACAGGATCCTGATAAGCAACGAAGATGTTCTCATCGACGGCATGCTTCTGCGCACCTTTCGATCCGCCCATCGTCGAATGAAGATGCGGAATGACAAGTGGCGCTTCAACGTGCGCGAATTGGTCCGCTAGTAGCTCAAGCACGCGCTTCGTCGAGTTTTTCAGCAGACCATTAGTCGGATAGCTGAGGATGAAGACAGCGGGGAGCTTCGCAGCGGCCGAGATAAGCTCTTTGAAGGCAGCATCAACACCCGCTTTGAGCGAAAAGCCGGAGGTAAATCGGTCTGGTCTATACTGACCTTTTCCTGAAACCTCCGGGTAATCGTAGAGAACTGCATTTTCTAGAACATGATAATATCGGGAATATTGATCGCTGGTGTAGGGGGGGTCGGCGTAAATTACGGCGGGCTGCCCCACTCTTTCCGATAGCGACTGGAGCAGCCTAATGGCGTCCGACTTGAAGATACGATTGCCGCGTCGCCAGACAACATTTCCAATCGGCTGGCTTTCACGAAGTGCAGCGGACCATACTGACCAGCAATTCATTCGTCGTTTGCGCAGCACTCGCCGAATGTTTGCGTCACTCGGCGACAAATATTGAGCAAAGTGGCCGGTGGAATTGCTGACCGTTGACAGCGTCTGGCATAATGCCAGTACCATCCAACCATGCTCTTCGGCAGTCACCTTACCCCGGGACAAAAGATGGTCGGCAGCGTAGCGTATTGAATCGAGTTCGATCGCTTGGCGTACCCCGAAGTAAGTAGCTCCGTGTGAGCCGGTAAGCAGGCAGTGAACCTGCTGGCGGCGCAGGGCACTAATCTGCTTGTCCACTTGCGACATGATCGTGATGACTTCTCGTGTACCTTCCGCGGACCCGCTGGCAAGCGCTCGTCTCTCATGAGCAAGCGTCTCGCCAAACTTTTCTTCAAGTCTGGTCTGGTTGACAGCATAGGGTATCTTCGCACTCTCAACGAGTTCATTCGCTGTCTTGAACGCTCGCGCGGCACAAAACTTCTGACTAGTTAGGAGCGTCGAGAAGTTTTGCACATCATTGCACCAGATAGGTCGCTGGGTGCTGATCTGCGACCCCACAGCGGCAATGCCTGAAAAGAGATCAAGGAAAGGACCATCGGCCATGTCCGCGACGAGGTCAGCGATTTGCGGAGCCAAAAGCTTTTTTGAGCCCATGTAGGTAAAATTTGCCACGATCGCGCTACTCAGCACTTGCCCCGCCGCCTTGGGGCCACGCCGCCCCATGGCATGGCAATCCCGCAGTCTGTTTCCTGTTAGGGACTTTAGGATGTTTAGGTCATCTGTCCACCCTCGGCACCTTATCGCGATTTCGAACATGCGCACTTGAACGAACCCCGAGGTCCGGTGAGAACAAAGTCTCCGTGAATTACCTGGCTAGGGCGCGGAGAAGACAGCCAACCTGACTGCTGCAGTCGCGGTCTGACCAACGGATCCAAGGCAATCTACCCTCAGCCAGTCAACCATGTCGACGGCGCGAACCAGCTATTTTAAACACGCTTTATGCAAATTTATACCGACGATGTAATTAACATGCTTAGTGCCTCGTGTGGCGCGGACGGGAGGGGAATCCATGACAACATTGAACGATGCCGATATTGCGAATGAAATCAGCCGACGTCGGCTGATTCTCAACGCCGACACGAAAAGTTTGAGTGGCGCCTGCTACGAACTTCGGATGGGGAATGTCTATTATGATCTGACGGAAGGCGGTAGGCGCTTTGCGCTTGTCGCGGATGAGACGGCGTTGCTCAAACCGGGACATCGCGTGGTGCTAATTACTGCCGAAGAATTCGACGTTCCAATCGACGTCCTCGTTCGTATCGTTTCGAAGGGATCGCTGTTCAGCATTGGACTGAGCCCGGTTGCGACCTACGCCGATCCAGGGTTCAAAGGCAATCTCGGTATCGTCACCGAAAATATCAGCGATAAATATATCGAGCTCCCGCAAGGTGAGCCGATCGCCAAGGCCGATTTCACCCGGCTATCTGGCCCAGCAGCAAAGCCTTACCACGGGCAGCATGGCTTTCAGGCCGGCATCTGGCCAATCAAAACCCAACTTCAGAAAAGCCATGCCGAACTCTCGCATGACCCGCGCGTGCAATCGGAACGGTCCGAAGCCCTGGCACTTCTCCCGGCGGCGACGCGCACGATCATCAAGAAGATCGAGCGGTCGCAGGCATGGATCAATGGCGCGCTCGCGCTAGCCATGATTGTCAATGCCGGGGCGCTATTCGCGATGGGTCGGGGGTGGATCGACGCATTTCATGCTATCCTCACCAACCTGGTGAGCAGCGCGATCGTTGGTCTTCTTACCTTTTTTGTAACATATTTTCGGAAGCCATGAGCTATGGAATTGTCGGCCCTGATTGAGCAGCAGATCGAACGAGATCGTCGGCGTGGGTTCAGGGTTGATTTCAAGGACTTTGCAGCGCGCGAACAACAAATCACCAACGACCTAGTCGGCCTGTTCGGCGAGATCGGCGAGTTTTCGAACGCCTTGAAAAAGGTGACGCTCGCCCGCACAACACAAGGTTATGAGGGGCAAACGCTCGCGCAGGCCACCCCATATTTGCGCGAGGAGCTTGCCGACGCCGCGATCTACATCTTTCGGCTTGCGACGCTGCTCGGCGCAGATCTTGAAGCGGATATTCTGGAGAAAATCAGTCGTAATGACGAACGCTATCGCCAACTCGAGCGGTAAGCACATATTCTTTTTGGGCGTAAATACGGGCTATGTCACAAATGGCTTGCCCGATAGCCGCTATGTAGATTTCTACCGGCGACGATCTTCACACGGTCTGCATTGCGCCATTATCGGGAATGTAGTGGTGCCTGGGGGGTACGGGAGTAATGAGGTGACGCCGACGCTCACAGGCGACCCCGTGTGGAGTAGGGTGGCTGCCGCCATTACTGAGGGCGGGAGCATAGCCGGCATCCAACTCGCCACAAGCTGGCCAGGTTATGTCGGCACCCGGAAGTTTGTAGGGAATGACCCAGGCAGTGTGATCGAGGACGCCCGCGCGCTCGTCGAGCAACTCGGCCCCGATGGCAGCGCAGCCATAATAAACGCGTTTCACGAGGCGTCGGACGTGGCAATCGGCCATGGATATCGGCATGTACAGCTCCATGGTGCGCACGGCTATCTCCTCAGCCTGCTAATAGACTCTCGCATCAATTCGCGGAGCGAGGAGACCCTTGACCGCTTATCTTTGCTTGCTGAGCGGCTAGCGACTGCTAGGGTTGAGACCTCTCTTCGCATTTCGCTGTTGACGGGGTATGCCGCCTTCGACGCGGCAGGCGCCAAACGCTTCCAAGACAGCGTCGCGGCATTGCCCTTCGACTTCATCGATCTATCGTCCGGCTTTTACAACATCGACAAGCGATTGATCTATCCGAGCCGTCCGGATGTGATCGCTTTACGTCACTCGATGAGTATCAACGTCGCCAGACGCCACCCTGATCGAAAATTCATTTTGTCCGGACGGGCGGTGAACGCCGCCAGCGAGGCGCTTCCAGATAATCTTCATCTTGGGCTCTGCCGCGATTTGATCGCGAACCCGCTCTTTTTGGCTCAACCCGAGCAAGGATGCGAGAATCGCAGCAAGTGTCACTATTTCTCGAGGCGTGAGGGGTCACTGCGTTGCGCGCGTTGGGGCGACGGTGGAAACGCGTCAACTCTGCCACTAGGTGCTATGTGACAAACAGCCGAGGGGGTCCGCCATCAATTATGATAGGGTAAGTCACCCTCCAATGCCGATCGCTCTGGGCGGCTTATGACTAGCATAGTCGCGCGACAATCTGAAAGCGCGTGCCGATTGTTGAAGCTAAGCGGACAGAGGGTTCGGATAACAACTTGGCGATCATCTTAACCGATAATCGATTTGAGCAGGATGACTAGCATCCGAAAAACCGGCAAATTTACAGCGCGAAGCTGGCGCGCCGGCTCCGCACCCAAAACGTCAGCTATCCCAATCTGCGCTCCTTAAACGAGATTTACCGGTTCGTCCGACAGACAAGACATTTTGGTTCAGGTCTCGCAGGCCACGCCCCTTCCTCTCACATCCCGATCTCAAGTCCCCTGCTCCGCCCACGACCAATCATCTCGCCAAGCGCCCGGCCGACGCTCTCGACCGAGTGCGCCGGCAACCCCAACTGCACGCGCCGATTGCGTAGCAGCGATTCCACCTGCGGATCGCGCTCGAGCGACGTCGCCATGCCAATCATCCGGTCGCCCAGCGTGTTGGCGCGTGTGGTTTCGTGCCTGTCCAAGAGGTAGCGGCGTTGCCGCTCGAGCGCCTGCCAGCGCCGAACGAACACGTCGGCGCGGAGGGTGGGATTGGTCCGCATCTCGGCCTCAAGCTGCATCGCCTGGATGGCGTTGCGAGTCTGCCCCCTGGACGCTTCGGTGATCAGGTCGCGATCGTTGGCAAACGCAGCTTCAAGATCTCGCGCGCCATCGGGTTGCAGCTTGCCGAGCTGGGAGCGGCTGTCGGCCAATTCGGCGCGTTGCTCCGCGGTGGGTTTGTCTCCAAGAGACTGCGCGAACAGCATCGCCCGCACGACGCGCCCATGCCGAGTTACCGCCGACGAGAGATAAGGGCGCGGATCGCGCGTCAACGCCGGCGTTGGATCGCGCGTCGGAGCAATGGTGCGTTCGACTGTCGCTGGTTGCCGCTGTGGCGGGGATACCGACCTCAGCTTGAGCCCCGCGAACCGATTCCGCGGTGGTTGGGGCGGCTCGATCTGCCGGCGATCGGCAAATGCGCGCGTATAGTCTGACGCCATGTCCTTGCCACGCTCGCGCGACAGGCCCCGCGTCAATGCCTGTCGATCGGCGAAGTCATCGCGACCATAATGGAGGTCGACGCTATCGCGATGACGGGACAGCGCGACATAGGCGGCGTGCCGATCGAGCCCTGGCGTCGCCAGGACATGCACGCGGTCGACCGTCACCCCCTGCGCCTTGTGGATCGTCGCGGCGTAGCCATGATCTACGGCGGCATAGTCTTTCACGTCGAACGCGATCGCGCGACCGTCGTCCAGCAGCACCGCCATACGGGTCGGCGTTACCGAATCCACTTGGCCGAGCGTGCCGTTCTTCACACCCAGGCTGCGCTCGTTGCGCAGGAACATGACGCGGTCGCCGTCGGCGAACGCGCGTTCGCCACGCTCGGTGGCGACCGTCACGTCGATACCTAGTTCGCCGCCCGCGCGTAGCCGTTCACGCGCGGCAACATTCAGCGCGCGCACCTCGTCATTGGTGTGCGTCAGGATGATGCGTGACGCGCCTGGCGCACTGTGCCGGTCGCGGTCCCACCGCTCGATCAGTCCGGCGCGCGCCTCATCGCGCGTCTCGGCAACGTGGATGCGGTCATGGCGCTCATACAGGCTGATCGCCTCGCCGGTGCGCTCGGTCGCGAGGTACCGCGTGGCATCGCGCTGCCAGTCCTCGCGCTGCCGGCGGATGTCGGTGATCTCGACGCCGCCATGCCGCGCGGCGACCGAGCGGAACGCCGCCCCCGCTTCGATCGCCTGAAGCTGTTCTGGATCGCCGACCAGCACGACCTTGGCCCCGCGTTTCTCGGCTTCGGACAAAACGCGCTCCATCTGCCGCGTCCCGACCATTCCCGCCTCGTCGATCACCAGCACGTCGCGATTGGTCAGCAGCTCGCGACGCTCGGACCATTGATGCTCCAGGCTCGCAATCGTGCGCGATGCAATGCCTGAGCCGCCTTCGAGATTCTCCGCCGCAATGCCCGACAACGCGACGCCGCAGACGTGGTAGCCGACGCTCTCCCACGCCTCACGGGCGACGCCCAGCATCGCCGACTTGCCGGTCCCGGCATAGCCGATCACCACGCCCAACCCTTGTCCTTTGGTGACGTGATCGAACGCGCTGCGCTGCTCGCTCGATAGCATTAGCCCGCGCATCTCCGCGCGCGCGAGTGCGAGCTTGCGGTGTTGCTCACCGACGCCGTGGCGCCGCGCGGCCTCCAGCCGGACGGTGGCCCGCTCGAGCTGCTGCTCGGTGGCGATCATCTCGCGGCTGGTGAACCGGTCGTGCCCGCGCCCGTCCTTGCCCAGCGCCACCAGCTCGGGCGACGCACTTACCGCCGCCATCACGCGGTCGAACTGTTCTTTCCCCTCGCTATGGCGGTGAACGAACATGGCGAGATCGCGGGTGGTGAACGTCGCCTGGGTGCGGGTGATCGCATTGAGCGCCAGCGCCGGGTTCGCCAGCAGCTTGTCGCCATTGGCGCGAGCAATGGCATGATGCTCGTCGAGGCGTTCGGAAGTCAGCCCGTCGGCGACCATCCGGCTCGCAGCAAGGCCGATCTTGTGCTGCGGCTCGAGATCGATGCCCTGTGCTTCCAGCGACCGGTGATCGATCCGCGCGTCGATGTCGAGTTCGGCAAGCCGCGTGTTGACGTGCTGCTCCCACGCTTCGCGCCAATGCTCGAGAAGATCGGTCCGGTTCCAGTCGCGCACCTTGGGCCCGAACCCATCGGCATCGACCGAGCGCATCGTCAGCATCACGTGCGCGTGTGGCTTGGGCAGACCGTCGCTGCCGATATCCCAATGCACGTTCAAATCGGCGATCATCCCGCGGTCGACGAACTCGGCTTTCGCGAACTCGCGCGCGAGGCGAATACCTTCCGCCTGGTCGAGCTCCCTTGGAATGGCGAACTCGATCTCACGCGCAAGCTGCGCGTCCTTGCGCACCTCCGCCGCCTCGACGTCATTCCACAGCCGCTCGCGGTCGCGCAGATGCTCGGGCGCGCCGTCGGGCAGCAGCACCTCGGAATGCACGACGCCCGCCTTGTTGGAAAAGTCATGATGGCGATCGAGACGCTGGTCGTGCAGCCGCGAGGCGGAGCGATAGGCAGCAGCCGCCAGCGCCGACGAGCCGGCAGCGCGCGAGATGACTTTGGCGGAGAAATGGTAGATCGCCATGGCGGCATACCATCTACACCAAACAAGCGACGTCGGCACGACGTATAAGCGCGCCCTCGAAAGATTTCATCAATCTCGGGACGAGGATATCCCAAGAGATTTCAGCGCATTGTTTGTGATCGAGCACCACGATAACTGGTCGATCCTCACATCGCAATGGAGGACCGACTCATGCGTAAGCCACGCGACTTCGATGCCGAACTAAAGGCACTCGACGACAGAGCGAGACAGCTCAAGCAGCGCAAGGTTCAACAGCTCGGCGAGCTGGTGATGGCCACCGGCGCCGACGCATTGCCGGTCGAGGAACTCGCGGGCGCGCTGCTCGCGGTCGCTGCGCAGCGCGATGCAGCGACCAAGGCGGCATGGCGGTCCGCAGGCGAGGCATTCTTTCGCGGCGATGCGAAGGCCGTTGCTCACGGCAATTTGCGCGACGGCAAGGGCGTTGCGCCAGGCAGCGGCGCGCCGCAACCGACTGACGCTAAAGCTGGCGCGTCATGACAGGCGCGCGTGGCAAGTGAAGCGCCGTGAACGAACGCGCCAGCTGATCGAGCTTGGCGGTCTCGTCGCCAAAGCCGGGCTGGTCGAGCTGACGGACGACGATCGCGCGGTGATTCTCGGCTTGCTCGACGAAGCGGCGGCGAAGCTGCGCAGCGCCGAACAGGATCAGTTGCTGATACTGTGGCGGCGACGCGGTCGACGCGCGTTCGACGCCTCGGAATAGTCGCGCCGGGCTACTCGGCGATCGAGCAGAGGTCGGCCCATTCGGCGCCAACCAGTTCGACCAGCCGGTCAGGCGTGACCCGCACCGACGCGGTGCGGCTGCCGGCGGCGGGATAGACGACATCGAACCGCCGCAGCGACATGTCGCAATAGATCGGCAGCGGGCTCGCCAGGCCGAACGGACATACGCCACCGACCGGGTGACCGGTCAGCTGCTCGACCTCGTCGACGCCGAGCATGCGCGGCCGGCCGCCGAGCGCATTCTTTACCTTGCGGTTGTCGAGCCGGGCGTCACCGGCGG
>NZ_JAINVU010000003.1:240000-642423 GCF_019880555.1 Hephaestia mangrovi | reverse complement strand
GTGAAAAACGTTCTTGGCGATATCCAGACCGATTATGATAACCTGCGACACGGACGCCTCCCTCAGTGGTGTTTCAACACCTCCACTCTGGCACATCGATGCCGTCGGGGGGCGTCCACCCCATCAGCTTTCGGGATTTCATACGTGCCTGCGGCAGGTCCGATCTTGTGGATCAAAGCTGACGCGGCGGGACGCGCTTAGGTTATAGCGAACGTATATAGCCCCGGAGGGTGTCGACCGTTGCTGTCAGGCCAGTCGCCTCCATTGTGATCAAGAGCCGATCGGGCGTCATTTCCGGCTTCCGGAAACTTTCGCGCATGCGTCGGATTGCAGCCACGGCTCGGCCAGGATCAAGGGCGATGGTATCAGCAATGAAGTCATCGGCGGACCGAGCTTCGATGTTGAGCGGTCCTAGGACCTTGGCTGGGAAGTCTTTCAGATTGTCGGTTACGATCGTTGCGGCTTGGGTTTTCACAGCGGCGGCGAGAACGTGAGCGTCTTTGGGATCGGACAAACCGCCGCATACCTTCAAAAGTTCGTCGAAATCGCTGACGAGTGCGTCTTCAAATGCCATTTCCATGCGCGACCGTTGACGCGCCGCCTGCCCATTTGGGTCGGATGAGCCGCGGGTTGCAAATATACCGGCCAGCGCTCGTTCGGTTTCGTCGAGAACCTGGGCCGACCAGCGGACGCGAAAGAATTCCGCCTCCGCGAGCGTCAGGAGGAGATTGCGCTTGAGAACGCCGACGAGCGCGCAAGCATCAAGCAACGCGGTGTAGCGATTGGCGAACAAATCTCAGAGCAACTCCGCATCGGTCTCGGCCATCTCGGCCAAGGCCTTGCGCCGCTTGTCGTCCCGTGCGCGCTTGTACGCAAACAGGTCTTCCGCCTTGATCCTGCGATGACGGCCGACGAGCGTGTGCTCGATCTCCCCTTTGTCGATCAATGAAATCAGATAAGGACGCGACACGTTCAGGACGTCGGCCGCCTGCTGCGTGGTGAGCATCTGGCTTACCGGCACCAGCGTCACCGTGTCGCCGCGCCCAACATGACGAAGAAGCTCCATCAGCAGGTTGGACAATGCCGGCGTCAATGTGATCTCTGCCGCCTGCTTGTCGTCATCAAGCACACGGAGCTTGGCATCGCCCGCAGCATGGGCGGCGATGATCTGGCGAAGCTGATTGGCCGCTGCCTTCTCGCTCGCGGAAGGCAGGCGGGCGCCGAGTTCCTCGGCGAAGGCTGGCACGGTCATGGGTTGTCCTCCGGCGGCGTTCCTATGCGACAGTCGCAATAAACGCAATAAGTGAAATATTCGAAACTCGATTTGGTTCCCCTTTGCAGCTGCTGCCGCCCGCTCCTGGTGAAGGCCAATGCGGCATTGAAGCGCAGCTATTTTGAGCCGGCGGTCTCGTAAAACATGGGATTGCGCATCCATTCGTTGATCGCTGATTCCCGCCAGCCCGCGCAGCGCTCCGCGATCCGTACCTGTCGAGGAAACGTTCCGGCCTCGATCTTGCGGTACAGCGTCGAGCGGCTGAGCCCGGTGCGGTCGAGTACCGTGTTCAGCCGGAGGATGCGGTCGGGCATATCGGTCATGGCGTGGTCCAATCTGGTCTGTGGTGAGGTTCGACAGGCAGAATTGGCCCTCTTGCCGCTGGCACAAGAGGGAGCAGTCTGAGTGGCACCAGACGAGTATCGTAGTGCATAAGAGGCGCACCCTTGGCTTTCAGGATCAGAACGAATCTGGCGTCTTTCGCCGATGGCGAGACCGCGCTCTACGTCGCGTGTGCGCCGCCGGGCCGCGGGCGCGTCCTGGTCCATGCGGATGACGATCGCATGACGCTGTGGCCGGTGCTGCGCCCCGGCATGCGGACACCCGCGTCGGCGGGTGGCGTCTGGCGCTGACCGCGCGTCGATCTGGCGAGGTGGGCGTCGCTACCCGTTAGGCCCGCCGCGGCGTGCCGCAACCCGGCTGTGCCGGGTCCTCCACGTTGTTTCGGCCGTGCCGGTGCCGCCCGCCGCTCTTGCGGGCCTGCCGGTCCGCTCCTGCCGCCCGCCCCGCCATTCCGGCGCCGGTTGCGGTGGTTGGGAGTAAGGAAGATGCAAAAGACGGAACGGCAGAGCCTCTATGCCGAAGTGACGGCGCGGGTGATTGCCGAGCTGGAGGAAGGGCGGCTGCCCTGGGTGCAGCCTTGGGATGCGGCGGCGTGCGGCTGCACCATGCCTGCCAATGGTGTGACCGGGCGGCGCTATTCGGGGATCAATGTCCTGATCCTGTGGGCGGCGGTCATCGAAGGCCGATACGCGTCGCAGCGCTGGCTGACCTACCGACAGGCGCAGGCGGCGGGCGGCAACGTTCGCAAGGACGAGCGGGGAACGACGGTCTGTTATGCAGATCGCTTCACGCCGAGGATTGAGGCGGAATGCGCGCGCGACGAGGATCGCGAGGCGCGGCAGCTGGCATTCTTGAAGCGGTTCACCGTGTTCAATGTTGAGCAGTGCGAGGGCTTGCCCGCGGCGCTGACCGCAGTGCACGAGCTTCCGGCCGAGGCGGATATCCTGCCGGAGGTGCAGACGCTGATCCATGCGAGCGGCGCCGACTTCAGAATTGGTGGCGGCGAGGCCTATTATTCGCCGAGCGGCGACTATGTCGCGGTGCCGCCGCAGGCAGCATTCGGCGAGCCGATCAACTGGTATCGCACCGCGCTCCACGAGCTTGGCCATTGGACCGGGCATTCGACCCGGCTCGACCGTGACCAGCGCGGACGGTTCGGCAGTGCTGATTATGCGCGCGAGGAGCTTGTGGCCGAGATGGCGAGCGCGTTCGCCTGCGCCTCGCTGTCGATCCGTCCGACCGTGCGGCACGCTGATTACATCGCCAGCTGGCTGAAGGTCCTGCGCGACGACGATCACGCGATCTTTCGAGCGGCAAGCGCGGCCAGCAAGGCGGCGGATTACCTGCTGGCGTTCTCACCGGAGGGGGAAGCGTGAGCGCGCGGGCGGGTAATGCCCGCATTCGCCGCCGACTGGTCAGAGCGCTGGCGCAGCTGCCCGAGCATCAGCGCGCGGTCTACCTTGCGCTCGCGCGAGATGGACTGACCTACGACGCGTTGGCCGAGCAATTCGGCGTCGGCGTGGACCAGATCGAGCGCGATTTCGCCGCAGCGCTGGCGACGCTCGCCGAGGTGATCGACGCACCGGCGACGCCGTGGCGCCGGCGGTTCATTCGCTGGATCGGCCGGAAAGGGTCAAAATGACTGTAACCGCCTCGCCGACAGTATCGGCGAGGCTGTTCGCTGCGCTGTCATGCCGTTAGGATCATTGCCGATGCGCACCGATCTCGATCATCTGCCGCCCGCCAAGCAGCGTGAGCTCGAGCGCGTCGTCGAGATCCTGTTCGAAGAATTTGGCGACGCGACCAAGCTGGCAACCGGCAAGCGCAAAGCGGGGCGCATTCTCAAGATCATCCTGTTCGGCAGCTATGCGCGCGGCGGCTGGGTCGACGAACCACATACCGAAAAGGGCTATCAGTCCGACTACGACCTGCTGATCATCGTCAATCAGGACGAGCTCACCGATCGCGCGACCTATTGGTACCGCGCCGACGAGCGGCTCATGCGCGAGATGACGATCACCAGGACGCTGCGCACCCCAGTCAATTTCATCGTCCACACGCTCCAGGAAGTGAACGACGCGCTCGCGCACGGCCGGTTCTTTTTCATGGACATCGCGCGCGACGGCGTCGCGCTCTACCAGGCCGACGACAAGCCGCTGCATAGCCCACGACCGACGACGCCGCAGCAGGCGCTGGAGATGGCGCGCGAGTATTTCGAGGAGTGGCTACCTAGCGCGCAGAGCTTCTATCGTGGATTTCGTCACGCTGTCGACGATCGGGATCTGAAGAAGGCAGCGTTCGACCTGCACCAAGCTGTCGAGCGGCTCTATCACTGCGTGCTGCTTGTCAGCACCTTCTACACGCCGCACGTCCACAATATCGGCTTCCTGCGCACGCAGGCCGACAAGCTTGACGCACGGCTGGTGCATGTATGGCCGCGCACCACGCGCCAGGATCGCGCGCGGTTCGAGAAACTCAAGGACGCCTATGTGAAGGCGCGTTACTCGAAGCATTATCGCATCACCGAGGAAGAGCTGGCCTGGCTCGGCGAGCGTGTCGAGGAACTCGGCCGCGCTGTGCAGGAAGTGTGCGCCGAGCGCATCGATGCACTCAGGAATGCCGCCGGCCTTTAGTCGCTCGAATCCGGCGCCCAATCACTGATCGACGCGCTCCCGCAGCACCTTGCCGGGTTTAAAATGGACAGCGCGCTTGGCCTTCACATCCACCGCCTCGCCGGTCCTCGGATTACGACCCGTGCGGGGCGAACGGTCTCGCACCGAGAAAGCGCCGAAACCGCGGAGCTCAACGCGGCCACCCGCTGCTAAGCGTTCAACGATCGTCCCAAAGAAAGCGGTCACCGCGCGTTCGCCATCGGGCTTGGTGAGGCCTGGCGTCTCGGTAAGCAGTGCGTCGATCAATTCGGATCGGATCACGTCGACTTCCCTTCGACAGATAGCTTGGCGATTGGTCGCTCATTACATCCATTTTGAATGTTTCGATCAATCCTCCTTGTCGCTGTTGTGTGAAAACGCGCGTCGACCGCGTCGCCGCCACAGTGTCAGCAACTGATCCCGTTCGGCGCTGCGCAGCTTCGCCGCCGCTTCGTCGAGCAAGCCGAGGATCACCGCGCGGTCATCGTCCGTCAGCTCGACCAGCCCGGCCTTGGCGACGAGGCCGCCAAGCTGGATCAGCTGTCGGGTTCGTTCGCGGCGCTTCACCTGCCAGTCGCGCCTGTCATGACGCGCCAGCTTTAGCGTCAGTCGATGGCGGCGAACCGCCGCCCGGCGCAACGCCTTTGCCGTCGCGCGGATTTCCGTGAGCAGCGGTCTTCGTATTGCCGCGAAAGAACGCGTCGCCCGCGGACCGCCACGCCGCCCTGGTCGCTGTATCGCGTTGCGCCGCGACCCCGAGAAGCGCACCAGCGAGTTCCTCGACCGACAACGCGTCGGCGCCCGTCGCCATCACCAGCTCGCCGAGCTGCTGAACCTTGCGTTGTTTGAGCTGTCTCGACTTGTCGTCGAGCGCCTTTAGTTCGGCGTCATAGTCGCGGGGTTTTCGCACGAGTCGGTCCTCCATTGTGAAGTGGGGACCGACCAGTTATCGTGGGAGCCGATCACAAACAATGCGCTGAAATCTCTTGGGATATCCTCGTCCCGAGATTGATGAAATCTTTCGAGGGCGCGCTTATACGTCGTGCCGACGTCGCTTGTTTGGTGTAGATGGTTTGCCGCCATGGCGATCTACCATTTCTCCGCCAAAGTCATCTCGCGCGCTGCCGGATCGTCGGCGTTGGCGGCTGCCGCCTATCGCTCCGCCTCGCGGCTGCACGACCAGCGGCTCGATCGCCACCACGACTTCTCCAACAAGGCGGGGGTCGTGCATTCCGAAGTGCTGCTGCCCGATGGCGCGCCCGAGCATCTGCGCGACCGCGAGCGGATGTGGAATGACGTCGAAGCGGCCGAGGTCAGGAAGGACGCGCAGCTCGCGCGTGAGATCGAGTTCGCCATCCCGCGCGAGCTCGACCAGGCAGAAGGTATCCGCCTGGCGCGCGAGTTCGTGAAAGCCGAGTTCGTCGACCGCGGGATGATCGCCGATCTCAATGTGCATTGGGATATCGGCACCGACGGCATGCCCAAGCCACACGCGCACGTGATGCTGACGATGCGCTCGGTCGATGCCGACGGGTTCGGGCCGAAGATGCGCGAGTGGAACCGAACCGACCTCCTCGAGCATTGGCGCGAAGCGTGGGAGCAGCACGTCAACACGCGGCTCGCCGAACTGGACATCGACGCGCGGGTCGATCACCGCAGTCTCGAGGCGCAAGGCATCGATCTCGAGCCGCAGCACAAGATCGGTCCTGCGGCGAACCGGATGGTCGCCGAGGGATTGGTCTCCGAACGGCTCGACGAGCATCACGCGATTGCGCGCGCCAATGGCGACAAGCTGCTGGCGAACCCGGCGCTCGCGCTCGATGCGATCACCCGCACCCAGGCGACGTTCACGACGCGCGATCTCGGCATGTTCGTGCACCGCCATAGCGAGGGGAAGGAACAGTTCGACAAAGTGATGGCGGCGGTGCGCGCATCGCCCGACCTCGTCGCGCTCGGCAAGGACGGCCGCGGGCACGACCGGTTCACCAGCCGCGAGATGATCGCCACCGAGCAGCGGCTCGAGCGGGCCACCGTCCGGTTGGTAGCGGCGCGGCGCCACGGCGTCGGTGAGCAACACCGCAAGCTCGCGCTTGCGCGCGCAGAGATGCGCGGACTGGTGCTGTCGAGCGAGCAGCGCAGCGCGTTCGATCACGTCACCAAGGGGCAAGGGCTGGGCGTTGTCATCGGCTATGCCGGCACTGGCAAGTCGGCGATGCTCGGCGTTGCCCGTGAGGCGTGGGAGAGCGCCGGGTACGAGGTCCGCGGCGTCGCGCTGTCGGGCATCGCCGCCGAGAATCTGGAAGGCGGCTCAGGCATCGCATCGCGGACCATCGCGAGCATGGAGCATCAATGGTCCGAGCGTCGCGACCTGCTGACCAATCGCGACGTGCTGGTGATCGACGAGGCGGGAATGATCGGCACGCGTCAAATGGAGCGGGTGTTATCCGAAGCCGAGAAACGCGGCGCCAAGGTCGTACTGGTCGGCGATCCCGAGCAGCTCCAGGCGATCGAGGCGGGGGCGGCGTTCCGGTCGGTGGCCGAGCGGCATGGCGGTGTCGAGATTACCGACATCCGCCGTCAACGCGAGGACTGGCAGCGCGACGCTACGCGGTATCTTGCTACCGAGCGCACCGGCGAGGCGATCAGCCTGTACGATCGCCATGACCGCATCCACAGTGCCGAGACGCGCGATGAGGCACGCGTCGGACTGATCCAGCGTTGGGATCGCGACCGGCACAGTGCGCCGGAAGCGTCACGCATCATCCTGACGCATACAAACGACGAGGTGCGCGCGCTGAACATTGCTGCGCGCAGTCGGCTGCGCGCGGGCGGCGAACTCGGCGTCGACGTGACGGTCACCACCGAGCGCGGCGAACGCGCGTTCGCCAGCGGCGATCGCGTCATGTTCCTGCGCAACGAGCGCAGCCTGGGTGTGAAGAACGGCACGCTCGGCAAAGTGCAATCCGTCACGCCAGCCCGCATGGCGGTGTTGCTCGATGACGGTCGCGCGGTCGCATTCGACGTGAAGGATTATAACGCCGTCGACCATGGCTATGCCGCGACGATCCACAAGGCGCAGGGGGTGACGGTCGACCGCGTGCATGTGCTGGCGACACCGGGGCTCGATCGACACGCTGCCTATGTCGCACTCTCTCGTCATCGCGACAGCGTCGATCTCCACTATGGTCGTGATGACTTCGCTGACCGGCAGGCGCTGACGCGGGTGCTGTCGCGCGAGCGCGGCAAGGACATGGCGTCGGACTATGCGCGCGCATTCGCCGATTGCCGACGGATCGAGCTGCCCAAACCGGCACGTAGTCGGTTCGCGGGGCTCAAGCTCAGGTCGGTATCCCCGCCACAGCGGCAACCAGCGACAGTCGAACGCATCATTGCGCCAACGCGGGATCCGACCCCAACGGCGACCCGCGAACCACAGCCAGACCTTTCGTCAGCGGTGACCCGGCACGGGCGGGTCGTTCGGGCGATGCTGTTCGCGCAGTCTCTTGGCGACAAACCCACCGCGGAGCAACGCGCCGAGCTTGCCAATAGTCGTGCGCAGCTCAATACAATCCAACCCGATGGCGCGCGAAATCTCGAGGCAGCGTTTGCCAACGATCGCGGCCTGATCACCGAAGCGTCCAAGGGGCAGACGCGGAACACCATCCAGGCGATGCAGCTCGAGGCCGAGATGCGGACCGATCCCAACCTTCGCGCCGACGTGTTCGTTCGGCGCTGGCAAACGCTCGAGCGGCAACGCCGGCTGCTCTTGGACAGGCACGAGACCACACGCGCTAACACGCTGGGCGATCGGATGATCGGCATGGCCAAAGGCCTCGAGCGCGATCCGCAGGTAGAATCGCTGCTGCGCAATCGCCGTGTACAGCTGGGGTTGCCGGCGCACTCGGTCGAGAGCGTCGGCCGGGCGCTCGGCGACATGATTGGTCGTGGGCGAAGCAGGGGGCTTGGGATCGGGATGTGAGAGGAAGGGGCGTGGCGTGCGAGACCTGAAGCAAAATGTCTGGTCTTTCGACGATCCGGAATGTCTCCTGTGAGCAGCGCAGATCGGGATAGCGGACGTTCCAGACGTCAAGCCAGCGCGTCAGCTTCGCGCCCTAATTTCGGTCGTTGGGGACCCTTGGCGCCACTCCCGAAAGCTGCCGCTATTCTAGCCAACGTGACGAACGGCACCAGGCTGGGCGCGCCGCGCACGATAGAACGCGGCGTCCCGGTCGCTTTCCGTCGCGACTGCTACGATCGCTCCCCGACGGCGCGGCCCCCTCGAGCTTGAACTCCCGTCGTTGGATCATCACACTCCGGTCGCAACCGAATCCTGCCCATCAATCTCTATTCCGCCATTGCCATCATCGTGATCGGGTCCCGGCATGAATCTCAATATACTTCTCGTCGAGGACGACGCCGCTCTCGCTGACTTGCTGGCGACGCAACTCTCGGAATTTGGGAACACGGTTACGGTCGCAGGCGATGGCCAGGCGGCAATGGCGATGCTGTCAGCCAATCCATTCGACGCGATCATTCTCGATCGTATGTTGCCGCGGCTTGACGGGATGGTCGTGATCGAGGCGCTGCGTAAGCAGGGCATCACGATGCCGACGCTGATGCTCACCGCCCTGGGCCAGACGATGGACAAGGTGGAGGGGCTGACAGCCGGCGCAGACGATTATGTCGTCAAACCCGCCGATCCCGCCGAGATCGAGGCACGCCTGCAGGCGCTGATCCGGGCACGTCGCTTCCCCGCTGGCGCGTCTGACACCGTGCGGGTCGGGGATATCGTGATCAGTCCGACCAAGTTTCGGGCGTGGCGACATGATCGAGATCTCGATCTGCCGCGCACAGAGTTCAAGCTGTTGCTGGTGCTGGCACGAAATGCGGGGGCCGTGATGACCCGGCCGATGCTGATCGAACAGGTTTGGCAATATGATTTCGAACCGACGACCAACATCGTCGACGCGTATGTCCGTCGGTTGCGGGTGAAGATGACGCAGTTCGGCGACGACGATCTGATCGTGACGGCACGCGGCGTCGGCTACATGCTGAAAGCGGATTGAGGGTGTTCACGCGATCGCTGCAATCGCTGACGATCACGTTCATTTTGCTGTTCCTGGCTGTCACCACTTTGGGTGGCGTCATGCTCTTTCTGACGACACAGCACGCCGTCGTGCGGCTAGCGGAGGAGAGAGCCGTAGACGTAAGTGAATCGATTTCACCTGACGGCGCGACCGCAGACCCGAAGACGATTTCAGCGCGGATCGACGATCTATCCAATAATCGCGACACAGGCGATCTCGGCATGGTGCTGATCGATCGGCACGGGCGCGAGATTGCTGGGAACATCAGCTTCGCCAGACTGCTGCCCGCCGGCTTTTCGCGGTTGTCGGCGGCTGACGACATTCTCGGCCTGACGCACGGACGCGCGTTTACGAGAGTGCTCCCGGGTGGCCTGCGACTGATCGTGATCATCGAGACTGAGCCGATCGACAATTATTCGGCCGCTCGTGCGCGCAGCTACGTCGTTGTGTTCGGCACGATCATCGCTGTGGTCATCGCCGGTCTGCTATTGTTTCGAACGCTGGTCGCGAGACGAATTTTTGCGATGCGCCAGACTGTCGATGCGATCATCGATGGCGATCTGAGCCGTCGCGTGCCGACGATCGGATCACACGATGCCTTCGATCACCAGGCCGCAGCCTTCAACCGGATGCTCGATCGGATCGGCGAGTTGATGGCGGAGATTCGCAACGTCACCAATGATCTGTCGCACGAGCTCCGCACGCCGTTGGCACGATTACGCGGACTGTTAGCCGCCATCGTCAAGAAGCCGTCGGCAGCTGATATTCGCGATGAGATCGAGCTGGCGCTGGCCGAGGCCGACGGGTTGCTCGCGATGTCTGCCGCCATGCTGCGCATCGCGGAAATCGATAGCGGGCAGCGACGAGCAGGGTTTGTCGATCTCGACCTCGGGTCGCTGGTTGGCGAAGTCGTCGAGACGTTGACGCCGATTGCCGAGGACAGCGGGCACGGGTTGGCAATGGCGCGATGCGAACCGGCAGCCATGCGTGGCGATCGGCAACTGCTGGTGCAGATGACCCTCAATCTCGTCGAGAATGCGCTGCGCCATACGCCCCGAGGAACTAGCATCTCGGTCGGCGTGACGACCAGCGCACAAGGCGTTCGGCTGGTCGTCGAGGACGATGGCCCTGGGATCAACAGCGCCGTGCGCGATATCGCGATGCGCCGGTTCGGACGGATCGATCCTCATCAGAATGGCGCCGGCCATGGACTTGGACTCGCGCTTGTCGCGTCGATCGCGCGCCTTCATCAGGCGGTGATGATGCTCGAGGATGCCGACCCGGGTTTACGCGTCGTCATCCAGTCTGCCGCCGCATGAAAAGAAGCGAGCGGCGCGGACCGATGGTCTGCGCCGCTCGCAGGGTGTCAGGTTCAGAAGTTCAGCGTGCCCTCGATACCGAAGGTGCGCGGCGGATTGAAGTTGCCATAATCGCCTAGCACCGCATCGTTGGCCGCAGAACGGCGATAAATGTAGGTGGTGTTGAACAGGTTTCGGCTCCACACATCGACGGTGAGCTTGGTGCCTGACTCGTTGAGCGGGATATCAGCGATTGCCAGGCGACCGTTCACTACGAAGCTGCTGTCGGTCCGCGTGGGTTCGTTCTGGAAGCTGTACTGCGGATCAGCATAATTGGCGTCGATGTGAGCGGTGAGACGCACCCGGTTGGCGGTCAACGGCAAGCTGTAGTCGATGTAGCCCGATGCCGCATTCGTCGGCGTATACACGACGTAGACTTGGTAAAGGACGCCGCCGAGGTTGGGGTTCGGCGTAGGCGGGACATGCGTGTAGGTATAGGCGTAGGACGCGCCGAGCGTTAGATTATCGGTCGGCTTCACCGTCAGATCGGCCTCGACACCACGGATTTTCGACACGCCAGGCGCATTAGCGGTATTTTCGGTGTGGAGGTTGAACGTCGGGTTCGGGATGGTCGTGCCCGGCAGGAAGGGATTGGTATCGACATTGTCGAAGTCCGTCTGCGTCCCCGTCCGGTTCATGATATAGCCGGCAAGGTTCAACCGCACGCGACGATCGAGAAATTCGGTCTTGGCGCCGACTTCATAGGCTTTGACAGCTTCGGGCCCGAACGCGAGGAATGTTGCCGATCGATCGTTCGCGCCGCCGGCACGGTAGCCGGTCGAGTATTTGGCATAGAAATTGAGCGTGTCGGTCGGGGTCCAGGCCAGCGTGACCATCGGGTCGAAGCGGCCGTTATTGTAACGGAAGGTCCAAGGGGTCGCGACGCCAGAAACGGTCGTCAACGAGCCACGACGCTTGTCCTTGGTATAACGACCGCCGGCGGTGATGTGGATTTGCGGCAGTGGCGACCACGTTGCCTGACCGAACACGGCGTAGCTGTGGGCGTTTGCCTGGCTGTCGCGCTGGACGAACCAGGAACCGGGATAATCCCAGCCCTGATTTTTCGATGTAATGGGCGCCGTCGCATATTCCGACAGAATCGTGTAGCTGGTGCCGTCCGCGTTCCACTGGTTAGACGCAGGCGTTGCCGCCAGTTCGCGCGCCTCTTCGGTGAAGTAATATAGCCCGACGACATAATCGAGCTTCGGCAGGCTACCGACCAGCTGGAATTCCTGGCTGAACTGCCGCTGGTGAAGGTTCGACAGGCTGTACCTGCTGAACAGCGCGTTCGGCGCAAAGATCGTGCGCGCGGGACCTCCCGAATTGTCCCACTGCGCGGTGTCGACCCCGCGCCAGGCGGTAATCGACCGGAACTGCAGATTGTGGGTCAGGTCATAGTCGATGTGCGCAGACAGACCGTGGGTGCGATCGACGCTCGGCTGCTGTGGAACGCCTACCTGCGCGCTAGCCAGACGGTTGTCGCCGGTTGGCGTGATCAGCGGCGACAGCGGCGCGATGCAGGTCTTGCAGGCGGTTGTCGTGCCGGCAGGGCTGCCAGGCGCAACGAGCAGGTTCGTCACCGGATCGTATTGACCGACCGTCTTGCCAAGCGGATTGTATGTGATCAGTTGGCTGAAGTTTGGAGTGTTTTCGTCCTTCGCCTGATCGTAGGAAACGGTAGCCGATAGACCGTCGAACGGCGACCATTTGGCCGAGACCCGGCCGCCCACGTCATTGTGATAGTTCCAGCCAGTCTGGCCCGACAGCGGATCCTTCACGGTCGGATTCTGGTGCTCGACCAAGCCATCGAATTTAAATGCGATATTCGCAAATTCGGGCAGGTTGAGATGCAGCTGCGAGGTGTAGCTACCGTAATTGCCGATGCCTCCGCTGAGCCGGCCGCCGAACTTGCCGGTCGGGCCCGCCGTGACGATGCTGAGCGCGCCACCCTCCGTATTGCGGCCGAACAGCGTTCCCTGCGGACCTTTGAGAACTTCGATTCGCTCGACGTCGAACAGCGCGGTGTTCAACCCCTGCGACCGGCCGAGATAAACGCCGTCAATGTAAACCCCGACCGGCGTATCGCGCGCGGTCTGGTTCTGGTCGAACGGCACCATGCCACGGATGCCGACGGTCAGCGCCGACTGCCGGGCCTCGAACGTTGCGATGCGCAAGCTGGGCACTGTGCCATCGGCGAGATCGATCAGGTTCTGGATATGATCGTTCTTGATCATCTGCGGATCGATCACGCTAATTGAAATCGGCGTCTTCTGCAGATCGGTCGCGCGCTTGGTCGCGGTGACTATGATGTCCTTGAGCTGGCCGCTGTCCTGTGTCGTGTCAGCAGTCTGTTGCGCGGCCGCCGACTGGACGGTCGCGGACGTCGTAGCGGTCGACTGGGCGTGCGCGGGAAGCGCGCACACCATCAAAAGAGCCGTGCTGCCGAGCAGACCGGCGCGACCCGAAAAACTTGAATGAGCAGACATTTGAGAAAACCCCTCTGTGCTGGCCGATTGCCGAGCGAGGGGCGCGGTAAGTTACATCCGCGTAATGTTGATGACATTTTGGTGACGAAATAAGCATAACATATTTCATGTTCGTTTCATCTGAAGAACTATTCGCACTTGCCTCGCTAAAATCAAATAAAGACCATCAGGAAAAAAATATCAAATCTGATTAATTGGATTACATATGACACTGTCTCGCGTGATATTAATAATAATTGCTCGAATTTATCGATCTATTTGAGCGGGGCACATTCTTCTAGCTATCTTACAGCAGCTTGCCGGCGCAAGCTGGTCGTAACAACGGCAGGTGTCCGTCGTCCCGCATCAAAACCTGCCGGGCAGGATACGGCCCAATTCCTGCCTATCCACGCCTCCTAAACTTCGCTTTGATCACCGTGCCGCCGACGCGCAGCTGATCGAGGTAATCGGACCACCATTGCGCCATGCGAACGCGCTCGTCCCAGTGAGCACCTCGGTGATAGGCAGCGCGTACGCGATCCTTTTCGCCATGCGCCAAGGCTCGTTCGATCGCATCGGGATGCCACAACCCCGATTCGTTGAGCAGCGTACTCGCCATGGCCCGGAAGCCGTGGCTGGTCATCTCGTCATGTTCGAAGCCCAAGCGCCGTAGCGCAACGTTCAAGGTGTTGTCGGAGATCGGGCGTCGCGTGGTATGCAAGGCCGGAAACAGGAAATCGCTCGACCGTGCCAGCGAGCGCAGATCCTGAAGCAGGTACAGCACCTGCCTGGAGAGCGGCACCGCATGAGGCTGCTTCATTTTCATACGCTCCGCAGGCACTCGCCAGACCTTTTCGGCGAAGTCGATCTCGCTCCACTGCGCTTGCCGCAATTCGCCCGGTCGTAGGAACACATGCGGCGCGATCCGGAGAGCATAGAGCGTTTCAGGCCGGCCCTTGTAGTCCTCGATCGCCCGTAGCAGTTCGCCGACCTTCTTCGGCTCAACGATAGCAGCGTGGTGCTTCACGCGGGGAACGGTCAGCGCGCCTCGAAGAATGTCGGCGGGGTTCTTCTCGGTGCGAAGCGTTGCAAAGCCATAGCGGAAGATCCGTCCCGCGAAGGATCGCAGCCGTACGGCTGTTTCATGGTGCCCGCGACGTTCGACGCGCTTGAGGACGTCCAACAGCTCATGCGGTGTGATCGCCGCTATCGGTCGGTGGGCGATGCCCTCGAGCAGCTCCAGGAACCAGCGGGCCTTCTTGATGGTAGCGGGCGCTTTCCCCTCCCGTTCCATTTTCTCGATGTATTCGGTGGCGACCAGCTCGAAGGTGGTCTTGGCCGCTAGTTCTGCTTGAAGACGCTTCTGTCGCTTCTCTTCGACGGGATCGATGCCGTCATCCAGTTCGGCCTTGGCCAAGTCCCGCGCACGGCGGGCGTCCCGCAGGGATACGTCGGGAAAGCTTCCGAGCGATAATTTGCGCTCAATGCCGCAGCATCGATAGCGAAATCGCCAAAGGAGTGCGCCGCTGGGCTGGACGAGCAGATAAAGCCCATCCGAATCGAAAACCTTGAATGGCCGAGCGGCCGGCTGAAGTGCTCGAATCTGGACCACGGTAAGCATGGGGCCACGCCTCCTGAAGCGTTCGTGGCCCCATGTTTTGTGGCCCCTTTTGAGTGGGCCACGGCGGAACATAATGAGAAAATATGGGACCGCGCAAGGTCCAATATACCGCAGAATTCTGCGGTTTTCCAGCCATGTTCTCGTTGTGTGCTGGTGCCGCTTACAGGATTCGAACCTGTGACCCCCGCATTACGAATGCGATGCTCTACCAGCTGAGCTAAAGCGGCGCTCGGGGCGGTATGGCCCCGCTGGAAGGCCGCGCGGTTATCAGGTCGCGGGCGTGCTGACAAGCGGCAAGCATGGCGGCCAGGCTTTACGCAAAGTTTACCACATCGGGCGCACAACCGGGCAGACACGGATGGTGAAGGACCCTGGGGACAGCGTATGGATACCGCGCGCGGCTTCGACGAGGATGTGGATCGCGACGAAATCGATCCGGCCGACGAGGAGCATCATTCCGACGCCGGCCACGATTCGCCCGCGATCGGCACCGATGAGCGGCGCATGCACGTGCGCGCCTATAATCATTGGGTGTCGCTGCTCGGCGGCCGTGCCTATCCGTCGATCGAGGATCTCGATCCCGATCGCATCGCCGATTTCGGCCCCAACAGCGTGCTGCTCGATTTCACTCGCGGGCTCGATAATCCGCGCATCCAGTTCCTCGGCCGCGCGCTGCGCGAGGAATGCGGCCTCGACGCGACGATCGCCTCGATCGCCGACGTGCCGAGCCGTTCGCTGCTGTCGCGGCTGACCGATCACTATCTGCAGATCATCGCCAACCGCGCCCCGATCGGCTTCGAGGCCGAGTTCGTCGGCGCGCGCGGCAACAACACGCTATATCGCGGCATCCTGATGCCCTTCTCGTCGGACGGCGAGGCGATCGACTTCATCTATGGCGTGATCAACTGGAAGGAACAGGTCGACGCCGAGACCCAGGCGAAGCTCGACGCCGAGATCGACGATGCGGTGCGCGACGCGCCGCCGCGTCCGGTGCCCACCGCGCCGGTCTGGGCCGATGGCCCGGGCTCGACGCTCGATGATACCGATATGGTGATCGAGGAAGAAGCGCTGCCGCCGGCCGCTTCGCTTGCTGATCGGCTGATGCTCGCGCGCCAGACCGCGGCTGCGGCCCGCGCCGCGGATACGCGCAGCCGCGCAGCGCTGTATCGCGCACTCGGCCGCGCCCATGATTTCGCGCTTGCCGCCGAAGGCGATGCCGAGGGCTATGCCGCGTTGCTCGTCGAAGCAGGGATTTCCGCGCAGGCGCGCGCGCCGATGACGCCGGTCGTCAAGCTCGTGTTCGGCGCTGATTACGACAAGACGCGGCTCACCGAATTCGCCACCGTGCTGGCCGAGGCGCGCCGCCAAGGCGTCGATCATGGTGGCCTGGTCGCCTTCCTCGAACGCGCCGAGGGCGGCATCAAGGGCATCGTCAAGGCCGCCCGCGAGGCGCGCCGCCCGGCCAGGGCGCCGGGCAAGGCGGCGCGGGCCCGCGCAATGCTCGACGCGCGGCCGGCGCTGGCCAGCGTCGCGATCGAGACGAAGGTTGCGGCGGGCGATTACGTGACGCTGTTGGCCCGCGCCACCGGGGCCGGCACGCTCGATATCGTCGCCAGCATCGATGGCGAGGCCGGCCTCGTCGAGCGAGCGATTCGCGCCGCCGCGGCCTGAGCGCGCGTTCGTTTCGCGGCAACCGTTTTTCCGCGCAACAAAGCGTCGGCCGACGCCCGTGCCCGCGCAGCTTTCGGGCGTAGTGCGCGCGGCTCTTGAGAAGGATTCGGCACAGGCGCATAGCGGCGCTCATGTCGACCAAAACGCTCAAATCCTTGTCGACCGAGCTGGCTGACCGGCTCGTCGACGGCGCGCTTCCCGGTGAATTGCAAGGCTTCGGCAAGGCCGAACGCGCAGCGGCGGCGGCGTTCATCGCCGGCGTCGCCGAAACCCGCAAGCCGGCCTCTCCCAACGTCGCGATCGAAACGCTGCCCGGCGCCGACGAGGGCCGGCGGCGGATGCGGCTGGCGATCATCAACGACGACATGCCGTTCCTGGTCGATTCGATCGCCGCGACGATCGGCGCGCACGGCATCGCGATCGAACGCATCATCCACCCGGTGATGTGCGTGACGCGCGACGAGGCGGGACGGATCGAGACGGTTGGTGGCGGTCGCGACTCGGCCGAATCGATGATCTATATCGAGCTCGATCGCGTCGATGCCAGGGAACGCCGCGATCTGGCCGAGGCGATCGAACGTAACCTCGCCGATGTCCGCGCCGCGGTGGAGGACTGGCGCAAGCTCGAGCGCGCGATGGAAAGCGACGCGATCCAGCTCGGCAAGACCGAGCAGGGGTTCGAGGGCGCCGCGCTGCTGCACTGGTTCCTCGATCGCAACTTCACCCTGCTCGGCCACGAACTGTGGATGCGCGACGGCAGCATCGGCGATTCGCTGGGCATCGCGCGCAACCAGCGGGAGACGCCGATGCTCGCGGCGGCGTCGCGCGAACGTGCGATCGCCTGGTTCGAAAAGGGCGGTGACGCGCCGCTGCTGCTCAAATCGAACCTGATTTCGACCGTGCATCGCAGCGTGCCGCTCGATCTCGTGCTCGCGCCGGTGCTCGATCAGCGCGGCAAGGTCGCCGGCCTTTCCATCCATGCCGGCCTGTGGACCAGCGCCGCGCTGGCCGCGCCGCCGCAGGACGTGCCGGTGCTGCGCGCGCGGCTCGCCCAGCTCGAGGCGAAGTTTGGCTTCGATCCCAAGGGGCATACCGGCAAGGCGCTGACCCACGCGCTCACCGCGCTGCCGCACGATCTCGTCACCGCGTTCCAGCCCGAACAGCTCGAGGCGCTGGCGCTCACCGCGATGAGCCTCGCCGATCGCCCGCGGCCCAAGCTGGTGATCGTCCGCTCGGTGCTCGGGCGCCATCTCTTCGCGTTCGTCTGGTTGCCGCGTGACGACCTCACCACCGCGCGCCGGATCGCGATTGGCAACATGCTGTCGGATGCGTCGAACGCCGACCTGCTGAGCTGGTCGATCGCGATGGAGGACGGCGTCGTCGCGCTGATCCGCTACACGCTCGATCTGCGTGGCGAGACGCGCATGCCCGATGGCGCGGCGCTCGATCAGCGGCTCGAACGCATGCTGCGCGGCTGGCATCCGGCGGTCGAGGCAGCGCTCGGCGAGCATGTCGAGCCGGCGCGCGCCGCGCGCCTGGCGCTGCGCCACGCCGATCTGTTCCCGACCGGATACCGCACCGCCAACGATGCCGAGGAAGCGGCCTGCGACGTCCTGCGCCTCGCCGCGCTGTCGAGCGCTGATGATCGCCAGGTGCGGCTTTATCGCTGCGACCGCGGCACGCCGCGCCTCAAAATCTATCGCAACGGCGGGCCGATCGCGCTCAGCGACGCGGTGCCGGTGCTGGAGAATTTCGGCTTTCGCGTGATCGAGGAAGTGCCGACCGAGCTCGCTGGCGACGATCACGGCTTCATCCACGATTTCCTGATTTCCGCGAATGACGAATCGCTGTGCGATTCGGATCAGCCGGTGCTCGAAGGCGCGATCGCCGCGGTGCTTGAGAACGCGGCTGAAAACGATGCGTTCAACCGCCTGATCGTCGACGTCGGCCTCAGCCCTCGCGCGGTGGTGCTGCTGCGCGCCTGGTTCCGCTATCTGCGCCAGGCCGGGGTGAGCTACGGCCTCGCCACCGTGGTCGATGCGTTGCGCCGCGCGCCGCAGGTCACCAAGGCGTTGATTGCCCGGTTCGATGCCGCGCACGATCCCGCGCAGAAGAACCGAGAGGCGGCGGTCGAGGCCGCGCGCAAGGCGATCGATCGCGGTCTCGATGCGGTTTCGGCGATCGACGACGATCGCATCCTGCGCGCCTATCGCAATGTCATCGCCGCGATCCTGCGCACCAACGCCTTCGCGCCTGCCGCCAGTGAGGCGCTGGCGTTCAAGATCGACAGCCACAAGATTCCCGGCCTCCCCGCGCCGGTGCCGTGGCGCGAGATCTGGGTCTATTCGCCGCGTGTCGAGGGCATCCACCTACGCGCTGGCCCGGTCGCGCGCGGCGGCCTGCGCTGGTCCGATCGGCGCGACGATTTCCGCACCGAAATCCTCGGGCTGATGAAGGCGCAGCGCGTCAAGAACGCGGTGATCGTGCCGACCGGTGCCAAGGGCGGCTTCTATCCCAAGCAGCTTCCCTCGCCGCTCGATGATCGCGACGCCTGGTTCGCCGAGGGCACCGAAAGCTACCGCGTGTTCATCCGCGCTTTGCTGTCGCTCACCGACAATATCGTCCAAGGCAAGGTCGTCCATCCGGCCAAGGTCGTCATCCACGATGGCGATGACCCCTATTTCGTCGTCGCTGCCGACAAGGGCACCGCGACCTTCTCCGACGTCGCTAATGCACTCGCGATCGAACGCGACTATTGGCTGGGCGATGCTTTCGCCAGCGGCGGCAGCCACGGCTATGACCACAAGGCGATGGGCATCACCGCCAAGGGCGCGTGGGTCTCGGTCCAGCGCCATTTCGCCGAGCGCGGGGTGGACGTGCAGACGCAGTCGATCGACGTGGTCGGCTGTGGCGACATGTCGGGGGACGTGTTCGGCAACGGCATGCTGCTATCGAAGGCGATCCGCCTCAAGGCAGCGTTCGATCATCGTCACATCTTCCTCGATCCCGATCCCGATCCGGCCAAAAGCTGGAAAGAACGCAAGCGGATGTTCGGCCTCGCTCGGTCGAGCTGGGAAGATTATGACAAGAAGCTGATCTCGAAGGGCGGCGGCGTCTTCTCGCGCGCCGACAAGACGATCAAGCTTTCGAAGGAAATCCGCGCCGCGCTCGATATCGAGGCGACCGAGCTCGAGCCCGCCGCGCTGATCTCGGCGATTCTCAAGGCGCCGGTCGATCTGATCTGGTTCGGCGGCATCGGCACTTATGTGAAAGCGGCGTCGGAAAACCACATCGACGTTGGCGATCCGGTCAACGATCGCCTGCGCGTCAATGCCGAGCAGCTTCGCGCGGTGGCGATCGGTGAGGGCGCCAATCTCGGCGTGACGCAGGCGGGCCGCATCGCGTTTGCCGCCGGCGGCGGGCGCATCAACACCGATTTCATCGACAATTCGGCGGGCGTCGATTGCTCGGACAACGAGGTCAATATCAAGATCGCCTTGAACCGCGAGGTGATCGAAGGGCGGCTATCGTTCGACGATCGCAACACGCTGCTCGCGGCGATGACCGACGATGTCTCCAAGCTAGTGCTGGAGGACAATCGCCTGCAGACGCTGGCGCTGTCGATCATGGAGAATGAGGGCGCGCGGTCGCTGCCATCCTATGTCCGCGTGATCGAGATTTTCGAAACTGCCGGCCGCCTCGATCGCGCGGTCGAGGGCCTTGCCACCAACGACGATCTGCTGCGCCGCGACCAGGAGGGCCGGGGCCTCACACGTCCCGAGCTCGCGGTGTTGCTGGCGACTGCCAAGCTCGCGCTGCAGGATGCAATCGAAAATCACGGTCTCGGTCGCGCGGCCGAGCTGGTCGGCGATCTCCATGCTGCTTTCCCGGCGGCGATGCGGGCGCAATTTGCCACCGCGATCGACGAGCATCGCCTGCGCAACGAGATCGTCGCGACCAAGCTCGCCAACCGTATCGTCAATCGCATGGGCGTGCTCCATCCGCTCGAGCTCGCCGAGGAGGAAGGCGCGTCGCTCGCCGACATCGCGGCGATGTTCGTCGTCGCCGAGCGGTTGTTCGATCTGCCGGCGCTGTGGGCCGAGATCGAGAGCGCCGACATGCCGGAAGCCGCGCGCCTCGCCTTGTTCGACGAGGTCGCGGTGGCGACGCGCTCGCAGATCGCCGATCTGCTGCGCGTCTGCGCGCCCGGCACCGGCCCCGGCGCGGCGATCGATCTGCTCAAGCCCGGCATCGATCAACTCGGCCAGCAAGCGAAGGATCTGTTGCTCGACGAGGCACGCGCGCATTCGGCGCGCATCGCCGATCAGCTCATCACCGCCGGCGCTCCCAGGAAGCTGGTGGCCAAGGTCGTTCGCTTGTTCGAGCTCGACGGCGCCGTCGGCCTTGCCGATCTCGGCCAGCGGCTGAAGCTCGACGAAGCAGTGCTGACCCGCGCCTTCACGCGGCTCGGCGCCGCGCTCGGGCTCGATTGGGCGCAATCCAACGCCGCGCGGATCGGCTCGAGCGATCCGTGGGAGCGTCTGTTGATCGCCGGGCTGGCGCGCGATTTCCAGCAGCTCCGGCTCGAATTCCTCGCGCGCAGCGAAGGCGACCCGCAGGCGATGGTCGATCGCTGGATCGAGGCCAACGGGCCGCGCGTGGCACAGTTCAACCGCCTCGTCGCCCGCGCCCGCCAGGCGCCCGCGCCGAGTGCCGCGATGCTCGCCCAGATCGCCGGCCAGGCCCGCGTCCTGCTCGGCCGCAGCGGCTAGGGTTGATCGCCATCTCCGCCTTGCGAGTCGGTTGCCCTTTCCTCGCGCGGCCGCTGCGACTACATTCGCGCGCAACGGGGTAATTTCGACGCAAGCGGAGACGATGGCGCGCAAGATTGATCTGGAAGCATTGTGCCACGAAAAGGGCCTGCGCATCACCGAGCAGCGCCGGGTGATCGCGCGCGTCCTGTCCGATGCCGAGGATCATCCCGATGTCGAGAAGGTCTATGAGCGTGCCTCGGCGATCGATCCGGGTATCTCGATCGCCACCGTCTATCGCACCGTGCGCCTGTTCGAGGAGGCCGGCATCCTCGATCGCCACGATTTCGGCGACGGCCGCTCGCGTTACGAGCCCGCGCCCGAATCGCATCACGATCACCTGATCGACGTCGAGACCGGCAAGGTGCTCGAATTCGTCGATCCCGAGCTCGAGCAGCTCCAGAAGCAGATCGCCGAGAAGCTGGGCTTCCGCCTCGTCGATCATCGCATGGAGCTTTATGGCGTCTCGCTCGATCGCAAGAGCTGATCGGCTCGCCACGCCGCGCGCCCTCGTCCGCGTCGCCGGGCTGATCGGCGCGCTGCTCGTCTGTGTACCGCTGCACGGTTTGTGGCGGCTGTTCCGACTTCCTTCGCCCTGGCCGCGTCTGTTCCTCGGCAGCGCCGCACGAATCTGCGGCGCGCGCGTGCGCACCACCGGCACGCCGCTCAAGCGCAACGTCATCTATCTCTCGAATCACCGGAGCTGGCTCGATATTCTGGTCATTGCCGGGGCCACCGGCAGCGCGTTCGTCGCCAAGGCCGAGCTGCGCGCCGCGCCGGTGGTCGGCTGGCTGGCCACGCTCAACCGCACCATCTTCGTCGCGCGCACCGACCGCATGGGTATCGCGGCGCAGATCGCCGAACTCGGCGCAGCAATCCGGCAGGGCTGGGCGGTGACGATCTTTCCCGAAGGCACGACCAGCGGGCATGACGAGCTGCTGCCGTTCAAGGGCTCGCTGCTCGCCGCGCTCGAGCCGCCGCCGCCCGGCGTGATGGTGCAGCCGATCCTGCTCGATTACGGCGCGGCCGGCCCTCTGGTCGCCTGGGTCGGCGACGAGCCGGGGCAGGAAAACGCGCTCAAGATTCTCGGGCATCGCGGCAGTTTCGAGGTGACGGTCGATTTCCTCGCGCCGTTCGATCCCGCCGATCATCCCGGTCGCAAGGGCATCGCCGCGGCCGCGCATCGCGAAATCCGCGCCCGGCTCGATGAGCGGCTGGCTGATCCAAGTTATTGATCGCCCGATCGAAGCATCCTAGCGTCGGCGCGCTCATACCTTTCGGGGGGAAGGGATGTGGTCGAGTCGCACCTATCCACGTTGGCTCAGGCATTCATGGCAGCGCCGCTCGATCCGGGCGGTTGGGACCGGGCATTGCGTCTGATGGCCGCGCATGCCGGCGCGGCGCATGGCCAGCTGATCGCGGTCGGCGGCCAGCAGCCCGTGCCGTTCAATCACATCACCGATTACGATTTCGATCGTCATCGCGAATTCGACGAACGCCAGGAAAGCTATTCGAGCGACAATTGGCGCATCGGCGCGTCGCGCGGTCCGATGGAGATCGTCAGCGAGCGTGATTATGACGCCGCGCGAACGCTCTGCCGCAGCGATTTCTACGACGATTTCGTCGCGGATGCCGATATTCCGTTCGGCTGCCAGACGGTATTGATCGAACAGCCCGGGCGGTTGCTGGGCCTCGCCGCCTTGCGCAATCGCACAGACGGCCGGAGCAGCGAGGCTGATCGCGACGCCTTCGCCGCGGCGGCCCCGCTGGCGCTGGCCGCGGCGCGGATGCAGATCGCGCTCGAACATCAGGGCGCGCTGCTGCTGGTCGGATCGTTCGAGGCGATGGCCTCGGCCAGCTTCCTGCTCGATGCCTCGGGCCGCATCTGCGCGACGACCGGCCCCGCCGAAGCCCTGGCGCTGGCCGGCGACCGTCTCACGATTCGCGACCGCCGCCTGCGCGCGTGCCGGCGCGGCGTCGATGATCGGCTGCAAGCGACGGTTCGCGCGGGGCTGGCCGCGTCCGCCCCCGGCATGGTCGGCCGCCTCTGGCTCGACGATGATCCGCTCGATCGCGATCTTCGGTGCGAGGTCTATGCGTTGCCGGTTACCGAGTTCAGCTTCGGTTTCGCGCCGCGCTTGCTGGTCGCGGTGCGCGCACCCGCCCCTCTCGGCCCCGCCGCCGAGCGCGAGCTCTCCGCCCTGCTCGGCCTCACCCCGGCCGAAGCCGCGGTGGCCGTCTCGCTGGCCGAGGGGATCGATCGCGAGACGATTGCCAGTGCGCGCGGCAGCACGCTCGGCACGGTCAATGCCCAGATCAAGAGCCTGTTCCGCAAGGCCGATGTGAGCCGCGAGGCTGAGCTCGTCGCCTTGCTCAACCGCCTATTGCGCTAGGCAGCGGCTCGACGCCCGCAGACGATCCCGCTATAGCGCGCGCCATCATGAAATCCGCGCCCAAGACCTTCGCCGTCAAGTCGTTCGGCTGCCAGATGAACGTCTATGATGGTGAGCGCATGGCCGAACTGATGGCCGAGCAGGGCCTCGCGCCCGCCGACGCGGCGGAGGCCGATCTCGTCGTGCTCAACACCTGCCATATCCGCGAAAAGGCGACCGAGAAGGTCTATTCGGATATCGGCCGGCTGCGCAAGCGGGAGGACGGCAGCCAGCCGATGATCGCGATCGCCGGCTGCGTCGCCCAGGCCGAGGGCGAGGAGATCGTGCGCCGCGCCAAGGTCGATGTCGTCGTCGGCCCGCAGGCCTATCACAACCTGCCGCAGCTCGTTGCCGATGCCGCCGCAGGCAAGCCCGCGCTCGATACCGATATGCCGGTCGCTTCGAAATTCGGCGTGCTACCCGCGCGCCGCAAGGTCGGCCCGTCGGCATTCCTCACCGTGCAGGAGGGCTGCGACAAGTTCTGTACCTATTGTGTCGTGCCCTATACCCGTGGTGCCGAGGTCAGCCGGCCGTTTGCCGCGATCGTCGACGAGGCGAAGGCGCTGGTCGATGCCGGCGCGCGCGAGATCACGCTGCTCGGCCAGAACGTCAACGCCTGGGCGGATGAAGACGGCGGGCTCGATCACCTGATCCGCGCGCTCGATCGCATCCCCGGCCTCGCGCGGATCCGCTACACGACCAGCCATCCCAACGACATGACGCAAGGCCTGATCGACGCGCACGCGGATGTCGAATCGCTGATGCCGTTCCTCCACCTGCCGGTGCAATCGGGCAATGATCGCGTGCTCAAGGCGATGAACCGCAGCCATAGCCGCTCGTCGTATCTGCGCATCCTCGATCGCGTCCGCGCCGCGCGGCCCGATATCGCGCTATCGGGCGATTTCATCGTCGGATTTCCGGGCGAAACCGATACCGAGTTCGAAGAGACGCTCAGCCTCGTCGACGAGGTCGGCTACGCCCAGGCGTTCAGTTTCAAATACAGCCCGCGCCCCGGCACGCCCGCCGCGACGATGCCCGGCCAGATCGAGCCGCATGTCATGGACGAGCGCCTCCAGCGCCTGCAGGCCGCGCTCAATCGCGATCAGGCGGCGTTCAACGCGGCCAGCGTCGGCAAGACCTGCGCGGTGCTGATCGAGCGCGCCGGCCGCCATCCCGGCCAGATGCTCGGCAAGTCGCCCTGGCTGCAATCGGTCCATCTCGATAGCGATGCCGCGATCGGCGATCTGATCGCGGTAGAAATCGTCCAGGCCGGCCCCAATTCGCTCGGCGGCGTCGCCCGGCTGCGCACCGCGGCCTAGCGTTCCGGTCCCGCCCCAAGTCGATCAGCCAGAACTGAATGGCGATTCGCCCTATCCGGCGCCCGCCGAAACGCCCAGCACCACAGCGGCGATCGCCAGTGCCACGCCGCCGCTGTAGATCACCGCGCGCCACCGCCACCCATGCTGCCAGCTCAGCCGCGCGGCGGTCAGCGACTGCAGGCCATAATAGATCACGAACGCCTTGGAAGCGAGGACGATGATCTCGAAGATGTCGGCCGTCCAGGTGATCGTGATCGCCACCAGCGCAGTGATCAGATAGCCGATGCGCGGGGCGATGCGGCGGCCGGTGCTTTCCGATGTCAGCCCGCCGGCCCCGCTCATGTCCGCGACGCCGGCGGAAAATTGCGAAGCGAGCGCGGCGACGATGATCAGCGGCGCCACGGCCCAGCCGAGCGGCGCCAGCAGGTCGATCACTTCGGTCGCGCTTTCGGGGCGCAGCTCGGTGGCCCCGAGATATGGCGTCGCCAGCCCGACAAAGGCGAGATAGATCAGGGTGGAGAGGATCTGCGCCATGCGCATCGTCTTGATGCGCAACGCCGCATCGTAATCGTCGCCGAGGTAGCGCGAGGTTTCGAAGCCCTGCACCAGCACGATCAGGCCAAACAGCACCCGCCAATTGCCGAATTCGCGCAGCGCCGCGCCGCTGACCAGGGGCAGCGTGCCGCCGGCCAGCGCGGTGCCGTCGGCCAGGATCAGCGCGCCGGTCAGCCCGGCGATCAGCGCGAGCTTGATGCCGACCGCGGGCAGCTCGAGATCCTCCAGCCAGTGCAGGCCGCGGGTGAAGCCGGTCAGCCCGATCCCGGCGATGATCGCGGTCGCCAGCCACCGGCTGGCATCGGGCAGGCCGACATGGCCGGTGCGCAGCGCGAAATCGGCGAGCAGGTTGAGATAATAGCTCACCGAGACGAAATAGGAGAGCAGCAGCGCGAGATCGGATAGCCGGTCGATCTGCGCCAGCCAGCGCGGCGGCTGTGCCGCGAGCAGCGGCTCGGCGAGGCGGATGTTGGTGCGGATCGCCGAGCCGAACAGCCAGCCCGCGGCGCACAGGGCCGCCATTGCGATTACCGCCAGTCCGCCGGCGGCGTGGCCCAGGATCGGTGCGGCGACGAGAAATCCCGAGCCGATGATCGACGCAAGCGGGGTAACCGTCGCCCGCCACCGTGGCGATCGCAGCAGCCGGGGCCGCAGCGTGACCAGCAAGGTCGCCGCCGCTATGCCTACCATCAAGCCACTCGGTCCCATCGCGCGCCCCAAATCGCCGGCCGTTATCCTTCCCTTAGGACAGGCGGCGAGGGAGCACCACGACGGCGATCAAATCTGCCGCCGATCCGGGCGGCGACCCGGATCGGCGGCGGCCCCTTACCAGAAGAAGCCGTTATAGACGGTGACCACGCGCCCGGTGCGCATGTTCACCAGCACGACGTCGTTGCCGTAGCGGATCCAGCGCTGATGGGCGCCGGGGCGCGGCAGACGATAAGTCGCATAATTGTCGACCCAGAAGCGGCGGCCGTAATAAGCCGGCGCGAAGCGATGGCCGACCGCCACGGGTCGATAGACATAGCCGCGCGGGCCGCGATAGGCGGGGCGGTGGTAAACCTGGCGGTGGGCGCGGCGATAATCGCGCCAGTCCTCGCGCAGCTCCCGGCGATCCTCGCGGGCTTCGCGATAATCGCCGCGGCGGATGTCCTTGCGCACCTCGCGCTGGTCGTGGCGCACCTCGCGCGCACTTTGCGCACTCGCCACGCCGGGTAACGCGATCGCACCGGCAACCGCTGCCAACACCATCATACGCATACGCATGTTTCGTCTCCTTCTCCGCCGTCGCGGGCGAATCGCGCCCCGGCGGCATGGCATCGATACCTGCCCCGGACCGCCTGAACGGCCCGGGAATCCGATCGTCAGCAACCAGCAAGCTTGTTCGCTGCCGCGGCCGGCACGCCGATACGCGCGCCGATGCCTTCCGGTTCCCGTTGGAGTTGGATTGAAACCGGGCTGGTACCGCTTCCACGCAGTGGATCAAACTCTAGGTGCGGCATCTCGGCAACGATTTGCGATGAGCTTTCCAACCCCACGCGAAAAGCGCTGTCCTACACGCGCTTCGTCTGCCACAATCGCCGGCGGATGGGTCTCGTCGCTCCTTTCGCCGCCTTTTGCGGAACGTCCTTCCGCCGCTGCCGTTCGACGACCGACATCGACCCCTTCGATACCGTCAATCTGGTCAACTTCGCGCCCTTCGAAAGGATTGCATGAGCCGTAAACCCGTGCCTGCCCAGACCGGTGACCGCTCCCGCGTCGAGGTCACCTTCGATCGCCCGCAGCTGCTCAGCGCCCTGTTCGGTCACTATGACCAGAATCTGGTGGCGCTCGAAAACCGGCTCGGCGTCTATATCACCGCGCGGGGCAACCGCGTCGGGTTGGAGGGCACCGCCGAGCAGGTCGCGCTCGCCCGCGATGTCCTCAACGATCTCTACAAGCGCATCCAGCGCGGGGAGGAGGTCGATACCGGGCTCGTCGATGCCTCGATCGCGATGGCTTCCGAGCCCACGCTCGACGGCATTGTCCGCGCCGAGGCGGGCGATCGCGCACCGGCGATCATGATCCGCACGCGCAAGAAGACGATCGTCCCGCGCACGCCGATGCAGGCGACCTATATGCGCGATCTCATCAACAACGACATGATCTTCGCGCTCGGTCCCGCCGGCACCGGCAAGACCTATCTCGCGGTGGCCCAAGCCGTCGCCCAGTTGATGACCGGCAGCGTCCAGCGCCTGATCCTGTCGCGTCCCGCGGTCGAGGCGGGCGAGCGGCTCGGCTTCCTGCCCGGCGATATGAAGGAGAAGGTCGATCCCTATCTCCGCCCGCTGTATGATGCGCTGTACGATTGCATGCCGCCCGAACAGGTCGAGCGCCGCATCGCGAGTGGCGAGATCGAAATCGCCCCGATCGCCTTCATGCGCGGCCGCACGCTGGCCGATGCGTTCGTTATTCTCGACGAGGCGCAGAACACCACGCCGGCGCAGATGAAGATGTTCTTGACACGGTTCGGCCAGAACAGCCGCATGGTGGTGTGCGGCGATCCCCGTCAGGTCGATCTGCCCGGCGGGGTGACGGGGTCCGGCCTCGCCGACGCCGTCACGCGGCTCGAAGGCGTCGAGGGGATCGCGATGGTCCGCTTCTCCGCGGCAGACGTCGTCCGCCACCCGATCGTCGGCCGCATCGTCGAAGCCTATGAGGGGAGCGACGCATGATCGCCATCGAACTGACTCGCGAAGACCCGTGGCCGGCGGCGACCGACTGGTCGGCGCTCGCCCGCAGCGCCGCGCTTGCCGCGCTCGCGCGCACCCCGCATGGACCGCTGGCCGATGCGGCCGCAGCGATCGAGATTTCGCTGCGCCTGACCAGCGACGACGAGGTGCGGGTTCTCAATCGCGACTATCGCGACAAGGATAAGCCGACCAACGTGCTTTCGTTCCCGATGGTCCAGCCCGATCTGCTCGAGACGGTGAGCGAGAATTCGGACGATGGCGAGGTGCTGCTCGGCGATATCGTGCTGGCCCATGGCGTCTGCGTTCGCGAGGCCGCGGAAAAGGGCATTTCGGTCGAGGATCATGCCGCGCACCTGATCGTCCACGGCACGCTTCATCTGCTGGGATACGACCATGTCGACGATGTCGAGGCCGATCATATGGAAGCGATCGAGCGTGACGCGATGGCCGATCTCGGCCTGCCCGATCCGTATCTCGTCCGGGAGGATTGAGCAGGACGGGGGACCGCCCCTATATGGCGCTCTTGCACAACAGGGAACAACCGCACCGAGATGCCCGACGATTCGAGTACCACCCCCGCTGGCAACGGCGGGATCTGGCGGGGGCTTCGCGCCCTGCTGTTCGGCGAGGAGGGTGACGAAACGCTGCGCGCCCGGCTCGAAGAGGTCATCGACGAGCATGAGGGCGATCCGGCGCCCGATTCGAAGGGCGATCTGTCGCCGCTCGAGCGCCAGATGGTGCGCAACCTGCTCCATTTCGGCGAACGCGATGCCGGCGACGTCGGCGTGCCGCGCGCCGATGTCATCGCGGTCGAGGAAGGCATCTCCTTCGCCGATCTGGTCAAAGCCTTCGCCGAGGCGGGGCACAGCCGCCTGCCGGTCTATCGCGACAATCTCGATGCGATCGTCGGGATGATCCACATCAAGGACGTGTTCAACATCCTGGCGACCGGGGCGCCGCCGCCGCGGACCATCGCCCGGCTGATCCGCGAGCCGCTCTACGTGCCGATGTCGCGCGGCGCGCTCGATCTGCTCGCCGACATGCGCCAGAAGCGTGTCCATCTGGCGGTGGTCCTCGACGAATATTCGGGCACCGAGGGGCTGGTCACGATCGAGGATCTGATCGAGGAGATCGTCGGCGATATCGAGGACGAGCATGACGAGGCGCCGACCGCGCTGATCGTGCCGATCGAAGGCGGTGGCTGGGAAGCCGATGCCCGTGCCGAGCTGAAGGACGTCGGCGCGACGATCGATCCGCGGCTCGCCGAAACCGAGGACGATATCGATACGATCGGCGGGCTCGCCGCGACGCTGGCCGGCCATGTGCCGCAGGTCGGCGAGTGTATCGATCACGATTCGGGCTGGAAGCTCGAAGTGGTCGAGGCCGATCCCCGCCGCGTCGCGCGCGTCCGCCTGCATCCGCCGGCGCAGCACGATAGCGGCGAGGCGGAATAGGGGTTTGCCGCCAAAGTCACTCACTCGATCAGTATCGGCGAACTAATCTATTTCCGCGATCACATCAGGCGCGTTAGCCTCCGGCCGAACCTTTGAGAGGAGCCGAACGATGGACGCACCGACCACTGATCCGCTGAAGGGCGGATGCCCGATGAAGAAGGCGGCGACGCGCTCGCTGCTCGGCCGCACCAATCGCGACTGGTGGCCCAACCAGCTGTCGATCGACATCCTCCATCAGCATGGCCTCACCGGCAATCCGATGGGCGACGATTTCGATTATGCCGCGGAATTCCAGAAGCTCGATCTCGCTGCGGTGAAGCGCGATCTCACCGCGCTGATGACCGACAGCCAGCCGTGGTGGCCCGCCGATTACGGGCATTACGGCCCGTTCTTCATCCGCATGGCCTGGCATTCCGCCGGCACTTATCGCACTGGTGACGGCCGCGGTGGCGCGTCATCGGGCAACCAGCGTTTCGCGCCGCTCAATTCGTGGCCGGACAACGCCAATCTCGATAAGGCGCGGCGCCTGCTGTGGCCGATCAAGCAGAAATATGGCCGCGCGCTGTCCTGGGCGGATCTGATGATCCTTGCCGGCAATGTCGCGATCGAATCGATGGGCGGGCCGATCTTCGGTTTCGGCGGCGGCCGCGAAGACATTTTCGAGCCCGAAAAGGACGTCTATTGGGGCACCGAGGAGGAATGGGTCGGCGCCGAAGGCAGCCAGACGCGCATCGATCCCGATAAGGAAATGGCGCTCGAAAACCCGCTCGCCGCGATCCAGATGGGCCTCATCTACGTCAATCCCGAAGGTCCGGGCGGCAACCCCGATCCCGCGCAATCGGCCCGCGACATCCGCGAGACCTTCGCGCGCATGGCGATGAACGACGAGGAAACGGTGGCGCTCACCGCGGGCGGCCACACCTTCGGCAAATGCCATGGCGCCGGCGACGCCAGCCTGGTCGGCGCCGAGCCCGAAGGCGCGGATATCGCGCAGCAGGGGCTCGGCTGGATGAGCGGCCATGAATCGGGCGTCGGCGATCACACGATCACCAGCGGCCTGGAGGGCTCATGGACGCCGACGCCGATCAAATGGACGATGAACTATTTCCACATGCTGCTCGATTACGATTACGAGCTCGTCCGCAGCCCGGCGGGGGCGCAGCAATGGCAGCCCAAGAACCAGAAGCCGGAAGATATGGCGCCGGCCGCGCACGATCCGTCGAAGCATGTGCCGACGATGATGACCACCGCCGACATGGCGATGAAGGTCGATCCCGAATATCGCAAGATTTCGGAGCGGTTCAGAAACGATCCCGCGGCTTTCGCCGATGCCTTCGCGCGCGCCTGGTTCAAGCTCACGCATCGCGACATGGGGCCGAAGATCCGGTATCTCGGCCCCGACGTGCCGGCCGAGGATCTGATCTGGCAGGATCCGTTGCCAAAGGCCGAGGGCACACCGATCAGCGATGCTGACGTCGCCGCGCTCAAGCAGCGTATCGCCGATTCGGGGCTGTCGGTGGCGCAACTCGTCAAGACCGCCTGGGCCTCGGCGTCGACCTTCCGCGGCTCAGACAAGCGCGGCGGTGCCAATGGTGCGCGCATCCGGCTTGCCCCGCAGAAGGATTGGGAGGTCAACGAGCCGGCAGAACTCGCCAAGGTTCTCCAGGTCTATGAAGGCATCAAGCGCGATTCAGGGAGCGCGGTCTCGATCGCCGATCTGATCGTGCTCGGCGGCTCGGTCGGCATCGAGCAGGCGGCGAAGGCTGCCGGCCACGATGTCACGGTGCCGTTCGCGCCGGGCCGCGTCGACGCCACGGACGAGCTTACCGATGCCGCCAGCTTCGAGCCGCTAGAGCCCAAGGCGGACGGCTTCCGCAATTATCTCTCGGTGCCGTTCAGCGTGCCGACCGAGGAATTGCTGGTCGATCGCGCGCAGCTCCTCGGCCTCAGCGCACCGGAAATGACCGTGCTGGTCGGCGGCCTGCGTATCCTCGGCGCCAATCATGGCGGGTCGAAGCACGGCGTGTTCACCGATCGGCCGGGCCAGCTGACTAATGATTTCTTCGTCAACCTGCTCGATATGCATACCGCCTGGAAGGAACGCGATCCGGCGGGCGACGAGGAATTCGTCGGCACCGATCGCGCCACCGAAAAGGAAAAGTGGACGGCGACGCGCACCGATCTCGTGTTCGGCTCCAACTCGCAGCTCCGCGCGATTTCCGAAGTCTATGCAGCGAGCGACGCGAGCGCGACGTTCGTCGCCGATTTCATCGCCGCCTGGACCAAGGTGATGAACGCAGACCGTTTCGATCTCCATCGCTGAATCGTTTCGGGTCGCCATTCTGCGCTGCCGGGCGTCGCGCCCGGCAGCGCTTCTTTTTTGACTTGTCGAGCGGCGCCGTCCCCCTAGAATCGCGCCATGCTCAAGCACATCGTCCGCGTCGCCCTGATCGTCGTCATCATCGTCGCGGCGGGAATTTTCTATTTCTCGCGGCCGGACAAGGCGCGGCTGCCGCTCGATCAGGTGGTCGGCGCGCGCCCGGACATCACCAAGCCGCGCAATCAGCTGATCCCGACCGTCGTGGTCGCCGATGCCGAGGGATGGCCCGCAGGCAAGCGGCCGGTCGCGGCCAAGGGGCTGGCCGTCGATGCTTTCGCCAAGGGGCTCGATCATCCGCGCTGGCTCACCGTGCTGCCCAATGGCGACGTGCTGGTCGCGGAGACCAATGCGCCGCCGTCGAAGGGCGGGGGCCTCTACGGCTGGTTCGAACGGCGCATCATGAGCAAGGCCGGCGCCGGCGTGCCGTCCGCCAACCGCATCACCCTCTTGCGCGACAGCAATCACGATGGCGTCGCCGATCAGCGCTCGGTGCTTATCTCCGGGCTCAATTCGCCGTTCGGCATGGCGCTGATAGGCGGCTATCTCTACATCGGCGATACCGATGCGCTGGTCCGCGTGCCCTTCACGCCCGGTCAGACGCATATCGACGCCAAGCCCGAAAAGGTCATCGATCTGCCCGGCGGTGGCGAACATTGGGCGCGCAACGTGCTGGCGGGCCCCGACGGCAAGTCGCTGTTCGTCGCGGTCGGCTCCTCGACCAACATCGCCGACAACGGCATCGAGGCGGAGGATCATCGCGCCAATATCCTGCAGGTCTTCCCCGACACCAAGGCCGGCCGGATCTACGCGACCGGAATGCGCAATCCCAACGGCATGGCTTATGAGCCACAATCGGGCCGGCTGTGGGCAGTGGTCAACGAACGCGACATGATGGGATCGGACCTCGCGCCCGATTACCTCACCGATGTCGAACTCGGCGATAATTTCGGCTGGCCCTGGTATTATTGGGGTGGTTATCCCGACAAGCGCGTCGAGCCCGAAAACCCCGCGCTCCAGCAATATTCGAAACGGCCGGCCTATGCGATGGGCTCGCATGTCGCCGCGCTCGGGCTCGCTTTCGCCAAGGGCGCGCAACTCGGCCCCGATTACGTCAACGGCGCCTTCGTCGGCGAGCATGGTTCGTGGAACCGCAAGCCGCCGTCGGGCTACAAGGTGGTCTACGTGCCGTTCGGCCCGCGCGGCTTCCCGATCAAGGGCGCCAAGCCGGCCGACGTGTTGACGGGCTTCCTCAGCAGCGACGGCAAGAAGGCTTATGGCCGGCCGGTCGGCGTCGCGATCGGCGGCGACGGCAGCCTGCTCGTCGCCGACGATGTCGGCAACACCATCTGGCGAGTCAGCGCCGCGCGCTAGGGTGTGCGGGTATTCAGCCCATGGCGGGCTGCAAAGCGCGGCTTTCTGCGCTTCCGGTGCTCACGTACTGAAAGTACGCTGCGCGCCGGTTCTCGAAATCCACCCTTTTCGCCTCACCCTGAACTGAATCCCCACACACCCCAGGGGTGAGGGACAAACCGATTCAGTCTGGCCCAATCCAAATCCGCTGGCGGCCGATCGCGAAGCCGCGCGCCTCGCCCTCTTTCAATTGACAAAATGTTTTATTTATCCGACCACCTCTTCCGAGAGGATCGGCCGCGATGCGCGCCGTCGGTTCGTCAGCAACCAACCGAGGCCCGAGCCTCATCACCGGAGGGGGTTATCATGCGTCGCGCGCCAATCATTCGTCATCGGACCGCGGCTCTGGTCGCCACCGCCGCGCTGGCTTTGATCGGTGCCGGCGCGGCCTGGGCGCAAACCGCGTCGCCAAGCCCGGTCGATCTCGCCGATCCGCGGATGGGCACCGCGCCGCTCGACGATCAGAAGCTGATCGGCAACGCGCCGCCGCCGGGCGAGCCGGTCTATAACGGCCAGACGACCCCCGCCGCGCGGCTGCCGCATTCCTCGGTCGAGGTCGCGCCGATCAACAACAACATCGCGCTCAGCTATCCCAACGGTGTCGCGGTGCCTTACTATTACACCAACCCGACGATGATCGGCTTTTCCGCGGGCGGCGGCTCGTCCTACGGCGGCCGCACCGAGCCGACCATCTCGCCCGTCGTCGGCGATTGGTCGCCGGCGCCTGCCTATCGCGAATCCTATTACGACAAGTCGAAAGAAGTCGCGTCACCCGGCTATTATTCGGTCGATCTCGCCACCTTCCACACCAAGGTCGAGCTCACCGCGGCGCAATGGACCGGGCTGATGCGTTTCACCTTCCCGGCCAGCGACCGCTCGAACGTCCTCATCAACCTCCCCGAGCATGGCGGCTCGGTCGAGGTGGTCGGCAACAACATGGTGCGCGGCCATTCGACCGATCGTGAGGCGATCGACGGCAATTATTTCGTCGCGATCTTCTCCAAGCCGTTCAGCGAGCTCGGCACCTTCCGCAAGGCGCCGGGCGACGACAAAGGCTGGGGCATCGGCAATTCGGACGTCGTCCCCGGCCAGCGCGAGATGTCCGGAAGCTGGGCTGGCAGCTACGTCACCTTCCATACCAAGGCTGGCGAGCAGGTGCTGATGAAGATCGCGCACGGCACCAGCTATGCGCAGGCCGAGCAACGGCTGAAAGACGAGCTTCCCGGCTGGGATTTCGATCGCGTCCATGCCGCCGCGCGCGCCGATTGGGCCAAGCTTTTGAACCGCGTGCAGGTGACCGGCGGCACCGAGAAGCAGCGCAGGATTTTCTATTCGACGCTGTTCCAGTCCTTCTCCAGCCCGCGGCTGGTGGCGAAGAAGGGGGAGAAATTCACCGACAGCAACGGCCAGGTCCAGACCGCGACCCACGATCGCTACAGCCCGGTGCCGTTCTGGGATACTGGCCGCAACCAGATCGTCCTGCTCGAGCTGATGGAGCCAGAGCTGATGCAGGACGTGATGGCCACCGAATACGATATGGCGCGTGAGACGGGGTTCATGAACACCTCGTTCCACGGCGACAATGCGGTGTTCATGTATCTCGGCGCGTGGGAACGCGGCATCCCGTTCGATTACAAGGGCGTCTACGAATATCTCCGCAAGAACGCGACCGATCCCGCCGGCCCGCGCCATTACCTTGCCGAATATATGAAGCAGGGCTGGATTTCGGACGAGATTCCCGCCGGCAATCCCAGCCCGCCTTATGCCGGCGGCAAGGCGGGCGCAGCGACCACGCTCGAATATGCGTGGGATGATTATGCCATGGCGCAATATGCCAAGCGGCTCGGGAAGATGGACGATTACGCCATGTTCCTGAAACGCGCGCACAATTATGTGAACGTGTTCGATAAATCGATCGGCTTCATTCGCGGCCGCACGGCCGACGGCAAGTGGATTTCGCCGTTCGATCCGGGCGAGCCCTATTACAATTTCATGATGAAGGAAGCCTCGGGCTGGTCGACCCTATGGCTCGAGCCGCACGATGTGCAGGGTCTCATCAACCTGCTCGGCGGCCGCGCGAAGTTCGACGCCAAGCTCGATCAGTTCTTCACCACGCCGTACGACCCGAAGGGCATCTGCCGCGATTGCACTGGCCTGATCGGCCAATATGTCCAGGGCAATCAGCCCGATCAGCAAGCGGCTTATTATTATGATTGGGGCGGCCAGCCGTGGAAGACGCAGGAACGCGTCCGCCAGATCCTCGCCGAAATGTATGGCAGCGATGCCTCGGGCTACGCCTATCCCGGCATGGACGATCAGGGCGCGACCTCGTCGTGGTACGCGCTCTCGGCGATGGGTTTCTATCCAGTCGATCCGTCGAGCCCGAACTACATCATCGGCAGCCCGATCTTCGACGACATCAAGCTCCAGCTCGGCAACGGCAAGACGCTCGAAATCGCCGCGCGCAACAACTCGACCGAGAACAAATACATCCAGTCGGCGACGCTCGACGGCAAACCCTGGACCAAGCCGTGGTTCAGCCATGACGACATCAAGGACGGCGGCAAGTTCGTCTTCGTGATGGGGCCGCGCCCTAACAAGAGCTGGGGTGCCGCGCCCGACGCCGCGCCGCCCTCGATGTCGCAACCGGCGCGCTGAAACGCTGGTCGAAATAGCCTCCGCGCTTCTCCTTCCTCCCCGGCGCGGAGGCCGGAGCCCAGGACAAGAGCCGCCCTGCTCCACGTCCTGGGCTCCAGCTGCTACACCCTCCCTCAGAGAGGAGATTAATATGACGAGAATCACCGGCGCCGCGATGACGCTCGCTCTTTTGCTCAGCGGCACCGCGGCGAGCGCGCAGACCGCCGACGATCACGTCTATACCAGCAACCTCATGACGCGCTGGGGCAAGGCGGTGACACCGGACAATGCCTGGCGCAGCTATCCCCGTCCGCAGATGAAGCGCGACCGCTGGCAGAATCTCAACGGCTTGTGGGATTATGCGATCGCGCCCAGGGCGGCGGCGCAGCCGGCACGGATGGACGGGCAGATCCTCGTGCCCTTCCCGGTCGAATCGAAGTTGTCGCGCGTCGCCCGCAAGGTCGCGCCCGGCGATCGCATCTGGTATCGCCGCAGCTTCACCGTACCCGCCGATTGGCGCGGCCAGCACGTCATGCTCAATTTCGGCGCGGTCGATTATGCGGCGACAGTGCTGGTCAACGGCGCGGTAGTCGGCAGCCACAAGGGCGGGTACGACACGTTCGGCTTCGACATCACCGATTATCTCAAGCCCGGACAGAACGAGCTGACCGTCGAGGTCACCGATCCGACCAGCAAGGGCAACCAGCCCCGCGGCAAGCAGATCGCCGATCCCTCCGGAATCTGGTACACGGCGGTAAGCGGCATCTGGCAAACGGTCTGGCTCGAGCCGGTGCCCGAGAACCACATCGCAGACGTCCGCGCGACGCCCGATATCGATCGTGGCGTGCTCGACGTCGATGTCGCGACCAACGAAGGCACCGACGGCACCACCGCGGTGCGCCTCACCGCGAGTGATCACGGCAAGGTGATCGCGCAGACGATCATCCGCGCCAACCGCCACGCGACGCTCAAGATCCCGAACGCGCATTTGTGGACGCCCGAGCACCCGTATCTTTACGACCTCAAGGCCGAGTTGGTAACGGTGAAGAGCCCTTATGCCGATCAGCACAAGGCCTATGACGCGCGCTTCACCGCCGGCGAACAACGGGATTATGCGCATGCCACCGTGGTCGGCGCGCCCAGCGATACCGTCGACAGCTATTTCGCGATGCGCAAGATCTCGATCGGCCCGGGCAAGCTGGCCGGCCAGCCGGTGATGCTGCTCAACAACAAGCCCTATTTCGAGAACGGCACGCTCGATCAGGGCTGGTGGCCTGACGGGCTCTACACGCCGCCGTCGGAAGAGGCGATGAAGAGCGACATCGTCTTCCTGAAGAAGGCCGGCTTCAACATGCTCAGGAAGCACATCAAGATCGAGCCGGCGCGCTATTATTACGATGCCGATCACCTCGGTATGCTGATCTGGCAGGATCTGCCGTCCGCCGGCAGCGACAGCGAAGACCAGTTCGTCACCGGCACCAGCAAGGGGCAGGCGGTGTTCTCGTCGGACGACATGGACGAGATCCAGAACGAGCTCGCGCACATGATCGGCGATCTCGATGATTTCCCGTCGATCGTGCTGTGGGTGATCAACAACGAGGGCTGGGGCCAGTATAATTCGGCGATGCTCGCGCGCTACGCCAAGGGCATGGACCCGAGCCGGCTGATCGATGCCGACACCGGCTGGCTGGACGTCGCGCCGGGCGTTTCCGACGTGTTCGATATCCACACCTATGAGGATGTGCCGCACACGCCCGCCTACCATTCGAAGCGCGCGCTTGTGCTCGGCGAATATGGCGGCGTCGGCTATCCGATCTCGGGCCATTTGTGGCGCGAGGACCAGACCTGGAGCTATCAGGTCGCCAAGACGCCGCAGGATTATCTCGCCCGCTTGCGCCGCAAGATGGACGAGGTGGTGCGTCAGGCGAAGGAGGACGGCCTCAGTGCCTCGGTCTACACCCAGACCACCGATGTCGAGGGCGAGATCAACGGCCTGCTGACCTACGACCGCGCGCAATCGAAAGCGCCGCCCGAAGACATCGCCAAGATCGCAGCGCCGCTGTGGCAGGGCGGTAACTAGACACATCGCACGGTTGCGGCGCTCGACACGATCTGGCTGGCGAGCCATGCTGCGTTATGTCTAATAATCGCTTCAAATCGCCCATCGGCGGGATGTTCGGACGGCTCGCCGATCGTATCGGCAATTGCGCCACGATGCGTCGAGTTCGCCGCATCATCGCGGCACGGGTGCCGATGCCGGTTCTTGCCAGCGACGTGATTGACGTGATCTACGCGACGTGGACCGTTCCCGCTTCGGCCGTGATACCCCTCGTTCCGCCGGGTGTATCGATCGTCGTTCGTGAAGGCCATACGTTGTTGACCGTCGTCACCTATCGCCACGGCCATTTCGGTCCGGCATTCCTCGGTGGACTACGGCGTGTCTGTCCGTCGCCACTGCAAAGTAACTGGCGGCTCTATCTCACGTCCGTGCCGGCAGGTGCTCCTGCCACCGCACATGCAGTCCTGTTTCTCAGCAACATATTCGACAGTGCGGTCTATGCGCTGGGCACGCGAGTGTTCACCGATATCCTGCCTTCCCATCACGCCGAGCAATTCACCCACGAACGGCATGGAGATAGCTTCCGTACGACAATCGGTGGAGAGGGCAGCGCGCCGGCGATGAAGCTTGTCACGGCCCGCGGCGCCAAGGCGCTGCCAGATGCCCTGCAAGAGTTCTTCAATGATTGGGATCAGGCTGTTGCATTCCTCTCGTTGCAGGAGGCCGCCGTCGCGAAGGTGAGTGACAACAATCGCTTGTGTTTCTCGGAAATCGACCTGCCGATCGACCTTGCAGCGGTGGAACCACTCGATACCGTCGATTATCGACCGGGTGCTCAGTTGCGGGGATGGGGCGCGACGGCAGCGCCTTTCTGTTTCAGTGTGCCAGCGGTACGGTTCCGAGCGTTATCGGAATTCCTCTTACCCGACAGCCATTAAGCATGGGCAGACCTATTCGGATGGCCCGAATGACGGCGGCGCGTCGCTCGCGGCCGCGCCCCAATCCTTGTCCGGCGTGGTGCCGAGCGTGAAGTCGAGCGTGCCGCCCGTCTTGACGAAGCTCTCGGGCAACCACAGCCGTTGGCTGTCCTTGCCGTCGACGCTCAGCTTCTGGACGTAGGGGGCGTCGGCCGCGGCGCCCTTGGCGGTGATCATGATCGTCGCGCCGGGCCGAGTGATCTCCGCCTTCGGGAACAGCGGGCTGCCCAGCACCAGCTCGGCGCGGCCGGGATAGAGCGGATACATGCCCAGCGCCGACCAGACGTACCAGGACGACATCTCGCCGAGATCGTCATTGCCCGAAATCCCGTCGGGCCGGTTGGTCCAGATCTGCTGCATCGCCGCGCGCACGGCGCCTTGCGTCTTCCACGGCTGGCCGGCGAAATCGTATAGCCACGGCGCCGCGACCGAGGGTTCGTTGTCGAGCTCTGAATGCGTCGGCCCGGCCTTGGTCACCGCCCAGCTGCCGTCATCCTTGTGGAAGAAGGCATCGAGCCGCTTCGTCGCCGTGTCGCGCCCGCCCATCTCGGTGAACAGGCCGGCCGGATCGAACGGCACCATCCACAGATAGACCGCGCCGGTCGCTTCGACGAACGAGTCTTCGTCATCCGAGGCCGGATCGAACTTGGCCCAGCTGCCATCGGCATTGCGCGGCTGGATATAGCCGCCCTCCGGCGTCGCCTTGGGATTGTAGAGATTGCGCCACCAGCCGGCGCGATCGACGAACCGCCGTTCGGTGGCGGGATCGCCGGCGAAGCGGGCGAGCTGCGCCACGCCGAAATCGGCCGCGGCGAGCTCCAGCGTATCCGCCGCCGAGCCCCAGCCGGGCGCGCCCACCGGCATGTAATGCAGCTTGAGCCACTGATCGAGCCCGGGCCGCTCGCCGCTGCACAAGACCGGGCAGCCGGTCCGGGCGAGATCGAGCGCGGTCGGCACCGTCGCGGCCTTGAGCAGCGATCGATACGCGCCCTTGAGATCGAAGCCGGTGCCGCCGAACGCGTAGATCGCGGCCAGCGTCTGCGGCGAGGGATCGCCGTTCATCACGCTCGTCGCGCCGGTCAGATGCGTCCAGCGGTCCCACACGCCGTTGTTCTGATTGGCCTGGTTGTAGAGCGACTGCGCGATATCGGCGCCGCGCTTGGGGTCGATCAGCGTGACGAGCTGGACTTGCGAGCGATAGACGTCCCAGCCCGAATAATTGGCATATTGCACCGCCTGGCTGCCCGTCACGCGGTGCACGGCGCCGTCCATTCCGCGATAGCGTCCGTCGACATCGCTGTAGATGCTGGGATGGATCAGCGCGTGATAAAGCGCGGTGTAGAATACCGAGCGATCATCCGCGCTGCCGCCGCTGATCCGGATCTTGCCGAGCTCGTCGTCCCATGCCTGGCGTGCCGCGGTGGCGATGCCGTCCAATGTCGAGCCTTGGGGATCTTCCTTGGCGAGATTCGCGCGCGCGCCGGCTTCGTCGACATAGGAAATGCCGATCCGCATGGTGACGTGGCGCGCCTGCTTGCCGAAACTGATCCAGCCGCCCGATCCCTTGCCCGGCGCCGGGAAGCCGTCCTTTCCATAACCGGTGCCGCCCGACGCATCGGTCGCCCCGGGGTGCAGCACGGCATCGGTCCAGGTGCCGCCGACGGTGAACGGCTGATCGAACTGGGCGACGAAGTGCAGCGTGTAATAGCTCGTCTGCTTGTCGGGGGAGAGGTAGCCGCAGAAATTGCCGCTGGTCACGTTGCCCGAAACGGTGCGGTGCGCGGCATCGATATGGATTGTCGCGGCGCTAGATCCGACTTCGGTGTCGGACGTGCGGAACAGTAGGTTTGCAGCGCCGTCCTCGGGGAAATCGAAGCGCGCGATGCCGGTCCGTTCGGTCGCCGACAGCGCCACCGCGACGCGATTGCCGAGCGTTACCGCATAACGGCCCGCGCTGGCCTGCTCCTTGGCGTGATCGAGATAGGCGGTGAAGCGATTGCCCTCGCCCGCCGCCGATGGCGATAACTCGATATCGCGCGTCACCGGCATCACCGGCACGTCGCCCGCCGCACCGGCGCAGCCGCTGCCGGACAAGTGCGCGATCCCGAAGCCGCGCACGCCGTTCGAGCGATATTCATAGCCGCCGGGTGCGGCGACCAGCCCGCGTCCGCCCGGCAGCGGCACTTCCTCGGGGCTGAACGAAACCATGCCGTAAGGCACCACCGCGCCGGGAAAGACGTTGCCGCCATTGGTCGTGCCGATCATCGGATTGACCGAATCGGCGGGCCCGGCGGCGAGCGCGGGCGTCGCTGCGGCGAGTGCGAGAACCGACACCGTTTTCAACCCGACTGCCATGATTTCCTCTCCCTTTCGCGCCCCGCCGGAACGACGTGGCCTAAATGTCACAAGCCGCTGCCATCTGCTTCACATAGCCGATGACGCGATGGGCCGCAGTGCCTCCGCGGCAGATCACCTTGCTGCCAGGTGCAGAAGCAATCCGCCCTTCATTCAATGTCTTGTCCACCGCACCAACGATGGGCGGACGATACGTCCGGGGTATCGCGCAAGCGCCGCGACAATACAATTGACAAATTGTTTTTTGTATTTTGAAATAAGGCATCGCTGATCGCTTGGCCGCGCATGGTTTGCGGGCCCTGCTCCCGGCAGGTCGGGCAGCGCAAACACAACAGGGCGAAGCTGGGCTTCGCGTCGAGGGAGGGAATACAGATGGCCGTGGGTCACGCATTTCACACCAACAAGCTGCGCACCCGGGCGATGGCGCGTCTGCTGCTCACCGGCAGCATGATCGCCGGTTTCGCCGGCATCGCGCACGCCCAGACGGCGACCGGGCCGTCCGCCGATCCAGCCGCGCAGGCAAGCGCTGCCACCGATGCGACGCAGAGCCAGCCGGGCAGCGACATCGTCGTCACCGGCTACCGCAAGTCGATCGAGGCGAGCCTGACGCAAAAGCGCAATGCGAACGCATTCATCGACGTCATCACTGCCGACGACGTCGGCAAGTTCCCCGACAAGAACGTCGCCGACGCGCTGCAGCGTGTGCCGGGCGTCATCATCGAGCGCGATGGCGGCGAAGGTTCGCGCGTCAGCATCCGCGGCCTGAGCTCCGACCTCACGTTGACCGAACTCAACGGCAACTTTCTCGCTTCGGCGACGCAAGGTGATCCGTCGCGTTCGTTCGACTATCTGCTGTTGCCTGCGAACATGATCGCCAGCGTCGACGTCTACAAGTCGCCGGAGGCGCGTCTCGACGAAGGCGGCGTCGGCGGCGTCATCATCAACCACACGCGCAAGCCGCTCGATCTCAAGCCGTGGTTCGCCACCGCGCAGATCGAGGGTACCTATGCCGACGTCACCAAGAAGGTCGAGCCCGATGCCTCGGGCGTGCTCTCCTGGCACAATGAGGACAAGACCCTCGGCTTCCTGGTCGGCGCGACCTATCAGGAGCGTACCAACCGCACGCTCGGCGCAAATACCGAGAGCTGGCACTGGTGGTCCGACGACGCCACGACCCAGCCCGCGACCGACATTCACGGCAATACCTACGCCAACGACGGCGCGATCGATTATTGGGGCAGCGGCGAGACGGCCCAGGACGGCACGCATTACAGCGGCTATTGGGCGCCGCAGTCGGTCGACGAATCGGTGCTGGTCGAGAAGCGCAAGCGGCTCGGCATCCAGGCGACGGCGCAGATGCGGCCGTTCAACAATCTCGAGATCACCGCCAATTACTTCCGGTTCCAGCTGAGCGAGAACAACGTCAACAACGTCCTCAAGATTCCGGAATGGGGCTATGGCAGCGGCGGCAAGCTGTTCCAGGGCGCGACGTTCGATTCGAGCGGGACGATCATGCAATCGGCGACCTTCCAGGTGCCGGCCGAGGGTACCGGCTGCCGTACTGTCACGGTGAATCCGGACACTGGCGTGCCGTCAGATCCCTGCACGATGGAAACGCCAGCGATGCAGAGCTATTATGCCCGCCAGAAGATCATCTCGAACACCTATGATGTGCACGGCGATTGGCATGTCGGCCGGCTCGACGTCGCCTTCACGCTCGGCAAGACCAAGGCGACCGGCGGCCCGTCCTTCCAATTCTATGCCCAGGCGAAGCCGCGCGTGGTCAACGGCGAGCACGGCGCGGCCGGCAACGTCAACGGCAATTCGCTGAGCGCTTGGTCGTTCACCAATCAGTCGGTCGCGATGCAATTCTCGCCGGACCTGCAAGACAATATCATGAACGGTCTCACCCAGATCGACCTGGGATCGACCGGCTCGGGCTACACCAACAGCTCGATCGCTCAGCGTTATGCGCAGGTCGACCTCACCCGGCATTTCGATTCGTTCATCGATTCGATCCAGGTCGGCGGCAAATGGCGTGACACCAACATTCACCGCGAAACCGGCGAGTTCGATTGGTATGCGGATGCGGATAACACGCTGCGCTACCAGGATGCCCCCGGCGCCGCGGTCACCAGCCCGGACTTCTTCCTGAACAAGCCCATCGGCAATATCGCCGGCGGCTTCTCAGCGAGCACGTTCCCCGCGTTCAACATGCCGAACTACCTGGACTATCTGAACTCGACCTATAACGGGCCGGTTCGGGTGCCGCAGCCTCAGAACCTCTATAATATCGGCGAACGAATCTGGGCGGGCTACGCGCAGGTCAACTACAAGACGGACACGATCCGCGGCAATATCGGTGTGCGCGTCGTCAACACTAAGGAAACCGGCATCTCGACCGATGTCGTCTATTACGAGGACAAATATTGTAAGCACGAGATTGCCAACGATCCGACCTCGCCGGCGCTCATCGGCGACGACGGCAACTGTCTCGTCTATCCGCAATCCGAACGCGAGCGTCGCGTATACAGTCCGCACAAGGAGTCGAAGCAGTACACCAACGTCCTGCCGAGCTTCAACATCGCGTGGAACATCACGCCTCGCCTGCTCGCTCGCGGCGAAGTGTCGAAGGTGATCTCACGACCGGGCTACGGCGATCTCGCCGGCAACCGCAACCTGACGTTCAATTCCGACTGGTTCGTCATCGACCGCGGTCAGTTCGGCGCGCTGCCGGGCTGGTTCGGCAGCGGCGGCAATTTCGATCTCAAGCCGTTCAACGCCTGGCAATATGACGTCGGTCTGGAATGGTATTTCCACCCCGGCTCGGTGATCGGCGCGACCCTGTTCCGCAAGGACGTGCACGATTTCATCGTCCCGATCGTGATGGACACGCCGACCGTGGTCAACGGCGAGACGGTGACCGTCCAGCAATATTCGACGGCGGCGAACGGCTCGTCGGCGGTTTCGGAAGGTATCGAAGCTTATGCCCAGCACACGCTGGACTTCGGCCTCGGCGCGCAGGTGAACTTCACCTATAACCACACCTCGGTCGCCGACGTGTCGCTGAACGGCGAGAAGATCGGCACCTCGCCGCTGGTCGGCAGTGCGAAGACGCAGTTCAACGGTTCGGTGTTCTACGAGCATGGCCCGGTGCTGGTGCGCGCGTCGTACACCCGCCGCGGCGAGGTCGTCGAAGGTCTGCAATCGGGGTTGAACGTCTATGACGACCCGTATGAACAGGTCGATCTCAATGCGTCGCTCAACATCGTCAAGAACGTGCAGCTCACGGCGTCGGTCATCAACCTGACCAAGTCGGAACAGCGCCAGCACCTCGGCAACGACACGAAGGATCGTTTCATCTCGAACGTCTATTCTGGCCGTCGTTATTACATGGGGCTGTCGTACACCTTCTGATGTCGATGTGGTCGGTGCCGTCGGCCGGCGGTCTGCGACACCGATCCACGCCAACGCCTTTCCAGGTCGTCGCCTCCATGTCGGAAGTATCCTTATTTCCCGATCTGGTTGCCTTCCCCCAGTAGCGACCTGATCATTGGGGCGGCATCATCCGGTGCCGCCCCTTTTTTTGCTCGAAGCGCCGAGGAGGATCATGCGCACACTCGCCGCCGCGTTCGCCGCATCACTGCTGGCAATGGTGCCTGCCGCCGTGCTGGCCACGAACCCGATCGTGCCGGGCTGGTATGCCGATCCCGAAATCCGCATCTTCGATCATCAATATTGGATCTACCCGACGCTGTCGGACGTGTCTGGTAAGCCCGATCCGCAGCATTTCACGCCCGCGCAGGCGGCCGCGCGCAAGGCGCATATGGTCCATCCGTCCTATGCGGCGCAGACCTATATGGATGCCTTCTCCTCGCCTGATCTGGTGCATTGGACCAGGCATAGCCACGTCCTGGACATCGCCAACATTTCTTGGGCGGCCTATGCCGTCTGGGCGCCCTCGGCGATCGAGGCTGGTGGCAAATATTACCTGTTCTTCGGCGCCAACGACATCCAGAACGACACGCAGACCGGCGGCATCGGCCTCGCGGTCGCGGACCATCCCGGCGGCCCGTTCAAGGATGCGCTGGGCCATCCGCTGATCCCGGCCTTCCATAATGGCGCACAGCCGATCGATCCGTTCGTCTACCGCGACGACGACGGGCAGGTGTATCTTTACTACGGCGGCTGGGGCCATTGTAACGTCGTGCGCCTGTCGCCCGACCTGCGGCACATCGAAAAATTTCCCGATGGATCAACCTTCAAGGAGATCACGCCGCCAGGCTATGTCGAGGGCTCGTTCATGATCAAGCGGCACGGCACCTATTATCTGATGTGGTCCGAAGGCGACTGGACCGGCCCCAATTATCGCGTCGCCTATGCGATGGGCAAAAGCCCGCTCGGCCCGTTCACGCCGAAGGGCGTGATCCTGGCGCAGGATTTCAAGATCGCGCGCGGCGCGGGCCATCATTCGGTGGTCAACGTGCCGGGCACCGACGATTGGTATATCGTCTATCACCGTCGTCCCTTGGGTGACGATGATGGCGATCACCGCCAGCTCGCGATCGACCGCATGACCTTCAACGCCGACGGCACGATCAACCCCGTCGTCATGACCAATCAGGGCGTCACTACACCGCGCCCGATCAAGGAGCACCCATGATCCGCAAGACCGCCTTGTTGCTCGCCGCGACCGCCTTCGTCTCGACCTCGCTCGCCGCGCCCGTGCTCGCGGCAGAGACGGCGCCGGCCTCGGTCGATCTGGTCAATCCGCTGATGGGGACCGATTCGGATTACACCTTGTCCTACGGCAACACCTATCCGATGGTGTCGGTGCCCTGGGGGATGAACAGCTGGACGCCCGTCACCGGCAAGATGGGCGATGGCTGGGCGTACACTTATGCCGCGCACAAGATCAACGGCATCAAGCAGACCCACCAGCCGAGCCCGTGGATGAACGATTATGCCGCGCTCGCGCTGTTCGCGGAGACCGGCCCGCTCAAATTGAAGCCCGAGGACCGCGCGAGCTGGTACAGCCACAAGGCCGAGGTCGCGCACCCGTACGACTACAAGGTCTATCTCGCCGATTACGACGTGACGGCCGAGATCGCCCCGACAGCGCGCGCTGCGCAGTTCGAGTTCACCTTTCCCAAGAGCGACGATGCGCACATCCTGATCGACGGCCAGGACGGCGGATCGATGGTCAGGATCGAGCCCGCCAAGCGCCGCATCGTCGGCTATGTCCGCAACAACCACGGCGGCGTGCCCGACAATTTCCACAATTACTGGGTCGCGCAGTTCGACCACGATTTCACCGTCAGCCGCACCTGGGACGACAATTGGCAGTTGACCGGCGACCTGTCGCGCGAGGGCGGCCATGTCGGCGCGGTCGTCAGCTTCAAGACCGCCGCCGGCGAGAAGATCCACGTCAAGGTCGCCTCCTCGTTCATCAGCCCCGATCAGGCCGAGCTCAATCTCGACCGTGAAATCGGCAACGACAGCTTCGCGCAGACCGAGGCCAAGGCCAAGCGGGCGTGGCAGACCCAGTTCGATCGCATCAAGGTCAGCGATCCCAGCCTCGACAATCGCCGTACCTTCTATTCGGCGCTCTACCGCATGCTGCAATTCCCGCGCATGTTCTATGAAACCGACGCCAGCGGGAAGACGGTCCATTACAGCCCGTATGACGGCAAGGTCCACGCCGGCTACATGTACACCGACAACGGCTTCTGGGACACGTGGCGCGCGGTCTTCCCCTTCTTCGCGTTGATGTATCCCGAGCGCGACAGCGAGATGATGCAGGGCCTGGTAAACGCTTATAAGGAGGGCGGCTGGCTGCCCGAATGGGCGAGCCCGGGCTATCGCGACGTGATGGTCGGCTCGAACGCCGACAACATCATCGCCGATGCCTATATCAACGGCGTGCGCGGGTTCGACGTCAACACGCTTTACGAAGCGATGGTCAAGGACGCGACCACCGACAAGGATCGCCCGGTCGACAAGCGCGGCAATGTGATCAGCGCGGTCGGCCGCGAGGGCGTCGATTGGTACAACAAGCTCGGCTACGTCCCCTATGACGTCGGCATCAACGAGAATGCCGCGCGCACGCTCGAATATGCCACCGCCGATTTCTCGATCTCGCAGCTCGCCAAGGCGCTCGGCAAGACCGAGGACGCCAAGTTCTATGCCGAGCACGCGCAGAATTACCGCAAGCTCTACGACCCCTCGACCGGCTGGATGCGCGGCCGCAACCGCGACGGATCGTGGGAGACGCCGTTCAATCCGTACAAATGGGGCGATGCCTTCACCGAAGGCAATGCGCTGCACTACAGCTTCTCGGCGATGCAGGACGAACAGGGGCTGATCGACCTGATGGGCGGGCGCGATAAATATGTCGCCAAGCTCGATTCGATCTTCTCCACGCCGCCGATCTTCGACGACAGCTATTACGGCCAGGTGATCCACGAGATCCGCGAAATGCAGATCGTCGACATGGGGCAATATGCGCACGGCAATCAGCCGATCCAGCACATGATCTATCTCTACGATTGGGCCGGCGCGCCGTGGAAGGCGCAATTCCACGCCCGCGACGTGATGAAGAAGCTCTATTCGGCGACCCCCGACGGCTATCCCGGCGACGAGGATAACGGCCAGACCTCGGCCTGGTACGTGTTCTCGGCGCTCGGCTTCTACCCCGTCACCCCGTCGAGCGGGCAATATGCGATCGGCAGCCCGCTGTTCCGCACCGTCACGCTGACCATGCCTACGGGCAAGACGCTGACGATCAACGCCGAGAACAACAGCGCGGAGAATGTCTACATCCAGTCGGTCAAGTTCAACGGAACGCCGCACGACAAGACGTTCTTCACCCACGACGCGCTCGAACAGGGCGGCACGATCACCTTCGTGATGGGCCCGACGCCGAACAAGCAATGGGGCGCCGCGCCCGCCGACGCGCCCTTCTCGATGAGCGCGCCGGCGAAATGATCGCGGTCCCGCAACCGCGGAAGCGCGGTTCGGAGGCCGTGGTCATCTGGAAGTGAATGCCGGCGCATAAGACTCGTCACGCTGAACGTGTTTCAGCATCCATGGCGCGACGTTGACCGATCGTATGCGGTTGCTGTCTTTCCATGGACCCTGAAACAAGTTCGCAGGTGGCGGATTGTTTCGCTAACTTCGATGTCGCGATTTAGCTGTCGATCGCCTCACGCAGGGCGCGGACCCGGCCCGCGTCGGTGATCGGCACGGTCGCCGCGAAGTCCAGCCGGTGGAGCGCCGCATTTTCGCTTGGCCGCGGTGACGAGCAGGACGCGTGGATTTCGTCCACGCCCGCGGCGAGCAGTGCGGCGACGTTGCCCGCGTTGATGCCGCTCCCGGCCATCACCTTCAATCGTCCAGCCGCGCGTTCGTGCATCGCGCGCAACGTCTCGATTCCGGTAAGAGCCGTCGTCGCCCCGCCGGACGAAAGTACGCGATCGAGCCCGAGTCCCACGGCCACCTCGATCGCCGCGACCGGATCGTCGAGCGTATCGATCGCGCGGTGCAGCGTCGTCGAAAGCGGCCGGCCCGCCGTGCGAACGCAGGCCATCAGCCGATCGAGCACCGGGCGGTCCAGCGCGCCGTCGCGCGCCGCTCCGAACACCACGCCCGCCATCCCGGCGCCCGCGGCATAAGCGATGTCGCGTTCCATCTGCGCCACTTCATCGGCGTCATAAGCGAAATCGCCGCCGCGTGGCCGGATCATGACATGGCAGGGCAGCGGCTGCGCCACGGCTGCGGCGATCAGCCCGGCCGAGGGCGTCAATCCGCCCAGCGCCAGCGCGCTACATAATTCGATGCGATCGGCCCCGCCGGCGCGTGCGGCGGCAATGCTCGCCATGGTCTCGACGCAGATTTCGAGGATGATCGCCATGTCGCTTCATCGCCTGCTTGCGCCCGGCGAGCAATCGCCGCGAATTAGAAAAACAAATTTAGCTATTGTTTCGCCCGGTCGCTCGCGCTTAGGATCAGGGCATCGATAATCGGGCGGAACAGCGCGCGGCCCCAAGGGGAGAGGGAATGACTTTTCGCAGACGAGACATCATGGCCGGCGCCGGCGCGCTGGCGCTGGCCGGCTCGCTTCCCGCGGCGGCGCGCGCGGCGGGTTTTGCCAGCAAGCGCCCCGCACCCGCCGACCGCAAGTTCACCAGTTCCGCGATCGAAGCCGAGATCGCGCGGGTGAAGGCCAGGATCGCCGACCCCGAACTCGCCTGGATGTTCGAGAATTGCTATCCGAACACGCTCGACACCACGGTCGATGTCGGCACGGTCGACGGCAAGCCCGATACCTTCGTGCTGACCGGCGACATCCACGCGATGTGGCTGCGCGACAGCTCGGCGCAGGTGCAGCCGTATATCCACCTCGTCGATCGCGATCCCAGGCTGAAGCGCTTGTTCCAGGGGCTGATCCAGCGCCAGGCGCGCTGCATCCTGATCGATCCCTATGCCAACGCCTTCATGAAAGACCCGAGCGCCATGTCGAATCTCGACTGGTCGCAGAAGGACAAGACCGACATGAAGCCCGGCGTTGCCGAGCGGAAGTGGGAAATCGATTCGCTCGCCTATACGATGCGTCTCGCCCACGGATATTGGACGCGCACGCGTGACAAGACGCCGTTCGACGACACCTGGAGTCGCGCCGCGCAACTTGCCGTCGCCACCTTCCGCGTCCAGCAGCGCAAGCAGGGGCCGGGGCCGTATCACTTCCAGCGCGAGGCGCTCAACCCGACCGATACGCTGATGCTCGGCGGCTATGGCCGGCCGACGAAGAAGATCGGGCTGATCCACTCGATGTTCCGCCCGTCGGACGATGCGTGTCTTTATCCGTTCCTGATCCCGTCGAACCTGTTCGCGGTGTCGGTGCTGCGCAAGGTGGCGCAGGTCCACCGCGAGGCGCGAGGCGATACGGCCGCCGCCGCCGATGCCGAGGCGCTGGCGAACGAGGTCGAGGGCGTGCTCAAGCAGTATGCGCTGATCCCCGACGGCAATGGCGGCCAGGTCTGGGCTTATGAGATCGACGGTTTCGGTAATTGGGTGTTCATGGACGACGCCAACGTACCGAGCCTCTCCGGCCTCGCGATCATCGACGCTGCCGATCGCAACGATCCGCTGTTCAAGCGCACCGCCGCGCTCGCCTGGTCGGATCGCAATCCATATTTCTTCAAGGGCAAGGCCGCCGAGGGCATCGGCGGCCCGCATATCGGTCTCGACATGATCTGGCCGATGTCGATCATCACCCACGCGATGAACGCCGAGGATGACGCCACCGTCCGGCAATGTCTCCACTGGCTCAAGACCACGCACGGTGGCACCGGCTTCATGCACGAGAGCTTCAACAAGGACGATCCGTCGAATTTCACGCGTAGCTGGTTCGCCTGGGCCAATGCGCTGTTCGGCCAGTTGATCGTCGAGATCGCCGACAAAAAGCCCGCGCTGCTCGCGCAAACGATCTGATTTCGGGAGAAAGCAAATGATCACCGCCAGCCGCCGCCAGCTTCTCGCCGGAACCGGGCTTGCCGCATTGGGTGGCGCCGCACCCGCGCTCGCCTGGGCCGAGAGCCCGCAAGCCGGCAAGCCCGATCTGTTCGTCGGCACCGGCGGCCACGGTCACACCTATCCCGGGGCGACGCTGCCTGCCGGCATGGTGCAATTGAGCCCCGATACCAACACGCACGGCTGGGACGCCTGCTCGGGCTATCACCAGAAAGATGGCTCGATCATGGGGTTCAGCCACACCCATTTGTCGGGCACCGGGATCGGTGACATGCTCGACGTGCTGGTGGTGCCGACGCGCCAGCCGTTGCTGCTCGAGCCAGGCTCGGTCGAACACCCGGAGCAAGGCTATCGCCAGCGATATTCGGACGAGTTCGCCGAGCCCGGCTATTACCGCGTCCGCCTCGAATCGGGCGTCCAGGCCGAACTCACCGCGACCGAACGGTGCGGCCTTCACCGCTATCGTTTCGCCGACGGCCCCGGCCACATATTGATCGATTTCGCTCATGCCATCGAGGATGATTGGGACAAGGGCGTGGTCGTCGAGGATGCCTCGCTCACGCTCGATCCCGATGGCACGCTGACCGGCGGCCGCCAGGTCAATCGCTGGGCCAAGGGGCGGCATATCTATTTTGCGATGCAGCTCTCGCGTCGGCCGGATCGTGTCCAGTTCTTCGGCGACGATGGCAAACCCGCGCCCGACGGGGCGACCTCGATCAAGGGCAACCGCCTCAAGGTCGCGTTGTTCTTCGATAATGCCGGCGGCGACCCGATCCTGATCAAAACCGGCATCTCGGCGGTCGACCTCGAAGGCGCGCGCGACGCGCTCGCCGCCGAAGCGCCGGGCTGGGATTTCGACGGTGTCCACGCCGCCGCGCGCGCAACCTGGGCCAAGGCGCTCGGCAGCGTCCGCGTATCGGGCGGCACCGCGGCGCAGCGCACGATCATGGCGAGCGCGCTCTACCACGCCCAGCTCGCGCCGACGCTGTTCACCGATCGCGACGGCCGCTATGTCGGGCTCGACCGCCAGGTCCACCAGGCACCCAAGGGGCAGGAGGCGTTCAGCACCTATTCGCTGTGGGACACTTATCGCGCGCTTCACCCGCTGCTCACGCTGATCCGCCCCGATCACACCAAGCTGCTGGTCGGCGATCTGGTTCGCCAGACGGTCGAGAGCCCGGCCGGCCCGCCGGTCTGGCCGCTGCAGGGCGTCGAGACCGCGTGCATGATCGGCTGGCACGCCGTCTCGGTGCTCGCCGAGGCGCACGCCAAGGGGATCGAGGCCGATTACGCCGCCGCCTGGCCGCACATCCGCGCCCGTGCGTTCGACCGCAATTTCCCCGATATCGACAGCACCCAGGGCCGCGGCTTCTATTACGATCTCGGTTATATCCCGGCGGACAAGGTCAACGAATCGGTCAGCCGCACCCAGGAATATGCCTATGACGATTGGGCGATGGCGCACCTTGCCGACGCGGTCGGCGCGCATGACGATGCCGCGGCGTTGCGCAAGCGCTCGCAAAACTATCGCAACGTCATCGACGCCAGGATCGGTTTCGCCCGCCCGCGGTTCGCCGACGGAACGTGGTGGAAGGATTACGATCCGATCCAGATCGGCCACGACGTCGATAAATGGCGCGATTACACCGAGGCGAACGGCTGGCAGGCGACCTTCCTCACCCAGCATGACGCTTATGGCCTGATCGAGCATTTCGGCGGCGACGCCGCGTTCGAGAAGAAATTGGATGGCCTGTTCAACGCGCCCTCGACGCTGCCCAAGGACGCGCCGCCCGACATCTCGGGTCTGGTCGGCCAATATGCCCATGGCAACGAGCCCGAGCATCACGTCGCCTATCTCTACGCTTATTGCGGTGCGCCGCATAAGACGCAGGCGATGGTGCGCCGCCTGCTCACCGAGATGTACAAGGCCGATCCCGACGGCGTGATCGGCAATGACGATTGCGGCCAGATGAGCGCGTGGTTCATCCTCTCCGCGCTCGGCTTCTATCCCGTAGATCCGGTCAGCGCGCTTTACGTGTTCGGCTCGCCCTTGTTCGACGCGGCCGAGGTCGATGTTGGCGGCGGCAAGACGCTCCGCATCCGCGCCGAGAACAATGCGCCCGCCAATCCCTACATCCAGTCGGTCCGCTGGAACGGTAAGCCGTGGAGCAGGAATTGGATCGCCCACGCCGATCTCGTGCAGGGCGGCGAACTGGTCTTCGAGATGGGCCCCGGGCCGTCGCGCTTCGGCACCGCCAAGGCCGATCGCCCGCCGTCGTTCGGCCGGACGGCCTGAGCGATGGTCAGGCGGTCGCCGCGGCGGCGCTGTCGGCGGTCTTCCACAGCGCGCCGGGCTTGGGCAGCAGGAAATGGCTGAACGGCAGGATCGCCGCGCCGACCGCGGGCGCGTCTTCGGAGAGCTCGGCGCGCGCCACCGGCGCGATCGCCGGCAGGTACGAGGCGTGCCGGGTCATGGCGCTGTTGACCGCCTCGGCCAGGCGCTCGACCAGGTGGCGCGGCAATCGCCCGCCGACCAGCACGCTCTGCGGATTGATCAGGCAGTTGACCGCGCTCATCGCGGGCAGCAATTGGCGCGCGGCCTGCTCGACCCATCGCGCGACGCTGGCCTCGACATCCGCCGTCATGTCCTCGCGCATCGCGTCGTCGAGCGCGAAGCCCGCCGCCTCGAGATGCCGCCCCAGCCCCGAGAGCGAGACCAACGTCTGGATCTGCGGCTCGTCATCGCCGCCGCCGGCATGCATGAAGCCGATCTCGCCGCTGCGCCCATCGGCGCCGCGCACGTAATTGCCGTCGATCACCAGCCCGCCGCCGAGGCCGAGCGAGATCAGCAGGTAGAAGAAGCTGTTGTGCCGCTGGCCATGGCCCAATTGCATCTCGCCCATCGCCGCCGCGGCGGCATCGTTCTCGATGAACACCGGCAGGTCGAGCGGCGCGGCGACCAGCGCGGCGATATCGGTCGTTTCCCATTCGGCATAGGCCGCCGGACGGCCCGGCAGGTCGACCGAGCCGAGATCGTCGGGCAGCGCCACGCCGATGCCGACGATCTTGGCCGCGTCGATCCCGGCTTCAGCGATCATCGCCTCCACCGATCGCGCGTAAAGCGCACGGACCTGATCGGGCAGCGCATAAGCGATCTCTTCGGAAACCCGTGCCAGCGTCTGCGCCGAAAAATCGACCAGCACGATCGTCACGTGATCGCGATCGATATTGACGCCGATCGAATAGCAGGCGTCGCGACGGATCTCGAGCTTGGTCGGCGGCTGGCCGCGTCCGCCGCGGCGCTGGCCGGCTTCGACGATCAGCCCGTCCTGCAGCAGGCGGCGGGTGATGTTGGCGATCGCCGGCGCGGTCAGCCCGGTAATGCCGGCGAGCTCGACACGAGTCAGCGACCCGCCGACGCGGATCGCGTGCAGCGTCACTCGCTGGTTGTGGTCGGCGGCGCGTTCGAGATTGGTGCCGGAAAGGCGCGGGCGAGTGCGCCCGCTTTCCGGCGTCATGCCGCGCGTCCCATATGGTGCGGAGCCGGCGGTGCGCCGGCCAGGGTCAGTATCCGGTTCATGCTGTCCATGGCATCCTCTAGCAACCCTCGGCCCTGCTTGCACCTGTCATACGCAACCCCTTGGCTTTCTTTGGCACATTACGCCATCGAGCGCCCGGGCCAAGCGCGTGGTTATGTAACGTCTTGTCGAGCGGGCACTGTCATCGAATTGAATTATGCAATTTGATGTATTAATGCGGCGAGACCATTGCGCAAGGGCGGAGGGCATCAGGTCGGACCGACGAGCCGCATTCGGGCAGGGAGGGGTCATGCGGCGTGGTGCTTCGACAATGCTGGCCTGCGCGATTGCCGTCGCGGCGCCGGCGGCTGCCGAGGCTCCCGCCGGCGCCGGCCCCTTCAACGCTCATTTCCTCGCCGGCGGCATCGGCATCGAAGACAAGAGCCAGAATATCGCGCCGCTCGCGCGCGCCGGCGCGGCGACGACCATGTCGTCATGGGTGCGGCCCGATCTGGCACAGCAGGGCCGCGTCACGCTGATCGCGCTCGGATCCGCCGATGCCGGCCGCGCGCTGCTGCTCGATGATGGGCATCCCGCTTATGCCGCCGGAAGCGCTGCGGTCCGATGCGGCGCGACGCTGGCCCCGGGCCGCTGGACCCACGTCGCGGCCGCGGCGGACGGCGCCGCCGTCACGCTCTATGTCGACGGCAGGAAATGCGGCGCTGGCACGGCGGCTGCGCCGGCAGTAGCCGCGTCGGTCGCGATCGCGCCGGCCATCGGGCACGCGCATTTCGGCGGCACGCTGGTCGACGCCCGGATCGCGCCCGGCGCCGCGCCCGCCCGCGCGATCGCGATGATGGCCGGCGATCGGCCCGATTTCGCGCTCGTGCACATCCGCGAGGTCGGCGTCGGCTGGCCGTTCCAGCGCGAAGCGTGGATCGGCCTTACCGAGACGCAGGACGCCTGGACGCTGCCCCACGCCAGGGGCGCCGCCCGCAAGCCGATCGCCACCCCGCCGCCCGACCTGCCGGTGCTCCAGCCCGATGGCGCCGATCGCTGGCGGATCAACGGCTGGCGCCTCGCCGCCGCGCCCGATGTTGCGGGCGGCGGCGCGGCAATCTCGCGGCCGGGGTTCGACGATCACGCATGGCTGGCCGCGACCGTTCCGGGCACCGTGCTGCAAACGCTGGTGGCGCGCGGCAAATATCCCGATCCCTATTACGGCCTCGACAATCTCGAGATTCCCGAATCGCTCGCGCGGCAGGATTATTGGTATCGCGCCCGCTTCACCGTTCCGCCGGCGGCCGCCGGCAAGCGCCTCACGCTGGTATTCGGCGGCATCAATTACGCGTCGGAAATCTGGCTCAACGGCGCGAAGCTCGGCACCACCAAAGGTGCTTTCATCCGCGGCCAGTTCGCGGTCGATCCCGTCGCCGGGGAGAATGTCGTCGCGGTGCGCGTCTCGCCACCGCCGCATCCCGGCATTCCGCACGAACAGTCGATCGCCGGCGGTCCCGGCCTCAACGGCGGCCAGCTCGCGATCGACGGCCCGACCTTCGTCGCCACCGAAGGGTGGGACTGGATTCCCGGCATTCGCGATCGCGATACCGGCCTGTGGCTTCCCGTCGAGCTTCAGGCGCATGGCGCGGTCAGGATCGGCGATCCGCACGTCGTCACCGATCTGCCGCTGCCCGATACCGACAGCGCCGACATCACCATCGGCGTTCCGATCGACAACCAGGGCGCCGCGCCGCAACAGGTCACCGTTCGCGCCGCGTTCGATGATGTCGCGGTAGAAAAGACCGTCTCCGCCGCGCCGGGCAACAGCGAGGTCACGCTTTCGCCGGGCGAGTTCCGTCAGCTCCACGTCCTCCATCCGAAATTGTGGTGGCCCAACGGCTATGGCGATCCCGCGCTCCACGATCTGACCCTGACCGCCTCGACCGACGGTACGGTGTCGGATGCCCGCCACCTGCGCTTCGGCATTCGCGAAGTGAGCTACGATCTCTCGCTGTTCGACGCGAAGGGCCGCCTGCGCCGCGTCACCGTGCAGCCGACCAACGGCTGGCTTCGCGGCGAAAAGCTGATCGACGTCCGCCACGAAGCGATCAAGCAGACGCCCGATGGCTGGGTCGAATCGCTCACGCCCGCCGGCGAAACCTCGCCCGCCGTCACCGATACGGATGAGACGCTGCCCGAACCGCACCTCGCACTGCGCGTCAACGGCGTACGCATCGCGGTGCGCGGCGGCTCGTGGGGGATGGACGACGCGATGAAGCAGTCGAGCCGCGCCCGCCTCGCTCCTTATTTCCGCCTCCAGCGCGAGGCGCATATGAACGTCATTCGCAACTGGATGGGCAATAACGACGAGGAGCAGTTCTTCGACCTTGCCGACGAGAACGGCATGATGGTGCTCAACGATTTCTGGCAATCGACCCAGGATTCGCAGATCGAGCCCGAAGACCCCCAACTGTTCCTCGCCAACGCCCGCGACGTCATCAGCCGCTATCGCAACCATCCATCGATCGTCCTGTGGTTCGGCCGCAACGAGGGCGTGCCTTATCCGACGCTCAACGAAGGCCTCGACGATCTCGTTGCCAGCCTGGACGGCACGCGCTGGTATACCGGCAGCTCGAACCGCATCGAATTGCAAGGCTCGGGGCCTTACGACTATCGCCCGCCCGCCGATTATTTCACCAAGCTCGCCAGTGGCTTCTCGGTCGAGGTCGGCACGCCCTCGCTCTCCACGCTCGATTCATTGGAGGCGTGGATTCCGTCTGCCGACCGCTGGCCGCTCAGCGACACGATCGCTTATCACGATTGGCATTTCGGCGGTAACGGCGACACCAAGACCTTTATGGCCGCGCTCGATACGATGTTCGGCGCTGGCACCAGCCTCGCCGATTTCGAGCGCAAGGCGCAGATGATGAACCTCGAGACGCACAAGGCGATCTACGAGGGCTTTCTCGCGCATCTGTGGACGAAGAACAGCGGCCGCCTGCTGTGGATGTCGCACCCCGCCTGGCCGTCGAACGCGTGGCAGCTCTACAGCTGGGATTACGACACCTCGGCGGCTTATTATGGCGCCAAGGAAGCCAATCGCCCGCTCCACGTCCAGCTCGATCTCGACGACGATCGGCTGGTGCTGGTCAACACCACGCGCAGCGATCGGGCGGGCCTCACTGTCCACACGCGCGTTACCGGCCTCGATGGCGCGACCTTGTTCGAGCGTACCGACCACGCCGACGCCGCGGCTAATCGCACGACGCCGCTCGCCGTCGTGCCGCTCGACGCGCTGCTCGCCAGATCGGGCATGGCGCTGGTCGAATTGACGCTGACCGGCGCGGACGGTGCTGAGCTCGATCGCAATTTCTATTGGCGCGGCCGCGACACCGCCGCCTATCGCGCGCTCGACGGCCTGGCGACTGTGTCGCTTGGCGTCACGGCCAGCCCGCCGGTGCGCGATGGCGACGACATGCTGGTCCGCGCCACGCTCGCCAATACCAGCGCCACACCGGCGCTCGAAGCCAAGCTCACCCTGTTCGATGGCGACGGCAAGCGCGTCCTGCCCGCTTTCTACAGCGACAATTACGTCTCGTTGCTCCCGGGCGAGCGGCGAACGATCGAGATTCGCTGGCCCGCGGCCAATCCGGTCACCGGCGCGACGCTCGCGCTGCGCGGTTGGAACGTCGCCAAGCAACGCCTTGCGCCCGGCGGGTGATGCCGCCGGTTTCCGCCCGCTTCCTCCACTTTCGGATTCGACACGATCAATGACTTCTTCCGTCCCCCGTACCGCGTCAAAACCCTTCGCCGGCGTCGAGCTCGGCGGCACCAAATGCGTCGCCATCCTCGCCGCCGGGCCGGGCGCGATCCTCGACCAGCGTATTGTGCCGACCACCGTGCCGGACGAGACGCTTCCCGCGCTCGGCGCGATCCTCGGTGAATGGGCCGGCGGCCCCGGCTTCGCCGCGCTCGGCATCGCCTCGTTCGGGCCGCTCGACCTCGATCCGCATTCGCCGCGATACGGCCGGGTTCTGGCGACCAACAAGTCCGGCTGGTCCGATGCCGATGTGCTCGGCCGACTGTCGGCGCCGTTCGACGTGCCGACCGGCTTCGATACCGACGTCAACGGCGCCGCGCTTGCCGAGATGCGCTGGGGGGCGGGCCGCGGCATCGACGATTTCGCTTATGTCACCGTCGGCACCGGCGTCGGCGTCGGTCTTGTCGTCCACGGGCGGCCGACGCGCGGCATCGGCCATAGCGAGATCGGCCACCTGCGCGTGCCGCGCTATCCCGGCGACTCGTTCGAAAGCGTCTGCGGTTTCCACGCCGATTGCATCGAAGGCCTGGCGTCGGGCACCGCGCTCAAGGCGCGCATCGGCGATCGCGCGGTGGCGGACGTGTCGGTCGATGATCCCGTCTGGGCGCCGATCGTCGATGCGCTCGCCGCGATGTGCCACGCGCTGGTCTGCTCGACGGGGCCCATGCGGATCGCGATGGGCGGCGGCGTGATGACCGCGCAGCCGCACCTCATTCCGGCGATCAACGCTGCGCTGAAGCAAAGCCTGGCCGGCTACATGGCCCTGCCGGTCGAGGATTATGTCGTCGCGCCCGAACTCGGTGATCTCGCCGGGCCGCTGGGCGCGATCGCCGTCGCCGCGTCAGCAGCCGAGGGGCATGGCATCACCCGGATGGCGGCGGAATAATCCCGGTTCAGCCGTGCCGAACCGGGGGGCGGCGCCGAACGCTTCAGCTCGTCTCGCCCGATGCGCCCGATGAAATATCGGGCAGCGTCGCCTGGTCGACGCCGTCGGCCGGGCCGCCGGCGAGGATGAACCGCCGGTCGCAATAGCCGCAATCGACATAGCCGTGCTCGTCGATCTCGAGGAACACGCGCGGATGGCCCAGCGCGGCGGGCAGGCCATTGCCGGTGCCGTCGCAGGCGATGCGGCGGTGGGTGACGCGGATCGTTTCGGGCGGCGGTATCATGGCAAGGTCGATAGCAAGCGCGGGCGCGCGGAGCAATTCCCGTTGTGCGCCGCACATCGAGGCTTGGCGCCTGCGCGTGCGGCGCCTAGATGCCTAATCATGACCGACGCCGCGATCGCCATCGACCAGCTCAACAAGATATATGAGGGCGGCAAGCAGGCGCTGTCCGACGTGTCTTTCGAGGTGCCGCGCGGCTCGATCTTCGGGCTGCTCGGCCCCAATGGCGCCGGCAAGTCGACGCTGATCAACATCCTGGCGGGTCTCGTCAACAAGACGAGCGGCCGCGCCTCGATCTGGGGCTTCGACATCGATCAGCATCCCCGCAACGCCAAGGTGTCGATCGGCATCGTCAACCAGGAAATCCTGTTCGATCCGTTCTTCACGCCGTTCGAGACGCTGGAGATCCAGGCCGGCCTGTACGGCGTGCCCAAGGACAAGCGCCGCTCGATGGAATTGCTCCGCGCGGTCCATCTCGAAGACAAGGCGCGCGCTTATTCGCGCACGCTGTCGGGCGGCATGAAGCGCCGGCTGATGGTCGCCAAGGCGATGGTCCATTCGCCGCCGGTGCTGGTTCTCGACGAGCCGACCGCGGGCGTCGATATCGAGCTGCGCCAGCAATTGTGGACCTATGTCCGCGGCCTCAACCAGGCCGGCGTCACCGTCGTTCTCACCACCCATTATCTCGAAGAAGCCGAGGAATTGTGCGATCGCATCGCGATCATCAACCACGGCAAGGTGATCGCCAACGAGCCGACGCGCACGCTGGTCAACATGACGCAGGAAAAGCTCGTCGAGGTGACGGTCGATCGCGATGTCGCCGCAGCTCCCGCCAATCGCTGTTTCGAGAAGATCGAGGTCAAGAGCGATCGCGTGCTGGCGATCACCTACGCCAAGGACAAGGTCAACGCCGGCGAGGTACTCGCGGCGGTGCAGGCCGATGGCTATGGCATCGTCGACGTGACGACGCGCGAGGCCGATCTCGAGGACGTGTTCCTGAACCTCACCCGCGCTGCCAACGCAGCGTGATGTGATCGCTCAGTGGCTCGCCGCGGCCGAGGTCGTCAGGCGATCGTAGAACACCTGGTGGCTGAGAAGATCGGCCCGCGTATCGAGTTCGCCGGCCTCGCCCGCCGAAACGCCGTCGTCGGCATAGCGCGTGGCCATCGCGTCGAGCGCCGCCGCGGCGCGATGCAGCCGCCGCGCCTCGGCATGGCTCAATTGCCCGCTCTTGCGGCCGGCGCGGATCGAGCGGTCGATCTTTTCCACCTGGCGATGCGTGTCTGTGGTCCGCGATACCGATGCAGCGGCATGCGGTTCGTTGATCCCCATCCAGCTCTGCGCCGCCGCTGGACCGGCGACCGTCATCGCGCCCAATGCCGCCAACGCCAGGATGCGGCCGCGCGTCACGTCGCCAGGCTCGGAAACGCCGCCTTGAACGCCGCGACCTTGGGCTTGTCCCAATGGACGATATAGGGGTGCGTCGGGTGGCGGTCGTAGAAATGCTGGTGATAGGCCTCGGCCGGATAAAAGGTGCCGCTCTCCACCCGCGTCACGATCGGCGCCTTGAACGCATGGGCGCGCTGCAATTGCGCGATATAGGCGCTCGCCACCGCTTGTTGCGCGCGATCCTGCGGGAAGATCGCCGAGCGATAGCTCGGGCCGCTGTCGGGGCCCTGCCGGTTGAGCTGGGTGGGATCGTGCGCCACCGAGAAGAACACGCGCAGCAACGTGCCGTAGCTCACCTTTTGCGGATCATAGACGATGCGGATCGCCTCGGCATGGCCGGTGCGCTCGGTCGAGACGGCGGCGTAATCGGCGGTGGTGCGCGTGCCGCCGTCATAGCCGGCGGTCACCGAGGTGACACCTTTCACATGCTCGAACACCGCCTCCATGCCCCAGAAGCAGCCGCCGGCAAGCACCGCCGTGGCCTTGTGGCCGGTGGCGGGAACGTCGTGCGCGGGGGCGGGGATCGCGACCGCGCGTTCGGCATTGGCGGTGCCGGCGAACAGGCTGCCGAACGCGGCAAGCCCGGCCAGGCCGGCGGTGGCGACGATCAGACGCGTCATAGTCAGTCCCGTATCGGCGCGCGCATCACGCGCGGGAAAGCGGGATCTTTACCGATAGATAGATGAACGGGGGCTGAGGGAAGCCTAGCCGGCGACGGTCTGCTCGACCGGCGCGTGCCGCAAATTGTGCGCAACGGCGCCCGGATGCAGCGCGACGACGCCGATCGCGCCGAGCACGAAGCCGCCGAGGAACCGCCGGAAGAAGCTCGATTTGAACACGTCGCGCATAACTCTATTCCACAAAAACCCGATTCGATCGCTGCGGCGCAGCATATAACGGGCCGTCGGCCTGCCACATCGCTGCCCGGAGTCGCGATTTCAAGCGCGTTTTACGAAACGCTGCCTTAACGAATGATGGACCGTGCGTTCATCGCAGCGCAGCACAGGCGCGCTGGATGCGCTCGCATGCCTCGGTCAACAGCGCTTCGGATGTCGCGTAGCTGATGCGCATCGCCGGGGACAGGCCGAAGGCGACGCCCGGCACTGCGGCGACCTTTGCGTCTTCCAGCAGATAGGCGACCAGCGCCGAATCGCCGTCGATCGTCTCGCCGCCCGGGGTCATCTTGCCGATCAGCCCCGACAGGTCTGGATAGACGTAGAACGCGCCTTCGGGCGTCGGGCAATGCACGCCGGTGATCTGATTGAGCATCGACACCACGAGGTCGCGGCGGGACTGGAACGCGGCGGCGCGCTCTTTCAGGAAAGACTGGTCGCCGTTCAGCGCGGCGGTCGCCGCGGCCTGCGCGATCGAGCAGGGGTTGGAGGTCGATTGCGACTGCAGCTTGGCGATCGCCTTGATCAGCGCCGCCGCGCCGCCGGCGAAGCCGATCCGCCAGCCGGTCATTGCATAGGCCTTCGAGCAACCGTTGACCGTCAGCGTGCGGTCGTAGAGCGCGGGGCACACCTCGGCGATCGTCGCGAAGCGGAAATCGTCATAGGTGATGTGCTCGTACATGTCGTCGGCGAACACCCAGACGTGTGGATGCCGCTCGAGCACCTCGCCCAGAGCCTCCAGCTCGGCGGCGGTATAGCCCGCGCCGGTCGGGTTCGACGGCGAATTGAGGATCAGCCACTTGGTCCTGGGGGTGATCGCCGCCTCCAGCTGGTCGGGCAGCAGCTTGTAGCCCTGCGAGGCGCCGCACGCGACGAACACCGGGGTGCCGCCGGCGAACTGCACCACGTCGGGATAGCTCACCCAATAAGGCGCCGGCACGATCACTTCGTCGCCGGGATCGACGGTGGCGACCATCGCGTTGAACAGCGTGTGCTTGCCGCCGACGTTCACCGTGATCTGCGCCGGCGTATAGTCGAGGCGGTTGTCGCGCTTGAACTTGGCGGCGATCGCTTCCTTCAACTCGGGCGTGCCGTCGACATTGGTATATTTGGTCTTGCCCGCGCGGATCGCCTCGATCGCCGCTTCCTTGACGAAATCGGGCGTGTCGAAATCGGGCTCGCCGGCGCCCAGGCCGATCACATCGACCCCGGCGCGCTTCAATTCCATCACCTTGCTGGTGATGGCGAGGGTCGGGGACGGCTGGATGCGGCCGAGCGCGGCGGAGGTCTGCATGATGTAAGGCGCCTGTCCTGGAGGGAGGATGCGGTCGCGCCTATAGCCGCTGCCCCTTCGCGACTGCAACCGCCGGAATCAGTCCGCGCAGCGCATTGCCGATGAAAAAGCCGTCGGTCAGGTCGCCCGGCGTCAGATCGCCTTCCACCGCGCGGCCGCTCTCGATCAATTCGGCGCGCAGCACGCCGGGCAGCAGCCCGCGCGACAGCGGCGGCGTGATCAGCATGTCGTCGCGCCGGACGAACAGGTTGGTGAAGCTCCCCTCGGTCATGAAGCCGTCGCGGTCGATCATCGCGATGTCGAAGGTGCCCGCCGCGGCGCGTGCGTCGTTATAGAAGGTCCGGCGGCTGGTCTTGTGCGCGAGGCGGAAATCGCGGGGGTCGGCCGGGTGCCGCACCAGCGCCACCTTGACCGGCCCCGGCGGGGTCGCGGGCATCGCCGACACCTGGATGGCGACGGCGCCGCTCGGTGCCAGCAGCAGCCGGATGCGGCGCGCGGTGCGCAGGCGGAAGGTCGCGGCCTGCAATTCGTTGCGCGTGGCATGGCGATCGAACGGATAGCCGAACTGAAGCGCGCTCGCCTTCATCCGCGCCAAATGGCGTTCGAGCAGGGGAATGCCTTCATCGGGATCGAACGCCATCGTCTCGATCAGGTCGAACGGCCCTTGCCCGGCGGCGACGAACGCGCCCTTGGCCAGGCATTCGGCCCATTCCTCGCCGGCCCGCGAATCGGCCACCACGCCCGATCCCAGCCCGAACCGCGCGACAGCTGGTTCACGGATCGCCAGCGTCCGGATCGCGACGTTGAATATCGCGTCGCCATCGGCGTCGATGCGGCCGATCGCCCCGGTATAGATGCCGCGCGGCTGCCCCTCGATCTCGGCGATCACCTCGCTTGCGCGGATCTTGGGCGCGCCGGTGATCGAGCCGCAGGGGAACAATGCTGTAATCACGTCGATCGCGTCGCGCGCCGGGGCGATTTCGGCGGTTATGTCGGAAACCATCTGGTGCACGGTCGGATAGGTCTCGACGCGGAACAGGGCGGGCGTCTCGACGCTGCCGGTGGCGGCGACCCGCGACAGATCGTTGCGCAACAGATCGACGATCATCAGATTCTCGGCGCGTTGCTTGGCGTCGTCGGCAAGCCGCGCGATCGCGGCGCGGTCGGCGTCGGGCGTCGCCGCGCGGGTGGCGGTTCCCTTCATCGGCCGCGCGAGCAGTCGCCCGCCGTCGAGCCGGAAGAACAATTCGGGGGAGAGCGACAGCAGCGTCTCGCGCCCGGTCGCGATCAGCGCCCCATAGCGCGCCTGCGCCTGTCCACGCAGCCGGGCGTAGAGCGCCAGCGGATCGCCGACGAAGCGCACCTCGGTCGGGAAAGTCAGGTTCGCCTGATAGATATCGCCCGCCGCGATCAGTTCGGCGACATGGGCGAATTGGCCGTCATAGGTCTCGCGGCCGATCTGCGGCGCCGGTGCCGCGGCCCAGGCCGCGGCGGGATCGGGCAGCAGCAGCGGCAGGTCGCCGCGCGCGATCGTCTCGAACCGCGCGAACAAGCCAAACCACACCAGCGGCTCGTCCGGCATGCCGGCGATTGCGAGCCGCGGCTCGATGCCGTTGCCCGCTTCATAAGCCAGGAACCCCGCCGCGTGCAGCCCGGCGCGCTGGCCTGCGCGCACTGCCTCCAGCGCCGGCATCACCTCGGCGGCCGTGCGCGCCTCGATCACGCGCACCGGCGCGCGATAGAGCCGCGCGCCCGCCCCATCGGGCGCGGCATCGTCGAGCAGGACGAACGGGGCGGCGGCATCGAGCTGCATTCTTGACGCCAGATGCACTGCACTGGGCCCTCGGGGCAAGCCCATGCTTGCCGCGCCGCGCGGCGCTGCCTATCCACCAGGGCTATGTCGACTCCTCCGCTCCGTGCCGCGATCGTCCCCGTCACGCCGCTCCAGCAGAATTGCTCGCTGATCTGGTGCACGCGCACGATGCGCGGCGCTTTCGTCGATCCCGGCGGCGATCTGCCCAAGCTGAAGGCGGCGATGGCCGAGCACGGCGTCACCGTGGAGAAGATCATCCTCACCCATGGTCATATCGATCATTGCGGCGAGGCGGGCGTGCTGGCGGCGTCGCTCGAAGTTCCGATCGAAGGTCCGCATCAGGCCGATCGCTTCTGGATCGCGCGGCTCGACGAGGATGGTCGCCAATGGGGAATCGCCGGGCAGGTGTTCGAGCCCGATCGCTGGCTCAACGAAGGCGATCAGGTCACTGTCGGTGATCTGACGCTCGATGTCTATCACACCCCCGGACACACGCCGGGCCATGTCATCTTCCATCATCGCGAATCGAAGCTCGCGCTGGTCGGCGACGTGTTGTTCGCCGGCTCGATCGGCCGCACCGATTTCCCGATGAGCGATCATGCCGCGCTGATCGACGCGATCGTCACCAAGCTCTGGCCCCTGGGTAACGACACCGCCTTCATCCCCGGCCACGGCCCGCCGAGCACTTTCGCTCGCGAACGGCAATCCAATCCCTTCGTCGGCGATACCGCGCTGGCGGGCTGACGCGCTTTCCTACACGGCTGCGTTCTGCTAACGTTCCACCCGCTCCTTGAATCGTCGATCGCTCGCGCCTGCCGGAAGCGATGCCTCGCGCGTAGCGGTGTGACCTTCCGTGACCTTCGCCTTGTTTCGGCCGTTTTCAGCCCTGCGGCGGCCCGACCTCGATCGTGTGCGGCTGGCCGCCGGCACCCTCGGTCAGCGGGGTGATCACCGCATAGAGCCCCAGCCCGGCGAGCAGCAGCACGGTCACCGAAGCGCCGGTCATCCGGCACCACCGCACGCCGTCCATGCCGAACGGATGCAGCACGCGGGCGATCAGGAAAGCGACGCTGGCGATCCACAGCCACAGCGACGGCCCTTCGGTCAGCTCGATCAGCCCGATCAGGATCAGGATGAAGGGCGCATATTCGACGAAATTGGCCTGGGCCCGCATCCGCCGCACCAGCCTTTCGTCGCCGCCGTCGCCGACGAACACGCCCGAGGCGCGGCGTGCCTGCCCGATGCGGAACGCGAGCCACACGTTGATGAGCGCCGCGCCCCCCGCCGTCACCAGCGTGATCGGCAATTCGGCCAGTCCCATCATGCGTCCTCTCCCTCGATCATGTCTGCGGCCTTGCAACCGCTGCGAAAACCGCTATAGCGCGCCCCTTCGCGAAGCGTCCGGCCGCTCGAGCCCTTCCGCGGCCCCGAACGCCGCCGGTTGCGTCTTGAGCCGACCGGGCCTAACGCGGTCCTGATCCAGATTTATAGTGAAGGCAAGGTGCCGAAATGGCCGTCCCTAAGAGAAAGACTTCGCCCTCCAAGCGCGGCATGCGCCGGGCCCATGATTCGTTGAAGGTCGAGGCGTTCCAGGAATGCCCGAACTGCGGCGAGCTGAAGCGCCCGCACAATTTGTGCCCGGCGTGCGGCCATTATAACGGCCGCGAGATCGTCTCGGTCGAGGGCTGATAAGCCCGATCTGAAGCAGCGGAGACCAGCGCGCGTGCCAGACAGCTCCCGGATCGCCGTCGATGCCATGGGCGGTGACGAAGGGCTGGAGGTGATGCTCGCTGGCGTTGCGCGCGCGCGCCGTCGGTTCGAGGGGATGAAGTTCATCCTCGTCGGCAATGAGCCGGCGATTCGCGACGGGCTCAAGACCCACCCCAATCTCACCGCGCATTCGGAAATCGTCCATGCGCCCGACGTGGTCGGGTCGAGCGACAAGCCGAGCCAGGCGATCCGCCGAGCCAAGTCGACCTCGATGGGTGTCGCCATCGATATGGTCAAGCAGGGCCGCGCCGGCGCCGCCGTTTCGTCGGGCAACACCGGCGCGCTGATGGCGATGGCCAAGCTCGCGCTGCGCACGATGCCGGGGATCGATCGCCCCGCGCTTGCCGCGATGCTGCCGACTCTCGGCGATAATGACGTCGTGGTGCTCGATCTCGGTGCCAATACCGAATGCGATGCGCGCAATCTCGTCCAGTTCGCGGTGATGGGCGCGGCTTATGCGCGCACGACGATGGATCTCGCCAGCCCTCGCGTCGCGCTGCTCAACATCGGCACAGAGGATCAGAAGGGCACGGACATCATTCGCGATGCCGCCGCCACGCTGCGCGCGGCCGATCACCTGCCGCTCGATTTCACCGGCTTCGTCGAGGGCGACCGTCTGTCGCGCGGCGATGTCGACGTGATCGTGTGCGACGGCTTTTCGGGCAATATCGCACTCAAGACCGCCGAGGGCACCGCGCGTTTCGTCGCCGATCTGCTGCGCCGCGCGTTCCAGAGCTCGACGCGCTCGAAGCTCGGCTTCCTGATTTCCCGGCCGGCGACTGATTTGCTGCGTCACCATCTCGATCCCAACAATCACAACGGCGCGGTTTTCCTCGGCCTCAATGGTCTGGTGGTAAAGAGCCATGGCGGCGCCAATGAGCTTGGTGTCGCCACCGCGATCGGCCATGCAGCCAAGATGGTCCGCGATTCGTTGACCGAGAAGATCATTGCCGATCTCGCCAATGTCAGGGCCGCTGCATGATTCGCGCCGTCATCACCGGAACCGGTTCGGCCTTGCCGGCGCGCCGTGTGTCCAATGCCGAACTCGCCGAAACCGTCGATACGTCTGATGAGTGGATCGTCGAGCGCACCGGCATCCGCTTCCGTCACATCGCGGGGCCCGAAGAAACCACCGCGACGCTCGGTGCGGACGCGGCCAAGGCGGCACTGGCAGCGGCCGGCGTGGTTGCGCGGGACATTGATCTGATCGTGCTCGCCACGGCGACGCCGGACCAGACCTTTCCGTCGTCGGCCACCAAGGTTCAGCACCTGCTCGGCATCGACGATTGCGTCGCGTTCGATGTCGCGGCGGTCTGTTCGGGCTTTCTCTATGCCGTGCAGGTGGCCGACAGCATGATTCGCGCGGGCTCCGCTCGGCGCGCGCTGGTGATCGGCTCGGAGACGTTCAGCCGCATCCTCGACTGGGAAGATCGCGCCACCTGCGTCCTGTTCGGCGACGGCGCCGGTGCGATCGTGATCGAGGCGCAGGAAAGCGACGTGCAGCATGGACGCGGCGTGCTCGCCACCCGGCTGCACGCCGATGGGCGCCACAACGAACTGCTCTATGTCGATGGTGGGCCCTCCACCACCGGCACGGTCGGCAAGGTCCGCATGAGGGGGCGCGAGGTGTTCCGCCATGCCGTGGTCAATCTCGCCACGGTGCTCGAGGAAACGCTTGCCGCCGCCGGCCTGTCGGTCGCCGACATCGATTGGGTCGTGCCGCATCAGGCCAACGCCCGCATCCTCGATGCGACCGCGCGCAAGCTCGGGCTCGGCGCCGACAAGGTCGTCGTCACCGTCGATCAGCATGCCAACACCTCGGCCGCCTCCGTCCCCCTCGCGCTCGACACGGCGGTTCGCGACGGACGGATCGAACAAGGCGATCTCGTCGTTCTGGAAGCGATGGGCGGCGGCTTCACTTGGGGAGCGGCAGCCGTTCGATTTTGATACGGCCGCGACGGCCCTAAAGGGTCTTTGTGCTTGGCCTGCATTGTGTTACTTCTATGACAGCTTTTGCACGGAAAGGGATCGCATGGCGACTGCCGGGACATTGACGCGGGCTGATCTGGCCGAATCGCTGCACCGCAAGGTGGGGCTGTCGCGCGCCGAGTCCGCGGATCTCGTCGAGCAGGTTCTCGGCCATATGTCCGATGCGCTGGCCAAGGGCGAGAACGTCAAGATTTCGGGTTTCGGCACCTTTGTCCTGCGCGACAAGGGGGAACGGATCGGCCGCAATCCGAAGACCGGCGTCGAAGTGCCGATCGCGCCGCGCCGCGTGCTCACGTTCCGCGCCAGCCAGATGATGCGGGACCGCATCGTCGAGGCTGACTGAGGCGACCGATGACGGATGCGGGCGGCAAGGACGCGAGTGCCTTCCGCACGATCGGGGAGGTCGCGGAAGAGACTGGCCTTGCGCAGCATGTCCTGCGCTATTGGGAAACGCGCTTTTCCGAGCTTCGGCCGCTGCAGCGCGCCGGAAACAGGCGCTATTATCGGCCCGATGACGTCGCGCTGATCCGGCGCATCGACCATCTGCTCAATCGCGACGGCTATACGATTCGCGGGGTTCAGAAGCTCCTCGCCAGCGAAACGCGGTCACCGGGAGAGACTGTAGCCGACGAAGGCTCGCTGCTTGCCTCGTTACAGGCCGTCCGCACCATCATCGCGCGCGCTCTCGCCGACGATCGTGGCTGATCGCCTCGGCGTGATCGCGGCGCTGGCCGGGCTGGCGCTGCTCGCTGCCTGCCATGCGCCACGCACCGACAATCGGATATCGCCGACGCCCGAGGCGAATCGCGTCGCTGCCCCGCACTCTCCCGATGCCGGGGCATTTGCGACGCTGAGCGCCTATGTGGGGCACTATCCATTCGACAAAGTGAATGGCACCAGCTTCCTCGATCAGCCTTCGGTCATCGCAGCGGTGGATCGGCTGGTGTCCGATGGTCGGATAAGGGCGCTCGTGCTCGGCGGCGATGGACCGGGAACCCCGGTCGCGCCGCAGGCGGGCAAGCTCATTGCCTGGGGGTGCGAGACGCACAATTGCGGCGATCACGATTGGACGGTGTCGATCGCGCCGGATGGGTCCGATCCCTCGGTTTGTTATCACGATGCGGCAACGATGCGGGCGCGGTCGCGTTGGTATCTCGCACCTGATCGTGTTGAAATGCGCGACGGCGATTGCCCGAGCAGCTGAGCTCGGCCATTCTCTTGTTGATGATGTTGGATTTCTAGGAGCCGTCATGCTCGAACATGTGCCGCGCTGGCTCGGCGCCGCGATGAAGGGCATGCGTGCCGGCGCCGACAAGCTGGCGATCGTCCAGCCCGCGCTCGGCGGCCGGTTCGATGCGATCGAACTGATGAGCCCGGCCTTTGCCGATGGCGCGCGCTTGCCGCCGCGGTTTACCGCCGATGGCGCGGGCGTGTCGCCGCCGCTGGTCTGGGGCAATGTCCCCGAGGGAACGTCGAAGCTGGTCCTGCTGGTCGAGGATGCCGACGCGCCAACGCCGGCGCCATTGGTCCACGCCATCCTGTGGGGCCTGCCCGCTGATGAGCGCCGCATCGAGGAAGGGGCCATCGTCGCCGACGGCGCGGGGGCGGCGAACGGGCGCGATGTCGGCCGCAACTCGCTGCGGCGCGAGGGATGGCTGCCCCCCGATCCGCCGACCGGGCATGGCGAGCATCGCTATGTGTTTCAACTGTTTGCGCTCGATGCCGAGGTCGCGGATCCGGGCGAGACACCGCGGCGATCGGCGCTGATCAAGGCGATGAGCGGGCACGTTCTGGCGGCCGGCCTGCTGATCGGTTGTTATTCGCGGGGTGAACTGACCCCGGGCGCGCGCGGCGGAGCGGCGGTGCTGAGACCTGCCTGAGCCGCCGCCTGGGCTCAGCCGAACAGGCTGATGCCGAACGCGGCGCTCTGGCCGGCGAGAATCAGGGCGGTGGTGGCGAAGGCGGCGAGGCCGAGGGCGAAGCTGCGAGCCATGATGAAATTCCTGACTGTAAGGGGCGATCCCGATCAGGCGACCGGGATCACGGGGACGGCGGCGGCAACCAGCACCGCGGCGAACATGACGGCGGCAACCACCGAAGTGGCGGTGCGCTGAGCGGCGTCGAAATGAGCGAACATTAGAATATCTCCCTATCAATCTGCGGCGTCCGGACCATCCGAATGCCGATGCCCGTAGTTTTGCAGGGAGCGTGCCAATTTCTTATATTATTGTTTTCAAACGACTTTAATTTTGTCCGATAGAAGAATGCGGATTTTACGCCATTCATCAGCGGTAAATATGCCACCTAGTGGCGCATTATCCTAACCGGCTTTCAGGCAGTTCCGGCCATCGGCCTTGGCCGCGTAGAGCAAGCGATCAGCGCGCTCGAACACGTCGGTCAGCGGCTCGCCCGGCGCCGCGGCGGTGACCCCGGCGGAAAAGGTGATCGCGCCGAGCGGGGCATTGGTCTCGCGCAGCCGATAGCGCTTGCCGGCCACCGCGGCGCGGGCGCGGTCGAGCAGCGCAAGCGCCTCGTCGAGCGCGATGCCGGAGAACAGCACGGCGAATTCCTCGCCGCCGTAGCGCGCGACGAGATGGCCGGCGCAATGATCGGCGAGCAGATCGGCGATCGCCTTGAGCACGCGATCTCCGACAAGGTGGCCGAACGTATCGTTGAAGCTCTTGAAACTGTCGATGTCGCACACCGCGAAGCACATTGCCTCGCGGGACGCGGCGGCGGTGGTGTAGCTTTCCTCGAGCGCGCGGCGGTTGGGCAGCGCGGTCAGCGGGTCGCGGCGGGCATTGTCGCGGGCTTCCTGCAATTTCTGGCGCAGCTCGCTCGCCTCGCTGGTCGCCGCGGCAAGCCGGCGCTCGGCTGAGCGGACACGGTTGACCATCGCCCCGGCGATCTCGACCACCTCGTCGATTCGCACCGAGCCGGCGTTGCGCATCGCGGCGGCGCCGGCGGCGAGGTCGTCGCCGAATTGCCCGGTTTCGTCGCGTATCTCACGCACCATCGTCTCGAAGCCGAGCACCTGATCGTGGGTGCGCGCGACCAGCGCCTGGTTGTGCGCGACCTGGCGCGCGGCATCGGCATCGGCGGCGCCCGGTCCGCCGATGCGATCGAGATCGGCCTGGGTCAGCCGCACCCCGCCATCGGCGATCGTCGCCACCGCCCTGGCGAGCATGCCGTCCGGATTGCTGACGAGCTGATAGGCGAAGGCATAATTGGCCGGGCTGGGCGGCAGATGGTGGGCGCACAGGAAATCGGTGACGCGGGCCATCAGCCGGCGCGTCGTTTCCTCCGCTTCCTGCATCATCGTCGTACCGGAACCGGCCATCCCCAACCGCTCCTGCCGTTGCCGCCCCGGCCATTGCCGGTGGCGCCATGGTGCGTTCATCCCCCCGAACGTAGCGGATACACTGCTAACATCCAGTAACCATGTTACGATTTACTTGTGCGTCAATTGCTTGACTGCGGCCAGCGTGCCGGAAATGTGCCCGGCCGGATCGGGATCGCTATGGACGTACGCGATGTGGCCATCGGGCGCGATCACATATGAGGTGCGCGTGGTGATCTGGCGCGGCGCCGAGCCGTTGATCGGCACCAGCTTGCCGTAATCGACGTCATAGGCCGCGACGACGCGCGGGCCGGCGCTCGCCACGGCGAACTTGCCGGCGCATTTCTGGGTCGAGAATTTGGCCAGCGTCGGCACATTATCCGCCGACATGCCGATCACCGTCGCGCCGGCAGCCTTGAACGCGTCGATCTCCTCGGCGAAGGCATGCGCCTCGGCATTGCAGCCCGAGGTGAAGGCGGCCGGAAAGAAATAGAGCACCACCGGGCCTTTCTTGAGCTGATCGGCAAGGTGAATGCTGATGACTCTGCCGGCGACCGCGCCGCGCGTGCTGAAATCGGGCGCCGTGGCGCCGGGCTTGAGCGTTGCCAGCGCCGGCGCGGCGAGCACCATGGCGAGGCCGGCGGCAATCGTGATCATGCGCATCATCTGTCTCCCTCGGCTATCCGATACTGCACCGGCCCGGCGGACGCCAGCGGTTCGACGCGGGCGGACTGGCGCCGGGGCGCGGCAACCGCTAGGGGCGCGGTGATGCGCATCGACCAAGCCGATATCGATTTCGCCGACCGTCTCGCCGATGCGGCAGGCGCGGCGATCCGCCCCTATTTTCGCGCCGATCACGGGCTCGAGACCAAGCCCGATCAATCGCCGGTGACGCTGGCCGATCGCGCTGCCGAGCAGGCGATGCGCGCGCTGATCCGCGCCGAACGGCCCGACGACGGCATCCAGGGCGAGGAATTCGGCATCCACGAGGGGACGAGCGGCCGGACCTGGGTGCTCGATCCGATCGACGGCACGCGCGCGTTCATTTCCGGCCGCCCGATCTTCGGCACGCTGATCGCCTTGCTGATCGATCAATGGCCGATGGTCGGGGTGATCGACCAGCCGATCATCGGCGAGCGCTGGCTGGGCGTGATCGGCCGCGAGACGCTGTTCAATGGCGCGCCCGCGACGACGCGACGCTGCCGCGCGCTCGACGAGGCGCTGCTGGCGACGACCTCTCCGGCGCTGTTCGACGATGCGCAACTGCACGCCTTCGAGCATCTCGACGCGGCGGTTCGCTCGACCGTGCTGGGCGGCGATTGCTACAATTACGGCTGCCTCGCCTCCGGCCATCTCGACGTGGTGGTCGAGGCCGGGCTCAAGCTCCATGATTTCGCCGCGCTGGTGCCGGTGGTCGAGGGCGCGGGCGGGCGGATGTGCGATTGGCAGGGCGAGCCGCTGACCGCCGATTCGAAGGGCGAAGTGATTGCCGCGGGAGACCCGGCGCGGGTCGAGGAGATCATCGACGCGCTGGCCTGCCGCGGGCACGGATAACCGCGCGATCGGCGCGCGAAGTTGACCAGATTGACTCGATCCAGCAGGTCCCGTCGCTTCGCTGTCGCGACCGTGTCGCGTCAGCGCGCGAAAGCGTGTCGAAAGGGCAAAGCCGGCCATCCACGATCTTGAAGCAGATCGCGGCCGTGTAGGAAAATGGTTTCTTTCGGCGTGTTATCCGCGGGCAGTAAAGTCCCCGGCATCGCGGCCGATCGTCACCGGCGGATTTGTTTTGAGATCCATGGCGTTCCATCACCGCCAGACAGGCCGGTTGGCGTTGCACCATGGATGATGAAACAAGTTCAGCATGACGGCACTTGTGACGCGAACTCCAGGTTTGGATGGCTATCCCTTCAGCGGTCCGGCGATCGACCAGGTGTGGCCGAACGGGTCGTCGAGCTGGCCGTAGCGATCGCCCCAGAACTGGTCGGCGATCGGAAACCTGACGGTAGCACCGGCGGCGAGCGCCTTGTCCCATGCGGCATCGGCGTCGGGCACCTGGAGGTGGAGCACGGTGCCGCTGGGCGGCGGCGCCTTGTGGCCGGTCATCTCCGGGAAATCGTCGTGCAACAGCACCGCGCCGCCGTTGATCGCGAGGTGCGCGTGCATCAGCCGCTTGCCGTCCTGCGCCGGCGAGCGCGCGACTTCGGTCGCGCCGAACGCCTTGGCGTAGAAGGCGATTGCCTCTTGCGCGCGGTTGTCGGCGATCATCAAATGCGGGGTGACGCCGGTGAGCGTGGCGTTGGGATTGGTATCGGGCATGATCGGCCTCCCGAGTCGATGAAGGCGCGATGATAGCGCAACGGGCGCGGGCCGGGGGGTCGTTTTTGGATGGTCGATTATCGTGCTGAGCGGACGCTGAGCCCAATTTCTCATCGATCGCTTGTCGATCGAAGCGCCCGATAAGCGACGCTGGCACAAAGCAGCGTTATGACAATCTGAAAAGCAATCTCAGACCAGAATAGACCGGGGTGGCTTACCCGCGCAGAAGATCCGCCAGTCCTATGATAAGCGGCACCAGCGCAAAGTTCCCAAGCGATCCCAGCTATGAACAGAGCAGTTAGGGACGGCCAAACAAGCCTGCCCAATTTCGATATGCGCTTCCGTTTTGGCGGACCTGTCATTGCGGCAATATGACCGCCTTCGGTACGATCGAAAAGAGGGTAGCTTATCCGCAAGCGGGGTGTCATCCGACGCCTCCGATCGCCTCAATCGAGCGCCAGCACGGAAGAATCAGAACGGCCCTTCGACACGCTCGGGGCTCATCGCATGGCGCGCCGGGCCGGATCGACCTTCAAAAATGCGGCGATTGGCCTGAAGGGGTGATTTTCCGACATTGCGGCATGGGCGGTCGGCCCTTCCAATGTTGGAAAATGTCTGAGACACCGGCTCATTGCCTTGGCCAACCGCTCTTTGATAACTGCATCAGTTCGATCGCAAACCTGTCGCGTTGCGGTCGCCGCGGCGTGCGGCAAGGCCGCGACACTGTCGCGTCGCCGTCGCGCTGCGGACCGCAAACGGTGCTCGCGTGTCGCGCCACTGTCGCGTGGATGCGGCGACCCCGGCGCTTCGTAGGCGCGTTCCCGGCGCATAAGCCCCCCAAACGCTGCCAGGGCCTCCACATTCTCCACTTCAGGCCGGAAATCGCCACTTCATGTCGGCAATTGAGCCCAACCCGACGCCTCCGATCACCTCAATCGAGCGCCAGCGTCATGAATCGATTGTGGGCGCTTGGGGGATAGCCGGCGAAGGCGTCGCAATCGGTGAAGCCGGCGGCTTCGTACATCGCGTTGGCGGGCGCGAACATCGCTGCGGTGCCGGTTTCGAGGCTGAGGCGGCGCTAGCCGCGGGCGCGGGCGACGGCGATCAGGTGCGCCAGCATCGCCCGGGCGACACCGCGGCGGAGATGATCGGGGGCGGTGCGCATCGACTTGAGCTCGGCATGGGCCGCATCGAGTTGCTTGATCGCGCCGATGCCGAGCAAGGTCTCGCCCTCCCACGCCGCGAAGAAGCTGACCGACGGATCGCTCAACCCCGACGAATCGAGCGAGTGCGCATTGTGCGCCGGCGTCGTCGATCGCGCCTCGTCGCGGTGGTGGCGGATCAGCGCCTCGACCCGAGCATCACCCAGGCCACCGGCGCGGATCTCGATCACAGCGCGTCGATCTGCTGCGCCAGCGTCTCCAGGCAGGCGTGGGCGAGGCGTTTGCAGCGCTCGGGCGACCAGCCGTGGACCGCATCGGGATTGGGGTCATGGTCCTTGAACGGCATTTCGAGCGTCATGCCGACCGCGCCGAACCGCTCGGCGAGCTGGTTGGTCGACATCGACAGATTGGCCTTGCCGGCGGCCGATTTGGCATAGCCTTTCTCGGTCTGGAAATCGGGCGTGTTGGCGGCGAGCGCTTGTTCGAAGCGATAATATTTGTCGCCCAGCGCGTCGGTCCACGAGGGAATGCCCTCGAACCCGGCGAGGAAATTGGCGGGGATCGCCTCGTCACCATGGACGTCCATCGCGAAGACGACGCCGGTTTCGTCCATCGCCCGGCGGACGACATAGACCTCGGGGCTCCGTTGCAGCGAGGGCGCGTGCCATTCGCGGTTGAGGTTCACCCCGGCGGCATTGGTGCGCAGATGGCCGCGCCGCGAGCCATCCGGGTTCATGTTGGGGACGAGGTGGAAGGTCGCCTTGTCGAGCAGCGCGGTCGTGACCGGATCATCGCTGCGCGCGAGCTTTTCCAGCGCGCCTTCCATCCACCATTCGGCCATGCTCTCGCCGGGATGCTGGCGAGCGTAGAGCCACACCGGCTTCGGCCCGGTGCCGACGGTGAGGCAATCGATCGATTCGCCGTCGAGCGTCTTGCCCAGCTCGCGATGCGCGAAGCCGGGCATCGCGGCGTAATCGGCAATCAGCTGGTTGTGGCGCTCGGTGGTATAGGGGGCGAAATAGGCGAACCAGACGCAATCTGTGTCGGACGCGTAGCTGAATTCGAGCACGCCGCCCGCATAGCTGGTATCGGCCAGCCGCCAGGTCTCGCGGTCATGGCTGACGCGGGCCTTGTAGCCCGGCCAGCCATCGGGATAGGCCGAGCCGCCGGCATTGAGGATGCGGCAGGTGATCGTCTTGCCGCGTGCCCCGGCGACGCGGAAATAGAACCATTGGTAGAAATCGGACTCGTTATCCTTGACGATTTCGAGGTCCGCACGGGTGCCGTCGATGGCGACGACATGGATGTTGCCGCCATCGAAGGCGCTGGTGATGCTGAGGGTCATGAAACCTTGATAGTGCGCCCCGACTCGCCGGGAAAGCCCTTGAACAGCGCGGCGGCGAGGCGCGACGCGGTCGCTGCGGGGCTGGCTTCCTTCTCGCCGACCGCGCCGTCGAGCTGCGCGCGGCCTTCCCAGATCGTGCTGCCGGTGGCGCGATCGGTGATTCGCACCGACAGCTCCGAGGCGATCAGCTCCTTGTGGCGATGCTTGCCGATGCCGATGCCGCCGCCGACACCGCCGCCGACATGGCGGCCGAAGCCGCCGACGCCGAGGCCGAGCGTGACCGGCGGCCCTTCGTCGATCGTCCCGCGCGAGGTGCGCATGAAGTTGACGGTGGCGAGATATTGCGCGGTTTCGCCCGGCGCGGCGGCGGTGTAGCCGAGCCCGAGCAACTGGCTCTGGACCGCGGCGGCGAAGGTCTTGAACTCGATGCTCGCCGGGCCGGCGCCCGACAGCGGCTGCACGTCGATCGTGCCGCGGCTGATCGGCTGATCGAGATGGAAGCGCGTCACCTCGACCGGGCGCGTTGTGGCGCAGCCGGTGAGCGCGATCGCGCCCATCGCCGCGAGGATCATCTGGATAGTACGCATCTCTACACCTCTCGACCGGCTCGTTCCGTTGCCCCTACGCATCGCTTGTCGCGGAAGGTTCCGCAAGGGGATACGCCTTGACTCGTGGTTGCTCTCCCTATAGGCGGACGCGCTTTCCAGACACCCTTATTTTCGAGAAGCGCGTCCGACATGAAGATCCGCAATAGCCTGAAGTCGCTCAAGGACCGGCATCGCGACAACCGCGTGATCCGCCGCCGCGGCCGCACCTACGTCATCAACAAGACGAACCGGCGTTTCAAGGCCCGCCAGGGCTGAGTCTTTTTGGTTGCCGCACCGGCCCACTCCCCCACCCGGCCTCCCATCTAGGATAGGCTGACTGGGAGGCCGGGTGGGGGAGTGGGCCGGTGCCGAATCCCGCAAAGGCAGTCGTTTTCGACGTCGGGCGGGTTCTGTTCGATTGGGACCCGCGGTTCCTGTACGAGCGTCTGATCGATGACGATCAGGCGCTCGACGCGTTTCTGCGCGAGGTCGTCACCACCGAGTGGCATTTCCAGCATGACGCCGGGCGGCCGTTCGCCGAGACTTCGGCCGAGCTGATCGCGCAATTCCCCGAGCATGAAGCGCTGATCGCGTTGTGGCAGCCGCGCTTCAACGATACCAACAAGGCGCCGATCCCGGGCATGCACGAGCTGGTAGCCGAGCTCGATGCGGCCGGCGTGCCGCTTTATGCGATCACCAATTTCTCGGGCGAGTTCTGGCCGCCGTTCCGCGCCAAGCACGCGCAACTGTTCGATCGCTTTCGTGATGTCGTGGTGTCGGGCGACGAGAAGCTGATGAAGCCCGATGCGGCGATCTATCGGCTCGCGCTCGATCGCTTCGGCCTTGCGCCGCACGAGGCGGTGTTCATCGACGATAATCGCGACAATGTCGCCGGCGCCGCAGCGGTGGGCATGGCGGCGATCCATTTCAGCGACGCGCGTGCGCTGCGCACCGAGCTGGCGGCGCTGGGGCTGCCGATCGCGCGCTGATCCGACAAGAAAAAGGCCGGGCTCGCCGCTTCGGCAAGCCCGGCCCTTCATGCGAAATCGCAGCGCCGGCGATTATTCGATGACGACAGTCACCGCGCGACGGTTCTGCGCCCAGCTCGCCTCGTCCGAGCCGAGCGCGATCGGGCGTTCCTTGCCGTAGCTGATCGTGTTGATCCGCGACGGATCGACACCGCGCTCGGCGAGATAGTTCTTCGCGGCATTGGCGCGGCGATCGCCGAGCGCGAGATTGTATTCGCGCGTGCCGCGTTCGTCGCAATGACCCTCGATAGTGATCCGCACATTGGGATATTTGGCCAGCCATTGGGCTTGGCTGTCGAGGATCTGCTGCGCTTCCGGATCGATGTCCGACTTGTCGGTATCGAAATGAACCGTGTCGCTCGACACCGACTGTTTGAAGTCGGCGGCCGAACCCGGAACGACGGTGTTGCCGACCTGGCCGCTGTTATCGACCGGCGCGGGCGCCGGCGGCGGCGTTTCGCTGGGCGGCGGGGGCAGTTCGGCAGGGCGTTTCTTGGAACAGCCGGCAACCGCGACAAGAGCGGTGGCGGCGATCAGCGTGGTCTTCAACTTGGCCATTATCGCTTCTCCTCGAGTGGATGTTGTTACGGCCCCGCTCCAACGGCGTTAGCCATCGCCGGTCGGGGCCGCTGAGTCAATGTCAGGGGCGTAACGGTCCCCAGGCCGGATCGGATCCATCGAGCGGTGTCGGAATCCGCCGTTCGGCAACACCGGTCTTATCGACGGACCACAGATCCGAGGTGCCGCGGCCGCCCTGCGTGGTGCGGAAGAACATGATCACGCGGCCGTTGGGCGACCAGGTCGGCCCCTCGTCCTGCCAGCCATGGGTGAGCAGTTTCTCGTTGCTGCCATCGGGGCTCATCACCCCGATCTGGAAGGTGCCGCCGATATGCGTGAAGGCGATCAGGTCTCCCTTCGGGCTCCACACCGGGGTGGCGTAGCGGCCGCCGCCGAAGCTGATGCGGTGCTGGTTCGAGCCGTCGGCGTTCATCACGTAGATCTGCTGCGCGCCCGAGCGATCGCTTTCGAATACGATGCGGCTGCCGTCGGGCGAATAGCTGCCGCCGGTATCGATTCCCGGCGAGGTCGTCAGCCGCTGCGGCGCGCCGCCCGAGGCGGAGATGCGATAGATGTCGGTATTGCCGCCGACCGCCATCGAGAACAGCACATAGCGCCCATCGGGCGAGAAGCGCGGCGCGAAGGTGAGGCGATCGCCACGCACCAGCAGGCGCTGACGGCCCGAGCCGATGTCGTAGACATAGATCGACGGCTGCTTGTCGGCATAGCTCATATAGACGATCGACTGCCGGTTCGGCGCGAAGCGCGGGGTCAGCACGATCGACTGGCCGTTGGTCAGGAAGCGGTGATTGGCCCCGTCCTGATCCATGATCGCCAGCCGCTTGATGCGGTGCGCCTTGGGCCCGGTTTCGGAAACATAGACCACGCGGCTGTCGAAATAGGGGCCTTCGCCGGTCAGCCGGGTATAAACGGTATCGGCGCATTTGTGCCCGGCGCGGCGCCAGTCGGCGGGCTGGACGACGAAGCCCTGACGGGTGAGCTCGGTCCTCGCATAGACGTCGTAGAGGTAGCAGCCGACGGTCAGCGATCCGTCGCCATTGGCGCGGACATAGCCTTCGACCAGCACCTGGGCGCCGGTCGTGCTCCAGTAATCGAACGCGGGCGCGGTAACCTCGGGCACGGTGACGGCGCGCAGGCGGTTCGCCGCGACCGGCGAGAACAGGCCCGAATTGCGCAGGTCATCAGTTATAACGCCAGCGAGCTTCTGGCCGAGCACATCGGTCGACCCCGCGGCAGTGTTGACCGTCTGCGTGGTCGGCATCGGCGGGATCGCGATCGGCGTCGGCGCGCCGGCGCCGCCGGTGATCTCGACCTGCAACGGCCCGTTGTTCTGGCCCGGCGCGGTCGCCTGCGGGGCCTGGGACGGCGGCATGGTGGCGGTCTGCGCCATCGCCGGGGCGGCGAAAGCGAACGCCGCTACAAGCTTCCAGAGGGTCGCGAAACGCATCCTTCTCTCCATCGTCTCAGCCGAAGTCGCTCGGCCTGAAGGTGAATTCGATATCTTCCCAGCCGCCCTTGTAGAGATCGGGCGGCAGGCCCTTGAGCGGCGAACAGCGCAGCACCGCGCGGCGGCTCAAATCCGCCATCTGCTGCGAGTATTGCTGATTGGAGCCGTTGACGCCATCCTGGCGGCTGAGCGTCGCCGAGGCGACCGAGCCATCGCGGCGGAATTGCAGCCGCAGCACGGTGACGATGCTCATCGCCGAGGTGCCGGCAAGCGCGCCGAGATCGTAGCACGGCTGGACCTGGCGCTTGATCAGGCCGGCGATGTTGGCGATGTCCTGCGCGCCGATCTTCGAGGCGCGCGGCGCCTGGGTGGTGCTCGCCGACTTCTCCGCGGTGATGCCCTTGAGGAAATTGGGCCCGAGCCGCGAGCCGCGCTCATGCGGCTGGTCCGAGGCCTTGCTGTCGCCCTTCGATTTCTTCGGCTGCGGTTTCGGCTCGGGTTTGGCGGCGGGCTGCTTCTTTTCGGGCTGCGGCTTGCTGACCTCGGCGGGCTTGGGTTGCGGCGCCGGTTTCGGTTTGGGGGGCGCGGGCTGCGGCTCGGCGCTGGTCATTTTGACCGGCGTCGATTGCGCGGCTTCGGCGGGCGGACCGACCTCGGGCGCCTGCGATTCGGCGGGCTGCTGGGTGATCTTCGGCGCGGCCGATTCCATCGCCGCCTCGGTCGACAGGGTGACATCCATCGGCGGATGGCTGAACGACGGCGGCTGGCGCCACATCAGGCTGAACGACAGCAAGGCGAACAGGGCGACATGCCCTGCAATCGCGACGCCGAGACCGGTCTTTTCGGTGCGATCCATCGTCAGGCCGAATCCCCGATCACTTCTCGTCCTTGCCGACCGTGACCAGCGCGACGCGATTGAGCCCGGCACGATTGAGCTCGCCCATCACCTGCATGACGCGGCCGTAATCGAGCCCGCGATCGGCGCGCAGGAAGATCTGCGGCGGCTTGCCGTCGCTCGATTGCGCGGCGATCGCTTCGAAGCGATCGGGCAGATCGCTTTCGCTGACCGGATCCTTGTTGATGAAGATCGCGCCGGTGTCGTCGATCGACACCTCGGTCGGCTTCTGATCCTGATCGAGCGCCTTGGCGCGGCTGTCGGGCAGGTTGACCGGCACGCCCGAGGTCAACAGCGGCGCCGTCACCATGAAGATGATCAGTAGCACCAGCATCACGTCGACCAGCGGCGTGACGTTGATCTCCGCCATCGGCGCCCGCCGCCCGCGACCGCGCCCGGAGGGAAGGTGCATCGCCATCAGGCGGCGCCCTCCAGCTGCCGGCTCAGCGTGGCGTGGAAGCCGTCGGCGAAGCGGTTGAGGCGCGCCTCGATCTTGTTCACGCCGTGGCTGAAGCGGTTATAGGCGATCACCGCGGGGATCGCTGCGAACAGGCCGATCGCGGTGGCGAACAGCGCCTCGGCGATGCCGGGGCCGACCGTGGTCAGCGACGTGCTCTGCGACTGTGCGATCTGGGTGAAGCTGTGCATGATGCCCCAGACGGTGCCGAACAGGCCGACGAACGGCGCCACCGAGCCGACCGTCGCCAGCACGTTCAGGCGATCCGACAGCCGATCGATCTCGCTCGCCACCGTCGCGCCCATCGTCGTCGCCAGCCGCTCGCGCGTGCCGGCGCGATCGACCGTGCGGTTGCGGGTCGATTGCCGCCATTCGGCGACGCCGGCGGTGAACACCCGCGCGGCGGCGAGATCGGTATCCTTGTGCAGCCGGTGGAAGGCGTCGATATCCTCGGCGCGATAAAAGTCGCGCTCGAACTTCTCGGTCGCCTTGCGGGTGCGGCCGAGCTTGCGCCAGAAGCTGAAGATGATCGACCAGGTCCAGATGCTGGCGAGCAGCAGGCCGATCATCACGATCTTCACCACCCAGTCGGCCTGGAGGAACAGCGCGATTGGCGACAGCGTCGCCGCGTTGGTGTTGAAGACAAAATTCATCGGGCGTCGGAATCCTCTTGAACGATCAGCGCTGCAAAAGCGTCGATCCAGGCTTTTGGTTGCCGAACCGGTTTCCCGGAAGGCGCGACGAACGCCGCTGTCACATGGGCCTCGGCCAATAACAGGTGATCGCGGCTGACTGTTTGATGAATGCGGCAGGACGCGGCGCGGAGCGCGACGAGCCGGCTGGCGACGACCAGATCGTCGTCGAGCCGGGCCGGCGCGCGATAATGGATGTGGAGATCGCTGACCGCATAAGCGCCGAGCCCGGCCTCGAACGCGGCGCGCTGATCAATCCCCGCACAGCGCAGCATGTCCGAACGCGCGCGCTCCATGAAACGCAGGTAATTGGCGTGATAGACGATGCCCGAAAGATCGGTGTCCTCGAAATAGACGCGGAGCGCGAAACGGTGCTCGCGCCCTTCGAAGCGGCCGGTGGTCGGTCGGTCGGCATTTACCATCACTGCCGCCTCTAGCGTGTCGGATGGGACGATCAAGCCGAAGCCGGCACGATCGGCGCAACGAAATGTCTTTGACGAAGCGGTGTCTTGTTCGCATGATGCACCGATGACCGACGACGCGCTCCGCCTGACCGGCGTCTGCAAGGCTTTCGACAAGCCGGTGATCACCGATCTCGATCTCGCGATCGCGCCGGGGCAGCTCTATGCGCTGCTGGGCCCCAACGGCGCGGGCAAGACGACGACGCTGCGGATGGTGGTCGGGCTGACGCCGCCCGATCGCGGCCGCATCGCGATCTACGGCATCGACATCGCGCGCGATGCCAATGCGGCCAAGGCGATCACCGCATGGTTGCCCGACGAGCCGATGATCTACGACAAGTTGAGCCCGGCCGAATATCTCGCTTTCGTCGCCGGGCTGTGGCGGATTCCGCCGGGCGAGGCGGCGGCGGAGGCCGAGCGGCTGTTGCGCTGGCTGGAATTGTGGGACGTGCGTGACGCGCGCTGCGAGGGCTTCTCGCGCGGGATGAAGCAGAAGGTCGCGCTCGCCGGTGCGTTGATCCACAAGCCGCGACTGCTGATCCTCGACGAGCCGCTGACCGGGCTGGACGCGGCGATGGCGCGATCGGTGAAGGACGTGCTGCGCGCGCACGCCGATGCCGGGCACACGGTGATCGTCACCACGCATATCCTGGAAGTCGCCGAGCGGCTGGCCGATCGCATCGGCATCATCGCGGGCGGCAAGCTCCATGCCGAGGGCACGCTGGCCGAATTGCGCGCGCTGGCCGGCGAGGACGAGGCGACGCTGGAGGATACGTTCATCCGGCTGACCCAGCCGGCGCGCGAGGCGGCCTGAGGCGGTGCTCGGCTGGGTGATGCGCCATACGCGGCCGGCCTCGTTCGGCTGGTTGCTCGCGCACGAGATGCGCGTGGCGTTGCGCGCGCGGCAGACCAAGGCGGCGACGCGCTGGATCGGCTATGCGGTGATCGCAGTGATCGTCGGGTTCGGGCTGCTCACCGCCAAGGGGCTGGCGGGGACGCCGATTCCGGCGACGCCGATGGCGCTGCTGATCGTGCTGACCGCGACGATCGCCTTGTTCAGCTTCATGACGACGCAGGCGGTGCTCGGCAGCCAGCGCACGCTCTACGAAGCGGGCGATCTCGACCTGCTGTTCTCCGCGCCGATCGCGCCGCGCACCGTGCTGATGGCGAAATTGTGCGGCATCGCGGGCACCATCGTGCTGACCTTCGCGATCTTCCTGCTGCCGTTCGCGGTGCCGGTCGCGGCGCTCGGCCATCCCGGTCTGTTCGGAGTGATTCCGCTGCTGGCGGCGGTGGCGATGGTCGCTGCGTGCCTCGGGCTCGCCATCACGCTGGTGCTGGCGCGGATCGCGGGTCCGCGCGCGGCGCGCACCGTGGGGCAGGTCGCCGCGGCGCTGCTTGGCGGTGCGGTGTTCCTGACGACGCAGATCGTCAATGCCGGCGAGCATCGCCGTCAATCGAGCTGGCAGACGCTGTTCGAGCGGCTGCGCGATGATGGGTTCGGTGCGAGCTACGCGGGGCAATTGCCCGGCCGCGCGGCGTTCGGCGATCCGGTGGCGATCGTGCTGCTGTTCGGCAGTGCGCTGGCGCTGTTCCTCGTCACCGGGCTGATCTTCCGCCGCTTGTTCGAGCGCGGCGTCGCCGATGCCGGGCAGCATCTCAACCGCCGCACCGCCTCGACCAAGGCGATCGCGCGGCATTTCCGCGCCGGGCTGTTCGCCAGCATCATGGCCAAGGAAGTGACGCTGCTGCGACGCGATCCGGCGCTCACCTTCCGCATCCTGCTGCGGCTGATCTACCTGATTCCGCTGATGCTGATCGGCTTCCGATCGGATCATCATCTGCCGCTGGCGCCGGGGCTGGCATTCTTCAGCGTGACGATCGCGGGGCAATTGGTCGGCAGCTTCGCGTGGCTCGCCGTGTCAGCAGAGGACGCGCCGGACCTGATCACCGTCGCGCCGGTCGACAAGGCCGAGATCGATCGCGCCAAGCTGGGCGCGGCGATGGCGATCGCGGCGCCGATCGCGTTGCTGGTGCCGATCGCGATCGCCACGATCAGCCCGATCGCGGCGCTGATCGCGATTCTGTTCACCGCCGCGGGCGGCGCGGCGGCCGGGATGATCGAGCTCAAGCTCGGCAAGCCCGCGCCGCGCAGCAATTTCAACCGCCAGCGCCCCGGCTCGTTCGTCACGCGGCTGCTGACCCTCATGGTGACGATCGTGCTCGGCGCGATCAGCGGTATTGCAGTGTATTTCGTGGGGTAGATTCTCCCTTATTCGATTGCCTTGCCGGCGCGGCCGGCGAGATCGACGAGATATTGCCAGGCGACGCGGCCCGAGCGGCTGCCGCGGCGCGTCGCCCAGCCGATCGCTTCCTGCGCGTCGAAGGGCAGGCCATAGGCCTCGGCATAAGTGCGCACGATATCGACATAGCCGTCCTGATCGACGACGTGGAAGCCGAGGCTGAGCCCGAAGCGATCGGCGAGCGCGAGGTGATCGTCGATCGCGTCGCGCGGGTTGATCGCGCTTTCCTGCTCGGCGATATCGCGCGGCACCAGGTGGCGGCGGTTCGAGGTGACGATCAGCCGCACGTTCTTCGGCCGTGCCTCGGCGCCGCCCTGCAGCATCGAGCGGAGCTGGCGCGCATCGGCCGCGGCATCGAAGCCGAGATCGTCGATGAACAAGGCGAAGGCACGCTTGACCGGGGCGATCGCGTCGAACAGCGCCGAGAGGCCGTCGAGCCCGTCGCCGGGCGCCTCGACCAGGGCGAGGGCGCCGCCCGCCGCCTGCACCGCGGCGATCGTGCTCTTGACCACCGCCGACTTGCCGGTGCCGCGCGCGCCCCACAACAGCACGTCCTGCGCGGCGTGGCCGGCGGCTAGCCGTTCGAGATTGGCGCGCAGTGCTGCCTTCTGCTGCTCGATCCCGTGCAGCATCGCGAGCGGCAGCGGCGAGAAATCCCGCGCGGCGACGAGCGCGCCCTGCCGCCAGACATAAGCGGGGTGCGCGAGCGGATCGGCATGCGCGGGCGGCGGGGGGGCGAGGCGGTCGAGCGCGGCGGCGATGCGGGCGAGCGGATCGGTCATGATCGCTGTCCTACCCCGTTCGGCGGGGGATGGGAACGGCTGTCGCTGCCGGTCAGCCCAATGCCGCCAGATGCGCGGCGATGCCGGGATCGCCGGGGGCGAGGCTGGCGGCCTTGACGAGCAGCTGCCGCGCGCCGTCGCGGTCGCCGGCCTTGGCGAGCGCCCAGCCATAGGCATCGACGATCGCCGGGTTCATCGGCGCGAGGCGATAGGCCGCGGCGCCATAATGGGTGGCGATGGCCGCGTCGCCGTTTTCGGCATGCGCCAGCGCGAGCTCGCCGAGGATCGCCGCATCGCGGTTGCCGATCGTGCGGCGCAGCCCCTCCAGCGTATCGATCGCCGCCGGCCAGTCGTGCGCGGCGAGCTGCCAGCTCGCGGCGAGGCGGCGGGCGGCGATGTTGGCGGGATTCTGCGACAGGAACAGCGCCAGCGCATGCTGCGCCTGATCGCGATGGCCGGTGCGATCGAGCGCCTCGACGAGGCGGAGCATCGCCGGTTCGTCGAAATCGAGGTTGGCGGCGCGGCTATAAGCGGCGGTCGCCTCGGGGAAACGGCCGAGCGCCCATAAGGTGTCGCCGAGCACGGTCTGCGCCTGGGGCGATCCGGGCGAGGCAGCGGCAAGCGCGCGGGCGTGGCCTAGCGCGGCGCCGGCCTGCCCCGCCTCGAGGAAGCCGCGGATCAGGCCAAGCTCGGCGACCGGATCGCCCGGCGCGGCGTTCACCGTGCCGGCCAGCGTCGTCACCCCGTCGTCGGTGCCGAACGGCGCGGACGAGGGCCGCGACGGGCTGGCGGCGCGATCGAGGAAGCCCGCGGCCCAATCCCGCTTGCCCTCGGCCTCGAAAGCGCGAGCGATCAGGGTGAGCGAATAGGCATCGGCATCGGCGCGCAGCCCGATCGGGCGCAGGGCATCGAGCGCGTCGTCGGCGCTGCCGCCGGCGAGCAGCGCGGCGCCGAGCAAGCGACGGGCGCTGAGATTGTAGGGCTGGCTGCCGCTCAACGCGCCCCATTGGTCGGCCGCCTGCTGATAGGCGCCGTTGCGGAAATCGAGCGCACCGCCGAGCAACAGCGCGCCGGGCATGTCGTCGAGCGCGCCGTCGGTCTTGTCGAGCAGATCACGAGCGAGATCGTCATTGCCGGCGCGCGCGGCGAGCACTGCCTGGAGATAATAGGCCATCGGATCGTTCGGACGCTCGGCGAGCGCCCGGCGGCTGGCATCGAGCATCGCGCCGTAACGGCCGAGATCGCCGAGCGTGGCGGCCTTGGCGAGCAGCGTATCGGGATTGCCGGGATCGACCTTGAGCGCGGCATCGAACCACGGCAGCGCGGCGACGAGGCCGTAGCGATCGCGGACCAGCTCGCCCTTGAGCGTCAGCGCGCCGGCATCGCGGCGGCTGAGCGCGAGCGCGCGGCCGATCGCGTCGTCGGCGCCGGCGATGTCGCCCGACTGGCGGCGCAGGCGGGCGAGATCGGCCCAGGCGGCGGCGTCGGGCGCGTCGGCGAGCAGCGCTTCGAGCAGCGCGCGGCCGGCCGGCAGATTGCCGCTGGCGGCGAGCGCGCGGGCCTTCACGCGATCGGCGTAACCGGCGTAGCGATGCAGTGCGCGATCCGCCTCGGGGATCGCCTGATCGGCCTCGTCCTGTTGCAGCCATGCTTCGGCGTAGAGCTGGTGAAGGCGCGCGGGATCGAATCCGGTCGATTTGGCGCGATCGAGCTCGGCCTCGGCCGCGGCGCCGTTGCCGGCGGCGAGATAGAGCCGGGCGAGCAGGGCATGCGCCAGCGGCCAATCGGGCTTGTCGCGCACCGCGGCTGCGGCCTGCGCGCGGGCGCCGCTCATGTTGCCGGCGCGGTACAGCGTCAACGCCGATACGATCTCGCCGCGCGCGCGCGACGGGTGCGGCATCGCGCGCCAGTGGCGAATGCCGAGGACGAGCGCGGCGAGCGCCGCCAGCGCGATCAGCGCCAGAGCACCGCGTCGGAACCATGGCGCGGACAGCCGCCAGCGGCGACGGCGGCGGCGAACCCAGCGCGTCCGGCGGCGCTCAGCCGTGGAGGCCATAAGCCTTGAGCAGGTCATAAAGCGTCGGGCGGCTGATCCCGAGCAATCGCGCGGTGCCGGAGATGTTGCCGTCGGCGCGCGCCAGCGCGTGGCGGATCGCCTTGCGGTCGGCGGCCTCGCGCGCGGCCTTGAGATTGATGACGGTGCCGTCGTCCTCGCCCTCCAGATCGAGGTCTGCGGCGGTGACGCTCTTGCCCTCGGCCATGATCACCGCGCGCTTGATGCGGTTTTCGAGCTCGCGGACGTTGCCGGGCCAGCCCCAGGCATCGATCGCGGCGCGCGCGTCGGGGGCGAGGCCGGTCACCTGCGGGTTCATCGCCGCGGCATATTTGGCGAGGAAATGGCGCGCGAGTAGCCCTGCGTCGCCCGGCCGCTCGGCGAGCGCGGGAATGCGCACGACGATCTCGGCGAGGCGATAATAGAGATCCTCGCGGAAGCTGCCGGCGGCGACCATCGCGTCGACATCCTGATGCGTCGCGCAGACGATGCGAGTATCGACGGGAATCGGCTTGCGGCCGCCGATCCGCTCGATCACGCGCTCTTGCAGAAAGCGCAGCAGCTTGACCTGCAACGGCAGCGGCACGTCGCCGATCTCGTCGAGGAACAGCGTGCCGCCATGCGCCTGCTCGATCTTGCCCTCGGTGGTCTTGACCGCGCCGGTAAACGCGCCCTTTTCGTGGCCGAACAGCTCGCTTTCGAGCAGGGTCTCGGGGATCGCGGCGCAGTTGATCGCGACGAACGCGCCCTGCCGCCGCGCGCTGGCATCGTGAAGGCCGCGGGCGAGCAGTTCCTTCCCGGTGCCACTCGCACCCAGCAGCATCACCGAGACGTCGGCATTGGCGACCCGCTCGATCGTGCGCGTGACCTTCAGCATCTCGGGGGCGGCGGTAATCATCCCGCCGAGCACCGATCCGCCGCCCGCCTGCGCGGCGAGCCGACGGTTCTCGGCTTCAAGCGCGTGGACGTGGAAGGCGCGCTCGACGATCAGGCCGAGCGCATCGATATCGATCGGCTTCTGGTAGAAATCCCACGCGCCGTCGGCGATCGCCTTGAGCGCGCTTTCCCGGGCGCCGTGGCCGGAGGCGACGATGACCTTGGTATCGGGCTTCAATGCGAGGATTTCGGCGAGTGCTGCGAAACCTTCGGACACGCCGTCGGGATCGGGCGGCAGGCCGAGATCGAGCGTGACGACATCGGGCTCCTCGGCGCGCAGCAGATCGATCGCCGCCGCGCGATCGCTGGCGACCAGCACCTCATAGCCGTCATAGGCCCAGCGCAACTGGCGCTGCAGGCCAAGATCGTCCTCGACGATGAGCAATTTGCGCATGCTCTCGCTCATGCCGCTTTCCCCAGTGCGTCGGCTGTCGCGACCGGCAGCGCGACGCGAAAGCGGGTGCCTTCGCCTTCGCGGCTGGCGACAGTGAGCGTGCCGCCCATCGCCTCGGTCAATTGCCGCGCCTCGAACGCGCCGAGGCCGAACCCGCCGGGCTTCGACGAGACGAACGGGCGGAACAATTGATCGCGGACGAAGGCCGGCGCCATGCCGCAGCCGTGATCGATCACGTCGATCGTCGCGCGGCCATCCTGGCTGCCGAGCGCGAGCGTGACGGGGCGCGTCGGCGGGCTCGCCTCGATCGCATTCTGGACGAGATGGCCGAGCACCTGATCGAGCCGCGCGGGATCGGCGAGTGCTGCCGGCGCGCTGCCGACCACATCGATCGGATGCTGCGCGCGGCGGGCGGTGGCGAGACTCTCGACGAAAGCGCCGAGATCGACCGGCACCGCGCGTTCGGCACGGCCGCGATGATGTTGCGACAGCCGCTGGAGCAGCGCGTTCATGCGGTCGGCGGCGTCGCCCAGCGTCGCGACCATGTCGGCGCGGAACGCGGGATTGTCGGCATGACGCTCGGCATTGCGCGCGACCAGGGTCAATTGGCTCACCAGATTCTTGATATCGTGGATGATGAACGCGAAACGGCGGTTGAACTCGTCGAAGCGCCGCGCCTCGGCGAGCACGGCATGCGTCGCCGCCTCGGCGAGATAGCTCGCCGCCTGGCGCCCGAGCATCTTGAGCAGGTCGAAATCCTCCCAATCGAGCGCGCGCGCGATCGGCGGGCGGGCGAGGACGATGACGCCGGCGAGTGCGTTGAAATGGGTCAGCGGGACGAGCGCCCAGGCATCGGGCGAATCGAGCAGCCACAGCGGGACGACGGCACGTTCGGCGGCATCGCCCTCGGTGGTGCGCAGAGGATCGAGTTCGACGATCCGGCCGGTCTCGGCGAGGTAGCGCGCGAGCGGCTCGTCGCCGGCGGCGATCGCCTCGCCCGGCCAGTTCCACGCGCCGGTGACGGCAAGCCCGGCGCCATCGGGCGTCAGCAGCAGCCCGGCGGGCGAATCGGTAACGTCGGCGACCGCCTTGACGATACGCTGTTCAAGCGGGGCGCCGCCATCGTCGGGCCGGCCGAGCGTATCGGTGAAGCGGACCCATTCGGCCCGATAATCGTAGCGATGGCGGAACAGATGCTTGGCGAGCTTGACCTTGATCCAGGCGCGCAGCCAGGGCGTCGACAGCAAGGTCAGCATCGCGGTGGTCGCGCCGAACACAAAGGCGGTCTGCACGATCCGGGCATGGCTGCCGCCAATCCCGGCGATCAGCCCGGTGGCGACGATCATCAGCGCGACGTAAAGCGCGACCGCCGCGAGCGAGAGCGACTGATAAGCGACGGTGCGCGACAGGCGCAGCGACCAATCATCGTTGCGATGGACCGCCAGCGCGAACACCGGCGCCAGCACGACCAGCACCAGCCCGCGCACCGCAGCCATGCCCGCCGGCCATGATCCGGAGAAATAGGCAGCGCCGTAAAGCGTCAGCCCGATGCCCCAGAACAGCGCCAGCGCGGCGACCGCGAGGCGGATGCCGTGGCGGCTGTGCGGCGCGACCGCGGCATGGAGGTGGTGGACCAGCACCAGCGCGCTGACCGCGATCATCATCCGCATCACGAGCGCGGCGGTGGCGAGCGCGGGGCTCACCGGGCCGAGCGACGCGCCGAGCGCGATGTCGAGCGTCGTCATCGCCACGGCGATGACCAGCACGACCCCGTAAATCAGGGTGACGGCAAGCGCCTGCCTTTCGTCGCGGCCGCGGCGGGCAAGCGCGAACATGAAGGCGAGCCAGGCGAGATCGCACACGGTTTCGGCGATCGTGGTCGGCAATTCCCGCGGGCCGATCCCGGCGACCGCGAGCGCCCACAAAGCCGTGCAGGCAAGCGCGGCGGTGAAGGCGAGCTGCGGCACCGCGTCGCCGGCGCGGCGCACCTGGCTGAGCGCGATCGCGCCGAACAGCAGCGCCGCAAGCGCATGGCCCCACAAGGTGAGCGTCGCCAGCATGGCGTCAGCGCGCGCCTTCGGGAAACAGCACGACCCTGATCGTCTGGAGCAGGATCAGGAGATCGAGGAACGGCGAATAGTTCTTGGCGTAATAAAGATCGTATTCGAGCTTCTGGCGCGAATCCTCGATCGAGGCGCCATAGGGATAGTTGATCTGCGCCCAGCCGGTGATGCCCGGCTTCACCATGTGACGCTCGGCGTAATAAGGTAGTTGCTGTTCGAGATCGTCGACGAATTGCGGGCGCTCGGGGCGGGGGCCGACGAAGCTCATCTCGCCCTTCAGCACGCTCCACGTCTGCGGCAATTCGTCGATCCGGAGCTTGCGAATGACGCGGCCGATGCGGGTGATGCGCGGATCGTCCTTCTCCGCCCATACCGCCTGGCCGTGCGCCTCTGCGTCCTGGCGCATCGAGCGCAGCTTCACGATGTCGAAACCGATGTTGTAGAGCCCCACGCGGCGCTGGCGATAGAAAGCGGGGCCCTTGCTTTCCAGCTTGATGGCGAGCGCGGTGAGCACGATCAGCGGCAGCGTGAGCGCCAGCAATATCAGGCTGGCGGTGATGTCGAACAGGCGCTTGAACACCGCCGACAGCATCCGGCTCGACGAGAAGCCGTCGGAAAAGATCAGCCACGACGGATTGACGCTGTCGAGATCGACGCGGCCGGTCTCGCGCTCGAGGAAGGTCGATATCTCGTTGACGTGGACGCCGGTGGTCTTGATCCTGAGCAGATCCTTGAGCGGCAGCGCATTGCGCCGTTCTTCTAGCGCGAGCACGACCTCGCTGGCGTTCAACAGCACGACGTGATCGGCGAGGTTGTAGATCGCGTCGCGCGCGATCGCCTCGGGGATGACGCGGTTGGCCTCGCTCATCGACACATAGCCGACCACGACGAAGGCGGCCGACGGCGAGGCGGCGAGCGCCTTCAGCCGCGCCGCCCGCGCGCCGGCGCCGAGCACGACGATGCGCCGCTTGAACGCCTGGCTGCCGAGCGTCTTGCCGAGCAGGATGCGCAGCGCCATCAGCATCACCATCGAAAACCCCATCGCGTAGAGCAAATTCGATCGCCAGAAGGTCAGCGGCGGCACCAGGAAGAAGATCAGGCTGAGGAAGATCGTGCCGAGCGAGATCGCGATCAGCAGCCGCGTGCCGGCGATCCTGAGCGAGCGCAGCGCATCGGCGCCATAGACGCCGACCGCGATCATCGCGAGCTCGAGGCTGAGCGCGAAGCTGGCGAGTTGCGGGATACGGGTCGAGATCGGCTCGACGGCCATGCCGATCTGGCCGGCGCGCACCGTCCAGCCGAGCTCGGCCGCGACGAGCAGCAGCACGATATCGAACAACCCGAGCAGCAGAACGGCGTTCGGCACATAATGTTTGAACAACCGAATCATCGCTGCGCGGGCCCTCGACCAGGTGTAAAGCATTCCGACACGCTCACCGCTGTCGCAGAAATTGACAAACAAAGATTGAACGCCGCTGCATCCAATCGCCGCGTGGCGGGTTTCGCCCGGCGGGGATTCTCGCCTACAGCAGCAAAAATCGCAGTGGAGACCGTGAATGACCGATCAGCCGCGTATTGTGCCCGTGATCCTGTCCGGCGGATCGGGGACGCGGTTATGGCCGATGTCACGGCCCGAGCAGCCGAAGCAATTGCTGTCGCTCACCGCTGACGAGACGATGCTGCAACTGACCGCGCGGCGGACGATCGACGAAGCACGTTTTACCCCGCCGATCGTGGTCGGCAATGCCGCGCATGCGGAGGCGATCGAGGTGCAATTGCAAGCGGCGGGCGCGCCGCCGCGCGCATTGATCCTCGAACCGGCGGGGCGCAACACCGCGCCGGCGATCGCGCTCGCGGCGATCGAGGCGGGCGGCGCGGCGCCGTTGCTGGTGATGCCGTCGGATCACGTGATCGCGGACGTCGCGGCGTTCCACGCCGCGATCGAACGCGCATTGCCGCTGGTTAACGACGGCTGGCTCGTCACCTTCGGCATCGCTCCCGATGCGCCGGAAACCGGCTATGGCTGGATCGCCGAGGGCGAGGAGATCGCCGGTGGCGTCCACCGCGTCGATCGCTTCGTCGAGAAGCCGCCGCGCGATCGCGCCGAGGCGATGCTCGCGGCGGGCGGGCATTATTGGAACGGCGGCATCTTCCTGTTCCGCGCCGACATGTTCCTGGGCGCGCTCTCGATCCATGCGCCGGAGATGCTGGTCGCTTGCCAGGCAGCGATGGACGGCGCCGCGCGCGATGGCTGCCGGATCATGCCCGATGCCGACGCGTTCGCCGCCTCGCCTGCCGATTCGATCGACTATGCGGTGATGGAAAAGGCCGATCGCGTCGCGGTGGTGCCGGTCGACATGGGCTGGAGCGACGTCGGCAGCTGGGACGCGCTGCACGCGCTGAGCCAGCTCGATGGCGCTGGCAATGCCCATGCGGGGCAAGTGCTGTCGATCGACACCAACAATTGCCTGGTGCGATCGGACGGGCCGCGGATCTCGCTGGTCGGGGTCAGCGACCTGATCGTCGTCGCATCGGGCAACGACGTGCTGATCGCGCCGCGCGGCCGCAGCCAGGAGGTCAAGAAGCTGATCGAGGCGATGAAGCGATAAAAGCTGTTGCCCGCGCGTTCGATAACAAGCTATATAACGCGTTATCGAAGTAATGGAGCGGGTGATGCAGGATATTCTGGCCGATGGCGGGCACCTTTTTCTGGGCAGCCGTTTGAAGCGGCTCGGCGAGCGGATGCAGGCCGATGTGTCCCGCGTCGTGGCGGCGGCGGACCTGCCGATCCAGCCGAGCCAATATCCGGTCCTCGCCGCGCTCGATCTCTATGGCCCAATGACGGTGGGCGCGGCCGCCGACACGTTGGGGCTGAGCCAGCCGGCGATCACCCGGGCGGTGACGCGCCTGATCGATCTCGGCTTGGTCGCCTCGTCGCGCGGCCGCGCCGACCAGCGCTGTCGGACGATCGCGCTGACCCTGGCCGGCGAGGCCGCGCTGGCGCAATCGAAACGCGAGGTGTGGCCGCGCATCGAGGCAGCGGTGACGGCGATCTGTGCGCCGCTCGACGGGCCGTTGCTCGATCAACTCGCGGCGATCGAGCGCGCGCTAGCCGAAGCCCCGCTCGACCAGCGCGCCGCTGCCGCCGCGCCGCCCGGCCTGTCGATCCGCGATTTCTCCGACGCGCTCGCCCCGGCGTTCCACGACATCAATGCCGCCTGGATCGAAGCGATGTTCAAGCTGGAGCCGACCGATCGCGACGTGCTGGAAAACCCGCGCGCCCGGATCGTCGATCGCGGTGGTGCGATCCTGTTCGCCGAGACGCCCGATCTGGGGATCGTCGGCACCTGCGCCTTGCAGAAGACCGGCGAGCGCCAGTTTGAGCTGACCAAGATGGGCGTGCTGGAAAGCGCGCGCGGCCGCAAGGTTGGCGAGTTCCTGCTCCGCGCCGCGCTCGACCGCGCCGCCGAAATGGGCGCCGAGACGCTTTATCTGCTCACCAATTCGGCGTGCGCGCCGGCGATCCATCTCTACGAGAAGATCGGCTTCGTTCATGACGCCGCGATCATGCGCGATTTCGGCGCGCGCTATGCCCGCTGCGACGTCGCGATGCGCTACCGGCCCAAGGATGCGGGCCGGTAGCGCATCGCGGTCACGCCATCAGCGCCTCGACCTGATCGAGCGTGTCCTTGAACACGCCGATCACCGCCTGATACGGCGCCGGGGTCGTCATATCGAGCCCGGCGCGCTTCAGGATATCGACCGGATAGTCCGACCCGCCCGACTTCAGCACATCGAGATAGGTGTCGCGCTCCTTTGCGCCGCCACCGAGGATCGAGCGCGCGAAATAGGACGCCGCCGAGATACAGGTGGCGTATTGATAGACGTAGAAGCTCGAATAGAAGTGCGGGATATAGGCCCATTCGGAGAAATAGGTCGGCGATACCGCCATCTTCGGCCCCGAATAGCGCGTCAGCAGATCGCCGTAGATCCTGGTGAACGCGGCCCCCGACAGGCCCTCGCCGGCTTCCGCCATGTCGTGCACCTTGAGCTCGAATTCGGCGAACATCGCCTGGCGATAGAAGGTGCCGCGGATCTGCTCGAGCTGCTGGCCGAGATAATAGATCTTCTCCGCCTTGGTCCTGGCTTGCGCGATCATATAGGCGGCGAGCAGCTGCTCGTTGCAGGTCGAGGCGATCTCGGCGAGGAACAGCGGGTAATCGGCCTTGTCGTAGACCTGGCTTTTCTGCGCGAGCAGCGAGTGCATCGCGTGGCCCCATTCATGAGCATAAGTGGTCATGCCCGAATAATCCTGCTTCAGGTTGAGCAGGAGATACGGGTGCACGTCGTAGGCGCCGGGGTTCATATAGGCGCCCGATTTCTTGCCCGGCCGCGGCAGCGGGTCCATCCATTTCGCCGCGGTCGATTTCGCCAGCATCGCGACGTAATCGGGGCCGAGCGGGGCGAGCGCCTTGAGCACCGTGGCGCGCATTTCCGCCAGGCTCTCCGGCTTGTCGAGTTCGACCAGCGGCGGATAGATGTCGTAATAGGCGATGTCGGGCAGCTTAAGCAGGCGCCGGCGCACGTCGAAATAGCGATGGAGCTGCGGCAGGCCCTTGTTGGTCTCGGCAACCAGCGTGCGATAGACGCTTTCGGGAATGTTGTTGCCCGACAGCGATGCGGCGAGGCTGGTCGGATAGCGGCGCGCCTTGGCCGTATAGACATCGGCCTTGACGTGGGTGAGATAGCTAGCGCCGAGTGAGTTCTGGAACTTGCCATATTCGCCGAAAAAGGCATCGAACACCGCCTTGCGATCGGCGCGGTCGGCGGCGTCGCGGTGAAGCGTATAGCCCTGATCGTCGAGGCGGACCTGCTGGCCGTCGCTGAGCGTGATCGTCGGCCACGGCATGTCCGAGGCGGTGAGCTGGCTGCGAATGTCGCGCGGCCCCGAAAACGGCGCTGTCGTGCCGGCAAGCAGCGCCTCGCCTTCGGGCGACAGCGTATGCGGCGCTTCCCGCAGGATATTGGCGAGATAGAAATCGAAACGGCTCTTGAGCGTGGCATTGGCGGCAATAAAGCCGTCGATCTTTGCCGCACCCACCGACAGGATCTCCGGCGACATCCATGACGTCGCCTCGCCGAACTTGGTGTAGAGGTCGATCGCCTGCGCCTGCCTTTCCTGGTTCGCGGCGATGCGGACATCGGCGTCGGACTTCAGGCTGATATAGGTATAGATGCGCGCGATGGTGCGGCCGAGATCGGATTGCGCGACCAGCGCGGCGGCGAGCGCGTCGGCCGAATTGCCCAGCGTGCCCTTGTATCGGGCCAGCCCGGGAATCGCGGCGAGCGCCTGTTTGCGCGCGGCATCCCATGCGGCGTCCGACGGATAGATGTCGGTCAGATCCCACGCCGCGCCGGTGGCGTCGGTGGCCTTGTCCTGCGCCCAGACGGGCATCGCGGCGGCAAGCCCGGCGAACACGGCGGCGCCCAGCGCCCCGCGACGGGTCAATTCGGTCATGCAAGCTCCCCAAGTCTCGTGATGGAGCGGTGATGCCAAAGCCCCGGGTGTTTGGCCAGCCTAAAGCACCTCCGTTCGTGCCGGGCCTGTCGCAGCACGGCTTGCGGCAACCGCGCTTCGACGAGCTCGGGGCGACCGGTGGCAAGGATGGTTGCCAACCGTCTTCGACCGGCCTATATCCCGCCTGCCTTCTCTACATCGGTAACGTTGCAGAGGCTGGTCCCGATCGGGGCCGGCGGCAAGAGGACATGCCTGTTGGAGCCCGAATGGCCGATATCGACCTGTTGACGCGGATCATCGAACCCGAAGCCAAGGCGCTGGGTTTCGATCTCGTGCGCGTCAAGATGATCGGCGGCGCTTCGGACCCGACGCTGCAGGTGATGGCCGAGCGCCCCGACACGCGGCAGCTGACCATCGACGATTGCGGCGCACTGTCGCATCGCATTTCCGACAAGCTCGACGAACTCGAAGCAGCCGGCCGCGATCCGATCGACGGCGCCTACCGGCTCGAGGTCAGCTCGCCGGGGATCGATCGGCCGTTGACCCGGCTTCAGGACTATCGGGACTGGGCGGGGCACGAGGCGCGGTTGAAGCTGGTCGAACCGATCGATGGCCGCAAGCAGCTGACGGGTGTATTAGAGGGAGTCGAGGACGACAGAATCGTCATCGACGTCAAGAAACACGAGACGATGCGGGTCGCGTTCGAGGCTGTCGCCGATGCGAAGCTGTTGATGACCGACGCCCTGCTCGCCGCCACCGCGCCGCTTTCGAGCGAGGGCGCAGACGAATTCGAGGCGTCCGACGACGCCGACATGGAAGGACAGGACTGACACCATGGCCACCGCCATTTCCGCCAACAAGGCCGAGCTGCTCGCCATTGCCGATTCGGTCGCGCGCGAAAAACTGATCGATAAGGCGATCGTCATCGAGGCGATGGAAGAGGCGATCCAGCGCGCCGCGAAGAACCGCTACGGCGCCGAGATGGACATCCGCGCCAAGCTCGATCCCGAATCGGGCGATCTGCGGCTGTGGCGCGTCGTCGAGGTGGTCGAACAGGTCGACGACATCTACAAGCAGGTCGACCTCAAGGGCGCGCAGAAACTGCAGCCGGGCGCGGTGGTCGGCGATTATCTGGTCGATCCGTTGCCGCCGATCGAATTCGGCCGCATCCAGGCGCAGGCCTCGAAGCAGATCATCTTCCAGAAGGTCCGCGATGCCGAGCGCGAGCGCCAGTATGAGGAGTTCAAGGACCGCACCGGCGAAATCATCACCGGCGTCGTCAAGCGCGTCGAGTTCGGCCATATCGTGGTCGACCTCGGCCGGGCCGAGGGCGTGATCCGGCGCGACGCGCAGATCCCGCGCGAGGTGGTGCGCGTCAACGATCGCATCCGCAGCATCATCCTGCGCGTGGTGCGCGAAAACCGCGGCCCGCAGATCTTTCTCAGCCGCGCGCATCCCGATTTCATGAAGAAGCTGTTCGCGCAGGAAGTGCCCGAAATCTACGACGGCATCATCGAGATCAAGGCGGCCGCGCGCGATCCGGGCAGCCGCGCCAAGATCGGCGTGATTTCGTACGATTCCTCGATCGATCCGGTCGGCGCGTGCGTCGGCATGAAGGGCAGCCGCGTTCAGGCGGTGGTCCAGGAAATGCAGGGCGAGAAGATCGACATCATCCCGTGGAGCGAGGACACCGCGACCTTCGTCGTCAACGCGCTGCAGCCGGCCTCCGTCAGCCGCGTCGTGCTCGACGAGGAAGAGGATCGCATCGAGGTGGTGGTGCCCGACGATCAGCTCAGCCTGGCCATCGGCCGCCGCGGCCAGAACGTCCGTCTCGCCTCGCAGTTAACCGGCAAGGCGATCGATATCCTCACCGAGGAAGACGCCAGCGAAAAGCGCCAGAAGGAATTCATGGAGCGCTCCGAAATGTTCCAGCGCGAATTGGACGTCGACGAGACGCTGGCGCAACTGCTCGTCGCCGAGGGCTTCGGCGCGCTCGAGGAAGTCGCTTATGTCGAGGCCGACGAGATCGCCGGCATCGAGGGCTTCGACGAGGAACTCGCCGCCGAGCTGCAGAACCGCGCCACCGAGGCGCTCGAGCGCCGCGAACAGGCCAATCGCGAGCAGCGCCAGGCGCTCGGCGTATCCGACGAGCTGACGACGATGCCGTATCTGACCGAGGCGATGCTCGTCACGCTCGGCAAGGCGGGGATCAAGACGCTCGACGATCTCGCCGATCTCGCCACCGACGAACTGGTCGAGAAGCGCCGCGCGCAGCCGCCGCGCCGCTCGGAGAACGCGCCCAAGGTCGAGAACAAGGGCGGCATCCTCGCCGAATATGGCCTCAGCGATGAGCAGGGCAACGAGATCATCATGGCCGCCCGCGCGCACTGGTTCGAGGACGAGCCGGCTGCTGCGGAAACGCCGGCCGAAACCGGGGAGGACGCGGATGCGGAAACCTCCCAATGAGACGGCTGGGGTAGCCACCGGCAGCATCGGCGCCATCGCCGCTTCCCGCGAGGAGGCGGCGCATGGCTGAACCGATCCGCAAATGTATCCTCTCCGGCGAGCGCGAGCCGCGGGGCGAGCTGGTTCGGCTCGCGCTCGGGCCCGATGGCGAGGTGCTGCCCGACGTGCGCGCCAAGGCGCCGGGGCGCGGGGCGTGGATCGGGGTCGGCAAGCGCGAGCTCGAAGAGGCGATCGCCAAGGGCAAGCTGCGCGGCGCGCTGGCGCGGGCGTTCAAGTCGAACGCGCTCGTCATTCCCGACGATCTGCCTGACCTCATCGCCGAGGCGCTGCGCAAGGCGGCGCTCGACCGGCTCGGGCTCGAAGCGCGCGCGGGCAAGGTGGTGATCGGCTCCGAGCGGATCGAGACGGCGGCGCGGCAGGGCAAGCTGCATCTGCTGTTTCACGCGAATGATGCCGGCGTTGACGGCAATAGAAAGCTCGATCAGGCCTGGCGCGTCGGCAGCGATGCCGAAGGAAGCGACATGAAGGGGTTGGTTCTTCCGGTGGGAAGGGCCATATTGTCCTTGGCACTGGGCCGCGAGAATGTGGTACATGGCGGCCTGACCGACCCCGATGCCGCCCGGCGATTGCGCGACGCGCTCGATCGCTGGCTGCACTTTATCGGCCCTGACCTGGATACGGCACCTTGCGAAACGGCCTCGCACGGCGCATCGGCTCTTGGGGCGCACGCGGGTTCGGCCGAGAAGACGACAGAGGATTTTGAGTGAGCGATACCGATAACGAAAAGCCGAAACTGGGCGCCCGCGCACCGCTGGGCCTGAAGCGCACGGTCGAGACCGGCAAGGTGAAGCAGAGCTTCAGCCATGGCCGCTCGAACACCGTGGTCGTGGAGGTCAAGCGTCGTCGCGTGCTGGGCAAGCCCGGCGAGGCCGAGGCGGCGCCGACGCCCGCCCCGACGGCGGCGCCTGCTCCCGCCCCGGTGCCCGCCGCCGCGCCGAAGCCCGCGCCCAAGCCGCCGGTTTCGAACGAGACGCCGCAGGAGCGCCAGGCGCGCCTGTTGCGCGAGGCCGAGGAACAGCGCCTCGCGATGGCCGAGGAAGCGCGCCGCCGCGAGGAGCGCGAGAAGGCCGAGGCCGCCGAGGAAGAGAAGCGTCGCGCCGAAGAGAACAAGCGCGCCGCCGAACAGCAGGCCGAGGACGCTGCCAAGGCGCCCGAGCCCGCACCCGAGCCGGAAGTCGAGACCGCCAAGGCCAGCGAACCGGCGCAGGAGGCTCCCGCGCCGCAGCCGCGCACCGTGTCGCTCGACGATTCGATGCCGGCGCCGCGCCGCTTCACGCCGGTTCAGCGCCCGCAGCCGGCCCGCCGGCCGCAGCCCGCTGCGCCCGCCGCCGCCGATCCCGCCGCACCGTCGTCGCCCGCGGCGCCGAAGCGCAGTGGTGGCGGCGAAGCGCCGTCGCGCGCGCCGCGCAACGATCGCCCCGAGCGCAAGGGTGCCGGTGGCGACGATCGCCGCCGCTCGGGCAAGCTCACCGTCAACCGCGCGCTCGGCGACAATGACGGCGCGCGCGCCCGCAGCCTCGCCGCGCTCAAGCGCGCGCGCGAAAAGGAGCGTCGCTCGCATCACACCGGCCCGCGCGAGCCGCAGGCCAAGCAGGTCCGTGACGTGGTCGTGCCTGAGACGATCACGGTGCAGGAACTCGCCAACCGCATGGCCGAGAAGGGCGCCGACCTGGTGAAGGCGCTGTTCAAGATGGGCATGCCGGTCACCGTCAACCAGACGATCGACCAGGACACTGCCGAGCTGCTGGTCACCGAATTCGGCCACAACATTAAGCGCGTGTCCGATTCGGACATTGATCTGACGCTCGACACGGTCGACGATACCGAGGACCAGCTCAAGCCGCGTCCGCCGGTCGTGACGATCATGGGCCATGTCGATCACGGCAAGACGTCGCTGCTCGATGCGCTGCGCGGCACCGACGTCGTCAAGGGCGAGGCTGGCGGCATCACCCAGCATATCGGCGCCTACCAGGTGACGCTGAAGGACAAGTCGAAGATCACCTTCCTCGACACGCCGGGCCACGAAGCCTTCACCGAGATGCGCGCGCGCGGCGCCAACGTCACCGACATCGTCATCCTGGTGGTGGCGGCCGACGACGGGCTGATGCCGCAGACGATCGAGGCGATCAACCACACCAAGGCGGCCGGCGTGCCGATGATCGTGGCGATCAACAAGGTCGACAAGCCCGAGGCCAATCCGCAGCGCATCCGCGAGCGGTTGCTCGAGCATGAAGTGATCGTCGAGGAAATGTCGGGCGACGTCCAGGACGTCGAAGTCTCGGCCTTGAAGAAGACCGGGCTCGACAAGCTGATCGACGCGATCCAGCTCCAGGCCGAGCTGCTCGAACTGAAGGCCAATCCTGATCGCGACGCCGAAGGCACGGTGATCGAGGCCAAGCTCGACAAGGGCCGCGGCCCGGTCGCGACCGTGCTGGTCAATCGCGGTACGCTCAAGGTCGGGGATGTGTTCGTCGTCGGCGCCGAGAGCGGCAAGGTCCGCGCGATGATCGACGACAAGGGGCGGCAGGTGAAGCAGGCCGGGCCGACCGTGCCGGTCGAGGTGCTGGGCATTTCGGGCGTGCCGTCGGCGGGCGATCCGCTGCAGGTCGTCGAGAGCGAGGCGCGTGCCCGCGAGGTTGCCGAATATCGCCAGGGCGTACTGCTGCAGAAGCGCACGACCCAGGCGCCGGCGAGCCTCGAGAGCATGTTCAGTGCCTTGAAGGACAAGCAGGCGATCGAATATCCGCTGGTGGTCAAGGCCGATACGCAAGGTTCGGTCGAGGCGATCGTCGCATCGATCAACAAGATCTCGACCGACGACATCAAGGCCCGCGTGCTGCATTCGGGCGTCGGCGGTATCACCGAGAGCGACGTGACGTTGGCGGGCGCCAGCGGTGCGCCGATCATCGGCTTCAACGTCCGCGCCAATGCCAAGGCGCGCGAGATCGCCGAGCGGCAGGGCGTCGCGCTCAAATATTACGACATCATCTACGATCTGATCGACGAGATCCGGTCGGGGATGGCAGGCGAGCTCGGCCCCGAGGCGTTCGAAACGGTGGTCGGCCGCGCCGAAATCCGCGAGGTGTTCTCGGCGGGCAAGCACGGCAAGGCGGCAGGCCTGCTGGTCACCGACGGTGTCATCCGCAAGGCGCTCAAGGCGCGCATCACGCGCGAGGACGTCATCATCTACAATGGCGAGATCGCGAGCCTGCGTCGCTTCAAGGACGATGTCGCCGAAGTCCGCGCCGGCCTGGAATGCGGTGTCACGTTCACCCAGAACTTCACCGACATCCGACCGGGCGATTTCCTCGAGACGTTCGAAGTCGAGATGCGCGAACGGACGCTGTAAAGCAAACGATGCGTTTACCGGTCACTTGTATCTGGTAAACGCATCGATTATACCATCGCGGTGGACATCCGCTTCTCCCGAACGGCGGCGCGGTCATTGCTGCGTTGCGACAAGCGTGATCTGGTCCGCGAAAAGATCGGGCAGCTCGCTGACGAGCCACTGGCCTTGAGCGCCAATGTCAAAAAGCTGAAAGGGCGTCCAGAATATCGGCTGCGTGTGCAGGATTGGAGGATCATCTTTCGGATCGATGCCGACACGCTTTGGATCGACGACATCGCCCCGCGAGGATCGGCTTACAGGTGAAACCATGACCGTTCAGATCATCGAAGTCGCCGGCAATCGCATGGCAGTTCTTCCGGAAGACGAATATCGCCAGTTGCTTGATGCCGTCGAGGACCGCGGGGATCGTGACGCCGCGGTCGAAGCGGAGCGTCGTCGTTTGGCAGGGGAGGAATATATTCCGGTGTCTGTCATGGACAGGCTTTTGGCAGGTGAGAGCCCGGTTAAGGTCTGGCGGCAGTATCGAGGTCTGACGCAAGGCGAACTGGCGTCCAGAATCGGCGTGACGAATATGAGCGTTTCGAATCTGGAGAGAGGCTCCAGGGGAGCTAAAATGCAAGTATGGCGCGCTCTAAGTGAGGCGCTGGACGTACCACTCGAAGATATTTTGCCCGAGGATCGACCGTGAGCCGCCCTGCAGAATCATCCGAGACCCAATCAGTCCGCACGCTGCGGGTCGGCGAGCAGGTGCGGCATATCCTGGCGGACATCCTGCAGCGCGGCGACGTGCATGACGAGACGCTGGCGAGGCATATGGTCAGCGTCACCGAAGTGCGGATGTCGCCCGATCTCCGGCATGCGACGGTGTTCGTGAAGCCGCTGCTCGGCAAGGACGAGGAAGCGGTGCTCAAGGCGCTGCGCACCAACACCGCCTATCTGCAGCGCGAGGTCGCGCATCGCGTGAAGATGAAATATGCCGCGCGCCTCAAGTTCCTCGCCGACGAGAGCTTCGACGAGGGCGGCCATATCGACGCGCTGCTGCGCTCGCCGGAAATTGCACGCGACCTCGACGGCGAGGATCGCGACGCCGACTAGGGGCAGATCAACCGGGCCGACGTAGAGCCATCCCGTCATCCCACCGATCGCGCTGCCGTTGATATGGAGTCCCGTCGCGGCGCCGACGAACCGCCATCGGCCTCCTGCGCGACATACGCCATTGCCACCGCCAGCGGTCCAGTCGCGAGGCTTGCCGTCAGGCTCGCCGCCGCTGCCGACAAGTGAAAATCGCGCGCGAACTCAGGCGGCAGCGGCTGCACCAATAGAGCGGCGAAAAGGTGGAGAAGCCGGCTTCAGAATCCGGCAAGGAAGCTCGCGACATTGGCGCCGAGCGCGTCGACCGCATATCCGCCTTCCATCGCGATCAGCACCGGCCAACCGCAGCCGGCGATGTCGCGCGCGAGTCCGGTGTAATCCTCGGTACGGATCGCAAAACCCGAAATCGGATCGTCGACATAGGTGTCCGCGCCGAAGCTGACGATCGCGAGATCGGGCGCGAAGGCTGCAATCGCCGCAAGCGCCTTGCTCTGCGCCGCGCGGAACGTATCGAGCCCGGTGCCTTGCGGCAGCGGCAGGTTGAGCGTGGTTCCCGCGCCGGCGCCTTCGCCCACTTCGTCGGCATGGCCCCAGTAGAACGGATAGTCTGTCGCCGGATCGGCGTGGATTGAGGCGTAGAACACATCGCCACGGGTCCAGAAAATGTCCTGCGTGCCGTTGCCGTGGTGATAGTCGATATCGAGGATCGCGACGCGCTTCATACCGCCGTCGATCGCCGCCTGCGCGGCGATCGCGGCGGTGTTGAGATGGCAATAGCCGCCCAGATAGTCGCGGCCCGCGTGATGGCCGGGCGGGCGGCACAAGGCGAAGGCGGCGCGTTCTCCGTCGTTGATCGCGTCGAGCGCGGAAAGCACGCTCTGCGCGCTCCAATAGGCCGCGCCCCAGGTGTCGGCGGTGAGCGGGGTCGACGCGTCGAGGCTATATTGTCCGGCCAGCGCATCGATCCGGTCGAGCCTCAACGGCCGCCGCCTGACGATCGGCCAGATATAGCCCATCACGTCGCCCGGCCGCCCCGCCGCCGCCCAGCGCTCGGGCGCGGTCTTGAGGAAATCGACATAGCCGGCATCGTGAACGGCGAGGATCGGCGCCTCGCCATGATCCGCCGGGCGATCGAGCGAGCCAAGCGCAGCGGAGACGATCTCGGCGCGCAACGGCTTTTCGGCATAATCGACGAAACCGCCATTGTGCAGTTCCTTGGCCGGGGCATGTGCCAGTTGGCGCGGATCGAAGAAGCCCCGCATCACGCCTGCTCCCGGCTGGTGAAGCGCAGGATGAGGAACCCGCCCAGCGCCGAGAGGATCGAGCCGAGCAGCACCCCGAGCTTCACCGCATCGACCGCCGCCGGATCGGCGAAAGCGAGATCGCCGATGAACAGGCTCATGGTGAAGCCGATCCCGCACAGCATCGCCAGCCCGTAGATTTCCCGCCAGCTCGCGCCGCCCGGCCGCTTGGCGATGCCCAGTTTCACTGCGGCCCAGATGCTGCCGAAAATGCCGATCTGCTTGCCGACGAACAGCCCCGCCGCGACGCCGAGCGGCAATGGCGCAAGCAGTTGCGCCAGCCCGGCGCCGCCCAGCGACACACCGGCATTGGCGAAGCCGAACAGCGGCACGATCGCGAAGGCGACCCAGGGATGCAGGCTGTGCTCGAGCCGGTGCAGCGGCGAATCGTGCTTGCCCGGCGCGCTCGACCGGATCGGCACCGCCATCGCCGCGACCACGCCGGCGATCGTCGCATGGACGCCGGACAGCAGGACGCAATACCACAAGGCGACGAAGCCGATCAGATAGAAGGCGTTGCGCCGCACCCCCATCCGCCCGGCGATCAGCATCGCAGCGAACACCGCCACCGCTGCCGCGAGCGCAAGCAGGTTGATTTTGGCGGTATAGAACAAGGCGATGATCGCCACCGCGCCCATGTCGTCGACGATCGCCACCGTCGTCAGGAACAGCTTGAGCGCGGGCGGCGCGCGACTGCCGAGCAGCGCCAGCACGCCGATCGCGAAGGCGATGTCGGTCGCCGCGGGAATCGCCCAGCCTTCGCCGAGCCCCGGCTCGCTGCGCGTGATCGCGAGATAGACGATCGCCGGCATCGCCATCCCCGCCGCCGCGGCGATCGCCGGCAGCCGCCGCCGTTCCCAGCTCGACAGCCGCCCGTCGAGCAGCTCGCGCTTGATCTCCAGCCCGACGAGCAGGAAGAAGGCCGCCATCAGCCCGTCGTTGATCCACAGGTGCAGGCTCATCGGGCCGAGCGGTTTGGCGAGCACCGGCCCCGTCTCGAGGTGGAGCAGGCCGTGATAGAAATGCACGGTCGCCGGCAGGTTGGCCGCCAGCATCGCCGCTGCCGCCGCGACGATCAGCACGATTCCGCCCGCCGCCTCGCTCGCCAGGAAGTCGCGCAGCGGACTGATCACGGCACGCCTTGCTTCGGCCATCCGAAATCCCCTTTCGTCACCAGTGCCTATCGAGTGGCGCGCGCCACGCAAACCCCCTAAAGAGCGCCGGATGGCCACGCTGATCCGCCCGTCGCATAACCCGATTATCCAATGGTGGCGCGATCATGTCGTTGCCTCGGTCGAGCATGTCCGCGTGGTGGAGAAGGTCCACGAGGAATCGGGCTGGAGCCCGCGCTATCTGTTCATGACTCTGGTGTCGGCGGGAATCGCGGTGCTCGGCCTGCTGCTGTCGTCGCCGGCGGTGGTGATCGGCGCGATGCTGATCTCGCCGCTGATGGGGCCGATCATCGGCCTGGGCTTCGGCATCGCGACGTTCGATTCGGCGGAGATCCGGCGTTCGGGCGTCGCGCTGGGCGGCGGCACGATGGTCGCGATCCTGTTCTGCGCCCTGGTCGTCATGCTGTCGCCCTTGCAGAATGTGACGAGCGAGATCGCGGCGCGGACGCAGCCCAATCTGTTCGATCTGATGATCGCCTTGTTCTCGGCGTTGGCGGGTGCCTATGCGATGATCCGCGGGCGCGAGGGCACGATCGTCGGCGTCGCCATCGCCACCGCCTTGATGCCGCCGCTGGCCGTCGTCGGCTTCGGGCTGGCGACGCTCAACTGGACGGTGTTCTCGGGCGCGCTGCTCCTCTTTTTCACCAACCTGATGACCATCGCGCTGACCGCGGCGGTGATGGCGCGGCTCTACGGCTTTGCGCATCGCCTGTCGCCGCAGCAGACCTTGCTGCAGAGCGTGGCGATCGCCATCGTGTTCATCGCGCTGGCGATTCCGCTGGGCTTCACGCTGCGCAACATCGCCTGGCAGACCACCGCGAGCCGCGACGCGCGCGACGTCGTCGCCAGCCAGTTCGGCGACAATGCTCGGATCAGCCAGATCGACGTCGATTACAAGGTGCGCCCGGTCAAGGTCTCGGCGACCGTGCTGACCCCGCATCTTGTCGCCGATGCCGAGAAGGACAGCGCGATGATGCTCGGCAAGCTGCTCGGCGAGCCGGTTTCGGTCGCGATCGAGCAATATCGCGTCGGCACCGGCGCCGCCGATGCCGAGGCGGCACAGCTCGCCCAGGCGCAGGCCAATGCGCAGAAGAAGGCCGCCGCCGATCATGCCGTGACGCAGCTTGCCACCGAGCTGGCGGTGGTCGCCGGCACCGATCAATCGGCGGTACTGGTCGATCGCGAGGCGCATCGCGCCGTGGTCACCGCCAAGCCGCTGTCGGGTGCGGACCTCGCCGCCTATCGCACGCTCGAAGCGCGCGTGGCGCAGACCGCGATCGACTGGCGCATCACGCTGGTGCCGCCCGCAGCGGCGCTCGACGACGTGACGTTCAGGGCCAATCCCGATGAAAAGGCCGGTGGCGAGATCCCCGACGCGGCGGGGCAGGCGGCGATCGCCACCGCGATCTGGGGCGCCGAGCGGCTCAACCTGCCGATCGCCGTCGCCGGGCCCAAGGACCATGCCGATCAGGTCGCCGACGCGCTGACCAAGGCCGGCGTCACCGTCGTCCGCCAGGGCACGCGGGGCGGCGCCGGGGGCACGGTGACGCTGCGCTGGCAAGCGCCGAGCGCGAGCGATTAGAGCGGTTTTCGCGCAAGAGATCAGCCGAACAGGTCGAGCTGCGGTTCGGCGGCCGCGAGCGCCCAGCTACCGAGCCGTTCGTGCCGGGTCCGGCCGAGGTGGCTGTGGACCAGCACCAGCTCGCGCGCGGTCCAGGCGACCGGCGTCACCGGCGTGTTGAACGGGCGGCCGTCGCGATAGCCCAGGGTCATGTGCGGGCTGAAGCTGTAGTTCGCTCGCGCCTCGATGCCGGCCGCGGCGCACAATCTGCCGATCTCGCGATGCAGCGCGTCGAGCGGCGCAATGCGTCGGCTCGGGCGTAGCGCGATCGACCGTTCGCCGCCGCCGGCGCGATCGAACACCAGCCGGATCGGCGCCGCGGCGATCGCGCTGCCGACGCCGCGCAGCGCCGCGACCAGCGACGGCGGCACACCATATCGATCATCGAGGATGAACATGGTGACGTGCAGCCGATCGGCGGCGACCGGCGCACCCTCGTCATCGAACCACGCCGCCGCATTGGCCACCTGACGCGCGAGCACGATCGGCGGCACCAGCGCAAAAAACAGGCGGTGCGAGGCTGTGACGGCACGATGGAACATGGCGGCCTCCCTTCCGACTCGGTGGCCCTGTGTTCTATACATGTTCCGATCGATTCGCGCTAGCGGGCAAGCGCCTCGGCGATCAGTTTCCGGGTGTTGTCGATCCCGTAGAGCGCGATGAAACTGCCCATCCGCGGCCCCTGCGACGAACCCAGCAACGTCTCGTACAGCGCTTTGAACCAGTCGCGTAAGGACTCGAATCCGCCCGCCTTGCCGATTTCGTAAACGATGTTCTGGATATCCTCCGCGCTGGCCCCGGCGGGCAACGCGGCAAGCTCGGCATCCAGCTTGCGCAGGCCGTCAATCTCCGCCCCCTCCGGCGCACGGCGCTTCAACGTCGGCGCCACGAAATCGCGGTTGTACGCCAGCGCGTAACCGATCAGTCGGTCAAGTTCGGGATAGGTCTCGGCGGAGGCATCCTCGACATAATTGCCGAGATAGCCCCACACCTGTTCCTTGGTCGCCTCGCCGCCCATCACGCCGACGAGATTGAGCAGCAACCCGAACGTCACCGGCAACGCCTCGCCCGGCACATCGCCGTCATGGATGTGGTGGACCGGATTGCCCAGCTGCTCCTTGATCGCCTGCCCCGGATAATTGCCCCGGAACTGCCAGTAATCGTCGACCGCGCGCGGGATCACCCCCATGTGCAGCGCCTTGGCCTTCTTCGGCTCGCGATAGATGTAGAACGCCAGGCTCTCGTCCGGCCCATAGGTTAGCCATTGCTCGAGGCTGAGGCCGTTGCCCTTCGACTTGGAGATCTTCTCGCCCTTCTCGTCGAGGAACATCTCGTAATTGAACCCCTCGGGCGGCCGCCCGCCGAGCACCCGGCAGATCTTCGACGATTGCGTCACCGAATCGATCAGATCCTTGCCGGCCATTTCGTAATCGACCCCCAGCGCCACCCAGCGCATCGCCCAGTCGACCTTCCACTGCAGCTTGGAAAGCCCGCCGAGCGCCGACTGCACGATTCGCTCGCCGTCTTCGTCGGTGAACGCGATCGTCCCGGCCGCGGCATCGACCACCTCGACCGGCACCTGCAGCACCACGCCGGTCTTCGGGCTGATCGGCAGCACCGGCGAATAGGTCGCTCGCCGCTCGGCGCGCAGCGTCGGCAGCATCACGTCCATGATCGCCTGATAGTGGCCGAGCACGCCCCGCAGCGCATCGTCGAACCGCCCGGAGGTGTAATAGTCGGTCGACGAGGCGAACTCGTAATCGAACCCGAAGCGATCGAGGAAGTCGCGCAGCATCGCATTGTTGTGCGCGGCGAAGCTGTCATGCGTGCCGAACGGATCGGGGATGCGCGTCAGCGGCTTGCCGATATGCTCGCGCAGCATTTCCGCGTTCGGCACATTGTCCGGCACCTTGCGCAGCCCGTCCATGTCGTCGCTGAACGCGATCAGCCGGGTGGGCTGGTCGCTGAGCGTATGGAAGGCATTGCGCACCATCGTCGTGCGCAGCACCTCGTTGAACGTGCCGATATGCGGCAGCCCCGAGGGGCCATAGCCGGTCTCGAACAGCACCGCCTCGCCGCCCGGCTTGCCTTGCGGATAGCGCTTGAGCAGCTTGCGCGCCTCCTCATAGGGCCAGGCCTTGGACTCGAGAGCGGCGGTGCGTAGATCGGATGCGTCGGTCATGATCGCGCGCGTCTAGCGAAAGCGGGGCGGCAGCGCCAGCATCGCGCTCCGACCGCGGCGGCGATTACGCATCGCCCGGCGCGCGCTCGCCAATCAACGCACGCACGCGTTCGGCGGTTTCCGGCGTCGCCGGGTTGTAGACCATCAGCGACAGATCGGGCCGGCCGTCGATTGCGAACAGGGAGAATTCGAGCTCGATCGGGCCGAGCTCGGGATGGCGCAGGCGCTTTGTCCCTTCGCCGTGCCCCGCGACATCGTTCGCCCGCCACAGCTGATCGAATTCGGGGCTGGCTCGCGACAGCTCGGCGACCAGCTCCGCCGTCTCGGCGCCCGCGCGCGCGGCATCGGCGCGGAAGGCGCCGACGACGAAGCGCGCGACGCTCCGCCAATCCTCTTGCACGTCGCGCACGCGACGATGCTCGAACATCAGGCGCAGGATGTTGCGGCGTTCGGGCGGCAACTCGGCATAATCCATCAGCACCAGCGCCGCGGCACGGTTCCACGCGATGACGTCCCACATCGCATTCTTGATGATCGCCGGGCTATGGGGAAAGGCGTCGAGCACGCGCTGCAGGCGCGGCGTGATGCCCTCGGCCCGCTGGTAGCGTGGCTCTGGCGAACGGCCGAGACCGAGGATGAAGAGATGCTCGCGTTCGGGCTCGGTCAGCATCAGCCCGGATGCGATCCGGTCCAGCACGTCGGCCGACGGCGCCCCGCCCCGGCCCTGTTCGAGCCAGGTATACCAGGTCGGGCTGATATTGGCGCGCTGCGCGACCTCCTCGCGCCGCAGCCCCGGGGTGCGGCGGCGGCCGCCGGGAAAGCCCAGGGCGGCGGGATCGAGACGCGCGCGGCGATCGCGCAGGAAGGTGCCGAGGGCATTGTCGGGCATGGCCAGCCTGTTGAATATTATACCATGATAAAGTCACTACTTTTACAGGATGTGACCTAGCCCGACATGGCCATGAGGACAATATCGGAGGCTTCTCATGCGCGTATTTCTCACTGGAGCGACCGGCTTCATCGGCTCGCGGATCGTGCCCGAATTGCTGGCGGCGGGTCATCAGGTGCTCGGGCTGACGCGATCCGATGCCGGTGCGCGGACACTCGAGGCCGCCGGCGCCGAGGTGCATCGCGGCACGCTCGAGGATCCGGCCAGCCTGCGCGCGGGCGCCGAGCAGGCCGATGCGGTGATCCACACCGCTTTCGATCACGATTTCTCGCGCTTCGTCGAGAATTGCCAGAAGGACAAGCGCGTTATCGAAGCGATGGGCGCGGCACTCAAGGGCTCGGACAAGCCGTTCATCATCACCTCCGGCACCGGAATGGGCAGTGCGGCGCTGGGCGATGTCGCCAGGGAGGATGTGTTCAATGCCGACAATCCCAATCCCCGGGCATTATCCGAAACGACTGGCAACGCGCTGCTTGATGCCGGCGTCAACGTCTCGGTGGTGCGGTTGCCGCAAGTCCATGACACGGTGAAACAGGGGTTCATCACGCCCTATGTCGCGATCGCGCGCGAGAAGGGCATGGCTGCTTATGTCGACGAAGGCCGCAACCGCTGGCCGGCGGCGCATGTGCTCGACGTGGCGAAGCTCTACGCGCTCGCGCTCAATGCCGCCAAGCCGGGCGCGCACTGGCATGCCGTCGCCGAGGAAGGGATCGAGGTGCGCACGATCGCCGAGACGGTTGCCGCCGGGCTCGGCGTGCCGGCGCGATCGCTGACGCCCGACGAGGTGCCGGCCCATTTCGGCTGGATGGCGCCGTTCGCCGCGATGGACCTGCCGGCGTCGAGCGCGCTGACTCGCGAGCGGCTCGGCTGGAACCCGACCGGGCCCGGCCTGATCGCCGATCTCGAGGCGATGGATTATTCGCAGGTGGCAGCGATTTGATCCGGTGACTTGCCGCCGCCCCGGTGCGATAGGGGTGGCGGACTGACGAGGACCGGATGATGCGTATTGCGATGATCGGGATGGCGCTTGTGGCGGCGACAATGGCGCAGGCACAGGTGCCGGGAGGCGATGGGCCCGCTTTGTCGCCGGGCACCGCGTCGGTCGAGGTGGTCGACGACCAGCACCAACATCCGGCGCTCGACCAGGTGTTCGCCGACGCGGTGGGCTCGGCGTTGACCGACGCCAATTTCCTGATTCTGCCCGGCCAGGGCCACGGCCGCTATATCGCGCGCGTGACGGTGACCCAGCAAGCGCGGGGCGCGGTCGCCGCCGATACCCGATCGGGCGGCGGCGCCAATTACAGCGGGGGGCGACTGGGCGTGGCGTTGCCGGCCACCAAGACGCAGCTTTCGGGGCTGGTGGTGACGCGGCTGACGGTCGAGCTGGCGCTGCGCGACACCGGACAGACCGTGTGGAGCGGCAGCGCCTCGACCGCACAGGTCCAGGGCACCGCCGCCGGTGCGCCGGCGGCCGTTGCCGCCAAGCTCGCCAAGGCCGTGATCGGTCGTTTTCCGCAGAAGATCGAGGAGCCGATCGCGGTTCCCTGACCACCGGCGCGAAGCGGTGTCGGCCGCTGCCGTCACGGCGGCAGGCGATGGACGGCGAGTCATTCCCGGCGGTTGCATTGTGCAACGTGTTCCGTTAAGGGGCCCGCTTCCCGCGAGATCAAGAAGGGACTGCCCGGCCGGTATGGGCTGCCGTGGCCGTCTGCAATCGTCGCGCTAGTATGAGGAGACGAAAATGCCCAAGCTCAAGACCAAGAGCGGTGTGAAGAAGCGCTTCAAGCTCACCGCGACCGGCAAGATCAAGCACGGCGTGGCCGGCAAGCGCCACCGCCTCATCAGCCACAATGCGAAATATATCCGCCAGAATCGCGGCACCGCGGTGCTGTCGAAGGCCGATACCGCGACCGTCAAGGCCTGGGCGCCTTACGGGCTCAACTGAGGGAGGCTGGTTAGATGGCACGCGTAAAACGGGGTGTAACCACCCGCGCCAAGCACAAGAACATCCTGGAACAGGCGAAGGGCTATTACGGCCGTCGCAAGAACACCATCCGCGTCGCGCGGCAGGCGGTCGAGAAGGCCGGCCAGTACGCCTATCGCGACCGCAAGGTGAAGAAGCGCAGCTTCCGCGCGCTGTGGATCCAGCGCATCAACGCGGCGACCCGCGCCGAAGGGCTGACCTACGGCCAGTTCATGCACGGGCTGAAGCTCGCCGGCATCGAACTCGACCGCAAGGTGCTCGCCGACATCGCGATGCACGAGGGCGAAGCGTTTAGCGCCATCGTCGCACAGGCGAAGGCGGCGTTGCCCCAGGCCGCCTGAAGCGACCTGTAGCGACTGCACGAATAGGGGCGTCGGTGGTTTGCCACCGGCGCCCTTTTCGTTATCGGGACCGCGGCCAGGAAAGGGTTGATGTGACGGATTTGGAAAAGATGCAGGGCGACCTGCTGGGGCGGATCGCGGCGGCGGATGATCTCGACACGGTCGAGGCGATCCGGGTCGAGGCTTTGGGCAAATCGGGCAGCGTGACCGCGCTGCTCAAATCGCTCGGCAAGATGACGCCCGAGGAGCGGCAGGCGGAAGGGCCGCGCATCCATGGGCTGCGCGAGGCGGTGACCGAGGCGATCGCGCGCCGCAAGGCGACGCTGGAGCGAGCGGCGCTCGATGCGAAGCTCGCGGCCGAGACGATCGACATGACCTTGCCGGCTGATACGCCGCTGTCTGGGACGGTCCACCCCGTCAGCCAGGTGATGGACGAACTCGCCGAGATATTCGCCGACCTGGGATTCGCGGTGGCGACGGGGCCGGAAATCGAGGACGATTGGCACAATTTCACCGCGCTCAACATTCCCGAGAGCCATCCGGCGCGGGCGATGCACGATACGTTTTATTTTCCGGAAGCCGAGGACGGGGAGCGGAAAATGCTGCTCCGGACGCACACATCACCGGTGCAGATTCGCACGATGATGCAGCACAAGCCGCCGATCCGCATCATCGCGCCGGGGCGCACCTATCGCTCGGATTCGGACGCGACGCACACGCCGATGTTCCATCAGGTCGAGGGGCTGGTGATCGACAAGGGGATCACGCTCGGCCACCTCAAATGGACGCTCGAGACGTTCCTCAAGGCGTTCTTCGAGCGCGACGACATCGTTCTGCGGCTGCGGCCGAGCTATTTTCCGTTCACCGAGCCCTCGGCCGAGGTCGATGTCGGCTTCACGGTCGAGAAGGGCAAGCGCGTGATCGGCGGTTCGGATGGCTGGATGGAGGTGCTCGGCTCGGGCATGGTCCACCCCAAGGTGATCGCGGCGTGCGGGCTCGATCCCGACGAGTGGCAGGGCTTCGCGTTCGGCTGTGGGATCGATCGGCTGGCGATGCTCAAATACGGGATGGATGACTTGCGTGCGTTCTTCGACGGCGATCTGCGCTGGCTGAAGCATTACGGCTTCTCGGCGCTCGACGTGCCCACGCTGAGCGGAGGAGTGGGGGCATGAAGTTCACGCTCGGCTGGCTCAAGGAGCATCTGCAGACCGACGCCTCGCTCGACGAGATCGTCGAGGCGCTGACGCGCGTCGGCCTCGAAGTGGAAGGTGTCGATAACCCGGGCGAGAAGCTCGCCGCCTTCACCGTCGCCAAGGTGCTGACCGCCGAACCACATCCCAATGCCGACAAGCTGCAGGTGCTGTCGGTCGATGCCGGCAAGGGGCCACTTCAAGTCGTGTGCGGCGCGCCCAATGCCCACGCAGGGCTGGTTGGCGTGTTCGGCCCGCCGGGCGCGTTCGTGCCGGGGAGCGGGTTCGAGCTGAAGGTCGCGGCGATCCGCGGCGTCGAATCGAACGGCATGATGTGTTCCGCACGCGAGCTCGAGATCGGCGAGGGGCATGACGGCATCATCGAGCTGCCCCAGGATGCGCCGGTCGGCACGGCGTACCCGGATTATGCCGGGCTCAACGACCCGGTGATCGACGTCTCGATCACCCCCAACCGGCAGGATTGCATGGGCGTGCGCGGCATTGCGCGCGACCTCGCAGCAGCGGGGCTGGGCACGCTGAAGCCGCTGGCGGAGGTGTATCGCACCGACGCGATCGAGCCGATCGCCGGTGACGGACCGGGGCCGGACGTGCGCACCGACGATCCCGCTGGCTGCCCGGCGTTCTACGCGCAGGCGGTGTCGGGCGTGACCAACGGCGAGGCGCCCGAATGGATGCGCCGCTTCCTCACCGCGATCGGGCAGAAGCCGATCTCGACCTTGGTCGACATCACCAATTTCGTGATGATCGATCTCGGCCGGCCGCTGCACGTCTATGATCGCGCCAAGCTGTCGGGCGGCCTCGTCGCGCGGCGGGCGAAGGCGGGCGAGAGCGTGCTGGCGTTGAACGGCAAGACCTACACGCTCGACGACACCATGACGGTGATCGCCGACGATGCCCATGTCCACGACATCGGCGGCATCATGGGCGGCGAGGAGTCGGGCGTGACCGCGGGCACCACCGACGTGCTGATCGAATGCGCCTATTTCGATCCCGACCATATCGCGCGGACCGGGCAGAAGCTGGCGCTGACCAGCGATGCGCGCCAGCGGTTCGAGCGCGGCGTCGATCCGGCGTTCCTCGACGACGGACTCGCCATCGCGTGCCGGCTGGTGCTCGATCATTGTGGCGGCACGGCCAGCGGGGTGACGCGCGCCGGCCAGCCGCCGGTCGAGGCGCGGACGGTCAAATATGATCCCTATCGCGTCGAGACGCTGGGCGGCCTTACCGTCGCGCCCGATCGGCAGAAGGCGATTCTCGAAAGCCTCGGCTTTGAGGTCAGCGATGATTGGCAGGTGACCGTGCCGACCTGGCGGCGCGATGTCGATGGCGTTGCCGATCTGGTCGAGGAAGTCGTCCGCATCGAAGGCATCGACAAGGTGCTGCCGGTGCCGCTCGATCGGGCGCCCGGTGTCGCCACGCCGACCGCGACCGCGGAGCAGAAGATCGAGCGCCGCGTGCGCCGCGCGGCGGCGGCGCGCGGACTCGACGAGGCGGTGACGTGGAGCTTCGTCTCCGAAGCCGAGGCCGCGCCGTTCGGGGGCGGCGCCTGGACGCTCGCCAATCCGATCAGCGAGGATCTGAAGGTGATGCGTCCCTCGCTGCTGCCGGGGCTGCTGTCAGCGGCGGCGCGCAACGTAAAGCGCGGCGCGGACAGCGTGCGGCTGTTCGAGATCGGCCGGCGCTATCTCGATACCGGCGAACGCCCGACGCTCGGCGTGGTGCTGGCGGGCGATCGCCGGCCGCGCCACTGGTCGACGGGGAAGGCGCAAGGCTTCGACGCGTTCGACGCCAAGGCGGAGGCGCTGGCGCTGCTCGCTGCTGCCGGCGCGCCGGTCGACAATCTGCAGGTGTTCGGCGAGGCGGGCGATGCCTGGCATCCCGGTCAGTCGGGCACCTTGCGGCTCGGCCCGAAGACGGTGCTCGCCACATTCGGCGTGGTGCATCCGCTGGTGTTGAAGGCGTTCGACCTCGATGGTCCGCTGGCGGCGATCGAGCTCTATCTCGATGCGATCCCAGCCAAGCGGGCGAGCGGCTTCATGCGGCCGGCCTATACGCCGCCGGCGCTGCAGGCGGTTCGCCGCGACTTCGCCTTCACCGTGCCGGCCGACCTCGCCGCCGATGCCCTGGTCCGCGCGATGAAGGGCGCCGACAAGCAAGCGATCGTCGCCGCGCGGGTGTTCGACGTGTTCGAACGCGACGGCGTGCGCTCGATGGCGGTCGAAATTGTGCTGCAACCCGGCGACAAGAGCTTCACCGAAGCCGAGTTGAAGGCGGTTGCCGACAAGATCGTCGCCGCGGCAGCGAAACTGGGGGCCGTGTTGCGGGGTTGAGGCGATGATGTCGCCCGGCCTCGTGCCGGCTCCACTATCTGACGAAAGGACCAATCATGCGCACAGCCCTTATCACCGGCGCGACGGCCGGCATTGGCGAGGCCGCGGCGCGGGCATTCGTTGCGGCGGGTTGGCGGGTGATCGGCACCGGGCGGCGTGCCGAGCGACTGAGGGCGCTTGGCGGTGAGTTGGGCGACGCCTTCCACGGCGCCGCGTTCGACGTGCGTGACGAGGCCGCCCGCGACGCTGCGCTCGACGCGCTGCCGGAAGATTTCCGCGACATCGACCTGTTGATCAACAACGCCGGGCTCGCGCTCGGCACCTCGCCGGCGCAGGCGAGCGATCTCGATCAGTGGAAGACGATGATCGATACCAACGTCACCGCGCTGGTGTCGCTGACCCACAAGCTGTTGCCGCAATTGATCGAGCGCAAGGGCGCGATCATCAACCTGTCGTCGGTCGCGGCGACCTATCCGTACACCGGCGGCAACGTCTATGGCGGCACCAAGGCATTCGTCCGCCAGTTCAGCCTCAACCTGCGTGCCGATCTGCACGGCACCGGCGTGCGCGTCACGTCGATCGAGCCGGGCATGGTCGAAACCGAGTTCACCGTCGTACGCACCGGCGGCAACCAGGCCGCGTCCGACACGCTTTACGCCGGTGCCGATCCGATGACCGGCGCGGATATTGCCGACACGCTTCTATGGGTGGCCGAGCTGCCGCCGCATCTCAACATCAACACGCTGGAGCTGATGCCGGTGACGCAATCGTTCGCCGGCTTCCAGGTCGCGCGCGCGCAATGAGCGAGCTGGTCGAGATTGGCTCGGGCGCGCTCAGCGCGGCGATCAACCCGTTCGGCGCCGAGCTCACCCGCCTGCGCGATGCCGCCAGCCGCGAGTTGATGACCGACGCCGATCCGGCGTTCTGGACCGGGCATGCGCCGATCCTTTTTCCGATCGTCGGCGCGCTCGAGGGCGATCACTATCGGCTGGACGGCAGCGTCTATTCGATGCCTCGGCACGGCTTCGCGCGGCGATCCTTGTTCGATTGCGTCGAGCGGACCGCCAGTTATGCGCAATTCCGGCTGACAGATAGCGCGGCGACCCGCGCGGTTTACCCGCCGGTGTTCGCTCTCGACATCGCGTTCGCGGTCGACGGCAGCACGCTCGAGATCACGGCGTCGCTGACTAATCCCGGCGACCGCGATCTGCCGGCCAGCTTCGGTTTTCACCCGGCGTTCGCGTGGCCGCTGCCGTACGGCCGGGCCCGCGGCGACCATCGTATCGTTTTTGGCTCCGAGGAGCCCGGCGCGTTGCGCGAGCTTACCGCGGACGGGCTGGTCATGCCCTCGCTCCGGCCGTCGCCGCTCGCCGGGCGGACGCTCGCGCTTGCCGACGATCTGTTCACCGATGATGCGCTGATCTGGGATCCGGTCGAATCCGATCATGTCCGCTACGGTGCGGGCGAGGGGCCGCATCTCGTTGTACGCTTTCCCGATACCCCGCGGCTCGGCATCTGGACCAAGCCCGGCGCGCGGTTCGTGTGCATCGAGCCGTGGCACGGGATTGCAGACCCGGCCGGCTATTACGGGGATTTCCGTGACAAGCCGGGCATCTTCGCAGTGCCGCCGGGTGACACGAAGACGATCGCGATGAGCGTGACGCTGGAAGCCTGAACGCCCAGCGCTCGGGCGCCGTCAGGCGTGATCGATCAGCTCGACGACATCGGAAATGATCGCGCGCATCGCCGTCTGCGCGGTATCCGGCGTGCGATCCTCGATCGCCTTGAGCACGGCGCCGTGTTGCGCCAGATCGGCGGTGCGTCCCTTGATCCGGTTGGTGAAGCGGATCGAGGTGCGCAGCGCGGTGGTCACGACGTCGCGGAACTGGGCAAAGAACGGGTTGGCCGAGGCGTGCAGGATGGCGACGTGGAAGGCGATATCGGCGTCGAGTGGATCATCCTCGCCGCGCTCGGCAGCCTCCATGCGGGCGAAGCCGGCGCGGATCGCGGCGAGTCCGTCGGCATTGGCGGCGCGCGCGGCCAGCGCGGCAGCGGCCGGCTCGATCGCGATGCGCAACTCGCTGAACTGGCGCAGCAGATCGACCGAGAATTTACGGTCGAGCAGCCAGCGCAGCACGTCGGCATCGAACAGGTTCCAGCTGCTCACCGGCTGCACGATCGTGCCCTGACGCGGCCGCGCCGACAGCAGACCCTTGGCAGTGAGCATCTTGACCGCCTCGCGCGTCACCGAGCGGCTGACCGCGTGCTGCTTGGAAAGCTCGGCCTCGGTGGGGAAGGGCGTGTCCTCATAGGCGCCGGTGACGATCGCCTTTCCGATCGCGTCGAGCATGCCATAAGTGAGATTGCGGCCGAGCGCGGTGCGAACGTCTTGGGGGTCGGCGGCCATGAAATCCCTTTCGAGCGTTAGTGTAATCGGACCAATGATATAAAAAGACGACCGCCGAGACAATGCAGGCGCCGTTAGCGGCGAGAGCTGGCGCCTTGCCGCGACGACGGCGCGGCTTCGCCCGATGTCTGGCAGGCGCGGCGAGCCTTCCTATATCTTCGACATACCCTCGAACGGGAGACTGCAATGATGCCCGACCGCCGCCAGTTTCTGTCCGCTGCAAGTGTCGGCGTAATCGGTCTCGCGATGCTCGGCGCCTGTGGCGGCAGCGACGAGGCGCGCGCCGCCGGTCGTTACCCGGTGCGGATGAGCGAGGAACAATGGCGGCGCAAGCTGGGACCGCAGGCGTTCGCCGTGCTGCGCAAGGCAGCGACCGAGCGGCCTTATTCAAGCCCGCTCAACGACGAGCATCGCGCCGGCATCTTCGCCTGCAAGGGATGCGACAACCATCTCTATTCGTCGAACACCAAGTTCGACAGCCATACCGGCTGGCCGAGCTTCTGGGCACCGCTGCCGCATGCGATCCTGACGAAAACCGATCGCTCGCTGCTGCTGGCGCGAACCGAGGTGCATTGCGCGCGTTGCGGCGGGCATCTCGGCCATGTGTTCGACGATGGGCCGCCGCCGACCGGCAAGCGCTACTGTATGAACGGCGTGGCGATGGTGTTTCACCCCGGCAAGGCTTGACGGCCGCCGGGCGGCGGCAATCAGAACTTGCGGATCGCGGCGAGTGCGATGACGTTGGCGAGGCCTGTCTTCTGGTCAGCGGTCATCACCGCCTGCTGCGTCGCGGCTTTCGCGTCGCTGCCGTCGGCGGCAGGATAGATGAAGCCCTTGATCTGATAGACCGTGGTCCCGAGGCCGCCGACCGGCGCATACCACACCTTCACTTGGCTCCAGTCGTTATCGGGCGAGACGTCGACCGCGCGGACATCGGTTTCGACCTTGCCGGGGTGCGACCAATTGGCGTGGGTGAGCAGCACCTCGCGGTCGCTGACCACCTTCGACACCATCGCGACATGGCCCATCGGCATGCGGCCGGTCGCGGCGAAGGCGAGCACCGCGCCTTCCTTCGGCGTGTCGCCGCGCCGATACTTGCCGGCGGCCTGCGCCCACCAGGTGTTGGCGTTGCCGTGAATGTCGATGCCGGAAACCGAGCGGGCGAAGGTGACGCACTGCCAGAAATGGGCCGAGACGGGTGCTGCCGTCATCAGGCCGCACGCGGCCACCAGCGCGAAACGCGCTGCAAATGCTCGGATATTCATGCGACCCCCCAAAGGTCAAACTTATGCCGTGACGGTGTTGAAGCAGGTCGCCCGCCGGGTGAAAACCCCTATAGCCTGATCGACGGAACCTTTTCCGACGAACTGTGTTGCGGCGGGGACGAGTGGCGGAACGTCGTGCGGACGCACGAGCGGAACATCGTCCGGACGTTACCGAAACCTTAAATTTGCGCGGTTTTCAGGCCCTATGGCCCGACGAATCGATCCCGATCAGTTCGTCGCGGCCGTCGGCGTCCCCGTCCAGCCGACGATCTTGTCGACGCCGGCCTGCGTCACCGGATGATAGGTCGGGCGCGCTTCGGCATAGATCTGCTTGGCGAGCGCCGGTCCCCAGTCCGCCTGCTGCATCAGCAGCGTATAGAGCGGCTCGACGAACTTGAGCCGGCCCTGACTGGTCAGGAACTGCTCCGCCGACTTGCTCGCCGGCGGATATTTGTTGGCCAGCGCGAGATCGAGCCAGGCGAAGCGAATCTCGCTGTTGCCGGTCTGGTTCCAGTGGAACTGGTTGTCGAGCGCGGCGAGCTTGTCGGTGCCGATGTTGCGCGGCAGATCGTTGAGGAAACGGATCGTCTCCTGCGTCACCATGTCGGTGGGCACCGCGGTAACATCACCCTTTTTGGCGAACGCCTTTGCCGCGGCGTCGATTTCCTCGAACGCTTCCGACTTCACGTGGATGGCATTGGCCGGCACGCCGGGCTGATAGATCCATTGTTCGAGCCCGATCCGCTTCGCCATGCGCGGATCGTCCTTGAACAGGGTGGCGCGCATGTCCTCGATCAGCCCGGCGCTGGTCTGCGGGCTGAAGGCGTGGCGATCGAAATAGCCCTTCAGCCAGGCGTCGAACTTGTCGCGGCCGACCGCTTTTTCGATCGTCATCAGGAATTCGGCGCCCTTGTCATAAGCGATCTGGGTCATGCCGTCGTCGGGGTTCTGCGACGCCGGAATATCGACGTGCAGCTTGGTCATCGGCGACTTCGGCCCGCCCAATTGCTTGATCGTGTCCTGCAGGTCGGACCACATCAGGTCCTGCTCCATCGCCTCGCGATCGGCGCCGTAGACCTGCTCCATGATGCGGCCCTCGGCATAAGTGGTGAAGCCCTCGTTGAGCCAGAAATCGTTCCACGTCGCGTTGGTGACGAGATTGCCCGACCAGCTGTGCGCGAGCTCGTGCGCGGCGAGGGAGACGAGGCTGCGGTCGCCGGCGATCGCGGTCGGCGTGACGAAGGTCAGCATCGGATTTTCCATGCCGCCATAAGGGAAGCTGGGCGGTAGGATCAGCAGATCGTAGCGGCCCCAGCGATACGGCCCGTAGAGGTTCTCGGCGGCATCGAGGAAGCGCGGCAGGTCGGCAAACTCGTCGGCCGCCTTGTCGACCATCGCCGGCTCCGCCCAGACGCCGGTATTGTCGCTGATCGCCTTGTAGCGCAGATCGCCGATCGCCAGCGCGATCAGATATGGGGGCACCGGCTTGTCCATCTTGAAGCTGAAGGTGCGCCGATCACCGGCGGCAAGCGCCCCCAGCGCAGAATCGCGCGCCGCGCTCATCACCACGTTCATGCCTTCGGGCACGGTGATCTTGGCATCCCAGGTCTGGCGGATGCCGGGGCTGTCCTGGGTGGGAATCCAGCTGCGATTGAGGATCGGCTCGCCCTGGCTGAACAGGAAGGGATATTTCTTGCCCAGCGTCTGTTCGGGCGCGAGCCATTGCAGCGCCTTGGCATCGGGCGCGGTCTGATAATCGATGGCGATGGTGCGCGCCTGGCCGAGCTGGACGGTGAGCGGCGCGCCATGGATCGGGTCGCTCTGGCCAAGCTGATAGTGAAGCGCATGGCCGGCGCCATCGGTCACCTTGCTGATCGTCAGGTGATCGGTATCGAGCACGATCTTTTGGGCATTGGGCTCGGCCGCGACGTCGAGCGTCGCGGTGCCGGCGAGCACATGATCGACGAAATTGGCCTGCAGATCGAGCGAGACATGCGTCACGCGCGCCTCGCGCGGGTTGGCATAGCTATGCACGTCCTGCGCTTCGGGAGTGAGCAGGATCGGTGGAATCGGCTGCGTGTCGGCTACGGGAGTCGCGGCATTTCCCGGGGCTTTTTCGGCGGGCTTGCAGCCGGTGAGCGTCATGGCGGCGGCAAAAGCGAAAGCGGCGAGGAAACGGAAACGCATGGGGTGGCGGCAACCTGTCGTCAAAAGAGCATCGGGGCGCGACCGTTCCTAGCCCGGCACGGATCAAAAGTCATGGCCGAGTTGGGACGAATTTCACGGCGAATGTGGCGTCCCCTCGTCCTCCGCAGCGGCGGCCATCCGCGCCAGCCGCGCCTCGTGCTCGGCCCGACCGAACGGGAAGCGCGAAAAGGCCAATGCCGCGAACAGGCCGAGGGTGAGATAGATGACGATGTAGATCAGCGTCAGCCGGTCGATCGTCGGCACCGGCACCCCGCCCGGGCTCGCCTTGGCCGGGAAATGCGCGAGGCTCAGGATCGCGCCGGCGATGAAGATGCCGATGCCCGACGTGCATTTCTGGACGAAGAACGATCCGGCGAAGAACACGCCTTCGGAACGGCGCCCGGTCTCGACCTCGGATTGCTCGACGACATCGGCCATCATCGAGGCGCCGATGATGAAGCCCGACACGGTGAGCGAGTTGGCCACCGCGATCAGCGTGAAATAGAGCGGCAGGAACACCGGCGCGCCCGGCTCCGGAAACAGGCCGAGCAGCCGCAGGATATAGGGCGTCATCTGAAGCAGCGAGCCGACCAGCGTCACCGTGACGGCGGCACGCGGCTTGCTGGTGCGACGGCCGATGATCGGTGCCGCGGCGAAGGCGAGCAGCACACCCGCCATCAGCACGAACGGGATCACCGTCAGCGATGGCCCGAGCTGCCAGACATAGGAATACATGTAATTGGCCATCGCATAGCCGATGCCCTGATTGGTGTAGGCGGCGAGGCCGGCCAACATCAGTACGACGAAGGCACGGTTCTTCATCGTTTCGGCAAGCTCGCGGAAATGGCCGCGCACGGTTTGCGGCGCGACGACGGGGCGCGGCAGCCGCTTGATCTCGCGATGCGTGCCGAGCGCCGAGACGAGGATCGCGACGACCATCAGCACCGCCGCGCAGATCGCCATCTCGCCATAGCCGGCGCCGCGCAACAGGCCGTTGGGATAGCCGGCGCGTGGCGACAGGAAGACGCGATAGGCAAGCAGCATCATGACCAGCCCGCCGGCCCAGCCGAGCAGGTAGCGCCAGGCGGTGATCCGCGTGCGCTCGTCATAATCGGCGGTGAGCTCCGGGGTCAGCGCCTGCGACGGCACTTCGTAGCAGGAGACCGCGCTCCTCACGAGAACGGCGGTGACGAACAGCCACAGGCCGGTAAGCGCGGGCGACATCTGCGGCGGGTGCCACAGCAGCAGCCAGCCGACCGCGATCGGCACGGCGGAGGCGTACATCCAGGGATGTCGCCGCCCCCATCGGCCGCGCGTGCGATCGGAAAGCGCGCCGACCGCCGGATCGATGAACGCATCGAGCACCAGCGCGGCCATGATGATGAGGCCCACGGTGCCCGGCGCGACCCCGACGACCTGATTATAGAACAGCAGCAGAAAGGTGCCGAAGCCCGAATCCTTGATGCCATAGGCGACCGCGCCGGTGGCATAAGCGATCGTCGTCGGCGTCGAGACGCGGCGCGCCGGCGGCGCCAGCGGGCGGCGGGAACTCACGCGGCGAATTGGTCGAGCGCGGCGAACATCGACGGCTGGCTCGGATCCCAGCTCTGGCGAGTGCCGATGGTCAGCCCGCCGTCGACCAGGATGTGCGTGCCGGTGATGAACGAGGCGTCGTCGCTGGCCAGGAAGGCGACCGCTGCGGCAATGTCCTCCGATCGGCCGGTGCGCTGGATCGGCTGGGCGTGCGCGGCCATGCCGGCGATCGCCTGGTTGGCCTGATCGCGCGCCGCGCCTTGCAGGCCCAGCGTCGCGGTGAAGATGTTGGTGGCGATAAAGCCGGGCACCACCGCGTTGACGCGGATCTTGTGCTGCGCGAGGTCGGCGGCGGCAATCCTGGTCAGATGCAGCACGCCGGCCTTGGCGGTCGAATACGCGGTCGGCGCATAGCCCGAGCCGAGCGCCGAGACGCTCGAGGTGTTGACGATGGCGCCCCCGCCGCGCTTGGCCATCAATGGGGCGGCATAGCGGATGCCGAGCGCGACCGAGCGCAGCAGCAGCGCCTGGGTGCGATCCCAATCTTCTGGTGAAATCTGGTCGATCGGCTCGCGCGCGCCACCGGCGCCGGCATTGTTGAACATGATGTCGAGGCCGCCGGCCTGATCGGCGGCGGTCACCAGTGCCTCGATCTGATCGGCTTGGGTGACGTCGGTGCGCCGGAAAGTGATGCGGCCGTTCGAGGTCTCGGCGAGCGCGCCGCCTTCGGCCTCGTCGATGTCGCCGACGATCACCTCGGCGCCTTCCTCGGCGAACCTCAGCGCCGCCGCGCGCCCGATTCCCGAAGCGCCGCCGGTGACGATCGCCCGCTTGCCCGAAAAGCGCATCCGACTCTCCTATGCCGTCTTTTTTTGACAGCATAGTATGGGGATGGAGCTCGTCAATCGGTGTGTTTGGAATATAGGGTATTTCAGTCATGCCGGACTTGTTCCGGCATCCAAGGTGCCGCAAGTGCTAGCGCAGGTGGAGGGTTGCACCCCGGAACAAGTCCGGGGTGACGAAAGAGGGTTATGCCCGCTCCGCCACGCGGCGCTCGATCGCATCCCAGATCATGCCGGCGGTATCGGTGCCGTTGAATTTGTCGATGGCGACGATCCCCGTGGGAGACGTGACGTTGATTTCGGTCAGCCACTTGCCGCCGATCACGTCGATGCCGACGAAGATCAGCCCGCGCTTCCTCAGTTCGGGGCCGAGGACGTCGCAGATTTCCTGTTCGCGCGGGGTGAGCTCGGTTTTCGCCGCCGAGCCGCCGACCGCGAGATTGGAGCGGATTTCGCCCTCGCCGGGGAAGCGGTTGATCGCGCCCGCCACTGCGCCGTCGACGAGCACGATGCGCTTGTCGCCCTGCGTGATCTCGGGGAGGAAGGCCTGCACCATGTGCGGCTCGCGATAGGCGGTGTTGAACACCTCGATCAGCGAGGAGAGGTTGGCGCCGTCGCGACCGATCTTGAAGATCGCCTTGCCGCCGTTGCCGTGGAGCGGCTTGACGACGATCTCGTGGTGCTCGGCGAGAAACGCCTTGGCTTCGTCGAGACTGCGCGTGACCAGCGTTGGCGGCATGAACTGCGGATAATCGAGCACGAACACCTTTTCGGGCGCATTGCGCACGCTGGCGGGATCATTGACGATCAGCGTCTTGTCGCTGATCCGCTCGAGCAGGTGGGTAGCGGTGATATAGCCGAGATCGAACGGCGGGTCCTGCCGCATCAGCACGACGTCGGCATCCTCGCCGAGATCGAGGCGGACGGGATCGGCGAAGGTAAAATGATCGCCCGCGACGCGCTGCACCGTTACCGGATGCGCCCGCGCCCAGACATGGCCGCTGGCGTAATTGAGGTCCTCGGCCGCATAGTGGAACAGGGCGTGTCCGCGCGCCTGCGCGGCGAGCATCAGCGCGAAACTCGAATCGCCGGCGACGTTGATCTGATCGAGCGGGTCCATCTGGACGGCGACGCGAAGCGGCATGCGGGTCTCCTGTATTGTTGCCGCCATGTAGGAGCGCGGGCGAGCGCCGTCACCCTATCCAGGCATTCTCGATATGGCGTGGCGCCGTGCCGGGGGCGAGCAGGATCACGTCGACGCGGATGTCGTCGCCGGGTTTGGCATAGCGTGGCATCAGGACTTCCGCCGCCGCGGCGACGCGCGACAGGCGGCGCTCGTCGATCGCGAAATCGAGTTCGGCGGCGGATTTGCGCGTCTTCACCTCGACGAAAGCGACGAGGCTGCCGCGTCGTGCCACGAGATCGACTTCGCCCGCCGGCGTGCGCACGCGGGTATCGAGCACGCGCCAGCCCTTGAGCCGCAACCACCACGCCGCGATTCGCTCGCCGCGCCGGCCCGAGGCTTCGGCAGCGCGGCGATTTCTCACGCCTTCATCTCCAGCGCCCGCGCGTAGAGCGCCTTGCGGTCGAGGCCGAAGCGCTTTGCCACTTCTCCGGCGGCCTTGGACGCGGGCAGACGCGTGAGCGCCTCGGCCAGCGCGGCATCGGCGTCGGCCGCGCTGGCCGGCGGCGCCTCGCCCGGTGGCGCGACGACGACGACGATCTCGCCCTTCGGCGGCGCATCGGTGTAGCGGGCGGCGAGGCTCGCGAGCGTGCCGGTGACGGCCTCCTCGAACTTCTTGGTGAGCTCGCGCGTCACCGCCGCCTCGCGGTCACCCAGAACCGCGGCGAGAGTCGTCAGCGTCGCAGCCAGGCGGGGGCCGGATTCGTAGAGCACCAAGGTCGCGCGCACGCCCGCCACCTCGGCGATCGCATCGGCTCTGGCTTTCTCCTTGGGCGGCAGGAAGCCCAGGAACAGGAAGCGATCGGTCGGCAAACCGGCGAGGGTCAAGGCAGCGATCGCCGCGCAGGGGCCGGGGATCGTCACCACCGCGTGGCCCGCGGCGCGAGCATCGCGCACCAGCTTGTAGCCGGGATCGGAAATCAGCGGGGTGCCGGCGTCGGACACCAGCGCGATCGCCTCGCTCGCCATCCGCGCGACGAGGCCGGGGCGAACGCTTTCGGCATTATGATCATGATAGGGTGTCATCGGACGGCGGACGCCGATATGGTGGAGCAGCTTGGCGGTCACCCGGCTGTCCTCGACGGCGATCGCGTCGGCGCGGGCAAGGACATCGGCGGCACGCGGCGAGAGGTCGCCGAGATTGCCGATCGGGGTGGCGACGATATAGAGGCCGGGCGCGAGTGGTGCGTTCATGAGGGGATCAGTCATGGCAGAGGCGATGGGGACACGGCAACGGATGGTTTCGTGGCAAAGGCTGGCCACGATCGCCGCGACATTGTTCGTCGCGGCCTGCTCGACGATCGTGCCCAAGGGGCCGCCGCCGCCGGTCACCGGCCCGGCGCAGACCCGGCCGTCGGAAACCGGCCCGATTCAGGGCGGGATCCCGACCGATAACGACCGCGATCGCGTCGCGCTGCTGGTGCCGCTGACGGGGCAGAATGCCGGCGTCGGCAAGTCGCTCGCCAATGCGACGCAGATGGCGCTGCTCGATACCGGCAGCGCCAAGGTGCGGATCACCACCTATGATACCAATGGCGGCGCGGCGGCGGCGGCCAATCGCGCGCTGGCCGACGGCAACAAGCTGATCCTCGGCCCGCTGCTCGCCGAAGACGTGCGCGCGATCGAGCCGATCGCGAGCCGCGCGCACGTGCCGATCATCACCTTCTCGAACGACGCCAGCGTGGCCGGCGACGGGGTTTATCTGCTCGGCTATGTGCCGTCGCAGGCGATCGACCGCGTGGTGAGCTATGCCCAGAGCCGCGGGGTGACGACCTTTGCCGGGCTGATGCCCAACGGGCTCTACGGCCAGCGCGCGTCGACCGCGTTCCTGCGCTCGGTGGAGGATGCCGGCGGGCAGGTCGTCTCGCTGCAGACCTATGATCGCAGCTCGGCTTCGGTATCGACCGCGGTCAAGCGGATGGCGGCCAAGGCGCCTTATGGCGCGGTGCTGATCGCCGACAGCGGCGCCACCGCAGCAATGGTCGCGCCGACGCTCAAGAAGGCGGTGGGCATGGATACGCGGCTGCTCGGCACCGAATTGTGGAATACCGAAAGCTCGATCGCGTCCAAGACGTCGCTGAACGGCGCGTGGTTCGCCAGCGTGCCCGATGAGCTTTATCGCCAATATGCCGTGAAATATCGCAGCCGGTTCGGCGCCGCGCCCTATCGCCTGTCGAGCCTCGGCTATGACGCGGTGCTGCTGACCGTCAGGGTGGCGCGCGACTGGCGACCGGGAAGCGATTTCCCGCAATCCGACCTGCGCGATCCGGGCGGCTTCTCCGGCATCGACGGCGCTTTCCGCTTCGGGCGCGACGGCATCGCGCAGCGCGCGCTCGAGGTGCAGGAAATCCGCGACGGCCGCACCGTCGTCATCTCGCCGGCGCCGACCTCGTTCGGCAAATAGGCGCGATCAGGCGGCGGTCGTCACCTCGCGCAGGATCGCGTCGAGCAGTGGCATTCCCGTGTCGGTGAGCGCGAGCCGTGCCGGCGATCGCGTGACCAGCCCGGCGCGTTCGAGCCGCGCCACCGCCGCGTCGTCGAGCAGCGGCGCGATCGCGATCCCCCGTTCGGCGTGGCGGCCGAAATCGATTCCCTCGGCAAGGCGCAAGCCCATCACCAGCGCCTCGGTGGCGCGGGCGCGAGGGTCGAGCGGCTCCTCGCTCTGCGTGCCATGGCCGTTGCGCGCCACCGCCGACAGCCAGTTCTCCGGCTTGCGATGCCGGGTGGTCGCCAGCGCGTTGCGGCGGCCGTGAGCGCCGGGGCCGATCCCGGCATAGCCGGTGTAGCGCCAATAGCTGAGATTGTGGCGGCTCTCCGCGCCCTGGCGGGCGTGGTTGGAGATTTCATAGGCGGGCAGGCCGGCGGCGGCGGTGAGGCTGCGGGTCGCCTCGAACAGGTCGGCGGCGGCATCGGCATCGGGGATGACCAGGCGCCCGGCGGCGGCCTCGGTAGCGAAGCGCGTGCCGGGCTCGATCGTCAGTTGATAGAGCGAGAGATGCTCGGTGCCGAAGCCGATCGCGCGGGCGAGCTCGGCTTCCCATTGGGCGAGAGATTGGCCGGGGCGGGCGTAGATCAGATCGAAGCTGACGCGATCGAACACGGCCTGCGCGGTATCGAGCGCGGCGAGGCCCTCGGCAACGTCGTGGGCGCGGCCGAGGAAACGCAGCGCCTCATCGTCGAGCGCCTGCAGGCCCAGCGACACGCGGTTGACGCCAGCGGCGGCGAGATCGGCGAAACGCGCGGCCTCGACCGAGGAGGGATTGGCCTCCAGCGTGATTTCGATCCCCGGCTCGAACCCCCAGGCGGCGGCCGCCGCCGCGATGATCGCCGCGACCGTTTCGGGCGGCATCAGCGACGGCGTGCCGCCGCCGAAGAAGATCGATCCGAGCTTGCGGCCGGGCGTCTCGCGCGCTTCATGGGCAAGATCGGCGAGCAGCGCATCGCGCCACGCCTGCTGGTCGATTTCGGCGCGGACATGGCTATTGAAGTCGCAATAGGGGCATTTCGAGACGCAGAACGGCCAATGGACATAAAGCGCGAGCGGCGGCGTTTGGGCGGCATTCATCACGCCGGCGATATGGCGCGGGCGACGATCGAGGGAAAGGCATGAGGATCATTCTGGCATCGCTGATGATGCTCGCGGCGTGCGCGCCGTCGCCCTCGCAGCAGGCGGCGCCGACTCGTGTGGTCGAGCCCCGCACCTTCGCCGGCCCGGCGCCGCGCGATCCGGCCGCGCTGCAACGCGTGATGCTGGAGCGTCACAACGCGGCGCGGCGCGCGGTGGGGGTGGCGCCGCTGGTGTGGAACGACGCGCTCGCCCGCGATGCGCAGGCCTATGCCGAGCAGATGGCGCGGACCGGGCGATTCGCGCACGCCGTGCAACCGCAGGGGCTGGGCCGCGAGGGCGAGAATCTGTGGACCGGGACACGCGACGCCTATCGCTACCGCGAGATGGTCGATGCCTGGATCGCGGAGAAGAAGTGGTTCAGGAACGGTGTGACGCCCGATTTCAGCACCACCGGCAATTACGAGGATGTCGCGCATTACACGCAGATCATCTGGCGCGGCAGCAAGGCGGTGGGCTGCGCCCTGGCGAGCAACCGCAGCGACGATTACCTCGTCTGCCGCTACAGCCCGCCGGGCAATGTGGTGGGGCAGAAAGCGCTTTAGCCATGTGCGTCATTGCGAGCGCAGCGAAGCAATCCAGAGCCAGGCGCGCGCGCGCTGGATTGCCGCGGGCCTGCGGCCCTCGCAATGACGATGGCGGATTTCAGCGCGGCGCCATGCGGATCGCGCCATCGAGGCGGACGTCCTCGCCGTTGAAATAGCTGTTCTCGATCATCGCCAGCGCGAGCCGGGCATATTCCTCCGGATGGCCGAGCCGCTTGGGAAACGGTACCGAGGCGGCGAGCGCGTCCTTCACCTGTTGCGGTGCGCCCTGCATCAGCGGCGTATCGAAAATGCCCGGCAGGATGGTGTTGACGCGGATGCCCTCGCTCATCAGGTCGCGCGCGATCGGCAAGGTCATGCCCACGACGCCGCCCTTGGACGCCGAATAAGCGGCCTGCCCGATCTGCCCGTCCTCGGCGGCGACGCTGGCGGTCATCACGATCGCGCCGCGCTCGCCATCCACGCCGGGCTCGAGCGTCAGCATGCCGGCGGCCGACTTGGCGACGCAGCGGAAGGTGCCGATCAGGTTGATCTGGATGAGCCAGTTGAACGCATCGAGGCTGAAATGCTTGATCGAGCCATCTTCCTTCGAGCGGCTCGCCGTTTTCATCGCATTGCCGGTGCCCGCGCAGCAGACCAGCACCGCTTCCTGGCCATGCGCGGCGCGCGCCTTGGCAAAGCCGGCATCGACCGAGTCGTCCGAGGTGACGTTCACTTCGCAGAAGACGCCGCCGATCTCGTCGGCAAGCGCCTGGCCTTTCTCGACTTGCAGGTCGAAGATCGCGACCTTGGCGCCCTTCGCCGCAAGCGCCCGCGCGGTCGCCGCACCAAGGCCCGAGGCGCCGCCGGTGACGACGGCCGCGATATTGGTGCCGAGTTCCATGTCATTCTCCCTCGTATATTAGGTCGCCATGCTGAGGTTGTTTCAGCATCCATGGTGCAACGCTGCTCGCTTCCTCGCGGCGACTGTCGGCCCATGGACCCTGAAACGAGTTCAGGGGGACGGTTTGCATTTGGCTACAGCTTACAGCCGCTCGATGATCGTCACGTTGGCGATGCCGCCGCCTTCGCACATGGTTTGCAAGCCATAACGGCCACCGCGTTTCCCGAGCGCGTGGACCAGCGTCGCCATCAGCTTGCTGCCCGAGGCGCCGAGCGGATGGCCAAGCGCGATCGCGCCGCCGTTGACATTGATCTTCGCCGGATCGCCGCCGGTGTGCTTGAGCCAGGCGAGCGGCACCGGGGCGAACGCCTCGTTAACCTCGTACAGGTCGATCTCGTCGATCGTCATGCCGGCGCGCTTCAGGGCGCGATCGGTGGCGAACAGCGGCTCCTCGAGCATCACCACGGGGTCGCCGCCGGTCACGGTGAGGTGGTGGATGCGCGCCCGCGGGGTCAGCCCATGCGCCTTCAACGCCGCTTCGGAGACGACCATCACCGCGCTCGACCCGTCGCAAATCTGGCTGGCGTTGGCTGCCGAGATCACCCCGCCCTCCTTCAACAGCTTGACCGACTGGATGCCCTCGAAGGTCGCATCGAAGCGGATGCCCTCGTCAATGCCGTGCTGCTGCTCGCCTTCGGGCGTCTCGATCGTCAACGCCACGATCTCGTCGGCGAAATCGCCGCGCTCGGTCGCGGCGGCAGCGCGGCGATGGCTTTCGAGCGCATATTCATCGAGTTGATCGCGCGAGAAGCCATATTTGTGCGCGATCATCTCGGCGCCCATGAATTGGCTGAACTGGATGCCCGGATAACGTTCCTCCTGGCGCGGCGACTTGGCCTTGCCGAGCCCGGCCTGCGCGAACAGCATGCCGGTCGAGCCCATCGGCACCCGCGTCATGCTCTCGACCCCGGCGGCGATCACCACGTCCTGCGTGCCTGACATCACCGCTTGCGCCGCGAACTGGATCGCCTGTTGCGAGGAGCCGCACTGGCGGTCGATCGTCACCGCAGGCACGCTCTCGGGGAGTTTCGACGCGAGGACGGCGCCGCGGCCGACCTGGAAGCTCTGCTCGCCGCCCTGGCTGACGCAGCCCATGATGACGTCGTCGATCGCGCCCGGATCGATGCCGGTACGCTCGACGATTCGGTTGAGTACTTCGCCCGCCATGTCGGCGGGGTGCCATCCGGCGAGCTTGCCGCCGCGCTTGCCGCCGGCGGTCCGCACCGCATCGACGATATAGGCTTCTGCCATGCCGTCCTCTCCATTAGTCCTGATTTGCAACCGAGTGTCGCGCGAATTGACGTTCACGGCAAGAGGGTGCGCATACCGAATCGTCGAAAAGGGAGGGGGTGGATGACGGTAACCGAGGCGATAGCGGCGCGGCGATCGGTGCGCGGGTTCCTCGATCGGCCGGTGGCGCCCGATCTGCTCCATGCCATCGTCACCAAGGCGGCGCGCGCGCCGAGCGGCGGCAATCTCCAGCCGTGGCACGTCGATCTCGTCGCCGGAGAGTCGCTACGGCAACTCAAGGCGATCATGCGCGACACACTGGCGGCGGGCCGAATCGAGCCGGCCGCTTATGCGATCTACCCGCCCGCGCTCGGGGAGCCCTATCGCACGCGCCGATTCGCGGTCGGCGAGGCGCTGTATGCGGCGCTCGGCGTGAGGCGCGACGATCGGGAAGCCCGGCGGCGCGCCTTTGCCGACAATTTCGCGTTCTTCGGCGCGCCCGCCGCGCTGTTCGTCACCGTCGACCGCGCGATGGGGCCGCCGCAATGGGCCGATCTCGGCATGTATCTGGAAAACGTGATGCTGCTCGCCGTCGAGGCGGGGCTGGCGACCTGCCCGCAGGAATGCTGGGCGATGTATCCCGAAACCGTCACGCGGTTCCTCGCCACACCGCCCGAGCGCATGCTGTTCTGCGGCATGGCGATCGGTCATGAGGATCCCGCCGCCCCCGCCAACCGCCTGCGCACCACCCGCGCGCCGCAAAGCGAGTGGCTGACGATCCGCGGTTAGCGCTGGGCGCTAAAGCACCACCGTTTCGGGCTTGGTCTGCTCGATCGCGGCGAGGATCATGCGTTCCCAGACTGCGGGGTCGCCCGCGTTGGCCATCGCCCGATCTGGCTCGCGCAAGGTACGCAGCACGGCAGCGGCATCGGCGAGATGATCCTTCCAGCTGTTCTCGACCAGCCGGGCCGCCGATTCCGCGTCGCCTTCGCCATTGGCGCTGATCCGCTGGCCGGCGAGCACGCGCGCGATGCGCTCGGCGGCGGTCTGGGTGCTGATATCCATCGAACCTCTCCTCTGTCGCGACTAGGGTCCTGACCCTAACAACCACCGCGCCGCGATTCGGCTCCCGCCTGCATCGCGCATCACGCCGATGCAGGCTTTTGCAGTTGACGCTGCAGTGCAGCATGGCCAGCTAGGCGCGATGGACGCCTCCACCACGATCGACCGGCCAAGCGGCGCCGTCCGCCATGTCGGCCTCACCCATCTGGCGTTGTCGGTTGGTGGCTTCGCGATCGGCACCACCGAATTCGCGACGATGAGCCTGGTGCCCGATTTCGCGCGCGATCTCGGCATCGATGCGCCCACCGCGGGGCATGTGATAAGCGCCTATGCGCTGGGCGTCGTTGTCGGCGCGCCGACCATCGCGGTGCTCGCCGCCAAGCTGTCGCGGCGGACGTTGCTGATCGGGCTGATGACGATCTTCGCGCTCGCCAACGCGCTGTCGGGCCTGGCGCCGAGCTATCACTGGATGCTGCTGTTCCGCTTCCTGAGCGGGCTGCCGCACGGCGCCTATTTCGGGATCGCCTCGCTGGTCGCCGCCTCGCTGGTGCCGCGCGAGCATCGGACGAAAGCCGTCGCGCGGGTGCTGCTCGGCCTCACGGTCGCGACGATCGCGGGCGTGCCGCTGGCCAATTGGCTGGGGCAAGGGGTCGGCTGGCGCTGGGCATTCGGGCTGGTCGCGCTGCTCGCCGCGTTGACCGCCGCGCTGGTCGCGGTCTTTGCCCCGCGCGACGCGCCCGATCATCGCGCCAGCCCGTTGCGCGAGCTCGGCGCTCTCAAACGCGGCCAGGTGTGGCTGACCTTGGGCATCGGCGCGATTGGGTTCGGCGGCATGTTCGCGGTCTACACCTATCTCGCCGATACGCTGCTCGCGGTGACCCGGGTTTCGCCATCGCTGATTCCGATCGCATTGATGGTGTTCGGCATCGGCATGACCGCGGGCAATCTGATCGCGCCGCGGTTCGCCGATCGCGCGCTGCTGCCGACGGCCGCGGTGATCCTGCTGTGGAGCGCGGCGGCGCTGGCGCTCTATCCGCTTGCGGCCGGGAATTGGTGGGCGATGCTGGCCGATATCGGCGCGATCGGGATCGGCGGCGCGCTGGGCACGGTGCTCCAGACGCGGCTGATGGATGTCGCCGGCGATGCCCAGGCACTTGCCGCCGCGCTCAACCATTCGGCATTCAACACCGCCAATGCACTCGGCCCGTGGCTCGGCGGGCTGGCGATCGCTGCCGGGCTCGGCTGGACCTCGACCGGTTGGGTCGGGTGCGGCCTGGCGCTCGGCGGCCTCGCCATCCTGTTGGTATCGGCGATGGTCGGCCGGCGCACGACGGCGCCGGCCTGATCCGCCTCAGCGTTGCGCCGACTGCGGGCGGCGCGGCCCGCCGCGGCGCGGATTGTTGCCGCGGGGGCGGCGGCGATCCTGCGCCGGCTGGCCGTCGCCGCGATCGTGCGCCCGTGCGCCGTCGCTGCCGCGATACGGCTTGCGCTGGTCGCCGGTCGGCGCGCGCCGGGCATCGCCCTGTCCGGCCGCCGGACGATGACCATCACCGCCATGGGGCGCACGCTCACCGCGCTGCGTATCGCCATATGCCGGGGAACGATTGCCACCCTGGCCCTGACGACGACCGTCGCGGCGCGCTTCGCCGGTCGGCCGCGCCTGGTGCGTGGCGCGCGGGCGGCGCGGCCCACGCTGGCGATCCTCGCGCGGCGCGGGGTCGGCGCCGATCGCCTGCTTGCGCTCGGCCTGGAGCTTGGCCGCGGCGGCGACGAAATCGGCGGGCAGCGCCTCGATCGCGACCTTCTGCCGCGTCGTGCGCTCGATATCGCGCAGATAGGGCCGCTCGTCGTCGGCGCAGAAGCTGATCGCCACGCCGCTCGCCCCGGCGCGCGCGGTGCGGCCGATGCGGTGGACATATTGCTCGGGCACGTTGGGCAGCTCGAAGTTGAACACATGGCTGACGCCCGAGACGTCGATGCCCCGCGCGGCGATATCGGTGGCGACGAGGATCGGCACCTGGCCCGATTTGAACGCACCCAAGGCGCGCTCGCGCTGCGGCTGGCTCTTGTTGCCGTGGATCGCGTTGGCAGCGATGCCGTTGCCGGCAAGCAGCTTCACGACGCGGTCTGCGCCGTGCTTGGTACGGGTGAACACCAGCGCCCGGTCGATCGTCGGATCGGCGAGCTTGATGGTGAGCAGCGCCTGCTTCTCCTTTTGCCCGACGAACGTGACATATTGATCGACCCGCTCGGCAGTGGTCGCCGCGGGCTTGATCGAAACCATGGCGGGATCGTTGAGGAACTGATCGGCCAGCTCGCGGATCGCCTTGGGCATCGTCGCCGAGAAGAACAGCGACTGGCGCTGCCGGGGTAGCAGCTTCACGATGCGGCGCAGCGCGTGGATAAAGCCGAGATCGAGCATCTGGTCAGCCTCGTCGAGCACGAGAATCTCGAGCATCGACAGGTTGACGTATTTCTGGTCGATCAGGTCGAGCAGCCGGCCGGGCGTGGCGACCAGCAGGTCAACGCCGCGGCTCATGTCCTGGCGGTTCTTGTTGATGCTGGTGCCGCCGAATACGGTGGCGACCGAGAGTTGCGAGAACTTGCTATAGCCGCGCGCATTGTCGGCGATCTGGGTGGCGAGCTCGCGCGTCGGGGTCAGCACCAGCATGCGGCAGTGATAGGGCAGCGAGCGCTTGCCCGACTCCGCCAGCCGCTGCAGCGACGGCAGCACGAACGCGGCGGTCTTGCCGGTGCCGGTCTGCGCGATGCCCAGCAGGTCGCGGCCTTCGAGCAGCGTCGGGATGGCCTGCGCCTGGATCGGCGTCGGCTCGCTATAGCCCTTGGCCTCGAGCGCGCGGACGAGCGGCTCGGCAAGGCCGAGTTTGGCAAAAGTCATGGAATAAAACCTTCAAAATGGGCCACGCTCGCCCGGACCAAAGCCGAACGAGGGGCGGGGAAATCGACACCCCGCGTGATATGGGAAGCCCTGAAAAATCGACCGAGGCGGAGCCTGAGCACCGGATGTCTCCCGGCCGCTCGATCACGCTGCATGACGCCTCGATAACGCGGCAAATGGATGCTGCGGCGCAAAAAGTCAATGACCGCAACTATCGGGGCGGCCGAACGGTTGACGATACGGAGGTTCGCATGCCCGATGAAGACCAGCAGACCGACGCCCCCCATCTCACCGGCCAGCAGGCGCGCGGCGGCGATATCGTGTTGCGCACGCCCGCCCGGCGCGCGGTATTCGTCGGCGGGCTGGTGCTGATCGTGATCGTCGCGGTGATCGGCTATTGGCTGAGTTGATCGCAGGATAGTCAGCGCCGGATCGAGCCGCTAGGCTCGCCGCCGAGGGGAGACCGAGTTGGCGGCAGTCGAGCTCAACGGCGTAACCAAAATGTTCGGCGCGGTTGGCGTCCTCGATGGCATCGATCTGGCGATCGCCGATGGCGAATTCGTCGTGTTCGTCGGCCCGTCCGGGTGCGGCAAATCGACCTTGCTGCGGCTGATCGCCGGCCTCGAGGCGCCGAGCGCGGGCACGATCGCGATCGGCGGGCGGGTGGTCAACGATCTCGAACCCGCCGAGCGCGGGATCGCCATGGTGTTCCAGTCCTACGCGCTCTATCCGCACATGAGCGTGCGCGACAATCTGGGCTTCGCGCTGAAGTTGCAGGGCAAGCCGCGTGCGGAGATCGCCGCGGCGGTCGAGGCGGCGGCAGCGACGCTCGACATCGCGCATCTGCTCGACCGCAAGCCAAAGGCGCTGTCGGGCGGGCAGCGCCAGCGCGTCGCGATCGGCCGCGCGATCGTGCGCCAGCCGAGTGCGTTCCTGTTCGACGAGCCGCTCTCGAACCTCGATGCCGCGTTGCGCCAGCGGATGCGATACGAATTCGCGCAACTGCACGATCAACTCGGCGCGACGATGATCTACGTGACGCACGATCAGATCGAGGCGATGACGCTGGCCGATCGCATCGTCGTGCTGTCGGCGGGCAGGATCGAGCAGATCGGAACCCCGGCCGAGCTTTACGACCGGCCCGCGACGCGGTTCGTCGCTGGGTTCATCGGCGCGCCGCAGATGAATTTCCTGCCCGTGACGGCAACGGCCGAAGGCAAAGTGCGGCTCGCCGACGGCACCGTAATCGCGACAGGAATCGACCTCGGCGGAATTGCATCCGAGACGCCGCTGACGCTCGGCATCCGGCCCGAGCATGTCGTGATCGGCGGCGCGGTCAACCGCATCGAGGCGCCGGTGGCGATGATCGAATCGCTCGGCGCCAGCCACTTTGCCTATCTGTCGACCCCCGGCGGCGAGCCGCTCGCCTGCCAACTCGCCGAACAGCCGCACGAGCGCCCCGGCCGGCTCGCGATCGCGCTGCCGCCAGAACGCTGCCACTTGTTCGACGAGAGCGGCCAGGCGCTTCGCAATGCCAGCGCAACGACCGCGAGCAGCCAGCTTGCGGGCATTCATGAAACCGGTTACATGATCGAATAAGGAAAGAGGAGGCGATGGGCACGGCGACGATCCGCGACGTAGCGCGCAAGGCCGGCGTGTCGGTAGCTTCGGCCTCCCGCGCGCTGAACGGCCACCGCAGCGTGACCCCGGCGACGCGGGCGCGGGTGGCCGATGCCGCCCGCGCGCTCGATTACGTGCCGCATCTCGGCGCACGCAGCCTTTCGACGCAGCGATCGAACACGCTGGGCGTGGTGCTGCCCGATCTGTTCGGCGAGTTCTTTTCCGAGATCATCCGCGGCATCGATTATGCCGCGCATCGCCGCGGGCTGCAGATCTTGCTGTCCAATATGCACGGCGATGCCGAGGAAACGGCGGCGGCGATCCGTGCGATGCGCGGGCGCGTCGACGGGTTGCTGGTCATGTCGCCGCAGATCGATGCCGAGGCGCTGGCGAACGCCCTGCCGCGCGGCCTGCCGACGGTGGTGATGGGCAGTCGCGTCGGCGGTCCGCGCCATACCTCGATCGTGATCGACAATTATGAAGGCGCGCGCGAGGCGGTCTCGCATCTCGCCGCGCAGGGCTGCCGCCGCATCGCGCATATCGCCGGCCCCGCCGACAATGCCGATGCGCTCGAGCGGACGCGGGGGTTCCGCGATGCCGCCGGCAGCCTGCTCGGTGATGCCGCTCCGATCGTGTTCGCCGGCGATTTCGGCGAACAGGCCGGTGTCGAGGCGGCGCACGCGATCATCGCCGACCGCACGATCGACGGAGTCTTTTCCGCCAACGACATGATGGGCATCGGCTGCATGGTGACGCTCACCGCCGCGGGGCTCGACGTGCCGCGCGACGTCGCAATCGTCGGCTTCGACGACGTGCCGATCGCGCGCTACGTCACCCCGGCCCTGTCGACCATGGGGCTGGGCATCGCCGCGCTCGGCGGACGCGCGGTGGAGCGGCTGGTCGAATCGATCGAGCAGCCCGACGATACCAGCGCCGGCCCCGAGCGGCTGGTGCCGCAGTTGATCGTGCGCGGATCGAGCCGGCGGCGGGGCACGGCCGAATGAGTTCCCCCCTGCCGGCCGCGCCGTCACCCGGCGCGGCCGGGTTTTTGCCTTGAACGGAGACCTGAGATTGCTTGATCGGCGTGCTTTTGTCGGGCGCTCGGCCCTGGCGCTGGCCGGGCTTGCCAGCGGATGCGCATCCGGCTCGAAGCCCGGCACGATCGCCGCCGCGGCCGACGAGACGCCGCCGATCGACGATCTTCAACACCGCACCTTCCAGTATTTCTGGGACACCTCGAACCCGAAGAACGGTCTCGCGCCCGATCGCTGGCCGACCAAATCGTTCGCCTCGATCGCCGCGGTCGGCTTCGCGCTGACCGCTTATCCGATCGGCGTCGTTCACGGCTGGATCAGCCGCGATCAGGCGCGGCAGCGTACGCTCGCTACGCTCGATTTCTTCGCCAACGCCAAACAGGGGCCGGAGCCGACCGGGACGAGCGGCTACAAGGGCTTCTTCTACCATTTCCTCGACATGGAGACGGGCGAGCGGTTCGATCAGACCGAGCTGTCGACGATCGATACCACGCTGCTGCTCGGCGGCGTGCTGTTCGCGCAGAGCTGGTTCGACACCGATCATCCCGACGAGGTCCGCATCCGCGCGCTTGCCGATCGCATCTACGCAGCGGTCGACTGGACCTGGATCAGGCCACGCTATCCGTTCATCTCGATGGGCTGGCATCCCGAAAGCGGCTTCATCTCCTCGGCCTGGAGCCAGTTCAACGAGGCGCTGCTGCTCTACGTGCTCGCCCTCGGTTCGCCGACCTATCCGATCCAGGCGGGGACGCAGGAGGAATGGACCAGCCGCTTCCAGCCGCAATGGGGCGGCCAATATGGTGAGCCCCACCTCATCTTCCCGGCCCTGTTCGTCTATCAATATTCGAATCTCTGGCTCGATTTCCGTGGGTTGCAGGATCAGTTCACCCGCGCGCACGGGATCGATTATTTCGAGAACAGTCGGCGCGCGACTTATGCGCAGCGCGATTATGCGATCGCCAATCCCAAGGGCTGGGTGGGTTATGGTCCCGATATCTGGGGGCTCACGGCGTGCGACGGGCCGGGGCAGATCACGCGGCAGTTCGGCGGCATCGCACGGAGCTTCACCGGCTACTCCGCGCGCGGGCCGGGGGCCGACGGCGTCGATGACGGCACCATCGCGCCGACCGCCGCAGCGGGCTCGATCGCGTTTGCGCCCGATATCGTGTTGCCCGCGATCGGCGCGATGCACGCGCGCTACGGCTCGGCGATCTACGGCAAATACGGCTTCCTCGATTCGTTCAACCCGACCTTGTCGACCGGGCCGGCGACGCCCAAGGGCCGGATCGTCGAGGGGCTGTGCTGGGTCGACGACGATTATCTCGGCATCGATCAGGGGCCGATCGTCGGCGGCATCGAGAACTGGCGGAGCGGCATGATCTGGTCGACGATGCGGCGCAATCCGCACATCCGCCGCGGGCTGATCCGCGCGGGCTTTTCGGGAGGCTGGCTGTCGCAGTGAAGGCGCGGGCGCTCTGGGCGATCGTCGCGGCGCTGCTCGCCGGCAGCTGCGCGAAGCCCGGTGACCGCGTGACGCTCACCGTCTGGGCGATGGGCGCGGAAGGGACGGCGATCGTCCAGCTCGTGCCCGGATTCGAAAAGGCCAATCCGGGCATCAAGGTCGATGTCGAGCAACTGCCCTTCGCCGAGGCACACCAGAAATTGCTCACCGGGTTCGCCGGCGATTCGCTGCCCGACATGGCGCAGCTCGGCAATTCGTGGCTGCCCGAGTTCGAGGCGCTGGGCGCGCTCGCGCCGCTCGACGCGCGGGTGGCGACAACGCCGGCGATCGATCGGCGCGATTATTTCCCCGGCATCTGGGATGCGAGCCGGATCGACGGGCGGCTCTACGGCGTGCCGTGGTATGTCGATACGCGGCTGCTGTTCTACCGTCGCGATCTGCTGAAACGCGCCGGGTTCGATCATCCGCCGCGCGATTGGGCCGAGTGGCGGCGGCAGATGGTGGCGATCAAGCGGCTGGTCGGGCCGGGCAAATTCGCCGCGATCTTTCCCCTCAACGAATATGAGCCGCTGGAAGTGCTGGGCCTGCAACAGCCCGAGCCGATGGTGACGGCCGACGCGCGCGCCAATTTCGAGAATCCGGGATTCGAGCGCGCGCTCGCTTTCTATCTCGGCACGGTGCGCTCGGGGCTGGCGCCGGCGATCGCCAACACCGAGATCGCCAATATCTGGGACCAGTTCGATCGTGGCGATTTCAGCTTCTACATCACGGGACCATGGCAATTGGACGAGTTCGCCAAGCGGATTCCCGCCGACCGGCAAGACGAATGGGCGACCGCGCCGATGCCGGGCCCGGATGGGCCGGGCGCATCGAATGCGGGGGGATCGAGCCTCGTCATTTTCCGCCGTTCCGACAAGCAGGATGCGGCGTGGAAGCTGATCGCCTATCTCTCGACGCCCGAGATGGAATTGCGCTTCCACCAATTGACCGGCGACCTGCCGCCGCGCCGCTCGACCTGGCGTGCGCCGGCGCTGGCCGGCGATGCCAAGGCGCAGGCGTTCCTGGCTCAACTCCAGCGGGTCAAGCCGACGCCCAAGGTGCCCGAATGGGAAGCGATCGCGACGATGATGCGCACCGTCACCGAGGCGGCAGCGCATAACGATATGCCGGCCGCCGAGGTTGCGGCGGAGATCGATCGCCAGGCCGATGCGATCCTCGCCAAACGGCGGTGGATGCTGGAGCGCGAGCGTAAGAAGCCCGTTGCTGGGGCCGCGTCATGAGGCGCAGCGTCGCCGCCTGGACTCTGGTCGCGCCGGCGCTGATCGCGCTGGCGATGTTCTTCTTCCTGCCGATCGTCGCGGCGTTGCTGCTGAGCTTCACCGATTTCGATCTCTACGCGCTCGCCGATCTCCACAACCTGCGTTTCGTCGGGCTGGGCAATTATCTGACGCTGCTCAAGACCCCGCTGTTCTGGCAGGCGCTGGGCAATACGATCGAGTTCGTCGTGCTCGGCGTCCCGTTGTCGATCGCCACCTCGCTCGGTGCGGCGCTGCTGATCAACTCGAAACTGGCGCGATTCCGCTCGATCTTCCGCACGATCTTCTTCGCGCCCGTCGTGACGACGCTGGTCGCGGTGGCGGTGATCTGGCGTTATCTGTTCAACACCCGGTTCGGCGTCATCAACTGGCTGCTCGGGCTGATCGGCCTTGGCCCGGTCGACTGGCTGGGCAGTCCGCATTGGGCGATGCCGGCGATCGTCATCTTCGCGGTGTGGAAGAATTTCGGCTACAATATGATCATCCTGCTCGCCGGGCTGCAGACGATCCCCGACGATCTCTACGAAGCGGCGCGGATCGACGGCGCGGGGCCGCTGGCGCAATTCCGCCATGTCACTTTGCCCGCGCTGGCGCCGGTGATGCTGGTCGTCTCGATCCTGACGATGGCGGCCTATTTCCAGCTGTTCGCCGAACCCTATGTGATGACCCAGGGCGGGCCGGTGCAGAGCACCACCAGCATCCTCTATCTGATGTTCGTGCAGGGCTTCCAGTTCTGGAACCTGGGTTATGCGACCGCGGTGGCGTTCGTGCTGTTCGCGATCCTGTTCGCGCTGACCTTGGTGCAGGTGCGATTGTCGCGCCGGTGGAGCGGGCAATGAGGCGGCGCGCGATCCCAGTGAATGTGGCGATGTGGCTGCTCGGCCTGTTCGCGATGACGCCGCTCCTGTGGATGCTGTCGGTCTCGCTGATGCAGCCGGGCGAGGCAGCGCATTTTCCGCCGCCGCTGCTGCCGGCGCGGCCGACGGTGCAGAATTACGTCACCTTGTTCGCGACCACCGACATGGCGCGGTTCTTCTTGAACAGCCTGGCGCTGGCGACGCTGGCGACGCTGATCTCGACGACCTTCAACGTGATGGCCGGCTATGCCTTCGCCAAGCTCGATTTTCGCGGTCGCGACGCGCTGTTCCGCTGGCTGCTCGCCGCGCTCGTCATCCCGGCGCAGGTGGCGATGATCCCGCTGTTTCTGCTGTGCAAGGAGCTGGGGCTGGTCAATTCGTTCGCGGGCGTGTTGGCGCCGTCGATCGCGACGGTGTTCGGCATTTTCCTCGTTCGCCAATATGCGCTGGCGATTCCCGACGAGCTGCTCGAGGCGGCGCGGATCGACGGAGCGAGCGAATGGCGCATCTTTCGATCGATCGCGCTGCCGGCGCTGACCCCGATCCTGGTCACGTTGGCGACCTTCGCCTTTCTCGCGAGCTGGAGCGATTTTCTCTGGCCTCTCATCATCTTGAACGATACCGCCAAGCAGACCCTGCCGATCGCGCTCGCCAATCTGTCGCGCGAACACGTCCAGGATTTCGAGCTGATGATGGCCGGCGCCGTCGTCACGCTCGCCCCCGTGCTGCTGCTGTTCCTGGCCTTGCAGCGTTATTATCTGAGCGGCCTGCTGGCCGGCAGCGTGAAGGGATAAGCATGACCAGCCCGTTTCCCGACGATTTCCTGTGGGGCGCCGCCACCGCGGCCTATCAGATCGAGGGCTCGCCGTTGGCCGATGGGGCGGGCGCGTCGATCTGGCAGCGCTTCAGCCACGATCCGCGGCTGATGGCGGCGAAGGGCGATACCGGCGATGTCGCGTGCGATCATTACAACCGCTGGAAGGAAGACGTGGCGCTGATGAAGCGGCTGGGGCTGCAAGCCTATCGCTTTTCTGTCGCCTGGGGGCGCGTGCTGCCCGAAGGAACCGGCCGCGTGAACCAGGCCGGCCTCGATTTCTACGAACGACTGGTCGACGAGCTGCTCGCCAATGACATCGAGCCGCTGCTGACGCTCTATCACTGGGATCTGCCCGCCGCGCTCGACGACAAGGGCGGCTGGCTCAACCGCGATAGCGCCGACTGGTTCGCCGATTATGGCCGGGTGCTGTTCGATCGGCTCGACGGGCGAGTGAAGAAATGGGTGACACTGAACGAGCCATGGGTGGTGACCGACGGCGGCTATCTCCACGGCGCGCTCGCGCCCGGCCACCGCAACATGTTCGAGGCGCCGATCGCCAGCCATAACCTGATGCGCGCGCACGGCGCCGCGGTGAAAGCCTATCGCGAGACTGGCGCGCACGAGATCGGCCTCGTCGTCAATATCGAGCCGAAATACGCGGCCACGGACTCGCCCGCGGACCAGGCCGCCCGCGCGCGCGCCGAGGCGTATATGAACCGCCAGTATCTCGATCCGGCGATGCTCGGCCGCTATCCGCCCGAACTCGCCGAGATGTTCGGCGAGGCCTGGCCCGACTGGCCCGCCGAGGATTTCGCCCTGATCCGGCAGAGGCTCGATTTCCTCGGGGTCAATTACTACACCCGCAACGTCACCCGCGCCGACGACAGTTTCCTGCTGCGCGCGGGGCCGGTCGAGCAGAAGCATGCCAGCCACACGACCACCGGCTGGGAGGTGTTCCCGCAAGGCCTGACCGACATGCTGGTGTGGGTGAAGGAAAGCTACGGCGATATCCCGCTCTACGTGACCGAGAACGGTGCCGCTTTCTACGATCCGCCGCAGCCGATCGACGGCCGGATCGACGATCCGCTGCGCGTCGATTACCTCAAGACGCATATCGCCGCGGTCGGCGAGGCGATCCGGCGCGGCGTCGACGTGCGCGGCTACATGCTGTGGTCGCTGCTCGACAATCTCGAATGGTCGCTGGGCTATTCGAAGCGATTCGGCATGGTCCATGTCGATTTCGAGACGCTGGCACGCACGCCCAAGGCGAGTGCGCATTTCTATTCGGACGTGATCGCCTCAGGCGGCGCCAATCTCGACTGACGATCCGTCCTAGCCCGCAAGGGTAGGTTGCCTCAACGCGCTGATTGCGGGACACTTCGGCCGCTTCGCCGCCTATCGGGCGCGGTCGAGCGAATGCCAGTGATGCGTGCCTGCCCGGCGGACGGCCGGGAACTCGCAACGAAAGGCAAATCGATGAACAAGGGCTTCGTCGCTGCGGCTGCGGCCGTGGCACTATCGTTCGGCGTGACCATGTCCGCCGCCGCTCAGGACCTGCCGTTCAGCTATGGCGATTATTGGGAAGTCTCGGAAATCTCGGTCGATGACGGCGGCAATGCGCAATATATCGACTTTCTCGCCAGCCAATGGAAAAAATCCCAGGAATTCGCCAAGTCGAAGGGCTGGATTTCCGAATATCACGTCCTCGCCAATCTCAACAAGCGGCCCGGCGAGGCGGATTATTATCTCATCACCCAGTTCAGCCACATGCCCGATGCTGCGGAGGCCGCCGCTCGCGACAAGGCCTATACGGACTATATGCAGTCGAGCATGCGGCAGATGGAAGCAGCCAGCGGCGACCGCGCCAAATATCGCCATGTGATGGGTAGCGAGCTGCTCGGCGAAGTCCTGCTCAAATAACCGCGCGCCGGGCGAGCCAGGCGCCGCCCGGCGCCACTCCCCCGCTTTCCCCTTGTCCGGGGGCCTTCCGGCCCCCATAAGCCGCGCGTCCCGATGGCCGGTTTCGCGCGATGCCGAGCCTTGTTCGACTTTCCAGGAACTTCATGACGTCTCCCCGCCGTACCTTCGCGATCATCTCCCACCCCGACGCCGGCAAGACCACGCTGACCGAGCGGTTACTCGTCGCGGGCGGCGCAATCCATCTCGCCGGCGAGGTGAAGGCGCGCGGGGCCAACCGGCGCGCGCGATCCGACTGGATGAAGATCGAGCAGCAACGCGGCATCTCGGTCACCAGCTCGGTGATGACGTTCGAGAAGGACGGGATTACCTTCAACCTGCTCGACACGCCGGGGCACGAGGACTTCTCCGAAGATACCTATCGCACGCTCACCGCGGTCGATTCGGCGGTGATGGTGATCGACGCGGCGCGCGGCATCGAGGCGCAGACGCGCAAGCTGTTCGAGGTTTGCCGGTTGCGCAGCGTGCCGATCATCACCTTCGTCAACAAGGTCGACCGCGAGGGCCGCGCACCATTCGAGTTGCTCGACGAGATCGCCGACGTGCTCGCGCTCGATGTTGCGCCGATGAGCTGGCCGGTCGGCATGGGCGGCACGTTCGAAGGCGTGTACGATATCGCGCACCACCGCATCGCCCGCCCCGAAGGGCCGAGTCGCGAATTCCACGGCAAGATCGAGGACGCGCCCGCGCTGCCCGGCGAGACGGCCGAGGAGATCGAGCTGGCGCAGGCCGGCTATGCATCGTTCGACGAGCAGGCCTATCGCAACGGAGACCTGACCCCGGTGTTCTTCGGCTCGGCGCTCAAGCATTTCGGCGTTACCGAGCTGATCGAGGCGCTGGCGACCCATGCGCCGGGGCCGCGCCCGCAGCCGGCCGAGCCGGCGCCGGTCGCCCCCGAGGCGGACGAGGTGACCGGCTTCGTCTTCAAGGTGCAGGCCAATATGGACCCGCAGCACCGCGATCGCATCGCGTTCATGCGGCTATGCTCGGGCACGTTCAGGCGCGGCATGAAGCTGACGCCGACGGGGCACGGCAAGCCGATCGCGGTGCATTCGCCGATCCTGTTCTTCGCGCAGGACCGCGAGATCGCCGACGAGGCATTTCCGGGCGACATCATCGGCATTCCCAATCACGGCACGTTGCGCGTGGGCGATACGCTTTCCGAAAAGGCCGCTATCCGCTTCACCGGGCTGCCCAATTTCGCGCCCGAAATCCTGCGCCGCGTCGCGCTCAAGGATCCGACCAAGACCAAGCAGTTGCGCAAGGCGCTCGACGACATGGCCGAGGAGGGCGTGACGCAGGTCTTCTATCCCGAGATCGGCTCGAACTGGGTGATCGGCGTGGTCGGCCAGCTCCAGCTCGACGTGCTGGTGAGTCGGCTGGAGGCCGAATACAAGGTCGCCGCGGGGCTGGAGATGGCGCCGTTCGAAACCGCGCGCTGGATTGCGGCGGACGATCCCGCCGACCTCAAGGCGTTCACCGACGTCAACCGAGCGGCGATGGCCAAGGATCGCGACGGCAACCCGGTGTTCATGGCCAAGAGCGCGTGGGAAGTCGGCTATGTCGCCGAACGCTATCCCAACGTGCGCTTCATGGCGACGCGCGAGCGCTAAATATCACCCATGCCAGCCGCGGCGGAGCGGCTTCACCGCGAACAGCATCAGCACGGCCGCGATCAGATAGAAGCCGAGGCACAGGATGGCGGCGTTGCGCAGCGCATTTTCGGCATAGGTCGCGGTCATCGCGTCGGACAGGCGGCCCATCAGCCACGGGCCGATGCCCAACCCGATCAGATTGTTGATGAGCAGGAAGCTCGCCGAGGCAGTCGCGCGCATGTGCGGCGGCACGAGATGCTGGACCGCGGTCGTCACCGGGCCGAGCCACAGGATGTTGAGCGCATTGGGAACGAGCAGCAGCAGCCAGCCGAGGGTGAGCGACGGCGACAACAGGCCGGCGGCGAAGGTCGGCGCGGTAATCAGCCAGGCGATCGCCGGCAGTTTGGCGTACCAGCCGTGGTCGGCGGGGCCGAGCCGGTCAGCCAGCCAGCCGCCGGCGAACACGCCGATCGTACCGCCGATCAGCAGCAGCGATCCCATGAACTGCCCGGTGTGGATGAGATCGAGGTGGAAGCTGCGGATCAACACCGACGGCGTCCACAAGGCGAGGCCATAGCCGGTTAGCGAGCTACACCCGGCGGCGATCGCCATCAGCCAGAAGGCCGGCTTCCGGGCCAGCATCGGGAACACGGTGGCGAGCGGCGCACGCTCGGCGGCCTCGGCGCGGCGCGGCACGTCGCGGACGACGAGGCGGAAGATCGGCGCGATGACGATGCCCGCGAGACCGACCGCGTAAAAGGCGGTGCGCCATTCGACCGCAGAGGCGATATAGGCGCCGAGCAGCGTGCCGCCGGCCAGCCCGATCGGGATGCCGAGCGAATAGATGGCGAGCGCGCGGGCCCGGCTCCTGGGCGGGAAATAATCGGCGATCAGCGCATAGGACGGCGCCACACCGCCCGCCTCGCCCACCCCCACGCCGAGGCGATAGAGGAACAATTGGCCGACGCCCATCGCGGTGCCGCACAGCGCGGTGAACGCGCTCCACACCGTCAGCGAGCCGGTGATGACCCAGGATCGGCTGGTGCGATCGGCAAGATAAGCGAGCGGCACACCGAGCACCGAATAGAGCATCGCGAAAGCAAGGCCGCCGACAGCGCCGAACTCGGCATCGGAAAGGTGGAGATCCGCCTTGATCGCCGGCGCCAGGATGCCGAGGATCTGGCGATCGAGGAAGTTGAACGTATAGACGAGCAACAGCATCGCCAGCACCAGTCGGCGATAAGCGGGGCTGGCGATACGCTCGGTCATGCTGGTGATCCTCCCCGCGTGGCCGGGCGCGCGCGGCGCCCGGTTCCTGGCAGCAGTTGTGGCGTGCAAATGCGCGCCGGTCCAGCGGTCAGAAAAACTTCGCGGTCAGCGTCAGCAACACCTGGCGGGGATTGCCGTAGAAGGCGTCGGCGACGCCATGCAGCCCCAGCGTCGAGCTGTAGCTGCCGTCGGCATTCTGCGTGACGTAATTATAGCCCGAGGTGATGTAGTGCTTGTTCAGGATATTCTTGGCGTGCACGCCGACCGAATAGCGATCGTTGTCGAACGAATAGGTCAGGTTCGCGTCCCATAGCGCATAGGCGGGCTGATCGAGCCACGGGATCGGCGTTTCGAACTGGTGCGTCAGGCTGCGGTAGGAAACGGTCGTCGAGACGTCCAGTTCGTTGCTTCCCATCGGCAGCACCGCGCCGAGCGTGCCGGAAGCCGTCCATTTCGGCGTGTTCTGGATCGAGCGCTGGTTGTGGACGTCGTTGCCGAACGCGTCGATATATTTGTCGTACTTGCCGTCGAGATAGCCGGCGGTGGCGGACAGATTGATGCTCGACCCCGGCCCGGCGAAATCGCGCGCCAGCACCGCATTGCCCTCGAACTCGATACCCTTCATCGTCGCCTTGGCGGCATTGGTGGTGATGCCGATGAAGGTGTCGTTCACCCCATCGCCATTGGTGTCGTAGCCGATCGAGCCCGGAATCTGCACGTCCTTGTAATCGGCATAGAAGCCATCGAGCGCGAAGGTCAGGCGGCGATCGAACAGCGCCGCTTTCCAGCCGATTTCGTAGCTGTTGACGCTCTCGGGCCTGAACAGGAGGAAGTCGTACACTTCCTGGTAGCTGACGGCGCCGTCGTGATTGGCGTCGGGCGCCGCCGCGGCGCTGCCGCGCGGATCGAAGCCGCCGCCTTTGAAGCCCTGTGAATAGCTGGCGTAGAACAGATTGTCCGGGGTCGCCTGGAAGTTGAGCGAGACGCGCGGCGTGAAGCGGCGGAACAGGGCCTTGCCGCGGAAATCGGTGGCGGTGGCGAGAACGATGGGATTGCCGCCGAACTCGGCCGAGCCGCCGAGCTTGGTCTGCTTGACGATATGCGACTTGCGCTGATCCCAGGTGTAGCGGCCGCCAACCTCGAGACTCAGCCTGTCGGTGAAGTTATAGGTGAAGTCTCCGTAGAAAGACGACGTATTGGTGCGCACATCGCCAGCGGTATAGGCGTTGAGGCCCGGCAATCCGATCAGCTCGCCGGTCGGGAACAGCAGTACGTCGAACGCCGTCGAGGCATCGGCGTCGAGATAATAATAGCCGAAGATGCCGTTCAGCTTGCTGCTCGAATAGAGCAACTGGAATTCCTGGCTGACCTGCTCGTTGCGATAGACCGCGGGCACGTCGACGTCCGCGGTCGGCCCGGAATCGAAATCGATCGGCGTGTACGAGCGATCCTTGCGCCACGCGCTGATGCTCTTCAGCGTGACGTGATCCGAAAGCTCGGCCTGCGCGGTCATCGCCAGACCACCGGCCCACACGTCTTCCTTCGGATTGTCGAGCCCGGCTTCGGTGTTGAACACATTCTTGAGGGGCGGTTCGCCGGTCACGAAGTCGGCGAAGATACGGTGGCCGTTGCGCGCGTTGGACTTGTCGTGGGTATAGTCGCCGTTGATGCGGATGAAGGTGCCGCTGTCGGCATGGCCCATCTCGATCGTGCCGCGCGCGGCCCAGATGTCCTTGTTGTAATTGTCGATGCCGAGATTGATGTTCTTGCCGAACCCGTCGTGGCTGAGGCGCGCCACCGAGGCGCCGACACGGAACATGTCGCCGAGCGGCGTACTGGCGGTGATGACGCCATCGGCTTCGTTATAGCTGCCGTAGGTCGCCTTGACCTTTACCTCGGGATGGTCGGGCAGGCGCGCGGTGACATATTTGATCGCGCCGCCGATCGTGTTGCGGCCGTAGAGCGTTCCCTGCGGCCCGCGCAGCACCTCGATCCGCTGTACGTCGTAAATGTCCAGCACCGCCGCCTGCGGGCGATTGAGATAGACGTCGTCGAGATAGACGCCGACACCCGCCTCGAAGCCCGGCACCGGGTCCTGCTGGCCGACGCCGCGGATGAACGCGGTGAGCGTCGAATTGGTGCCGCGAGAGGCCTCGAACGTCACATTCGGGGTGGTCTCGGCGAGATCGGTGATGTCGCTCGCGCCTTGCTTTTCCAGCGCGGCGCCAGTGAAGGCGGTGATCGCGACGGGCGTGTTGAGCAGCCGTTCGCTGCGCCGCCGCGCGGTGACGACGATGTCGCCGGCGCCGCTCGCGTCGGCGGCCTGCGCCGCATTATCCTGATCTGCCGTGTCTGCCTGCGCGGGCGCGCCAGTGGTGCCGGCATCCTGGGCGAAGGCGGGCGCGGCGGCGAGCGCGAACAGCGCAGCCCCCGACGACAGCAATGTGCGGGCGCAATTCAGGCGACGTGACATATGGTCGGTTCTCCCCTCCTGTGGCACCCCCTGTGGCCGGGGTTGTGCAACGATCACCGAGGCTATACTGAAACCTGAACCAGGTTTCAACTTGGGAAATGAACAGAGGGGAACTGAATGGCGAGCGAGCGTGTCCCGGAAGTCACAGCGGCGGGCGCGGCGAGCGCCGGCAAGGCGCCGCGGACGGAGCGCGGCCGCCGGACATTGCGCGCGATCCTCGACGCGGCGGCGGCCGAATTCGGGGAAAAGGGGTTCCACGAAGGCTCCGTCAGCGGCATCACCCGTCGCGCCGGCGTCGCGCTGGGCAGTTTCTATACCTATTTCGATTCGAAGGACGCGGTGTTCCGCGCGCTGGTTCGCGACATGTCCGATCAGGTGCGCGATCGCGTCGCCCCGGTGCTCAAGGCCGCGTCGGATCAGCTCGCCGCCGAGCGGGCCGGGCTGCTCGAATTTCTCGAGTTCGTGCGCGGGCACAAGGAGCTTTACCGCATCATCGACGAAGCCGAGTTCGTCGATCCCGAAAGCTTCCGCGCGCATTATGCCACCACGGCCGATCGTATCACCCAGCGGCTGGTCGCGGCCGCGGCGCGCGGCGAGGTGCGCGATGACGTTTCCGACGTGCACGCCTGGGCGATCATGGGGATGAACGTGTTTCTGGGCCTGCGCTTCGGCGTGTGGGGCGACGATCGCCCGGCCCGCGAGATCGCCGACACGATCGCCGATCTGCTCGCGCGCGGGCTGGCGCCGGGGCGGTGAGCCTCGATCGCTTCGTCGCGGCACAGCAGAACGTCTATCCGACGGCGCTCGCCGAATTACGCGCCGGCGCCAAGCGCAGCCATTGGATGTGGTTCGTCTTTCCGCAGATCGCCGGGCTCGGTCGCAGCGAAACGGCGCGGCGCTACGCCATTCGCGATCTCGCCGAAGCGCGCGCTTATCTATTGCATCCGCTGCTCGGCGCGCGATTGATCGAGGCGACCGAAGCGATGCTCGATCATGCCGGCGCGATTAGCGTCGACCGTGTGCTGGGGCCGGTCGATGCGCTCAAGCTCGGATCGTCGATGACGCTGTTCGAGGCCGCGGCGATCGATCCCGATCAGGCGCGTCCGTTCGCGCGCTGCCTCGACGCCTTCTTTTCGGGCCGCCGCGACCAGGCAACGCTCGATCGCTTGTAATCGCCGTTAACTATCTCCGAAACGGAGCGAATTTCCTGCCAATCCGTTCGTTCTGGGCTAATGTAGAGCGAGTGGGAGCGGCATATGACTCGGACGCGTGCAATCGCGCATTTCCTCAATTCGGCTATCGATCGCCATGGCCATCATCCGACGGCGCAAGAGGAGCGTGCCCAACGCATCGATCCAGCCGCCCCCGATCGCCCTGCGCCGCAACGCAAGACCCGCGCTCGGCCCGATTGACGCCCTAGGGCCAATCGCCATTCAGAAGATGACGAGGCAAAAATGGTGGTTTTCCGTGACCCGGCGCGCAGCGTACTACAGGTACGTGAGCACCGGAAGCGCGGAAGACCGCCATTTGCAGGCCGTCAGGGCTGAATGGCGATCGGCCCTAATTGGCGACCTCATGCTCGGCATCGGTTTCGGCCGCCTCTACGGCGGCTTCGGGCGGGGTCAGATGTCCCCAGCGGATCAGCGACCAGATCCGTTCGTGGAAATAGAACAGGAATATCTTGGTGAACACCTCGGTGCCGGCGATCGCCCCGGCGGCGCTGGTGTTGCCGGTATACAGCAAGCTCAGCACGAACGTATCGATGCTGCCCAGCGCTCGCCAGGTTACGGCCTTGACGAACGAGCGAGGGTGGCTCTCGACGCCACGGAACAAGAACATAGGCGCTCAGCCGGTCCGCGACGATGGGGTGTTGACCCCCATGGATTGCAGATAGCGTTTCACGTTGCGTGCCGCCTGCCGCAGCCTTTGTTCGTTCTCGACCATTGCGATCCTGACATAGCCTTCACCGTTCTCTCCATAGCCTACGCCAGGGGCCACGGCGACATGCGCATGGGTGAGTAATTGTTTCGAGAACTCAAGACTACCTAGATGGGCTAGTGCCGGCGGCAATGGCGCCCAGGCGAACATCGACGCAGGTGGGCTGGGAATCTCCCAGCCGGCGCGGCCGAAGCTCTCGACCAGCACGTCGCGGCGCTTGTGATAAAGCTGCCGGTTCTTCTCGACGATGTCCTGCGGGCCGTTGAGCGCGGCGCAGGCTGCCGCCTGGATCGGCGTGAAGGCGCCGTAATCGAGATATGATTTCACCCGCGTCATCGCCGCGATCAGCTGCTTGTTGCCGACCGCGAAGCCCATCCGCCAACCGGCCATCGAATAGGTCTTCGACAGCGAGGTGAATTCGATCGCGACATCCTTCGCGCCCTTCACCTGCAGGATCGAGACGGTCGGGTTGCCGTCGTAATAGAGCTCCGAATAGGCGAGGTCGGAGATGATCCAGACCTGATTCTCGCGCGCCCACGCGACGAGGCGCTCGTAAAAGGCGAGATCGACCGTCTCGGCGGTCGGGTTGGACGGATAATTGACCACCAGCACGCTCGGGCGCGGCACGGTGAACGCCATCGCGCGTTCAAGGCTCTCGAAATAATATTCGTCAGGCGTGGTCGGCACCGCGCGAATCGTGGCGCCGGCGATGATGAAGCCGAAGGTGTGGATCGGATAGCTCGGATTGGGCGCCAGGATGACATCGCCCGGCGCGGTGATCGCGGTGGCGAGACTGGCCAGCCCTTCCTTCGAGCCCATGGTGACGACAACTTCGCTCTCGGGATCGAGATCGACGCCGAAGCGGCGCGCATAATAATTGGCCTGGGCGCGGCGCAGGCCGGGAATGCCCTTCGATTGCGAATAACCGTGCGCGTCGGGCTTCTGCGCGACCTCGCAAAGCTTGTCGATGACATGCTGGGGCGGCGGCAGATCGGGATTGCCCATGCCGAGGTCGATAATGTCCTCGCCCGCCGCGCGCGCCGCTGCCCGCATGCCGTTGACTTCGGCGATGACATAGGGCGGCAGCCGCTTGATGCGGTAGAATTCTTCGGACACCTGTTCCTCCTATTGGGCAGCGGACATTCGCGTCCGCCCCGCGCGTTGGTTATACGGTGCCCCCCAGGCGCTTGCCAGAGGAGATGAGATTGACCGAGGACAAGCAGCGATCACAGCATGGCTTCACGCTCGAAGACATGCAGCATTGGACCTGGGTGATGGGCCGCGCGCAGCAGATGATGCTCGAAGCGGGGCTCGAGACGCTGCAACAACAGCCCGCCATCCCGACCATCCCCGGCTTCACCGATCAGGCGACCATCGAGCGCGCGCAGGCATTCTGGGCCGACAGCATGAAATTGTGGCAGCGCTTCCTCGATCCCGCCGCGCTGACCGAAGCCGATGCCAAGCCCGATCGCCGCTTCCAGGCAACCGAATGGCGCGACAATCCCGTGTTCGACTGGATTAGGCAGAGCTATCTGCTGATTTCCGACCATATCCTGCGCGGAGTCGATGCGCTGGAGGGAGTCGAGCCGAAACAGAAGGAGCAGCTGCGCTTCGCCGCGAAGAATTTCGTCGACGCGATGAGCCCGACCAACTTTCCCGTCACCAATCCGCAGGTGATCCAGAAGACGATCGAGACGCGTGGCGAGAATCTGCTCAAGGGGCTCGCCAACATGCTCGGCGATCTCGGCAGGGGGCAGCTGACCCACACCGATTCGAGCGCGTTCGAACTAGGCCGCAACATCGCCGCGACGCCGGGCAAGGTCGTCCACCGCACACCGCTTTACGAGCTGATCCAGTATAGCCCGACCACCGACACGGTGTTGAAGACGCCGCTGGTGATCTTCCCGCCATGGATCAACCGCTTCTACATCCTCGACCTCAGGCCGGAGAAGAGCTTCGTCAAATGGGCGGTCGACCAGGGGCTCACCGTGTTCATGGTCTCGTGGAAATCGGCCGATGCCTCGAGCGCAGAGGTGATCTGGGACGATTACGTGTCGGCGCAGATCGATGCGATCGACACGATTCGTGACGGCCTGGGCGTCGAGGGCGTGCACGCGATCGGTTATTGCGTCGCCGGCACCACGCTTGCCGCGACGCTGGCGGTGCTGACCGCGCGCGGCGAAGCGGACAAGGTCAAAAGTGCCACTTTCTTCACCGCGCAGGTCGATTTCGCGCAGGGTGGTGATCTGACGCTGTTCGTCGACGACGAACAGTTGAAGATGATAGAGGCGCTCGCGCCCGAGGGCTTTCTCGACGGGCGCTACATGGCCGCGACCTTCAACCTTTTGCGCGGGCGCGACCTGATCTGGAACTACGTCACCAATAACTATCTGCTTGGCCAGGATTATGCGCCGTTCGATCTGCTGCACTGGAACGGCGACACCACCAACCTGCCGGCGCGCTGGCATTTGAGCTATCTGACCGATCTCTATCGCGACAACCTGCTGGTGCGCCCCGGCGCGCTGGCAGTGGCGGGGACGCCGCTCGACCTCTCCACGGTCAAGACGCCGGCCTATGTCCAGGCGGGACGCGAGGATCATATCGCGCCGGCCGAAAGCGTGTGGAAGATCACCGAGCATTTCGCCGGGCCGATCAAGTTCGTGCTCGCCGGATCGGGGCACATCGCCGGCGTCGTCAACCCGCCGGCGGCCGGCAAATATCAATATTGGACCAACGACAAGCCCGTCGGTTCGCTCGACGAATTCGTCGCCGGCGCGCTCGAAACCAAGGGTAGCTGGTGGCCGGATTGGCTTGGCTGGCTGCGTGACCAGGACGGCGAGGAAGTGGCGGCGAAGGGCGCGCGCAAGCCCGGCAAGGGCAAGCTCAAGGCGCTGGAAGATGCTCCGGGAAGCTATGTGCGGCAACGATGAAACCGGTATCATTGCAATAAGATGCTGCTTTCGTTGCAGCTATGTTGCAGCGCACAAAAACACTTGAAAGGTCCGATTCGATCGCTTATTGTGCGTTGCAGCAATGAGCGAGGAGTCCGAATCAGCCATGGCGAGTAAAGGCCCCAAGCCGACGACCGCAGCCAAGCCCAAGGCGGCGCGCCCCGCGCGCAAGCCAAGGACGACGGCCAAGGCGGCGACCACGCCCGTTGCCCCTCCGCGCGAGACGGCCCCCGCTTCGATCAAGCCGACAGAAGCCGCCGCGCCCGCAGCACCGAAACCGATCGAGACCGTGACCGAAACACCTGCCGCCGCGATTGCCGAGCCGGCGCCAAGCACAAGCGAGGACATCACAATGGAAGACACCGTGAAGAAAACCGCCGCCAAGGCCGAGACCCTGTTCGCCGAGTTCAATGATCGCGCCAAGGCCGCGTTCGAAAAGGGCACCAAGGCGTTCGACGAGATTAACGACTTCGCCAAGGGCAATGTCGAGGCGGTCGTCGAATCGTCGAAGATCGCCGCCAAGGGCTTTGAAGGCCTGGGCCAGGAAGCCGCCGAATACGGCCGCAAGTCGTTCGAAAGCGCGACCGCTGCGATGAAGTCGTTCGCCAGCGCCAAGTCGCCGACCGATTTCTTCAAGCTGCAGAGCGATTACCTGCGCTCGACGTTCGATTCGATGGTCGCTGAGACCTCGAAGAACACCGAAGCGATGATCAAGCTGGCCGGCGACGTTGCCCAGCCGCTGTCGAACCGCGCCGCGGTCGCTGCCGAGAAGATCAAGATCGCCGCGTAACTGGCGATCTGGCGACGCGTATCGTCGCAACAGGGCGGCCGTTCCTCCGGGGGCGGCCGCTCTTTTTTGGTGCTGGCCTCCCCTCGTCGGTCATGCTGACGTGGTTCAGCATCCATGGTGCGCGGCGTGTCGCGTGCATGACGAAGGGTGGCCCATGGCCCCGCGAAACGCGTTTGGGGCGACAACCGGGCATACCGCTGCTCCAAAAAGAGGGTTTACGGCGTCGCACACCTCTTGCCCCTGGCGGCATCGATGCCATATTTTCGGCTCACCATGGCGATTGATCCTTTCCCCCTCCAGGCGGCCGGCCCGGACGCCGGCGACGATGATGTCGACGATGCCGGCACGACCGGCACCGGACTCGCCACCAAGACGCTGACGCGGACCAAGAAGCCGACGCCGTATCGCGTGCTGATGCTCAACGACGATTACACGCCGATGGAATTCGTCGTCCTGTGCCTGCAGCGCTTCTTCCGCATGAGCCTCGAGGACGCGACCCGGGTCATGCTCCACGTCCACCAGAAGGGCGTCGGGGTGTGCGGCGTGTTCAGTTACGAAGTGGCCGAAACCAAGGTCAGTCAGGTCACCGATTTCGCGCGGCAGAACCAGCATCCCCTGCAATGCACGCTGGAAAAGGCGTAAGGTTATCGCGGCTCCGGCAACCAGCTGAGATCGAGATTGGCGTAACGGTTGACGAAATTGGCGGTCCGCGCCAGCGCACGCTCGTCGAGGATCGTCACCCGGCCGTTTTCGCGAGCGATCAGATGCTCGTTCTCCAATTGCCGGAACATGCGGTTGACATGGACCGAGGTGAGCCCGGTGGCGTCGCCGATTTCCTCCTGCGTCAGGCCGAGCAGGAAACTGTCGCCGATCTCGCGGTCGACGATCCGCCGGCGGCCGCGAATCTCGAGCAGGATCGCGGCGACCCGCGCCTTGGCCGAACTACGGCCCAGCCCGGCGAGGCGATCGGTTAGCGCCATCCGCTCGATCTGGTTGTAGACCACCATCAGCGCGGCCAGCCGCGGATGCTCGACCACGATCCGCGACAGCGCCGGCTTCTCGAACGGCGCGACGGTGCAATCGGTAAGCGCGATGACGTTTTCCGGCGCGTCGCGATAGACCAGCCCGGTGATCGCGACCATGTCTCCCGGGAACAGGAAGCGCAGGATCTGCCGGCTGCCGTTGTCGAGCAGCACATAGCTCATCATGCTCCCTGCGCGCAGGATGAACATCTCGGGCGCCGGGTCGTTCTCGCGCACCAGCACCGCGCCGCGCTTCAGATGGCGCTCGCGTTCCTCCAGCCGTGCGAGCGCGGCCTGCTCGGCCGGGCTCAACGGGATCAGATCGCCGAGTCGATCGGCGAAACAACTTGCCGGCACGCGGAACACCCCCTTTGACGTTGACGTCAAAGCAGGGCGCGGGACGGTGCGCATTAAAATCGATCAATAGAACGAGGGCATTGTGCGCAAACTTGCACGGCGTCGGCGAGCGGTTAGAAGCGGACGGCATGGACCGTATCCTCATCCGCGGCGGCAATCGCCTTGCCGGCCGCCTGCCCATTTCCGGCGCCAAGAACGCTGCCCTGACGCTGATGCCGTGCGCGCTGTTGACCGACGAGCCGCTCACCCTGCGTAACCTGCCGCGTCTCGCCGATGTCGACAGTTTCGGGCATTTGCTCAATCAGCTCGGTGCCTCGACCCAGATCGAGGGCGCGCGGCCGGAGGATTTCGGCCGGGTGATGACGGTTCGCGCCGGCCGCCTGACGGCAACCGAGGCGCCCTATGACATCGTCCGCAAGATGCGCGCCTCGATCCTGGTGCTCGGCCCGCTGGTCGGGCGCGCCGGCGAGGCGACGGTGTCGCTGCCCGGCGGTTGCGCGATCGGCAACCGGCCGATCGACCTGCACCTCAAGGCGCTCGAGGAAATGGGCGCCGCGATCGAGCTCGCCGCGGGCTATGTGAAGGCGACCGCGCCGGGCGGCCGGCTGCCCGGCGGCCGCGTGTCGTTCCCGGTCGTCTCGGTCGGCGCGACCGAGAATGCGGTGATGGCGGCGGTGACGGCGAAGGGCGGCACCCGGATCGAAAATGCCGCGCGCGAGCCCGAGATCGTCGATCTGTGCAACTGCCTGGTCGCGATGGGCGCCTCGATCTCGGGAATCGGCACCGAGACGCTGGAGATCGAGGGGCGCGATCGGCTGCACGGCGCGACCTATCGCGTGATGCCCGATCGCATCGAAGCGGGCAGCTACGCCTGCGCCGCGGCGATCACCGGCGGGTCGCTCGATCTCGTCGGCGCCGATGCGGGCGACATGCGCGCGACGCTCGACGCGCTGATCGAAGCGGGCGTGACGATCGAGGAACACAAGGACGGCGTGCGCGTCGAGGCGTCGAACGGGCTTGCGCCGCTCACTCTCTCGACCGCGCCCTATCCCGGCTTCGCCACCGACATGCAGGCGCAGTTCATGGCGATGCTGTGCAAGGCGAACGGCGCCAGCGTGCTGACCGAGACGATCTTCGAGAATCGCTACATGCACGTCCCCGAGCTGGCGCGGATGGGCGCCGACATCCAGGTGCGCGGCCGCACCGCGGTGGTGCGCGGCGTCGACAAGCTGGTCGGCGCGCCGGTGATGGCAACCGACCTGCGCGCCTCGATGAGCCTGATCCTCGCCGGGCTCGCCGCCGAAGGCGAAACGGTGGTGCAGCGCGTCTACCACCTCGATCGCGGCTACGAGCGGCTCGAGGAGAAGCTGTCCGCCGTCGGCGCCGATATCGAACGCGTCGGCGACGGCTGACGGGATGTCCGGGGATGGGGTGGGGAGCTGCCGCCGATATCCTCTCCCCTTGCGGGAGAGGATACGGAGCCTTGGCAGCTTGCTGCCTAGGCGCAGTTGGTGAGGGGGATGCGCGGCTGTGCCGCGCGCGAAGCGGCGCCTCGCATCCCCCTCACTAAGCTCTGCTAGGCGGCAGAGCCGCCAAGCGCCGCTATTCTCTCCCGCAAGGGGAGAGAAATTCATGTCTGCCATTGAGCGAAACCTGCCGACCGCGCCGCTGCACATTGCGCCTAGGAATGTTGGAAACCCGCTGCCATATCATCGGCATGCGCGGCATTTTGTCTCACGCTGGCCCTCTCCGTTTCGCGAAGAGTCATTTTAGGGTCTGCGCGAAACCGCGCGACACTCTCCACTTTCTCCACTTCACCTCGGCGCGGCGGCGATGACCCGGCTCGGCGACTGGCTCGATCCGCAGCCGCACGGCATCTACGTCGCGCCTGCCGACGCCTGGATCGATCCCTCGATCCCGTCGCCGCGCGCAATTGTCACCCACGGCCACGCCGATCACGCGCGCGGTGGCCATGATGCCGTTTGGGCGACGCCCGAGACGCTGGCGATCATGGAGGCGCGCTATGGGCCGCAGGCGGGCCTCCCGGTCGCCTATGGCGAGCCGCTGACGCTCGGCGAGGTCGAATTGCGCTTCGTGCCGGCCGGTCATGTGCTTGGCTCGGCGCAGATCGCGATGGATTATCGTGGCGAACGCATCGTCGTCTCGGGCGATTACAAGCGCCGACCCGATCCCACCTGCGCGCGGTTCGAGCCGGTGCCGTGCGACGTGTTCGTCACCGAGGCGACGTTCGGCCTGCCGGTGTTCCGCCATCCCGACACGCACGAGGAAATCGACAAGCTGCTCGCCGCGCTCCATGCCAATCCCGATCGCTGCGTGCTGGTCGGTGCCTATGCGCTGGGCAAGGCGCAGCGCGTGATCCGCGAACTGCGCGACATGGGGCATGACGATCCGATCTACATTCACGGCGCGCTGCAGCGGCTGTGCGATCTCTATGTCGAGCATGGCGTCGATCTGGGCGCTCTTCTTCCGGCAACCGGCGCTGCCAAGGCCGATCTCGCCGGGCGCATCGTGCTCGCCCCGCCGGGCGCGCTCAACGATCGCTGGTCGCGGCGGCTGCCCGATCCGATCACCGCAATGGCATCGGGCTGGATGCGGATTCGCCAGCGTGCCCGACAGCGCAATGTCGAGCTGCCGCTGATCCTCTCCGATCATGCCGATTGGGACGAACTGACCGACACGATCCGAGAGCTTGCCCCGCGCGAAGTCTGGGTGACACACGGCCGCGAGGACGCGCTGGTCCATTGGTGCACGACGCACCAGATCAAGGCGCGCGCGCTGGCGCTGGTCGGTTTCGAGGACGAGGACGATTGACCGGCCATACCCCCTTTGCCCCTTTGCGCGCCGGGGCCGCTTCGCCCTAGCAATCGGGCCTATGGCGGGTCTCGAGTCCTTCCGTCCGGGCGATGTGATCGATCGCGGCATGGATTTCGCGGTCGGCGCGGTTGCGCTCGTCCTCGCGACGCCGATCATGCTCGCCGTCGCGCTCGCCGTCCGGGTCGCGCTAGGGTCTCCGGTAATGTTTTCGCAGCGTCGCGCCGGCCTTCGCGGGCGCAGCTTCACGATCCGCAAGTTCCGCACGATGGCCGATCGCCGCGATGCCGCCGGTCGCCTGCTCCCCGACAGCGAGCGCACGCCGGCGTTCGGCCGCTGGCTGCGCCGCAGCCGGCTCGATGAGCTGCCGCAACTCATCAGCCTCGTTACCGGCGACATGAGCCTGATCGGCCCGCGCCCGCTGCTGCCGGAGACGATCGCCGCGTTCGGCGATGCCGGTGTCATCCGCGGCATGGTGCGCCCCGGCCTCACCGGCTGGGCGCAGGCGCATGGCAACAGCGTGCTCAGCGATCAGGACAAGCTCGCGCTCGATATCTGGTATCTCGGCAATCGTACCCGTCGCCGCGATCTGCTGATCCTGCTGCTCACTGCGCGGATGATCCTGTCCGGCGAGCGGATCGACGGCCGCCGCCTCGCCGAGGCGCGCCGCGCCGCGCGCGGCTGATCGCCTGCGCGACATCCGAAGTAATCCGTATGCCCGGCCCGTCGCTGCGCGACATTTGGTAGCCTCACGCGTCTTCAGGGAGGCACGGATGCTGTCATCGTCATTGCTGCAGCGCGGCCGGAGGTTCGCGATCGATCACCGCCTGATGCGGGTCAAATGGCTGCGCCACCTGGCGCTCGCCGCGCTCGCGCGGTCCGGCCAGCGCGACATCACCATCGAGCACCATTGGGTGTCGGGGCGGCGGCTGCGCCTCCATCGCTTCCGCCACAAGGGCTATTGGTTCTACGGCCGCCGCCGCGAGCAGAACGTGATGAAGAATTTCGCGCGGCTGATTCGTCCCGGCGATACGGTGTTCGAGCTCGGCAGCCACATCGGCTATATCGGCACCTGGTTCGCGCATCTCGCCGGCACGCAGGGCCGCGTCGTGCTGTTCGAGCCGAGCCCGGACAATCTCGCCTATCTCGAGCCCAATGTAGCCGGGCTCGCATCGGTCGAGCTGGTGCGCCGCGCGGTCAGTGATCGTGAGGGGACGGCGCCGTTCTTCGTCGAGGGGCTGAGCGGGCAGAATTCGACGCTGGTCGACGGTTACAGCGTGTTCGCCGCCAATCGCGAAGCGGCGTTCAGCGACGAGCATTACCGGCAGATCGAGGTCGAGACGGTGACGATCGATGGCTTCATCGCGGCGCGTGGGCTGGTGCCCGATTTCATCAAGATCGATATCGAAGGCGGTGAGCTCGCCGCGTTGCGCGGCATGAGCGAGTGTCTCGCCCGCCATCGGCCGCTGCTGATGGTCGAGGTCACCAACCGCGTCGACGACGTGATGCGCCTGATGGCCGCGGCCGGCTATCGCGCCCACGACTGCCGGCTGCGGGCGATCGCTGCGGATGACGCCGATCCTGGTCCCAACCGCTTCTTCGTGCCGGCCGAAATCAAGCTGGTGGGCCGTCTCGATCAGCAATTTAGGGCTACCCAACCTGCCCGCAAGACGCCTCCCGGTGCCGGCACCTATGCTGCGGACGACACGTCAACACGGAGGGCGGGATGGCAAGCCAGGCAGTAACCAGTAACGATGGCGCGGCGATGTCGCGCGCGACGATCGAGAGCGAGTTGAAGCGGCTGGCGCCGTTCCATCATGCGATCGATCTGCCCCACGGGCTCAGTACGCATCTGCCCGAATTTTCCCGGCAGGAGCGCGAGAAGACGCGGCTCAAGACGCTGATCGATCATGCCTGGCCGTCTATACTGGAAGCGTGCGGTGGCTCGCTCAAGGGCAAGCGCGTGCTCGATATCGCGTGCAATTGCGGCGGCTTCGCGGTCACGGCGGCCCAGGCCGGTGCCGATTACGTGCTCGGCATCGATATCGAGGACCATTATCTCGAACAGGCCAATTTCATCCGCGATGCACTGGCGCTCGACAATCTCGAATATCGCAAGGTCCATCTCGAGGACCTGACGCCCGAGCGCGTCGGCCGGTTCGATCTGATCCTGTGCTTCGGCATCCTCTATCACCTCGAAAACCCGGTGCTCAGCCTGAAGCGGATCGCCGGCGTCGCCGATGGCGTGCTGGTGGTCGATACCACGCTGATGCGGATCCCGGTGATCAACAATCTGCTGCGGCGCTGGCCGATGTGGCACATGAAGTGCGTGCCGGCGGTCGACGATACCGCGTGGAACATCACCACCTCGCGCTGGCGCAAGGCGGAGTTCCTGCAATTCTACCCGAACCCCGCCGCGGTGATCGAGCTGATGCGCTATGTCGGCTTCGATGGCGTCCGGCAGCTCCCGGCGACGATCAAGGGGCTCGAGCCGCGCTATTACGGCGGCACGCGGGCGACCTTCATCGGATCGATCGCCCGACCCGGCGCCTGATTCCCGGCTCCTGGTCTCGGTGTGCGGCGCCGTCCTCGAAAAGGGCGGCGCCGTTTCGTTTGGATGCGCGCGCTGCTCAGCTTTGACTGCTGGCGCGCCGATGCTCGATCGATGCGTGACGCGCGGCGCCCAGCCAGATCGCATCCATCGCCACCGCGATCACCAGCGCCAGCGCGATCTGGCCGATGTTGGCGCCGATCGGCCCGATCCGCGGCACCAGCCAGAAAGCGACCGCGAAGAAGGTCACCATGCCGACCGCGGCGATAATCAGCACCGCGGTCGGCTTGTTCATCGCCAGCAGCGCGGTTCGCGATGGCCCGGCGTGCATCGCCAGGATCACCGCGACAAGCTGAGTGACGAGCAGCGGATAAGCGTCGCCGTAGACGGTGCCGAACCCGATCCGCAGCAGCGCAGCGCCGAATAACCATACCACCACCAGCAACGCGATGCCGACCGCACCGAGCATTGCCTGGACGTGCAGCGTGGTGGACCGGAATCGCGCGATATTGCCCTTGGCCCACATCCGCGCGATGTCTGGATAGATCACCGCCTGCACTTGCGCGCCGATCTGTTGGCCCGCCTTGGCGATCCGCTTGGCGATGTAATAGAATCCCGCCGCCTTTGGCCCGGCCAGCGCGCCGACCACCAGCGCGTCGGCTTCGCTGGTCATCGTTCGCAGCGTCATCGAGATGTTGCTGGTCCAGGCGAAGCTCAGGAAGCCGGGAAAACCGCCCTTGAGCGAACCGATCGGCACGGTCAGCGGATTGCCGATCCCCTGCTTTGAAAGCGCGCGGACGGCGAGTGAAAAGAACAGCACCGCGCCGATCATCTGCGCCACCGTCCAGGTGATCATGAAGCCGTAGAGCCCGGCGCCGCTGTGCCAGCACCACAAGGCGAGGAACACCTGGATCACGTTGCCGACATATTGGGTATAGGCGATCGTCGCGAACTTGCCGGCCAGCCGCAGAGCGGCGGTCGGCATGCCGGTATAATTGATCAGCAGCGCGGCCGAATAGATCACCGCGAGATCGACATGCCGCGCGGAAAAGCCGAACAGCGGCCCGGCGAAGGTTGCGAGGGCGATGGTGATCATCGCTGCGGCAAATGCGGCCAAGGCATCGAACATCAGACCATAAGCGAACAGCCGCCGGAATGCGCCCGGGTCTGCCTTACCTTCCATTTCCGCGGCGAAGCGGATCAGCGGCTGCCACGATTCGAACCGGCAGACGCGTTCGATCGTGCGGCCGAACGACAAGGCGAGGATCAGGATGCCGTAATCATGCGGGCCGAGCGCCCGGGCGGCGATCGCGGTGCTGATCAGCATGATCCCGGCATTGGCGAAATTGCCGGTGGTGAGATGGCCGATGTTGATCAACTGCTTTCGCAGCCCGGTGCCGCGCAGGCGCGCGATCAGCGATCGCAGCGGGCGCGTCGGCAGCGGGGCTGTCCAGCCGGCAAACATCGGTACGCGACGCCGGTCGTACGGATCAGGCGGCGGCGACCAGCGGCGCCGATCGCATGCCGGGGACAGGCTCGGCCTCGCCATAGCCATAGCCCTCGACGCCGCGATTGACCGCCCAGATCGCCGCCTGGGTGCGGTTCTGCACGCGCAGCTTGCGCAGGATCGCCTTGACGTGGACCTTGACGGTGGCCTCGCTGATCTCGAGCCGGCGGGAGATCACCTTGTTCGGGCATCCCATGATCAGGCAGCGCAGGATTTCCAATTCGCGATCGGAAAGCGCGGCGCTGTCCAGCGTCTTGCGCGTATCCGGGGCCTCGAAGAACGTGGCGTGCGCGGGTAATGCGTCGGCCAGCTTGGACGGCATCACCTTCTCGCCCATCGCGACGAGCTGCAGCGAGCCGACCAATTGGCGGCAGCTGATTTCCTTGACGATATAGCCGTGAATACCGAGTCGGAAGGCGCGGACCATCGCGTCGAAATCGAAACTGTCGGAAAGCAGCACCATCCGCGCGTCGGGAAAGCGTCGCTGCAGCAAGCGGACGTTGTCGAGATCATCCTGATCGGCGCCGCTGTCGACCACGATCAGCAACGGCGGCGCATCGGCAGGCGACGCATCAAGGCTATCGGGCTGATCGACCGATTGGACGATATGGAAATTTTCCTCCGTCAGGATGCGACGGAGACCTTCCCGAACGATCGAGTTGCGACCCAGCAAAGCTACGTTGACGGTATCCGGCATAGGTAATCTCCCTGAGACACGTACCGCGACCCGATAGTTTTGACCTTGCTGGTCTGTATTGTTTTTGTTCGATAATTTGGGCGATGGGGCAATTGAGGCGCCCCGACCGTTCCCCCAACTTATGAAGGCGATATTACTTCGGAAGGACAATCTTGTCGAATCTTGAAGGGATTAGTCCTTTTGGATGATCACTTGCATCCCGAAGTAAAGAGAATCGCCAGTATTTCTGCGCATTTTGGTGCGTTCGGACGCCGTGCTGAATCGGCACGTCGAACACGGCCAGACTATGAGTCCTAAGAATCATTAGCGCCCGGAATCCCGAATCAGGACTGAATTAACCATAGTCCTCAATGGAATTCGCACGAGTCGTTGCGCGGTCCGTCAGCCGGCCAGGAACAACGGCATCGGATAGGTCAGCATGGTGAAATGGTCCTCCATTTCGATCGGGCGCTGGAGCGGGCGGCCGAGCACCTGGGCGAGGAGCGCCTGCGCCATCTTGGCGCCGGCGCAATCGACCAACGGATAGGTGTCGGCAAGCATCGGCAGCATGCGATCGATCAGGATCGCGCCATCGGCTTGGCGTACCGCGTCGATTGCCAGTGGGCCGCGCGCCATCGGCAGCAGCTTGGCGAGCCGCCGGGCAAGGGCAGTCAATTGGCGATCGTTTACCGTCCTTGCGATATCGCTGTCGGCGCCAGCGATGATGTGGCAGGTCGCGACGCCGAGCAGCGTACCTTCGTCGTCGAACAGCAGTTGAAGGACGAATCGCTCGCCGCGCGGTATTTCCTGCAGCACGACCGCGCGATTGGGATCGAGTAGCAGCATTTCGGTCGGCGTGCGGATGATGCGGGCGGGCGTTACGTTGCCACCGCTCCTTATCGCGCGGGCGACCAGCGGCCAGCGCCAGCCATCGGGGTTTTCGGCGATTTCGGCGCGCCCGCCGATGCGTGGCACCGCGGCACCGGCGCCGAGTGCGATTTCCTGCCATTGCCAGAGATCGAGCAGCGGATCGACCAACGCCGCCGGCGCCAGTGCCAGCCGGGTGCCGAACGCGCCCAGCGCGTCGTGCATGGTGCTCAGCGGGCCGAGCTCGCGCACGCCGCACGGCACGACCAGACCGACGTGGTGATCGCGGCACAGTGCCTCGATTTCGTCGAGGTAGTCGTCGTCATCGGCCGAAGGGACTCGATGACCACCCTCCGCAAGCAGACAGGCCGGCGCCTGATCGGGGTGTTGATCGGCGGCAAGCACGCGCAACGCGATACCGAGCGTGGTTGCCGCCGTCCGGAAGCAGCGAATCAACGCGACGTTCGTGCCAGCGGAGGTGAAAAGCACCGTCATCCGTTGCGAATCGCGGCTGCCCCGGTCGTCGTCATTGACCGCCGCGCCGATCGAAGGCGCCGCGTCCGAGGGCATCACAGGATCGCCCGAACCGCGACGAAGGCTTCGGCGGCGCGCCGGTGGACGGTCGCCCCGCGCAACATCGCCAGAGCCCGAATCGCCTCGGGAGAGCGCTCGTCGGGAAAAGGTCGCACTTGCGAGGCGAAGCGCGCGAACGCCGCCAGCTTCGCGTCGAGATGTTCGCTGATGTCGATATGGACATTCGGCAGGAAGCCCGGCGTCACGCCTGGTGCCAGCCAGTTGGTTTCGGATAGCGTTTCGTACGCCAGAACCAGGCGCGGCGCGGCGGCGCTGCGCGGCCGTGCCCAGACCAGCGCGGCCTCGAAGGTGATCTGGTGATCGCGATGGATATCGCCGACGAACGGCACGAACAGCACCTCCGGCGCGATGCGATCGAGCCGCTCCCCCAGCGCGCGATTGATCTCGATCGCGGGCAAGTGGTCGAGCTCGGCCGCCGGAAGGTCGAGGAAATGTGTGTCCGCGACGCCGAGCTCCCGATGGGCGATGAGCGCTTCACGCCGCACCTGCTCGACCTGCGTCGTATCGAATTGCGGCGCTACGCCACGCGTCATGATGATGACGTCGACCCGGGCGCCGCTCGCGGCGAGCCGGGCGATCGTGCCGCCGCAGCCGAGCACCTCGTCATCGGGATGCGGCGCGACGATTGCCGCGCGGTCGACCGACGCGAGGTCGATCATGCCGGCTGCCCCAGCACGGCATGAAGCGGCGGCGCGCGTTCGCCGTGCCAATCATCGATGCGCAGTGCCGTTCCGTCGCCGCACATCACCGTGAAGCTCGCCGCGTCGCGCGCGATCACCTGGCCGGGCAGGGCTTGATGGCGAGGGCCGATCGGCGACGGCTCGGCCGCCCAGATGGTCAATCGCTCGCCGCGATGCTCGGTGAACGCGCCGGGATAGGGCCGGCCGACGGCGCGAATCAGCCGATCGAGGGCGGCGGCGTCGCCGCGCCAGTCGATGCGGCCGTCGGCGGCGATACGCTTGGCGGTCCAGGTGGCATAGCGCTCGTCCTGCGGGTCGCGCCGTGCCGTGCCGGCGGCAACCTGCGGCAGCGTGCGATCGAACATCGTTGCCAGCGCAGCCATGTGGCGTTGGTAGAGCGAGGCTGCGGTTTCGTCGGGCGCGACATGAAAGAATTGCTGATCGAGGATCGCGCCCGAATCGACGTCGTCGTCGATCCAGAACAACGAGCCCGCGGTGATTGGCTCCGCGGAAAGAATCGTCCACGGGATCGCGGCTCGCCCACGCATCCGCGGCAGCGGTGCCGGATGGTAGCCGATCACCCGGCCCGGCGCGATCGCCATCAGTTCCGGGCCGCAGAGCTGCGACCAGCCGATCACCAGCAGATAATCGGGATCGAGCGCCGTGATGCGGTCGATCGCGTCGGCCCGGTTGATCTGCTCGACGGTGATGACCGGTATGTCGAGCGCGCGCGCGCGCGCCGTCAGGTCGGCGAAATCCGAATGGCGATGGCTCAGCTCCGGCGGTAGCGTCACCAGCCCGGCGAGCGTCCAGTCTGTTGCCGCCGTGAGCGCCTCGATCGCGACCTGCGTACTGCCCACCGCACCGATCAACACCGCGCGCGCGGGATGAACACGACTCGGCTGGGGGGTGTCGGGGCGGGTCAGAGTATGCATCGCGGTCACCCCTCGGCAGCGAGGGCGGGCGCGGCCACCGGGATTTCGGCGCCGGGGCGCGGGGACGGGCGATCGAGGTGCATGATTGCCAGCAATTGCGCATTGACCTTGGCGACATCGTAATGGGTGACGGCGCGCTCGCGCGCGGCCCTGGCCATTGCCGCCAGCACGCCGCGATCGGCGATCGTCCGCAGCATCGTGGCGGCGAGCGCCGGCGCATCGCGCGGCGGCACCAGCCAGCCGTTGACGCCGGGAATCACCGGTTCGCGACAGCCGGGCAGATCGGTGGTGATGACCGGGCGGCCGCTTGCCAGCGCCTCGAGCAAGGTGCGGGGCAGGCCTTCGCGATAATAAGAGGGCAGGACGAAGACGTGCGCGGCGGCGAGATACGGGCGGACATCGCGCGTTTCGGGGATATGCTCGATAAGCCCGGCATCGACCCAGCGGGCGATCTCGGCGTCGCCGATCCCGGTCGGGTTGGCGGGCTCGGGGCGCCCGACGAGCTGGAATCGCGCGTCGGTGCGATGGTCGCGGACCAGCCGCGCCGCCTCGACGAACTCGCCGATCCCCTTGTCGCGCATCAGCCGGGCGATCATCAGGAAGGTCGGCCGGCCCTCGGGGAGCGGTCGCGCGGCGAAATGTTCGATATCGACCCCCGATCCCGGCACCTGCACCACGTAATGGCTCGTGCCGATGATGCCGTGGGCGATCATCTCGCGGCGGTCGTCGCCATTGAACACAAAGATCGTCGCGGCGCGCGCGACTGCGATGCGATAGGCGCGGCAGGTTGCCCAGCGCAGCAGACGGCGCCCGGCAGCGGCGTCGCTGAACACATAGCCGAGCCCACTCATCAAGACGTGGAAGCGCGATATCCGGGCGATCCGTGCCGCGATGCCGCCGAGCACGATCGGCTTTTGCGTATAGGCGATCACGACGTCAGGCCGTTCGCGCAGCATCAGGGCGACGTAACGCGCCAGGGTCATGAGATCGGCGAGGGGATTGGTGCCGGCCCGATCCATCGGCGTCAGCGCGAAGCCCACGCCCATTTGCGCGAGCCTCGCGCGCACCGCGGGGTCATCGTCGGGGGCGCAGGCGATCACATCGTGGCCGGCATCGCGCAGGTCGGTGAGCAGCCGGCCGCGGAAATTGACCAGCGACCAGGCGAGGCTGGAGAGCACCAGCACCTTCATCGTGCGCGCTCCGCGTCGCGGCGCGTGCGTTCGTTGCTCCAACCGGGGCCATTGCGCCGCGCCATTGCCATCCCGAGCCCTCCCTTGGTGTCGCGCGGACCGGGGGGCAGCCGCGCGACCGTTCAGCGATAGCCGCTCGATGCCCGCCGGGGCACTTGGCAATCGGGGCGATATACTTAGGGGTATCTGCAGGGCCGTCCGCCGTGGTCACCCGGCCGCGCCACGGGCTACATCGTCCGGTCGATATTCCTCCCATATGGGGGATGCGCGCGATTCCGGATAGTCGCCGTCTGGGCGTCTCCGCCGCTCCCACCGATATGATAGCGACCATTACCAGGCCATCGCCGTCGAGGGGGATTCTGCTCGCCGTCGCGCATGGTGGAAGCGCGTCCGCATGCGATCGTGGCGCGCCGGTGGGAGTGACCGATGGCGACGACCCAACCCGAAACCACGGAAGCGTTGCCGGCCGGCGCCGGCGCTGCCCGGTGGTTCGGCGGACGGGATCGCTTGAACGCCCTCCGGTTGCGGCCATTGGTGCGCCTCGTTGCCGTAGGTTTGCTCGATGCCTTGGCGATCGTCGCGTCGATCAAGATCGCGGCAGCGCAAACCGGCAGCGAGCTTGCCGCCGTGCTCGCCCGCAGCGGCACCTTTTCCACGCTGTTCGCCACGATCCCGGTCGGGCTGTTCATCGCCACCGGCCTTTACCGGCGGAGCTGGCGATTCATCTCTTATGCCGATGCGCTCTATCTCGTCACCACGGTAGCTGCGGGCCTCGGCGCCGCCTGGGTAGCGGCGCTTGTCACCTTGCCGGGGCTGCGCGATCAGGGCGCGACGTTGCTCCCCTTCGCCTTGGTCAGCGGCGCTCTCGCGCTGGTGGCGATGGCCGGGCTGCGCGGCGCACGGCGCGGCTTGCGCGTATGGCGCTCGAACCGGCGCGCTGCCGAGACCGCGCAACCACCGCGCATTCGCCGCGCCTTGCTGCTCGGCGATCCCGAATGGGCGTTGGCGATGATCGAGCTGATCCGCGCCGATCGCGGCGCCGGAATCGAGATCGTCGGCGTCCTGACTCCCGACGGCAGCGATCACCGCTTGCAGATCGCCGGCATCCCCGTACTCGGCTCGCCCGAGATGCTCGGCGGCATCGTCGCAATGCTCGATCGGCGCGGGCAGCGCCCGGCGTGTGTGTTGCTGCGCGACGACGGTGCGGATCTGCCACGCCGTGCTTTCCTGCGACTGGTTTCGCTGGCCGATCAGAACGATCTCGTCATCGCGCGCGCCGGGCGACCGGGGGGCGCGGTCGGCCATGGCGGCCGGTTCAACCTCGAATATCTGCCGCTTGCCGACCTGCTCGGCCGCCCCGAGATCAGCCTGGCGCGCGAGGCGGTGAGCAAGCTCGTCGCCGGGCGCCGCGTGCTGGTGACGGGCGCGGGCGGCACGATCGGCGGCGAGCTGGTACGTCAGCTTGCCGCGTTCGGCCCGGCCGAAGTGACGCTGCTCGATCACGGCGAGTTCAATCTCTACGCGATCGACATGGAGGTGCGCGAGCGTTTTCCCAACGTCACGTTCCACGCCGCCTTGTGTTCGGTGCGCCAGCGCGATGCGGTGTTCGAGGTGTTCGCCGAGCGCCGGCCGGACGTCGTATTCCACGCCGCCGCGCTCAAGCACGTGCCGCTGGTCGAGGCCAATCCGTGCGCCGGCATCCACACCAATGTGATCGGCACGCGCAACATCGCCGATGCGGTGTGCACGTTCGGCGCGGCGGCGATGGTCCAGGTATCGACCGATAAAGCGGTCAACCCGGTGGGCATGATGGGCGTCACTAAACGGCTCGGCGAACTTTACTGCCAGGCGCTCGATCTCGTCGGTGGCGGCGAGCCGGACAGCCCGCGCTTCATGACCGTGCGGTTCGGCAATGTCCTCGGGTCGAGCGGCTCGCTGATCCCGCTGTTCCAGCGCCAGCTTGCCGAAGGACGGCCGCTGACCGTCACCCATCCCGACATCGAACGCTTCTTCATGACCGTGGAGGAAGCGGTGCAGCTCATCCTGACCAGCAGCGCGCACGCTTTCGAATGTGATCTCGAGCGCGGCACTGTGTTCGTGCTCGACATGGGTGAGCCGGTGAAAATCGTCGATATCGCCAAGCGCGTGATCCGCCTCGCCGGGCTCGAGCCGGGCGTCGACGTGCCGATCCGCTTCATCGGGCTGCGCCCCGGCGAGAAGCTGTTCGAGGAATTGTTCGACGCGTCCGAGGATCGACTCGAGTCACGGATACCCGGCATTTTCGAGGCGCGGCCGTGCCCGGTGCCGCTGCCCGAGCTGGTGCGCGGGATCAATGAGCTCGAACGCCTCGTCCATGCCGGCGACGCCGAGCGGCTGCGGGTGCGCGCACGCGAGATGGTGGAATGGTCGTCGAGCGCACCGTGGCGCGCCGCCTTCCACGCCATGCTCGAAGAGGCTGCGGCGGTGCCCGGCGATCAGACGATCACTCTGGTCGAATCGCCGCCGCCCGGGGTCACGCTGCAATGACCGCGCTGCGCCTTCGTGAGGCCGACGCCGAGGCGCTGCCCCGCTCGCGCTGGCCGCGGCACGAGGAGGACGAGATCGCGGCGGTCTCCGCCGTGCTGCGCTCGGGCCGGGTCAATTCGCTCGTCCATGGCGATCAGTGCCGCGCTTTCGAGGCCGAGTTCGCCGATTTCTGCCGGATGCCGCACGCGATCAGCCTGGCTAACGGCACGCTGGCGCTCGAACTGGCGTTACGCGCGCTCGGCATCGGGCCGGGAGACGAGGTGATCGTGCCAGCGCGCAGCTTCTTCGCCACCGCAGCCTGCGTGATTGCGGTCGGCGCGACGCCAGTGTTCGCCGATATCGATCCGATCAGCCAGGGCATCGATCCCGACAGCGTCGAGCGCGTTGCCGGGCCCGCGACGCGCGCGGTGATCGCGGTGCATCTCGCCGGCTGGCCGTGCGACATGGATGCGCTTTGCGCCGTATGCGACGCGCACGGGCTGTTGCTGATCGAGGATTGCGCGCAGGCGCATGGCGCCGAATATCGCGGCCGCCGGGTCGGCAGCTTCGGCGCGGCCGCGGCATTTTCGTTCTGCACCGACAAGATCATCTCGACCGGCGGCGAGGGCGGGATGGTGCTGCTCGCCGAGCGCGACGCCTGGGCGCGCGCCTGGGCGTACAAGGATCACGGCAAGAATCCCGCCAAGGTGTTCAATCCCGTCCCCGGCAAGGGCTTCCGCTACATCCACGATAGCTTCGGCAGCAATTTCCGCATGACCGAGATGCAGGCGGCGATCGGCCGCGCGCAGCTCGACAAGCTGCCCGAATGGCTGGCGCGACGCCGCGCCAACGCCGCCGTGCTCGCCGAGGGGCTGGCCGATGACCCGTTGGTGCGATTGCCGCAGGTGCCCGATCACATCGCCCATGCCTTCTACCGGTTCACGATGCTGATCGAGCCGGCGCGGCTCGCGCGCGGCTGCGAGCCGAGCGACCTGCTCGCCTGGCTCAACGCCGCCGGCGTGCCGGCGGCAAGCGGCTCGTGCCCCGATATGTCGAAGGAATATGCTTTCCATCAATGCCCGCCGCGCCGCGACGGCACGCTGGCCAATGCCGCGGATATCGGCCGCCGCTCCCTGGTTTTGCCCGTCGATCACACGTTCGAGCCAGCAGATATGCGCCGCGTCGCCGCAGCGATCCGTGCGATCCTGGACGAGCATGGCGCCGGCTTGTGGATGGGGCGATGAGCGAGGCGCGGCTTCCCGATTTCATCGTGTTCGGCGCGGTCAAGGCCGCGACGACATGGATCCAGGCGCAGCTCGAGGCCAATCCGGACGTATTCATGCCCGCTCCCGAGCCGCATTTCTTCAGCCGCGACTATGACGCCGGCATGGCGGCCTATGCGCGCTGGTTCGCCGATGCGCGCGGCGATCAGCGGGTCGGCGAGAAATCGGCCGATTACCTCGCTCATCCCCGCGCGCCGGGGCGGATCGCGGCGTGGCTGCCCGACGTGCGGCTGGTGGCGCAGCTCCGCAATCCGATCGATCGGGCCTATTCGGATTACAAGATGCTCTATCGCCGCGGCACCGTGCGCGGCGCGCCCGAGGATTACCTTTCCAGCCTCGACAATCCGCAGCCGCGCTTTCTGCAAGACGGGCTCTACGCCCGTCATCTCGCACACTGGTTCGACCAGTTCGATGGTGATCGCATCCTGCTGATCCTGCACGAGGACGTGCGGCGCGATCCGCGCGGCACGGTCGATCGCGTCAGCACGCATATCGGCGTTGCCCCACGCTTCAGTGAACAGGCCGCCGCGCGCCGCGTCAACGATGGCGCCGCCCGTTTGCTGCCGTTGCCGCTGCGCACCATGCTCGCGCCGCTGAAGCGCAGCGTTGCGCCGTTGCGCGGCACCGCCTGGTTCGAAGGCGTCCGTGGCACGATCGCGCGCGACGTGGCGTATCCGCCGCTCAGCGATGCGCTTCGGGCGCGGCTCGCCGATTTCTATGCCGATGACGTGGAACGTCTGTCGCGGATGATCGGCCGGCCGCTCGATCATTGGCTGACCCCGCGACGTGCCGCGGCATGAGCACCGGTCGCGACCGGATCGATCTGCTGCTCGCGCAGGAGCCGGCGGGTTCGCGCAACATCGGTCCCTATCTTCATCGCGGCATCACCCGGCGCTCGGGGCCGATGGTCGCGGTGCGCGCGCTGCTACTGATGGCCGCGTTCTTTTCCGCTTATCAGTTGATCCGGGTGAGTGCGCAGAACATCACGGTGTCGGATGTCGCCCTGCTCGGCGCGTTTGCCCTGCTGGCAACGCGGGGCGGTGTCACCGGCACGCCGTTCGGGCTGTTCACCCCGATGTGGTTCGCGGCCGTCGGGCTGATGCTCGGCGGGCTGTTCTTCAGCAGCCTGATCAACGGCGATCTGTTCCGATGGATGATCATCGCCGTGCAATATATGGTGGCGTATCTGCTGGTGCCGATGGTGGTGATGTCGCAGCCGCAAGGCTTCATCCGCCGGATGATCGTCGCCTTCGTGATCGGCGTCGCGGTGCTCGAAGGCAGCGGCATCCTTGCCTCGTTCGCGATGTCGAGCAACGATGCGACAAAATTGTTCGGTACCGGGTTCCTCGCCGGCAACGGCCGGATGGGCAGCTTCGTTGGCGAGGCGAACTGGAACGGCGCGATGATCGCTTTCGCCGTTGCGCTGCTGCTCTATGCCATCCACGAGCGGCTGGTGCCCCTGGTCGCCGGCGTGGCGCTCGGCATCGTGTTGCTGTGGGGCCTGTTGATGAGCGCCTCGTTCACCGGCTTCACCGCGACCAGCATCGCCGTACTGGTGACGCTCGGCGTTGCCGGGCGGCGCTACCTGTTGCGCATCGCGCTGCCGGCGGCGATGCTGATGGCAGGGTTCGCTTATAGCGGGCTGCCGTTGCCGGCGATCTTCGAACAACGTGTCGGCGATGCGCTGCTGTCCGGCGATATTCAGGAAGCAGGCACCTATACCGGCCGCGTCGGGCTGATCGGCGAGGCATGGGGCATGGTCGAGAACACCAGCCTGCTCGGTGTCGGCGCCGACGAATTCCGGAGCTATAGCAGCGATCACCAGCCGGTCCACGATCTCTATCTGCTGATGTGGGTGGAGGGCGGCATCGTCGCGGTGGCCGGGCTGATCGCGATGCTGGCGATGCTCGTGCTGCTGGCGGTCGCGCGCATGAGCAGACGGCCGGAAACCGCACTGGCGCTGTCTGCCGTGGCGGTTTTCACCGTATATACCGCGGCCAGCCCGCACATGTTCGCCCGGCTTTGGGTGCTGCCGGTGATGCTTGCGCTCGGCCCCCTTTATGGGCGCGACGATGCCTATCCGGCCGGGTATCATGCCCCCTCCTTTTGGGTTGCGGTCTAGGCCTTAATCGTCACCGCGGGCCATCGACCGATCGGCTAGTGTCGGCAGCATCCGTCAGCGAGTCTGGGGAGGCGCAAGTCATGGGGTTCAATCGTCATTTTGCCGGCCTTGCGGCGCTTTTGCTGCTGCCGCTTGCGGGATGCGGCGGCGGTAGCGCGTCGTTGCCGCCGCTGCAGCAGGCATCGGCCACAGATAGCGAATACCGCCTGGGCAGCGGCGACGAGATCCGCGTATTCGTCTACGGGCTCGATCCGCTCAATAACACCTTCATGATCACCGACCACGGCCAGCTCGCCTTGCCGCTGATCGATCCGATCGATGCCGCCGGGATGACGGTGCCGCAGCTCGAGCATGCGATCGCCGACAGCCTGATCGCCAAGCAGATCGTCAAGCAGCCCAATGTCAACGTCCAGCCGCTCAAGCTGCGGCCCTTCTACATCCTGGGCGAGGTGCACAATCCGGGCGAATATCCCTATCGCCACGGGCTCACCGTGCTGTCCGCAGTATCGATCGCCGGCGGCTACACCTTCCGCGCCGATCAGAAGCACATGGCGATCACCCGCACGGTGAACGGCCACCAGACCATCGGCCGCGCCGAGCCGGATACGCCGGTCGCCCCCGGTGACACGATCCGCGTCGACGAGAAATGGTTCTGACTCGCATCGCGTGGCGCGCCGGCCCTGCCGCCGGCGCGGCGCTGTGGCTCGCGCTCGGTGCGCCCGGCGCGGCGCAGCAGCTCGATTCGCCGGCGCCGGTGCTCGCTGACGATATTCCCGATTACCAGCCGACCGGGCTCGGCGCCGGCGCCTTCAAGCTCTATCCCAGCGCGACGGTGCGCATCGCCTATGACAGCAATATCTACGCCAAGGCGACCGATCCGATCGATGATGCGATCGTCACCTTCTCGCCCAAGGCGGTGGCCGATTACGATCATGGCAATCTGCATCTCACCGGCACCGCGGCGGCTGATATCCGCCGCTTCACCACGCATACCACCGAGGACAGCACCGCTGCTCTGGTCAACGGCCATGCCGTGCTGGCGTTCAACGCGACCGATCAGTTGATCGGCGATCTCGGTTGGCAGCGCGCGGTTGAGGATCGCGGTGACCCTGAAGCCCGTACCGACGATACGGTCGGCCCGCGCCTCTCCAATGTGTGGAGCGGGGGCCTCGATTATCGTCATCAGGGTGGCCGGATCGGTTTTCAGGCGCATGGCGGTGTCGATCGCTTCAACTTCCTCGCCGCCAGCGACGCCGATCGGGACCTCACGCAATATGCCGTTTCGGGCCGGGTCTATTATCGCATCCACGGGCTGACCAACGTCTTTGCCGAGGCCTTCGCCAACAGGCGCAATTATCGCCTCGCCACCGATTTCACAGGGATCGATCGCGACGCCAGCACGGTCGGCGGGCGCGCCGGCCTGTCGATCGATCCCGGCGGGCTGTGGAGCGGCGATGTCGGCGTCGGCCTGTTTCGTTTCAATCCGGACGACCCGACGCTCAAGGCGCGAACCGGCCTGTCGGTGCAAGGCTCGCTGATCTACACGCCGACGCCGCGATTGGCATTCACGCTGCAGGGCTTCCGCGGCGATGTCGCCACGGTGCGAAGCGGGGCTTCGACGCGGATCGATACCCGCATCCAGCTCGGGTTCCAGCAGGAAATCCGGCACAACCTGCGGTGGAGCGGCGCGGTCGTCTATCGCCGGTCGCAATTCGTCGGCGGCGGCACGCAGCGGACGCTGGGCGGTGAGACCGAGCTCGAATACCGCTTCAACCGCCGCTTCGCGATCGCCGCGACCGCGCGCTACGCGAACCGTGGCAGCAGCCGCGCGAGCGAACGCTTCGATCGCTTCCGCGGGGCCCTCGAGTTGAGGATGCGCTATTGATGATATGGTTCCACCGCCAACGCATCGCTGTCGCGGGCGTCGTACTTTTGGTCCTTTCGCCCGTCGCCGCTTGCGGCGCGAATGGGCAGGAACCACCGCCGCCGCAGCCGGTCGCGGGGCCGCTCGCCTTTCCCGGCGCGGTCGGCTGGGGTGCCGGCGCGAAGGGCGGGCGGGGCGGCAAGGTGATCCAGATCACGACGCTGGCCGATTCGGGCAAGGGCTCGTTCCGAGCCTGTGTCGAGGCGGCGGGGCCACGCGTCTGCGTGTTCCGGGTCGGTGGGCTGATCCGGTTCACCGGGAGGCCGCCGGTCATCAAGAACCCCTATCTCACCATCGCCGGGCAGACCGCGCCGGGCGGCGGTATCACGCTCGCCCATTCGGGTGGGCCTGATGGGCGCACGCCGCTGGTCATCAAGAACACCCATGATGTCGTCGTCCGCGATATCCGCGTGCGGCTCGATCGGATCGGCGGCGAGCGCGAATCGGAAGATGCCTTCACTATCGAACATGCCGATAACGTGATCCTCGACCACGTCAGCGGCAGCTGGGCGCGGGACGAGAACGTCAATCCCTACGGACAGAACGATCGCATCACGATCAGCTGGTCGATCTTCGCCGAGGGCATTCCCAAGCACGACAAATGCGCACTGCTCGGCAGCGATCCGCAAGGACCGCAGCATCTGAGCTTCATCGGCAACCTCTGCGCGCACAACGGCGATCGCAATCCGGACGTCAATTTCATGCCCGGCTCATGCGTCGAGATCGTCAACAACGTCTTCTATGACGCCGAATCGCAATTCACCGAAATCTGGCAGAGCTATGGCGGCACGCCGGTCTCCGAGGTCGGCAACGTGATGCGCAAGGGGCCGAGCACCGCCGATCATGCCGTCGGGCTTGACGTGGTGCCGATCGCCGCCACCGGCAAGGCGCAGATCTATGCTTATGGCAACAAATACGAGGGCAAGTTCGTCCACGAATCGCCACTGCTGCCTGCGGTCGCCGTGTCGAAGCCGCCGTGCCCGCTGACGGTCGCGCCGCTTTCGGCCGACGCGGCCTATGCCAAGGTGCTGGCCGAAGCCGGCGCTTTCCCGCGCGACGATGTCGATACGCGTATCGTCCACGAAACCGAGACGAGGACCGGTCATATCGTCAAGCAGCCAGGCACCTTCGCGATCCCGGCTTCGGGTACCCCCTATCCTGACCAGGATGGAGACGGCATGGAGGACAATTGGGAACGGGCTCACGGCACCGATCCGACCCGCTTCGACGCCTGGGGCGATGCCGATCACGACGGGGTGGACAATCTCGACGCCTTTCTCGCCGATGCTCATGCGAAGCTGGTGGCGGCGCACGGCAATCCATGATGACGACCATCCGGTTTACCACCCATTTCCAATCGCGTGGCCGATGCGCTCGGGTTTATTCTCGGCCTACGGGTGAAGGTGCGCGACGCCTTCGCCCGACCAGTTGATGGGATGCCTCATGGAGCCGGATGGCCGCACCACGATCTGCTTTCCCTTCGTCGGCGATACCGTCGGCGGTAGTCATCTCTCGGTCCACGGGCTGATCGACCGGCTCGATCGGCGGCGGTTTCGGGTGATCATCGTGCCGCAGGTGCGCGGTGGCGCGATCGCCACCTTGTTCGCGGGCAACGAGCTCCACGCCGGGCCCGATCTCGGCGTTCGCTTTCCGCCCGGCGAGCCATTCGGCCCGGGCAAGGCCCTCAGGGCGCTGTCCGCATTGGTGCCGCAGGTCCGCTTCCTGCGCCGCGAGCGCGTCGATATCGTCCATACCAACGACGGCGGCACTCATGCCCGCTGGGCGCTGGCGGCGCGGCTCGCCGGCGCGCGCCTGGTCTGGCACCATCGCGGCGACCCAGGTGCGCTCGGCTTGCGGACGTTGGCGCCATTGCTCGCCGATCGCGTACTCGCCGTGTCGAGCTTCGCGCTGCCGCGGCGGCGTTGGTGGTCGGCGTCGGCGCGCGCGGAGGTGCTGCACAGCCCGTTCGATGCGACGATCGAGGTTGATCGCCGCGCTGCCCGCACTGCTCTGCTTCGCGAGGCGGCGCTGCCCGAAGACGCGGTGCTGCTCGGTTATTTCGGCAGTTTCATCAATCGCAAGCGGCCGATCGCCTTTGTCGAGGCGATCGCGCGGTTGCGGCGCATCGTGCCCGATCGCCCGGTGATCGGGCTGATGTTCGGAGAAGCCGACGATCCGCGGATGGCGCTCGCGCTCGAACGCCGCATCGTTGATCTCGATGTCACGCGCAACGTCCGCCTGATGGGCTATCGTACCCCCGGCGCGTTCTGGATCGGGGCGTGCGACCAACTTGTCGTGCCCGCGGTTGGCGAGCCGTTCGGGCGAACGCTGGTCGAAGCGATGCTGGTCGGCACGCCGGTGGTGGCGACGCGATCGGGCGGTAATGTCGAGGCGCTCCGCGAGGGGCGGCTCGGCCTGCTTGTCGCGCCCGACGATCCCGCGGCACTTGCCGAGGGGTGCACGCAATTGATTCATGAGCCGGCGGCAACCCGCGCGCGTGCCGCCTTTGCCCAGGGCGATGCTCGCCAGCGGTTCGGCGCCGAGCATCATTGCGCGCGGGTCAGCCAGATCTACACCGAGCTCGTCGGCCGCGCTGCGTGAGGCGCGACCTGCTTCTGCTGTCGGCCGGCCGCCGGGTCGAGCTGATCGAGGGCTTTCGCGCCGCTGCCCGTCAGCTGCTGCCCGCCGCGCGGGTGCTCGCCGCCGATATGCGGCCGGGACTGTCGGCCGCCTGCCAGGTCGCCGATGCCGCCTTCGCGCTGCCGGCCATTGGCGCCCCCGATTATGCCGAGGCGCTCGCCGAACTATGCGCGCGCGAAAAGATCGGGCTCGTCGTCCCGACGATCGATACCGAGCTCGCCCCGTTGGCGCGGCTGCGCGAAGCGTTCGCGTCGGAAGGGACTCATCTCGTCATCTCCGATCCCGCTTTGGTTTCCGCATGCCGCGACAAGACCACGGTAGGCGCGCTGTTCGATCGGCTCGGGCTGGCGAGCCCGGCGCTGATGCCGCACGACGCGATACATTTTCCCTGCTTCACCAAGCCGCGCGACGGATCGAGCAGCATCGGCGCGATGCGCCTCGACGCCCCGGAGATGCTGAGCGAGGCGATGCGCGCCGATCCCGATCGCGTGTTCATGGAGCTCGTCCCTTCTGATCATGTCGAAGTGACGATCGATCTCTATTACGGCCGGGATCATCGACTGAAGGCGGCCGTGCCGCGCCAGCGCATCGAGACCCGCGGCGGCGAGGTGAGCAAGGGCGTCACCCGGCGCGACTGGCTGCATGATCTGCTGCGCGATCGTCTGGCGGCGATCGCGGGCGCGCGCGGCTGCCTGACGCTGCAACTCTTCGCGCCGCCCGCAGGCGATCGCGTGCTGGCGATCGAGATCAACCCGCGCTTCGGCGGCGGCTTTCCGCTCGCGCTCGCGGCGGGCGCCGATTTCCCGGCATGGCTGATCCGCGAATACCTTCTCGGCGAGACGATTTCCTGGTTCGATGACTGGGAGGACCGGCTCGTCATGCTGCGTTACGATGCCAAGGTGCTCGTCCATGGCGGCTGAGCGTCGGCCGCGAACGATCGTGTTCGACCTTGACGACACGCTGTACGCCGAGGCGGATTACGTCCGCTCGGGGCTGGCGGCGGTGACCGCGCTCGTCGGGCGTCTGACCGGCGCGGCGGTCGATCCCGTCGAGCTGCCCGAGACGGACCCGCTCGGTGCGATCCGCCGCGCGGCGCGGTTGCCCGAGGCGGCGTTCGAGGCGTTGCTATGGACCTATCGCCTGCATCGTCCGGCGATCACGCTGCGCCCCGGCGTCGCGGCGGCGATCGCGCAATGCCGGCGGCGCGGCGAGGCGATTGCCGTGCTCACTGATGGTCGCGCGATCTCGCAACGGCTCAAGGTCGCGGCGCTCGGTCTCGAATTGGATGGTCTGTTCATTTCCGAGGAACTGGGCGCGGCCAAGCCTTCGCAGGCCGGGTTCGTCGCGGTCGAGAATGCACTGCCGGCGGCGCGCTATGTCTATGTGGCAGACAATCCGGCCAAGGATTTCATCGCGCCCAATGCCCGCGGCTGGTACACGATCGGGCTAAGGCCGAGGCCGGATGCAATCCACAAATGGGATCTGGCCGCCTTGCCCGCGGCGACACGGCCACACGACTGGGCCGATGATTTCAGCGCGATCGCGGCATTGCTCGATCAATGCGCCGTGCGCTCGCGATCGAGCCGGTCGGCGACGCGACGCAGGATCGCGGGCAGCATCGTGCCCAGCCCGACCGACTTGTAGAGCATCACCGTCGCGCCCAGCATCGCTTGTCCCACTGCGGCTTCGTCGAGGCCGCTGCCCAGCAGGTCACCGTAGATCGCGGCGATACGCACGCTGGCGTCGAGCACCGCCGGATTGTCCAGCAGCGCGTCACCCGGGTCGCCGGGATCGCTGTGGCGATCGATGAAATCGTCATCGAGATGGCGGGCCGCTCGGTCCATCACCGTGCGCCCACGAAACAATCGATCGTCAAGTTCGTCATCGCCAACCCGGCCATCCTGTGTCAGCTCTTGCGGAGCCTGTGCTCCGGCGGTTCTGCGACTCGCCCGGCTGATCCATGTGAAGATCGGCTGACTATGAACGCTCGCGACGCGCTGGCAAGTGACAATAGGATGACGCCCGAATGAACCGCGCCTTAGCCTTTCGGCGTGGTCTGGCGACGGCATCGAGCAGCGCATCCCAGCGCGCCAGGACGGTGCTCGGGGCATAGGCGCGCATCGCCGCGCGGGCTGCGGTGCCGATCCGCGATCGTAGCGCATCGTCGCCCAGCAGCCGGTCGAGTCCGATCGCCAGGGTGGCGACATTCTCCGCCGGGATCAGCAGCCCGGTCCGTTCGGGGGCGATCAGTTCGGCTGGGCCGAACGCGCAATCGGTGGCGAGCACGGGTAGCCCCGCCGCCATCGCTTCGGCGAGCACGTTGGGAAAGCCTTCGTAACGCGAGCTCAGCACCAGAGCGCCGGCTTCGGCGAGCCAACCGCCCGGCGCCGCGCTGAGTCCGCGGAGAGCGATCCGGTCCGCCATTCCGAGTGTCGCGATCCGGCTGGCAAGGGTGGCGCGATCGTCGCCCTCGCCCCAGATGTCGAGCTGCCAGGCCGGGTGGCGATCGGCGACCCGCGCATAGGCGTCGATCAGCAGATCGAACCCTTTCTGGTGCGTGAGGCGCCCTACCGCGGCGAGCCGCGGCGGCAACGGGTCCTGCGTCGCGACGGCATAAGGTTCGATCGGGTTGGGGATTACGGTAGCGCGCTTTCGCACACCGCGCGGCAGGCAGCGTCGGCTCGCCGCAGTCTGCAGCACGATCGCCGTCGCGCGGCGGTAGAGCAGGCGAAGCGCGAGATTCCAGATCGGGTGCGCATCCTGCCGTGTCGGGTTGTTGCGTTCGCAGGGTATCACGCGCGCCGGCAGGCCGATCGTCGCCAGCAGCGTGATCGCGTTGATCTTGGTCAGCAGGCTGAGCACGATATCGGGCTGCGCGGCGGCGAGCAGCCGGCGCAAGCGCATGATCCGCGCGAGCGGTTCGATGGCCGAGCGCCGCGTTGCTCCGAGGCGGTGGATCGTCGCGCCCTCGGGCAGCGGATGAAAGATCGGGTCGTCTGGCCGGTCGAACGCGATCACTGACACTCGATCACCGCGCGCGACGAGATGATCGGCGATAAGCGCGATCACCCGCTCCGCACCGCCGGCGCCGAGACCGGAGGTAACGATCGCGATATGCCGTCGCCGCATCATCCCCGCGCGACCGGATAGCCCAGCGCGGCGAGATCGAGCCCGGTCAGCCGCTCGGTCCGCGCATTGCTTTCGGCATAAAGGTCGCCGATCCGCGCGGCGATCGCACGGTCGAGCCGTCGCGCCAGCCAGCGTTCGAGCACCGCCGGCGACAGCCGCTCGAACACCGGCAGCAGCCGCGCGTAGCGTTTGTGGAAGCGCGTGATGTGGAACAGCGCGCCGGGGCTGAGCTCATTGTGATAGAACAGCAGGTTGAACGGCCGCTGCACCAGTTGCATCATCAATGGCCGTCGCTGGTTGGCCCGCGCCGCCGGTACGATCGGCAATGCCGGTCCGCCGCACAGCCGCGCGATCGCATCGGCGAACCCCTGGGGATCGCGGGCGAGGTGCTCGACGGGGAGAACCAGCACGCGATCCTCGCCGAACAGCCGATGATAGAGCGCGACCAGCCGATCGAAGGCATAGAAATCGGTGGTGAAGCTCGGCTTGCGGCACAGGCTGGGCTCGGGCGTGTCGAGGAAGCGGCCCAGGCTCTCGACCCCGCCATCAGTGATATGCTGGCGATACATCGAGCCGATCAACGCGCGCTGCTCGCGGATGACGATCAGCACCCGCGCCTCCGGAAAGGCAGCGGCGAGACGCTCGGCAATCGTCACCCGGTCGCGACCGCCCGAAGAGGGATAGCCCGACAAGCGTTCGTGAGACAGCACCAGCGTCAGCCCCGCCGCGCGCGCATCGGCGAGCGGCGCGGCATAAGCGGCGGCCGCGCCGGCGGGATCGAAGGCCAGCGGATCGGGGACGACCAGGTCCTCGACCAGTCGATGGCGCGGGGTCGCCGGCATCGCGAAGCGGCGCGGATCGGCGAACAGATGGTTCTGCAGCCAGGTCGATCCGGTCTTGTGGAATCCGACGTGCAACAGCACCGGCGCGGGCGACGCGCGGACGGCGCTGGCATCGACGGGCGGGGCGAAAGCGTCGGTATCGGTCATCGCCTCACCACTGGCATGCGCGCGCGCGCGCCGCGACGGGTGCATCGGTCCTAGCCCGAAATCGCATTTTCCCCGCAGGCGGCGATGTCCGAAACGGGCGGTGATGCGTATCCTGTCGATCCTCACCAGCTTCACCACCGGCGGGGCCGAGGCGTTGGTCACCAGCCTGTCGCGGCGGTTCGTCGTCGAAGGCCATGAAGCGCTGATCGTTGCGCTGTGCGATGCTGCGACGCTCGGCAACTCGCTCGAATCCGAGGTCGCGATGAAGGCCAGGCTCGCTGCCGCGGGTGTCGAGACATCCTCGCTCGGCCTCGCCAACCGGCGCAATCCGATCGCGGGGGCCTGGGCGCTGCGGCGAGCGATCGCCGCGGCGCGGCCCGACGTGATCCACGCCCATACCGCCCAGGCTGGCTTGATCCTCGCGCTGTTGCGGCCGTCGGTGCCGGTGGTGATGACGCATCACAACAGCAAGCTCAGCTTTCCGCCCGCGCTGTTTCGCGTGTTCGATACGGTGGTTCGCGGTTATGTCGGGATCAGCGCCGAATGCTCGGCGATCATCGCGCGCTTGTCGCGGCGCCCTGTCTCGACGATCATCAACGCCGCCGACGCCGCGTTCGAGGTGCCCGAGCCGCGGCCCGCGCCGGCGGCCGATCCAGTGGTTATTGCGGTCGGCGCGCTATCGACGCAGAAGAATTATCCGTTGTTGATCCGGGCTACCCCGCGACTGCGCGACCTGATGGCGCGGGCCGGGCGCAAAGTAAAAGTCCATATCGTTGGCGATGGCGCGCCGCTTGCCGAATTGCGTGCGCTCGCCGATCGCGAGGGCGTCGGAGATATCGTTACGCTGCTCGGCGCGCGCCATGATGTCCCCGATCTGCTCCGTGCCGCCGATCTGTTCGTCAACTGCTCGCTGTGGGAGGGGCTGCCGGTGGCGATCATCGAGGCGATGATGGCCGGGTTGCCGATCGTCGGGACCAACATCGCGGGCAATCGCGAGCTCGTTCGTCCCGAACTCAATGGCGTGCTGGTGCCGAAGGCCGACCCCGCAGCATTGGCGGACGCGATCGCCGCCGTACTGCTCGATCCCGCCCGTTATGCCGCCCTGTCCTGCGGTGCGTGGGAAGCGTCACGGCGCTTCTCGATCGAAGGTGCGGGCCGCGCGCATCTCGATCTCTACGCCCGGGTCCAGGCCGAGCGTGGGCGCGCCGCCTGAACGAACGATCTACCCCTTCCGCACCCGGCTCGCGGCCATCCGATATCTTTGTGATGCGGCGAGACGTGCTAATCTGGCGGTAGCGGGTCTCAATTCCGCCGCATCGGCAGACACGGGCAAATGCCCGGCATCCGTGCGGCGACGCAGGAGGGGCAATGCTCGAGCTCGTGGATACGGTCGGTGCGGCGGCCCGGCCGGTTACCGGTTTGGCCGCTTTCGATGCCGACGGCGATGAAGTGCGCGCGCCGGTGCTTGCCGGCGACGCCGACCTTGCCGGCCTGCTGGTCGAGATCGGGCAATTGATCGGCGCCGATGCGATCGGCCTCGTCCATGTTACGACCAGCGGCCGTGCGGGAGAGACGCTGGCCCGCGCCGCGATCGATCCGCAGCGCGATGGCGCCGCTCGCGAAGACCTGCAGGCGGCGCTCGACGGAATCGACTCCGATGCCGGCATGCCTTGCGAACATGGCGACCTCGCCATGCTGCTGCTGCGGCCGCGGCCGTCGGATCGTGTCGGCCTTTATGCTGTCGCGTCCGGTCGCAGCAAGGTCGCGGCGCGGCTTGCCGGGTTCGCGCCGCTCATCGAACGCAGCCTCGCCTTGTGGATGAAGGCTCATATCGAACGGCTGTTACGCGACGATCAGCGCGTTGCGCTCGACCGGCTTGCGACGGCCTTGTTGCTGGTCGATGGCGACGGCGCGATTCATTTCGCGAACCATGCGGCACGGACCTTGCTTGCCGCGGCAACCGATCTGTTCGAAGCCGACGGCCGCCTGATGCTGCGCGACGTGCAGGAAGCGACGCGGTTGCAGCTGATGCTCCACCACGTCGTCGCTCAGCCGAACCTCGATTCCGCCGGCGATCCGCTGATCGTCGCCGTCCCCCGGCCGGGCCGCTTTCCCCTGCTGCTGGCTCTCCATCCGCTGGGCTCGGGCCCCGGCCGGCCCCGCATCGCGGTTCAGCTGATCGATGCCGAGGCTGATCGCGACTTGCCGATCGCTGCCGTGGGCGACCATTTCGATCTCACGCCGGTCGAATGCCGGCTGGTCGACCAGCTGGTTCGCGGCCGCACCCTCGTCGAGGCCGCCGAGGTAATGCGGCTTAAGGAACAGACGGTGCGAACCTACCTAAAGCAGGTGTTCCAGAAGACCGGCCTGCGTCGCCAGACCGACTTGGTCAGCGCGATGATCAAGACGGCGCTGCCGCTCCTTTCCGCCTGAACCATCCGCTCGCTGCGCCTATCCGCACGGCAGTGTCGGCGCGTGCCCGCCCGGAATCGACAAGCATTTGGCGCAAAGGGGGTATTTGTCACGAAAATCCCCGTTTGGGGGGTGTCAATTGCCTCGTTTGCGGCGGGGGTTTTCGCCCGGCTGGGCCATGCCCGGCGGCGTTGCGGGACGTAATTTCATCGATGCGCGGCGCTCCAGGGCAACCCGCGATTCCGATCGTCAACGCAACCGAAGAGGATTTCGAGAGATGAACAAGCTCCTGACAGGCACCGCCGTCGCGGCTTTCCTGACCGCGATCGCCGTTCCGGCCATGGCCGATCCAACACCGACGCCAAGCCCGACGCCCGCCGCGACACCGGACACCAATACGGCGTCCGCCGGCAATGCCGCCGCAGCAGGCGGTTCGAGCGCCACCAGCGACAATTCGAACAACTCGGTCAACACCTCGGTGGCCGATTCGGGCAACACCGCCGTGGCGGACAGTGGCAACACCGCCGTTTCCGATAGCGGCAATATGTCGGTGGCCGACAGCGGCAACGACATGAGCAATAACTCGACCAATGTCGGGATTGCCGACAGCGGCAACGACATGAGCAACAACTCGACCAACACCAATGTCGCGGACAGTGGCAACGATCAGTCGAATAACTCGACCAACGTCGGCATCGCCGATTCGGGCAACGACAATTCGACCAACGACGCCTCGACCAACACATCGGTGGCGGACAGCGGCAACACCTCGGTGGCCGATAGCGGCAACGACATGAGCAACAATTCGACCAATGTAGCCGACAGCGGCAACGATCAATCGAACAACTCGACCAACGTCGGCATCGCCGATTCGGGCAACGACAATTCCACCAACGATGCCTCGACCAACACGTCGGTAGCGGACAGCGGCAACACATCTGTTGCTGACAGTGGCAACACGTCGGTGGCCGACAGCGGCAACGACAACAGCGACAATTCGACGAACACCAATGTCGCGGACAGCGGCAACGATCAGTCGAACAACTCGACCAATACGACCAACAATGTTGCCGATAGCGGCAATGACAATTCGAACAACTCGGTCAACACCAACGTCGCCGATTCGGGGAACGACAACAGCGACAACTCGACCAATGTTGCCGACAGCGGCAACGACAATTCGACCAACGACGCATCGACCAACGTCTCGATCGCGGACAGCGGCAACACCACGACCACGTCGACGCAGTCACAGACCTTCGCCGGCACGTCGAACGTGTTCGGCAACGGGGCGCTGGTCGCTTCCTCGACGCTGTCGAGCTACGTCTCTGGCGTGTCGGTCGCGTTCGACATGAACAAGAAGTCGGGGCCGGTGAACAACAGCCTGTCGAACCAGGGCAACGCGTTCCAGAACTATGCCGGCGTCCAGGCGCTCAACCAGAATACCGGCGCCGCCGCTTCGCAGAACGCGAGCGTGAACCTCGCCGTCAGCACCGGCGACGTGTCGTTCTGACGCGCTCGGTGTGATCCCCTTGGCCAGCGCCTCGGCAGTTCCCCTCGCCAAACCCGACGAGGCGCTGGCCATCCCTTCAAGGCCGTTTGGGAGAGGCCCGATGGTGATCCGTTCGTTCCTTGCCGCTGTTGCGTTCGTGCTGGGCGCAAGCGCGGCCACCGCGCAGACGGTCGATGCACCGGCGGCGACCGCCCCCGATCCGGCGGCATCCCACCTGTTCAGCGAAACCCCGCTCGACGAAGCCGGGCTCGCGCATGTCTCGGGCCGTGACGGCACCCCCACCTGGGTTTCCGCCAATTCCTCGAGCAACGCGACCGTCGGCAACAACAGCGTCGGCGATCAGTCGCCGACCGGCACGCTGGCCGTTTCCGACAACGCTTTCCAGAACGTGTCGGGCATCTCGATGGTCAATCTCAACACCGGCAACAACAGTGCGATCAACGCGTCGATGAACATCAACGTGCTGATCAGCCAGGCGCCGGTGGCGAACGGCGGCGGCATGTGATGATCCGCCGCGCCGGCATCCTGCTCGGCTCCGGCCTCGTCGCCGTCGCGCAGCCCGCGGCGGCGCAACACGTGCAGCGGTTCGAGATTCCGGCGCTGCCCGGCGGCGGTTTCCAGGTGCCGATGCGTTCGATGCTGGACGCGCGGTTCTACACCGTGATCCGCCAACGCTACGATTTCAGCTGCGGCTCGGCCGCGCTCGCTACCCTGCTCCACTATCACTATGGCGTCGCTGCCAGCGAGGACAGCGTGTTCGCCGGCATGTGGAAGGAAGGCGATCGCACGCTGATCAAGCAGCAGGGCTTCTCGCTGCTCGACATGAAGCGGTATCTGACCGCGATCGGCCTGTCCGCGGACGGCTATCGCGTCACGCTCGACGATATTGCCAAGGCCGGCGTGCCGGGCATCGCGCTCACCGTGGTCGACGGCTATCGCCACTTCATCGTCATCAAGGGCGTGCGCGGCGATCACGTCCTGGTCGGCGATCCCTCGAAGGGCCTGCTGGTCTATGATCGTGCCGCTTTCGGCAAGATCTGGGACGGGCTGTTCTTCGTCGTCACCGCCGCGCAGGATGTCGGCAAGTCGTCGTTCAACCGGTCCTCGCAATGGGCGCACTGGCTTCGCGCCCCGGTCTCCGGCGATTTCGCGCGGCCGCTGAGCGAAGCGGCGCTGTCGCTCGCGGCCCCCCAATTGGGGGATTTCTGAGATGATGCGGCGTTTCGCCAAGGCGCTGGCCGTGGTGCTGGCGATGATGTCGGCAACGACGGCACGCGCTACCGACGCGCCCGCGCTGTTCGCCGCGCCGGCGCTGAGCGACGCCGAACTCGCCGGGCAACGCGGCGGCTTCGAACTGCCCGGCGGCATCGACGTGGCGCTGGCCGCGACCGTCACCACCAGCGTCAACGGCGCGCCGGTACTGACCACCACTTTCAAGATCGTCGGCGATACCGCCACCGTCACCACCGATGGCGTGCTGGCCACCGTCACCGCTGCCGCGCCGGCGCCGGTCAACGCGAGCAGGGGCGCGCTATCGGCGCCGACGCCGACGATCACGATAAACTTTGCGCAGGCCACCGCGGCGCCGGCATCGGCCACGCCGCCGGTCTCGACCACCGAGAGCAAGGCGAGCGTGACGACGGTGCTGACCGCGCCCGGAGAACTGGCCAGCACTGCCTCGCTCGATGGGCTGCAGGTGACGCATTTCGTCGGCGATCGCATCGGCACGATGGTCGCCAACAGCGGCGACGGCCGCATCATCAACCAGAGCCTCACGCTCGATCTCACTTTGAGCAACGCCGCGCCGTTCTCGATCGGCTCGACGCTGGCCCGCGTGCAGGATGTCGCGGCGGAGGCAAGCATGTGGCGCGGGGCGGGGGGCTGAACATGAACGACCATATCGGACAACGACTCCGGCGTCTCGCCGGCATCCTGGCCGTCGCGCTCGGATTGGCCGCCGCCACACCGGCGCTGGCGATGGACCCCGCGGTGCTCGGCGCCCCGTCCGGCCTGTCCCCAAATGGGGGTATCGGCGTTGCCCAGACGGCGGCCAGCGATCCCGAGGCAGAGCTCGCTGCTGCCCGTGCGCAGATTGCCGCGCAGCAGGCCAAGCTCGACGCGCAGCAGCGACAGCTCGACGCGCAGGCCGCGCGGCTCGATGCGCTCGAGCAGAAGCTCGCCGGGGTTGCCGACACCGCGCAGCAGGCGCGTGACGAGGCGGTCGCTGCCCGCGCCGCGCCGGCCGCCGGGCAGGTTGCCGCCGCCACGCCGGTCAAGGTCGGCCAGCCCGATGAGGACGATCAGCCGCCCTCGGTCGCGGTGCTTGACGATCAGGGCCGCGTCGTCACCCCCAAGGGGCAGCTCGTCGCCGAGTTCGGCCTCGATTACGCGCGTGCCGATCGCAATCGCGCGGTGTTCCGTGGCGTCGAACTGATCGAATCGATCCTGGTCGGCGTGTTCGATATCAACGAGAGCCGGCAGGACATCCTCACCGCGTCGGGCACGCTGCGCTACGGGCTCGCCGACCGGCTCGAGGTCGGCGTCCGCGTTCCCTATGTCTATCGCGCCGATCATTCGGTGCTCGCGCCGATCGCCGGCAGCACCACCAACGATCAGGCCGCGACGGTGGACAGCTCGACCAGGGGTGGCAACATCGGCGATGTCGAACTGTCTGCGCGGTATCAGATCAACAACGGCGGCCCCGACAAGCCCTATCTCACCGCCAATCTCCAGGTCGACCTGCCGACCGGCCGCAGCCCGTTCGCGGTCAAGCGCGACGCCAATGGCGCGGCGCTGCAATCGGCGACGGGCGCGGGCTTCTACGGCATCTCGCCGAGCATCACCGCGATCGTGCCGACCGAACCTGCGGTGCTGTTCGGCACCGTCGGCTATACCTACAATATCGCGCGCAACGTCCATACGCGGATTCCGCCGGTCCAGATCGATCGCGTCGCGCCGGGCGGCGAGCTCAATTTCTCCGCCGGGATCGGTATCGCGGTCAACCAGCGTACCTCGTTCAACATCGGCTATGCCCACACCTGGGCGTTCGGTACCAAGACGGTATCGCGGGTGCTCGACCAGCGCACCGGCGAGCCGACCGGCGATCCCATGACCACACGCTCGCGCGATCTGCAGATCGGGCGGCTGCTGTTCGGCGTATCGTATCGGCTCAACAACCGCTCCTCGATCAACTGGTCTGTCGAAGTCGGCGCGACTCAGGACGCGCCCGACGTGCGCACCTCGCTGCGTATCCCATTCACGTTGTAATCCCGCCCGGCTGCTCGAAAGGCTTAGCCAACATGCCCATCGCACCAGCCCCAATAGCGGGTGCCCTCTCCGTCGCCTCGCCGCACAATGCGGGGAAGGGTGAGCCGGCCCGCCGCGCCGGCCGCCGGAAGGGGTGAGGCGATGAACGATCTGGCGATATTCCCGGGCGGAGCAGCCCTGCCGGGTGACCGGCGCGACGAGAGCGAACGCCGTGTGATCGGCGGCGACATGGCCGATACGATGAGCCTGTCGGCGCGTCAGATCTGGCAGGTGATCCGGCGCCACTGGAAGTTGCTGGCAATCGTCGTCGGTGCGTCCACATTGCTTGCGCTGGTTACGCAATTGATGGCCACCCCGGTCTATGAGTCGGTCGGTCTCGTCCAGGTCGAGCTCAACGAAAGTGCCGATGCCCGGCAGGACGAAATCGCGGCGCGCGATCAATTGCGCGTCGCCAACGAAGCGCGCACCTATCGCGCTCGCTCGCTTGCCGAGAAGGTGGTTCATGATCTCAACCTGACTCACAATCGTCGCTTCATGGGCGATGCGGTGGTGCCCAAGGGCGTATCGTCGCCCGCTGCGGTCGATGCGGCGACGACAAAGCTGCAGAACATGGTGCAGATTTCCAGCCAGACCGGATCGGATTTCATCGATATCGCGGTGCGCAGCCACTCGGCCGCACTGTCGGCACAGATCGCCAACCAGTTCGTCGCCAGCCTGCGCGCGCGGCGCCTCAATCAGCGCCAGCAGCGCAAGCAGGACCTTGCGGGCGCGCTGGAAAGCGAGGTGACGCGTCTCGCCAGCGTCGCCAAGACGGCCGATGACCGCGTCGCCGATTTCCGCCGCACGCATGACATGCCGGCCGGCGCGGGCAGCGAGGAAGATTATGCCCAGTTCAACCGCATCGAGGTCGAAGCTGCTTCGGCCAACGGGATGCGCGCCGCAGACGCCGCGCGCTCGGCGGGCGATTCGCGTGCCGCGACGATGCGCACGACAGCCGGCGCGACATCGTCGCTGCTCGACCAGCAGCAGCGCCAATATGATGCGCTGACCACGCAGCGATCGAGCCTCGCGGTGACTTTCGGTGACGGGCATCCCGACATCCAGCGCATCGACGCCCAGCTCGCCGAGCTCAAGAAGGACATGGCCGCCGAGCGCGCCCGCGTGATCGGTGACGAACGCGCGCGCATTGCCGCCGACACAGCCCGCGATCAGACGCTGGCGCAAAGCGTGGCTGCTGCATCGGCGGCGCGCGCCGGGCAATTGGCAGGTCAACTTGCCGATCTCAAGCGGCGGATCGTCGCGAATACGGTCAACACGCCCGAGCTCGCCGAGCTGCAACGCCAGGCGGATATCGCGCATCAGGCCTATGCCGCGGTCGCGCAGCGCGCCGAAACGGTCAAGGCTGGTCTCGATTCGAGCGGCGTCAATTCATGGCTGGTATCGCCCGCGGTCGCGTCCGACGTCCCGATCGCACCGCAGCCCAAGCGCACCGTTGCCGCCGCCTTCATCGGCTCGACGATGCTCGGCCTGATGCTGATCTATCTGATCGAGCTGTTCGACAACAAGCTCAGGACCAGCGAGCAGATCCGCCGCCTGTTCCGCCTGCCGACCTTCGGCATGTTCCCGGAAATCGCCGGCGCCTCGGCGCGGACGCCGGAGGAAAGCCCGGTGTTGCTCGATCCGCAATCGCTGTTCGCCGAGGTCGCGCGGTCGCTCCATGCCGAGGTCGCGCAGCTCCCGCACGAAGGCTCGACTCAGTCGGTGCTCGTCACCTCGCCGCTGCCGGGTGACGGCAAGTCGACGATCGCGTTGAGCCTTGTCGCCGCCGCTTCGGCGATGGGCCGGCGCGCCGTGGTGGTCGATCTCGATCTGCGGCGCCCGGGATTGCTTCAGGATATCCAGCGCGAGGTCGACGGCCCCGATCTGGTCGATTACCTCACTGGTACGGCGGACATGCGGAAGCTGTTGCCGTCCTCTCCCTCGTCACAGGCCGAGCGCGAGATCGATACCTACAAGCCGGTGGTGATCTCGACCCGCGAACCGGTGCGCGATCCTGCTTCGTTGATCCGCGTCAGCCGGTTGCGCTCGCTCGCCGCCGAGCTGCGCGAACGCTTCGATCTCATCATCATCAACGCGCCGGCGACGCTGGCGGTGCGCGACGCGCGGACATTGACCGATATCGCCGATGCGACGCTGGTCGTGCTCAGTTGGGGCAAGACCACAGTCGAGCAGATGCGGGCCACGCATCAGCTCCTCCAGGGCAAGATCGATGCGGTGGTGTTCAACCAGGTCGATTATGCCGAGCATGCGCGTCGCGGCTATGGCGATGCCGTCCAGTTCTATGTCGATTCCTCGGCTTATTATACCGGCCCGATTCCGCAGCGGCGGTCGTTCGTCGAGTGGCTGCGCGGGCTGGTCGGCCGTCCGGCCGCGGCCGGATAGAACGCGCTTGTTCGTGCCCGGGCCCGTCGTGAGCGAGATGTCGACCGCCCCGGCTGGCACCATCGCCGTGACGCTGATCGATGCCAGCGCTTTCTCGCGCTCGTGCACGCTGGCCGGACTGGAAGAAGCGGCGGGCCTCGTCGTTCGTGCCGCCGCCACGGTCGCTGCGGCCCCACCGGAACGGCCCGATCTCGTGCTCGTCCAGCATCATGCCGGCGATCCGCTCGACCTGCTGACTGCCGAATTGCGCGCGGCGCGGCGCGCGTGGCCCGGCGCGATGCTCGCCGTGCTCGCCGATGCGGCGGCGGCCGTCGCGCTCACGGCATTGAGGTCCGGCGCGCGGCTGGTGTTGCCTGGTGACGTCGGGCTCGACAGCGTGATCTCGGCGATCCGCCTTGCCGATGCGTCGCTCGCGGTGGTGCCGGTCGCAGCGCTGACGATGCTCGAACAGCCCGATACCGGCGTTGAATCGGGGGAGGGACATGTCGCGCCGCTCGGCGCCGAGCAGCTCGGGTTGCTTACCCCACGTCAGCGTGACGTTATCGGCGTGCTTGCCACCGGCTTATCCAACAAGGCGATCGCGCGGCGGCTGGGGATCAGCGAGAGCACGGTCAAGGTGCATATCCGCGCGATCATGGCGGCGACCGGCGTCAGCAACCGGACACAACTCGTCGCCCGCTTCCTCGCCGGTTGAAGCGATCAGACCGCGCCGATCAGCAATGTGACGTTGCCGCTGCGCGGATCGACCGTCGTTGCCGGCGCATTGCCGATATGGACGACACGGTGAAGCGTCGGCTCGATTCCGAAACGGCGGGCGAGCCGGCCGGGGAAGATCGCGATCGAGTCGAGCCCAATCGGCAGCTCGTGCCAGCGGCCGTTCGCGAACACTTCGGTACGCACGTTGGTCCGCGCGCCCGTAAGCGCCGAGAAATAGCGTTCGTCGACATGCGCGCGCTCGACGATCGTGTCGCCCTCGGCAAGCCGCTCGCGCGGGTCGCGCGCCGCTATTCGGGCGGCGAAAGCACGGACCAATACGCCGATTCCCGGCACCAGCGACAGCATGCCGATCAGGTCCGCGAACCCCTTGCGTGACAGGAAGCCGGTGGCGCGTTGCCGCTGGCGATCGATCGCCGCGCCGAGCCGACCCCAGCGGCCGAGTGAATTGGCGGTAAGCTGCGCGAGACTGTCGAAGTCGCTCGCATGCGGCTGGTACTTGAGGCGCTGCACGGCAACCCGTGCCGTAGCCTGGGTTTGTCCTTCCGGTGTGAGAGCCATCATCACCGTCTCGGCAAGATCGGCGCAGCGCTCGATCGTCTCGCGCTCTATCACATAGTGCGCATTGCCCTGCGCGAACCGATCGGGGCGCGCGCGCGCCGAGCCGGTCGTGTCGCGTTCGATCTCGAACTTGCGCGCGATATAGCCGTGCTGGCCGGGCTGGAAATAGAACAGGTCACCCAGGCTGACGGTGATGTCGCCAGTGCCGTGATGGTTGCGCGCGATGTCGATCAGCGGCGCCTGCCACGGCAATTGCTCGCGCTCGTTCTCGACGAGCCGGGCCCACAAGTCGCGCACGCGCGCGTCGCCGCGGATCACCGCGGCAACGGCGCCGGTGGCGAAACCCGTCGCGAGCACGCCCTGGCGCAGTTCGTCAACGCCGAGCTCTAAAATGGTCATGGCCGGCCAGCCTTGCGGCGCGCACGCCGCCTTGTCATCCGCAAATAGGACCGCTCACCCGCAAGAACCCGTCGCGCTACTTCTTAAGGGCAGTATCCTGCGGGAATCGGCGGGAGGGAGACGATTGCTTGATCGGTGCGTGGCGAAAAATGAGGCCCGCCCCTTGAAAGCGTGCCGGCGATCAATATCTGCACCGGCAACAATTGCCTGGGCAATCAATTATGGCCGATTTTTACACCGTCGAAAGCTTCTCGCCGCGCGTTTCGCTGGGCTATCTGCTGCGTCGGATCAACAAGCTCGGCATCGCGCGGGTCGAAGCCGCGTTCGACGGGTGCGACATCTCCTTCACGCAATGGGTCGTGCTGGCATTGGTGTCGAGCGAGGTCGCGACGACCTGCACCGAGCTTTCGCGCAATATGGATCACGACAAGGGCGCGCTGACCCGTCTGCTCGATCAGCTCGAAGAGCGCGGGCTGGTTGTCCGGCGCCGCAATGACGAGGACCGGCGCGTCAGCAGGCTATCCACCACTGCCAAGGGAAGAGAGGCGGTTGCCGATCTCGCGCGCCGGGTGGTCGACGTATGGAACCACATCCTGCGCGATTTCGACCGCGAAGAGATCACCCGGTTGATCGACACCCTGGGCCGGCTGCTCGATCGCATGGAAGCCCCCGAAACAGAATCGGATCGTTGAGATGAAGCGTACGGTCATCGGCATCACCTCGCTCGGCGCATTATTGCTGGCGGGCTGTGCGATCCCCAGCGAACGGGTCGCTGTCACGCCCGTCGCTTCAGGCTCGATCGGCCTCGGCGCCGATGCCGCGCCGGCGATTGCTGGCGATTGGTGGACCGCGCTGGGGGACCCGCAGCTCGATCGCATCATGGCCGATGCGATGAGCGGCAGCCCGACGCTGGAGGCGGCGATGGCCCGGGTGCGGCTCGCGCAAAGCACGCTTTCGGGCAGCGAGGCGGCGCGTCGTCCACAGATCACCGGCGATGTCAGCGATCAATTCCAGCGGCTGAGCAGCGTCTACATCATCCCGCCGCCTTATGGTGGCAGTTTCCGCTGGGTCGGCCAGGCGCAGGCGAATCTCAGCTGGAATCTCGATTTCTGGGGTCGGCAGGCCGACCGTATCGCCCAGGCGCGCCACGGCGCAGAGGCAGCGGCGCTCGATTACGATGCGGCGCGACTCGCGCTCGCCGGCTCGATCGCGCAGACCTATGTCGAGCTGGCGCGCGCCGAGCGGCAGATCGCGCTCGCGCAATCGACCGTCGATCAACGCGACCACGCCGTCTCGCTTGCCGAAGTGCGCAAGAAGAGCCAGCTTTCGAGCGACATCGACGTGCGCGCCGCCGAAACATTGCTCGCCCAGGCGCGGCAGGCACTGGTCGAGGCGCAGGGGCAGCGCGAAACGGTGATCCACGCGCTGGCGCTGCTCGCCGGGCGCGGGGCGGATTATTACGGCACTATCCAGCCGACCCGATTGCGGCTCGATGCGGTGCTGCCGCTGCCGGCGACGTTGCCTGCCGACCTGCTCGCTCGCCGTCCGGATATTCTCAGCGCCAAGGCGTCGGTCGCCGCCGCGGGCGCGGGCCGGCAGGTCGCGCGCAAGGCCTTTTATCCCGATATCAACCTGATCGGCCTCGCCGGGCTGCAGGCGCTCGGCATCGGCAATCTCTTCTCCAGCGATGCGTCGACCTACGGGGCCGGGGCGGCGATCCATCTGCCGATCTTCGAAGGCGGCAAGCTCAAGGCCGATTATGCCGGCGCCACGGCGCAGGTCGATGCGGCGATCGCCGAGTATAACCGCACGGTGCTCGGCGCGGTGCGCGAAACCGCCGACGCGCTGACCCGCGTGCGCACGCTGGGCGATGATCTCGCTCAGCAACAGGATGCGGCGAACGGCCTTGCCGAGGTGCAGCGGCTCAATGCCGTGCGCGTCTCGACCGGGCTCGATTCGCGGCTCGATCTGATCGGATCGGATGTGCGGCTGCTCGCCGCGCGTCAGCAGACCGTCAATCTCCAGGCCGACAAGGCCGTTGCCCAGATTCAATTGCTGGTCGCCGTCGGCGGCGGGTTCGATCCCGCCGGCGCCGCGGCGCTCGCCGACACGAGGACCGCCCAATGACCGACGCTACCCAGGACGACATCCGGCATGACGCCGAGGCCGAGACGATTGCCGAGGAAGCGGTGCAGCCGCCGCAGGCGAGCCCGCCGGTGGAGCGCGGCAATCCGCGCGCGCGCCGCAAGTGGCTGGCGATCCTCGCCGCGATCGTGGTTATCGCGATCATTGTCTACGCGGTGTGGCACCTGTTCTTCGCCGCGCCGAGCGAGACGACCGACGACGCTTATGTCGCCGGCGACACGGTGACGATCACCGCGCGCGATCCCGGCACCGTCACCGCGCTTTATGCCGACGATACCGAGCGGGTGCGCGCCGGCCAGCCGCTGGTCGATCTCGATCCCGCCACCGCTGATGTCGATCTCGCCGCCGCTGCGGCGCAGCTCGGCCAGGCGGTGCGCGGTGTGCGCGGTGATTTCTCCGCGGTCAGCGCGGCCAATGCGGAGGTCGCCAACGCCCGCGCCGATCTCGCGCGGGCCCGCAACGATCTCGCGCGGCGTCAGCAAGCCGCTGGTCAGGGCGCCGTGTCGGGCGAGGAAGTGTCGCACGCCGCCGATACGGTGAAGACCGCGACCGCCGCGCTCAACCTTGCCGAGAGCAAGCTGGCGCAGGCCCAGACGCAGGTTCAGGGCGCCGACGTGCGGAGCAACCCCGCGGTGCTCGCCGCGATCGCCGCCTATCGCCGCGCAGCGATCCGCCGTAGCCATATGCACATCGTCGCCCCGGTCGACGGCACGATCGCGCAGCGCACCGTGCAGATCGGCCAGCAGATCGCCGCGGGCACGCCGCTGATGGCGGTGGTACCGCTGCATCGCGTGTGGATCGATGCCAATTTCCGTGAAACGCAGCTTGCCGATCTGCGCGTCGGCCAGCCGGCGACGATCACCACCGATACCTACGGCGGCAAGGTCGTCTATCACGGCCATGTCGTCGGTCTGGGCGCGGGCAGCGGCAACGCCTTCGCGCTGCTGCCGCCGCAGAATGCCAGCGGCAACTGGATCAAGATCGTCCAGCGCGTGCCCGTGCGCGTGGCGCTCGACGCGAATGAGCTCGACAAGCATCCGCTGCGCATCGGCCTGTCGGTCGACGTCGATGTCGATACGTCGAACACCTCGGGATCGCTGCTTGGCCGCGAGGCGCACCAGGCCTTCGCGACCCAGGCGAGCGACAGCCCGGACGTCGATGCCGATATCGCGCGGATTATTGCCGCCAACGCGGGTCGCGGGCGGTGAGCGACGCCGCCCAAGCGCCGCTGGAGGGCAGCGCGCGTGCGCTGATCGCCTTCGCGCTCGCGCTCGGCACCTTCATGCAGGTACTCGATTCGACGATCGCCAACGTGTCGTTGCCGACCATTGCCGGCAACCTCGGCGTCAGCGCCGATCAGGGCACCTGGGTGGTGACGTCATTCGCGGTGGCCAACGGCGTCGCGGTGCCGCTCACCGGATGGCTGATGGGCCGGTTCGGCGTGGTCCGCACCTTCGTCGTGTCGGTCGCGCTGTTCACGCTCGCGTCGTTCCTGTGCGGTATGGCGTGGAATCTCAATTCCTTGATCGCCTTCCGCGTATTCCAGGGCGCGGTGTCGGGGCCGATGATCCCGGGCAGCCAAGCGTTGTTGATCGCCATCTTTCCGCCAGACAAACGTTCGACCGCGCTGGGCGTGTGGTCGATGACGACGCTGATCGGCCCCGTCGCCGGGCCGATCCTCGGCGGCTACATTTCGGATAATTACCACTGGAGCTGGATCTTCCTGATCAACGTTCCCGTCGGCATCTTCTGCGCGATGATCTGCTGGCGCGGTCTGAAGTCTCGGGAAACGCCGACGCGCAAGTTGCCGATCGATTCGATCGGCGTGGCAATGCTGGTGATCTGGGTCGGCGCGTTGCAGGTGGTGCTCGACAAGGGCAAGGATGCCGACTGGTTCAGCTCGCCGTTCATCGTCGTCGCCGCGATCGTCGCCGGGGTCGTGTTTCTTGCCTGGCTGATCTGGGAGATGACCGATCGCCATCCCGCCGTCGATCTGATCATGTTCCGGCGCCGCAATTTCACGCTCGGCACGATCGCCTTCTGCCTCGGCTATGCGGTGTTCTTCGCCAATGTGCTGCTGATGCCGTTGTGGATGCAGACCCAGCTCGGTTACACCGCGACCTGGGCCGGGCTGGTCGCGGCGCCCAGCGGCATGGTGGCCGTGCTGCTGACGCCGATCGTCGCGCGGCTCAGCGGCCGGATCGATGCGCGGGTTCTGGCGACGGTGGCGTTCATCGCCTTTGCGACGTCGTTTTTCATGCGCTCGCATTTCACCACCAACGACAGCTTCTGGGTCTATACCATGCCGCTGCTCGTCCAGGGTGTCGCAATGAGCACGTTCTTCCTGGCGATGCTGACGATCCAGCTTGATGGCATCCCGCCCGAGCGCATCCCGTCCGCGACCGGCATTTCCAATTTCGCGCGGATCACCTCGGGCAGCTTCGCCGCTTCGCTGATCACGACGATGTGGGATCGCCGTGAGGCATTGCACCAGAGCCGGCTGGCTGATCATTTCACGATCTTCCAGCCGCGTTATCGCGATACGATCGCGCATCTGCAGGCGCTGGGCGCAAGCGCGCAGCAGGGCGCCGCGGCGATCACGCGCCAGATGGTGCACCAGGCCTATCTGCTCGCTGCCGACGATCTGTTCTGGCTGTCGGGCTGGATCGCGCTGGCGATGATCGCGCTGATCTGGTTCGCACGCCGCCCCGCGGGCAGCGCCGGCCACGTCGCCGCCGATTAGAGCGGTTTTCGACAGGCCGAAAACCGCTCTAGGGAGAGGGCGCCTTAATCACGGTCTTCCGCGCGCGGGGGCGTCGGCGGCGGCGCATCGTGCCCGCGCGCTTGTGCCTTGCGCTTGCGCAGGTTCTCGCGGAGCTGTTCCGCCAAGCGGGCGGCGCGGTCTTCCTTCTCGGCCATGGCACGCGCAATAATCGCTCAATGCCCGCCTTGACAATCGGGGTCTCTCGCGGCCATAGGCGCCGCTCCCCGACATGGGCCGTGCTGCCGTAGCTCAGTGGTAGAGCGCATCCTTGGTAAGGCTGAGGTCGTGAGTTCAATCCTCACCGGCAGCACCATTTCCCGGCCGTCGGGGCTGCGTGTCGATCCGTCCTAGCCGATCGGCGCGCACTTGGCTTCGAGCCAGGCGTGATCCTCGCCGTCGAGTTCGGGGGCGATCTTTTCCAGCACCTTGGCGTGATAGGCGTTGAGCCACGCCAGTTCGCTAGCCGTCAGCAGCTCGGGCAGGATCAGCGAGCGCTCGATCGGCACGAAGGTCAGCGTCTCGAAGCCGAGCATCGGCGTGTCGCCGCCCGCTACCTCGCGCTCGATCACCAGCACCAGCGTCTCGATGCGGATGCCGTATTCGCCCGCCTTGTAATAGCCCGGCTCGTTGGAGAGGATCATGCCCGGTTGGAGCGGCACGGCGGGGCCGCCGCCGGGATAGATCGGCTTGGCGATCCGCGCCGGGCCCTCGTGGACCGATAGATAGGCGCCGACGCCGTGGCCGGTGCCATGGGCGAAGTCGAGCCCGGCTTCCCATAGCGGCCGCCGCGCGAAACCGTCGAGCTGGCCGCCGTTGGTGCCCTTCGGGAACAGCGCGGTATCGAGCGCGATATTGCCCTTGAGCACGCGGGTGAAGCGGTCCTTCATTTCATCCGTCGGCTCGCCAATCGGGATCACGCGGGTGACGTCGGTGGTGCCGTCCTCATATTGCCCGCCCGAATCGACGAGATAGAGCTGACCCGGTTCGAGCTCGGCATTCGACTGCGGCGTCGAATGATAATGCGGGCTGGCGCCATGCGCGCCGGTCGCCGAAATCGTGTCGAACGACGTATCCTTGAGCAGGCCGGTCGCCTGGCGGAACTCGAGCAGCTTGTCGACGCAATCGAGCTCGGTGAGGCCGCCCTTGGGCGCGGTTTGCTCCACCCAGCGCAGGAAACGGCTCAGCGCCGCGCCATCGCGCACGCTTGCCGCCCTGTGGCCGGCGATTTCGGCGTCGTTCTTGATCGCCTTGGCGAGCACGACGGGATCGGGGAGCGCCAGCACTGTCGCGCCACCGGCTTCGAGCGCATCGAAGATCGCGGCGACGGCATTGTCGGGATCGGCCGCGACACGCTTGCCGGCGAAGCGCCCGAGCGCAGGGGCGAACTCGATCCGGTCGTGGACGCGCACGGCGTTGCCGAGGTGCTGCGCCACCGCGTCGGTCATCTTGTCGGGGGCGACATAGAGGTCCGCGGTGCCGTCGGCCGAAACGATCGCGTAGCTCAGCGCGACCGGCGTGTGCGCGACATCGCCGCCGCGGACGTTCAGCGCCCAGGCAATCGAATCGAGGGCGGAAAGCACCACCGCATCGGCCTTCTTCGCGCCCAGCCAGTCGGCGATCTCCTGCCGCTTCTCCGCCGAGGAACGGCCCGCCGCCGCGTTCGGCTGAACGGCGAGCTTGGCATCGGACGGGGCAGGGCGATCGGGCCACACCGCATCGACCGGATTGGTGTCGACCGCGACCAGCTCGGCCCCCGCTTCGGCAAGCGCCCTGGCTGCCTCGGCCGCCCATTGCCGGGTGTGCAGCCACGGGTCGTAACCGATCCGCGCGCCATTGCCGGCATGCTCGGCGATCCAGTCCGAAACCTTGGTGTCGGGCACGCCGACATAATGCCAATGCCGGCCGTCGACTTGTTCGCGCACTTGCAGCGTATAGCGCCCGTCGGTGAAGATCGCCGCTTCCTCGGGCATTACCACCGCGGTGCCGGCCGATCCCTGGAATCCGGTCAGCCATGCTAGCCGCTGCGCATATTCGCCGACATATTCGCTCATATGCTCGTCGGTCAGCGGCACGACGAAACCGTCCAGCCGATCGCGCTTGAGCTGGTCGCGAAGCGCCTGGAGGCGGTCGGCGTAGGAAGACATAGACGAAAATCCCTATCAGTGAATCGCTGGAAACGGCCGATGGCCTGATTGCCGCCTTGTGGCAGAATTCGGACGCGGGTTACAGGCCAGCGATCCGCCGCGCAGGGATTTCCACAACGAAAAAAGGCCGGCTCGCCTTTTGGGCAAACCGGCCTTTTAAAACATCGGCGTCAGCCGCAGGTCAGCCGATCAGCAACCGTTCCGGCGGTTCTGTGCGGCGTCGTGCTTCTTGTCGAGATGCTTGCCGAGCAGCGCGCCGCCGACACCGCCGGCGACCGTGCCCAGCGTGCCGCCGCCGAGCGCATGGCCAAGCAACGCGCCGCCCGCGCCGCCGGCGATCAGGCCGGTCGTGCCGCTGCTCTTCTTGCAGTGATAGCGATGGTAACGATGATATCGGCCGTCATTGCCCTTGTAGGTGCGGTCGTGGCTGTAATGATGGGTCTGGGCAACGGCCGGCGCGGCCATCGTCACCGGCATGGCAAGGCCCGCTGCGGCGGCAAAGGCGAGAGCGAACTTCATGGCAAAAACTCCTCCACGTATTTTGTGCGACGAGCGATAGCGCTGTGCGCATGATTCACGGCTGAATCAATCCGCAACCTTCGGTTAAGGTTCCCGCGGTGCCGGGGCCGAACTCGGTCGCTCGATGATCTCATACGGCAGGACGAGGCAATCGGCGCCCCTGCCGCCGTCGGTGCCGCGCTGCGCGATCAGCATGTCGACCGCGGCCGCCGCCATCTCGACATTGGGCTGCTTGACCGTGGTGAGCTGCGGCCACGCCATGCGAGCGAGCGGCGCATCGTCGAACCCGGCGATCGACAGCGTCTCGGGCACCGCGATTTGGTGGCGCATCGCGACCACCTGCACCGCGAGCGCCATCTCGTCGTTGCTCGCGAACACCGCGGTCGGCAGATCGCCGCTGCCGAGCAGCGCTTCGGCTGCGGCGAGCCCCGAACGGAACGAGAAATCGCCCTGCAGCACCCGCTTGCTGGCGATCTCCAGCCCGGCCTCTTGCAAGGCGTCGCAAAAGCCTTGCCAGCGGCGATGGGACGCGCTGTGCAACGGATTGCCGCGCAGGAAGGCGATGTCGCGATGGCCGAGCGCGATCAGCCGTCGCGTCATGTCGCGTGCCGCGGCGCGGTCGTCCATCCGCACCTGCGGCGTGCGGTCGAGCTGGTCGCCCGGCGCGATCCGCACGATCGGAACCTTGCGCTCCTCCAGCATGTCGATCAGCTCGGACCAGTCGCATATCGGCGGGGTCAGGATCACGCCGGCGAAGCGAATCGAATTGAGCGTCGCGTCGAGCTCCGCCATCCAGCCCGGTTGCGCGCGATCGACCTGTTCGACGATCAGGTGATGGTTGCGTTCGCGGCAGCGGCCCAGCGCGCCGCGCTGGATGTCGGCGGCATAGCCCGAGGCGGGATCGTCGAAGAACAGCCCGACGAGAAACGAGCGTGCGCTGGATAGCCCGCGAGCGAAGGCGTTGGGGCGATATTGCAGCTCCTTCACCACCTTCATCACCTGCTCGCGCACTGCCGCGCGCACGTGCGGTTCGCCGTTGATGACGCGCGACACGGTCTTGGCCGAGACGCCGGCCCGCCGCGCGACGTCGAGGATAGTGACGGTCACGCCGCTATCGCCTTGGGCTCGCGCCGCCAGATCGCGCTGCAGGCCCAGCCGAACAGCGCGATGCCGGCATAGCAGACCGCTGACAGGCCCAACGCGCTGCGCAGCCCTTGCGCATCGGCGATCGCGCCGGTGACGACCGGGATCACCGCGCCGCCCACCACCGCCATGCACAGTGCCATCGAGGCATAGGGTGCGCGCGTCTCGTCATCGGGCAGCGATAGCGCGAACAGCGTCGGATACATGATCGAATTGCACAGCCCGACCGCGATCAGCGCTACGGCGCCGCCAGTACCGGTCGCGCCCATCGCGGCGAGCACCAGCATCGCCGCGCCGATCGCGGCCGCCACAAGCACGCGCGGCGGTGCCCATCGCGACAGCACCATGGCGCCGGCGAACCGCCCGACCATCGCGCCGGCCCAATAGAGGGCGACGAGCCGCCCGGCATCGACCGGCGCGAGCCCCAGCACGTCGCCGCGCACCAGATAATTGGCGAGATAGGTGCCGATCGTCACCTCGGCGCCGACATAGCCGAACATCGCCACGGTTCCGGCCAGCAGTCGCCGGTCGGCCAGCACTGCGCCGAGCTCGTGCAGGGGGATGCGGCGCGGCGCGGGCAGCGGCCGGAGCAGCTCGCGATGGCGCGCGAACCCCCAGGCCAGCACGGTGACGACCAGCGCCGAGGCGATGAACGGCACCGCCAGCATCAGCGAATGATCGTGCCCGGTCACGCTGTCCTCGGCGAGCAGGAACGATGATCCGGCGAGCGGGGCGAGCACCGTGCCGATCGAATTGAACCCCTGGAGCAGCGTCATCCGCGGGATCGCGCGATTGCCGGGCTCGACCACGGCGATCACGATATTGCCGGCGATCTGCAGGAAGGTGATGCCGCCCGCCAGCGCCAGCAGGGCAAGCAGCACGGCGGGGTAATTGGTCATTGTTGTCGCGGCGATCAGCGCCAGGCAGCCCAGCCCCATCACCCCGAGGCCGAGCGAGATGCCCCGCATGTAGCCGATCCTGACGAGGATCGCGGTGATCGGCAGTGCGAACAGCAGATAGCTCGAATGGAACGCGAGCTGGACCAGCGAGGCACGGAAGTAATCAAGCCCCATCAACAACTTCAATCGCGGCACCAGCAGGCTGACCAGCGAGACGAGGAACCCACCCATGAAATAGATGCCGATCGAAAGCCGGAACAGGCGCCGCGCGCGCTGTTCGGCGGGATCGGCGGGCAGCATGGTGGTCACAGGCGCGAACTGTAGCCGATCGCGCGCCCTGCGCAACGGGGCGATATCGGTCCGGGCGTTCACGCACCCATTCGTCATACCGGACTTATTCCGGCATCCACTTGTCCAGTCGCGCCGGCCGGACGTGTTGCACGGTCGACCCTGGAACAAGTCCGGGGTGACGGGAGCGATGGCTACCGGCAATCCACCAGCCCGTCGCCCGGCGAGGCGAGGCGGATCGACGATATCGTCACGTCGAGTCGGCCGGCGGTGGTCAGCGCGAACGGCTGCGTGATGTGCGCCGCGTCGCCGCCGGCGATGCAGCGCAGCGGCACCGCGAGCTGTCCCCAGTCATGCGATGCGGCAAGCGCGCGCAGGCGATCGGTGACCGGCAGTGCGCCGAAGCGCACCGCATCGACCGGGCCGGCATCGACCTTGAGGTCGACCACCACCGCGACGTCGCCATTGCTCTCGCGGCTGAGGTCGGTCGCCGGGCCGGTGAGCGCCGCGGTGGCTTTGCCTTCCCCGCTCCAGACGAGCCGGATCGAATCCTCCTGCGCGTTGCGGTCGGCGGCGTGGGCCGTCACCAGATCCGATCCCGCGGCAAGCGGCGTGGTGCCGTCCGCCGTCAGCAACAGGTGCCGGCCGTTGGTTGCGCGGCCGCGGATGAACAGGGTACGCGGATCGCCGTCGGTCGACGCGCGCTGTTCGGGCAAGTGCGGCACGTCGCCCTTCTCGCCGGTCTTCAATCCATAGCCATAAGCGAACAACGGATCGTAATGCGCGTCGCCGACGTTGAGCGGCGTCTGGTCGGTGGCGCGCGGCCAGCTGTAGGGCAAGGTGCCACGAAACTGCTGCTTGCCGAACAGCATGTCGGCAACGCCTTCGCCTTCCGATCCCGGCAGCCACGCCGCGACGAATGCGTCCGAGGCGTTGAGATAGGGATTCACCCAGAGCGGTCGGCCGGACAGGAACACCGCAACCACCGGCACGCCCGCCGCCTTCAGCCGCTTCATCATCGCCAGCGTATCGATCGGCGAGGGATCGTCGAACGCCACGTCGCTCTTGTCGCCCTGGAATTCGGCATATGGGTTCTCGCCGAACACCACGATCGCGGCGTCGGGCTTCGATTGATATTTGCCGTCCAGTGATAGCGTCGCGGTGCCGCCGGCTGCCTTCACTTCCGCGTCGATCCCCTGCCAGATCGAGGTCGCGTGCGGAAAATCGCTTGGCTTGGTGCCGGTGCCTTGCCAGGTCAGCGTCCAGCCGCCGGCCTGCTTGGCGATATTGTCGGCGCCGTCGCCGGCGACGAGGATGCGCGCGCCGGGCTTCAGCGGCAGCGTCGATCCTGCATTCTTCAGCAGCACCAGCGATTCGCGTACCGCCTCGCGCGCCACCGCGCGATGCGCGGGGCTGCCGAGCAGATCATATTGCCCGGCGTACGGGCGTTCGGACGGCCGCTTGGCGTCGAAGATGCCGGCGCGGAACTTGACGCGCAGCACGCGGCGCACCGCATCGTCCAGCCGGCTCATCGGGATCGCGCCCGATTTGACTTCCCTGAGCGTCGATTCCCAGATGCCCTTCCAGCTATCCGGCGCCATGTAGATGTCGAGGCCGGCGTTGATTGCCTGCGGGCAATCGGTGGTGGTGCAGCCAGCGACCTGGCCGTGCGCGTTCCAGTCGCCGACGATGAAGCCATCGAATCCCCAGTGCTGCTTGATCACACCGGTCAGCAAGCTGTCGTTGCCGGTCATCTTGCGGCCGTTCCAGCTCGAAAAGCTCGCCATGATCGATTGCACGCCGGCCTTGATCGCCGCTTCGTAGGGCGGGGCGAACAGATCGCGGAGCTCGGCCTCGCTGACTTCCGTGTCGCCCTGGTCCTTGCCGTTCTTAGTTCCGCCGTCGCCCAGGAAATGCTTGGCGGTGGCGATGACGTGCGGGCCTTTGAGCCAGTCCTTGGAGCCGACCTTGCCTTGCAATCCCTCGACCAGCGGCCCGGCATAGCTGGCGGCGATCTCGGGGGTTTCGCCAAACCCCTCGTAGGTGCGGCCCCAGCGATCGTCGCGGACCACCGCGATGGTCGGCGCGAAGGTCCAGTCGATGCCGGTCACGCGCATTTCGATCGCGGTGATCGCGCCGATCTTGCGCATCAGCGCCGGATCGCGCATCGCGCCCAGCCCGACATTGTGCGGAAACAGCGTCGCGCCGACGATGTTCGAATGGCCGTGGACCGCGTCGATGCCCCAGATCGCGGGAATGCGCGGCAGCTTGGGGTCGTCGCTGGTCGATGCGTCCCAGAAGGCGTCGGCGAGCGCCAGCCAGTCCTTGGCGGGGGCGTTATACTGCCCATGCGGGTCCGAATTGCCGCCGTTGAACACCGAGCCGAGATGATATTTGCGCACGTCGTCGGGGGTGATCGAGGCGATGTCGCCCTGCACCACCTGGCCGACTTTCTGTTCAAGCGACATCCGCGCCATCAGCCGCGTGATCTTCGCCTCGATCGCGGGATCGCGCGGCACCGGCGATCCGACGGTCGGCCATTGCTCGGGATGCGCAATATTGGCGGGGGTGGAGGGTGTCGGCGGTGCGGTCTGCGCCAGCGCGCTTCCCGCCAGCAAGAGCGCGGACACCGCCGCTATCCGTGCCGCGCTCGCCATCTGAATCATTATCCTCTCCCGCTTTGGTTTCGGCGTTCCTATCGCGCAAATCCGCTGTTGACAACGATGTCGGTCTTGTCGATTTAGCGCTCACCAATTGGCATAATAAGAGGTAGGGGATGCGGGGAGCAGGCGTGGCCGCCGATCGCGGGCGGCAGTTCAGGGCACATAAGCGGCATGCGGTGTCGTCGGCGATGCTGGTTGCCGCTGCGCTGGCGGGCGCGGTGCTCGTCGCACCCACTGCCGCTCAGGCCGGTCAGTCGGCGCCGGTCTGGCAGGATACGTCGCGCCCCGCCGCCGATCGTGCCGCTGCGCTGGTCAAGGCGATGACCCGCGACGAGAAACTGCGTTATGTCCACGGCCTGTTTCCGCCGATGACGAAGCCGGCGCCCGCCGACATGATCCCGTCGGCCGGCTATATCCCCGGCGTTCCCCGGCTCGGCATTCCCACGCTGCGTGAAAGCGACGCGAGCCTCGGCGTCGCCAATCAGGTCGAGCAGCGCAAGGGCGACGTTGCCACCGCCTTGCCCTCGAGCCTCGCCACCGCCGCGACCTTCGATCCCGATCTCGCCTATCGGGGCGGCGCGATGATCGGTGCCGAGGCACGCGCCAAGACCTTCAACGTGCTGCTGGCCGGCGGCGTCAACCTCACGCGTGACGCCTGGGGCGGGCGCGATTTCGAATATCTCGGTGAAGATCCGCTGCTCGCCGGCGTGATGGTCGGCGCGCATATCCGCGGCGTACAGTCGAACCACATCGTCTCGACGATCAAGCATTATGCGCTCAACGCGCAGGAAACCGATCGCATGCTTGCCGATTCGCGGATCGATCGCGCCGCGCTCGAGGATAGCGACCTGCGCGCTTTCCATATCGGCATCGATGCCGGCGAGCCCGGTTCGGTGATGTGCGGCTACAATCTCGTCAATGGCGATTGGGACTGCGAAAACAAGTATTTGCTGACGACGGTGCTGCGCGACCAATGGGACTATCCCGGCTGGGTAATGTCCGATTGGGGCGGTGTGCATTCGACTGACAAGGCCGCGCTCGCCGGGCTCGATCAGGAATCGGGGCAGGAGCTCGACAAGCAAATTTATTTCGGCAAGCCGCTGGCGGAAGCGATCGCCGCCGGGCGCGTGCCCGAAGCGCGCCTCGATCAGATGGTCACGCGCATCCTCACCGGCGTGATCGCCAGCGGCCTTTACGACCACCCGACGCCGGCCACCGCGCAGCCGATCGATTATGACGCGCATGCCGCCGTCGCGCAGCAGGTTGCCGAGCAGGGCATAGTGCTGCTCAAGAACGCGGACGGCGTGCTGCCGCTGGCCAAGACGGCCCGGAAGATCGTGCTGATCGGCGGTCATGCCGATGTCGGCGTGCTGTCGGGCGGCGGCTCGTCGCAGGTCCGGTCGGTTGGCGGCGTGCCGGTCGAAATTCCGCTCAAAAGCGGCCCCGCCGCCTCATTCGCGCGGATCACCTGGCACGATTCCTCGCCGCTCGATGCGATCCGCGCGCTCGCGCCCGGCGCCGAGGTTACTTATGTGTCGGGCGACGACCCCGTTGCCGCGGCGGCCGCAGCGCGTAATGCCGATGTCGCGATCGTCTTCGCCACGCAATGGCGCACCGAGGCCGAGGATATCCAGACGCTCGCGCTGCCCGACAATCAGGATCGGCTGATCGACGCGGTGGCCGGCGCCAATCCGCACAGCGTCGTCGTGCTCGAAACCGGCGGCCCGGCGCTGATGCCGTGGCTCGATCGCGTGCCGGCGGTGGTCGAGGCCTGGTATCCCGGCCAGCGCGGTGGTCAGGCGCTCGCGCGGCTGCTGTTCGGCGAGGTCGATTTCGCCGGCCGCTTGCCGATGACCTTCCCGGCCAGCGAAGCGCAATTGCCGCGCCCGCATCCCGTCACGCCCGCCGGCGGCGCCGGACCCGATTCGGCGAGCAATGCCGGTGCGGGCGACACGAGCGCGCTCAGGCCGTTCCCGGTCGATTATCACGAAGGCGCCAATGTCGGTTATCGCTGGTATGCCGGGCAGGGCGAAAAGCCCCTGTTCCCGTTCGGTTACGGGCTGACCTATACGCGCTTCAACTATTCGGACGCGCATTTCACTGGCGGTGCGCAGCCATCGGCAACGGTGACGGTGCGCAATGATGGCGATCGCGCCGGCGTCGCGCTGCCGCAGCTTTACGCGGCGGCGGGCGACGCGCCCGCGCGGCTGGTCGGCTGGCAGCGCGTCAAACTGGCGTCGCACACGAGCAAAAGCGTAACGGTGACGCTCGATCCGCGCGCGATCGCCGCCTGGCGTGATGGCAAGTGGGTGCTTCCCGGCGGCGCCTATCGCCTCACGCTCGGCACCGATGCGGTGACGTCGATCGCCAGTGAGACCGTCACATTACCGCAACACGTTACCGAAAAAGCGCGCCGATAGGACGTTTACGACCCATTCCCGCCGCGTAACGCCACGGTTTCAAGTTGACATCGTTGTCTGGAATCGTAGGCATGGCGCCAAGCGGGATCACAATCGCTTGTTTTAACAACACCCGGCCGCACCCTGTCGGCCGAACCTGAAGGGAGGAGCTATGAGGGGGATTACCTTGCCGCCGCGTCTCGTGCGTTCGGCTTCTGTTATCGCTATCGCAACCGGTCTGGCGCTGCCGTCGGCTGCTTATGCGCAAACCGCCGACGCCGCGCCGCCGGCCGATGCGGCGCCGCAGGTCGGTGCCACGGCATCGACACCCGAGGCGACGCAGGACATTGTCGTTACCGGCATCCGCGCCTCGCTCGAGCGATCGATCGCGATCAAGCGCGATTCGACCGGCATCGTCGACGCGATCTCCGCCGAGGATATCGGCAAATTCACCAATACGAACCTCGCCGAATCGCTGCAGCGCATCCCGGGCGTGTCGATCGACCGGATCAACGGCGAAGGCTCGACCGTCACGGTGCGCGGCTTCGGCGCACAATATAACCTCGTCACGCTCAACGGCCGCCAGCTCGCCACATCGAATATCGTCGCGGTGGGCGGCGATCAGGGTGGCGACGGTGCCGGCGGCTTCGGTCGCTCGTTCGATTTCGCCAACCTGGCGTCGGAAGGCGTCAAGACGCTCGAAGTCTACAAGAGCGGCCGCGCGGCGGTTCCCTCCGGCGGCATCGGCGCGACGATCAATGTCGTCAGCAACCGCCCGCTCGATGCGCACAAGCCTGGGCTGACCGGCAGCATCGGGGTCAAGGCCGATTGGGATAATTCGGCCGATGCCTGCATCTCGTGCGGTGCCGCGGTCACGCCCGAGGCCTCCGGCATCGTGAGCTGGAGCGATCCCGAGCAGCGCATTGGCGTGTCGGTGTTCGGCAGCTACCAGAAGCGCAATTTCAGCTTCCCCAGCGTTGCCAACAACGGCTGGAACATCATGACGCTGTCGCACTTCCTCGATACGAGCAGCGATGGCGCGGGCACGGTCACGCCGTCGACCAAGCTCAACAATGTGCCGACCGATCCCAACGTGCTCGTCTCGGTTCCCGACGACAGCCGTTATCACTTCTCCGAGGCGAGCCGTGAGCGGATCAATGGCCAGGCGGTGCTGCAGTTCCGGCCGACCGATTCGCTGACCGTCACGGTCGATGGTCTCTACGCGCAGCTGCGCGAATCCGAACGCCGCTCGACCCAGTCGAACTGGTTCAATCGCCCGTTCGACGAAGTGACGTTCGATGATGCCAGCAACGGTATCGCCACGACGCAATATCTCCATGAGGTGATCAGCGGCGTGAAGGATGCCGCCTTCGAACAGGCCTATCGCGCCCAGAAGAACCGCCTCTACGATATCGGCGGCAACGTGAAGTGGAACCCGACCGATAGCCTGACGCTGTCGCTTGACGGTCATTTTGGCAAGGCCGAAAGCCTGCCAGACAATCCCAATGGGCAGACCTCGACTACCGTGGCGTTCAACACGCCTGTCGTGGCCGAACACTCACTTTACACCACTGATGGCGGCTTCCCGCAGCAGGGATTGCAGGCGATCAACGATTGCTACGCAAGCTCGACCCCGAAGGGTGTTGCCTTCACCAAGGGTAATTGCGACGGCGTCATGGATCTCGGCGACCTGTCGGGTGCCGTTCAGCGTCAGTTCGATTCGACGCAGACGCAGCGGATCAAGGAGCTGCGGCTCGATGCCGGCTGGGCAGTCGGTGGCGGTCTGCGCTTCGACGCGGGCGGCGATTACCGCGAGACCAAGACGCGTCAGACGCAGTATAATACGCGCCAGGTGCTTGGTGACTGGGGCAACTCGCTGCCGCCCGACATCGAGGCAGTGGCGCCGGGGCAGGTGTTCAACTTCTGCGCGGTCTGCAAGTTCGACCATCACAGCGCGAACCCGGATTTCTACACGCTCAACGCGTTCCGTACCGAGGACGCAACGAAGCTCTATAACGCGCTTTACGATCACTATATCGGGATCACCAACGACGGCGTCGATCACGAGAATTTCATCGATGCCAACAACGACAATCGCGTTCGTGAGAAGATCTGGGCGGCCTATGTCCAGGGTACCTGGGACGGCCACGTAGCCGGGATTCCGACCAACGTCGTCGCCGGTGTGCGCTACGAGAACACGAAGGTCTATGCGGTTTCCTACCAGACGGTCCCGCAAGCGATCGTGTGGAACGCGGACAATGATTTCTCGGTCAGCTATTCGACCGATCAACAGGCCGTCACCAACAAGGGCAGCTACGACAACTTCCTGCCGTCGGTTGATATTGCGTTCGACATCACCCGCACACTGAAGGCGCGCGTCTCGTACAGCAAGACGATCGCGCGGGCGCCTTATGGCAGCCTGTTCGCCTCGACCTCGGTGGGTACCCCGCCGCGGCCCACCGCGCTCGGCGGCATCGCTGGCGGTAATTCCAACAATACCGGCTTGATCCCGCTTGATTCGGACAACATTGACGTCAGCCTCGAATGGTATCCGCGCCGTGACGTCTATTTCTCGGTCGGCTTCTTCCAGAAATGGGTGCACAACTTTATCGGCAACACGCTGGTCAACGAGAATCTGTTCGGCCTGCGCGATCCGACCTCGGGTCAGGCCGGCACGCGTTCGGGCACTGCGAAGGAGCAGTTGCAATCGGCGTTCGGCGCCGGGATCACCGATGTGAACCTGTTCACCTATACGGCGATCCTGACCAAGAATAACGGTGACGTGGCAGCGACCAACGCCGAATTGGCGCCGCATTTCGATACGACTTCGCACACGTTCGATCAGGGCTATGTCGATCAGGTCCTGGGTGCGTATGACGTCACGGCTGACAACAACGATCCGTTGTTCAACTTCTCGGTCAACACGCCGATCAACAACCGCGATGCCAAGATTCATGGCTTCGAATTCGCCGGCCAATACTTCCTCGGCGATACCGGTTTCGGCGTTTCGGGCAGCTATACGCTGGTTCGTGGCGACGTCGGCATCGACGTGGCGGCGCCGCCGAGCGTCGATCAGTTCGCGCTGGTCGGCTTGTCGGACACCGCCAACGCGACGCTGATGTACGACAAGTACGGCTTCTCGGCGCGCATCGCGTACAACTGGCGCGGCAAATTCCTCAGCCAGCTCAACCGCGACAACTACCATAGCCCGGTCTACACGGCGCCGTACGGTCAGCTCGACCTCAGCCTGAACTACGACATCTCGCCGCACATGTCGGTGTCGTTCGAAGGCGTCAACCTGACCGAGGAAGGCGTCCATACCTATGGCCGCGAGAAGTCGAATACCTTCTATCTGTCGGAAGGTTCGGCTCGCTACATGATCGGCGCGCGCTACAAGTTCTGACGCGCGTCAGAAGCAAAAAGGGAGAAGGCCGCTCAACGGGGCGGCCTTCTTCGTCTATGGTGCCTCGAAACAATCTATAGCGAGAGCGATGTCCGGCCCTGTCCTGCTCAACAATGTCGATCACGCCGATCTCAAGGTCGTGCTCGATCGCGGCGCGCGCTATGGCGACGCGGTCAACCAGGCGCCGGTCTTCGCGACCGAGTTCGAGGCGCTGCAGCGCGAATATGCCATCGTCTTCCGCCGCGATCCCGCGGGAGTCTTTCGCGCGACCGTGCTGCTCGGCTTCGAATCGGGCGAGAATCTTTATCTCGATGGCGATCGTTGGGATGCGCGCACCATTCCGGCGGTGATGAGCCGAGGCCCCTTCTCGATCGGCACGCCGGCGCCGGGCGAGGCGGGCGAGCCTATGATCCACATCGACCCCGATCATCCACGCGTCTCGCGCGAGCATGGCGCCGAGATCTTCAAGCCTCATGGCGGCAACAGCGCTTATCTCGACAGCGTCGCCGAGGTGTTGCAGCGTATCTATATCGGCAGCCAGGCCGAAGGCGCGATGTTCGCGGCGTTTGCCACGCATGGCCTGATCGAGCCGGTCACGCTCGAAGTCGAGATCGGCGACGGCCGGCGCTATACCGTGCCCGATTGCCACACCATCTCGCTCGAACGCCTCGCCGCACTCGACGGTGCCGCTCTGGCTGATCTCAACGCGCGCGATATGCTACGGCTGGCGATCTGGGTGCGTTCGTCGCTTGGCAACGTGCCTGCGCTCGCCGAGCGAAAGCTGCGCCGCGACGTCGGCACGCCGTGACCGCCCCGGCGCCCCGCATCGAGCGCCGCACGCGCGAGATTTCCGGCGGCGCCATCGACCTCGCGGCGCTGATCGCCGACAACCGGCCGGCAATCATCAAGCGCGCGGTTTCGGATTGGCCGCTGGTCGAGGCCGGCCTGCGCGCGCCGCGCGAGGCGATCGACCATATCCTGTCGTTCGATGTCGGCCGCCCGATCACCGGCTATGTCGGCGATCCGGCGATCCGCAGTCGCTTCCATTACAATGCCGATGTGACGGGCATGAACTTCACAGCCGAGCGCACGCCCCTCGCCGATTTCCTGGCGCGGATCGAAGCCGCGATCGCCGTTGACGATCCGGCCAGCTTCTACATCGGCTCGACCGATATCGACACCTGGCTTCCTGGGTTTCGCGCCGCCAACGACCTCCATCCGGCCGACGATACGTTCGATCGATACCCGCCGCTGGCGAGCATCTGGATCGGCAATCGCACGATCGCCTCGGCGCATTACGACATGTCGAACAACGCGGCGTGCTGCGCGGTCGGCCACCGCCGCTTCACCCTGTTCCCGCCCGATCAGGTCGCCAATCTCTATCCCGGCCCGCTCGAGCCGACCCCGGGTGGGCAGGTCGTCAGCATGGTCGATTTCGCCGCACCCGATCTGGCGCGCTATCCGCGCTTCGCCGATGCGCTCGCCGCCGCCGAGGTGGCCGAGCTCGAGCCCGGCGACGTGCTCGTCTATCCCGCCTTGTGGTGGCACCATGTCGAGGCGCTCGACGCGTTCAACGTGCTGGTCAATTACTGGTGGGACGCGGTGCCGGCCTTTGTCGACGATCCGACGACGACGCTGCTCCACGCGTTGCTTTCGCTGCGTGATCGCCCGCCCGCCGAGAAAGCCGCCTGGCGCGGCCTCTTCGATTACTATGTGTTCGGCGAGGGCGATCCCGCCGCGCATCTGCCGGAGGGCGCGCGCGGCCCGCTCGCCCCGCTCGACGAATTGGCGGCCCGCCGCCTGCGCGCTCGTATTCTGGGGAGACTGAACCGATGACCGAGACCAACCCGCGCAAGCGCGTGGTGGTGGCCGGCGGCGGCACCGCCGGCTGGCTCGCCGCAACCGCACTGGTCCGCCAACTCGGCCCGCTGGTCGATGTCACGCTGGTCGAATCGGACGAGATCGGCACCGTCGGCGTCGGCGAATCGACCATTCCCACGATCCGCACTTTTCACAGTTTCGCGGGGATCGAGGAGGACGCCTTCGTCCGTGCCACCGGCGCGACGTTCAAGCTCGGCATTTCCTTCGAGAACTGGCGCCGCGACGGCGATCATTATTTCCACTCGTTCGGTTCGGTCGGGCGGTCGGTGTTTCTCGCCGATTTCCAGCATTTCTGGCTCGAGGCGCGCGCGCAGGGCTTCGGCGGCAGCTTCGGCGATTATTCGTTCGAGCTGCGCGCGGCGCGCGAGAACCGCTTCACCAACGATCCCGAGGCGGGGCTGGCCTACGCCTATCACCTCGACGCGACCGCCTATGCGCGCTTCCTGCGCGGCCTTGCCGAGCCGGCCGGCGTACGCCGTGTCGAGGGTCGCATCGCCGCGGTGGAGCGCGATGGCGAGGGCGGCGACATCACCGCGCTCACGCTCGCCTCCGGTGCCCGGATCGAGGGCGATTTCTTCATTGATTGCACCGGCTTTCGCGCGCTGCTGATCGAAGGCGCGCTCGAAACCGGCTTCGAGGACTGGAGCCACTGGCTTCCGACCGACAGCGCGCTCGCGGTCCAGACCGAGCTCGTCGGGCCGCCCGCGCCTTATACCCGCGCGATCGCGCATCGGGCCGGCTGGCGCTGGCGCATCCCGTTGCAACACCGCATGGGCAATGGCTTCGTCTTTTCGAGCGCGCAGATGAGCGAGGACGAGGCGCGCGCGCAGTTCGCCGCCGATCTCGAAGGCGCGCCGCTGTTCGAGCCCCGCCTGCTGCGCTACACCACCGGCATGCGGCGCCAGGCGTGGCACCGCAATTGCCTTGCGCTCGGCCTCGCCGCCGGCTTCGTCGAGCCGCTCGAATCGACCAGCATCCACCTCGTGATGATCGCCATCACCCGCTTCATCCGCGGTTTCCCCTTCGCGCGGGAGTGCGCCGCGCTCGCCGATCGCTTCAACGCCCAGTCGCGCGCCGAATGGGAGCATGTCCGCGATTTCGTGATCCTGCATTATTATCTCAACCAGCGCGACGGCACCTTCTGGCCCGGCCGCGCGGCGATGAACATTCCCGATACGCTGGCCGCGCGGATCGCGCTGTTCCGCCAAAGCGCCGCCGCCTATCAGGATCAGGACGATCTGTTCCGGATCGATTCCTGGGCACAGGTGTTGTTCGGCCAGGGTGTCGAGCCGGCATCATGGCATCGCATCGCCCGCACGCTGCCGCCCGAGCAACTGCGCCGCGCGCTCGCCGATCTCGATGCCGGCTTGGCGGCGCGTGTCGCGCGTCTGCCGACGCAGGCCGCCTTTCTCGGCGCCCGCTACGCGCCATCGCCGGCCGCGGCGGCGGGGTAGGGTCGGTCGGCCCTGCCGCCTTCCCCGAACGCCGTTCGGCAACTAAGAGATTGGCGGCATATTTATCATACGACTCAAGGAGGGCTGGCCAGTGCCGCAATTCAGGATCATCGAGCGCGGGAGCCATGACGAATTGGGCGAGGGGCCGACCTGGGTGGCGCGGCTCAACCGGCTTTTCTGGGTCGATATCCTGGCACCGCGGCTATGGTCGCTCGATCTCTCCGATGGCGCCACGCGATCGTGGGACATGCCGGAGAAGATCGGCTGGATCGTCGAGCAGGCCGGCCGCGACGATTTCCTGATCGGCCTGGCCAGCGGCGTCGCGCGGCTGACGCTCGATCCCTTCGCGATCACGCCGTTGCTCGATCCCGAGCCCGATCGTCCGGCCAATCGCCTCAACGACGCCAAGGTCGATCCGCGCGGCCGCTTGTGGCTCGGCACCAAGAGCGACGACGATCCCGATTCGAAGGGCGCACTCTACCGGCTCGATCCCGATTTCGCGGTCAGCCGGCATGATGATGGCTATGGCGTCACCAACGGTCCGACGTTCAGCGTCGACGGCCGCTGGCTTTATCATACCGACAGCGACAAGCGCATCGTCTACCGTTTCGCGCTGCATGACGACGGCTCGCTCGGCGAGCGGCAGGATTTCATCCGCTTCGAGCCCGAATGGGGCCATCCCGACGGCATGACCACCGACAGCCAAAGCGGCCTGTGGATCGCGCATTGGGCCGGCGGCCGCATCAGCCGCTTCACCCCCGAGGGCGAGCTCGATCGCTCGATCGATCTCCCCGCGCGCAATATTACCAGCGCCTGTTTCGCCGGCGAGCGGCTCGATCGCCTGTTCGTCACTTCGGCGCGCACCGATAGCCAGGGCGAGCCCGAGGCGGGGGCCCTGTTCGAGGTCGAAACCGGCATGACCGGCCGCCCGGCCACGCTGTTCGGCGGCTAAGCGGCCCGTATCGAAAATCGCGCCGTTCGCCCCGGCGAACGGGTCGCCGAACCTTCCAGGTTCCGCCAGCGTCCGGGGACCGTTTCCAGCTGTTTCACGGCTGAAGCGCCGCTTTTGGTCAGGCCGCGACGCTGTCCGAAAAATCGTCGGCGGCGTGGCGCAGGCCGGCGAGGCGCTGATCGACCTCGCCGAAATCGCGTTCGAGCGTGCCGATCTCGCTGGCGACGGTTTCGGTATCCTCGCGGATGGCGGCGATGGTGTTGGACATGGAATCGGCGGCGAGCGCGGTTTCGTCGACCGCGGCGGTGATCGCGGTGACGGTCTGCGCCTGGACTTCCATCGCCTGGCGGATGCGGTTGGCCGATTCCTGAACCTCGTCGACGGTGTCGCGGATCGAGGCGTTGGTTTCGACCGTCGAATGCGTGGCGGATTGGATCGCGGCGATCTTGGCGGCGATGTCGTCGGTGGCGCGCGCGGTCTGGTTGGCGAGGCTCTTCACTTCCTGTGCCACCACCGCGAAGCCGCGTCCGGCATCGCCGGCGCGCGCGGCCTCGATCGTCGCGTTGAGGGCCAGCAGGTTGGTCTGCCCGGCGATGTCGCGGATCAGGCCCAGGATCGATTCGATCGATTTGGCATGATCGGAAAGCGTCGCCGACATGCCGACCGCGGCGCCTGCCTGGCTCGATGCCCGGGTGGCGATCTCGGCTGCCGCTTCGACTTCGGCCCGCGCATCCTCGATCGCACGGATCAGCCCGGCCGCGGTCTGCGCTGCCTCGCGCATCGCCACCGCCGATTGCTCGGCCGCCGCCGCTACTTCGCTCGCCTTGCCCAGCATCCCGCGCGCCGCGCCGGCGGCATTTTCCGCCTGCGTATGCGCGCGACTGCCGAGCTGCGCGGTCGCGTCCAGCGTCACCCCGATCGACTCGCGAAACGCCGATGCCTGGGCGTGGCGCTCGCGGCGCAGCTTCGCTTCGTCGCGCTGCGCATAATGCTCGGCCATCACCGCCGCCTCCACCATCGCCAGCCGCTGGATCACGTCGGCGAGCTGGCATGCGGTTGCGACATCGTCGCCCAGCGCCGCCTCGATCACCTCGACTACCTTGCTATGGCCGACCGACAGGCCAGAGAGATAGGCGTGGATCGGCACGCCCGCTTTGTGGCAGCGCGCGGCGTTGCGCAGCGCCATCGACAGCCATTCGCGGCTCAGCGGTGCGGCATATTTGTAGCGGACATAGTCGGCCGACTCGCGGCGCTGCCGCGCGCGCGCCTCGCCCGTCATCGTCCCGCTTGACGCGCGGACCTCGGGATCGGCGAGAAAGCGTTCGAGAAACGCGTCGGCGATCGCCTGGCAATGGCCATCGATCAACCGCGAGATCGTCGCGCACGCCGGCGCCAGCGCGCCGTCGGCATCGTACGACCGCAGCCGGGCGGTCAGCGCGTTCAGCGTTGCCTCGCGCGCCGCGTTTAGCTCGGTTGGTGCCCCCATGCCGGTGTCTTCCCTCTCCTGGTCGTCATGCCGCGACTTTCGTGACGAAGTCGCTGGCGCTGTGCTTTAGCGAGCCGAGCCGCCCGTCGAGCGCATCGAAGCCGGCGCCGACCGAATCGATTTCGGAAGCGACGGTTTCGGTATCCTCGCGGATGGCGGCGATGGTGTTGGACATGGAATCGGCGGCGAGCGCGGTTTCGTCGACCGCGGCGGTGATCGCGGTGACGGTCTGCGCCTGGACTTCCATCGCCTGGCGGATGCGGTTGGCCGATTCCTGAACCTCGTCGACGGTGTCGCGGATCGAGGCGTTGGTTTCGACCGTCGAATGCGTGGCGGATTGGATCGCGGCGATCTTGGCAGCGATGTCGTCGGTGGCGCGCGCGGTCTGGTTGGCTAGGCTCTTCACTTCCTGCGCCACCACCGCGAAGCCGCGTCCGGCATCGCCGGCGCGCGCGGCCTCGATCGTCGCGTTGAGGGCCAGCAGGTTGGTCTGCCCGGCAATGTCGCGGATCAGGCCCAGGATCGATTCGATCGATTTGGCATGATCGGAAAGCGTCGCCGACATGCCGACCGCGGCGCCTGCCTGGCTCGATGCCCGGGTGGCGATCTCGGCCGCCGCTTCGACTTCGGCCCGCGCATCCTCGATCGCGCGGATCAGCCCGGCCGCGGTCTGGGCCGCCTCGCGCATCGCCACCGCCGATTGCTCGGCCGCCGCCGCTACTTCGCTCGCCTTGCCCAGCATCCCGCGCGCCAGCACCGATGCCTTGCCGCCCTGTTCGCGCAGCGTGCCGCCCTCGGTCAGCGCGGTTTCGACCATCGCGGCGATCCCGTCGCGGAATTCGGCGGTCAGCCGGTCGCGCGCTACCCCGGCGCTGTGCTCGCGATAGGCATTGTACAGCGCGACGGTGATTTCGCCTTCCAGCGCGGAAAGCCGCATCAGCACGTCGATCATCTGCGGCAACCGCGCTTCGTCGCGCGACACGCGCGTCATCAGCGAATCGAGCGCCGCGCGGTCGCTGGCGTTGATCATCGACAACAGCGCCATCGGCGACACGTCGGCGACATAGGCGGCGGCCACCGATCGCTCGATCGATTCGATCCAGCCGCGCTTCGCGGTCTCCAGGAACCTTTGGCGCAGGAAGGTGACGCCCAGATCGATCATCTTGTCGGTTTCCTGCGGCGCCCAGACCCGGTCGTCGGCGAAGCAGCGCAGCCATTGCTCCCAATAAGCCTTGGAAATGGCGTGGATATCGGGCTCGATGATCGCCCAGATCTCGCGGCTGGTGTCGGCCAGCGCAGCATCCCGGTCGAACACGCGCAGCCGGGTGTCGAGGTCCACGTTGGCAGCAAGCACACCGGGTGCAGGCAAGTCGGTCTTGGTCACGTGCGTCCCCCAAAAGCGCAGCGGGCCGGCATGCCGGCGATTTACCCGGCAAGACTTAGGCCGCTCTGGTTAACGCGGAGTTAGAGCGGTTTTAGATGGGTCGATGATCGCGCGGGAATCAGGCGATCGCTCGTCGCTCGGCTTGCATCGGGCGCGGCGAGGACTAATAGGTCGCCTGTCTCTTTGATCGAGGATCATGCCTTGGCCAGCCAGCCCGTCCGAACACGCCCGCTCTCGCCCCATCTCACCGCGTGGAAATGGGGCCCGCACATGCTCGTCTCGATCCTCCACCGCGCGACCGGAGACGGCATGGCGGTAGTCGGCACCATCGTGTTCGTCTGGTGGCTCGCCGCGCTGGCCGGAGGCGAGGCGACCTATGCCGGGTTCGTCGATACCTTCACCGTGTCGGGCGGTGGGCTCAACATCCTCGGCTATATCATCGGCATCGGCGTCAGCTGGGCGTTCTTCCAGCACATGGCGAGCGGCATCCGCCACCTCGTGCTCGATACCGGCGCCGGCTTCGAGCTCAAGACGAACAAGGCGTTCGCGATCCTGACGCTGGTCTTTTCGATCCTCGCGACCATCGCCTTCTGGGCCTATCTGCTGGTGGGGAAATAATCATGGGCAACGGCACCCCTCTCGGCCAGGTTCGCGGGCTCGGCCCCGCGCACGAAGGCACGCATCACTGGTGGCACCAGCGGCTGACCGCGGGCGGCAACCTGCTGCTCGTGCTCTGGTTCGTCGTCTCGATCGCGCGGCTGCCCGGTTATGACCATGCCACGCTGACGGCGTGGATCTCGTCCTTCTGGGTCGCGATCCCGCTCGCGTTGCTGGTGCTCAGCGTGTTCTATCATTTCCGCCTCGGCCTGCAGGTGGCGATCGAGGATTACAGCCACGGCCCCGGCCGCATCGCCTGGATCGTGCTCCTCAACGCCTTCACTCTCGTCGCTGGCGCCATCGCCCTGTTCTCGATCTTCTCGATCGCCTTTTCCGCTGGAGCCGCTGCATAATGGCTGATGCCTACAAGATCATCGACCACACCTATGACGCGGTGGTCGTCGGGGCCGGCGGATCGGGGCTGCGCGCGACGATGGGGATCGCCGAAAAGGGCCTCAAGACCGCCTGCATCACCAAGGTGTTCCCGACCCGCAGCCACACCGTCGCCGCCCAGGGCGGCATCGCCGCGAGCCTCGGCAACAACACGCCCGATCACTGGTCGTGGCACATGTACGACACGGTGAAGGGCTCCGACTGGCTCGGCGACCAGGATGCGATCGAATACATGGTCCGCGAGGCGCCCGCCGCGGTCTATGAGCTCGAACATGCCGGCGTGCCGTTCAGCCGCAACGACAATGGCACGATCTACCAACGTCCGTTCGGCGGTCACATGCAGAATATGGGCGAGGGCCCCCCGGTGCAGCGCACTTGCGCCGCCGCCGATCGCACCGGCCATGCGATGCTCCATGCGCTCTACCAGCAGAGCCTGAAATACGACGCCGATTTCTACATCGAATATTTCGCGCTCGATCTCATCATGGAGAACGGCGCCTGCCGCGGCGTGATCGCACTGTGCCTGGAAGACGGCTCGATCCACCGCTTCCGCTCGCACTCCGTCGTGCTCGCGACCGGCGGCTACGGCCGCGTCTATTTCTCGGCGACCTCGGCGCACACCTGCACCGGCGACGGCAACGGCATGGTGCTGCGCGCCGGCCTCAACCTGCAGGACATGGAGTTCGTCCAGTTCCACCCGACCGGGATCTACGGCGCCGGCGTCCTCATCACCGAGGGCGCGCGCGGCGAGGGCGGGTATCTGACCAATTCCGAAGGCGAGCGGTTCATGGAGCGCTACGCCCCCTCGGCCAAGGATCTCGCCAGCCGCGACGTGGTTTCGCGCTCGATGGCCATGGAAATCCGCGAAGGCCGCGGCGTCGGCAAGGACAAGGATCACATCTTCCTGCACCTCGATCATATCGATCCCAAGGTGCTGCACGAGCGGCTGCCCGGCATTACCGAGACCGGCAAGATCTTCGCCAATGTCGATCTCACCCGCCAGCCGCTGCCGGTGGTGCCGACGGTGCATTACAACATGGGCGGCATCCCGACGAACTATCACGGCGAGGTCGTCAACACGAAGGACGGCGATCCCGATGCGGTCGTCCCCGGCCTGTTCGCGGTCGGCGAGGCGGCGTGCGTCTCGGTGCATGGCGCCAACCGCCTGGGCTCGAACTCGCTGATCGATCTCGTCGTGTTCGGCCGTGCCACCGGCATGCGCATCGCCGAGCTGGTCAAGCCCGGCACCGCGCACGATCCGCTGCCCAAGGGCTCCGAGGACATGGCGCTCGGCCGTCTCGATCACTTCCGCAACGCCAGCGGCGGCTCGCCGACCGCCGAGGTGCGCCTGCAGATGCAGAAGACGATGCAACGCCACGCCGCGGTGTTCCGCGATTCCAAGCTCTTGAGCGAAGGCGTCGAAGAAATCGGCAAGGTCTACAAGCGGATGGAGGACATTCACGTCACCGACCGCAGCCTCATCTGGAACACCGATCTGGTCGAGACGCTCGAGCTCGACAATCTCATCGGCCAGGCGATGGTGACGATGCGCTCGGCGGAAAACCGCAAGGAAAGCCGCGGCGCGCACATGCACGAGGATTTCCCCGAGCGTGACGACGCGCATTGGATGAAGCACACCGTGACGACCTTCGACGGCTGGGGCGGCAAGGGCGGCGAGGTCAAGATCGACTATCGCCCGGTGCATGATTACACGCTCACCGACGAGGCCGATTACATCAAGCCGAAGAAGCGCGTCTACTGATCCCCGGCCGCGGCCGGCCGATCATCGAGGGCAGATGTTCAGCGTCCATTACGATCCCGGCGCCAATTGCCTGAAGATCAGCGTCAGGGGATTCTGGAAGCCGGAGGACGTCGCCCCGCTGGCCAGGGAAGTGGGGCGCAAGGCGATGGAAGCCCGCGCGATTCGCGACGATTTCAACGCGCTCGTCGAATCGTTCGATTTTCCGGTCCAGGCCAATGACGTCGCCGATCTGCTCGCCAACATCATGCGCGGCGGCATGGCGCTGACCAGCGGCCGCGCCGCCGTGGTCGTCGGCAGCCTGCTCAACAAGGCGCAGGCCGAACGAACGTTGGCCCACCCCCGGCTGCGCGTGTTCACGACGATGGCCGAAGCGGAGGCGTGGCTGGCCGGAGAGGGATAGGGCGGCGCTGTCATGTCGGGGCCGCGGCGGACGGCATCTTACCCAAAGGGTGCGCTGGACCGCAGATGGTCGAACCAAGGTGGAAGTTAAAATGGAAGATCCCGATCGCGGCGTGACGATACCGGCGCGGACCATCGCCGTGCCTCGCTCGATCAGCGCCGAGGCGCGGGCGGCGCTTGCTCGTCTCGTCGACGACACCGGCGTGCCGGCAAACGCGCGCCACGCCATCCCGGCCCCGGACGATGTCGCGGGCTGGATGGCGCTCAAAGCCGCGGCAGACGCGCATTACGCCGCCGCCGTCAAAGGGCTGGCCGGCACGCTGCGCGCCGCTGCCGAAACGATTGCGGTCGAGCAAACGACAATCTACCTCGCGACACCGCCGGCGCCGTTCGATCAACGCGGCGCCCTGATCGATCTGCATGGCGGGGCGCTGGTGGTCGGGGGCGGTGAGGCCTGCCGGATCGGCGCATGCCGGCAAGCCGATCAGCACGCCGTGCGATGTTACGGCGTCGATTACCGGATGCCGCCCGAATATCCCTATCCGGCAGCGCTTGACGATTGCATGGCTGCATATCGCTTCGTTCTGGGCCGCCACGCGCCCGATCGTATCGTCATTTGCGGGCGATCGGCGGGGGGAAATCTCGCCGCGGCGATGCTGCTGCGGGCGAAGGATGAAGGGCTGCCGATGCCAGCAGGCCTCGTCCTGCTGTCGCCGCAGGTCGATCTGACCGAATCCGGTGACAGCTTCCAGACCAATCGGATGATCGATCTGGTGCTCCCTCGCCCGCTGCGATCGAACAACCTGCTCTATGCGGGCGGGGCGGACCTCGCTGATCCTTATTTGTCACCGCTGTTCGGCGACCTGCGCTCCTTTCCGCCGACCTTCTTGCAGACGGGGACGCGCGATCTGTTCCTGTCGAACACGGTCAGAATGCACCGGGCGCTGCGGCAGGCGGGCGTCGAGGCCGAATTGCACGTCTTCGAGGCCATGCCCCACGGCGGCTTCATGGGTGGAACGCCGGAAGATCGGGAACTCGAGGCGGACATTCGTCGGTTCGTCAGGGCACAGTTGGATTGATCCGGGGCTTGGTGACCACGGCCGGGTTTCTGGCCGGCAGTGGTTGCTAGCGTCCCATTCCAATTCGTCGAGGCGACCTGCGCGACGGTCTGCGGCTGGGACTTTGCCGCCCGACCGCTTCCCGTCGTGGGCGAAGCAAAACGTCGTTGAAGCGTTCGCGTCGCCCGGCGTCCGTATCCCCGGCCGCGACCGATCATTTTGCCGGCGCCAACCCCTCTTCGGCACGGGCGCGCACGACGGACGGCCTGTGGTTCATCCGCTCGAAAAAAACCTGGAGACGCGCGGGCGTCGCGATCTCGAATTGCGCCGCCGCGAGCAGGCACCAGTACAGATAGGGATCGGCTATCGAGATCGACTGGCCGAGAAGGAACGGCTTTTCTCCCATCTGTTCGTCCAGAAAGGCGAACGCCTTCGTGAGGGCATTGCGCGCCGTCGTCTGCTCCGCTTCGGCCGCTCTCTTGAAGAACGGCCCGAGGCCGCCATGAATAGTCGTTGCCATGTAGGACAGAGCCTCCAATGCCCGGCTTCGCCCCAGCGCGTCCTCCGGAAGCAATTTGCCGCTGTGATCCGCGATATGAGCGAGGATCGCGAGATTCTCGGTTAGGATCGAACCATCGTCCAATTCCAGGGCGGGCACGAAACCGCGTGGGTTGATCGCCAGATAGTCTCTACCGTCACGTGTACGCTTGTCGCGGTCGATCGGCATGAGATCGTATGGCAGATCGGCTTCGATCAAGGCGATGTGATCGGCGATGCTGCACGCTGCGGGATAGAAATACAGGCGCATTTTTGGTCTCCCCACGCCGTTTCGAAGGCGTGATTATGTGGTCTGGATTGCTGACCAGCTCCAATTATGAGACAGGAGAAGACCTCACAAGAACGCATAATTTCAGGACATGGTCACATGGGCAGGACCGCTCCGCTCGCTGAACAGAATAGTTGCCGTGCCGTCAGTGAGGTTCTCAGCCGGGTCGGCGACAAATGGTCGGTCCTTGTCATCGTCGCCGTCCGAGAACGGCCGCACCGCTTCAGCGAGCTGAAGCGCAAGGTCGGTGGCATCTCCCAGCAGATGCTCACATCGACGCTCAAGACGCTGGAACGGGATGGCTTGGTGACACGGACTGTCGTGCCCACCACGCCGCCCCAAGTCAGCTATACGTTGACCGATCTGGGGCGATCACTGTCCAGCACGCTCCGGCAGCTCGCCGAATGGTCGATCGACAACCTTGCCACGATCCAGGAAAGCCGACGCCGATATGACGAAGGGCGTCCGACATAGGGCCGCGCTTGCTCGACCGCGAGCGGCGCGCACATACGACCATACCGCTACTCGCGCGTGCTGAGCCTGAGGAATCGGCACATGGCCCGCGGAATGGCCGCGCCTGGGTCGGCTCCAGTCAGAGTACGGGTTTACGCGGAACGGCCGCTTCAGCCGGACCGAGCGCCAAGACCTGACCGGGCACTTCCCACCCAATCCCCGCCACGCGCATAATCCTTGCTCCACCCCGCCCAGCGGCTAAGTCTGCGCCATGTCGTCAGCGCCGCCGCTTCCACAGTCCCGCCCGTTCGCTGCATGAGCACGCCGGCGATCGTTCCGCCGCCCGGCGGCTTTCTCGGGCCGGTCAAGCGATCGGTGACGATCGCCGGGCATGAGACGTCGATCAGCCTCGAGCCCGTGTTCTGGCGGGCGCTCGAAGCGGCCGCCGCGGCGCGCGGCCTGCCACTCAACGCGCTGGTCGCGGAGATCGATGCCTTGCGCATCCTCGCCGATCCGCCGCCCAACCTCGCCTCGGCACTGCGCACCTGGCTGCTCGGCACCAGACATGAGAATTATTCGCAATAGCGTTGACACTGCGATCGACTCTCAATAGCAGCCCTTTCGATCACGCTAATCGAAGGGGACAATCACCATGCCATCGCCCGCCGCCGCTCGTCCGCGTGCCGCCGCCACGCCCGCCTTTCTCGCGCTGGGCTGCGTCGGCGCGTTCGTCTCGGGGCCGGCATTCGGCGAGAGCCCGGCGCCGGTGCCGGCCGATCCCGCGGCCAACGATCCCGGCCAGGTGCAGGCCCGCGAGGACATCCTGGTCAACGGCCAGCGCGATCGCCGCGGCGCCAAGGATGTCGCCAGGCCGATCGATACCCCGCGCTCGGTCGTCGTCCTGCCGGAAAAGGTCATCAAGGAAACCGGCGCGTCGACGCTCGCCGATGCGCTGCGCACCATCCCCGGCATCACCTTCGGCGCGGCGGAGGGCGGCAACCCGATCGGTGATCGCCCGTTCATCCGCGGCTTCGACAGCCAGGGCTCGACCTTCGTCGATGGCGTCCGCGATCCCGCATCGCAGACCCGCGAGGTGTTCGCGGTCGAGTCGGTGCAGATCGTGCGCGGCTCGGATTCGACGCTCGGCGGGCGCGGCTCGGCCGGCGGCTCGATCAACGTCATCTCGAAACTGCCCGAGCTGGCCGATTTCGGCACCGTCGATCTCAGCTACGGCAATGCCGATTACAAGCGCGGCACATTCGACGTGAACCGCAAGCTCACCGACACGATCGCCGTCCGTATCGAAGGCATGGCGCACGATCAGGACGTCGCCGGCCGCGATGCGATCTGGCAGAAGCGCTGGGGCGTCGCGCCGTCGATCTCGCTCGGCCTCGGCACGCCGACGCGCCTCACGGTGGCTTATTATCACCTCACCACGCACGAATTGCCCGATAGCGGCATCCCCTATCTTTACGTCACCAGCAACGCGCCGGGCACCGGCGACATCCACACCCGCCCCGCGATCGGGGACGTCACGCTGATCTCCGGCGAGACCGGCCATGTCTCGCGCGATTCCTATTACGGCCTCGCGAAGCGCGATTTCCGCGACACCACCACCGATCAGGGCACGATCCGCGTTGAGCACGATTTCGGCGGCATTACGCTGCGCAATACCGCGCGCTGGTCGCACAACCGGCAATCCTTCATCTTCACCGTGCCCGATGACAGCCGCGGCAATGTCTACGGCACCGATCTGTCCGATCCGGCGACCGCGGGCGGCTATGTCTGGCATGCCGCCAAGTCGCGCTACGGCTATGACGAGAGCGTGGTCGATCAGACCGATCTGTTCGGCAAGGTCAAGACCGGTAGCGTCGAGCACAGCTTCGCGATCGGCACCGAGATTTCATGGGAGCAGGCGCGCAAGGGCTCCTATGCCCCCACGTCGGGGCAGAGCGCGTCGGTCGGCTGCACCGCCGACGACATCGCTGCGGGCTATTGCACCAGCCTGTTCGATCCCGATCCCCGTGCGAACTGGGTCAATCGCGATGCCTCGGGCAATCCCGCCCCGATCGTCAGGAACGGCCCGGCCAGCGAAACGCAGAACGATGCGCACACGCTGGCGGCCTATGCCTTCGATTCGATCACGCTGATCCCGCAGCTGATCCTCAATCTCGGCGCGCGCTACGATCATTTCGAAACGAAGCAGACCGCCGGCACGCCGGCGACCTCGCTCAAGCGCAGCGACGATCTTTTCAACTGGCAGGCGGGCCTCGTCTACAAGCCGGCCCGCGATGTCAGCCTCTATGCCTCCTACGCCACCGCCGCGACGCCGCCCAACAGTCTGCTCGGCGAGGGGCGCGAGGATAATGCGCTGACCCCGGGCCGCGGCCAGGCCGCGATCGACGTCAACGATCTGAAGCCGCAGAAGACCAGATCCTACGAGGTCGGCGCCAAGGCCAACCTGTTCCACGAACGCCTCGCGCTCACCGCTGCCGCCTTCCAGACCGAAACCAAGAACGCCCGCGTCACCGGCGCCGACGGTAATGTCGATTATATCGGCGAGACGCGCATCCGCGGCATCGAGCTGACCGCCAATGGCGAGATCCTGCCGGGCTGGAGCGTGTTCGGCGGCTATACCTATCTCGATCCGGTCATCAGCGATGGCGGCTTTACCGTACTGACGGCGGCGGCGGTCGGCGACCAGGCGGCGCAGACGGTGCTGGTGCCGTCGGTCACCACCGGCAAGCAGGCGCCCAACACCGCGAAGAACAGCTTCACCTTGTGGACGACGCTGCAAGCGACCAAGCGTTTCCAGATCGGCGGCGGCGCTTTCTACACCGGCAAGCAATATGGCGGCTATGCCAGCAACCCCAGCGCGACGCAGGATGCGGCTGGCGTCGTCACGATCCACCCCGCGACCCAGACGCTGTTTCGCGAAATCCCCGGCTATTGGCGCTTCGATGCGCGCGCCGCCTATCAGCTCACCGATCACATCGGCCTCAGCGTCAATGCGCAGAACCTGACCGACAAGGTCTATTTCACCCAGGCCTATGCCTCGCATTACGCCACCATCGCGCCCGGCCGTACCGTGTTCGGCACGATCGAGGTCACGTTTTGAGCGAGGACGTTCTCGCCCTCTCGGCCGATGAGGTCGCCGCCCGTCTCGCCGCGCCGCCGGCAGAGCGGGCGGCGTTCGTCCGCGCCGCGGCCGAGGCGGGGCTCGCCGAGGCGCAGGCGGTCTATGGCCAGATGCTGCTCGACGGCCATGGCGTCGCGCGAAACGAAGGCGCCGCGCTCGGCTGGTTCAGGCGCGCCGCCGCGCAGCGTCACGTCATGGCGCTCAACATGGTCGGGCGCTGCTACGATCTCGGCTGGGGCACGCCGGTGATGAAGGATCGCGCGGCCGAGTGCTTCCGCCTCGCCGCCGAACAGGGGCTCGATTGGGCGATGTATAATTATGCGACCCTGCTCGCGCTCGGCCAGGGCGTGCCCGAGGACAAGGCCGCCGCGCTCGACTGGCTCGAACGCGCCGCGCAGCTCGGCAATGCCAAGGCGATCAACTTCCTCGGCAGCTTCCATGAGGACGGCTGGGTCGTCCCGCGCGACATGGCGCAGGCCGCGCGGCTCTACGCCCGCGCCGCGCGCGGCGGCGATTTCCGCGGCTGCTTCAACCACGCCCGCATGCTGGGCGAGAAGGGCCGCATCGACGAGGCGCTCGGCTGGCTCGCCCGCGCCGGCGAAACCGGCACCGCCGCGTTCGTCGACAAGGCCTGCGCCTGGCTCGCGACGTGCGGCATTCCCGGCTTCGCGACGCGCGGGCGTCAGGCGATGCGGCGGGCGGCGTCATGCTGATCGCGATCCCCGACATCCTCTCGCCCGAGGAGCTCGCCCGCGTCCGCACGACGATCGACGCCGCCGACTGGGCAGACGGCAACGCCACCTCGGGCCACCAGTCCGCGCTCGCCAAGCGCAACCGCCAGCTTCCCGAAGAGTCCGACGCCGCCCGCGCCGCCGGCGCCCTGATCCTCGACGCGCTCGCCCGCGCGCCGCTGTTCGTCGCCGCCGCGCTGCCGCTCAAGGTCTTCCCGCCGCTGTTCAACCGCTATGCCGGCGGCGAGGCGTTCGGCGCGCATGTCGATACCGCGGTGCGCATCCGCCGCGGCAGCGATTTCCGCGTCCGCGCCGATCTCTCCGCCACCCTGTTCCTCGAAGAGCCGGACAGCTACGACGGCGGCGAGCTGGTCGTCGAAGACACGTTCGGCGAGCAGCGCGTCAAGCTCCCCGCCGGCCACCTGGTCGTCTACCCCGCCTCGAGCATCCACCGCGTCGAGCCGGTGACGCGGGGCCAGCGCACCGCCGCCTTCTTCTGGATTCAGTCGATGGTGCGTGACGATGCCGCCCGCCGCCTGCTGTTCGAGCTCGACGGCGCGGTGCAGCAGGTCGCCGCCACCGCCGGCCAGGCCGATCCCGCCGTCGTCCGCCTCACCGGCGTCTACCACAACCTCCTCCGCCGCTGGGCGGATTGCTGAGGGCCCCTGCGCATGACCAAGCTCCAGCTCCGCCGCGCCTGGTTTCAGGTGCACAAGTGGATCGGCCTCGCGCTCGCGATCCTCATCATCCCGCTCTCGCTCTCGGGCGCGCTGCTCGTCTGGGACAAGCCGGTCGACCGTCTGCTCAACCCCGCGCGCTACGCCACCACCGGCACCGCGCAGCTCCCCGTCGCGCGCTATCTCGCCGCCGCCCGCGCGGCGCTGCCCCCCGGCGCCGCGATCGCCAGCCTCGCGCTGCCGCACGGCGCCGGCCCCGTCATCGTCCAGGCGAGCACCCCCGGCGCCGGCAGCCGCCCCGGCCCGCCGCCGCGCACCGCGGTCTGGCTCGATCCGCCGAGCGCGCGCGTCCTCGCCGTCGCCGACAGCCGCTCGGGCGCCTTGCGCGTCATCCACCGGCTCCACGGCAGCCTGCTCGTCCCCGGCGTCGGCCGCACGATCGTCGGCTGGATCGGCGTCGCGATGATGCTGTCCTGCTTCACCGGCATCTGGCTGTGGTGGCCGACCACCGCGCGCTGGACGAGGGGCCTGCGCTGGCGCCGCCACCGCAATTTAGACACCAACCTGCATCACCTCACCGGCTTCTGGATCGCGCTGCCGCTGTTCGTCCTGTCGCTCACCGGCGCGTGGATATCCTTCCCCGGCGTGTTTTCGCCCGGCCGAGCCGACCGCGGCCCCCCGCGTTTCCGGGGTGGCGCGCCGATCGCCGAGACGCGGATGACGCCGCAGGCCGCGCTCGATGCCGCTCGCCGCGCCACGCCCTCGCCGGTCGAGTCGCTCGCCTGGCCGACCGACGCGAAGCACCCGCGATGGACGATCGCCACCGCCGGCTCCACGCTGATGCTGGACGACGCCAGCGGCGCGATCGCCGCCGCGCCCGCCCGGCCGCACGGCGGCCCCGGCCTGTCCGGGCTGATGCGCCGCATCCATGATGGCGAGGGCATGGGCCCGCTGTGGCAGGCGATCATCTTCGTCGCCGGCATCATCCCCGCGCTGCTGGCGGTCACCGGCATCATCATGTGGTGGCGCGCTAGGGTTTGGCGTCGCCGGCTGCGGCGGCCTCGCGCTTGAGCCGCCGCTCGACCGCGTTGAGCTTCGCTTCCAGCGCGCGGTCGGTCTCCTCCTGCGAGACGTTGACGACGATCCGCGTGCCCCGCGATTCGCCCGGCTTCGGCGGCCAGTTCATCGCCGGGACGTCGCTCGCCGCGTCCTTCGCCTGCGCTTTCGTCCCGCCATCGCCGGTGAAGCCGCGCTGGAGCAGCAGCCGCAGCAGCGAATCCGAATAGCGCCGCTTGCTCGCCACCACCTTGCCGCCCTGCACGATCGGCTCCTCCCAGCCGATCACGGCACGCTCATAGGCGGCCTGCTCGATCGTCGGCATCGCCTTGGCGAGCGCCCGATCCCAGGCGCGGGAGAAGGGCGCGGAGCGCTTCTTCATCCGATAGGCCGAGGCATTCGAAATCCCCGCCCGAGCACAGGCATCGCGCACGCACCCGGTTTCGGAGAGCGCCCGCAAAAACGTCCGCTGCCGCGCCGGCGTCCACCCGTCGTGCCGCACGCGATAGCCGTCGATCAGGCCGGAGCCTTTTTGGTTCGTCATGTGATGTGACCGCCGATATTCGCCCCTGCGCTGATAACCTATTTGGATCATAAATGCAAGCCGAATTTGCCCGCTAGCTGGCCAAAGCTGAGGGAGAATGCGGCCCAAGCAATTTCGTATTTGTTGCGGGAAATTCTGGCGCCCATTCCTGTCTCGCCGGGGAAACAGTCGGGCGGTCGATGCTTTACCTCAGGACAGATATTCAATGCGCGCGTAGACTGTTATGGTCAGCAGAGATAGGGTGCCATAGATCATGACGCAGGTTCATGCGCTGAAAACAGGACCGGTCAGTTGACCAAGAAGCACAAATCGGACAACAATTCTGCGGGTTCCGCTTTCGATCATGCGGGGCAACTATTGCAGACTGTCCCAAAGCGGCTCGCCGACACCCAAGAGCGGGTGGTGAAGGAAGCGGAGAAGATCGAATACGATGCAGAAGAGCACCTTCGAGACATCCGGCGAGGCGGACGAAATTTCAAACACCGATTTCGTCCTTGATTTCCTATACCATGATAGCCGCCGGATCGGCTCATTTCTTTCGCAGTTTGAGGGTGATGGGCACCTTCAGCAACTGACGCGATCGAAGGACGCTTCGCGAGGAAAGAATGAAGCCAGCAAAAGTGATTTAAAAGGCAACCTCGGTGTTGCGGCTGGTGGCTTTCAAGGAAGTCTAGAAACGTCATTGAGCATGGTCGAAGGCTACTCTCGAGTGTTCGATCCTTATTGGGCCAACGCACGGGCTTTTTTAGACTTTTTGAGCGATCGAGACATGCTTCAGCGCAGAGTTACGGCTGCGCAGTTGGGACAATTCGTTCTTTGCAAGGGTTATCTGAGCATCCTCGACCTGACGATGCTCAAGGGAGCTTGGAAGCTCCCGACTCTCCAGCGTAAGGTGCTCGCCGGAGCATTGTCGAACAAGCCGATTTCCAAGATGACGCCGTCCGAAAAGGCAGAGCATCGAGAGCAAAAAGAAAATACAGAGATGATGATGGAACTGATGCAGATTTTGCCTCATTCCATCCAAGCCTCGCTAATCACCAGTGACGAGACCGATACAGCTTTGGCATGGTGCTCCCTGCGAGAGGAGTATTTGGTGACGTCTGCTGCCGACCTTACGTTGGGGCATGGCGTTAGGATGCCAGGAGAGTGGTCTATGGTAGGCATTTTGACTGCGCAACCTGAATACGTTGTGCCCGATTTCACGAACACGTCGGAGCAAACGCCAGGCGTGCTTCAAAGTCTGATCGGACAAGTTTCGCAGAATCTCGCACCTGTTGTTAAAGTGGCAATGGGGCGGCCGAGCGCGGCTTACGCAATTACGCCTCTGCTAATATTCCGCGAGGTAACTGGTTCGGAAGTGGAATAGTCTCTCGTTAAATAAGCCCCCGCGCGCAATTTGGCTGGTATGAGTTGATTGCATTGCAATCGCCACGCTTCGTCTTGTAATCTGTTTTTCTACTATTGCATCTTCGCGCTGCCAATCAGTCAAACGCCCCCACCACCGTCTCGATCGGCAAAAACAACGTCCGGCTATCCGCCGGATATTCCAACCACTCCGCGCACCGCAGGTAAAACCGCTTCGCCGCCTCGTCCTTGGCCTGCACCAGCACCGCGCCGATCCCGATGCTCTGCGATGCCACCGCGATCCGGCGCAGCGCATCGGCCAGCAGGTCGGCACCGAGTCCGCGGCCCGCATGGCTCTTGCTCACCGCCAGCCGGCCGATCACCGAAACGGGCACGCTGTCGGGCGCATTACGCCGCACCTTGCCCGGTGCCGCCTGCCGCTCCACCGCGCCCGCCGCGATGCAGAAATAGCCGACCACGCGCGCGCCTTCGCAAACCACATAGGTTCGCGAAAATCGGCTCTCGTTCTTCAGCGCGCGCTGTTTCAGCCAGTCGTTGAGCACCGGCTGCCCGCAATCGAAATCGGTCAGGTCGTGATCGGCGGTGAGCGGGACGGGGGCCGATAGCGTCATCCGCGCGCCAGCCCGGCGTGGCTCAGGCGTCCCACGCCGGCGTCCGCCGCAGCAGCGCGCGCAGCTTCGGCCCCGGCGCCGGCGGATTGTCCAGCGCGTCGACGAACGCCGCGTAGCGCGCGTCGTCGAGCACGAACAGCCGCTGGTCGAGCAGCACGTCGATCGCCTGCGCCCGCGCGCTGTCGATCATGAACTCGGTCCGCGTCTTGCCCAGCACCGCCGCCGCATCGTCGATCAACTGCCGCGTCGTCGCCTCGATGCGCAGGTTGATGCTGCCCTTCGTCTCGAAAGCGGCGCGCCGCTCGGCCACGCCGGTCGTTGTATCGGGCAGGGGGGCGGCCTTCGTCATGCCGGTCGGATACGGGTCTGTATCCACAATGTCAATACAGATGCCGCATTTGCCCGATCAACCGACACGCGCCCAACCCCTTCCCCAACGCCCACCCCCTTGCTAAGGCCCGCCGCGACTCTGGCGCACGCCTGAGACCCCGCCGACGCGCCCGCGCAGCATCCTGCTGCCTCCCCGCGCGCGCCGGCCAGGCAGATACGGAAAGGCAGTTCACATGACCGCGATCGGCAACGACACGCTCGGCACCCGCGATACGCTGGAAGCCGGCGGCAAGAGCTATTCCTATTACTCGCTCGCCAAAGCGGCGGCGAAATATGGCGATGTCTCGCGGCTGCCCTTCTCGATGAAGGTGCTGCTCGAAAACATGCTGCGCTTCGAGGACGGCAAGACGGTCACCACCGATGACGTCCAGGCGATCGTCGATTGGCAGAAGGAGCGCCGCTCCGATCGCGAGATTCAGTATCGCCCCGCGCGCGTGCTGATGCAGGATTTCACCGGCGTGCCCTGCGTCGTCGATCTCGCGGCGATGCGCGACGCGATCACCAAGCTCGGCGGCGAGGCGGAGAAGATCAACCCGCAGGTTCCCGTCCACCTCGTCATCGATCACTCGGTGATGGTCGACGAATTCGGCACCCCCAAGGCGTTCGAGGACAACGTCGCGTTCGAATATGCCCGCAACATGGAGCGTTACGAGTTCCTCAAATGGGGCTCGAAGGCGCTCGACAATTTCCAGGTGGTGCCGCCGGGCACCGGTATCTGCCACCAGGTCAATCTCGAATATATCGGCCAGGCGGTGTGGCATTCGGCCGGGCCGGACGGCGGCGAGGTCGCCTATCCCGACACGCTGGTCGGCACCGACAGCCACACCACGATGATCAACGGCCTCGGCGTGCTCGGCTGGGGCGTCGGCGGGATCGAGGCGGAGGCCGCGATGCTCGGCCAGCCGGTCTCGATGCTGATCCCCGAGGTCGTCGGCTTCAAGCTGACCGGCAAGTTGAACGAGGGAATCACCGCGACCGATCTCGTGCTCACCGTCACGCAGATGCTGCGCGCCAAGGGCGTGGTCGGCCGCTTCGTCGAGTTCTACGGCCCCGGCCTCGAAAGCCTGACGCTCGCCGATCGCGCGACGATCGCCAATATGGCGCCCGAATATGGCGCCACCTGCGGCTTCTTCCCGGTCGACGGCAAGACGATCGATTACATGCGCCTCACCGGCCGCACCGACGATCAGCTCGCCTTGGTCGAGGCCTATTGCAAGGCGCAGGGCATGTGGCACACCGGCGACCAGGACCCGGTGTTCACCGACACGCTCGAGCTCGACATGAGCCAGGTTCACGCCAGCCTTGCCGGCCCCAAGCGCCCGCAGGACCGCATCACCCTCAACAAGGTCGATGACGTGTTCAACGGCGATCTCGCCAAGGTCTACAGCAAGTCGGCCCCGGCGCGCGTCGCGGTCGAGGGCAAGAGCCACGATATCGGTGACGGCGATGTCGTCATCGCCGCGATCACCTCGTGCACCAACACCTCGAACCCCGCGGTGCTGATCGCCGCCGGCCTCGTCGCCCGCAAGGCGCGCGCCAAGGGGCTTACGCCGAAGCCGTGGGTCAAGACGTCGCTCGCGCCGGGATCGCAGGTCGTCACCGATTATCTCGAAAAGGCCGGGTTGCAGGATGATCTCAACGCGATGGGGTTCAACCTCGTCGGCTATGGCTGCACCACCTGCATCGGCAATTCTGGCCCGCTCGCCGCCCCCATCTCGAAGGCGATCAACGACAACAATCTCGTCGCCGCCTCGGTGCTGTCGGGCAATCGCAACTTCGAAGGCCGCGTGTCGCCCGATGTGCGCGCCAACTTCCTCGCCTCGCCGCCCTTGGTCGTCGCTTATGCGCTGAAGGGCACCGTCACCGAAGACATGGAAGAAACGCCGATCGGGCAGGGCTCGGACGGCGAGGACGTGTTCCTGAAGGACATCTGGCCGACCAATCAGGAAGTCCGCGACCTGATGGATGCCAACATCGACGACGACATGTTCCGCGCGCGTTACGGCAACGTCTATGCCGGTGACGCGAAATGGCGCGATATCGACGTCGAGGGCTCGGAGGTGTTCCAGTGGCGCGCCGGCTCCACCTACGTCGCAAATCCCCCGTATTTCGAGGGCATGGAGATGACCCCGGCGCCGGTTTCCGACATCATCGAGGCCAAGCCGCTCGCGATCCTCGGCGATTCGATCACCACCGACCACATTTCGCCGGCGGGCAGCATCAAGGCGGACTCGCCAGCCGGAATTTACCTGCAAGAACATCAGGTTAGCCGCCAAGACTTCAACAGCTACGGCTCCCGCCGCGGCAACCACGAAGTCATGATGCGCGGCACCTTCGCGAATATCCGCATCAAGAACGAAATGGTCCCCGGCATCGAAGGCGGCATGACCAAGTACGACGGCGAAGTCATGCCGATCTACGACGCCGCGATGCGCTACAAGGCCGATGGCACGCCTCTGGTCGTCGTCGCCGGCAAGGAATACGGCACCGGCTCCTCCCGCGACTGGGCCGCCAAGGGCACGATCCTCCTCGGCGTCCGCGCCGTCATCGCCGAATCCTTCGAACGCATTCACCGTTCGAACCTCGTCGGCATGGGCGTGCTGCCGCTGCAGTTCGCGGAAGGCGTGACGCGGCAGAGCCTCAAGCTCGATGGTACCGAGAGCTTCAGCATCCACGACGTGGCAAATATCCGCCCGCGTCAGGACGTCGAGGTGTCGCTGACCCGTGCCGACGGCTCGAGCGAAACATTCAAGACCCGCTGCCGGATCGATACCATCAACGAGCTCGAATATTTCCTCAACGGCGGCATCCTGCAATACGTGCTGAGGAATCTCGCCGCGGGCTGAACAGGTCATGCAAAGTCCCTGCATTTCCCGGTGCAGGGACTTTTCCTTTTAAACGGCCCCGATCAATCTTTCGCGAATGTCACCGTCGTTTCGGTCGTCGGCGGCGCGATCGTCGCGCTGATCGTCTCGTTCGCCGCATCGGCACTGGCGGGCACATCGTTGTTTCCCAGCGTGGCGGAGCCCTTGCCCTGCCAGCCGTGCACGACGACCCGAACCGCTTGCCACCATGGCGCGAAGCTGCCTTGGCGCTTGCCGAACGTCACGCTGATGCCCTTGTCGGTAACGGTGCAGCGAACCGTCTGGCGGGCATAGGCGCCGCCCTGATAGGCCATCGAATGCCCGTCGTCGGCATAAAGCGTGCCGCCGCAGTCATCGCCGGGATAGACGTCGAGCTCGAGCGGCCCGTCTGGCGTCTCGGCGGTGCTCTGGACGAGCGGCTGGCGCGGTACGATCGCGCCGGCGCGAACGAATACCGGTAGCCGGTCGAGCGCGGGCGTTTCGGTGAGCTTGATTTCGCCGCCGCCCGCGCCGGTTCGTGCCTCGGCCTGCACGCCGGCGTCCAAGCCATTGCCGCCAGTGCCGGAAACCGGCTTGCCCGTCCAATAGTCATACCAGCCGCCGGCCGGCAGGCAGACGTCATAGGACTGCGGCGATTCCATATGCGGCGGCGGTGCGATCAGCAGGTCGCCGCCGAGCGTGAAGCTCATCGATTGGTCGCAACTCGCGCCGATCGCCTGTGGGTAATCGTAGAAGACCGGCCGCATGATCGGATCGCCAGTCCGCGCATTCTGATCGGCGAGCGCGTAGAGATAGGGCATCAGCCGGTAGCGCTCATCGACGAAGCGGCGCCGGATCGCGAGCTGCTCGGGCCCGTCGACCCATGGCTCGACCCGCGGCGTGCCCTTGGCCGAATGATCGCGGAAGATCGGCGTGAAGGTGGCGATCTCGAACCAGCGGGTGAGCAGTTCCGGGCTCGGCCCGCCGGTGAACCCGCCGACGTCCGCTGCGCCATAGGAAAAGCCGGACAGGCCGAGGTTGATCATTTGGTGCACCGCGAGCTTCAGGTGATCCCAGGTCGCGCTGTTGTCTCCCGTCCAGGTGACGGCGTAGCGCTGGCCGCCGGCATAGCTCGCCCGTGTCATCACGAACGCGCGCTCGTTGGGGCGCAGCGTGCGCAGGCCGTCATAGGTCGCGCGCGTATTCTCCATCCCGTAGACGTTGTGAATCTCGGCGTGAGTCGCATCGCGCGGGGCGAACTGGTCGCTCGCGATATGATGGATATTGTCGAGCGGCATCGTCTTGGTCGGCGTGTCGAAGATCGCCGGCTCGTTCATGTCGTTCCAGATGCCGGAAACCCCGTCGTCGAGCAGCCCCTTGAAGTTGGTGCCATACCAGGCACGGGCGCCGGCATCGGTGAAATCGGGGAACACCGAGGGCCCCGGCCAAACCGGCCCGACATAGACCGATCCATCGGCGGCATGGACGAAATGATTGCCGGCCACGCCGCTGTCATAGGGGGCATAGCCCTGGTTCGGCAGGTCTGCGACGTGAAGATCGGCGATGGCGACGATCCTGATGCCATCGTCGCGCATCTGCTTCACCACCCCTTTGAAGTCGGGGAATGCCTTGCGGTCGATGGTGAACGGGCGGTTGCGATCCTGGTAATCGATGTCGAGCCAGATCACGTCGATCGGGAATCGATCCTTGCGAAAGGTTTCGGCGAGCCGGCGCACTTCGTCTGCCGAGCCATAGCTCCAACGCGATTGCTGATAACCCAACGCCCATTGGGGTGCGAGCGGCGCCTTGCCGGTGAGATCGGTATAACGACGCACCACCTCGCGCGTGGTCGGCCCGGCGATGATGTAATAATCGATCGGGCCATCCGGCCCGCCCATCGCCAGCGTGTCCGCCGCCTTGTGCCCGAAATCGAACCAGGTCCGCCACGTATTGTCGAGCAACACGCCATAGCTGCCGCCCTCGCCGCCCACGCCGATGAAGAACGGAATCGATTTGTAGATCGGGTCGGTCGAGCTGTCGAAGCCATAGGCATCGGTATTCCAGTCGACGAACGTCTTGCCGCGGCGATCGAGCGTGCCGCCGGTCTTGTCGCCCAGCCCGTAGATATGCTCGCCGATCGGCAGCGCCTTGCGCAGCGTGAAGGCGGTGCCGTCGAGGTCGATCGGCTGTGCTGTATCGGCGGTGATGACCTTGCCCGCCGGATCGGTCACGGTCAGCGCCAGCGTCTTCGCATCGACTTTGACCACCAGCGCATCGGTGCGGAAGCCGTCGCTTGTCGGCGTGACCCTTGCCCAAGCCGCGCGCATTGCCGGCAGGACCGCCCAACTCGCATCCTCGGGAAGCGTGCCGTCGCGACCGATCCGGATGCGCAGGACGCTGTCCGTCAGCGCGGTGATGCGCATCACCAACCGGCCCTTGCGATAGTCGATCCCATCCTCGCGCGGTGTAACGGAGGCGGCACCAGCCGCGACGTCTGCAATCGAGCCGTCTCTCGGTTGCGCGCCAACCGGCGTCGTTGCCATCGCCGCTATCATCGCGCTGCCGAGCAGCATTGTCTTGCCGACCATCGTCATCCTCTCGTTTTCAGATCGACGGGTCATGCGGACGACGCGAAACAGCGTCAACCGAACGGCATACGAATGCAATGATCGGATAGGGAAAGGCCCCCGTTCCGGGGGCATGGAACGGGGGCCAACCTAGCGTTCGTCACGCAGGCGGGAAGCGGGGTGTCATCCGGGTAACAGGGGGAAAATCCCGAACGGCCCGCATCCGCAGGAATGCTTCTATGCCTGCGAACCTGTCGCCAATATGAATGAACCGTCAGCGTCCGTGGGTTTTTCGCCGCGGATCGTTGAATCGGAACATGTTGTCGGAAACTGGCACGTTGAATTTCTGATTGTCGAGCCGGATCGTGGTGCGGTTGTTCTGGGCATCGAGCGCCACCCAGCCTTGCAGCAGCAACCTGCCAGGGGCCGAGTCGCTGCGCGCGAAGACCAGGGTGATGCGACCATATTCGGGGTGATCGGGATCGTTCACCTCGACCGAAACGATCCGCGGATCGCCGCTCTGCACGATGTGCGCGAAGCGACCGACATTCTTGGTCGGATCGATCAGCACGCTGAGTGGCGAGCCGCCGACCGGCCAGCGCTGCACCTGATCAACCGAATAATCGATGAAATAGACGTTCTTGCCATCGCCGACGATCAGCAGCGGCACGTCCTTCTGATATTGAAAACGGATCTTGCCCGGCTTCTTGAGCGTCAGCGTGCCGGTCAACACCTTGCCGGCGCGATCGGTCTGGGTGAAGTCGGCGGTCATGCTGTTGGTCGCCTGCAGCGATTTCTGGACGAGCGCGAGATCGCCCGATACCGGCGCGGCGAGAACCGGCGCCGGCGCAATCACGGCGGGAATCGCAATGGCCGCGGCAAGCGCAGCGGCGAAACGGATGGTCACGGGCAAGACGTTCCTCTCGATCATGGCGGCAATCGTTACATCACCGCATTGAACGCGCGGTGAATTCGCCTGAACGGCAATGTTCAGCTTTGGTTGCGTCAGGTCGGGCGTCCGTCACGGTCCATCAGCACTTCGCGGCGGCCGACATGGTCGGGCCGCGAGACCAGCCCTTCCTTTTCCATCCGCTCGATCAGCCGCGCGGCGGAATTGTAGCCGACGCGCAACTGGCGTTGCAGCCACGAGGTCGATGCCTTCTGGCTTTCCGCGACGAGCTGGCAGGCCGAGCGATATTGCTGTTCCTCGGGCGAATCCTCGCCGCTCGGCGCGCCGTCGAGTGCGAAGCTCTCCTCGGGCTCCTCGGTAACCGAGGAGATATAGTCGGGCGCGCCCTGCGATCGCCAATGATTGGCCACGGCCATCACCTCGTCATCGCTGACGAAGGGCCCGTGAACGCGCGCGATCTGCTTGCCGCCGGGCATGTAGAGCATGTCGCCCTTGCCGAGCAGTTGTTCGGCGCCCTGCTCACCCAGGATCGTCCGCGAATCGATCTTCGAGGTGACGTGGAAGGAGATGCGCGTCGGCAGGTTCGCCTTGATGACGCCGGTGATGACGTCGACCGACGGGCGCTGCGTCGCCATGATGAGGTGGATGCCCGCCGCGCGCGCCTTCTGGGCGAGCCGCTGGATGAGGAATTCGACTTCCTTGCCCGCGGTCATCATCAGGTCGGCAAGCTCGTCGACGATCACCACGATCTGCGGCAGTACCTCGTAATCGAGCTGTTCTTCCTCATAGACCGGCTGGCCGGTCTCGGGATGATAGCCGGTCTGCACCTTGCGGCCGAGTGGCTTGCCCTTGGCCTTGGCCGCGCGGACCTTGTCGTTGAACCCGGCGAGGCTGCGCACGCCGACCGAGGCCATCATGCGATAGCGGTCCTCCATCTGCTCGACCGCCCATTTCAAGGCGCGCACCGCCTTGGCCGGCTCGGTGACGACCGGGGCGAGCAGGTGGGGAATGTCCTCATACATGCTCAATTCGAGCATCTTGGGATCGATCATGATCATTTTGCACTGCTTCGGCGTCAGCCGGTAGAGCAGCGACAGGATCATGCAATTGAGCCCTACCGATTTGCCCGATCCAGTGGTGCCGGCGATCAGCAAATGCGGCATCGGCGCGAGATCGGCGATCACCGCGTCGCCCGCGATATTCTTGCCGAGGATGATCGGCAGCTGCGCCGACTGGTCCTCGAAGCTCTGCGAAGCGACCAGTTCGTGCAGGTTGACGCCCTCGCGCCGCGCATTGGGCAGTTCGATGCCGATCACGCTGCGCCCCGGAATGGTGGCGACGCGTGCAGAGATCGCCGACATGTTGCGGGCGATATCGTCGGCCAAAGCGATCACGCGGCTCGCCTTGACGCCGCTTTCGGGCTCGAGCTCGTACATCGTCACCACCGGCCCGGGGCGGACCTCGACGATCGAGCCCTTGACCTTGAAATCGTCGAGCACATTCTCGAGCAGCCGCGCGTTGCGTTCCAGCGAGGCCTTGTCGACCGACCCGCTGGAGGACGGCGGCGCCGGCTTGAGCAGATCGAGCGCGGGCAGCTGGAAATCGTCGCGCAGGTCGAGCGAGGCCTGGCGCTCCTTGGGCTTGGCGACCGAGGGTGCAGTGGTGCGCTCGGCGATCACCGGCGCGGGACGCGTCTCCGGCGTGGCGACCGGACGCGGCGTAGCGGGACGGCGCAGGATCGGCGCGGCGTCTTCGCTGTCGTCGGGTTCGACCGCTGTGTCGCGCTGATCGGTCAGCCGCTCGCGTCGCGTGAACCATTCGCGGTCGCCGATATGCAGATCGAGGCCGCGCAGCCAGAAGATCAGCCCGGCGATACCCGCCGCGAGGCCGATGCCCCGCGCCGTCCAGGTAATTGCGACGGGATCGCCGATCAGCCCGATTGCCCAGCCGAGCGCCGAACTGATCGTCAGGCCGACGAGGCCGCCCCAGCCCGCGGGCAGCGTCATTACCGCCGAATCGGAAACGAAGGCGATTGCGGTGGCGATCAGCACCAGCCCGATCAGGCTGCCGCGCAGCATCCGCCGCCACTCGCCGATCGGCTCGTCCCGCCACAAGCGCGTGCCCCAGATCGCGCCCAAGGGCAGCAGCAACGCCACCGCGGGACCAGCGATCGCGAGCAGCAGATCGGCGACGAACGCGCCCGGAATGCCCAGCCAGTTGCTCGCCGGGCCGCCGGCGGCGGTATCGAAAGAAGGGTCGCCCGAATGGTAACTGACCAGCGCCAGCGCGATCAGCAGCGTGCCGATCAACAGCGCCACCGCGCCGAACAAGGCGCCGCTGCGCTTCGCGCCTGCCTTTACCGTCTGCCGCCACATCGACGGCTGCGCCCGGCTCGCCATCGGATATCCCCCACAATGTACGCTGGATGTTCCTGTGCCGAGCATCGCCTGTGCGGAGTCTGGCGTCAAGACCGCGCGTGCCGCGGCGCTGCGGCCACGCTTGGTCCTTTCCCCCGAGACCTCGGCGCTCTATGCCGGGGGCATGACGCAAGCGGACGTTCTCATTCTCGGCGGCGGGCTGGTCGGCGGCGCGCTCGCGGTGGCGCTCGACGCGCATGGCCTCTCCTCGATCGTCGTCGATCCGGCGGACCCGGCGGTAACGCTGGCCAAGGGATTCGACGGCCGCGCCTCGGCGGTCGCCAGCGCCAGCGGGCGGATGCTCGCGGCGATCGGGATCGCGGATCGGCTTGCCGGCGAGGGCTGCGAGATTCGCCATATCCGGGTGAGCGACGGGCTCGCGCCCGGCAAGCTCGATTTCATTCCCGATGCCGATGACGATGCGCTCGGCACGATGTACGAGAATCGGCTGCTGCGCCGCGCGATCCATGAAGCCGCGGTCGCAGCGCCGCGCGTCGATTTGCGGATGAAGCGTAAAGCCGTCGCGGTCGAGCGCACGGCGGCGGGCGTCACCGCGACGCTCGATGACGGCGCCGAGGTCCGCGCGCCGCTGCTGATCGCCGCCGAGGGTCGCAATTCGCCGACCCGCGAGGCCGCGGGAATCCGCGTTGCCCGCTGGTCATACGATCATCACGCGATCATCTCAGCATTCAATCACGAGCGGTCGCACGAGAATATCGCATTCGAGATTTTCTATCCCGCCGGCCCCTTCGCGCTGTTGCCGCTCAACGACGATGCCAATGGTCATCGCTCGGCGATCGTCTGGAGTGTCCATGCCAAGGATGGCCCGGCGATGCTCAAGCTGTCCGATCGCGGCTTCCTGGCTGAGGCGGAGAAGCGGATGGGCGGGTTCCTGGGCGGCCTTTCCAACCTGTCGCCGCGATCGAGTTATCCGCTCGGTTTCCACCATGCGGCGACGATCACCGGGGAGCGGCTGGCGCTGGTCGGCGATGCCGCGCACGGCATCCATCCGATCGCCGGGCAGGGGCTCAATCTCGGCTTCCGCGACGTCGCCGCGCTCACCGAGGTGCTCGTCGAGGGCAAACGACTGGGGCTCGATCTCGGCGATGCCGCGCTGCTCGCGCGCTACCAGCGCTGGCGGGGGCTCGACACGCTGATGGTCGCCGCGTCGACCGACGCGCTCAACCGCCTGTTCGGCGTGCCCGGCCGGGCGGCGAGCGCGGTGCGGCGCTTCGGCATTTCGGCGGTCGATCGCATCGCGCCGCTCAAGGAACGCTTCATGGCCGAGGCGCGTGGCGAATCGGGCGAATTGCCGCGGCTCCTGCAGGGCGAAGCCGTCTGACATCGGGGAATCGACGTTCTCCGCATAAAGAGGATCGTCACCCTGAACTTGTTTCAGGTTCCATGACGCACCATCACCGACACGCGTTTTGGTTGCCGTTGTTCCCTGGATGCCGAAACAAGTTCAGCATGACGACGCTTAGAGCGGCGAGCTTCAGATTCGGGTCACCAGCCCGCTGTCCTCAGGTCCATTGCGCGAGCCAGTCGGCCAGCGCCTGCGGGTTCATGCTGCGCGCGTCGGCCAGCGCCTCGGCGTGGCCCTTGTTAACGACGCGATCGGTGCGGGGGTCGACGACCAGCACGGCGGGAACGCCGGCGAGCTTGGCGATGCCATAATGCTGCGCGATCGCCAGATTCTTGTCGAAACGGCCGATGTCGACGGTGACCTCGATAAAATGTCTGTCGAGAAACGGCGCGAGTTTGGGCAGCTTCATCGTGCCGGCCAGAATGCGGCAATCGAGGCACCAGTTGCCGCCCATGTCGATCAGCAGCAGCTTGTGCTCGGCGCGAGCGCGGGCCTTGGCGACGGCGACGGCTTTCATCGCATCGGCTTGCTCGTCATAGGGCAAAGGAAGCGGCTGGGCGAGCTGGTTGAAGCTCGATGCGGCGACCCTGGGGGCGGGCGCGTGCGCGGCGAATGCAGCACTTGCGGCCGTGATGGCAAGGAGGGGGGCTGCGAGAAAACGCATGGGCTTGTCCTTGTGTGGCGATCCTGAAGTCAATGTTGGCCGGGCGCACGCAAATGTCCAGAAAGTCCCGTTTGGGCGCGAGCAAGATCCAAGCCTTCAGTCCGCAGTGCCGGCGGCCGCACGACAAACGCAAACGGCCCGCCCGGATCGCTCCGGACGGGCCGTTTTGATCGAAAAGCCGGGGCTTATTCGCCGGGCTGAAGGTTCACCGCAGCATATTTGCCGCGACGATCGACCTCGAGCTCGAACGACAGGCGATCGCCCTCGTTGAGCGTCGGCATGCCGGCACGCTCGACCGCAGAGATGTGGACGAACGCATCAGGCTGGCCGTCATCGCGCTGGATGAAGCCGAAGCCCTTCATCGCGTTGAAGAACTTGACCGTGCCGGTTGCCTTCTCGCCGGTCAGCTGGCGCTGCGGGCCGCCGCGATCACCGCCGCCAAAGCCGCCTTCGCGCGGCGGACGGGGAGCACGCTCCTCGACCGGCATCGGTTCGCCGTCGATCTTGAGATCGGTCGCCGAGATGCGGCCGCCGCGATCGACCAGCGTGAAGCTGAGCGGCTGGCCCTCGGCCAGGCCGGTCAGGCCGGCCTGCTCGACCGCGGAGATGTGAACGAACACATCCTCACCGCCGTCATCGCGAACGATGAAGCCGAAGCCCTTCTGGCCGTTGAAGAATTTGACGGTGCCCGAGCCTTCGCCGACGACCTGGGGGGGCATGCCGCGGCCACCACCGCCGAAGCCACCACCGCCGCCGCCACGAAAACCGCCGCCGCCACCGCCGCCGCCGAATCGGTCACCGCCGCCGAAGCCGCCGCCACCGAAGCGATCGCCGCCGCCGAAACGGTCGCCGCCACCGAAGCCACGATCCTGGAAACCGCCACCGAAATCGTCACCGCCGAAATTGTCGCGCTTATCCCTGCCGCGACCGCCGCGCTCGCCACGGCGTCCTTTGTCGAAACTCATGCCCTGTTCGTCTTCCCGGTTCGCCCGAATTCACATACATAAAGCCCAAGCGCCGGACGACGAACGCAGGTCTTCGGGCGCTCCGCCGAACGCGCCACGGCCCCTTCATAGACCAAATGCCGCCGTCTCGCGAACAAAATCGTGATATCGTACGGCGAAGCGTTTCAATAGTTGCACGAGCGTTGCCACAACGGCACAGATGCGGCCATGTCGATCGCGGAATTGATCACCGATCCGGCCGCTTGGGCTGCTCTCGTTACGCTGGTGGTGATGGAGGTGGTGCTCGGCATCGACAACCTCGTGTTCGTCTCGATCGTGTCGAACAAGGTGCCGGAGGCGAGCCGGACGCGAGTCCGGCGGATCGGCATCTCGCTCGCACTGGTGCTTCGTCTGGCCTTGTTGTCGATGATCGCCTGGATCGTCGGGCTCACCGCGCCGGTTTTCGATCTCGGGCTGGTCGGTCCGCCGGGCGCGCATGGCGAACCGAGCTTCGAAACGGCGTTTTCAGCACGCGACCTGATCCTGCTCGCCGGCGGCCTGTTCCTGATCTGGAAGGCGACCAGCGAAATCCACCAGACGATGAGCGGGGAAGGGCATGGCGAGGGAAATGTCGCGGCCAAAGCGGTGCTCGGCGTCGGTGCGGCGATCGCCCAGATCATCGCGCTCGACATGGTTTTCTCGATCGATTCGATCCTCACCGCGGTCGGGATGACCGATCATCTGCCGGTGATGATCGTCGCGGTGGTCGTCGCCGTCGGGCTGATGCTGCTCGCCGCTGATCCGCTGGCCGAGTTCATCAACCGCAATCCCACGGTGGTGATGCTGGCGCTGGGATTCCTGCTGATGATCGGTGTGGTGCTGATCGGCGAAGGCTTCGGCGCGCATATTCCCAAGGGCTATATATACACAGCTATGGCATTTTCCGCCGGGGTCGAGACGCTCAACATCGCGGCCCGGCGCCGTCGCGAGCGGGCCAAGCATTGAGCCGGAAGGCGAACGGCGCTAGGCGCGGCGGATGACTGTCCATTTCCACGAAGAAGACATTCCCGCCGGCCTGTTCGGCCCCGGCCCGATCGCCGTCGATACCGAGACGATGGGCCTCAACACGCCGCGCGATCGGCTGTGCGTCGTTCAGCTGTCCGATGGCGGCGGTGACGAACATCTCGTCCGCTTCGCGCCGGGCAGCGATTATGCCGCGCCCAATTTGAAGGCGCTGCTGGGCGATCCGGCGCGGCTCAAAATCTATCATTTCGGGCGATTCGATATCGCCGCGATCCAGCATTATCTCGGCGTGGTCGCGGGCCCGGTCTATTGCACCAAGATCGCCTCGCGGCTGGTGCGCACCTATACCGATCGCCATGGGCTCAAGGAATTGGTCCGCGAGCTGCTCGGCCAGGATATTTCCAAGCAGCAGCAATCGTCGGACTGGGGCGGCCCGGTGTTGAGCGACGCGCAGAAGGATTATGCGGCGTCGGACGTCCGCTATCTCCACGCGCTCAAGGAAGAGCTCGACCGCCGCCTGGCGCGCGAGGGCCGCACCGCGCTGGCCCAGGCGTGCTTCGATTTCCTGCCGACTCGTGCGGCGCTCGATCTTGCCGGCTGGCCCGAGATCGACATCTTCGCGCATGCGTAATTCGATGAGCTTGTGCCGTTCCGCCGAAGGCCGCAAAAATGTCTGAGGTCGCCCGCCAGATCCGCTCGGCGCGGCAGGTCTGGGCAGCGCCGGGGAGCAGTCACGACCGGCTGATCGGCACGTTGCGGGTGCTGCTGCCGATCGCGATCGGGGTGCTCGCCGCGTTCCTGGTGATGGCGCCGCTGACTCGCAGCGGCGATTCGAGCTTCCTGCTCGCCAAGAACAATGTCGCGGTCGCGCAGGAGCGGCTCAAGATCGAGCGCGCCAACTATCGCGGGCAGGATAGCAAGGGGCGGCCGTTCGAGCTCACCGCCAATTCGGCGATCCAGAAGAGTTCGGCGGAGCCGATCGTGCGATTGAACGGCCTGGCGGCCAAAATCGGGCTCTCCGACGGGCCGGCGAAGATCGTCGCCAACCAGGGGCGGTACAATATGAATACCGAGCAGGTCGCGCTCGATGGGCCGATCACCTTCCGCTCGGCGGGCGGCTATGCGCTCGATACCGCCGATGCGACGGTCGACCTCAAGACCAGGACAATGGAAAGCGAGGGCGCGGTGACCGGCTCGGCGCCGCAAGGCACGTTCAGCGCCGATCGCATGTCGGCCAATCTCGAGAACCGCAGCGTCACGCTCGATGGTCATGCCCGCTTGCGGATCGTGCCGGGAAGGAACAAATAGCGCGCCATGCCGCACGCTTCCCGCGCCCTGCTGCCGCTCATCCTGCTCGCTGCCGCGCCCGCGGTCGGCCAGCAGCGCCACGATTCGCGCGCGCCGATCGATTTCGACGCGGCGCATATCGAGCTGCAGGACAAGGATCATCGCGCGATCCTTTCCGGCGGCGTGACGCTCAAGCAGGCCGAGATGACGCTGCAGGCAAGCCGCATGACGGTGAGCTATACCGGCCAGGTGCTCAACGGCTCGCCCCAGGTTTCGCGGTTCGATGCCGCGGGCGGAGTCACGGTGACGCGCCCCAACCAGACCGCGCGCAGCCAATACGCCGTCTACGATCTCAACAAGCGCGTCATCACCATGCTCGGCGCGGTCTCGCTGACGCAGGGCGGCGACACCGTGAACGGCGGACGGCTGACACTCAATCTCGACACCGGCCGCGCGGTGATCGACGGGTCGGCGGTCGGCGGCACCGGCGGGCCGAGCGGCGCGCCCGGCAGCGTGACCAGCAGTGGCGGGCGCGTCACCGGCCACTTCTCGGTGCCGCAGCGCGACACCGATCAATCGAATCCGGCAAGCCAGTCGAACAGCCAATAGCCGTATTCTTCGTCCAAGACCTTTGAACCGGCGCGCGGCTTGGCCTACATGGCCATGCACGAAACTTGCCAATCGCGTCGGCCGTAACGGTCAGGGCGCGGCACGAGGACCGTAGATGGACGAGATCACCAGCCTCGCCGAGGCCGAGCCGATCGTCGAGACCCCGCCCGCCGACGGGCTGGCGGTGATCTCGATCGCCAAGGCCTATGACAAGCGGCCGGTGCTGACCGACGTTTCGGTGTCGGTGGCGCGGGGCGAGGTGGTCGGCCTGCTCGGGCCCAACGGCGCGGGCAAGACGACCTGCTTCTATTCGGTGATGGGGTTGGTGAAGCCCGATTCGGGCCGCGTGATGCTCGACGGCGACGATATTACTGCGCTGCCGATGTACCGCCGCGCGATCCTCGGGCTCGGCTATCTGCCGCAGGAGACGTCGATCTTCCGCGGCCTGTCGATCGAGAAGAATATCCTCACCGTGCTCGAACTCTCCGAGCCCGATGCGGCGGCGCGTGCCGAAAAGCTCGATCGGCTGCTCGACGAGTTCGGGTTGACGCGGCTGCGCGACGCACCGGCAATGGCCTTGTCGGGCGGCGAGCGGCGCCGCGCGGAGATCGCCCGCGCGCTGGCGGCGGACCCGTCGATCATGCTGCTCGACGAACCGTTCGCTGGCATCGACCCGATTTCGATCGCCGATATTCGCGACCTGGTAAAAGACCTCAAGAGTCGCGGGATCGGCGTGCTGATTACCGATCACAACGTCCGCGAGACGCTCGACATCGTCGATCGCGCCTACATCATCTATGATGGCCGCGTGCTGTTTTCGGGGTCGCCGGAGGAACTGGTCGCCGATGCCAACGTGCGGCGGCTGTACCTCGGCGAGGGCTTCTCGCTGTGATTTCTGCGCTCGGCTTTGCCGAGCGGGCGGCACCGGCCCGTTCCCCCACCCGGCCATCCAGCGCCAGCATCCTATGGGTGGCCGGGTGGGGGAGCGGGCCGGTGCGGGCTATCTAACAATGTCCCTCGCGCCGCGCCTCGATCTTCGGCAGACGCAATCGCTGGTGATGACGCCGCAGCTTCAGCAGGCGATCCGTCTGCTCGCGCTGTCGAACCTCGAGATCGAGGCCTATATCGCCGAAGAGATCGAGAAGAACCCGCTGCTCGACAACGCGCCCGACGATGACGGCCCGGCGCCCGAGCCGGCCGAGACGGCGGCCGACGAGCCCGCCGGCGCGGACGCCCTGATCGAGGGGCGGGGAAGCGATGAGGCCGCGCTCGACGTCGATTTCGCCGCCGAGAGCTTCCATCACGACAGCGCGGCCGATTCGATCGGTGGGATCGACGGCGGGCTGGGAATGAACGGGCTTGGCGGCGGCGGGGCGGCCGGCGAGGATGGGCCCGATCTCGACGCCTTGGCGGCCGGCGGTGTGAACCTCGCCGATCACCTGCTCGCGCAGGCCGGCACCGTGATCGATCGCGATGACATGTTCATCGCCGCGCACCTGATCGATCAGATCGACGAGGCAGGATATCTGACCGCCCCGCTGCTCGATATCGCCAATCGGCTGGCGGTGCCACTGGCCCGCGTCGAGGCGGTGCTGGCCGACATCCAGACGTTCGATCCCACCGGGGTCGGCGCGCGCAACCTTGCCGAATGCCTCGCGCTCCAGGCCAGGGAGGCCGATCGCTACGATCCGTGCATGGCGCGGCTGATCGACAATCTTGACCTCGTCGCGCGCGGCGATCTGCCGCGATTGAAGCGGCTTTGCGAGGTCGACGACGAAGATCTCGCCGACATGATTCGCGAATTGCGCAACTACGACCCCAAGCCCGGCCTCAGGTTCGGCGGCGAGGCGGTGCAGGCGGTGGTGCCCGACATCTTCATCGCGCAGCGCAAATCCGGCTGGGCGATCGAGATCAACGCCGCGACGCTGCCGCGCGTCCTGGTCAACCGTTCTTATTATGCCGAGCTGTCTTCGGGCCCGCAGGACAAGGCGTCGCGAAGCTGGCTATCGGATTGCCTCGCCAGCGCCAACTGGCTGGTCAAGGCGCTGGACCAGCGGCAGCGCACGATCATCAAAGTGGCAACCGAGATCGTGAAGCAGCAAGAAGAATTCTTCCTGAAGGGCGTCGCTCATCTGAAGCCGATGACCCTGAAGCAGATCGCCGACGCGATCGAAATGCACGAATCGACTGTCAGCCGCGTCACCAGCAACAAATATCTCTCCTGCGCACGCGGGTTGTTCGAGCTCAAATATTTCTTCACCTCGGCGATCCAGTCGGCCGATGGCGGCGAGGCGGTGTCGGCCGAGGCGGTCAAGAGCGCGATCCGCACGCTGATCGCCGGCGAGGGCAAGAAGATTCTGTCCGACGACACGTTGGTCGATCTGCTCAAGGCCCGGGGGTTCGATATCGCGCGGCGCACCGTCGCCAAATATCGCGAGGCGATGGGCATCGGCAGCTCGGTGCAGCGTCGCCGGCAGAAGGCGCTTGAGGGCGGCGACTGAGTCTTAAACAAAACATTTTTCTGAAATCGCCTTGCATCGGCACGGCGCCGGCTTAGGGTCGCCGCCATGCCTCGTTTCCTGAAATACGCCGCTGTTTTCGCTCTCGCGCTCGGTCTGTCCGCGCCCGGCCTCGCGAAAGCGCCGTCCGCCCCGCTGCGGGTGATGACGTTCAACGTCCGTACGACGATCAATGTCGATGACGGGCCGGAGGCGTGGCCGAAGCGGCGCGACCTGTTCATCGCGACGATCCGCGACGCGAATCCGGATATTTTCGGCACCCAGGAATTGTCGCAGATGCAGGGCGATTACATCGTCTCCCGATTGCCGCACTATGCCTGGTTCGGGATCGATCGCGAAGGCGGGCACGAGGACGAGCATATGGGCGTATTCTATCGCCGCGATCGGCTCGATCTGGTGACGATGGGCAATTTCTGGCTTTCTGAAACGCCCGACGTGGTGGGCAGCAATTCGTGGCACACGCCGTTCCCGCGAATGGCGACCTGGGGCCTGTTCACGGACAAGGCGACGGGCAAGCGCTTCTATCTGTTCGATACGCACTTCTTCTATCGCGACGAGGACGAGGTGCCGCGCACCAAGGCCGCGCAGATCCTGCTCGACCAGATGGCGAAGATCGACACCGATGGCACGCCCGTAGTGCTGACGGGCGATTTCAACACCACGCCGGGCAGCGACGCTTACAAGCTGATCGCCGCGAGGATGACCGATATCCGCACGGCGGTGGCGAACCCCGGCGGCCCGGACGAGACCTTCCACGGCTGGACCGGCAAGGCCGACAAGCGGATCGACTGGATGTTCGAGAGCGGTTTCACCCCACTTTCCGATACGACGCTGACGACGCATCGCGGCACGCTTTACCCGTCGGACCATTTTCCCGTGCTCGCCACGCTCGGCTGGGAGGATTGAAGCGGTCTTGAGCCATTCCGGCCCGCGGTCTAGGGCAGGCCAAACGCTAACGAGGGCTGAGACGCGATGAAGGACAAGTTGGTCACGCTGATCGGGGGCGGCGGTTTCGTCGGCCGCTATGTCGCGCAGGCGTTGCTCAAGGCCGGCGCGCGGGTGCGCGTTGCGCAGCGCGATCCGCGCCAGGCGTGGTTCATCAAGCCGCTGGGCGGACTCGGCCAGACCCAGTTCGTCGCCGCCGACGTCCGCAAGCCGGAAACGGTGTCGCGCGCGGTTCATGGCGCCGACGCGGTGGTCAACCTCGTCGGGCTGCTGTCGGGCGATCTCGACGCTGTTCATGTTTCCGGCGCCAGGGCAGTTGCCGAGGCCTGTGCCAAGGCCGGGATCGGCGCCTTCGTCCACGTCTCGGCGATCGGTGCTGATCCGCAGAGCGAATCGCGTTATGCGCGTACCAAGGGGGAAGGCGAGCAGGCGGTTCGCGCGGCGTTCCCCAATGCAACGATCCTGCGCCCGTCGATCATCTTCGGCCGCGAGGACCGCTTCATCAACCGCTTCGCCGAAATGATCGTCAAGGCGCCCGTCGTGCCGGTGCTTCGCGCGCCGGTGAAGTTCCAACCGGTGTTCGTCGGCGATGTCGCCGCGGCGGTGGCCAGGGCGCTCGCCGATCCCGAAGCGTTCGGCGGTAAGACGATCGAGCTCGGCGGGCCGGACGTGTTGACGATGGGCGAGCTGATCCGCTGGACGGCGAAGGAAATCGGCCGCCATCGCAGCTTCATCGATCTTCCGGATGCGCTCGGCGGCGCGATCGCCGGCATGGGCTTCCTGCCCGGCGCGCCGATCACGCGCGACCAGTGGCAGATGCTGCAGCATGACAATGTCGTTAGCGCTGGCACCGAGGGCTTCGCCGCGTTCGGCATCAGCCCGACGCCGCTCGATTCGATCGCGCAGAGCTGGCTGGTGCGCTATCGCCGCCACGGCCGTTTCGGTGCCGAGATCGATCAGGCCGCCTGACCGTACCTTCCGCGGCCGCACCCGCGGGGCGGCCTTTCTGCAGGCCTCCCGTCGTAAGGGCGCTTATCCATGCCGCTGATCGTCACTGCCATCCTGCTCGGCATCGTCGAGGGATTGACCGAATTCCTGCCGGTCTCCTCGACCGGGCATCTGATCCTCGCCAGCGAATTGTTCGGCTATTCGGCCGATCAATGGGCGGTGTTCAACATCGTCATCCAGCTCGGCGCGATCCTCGCGGTGATCGTGCTTTACTGGCGGACCTTCTGGGCAGTGGCACAGGGCATGCTCAAGCGCGAACCCGTCTCGTGGCGGTTCGCGCGCAACGTCGTCGTCGCGTTCGTCCCCGCCGCGGTGATCGGCCTCGCGCTGCATTCGTACATCGAGGAATTGCTCGGCGCGCCCAAGGTGGTTGCGGTGGCGCTGGTCCTCGGCGGCATCGCCATCCTCGTGCTCGAAAAGGTAATCAAGCATCATGACGTGGTCGGCGTCGCCGAAATTCCGCTCGGCCGCGTGATCGGCATCGGCTTTCTGCAATGCCTGGCGATGGTGCCGGGCGTCAGCCGTTCGGGCGCGTCGATCATGGGTGCGCTGGCGCTTGGCGTCGAGCGCCGCACCGCGGCCGAATTCAGCTTCTTCCTGGCGATCCCGACGATGCTTGGCGCGACGACGGTCGAATTGTGGAAGAACCGCGAGGCCTTGGCGGGCGCCACCGTCAGTTGGGGGCTGATCGGGGTCGGCTTCGTCGTCGCGTTCCTCGTCGCGATGGTGGTGATCCGCTGGTTCGTCGGCGTGGTCAGCCGGCATGGCTTTCAGCCGTTTGCCTGGTATCGAATCGTGGCTGGCGGCGCGGCGCTGATCTGGCTGATGATGAGATAGGTCCGAAAAGGACTTATTTCTCCGGTGAAAGATGTTCGAACCAAATACTATGGCGCAATATTCGATCTAAATTAGTCAGCATATATGACCTATTGATCGATTTTTGCGTGACAGCGACGCTCTGCCTTCCTAAAGCTGCGCCGAATCTTTCGGGGTGGACCACGGATCAATGGCGAACGACGCAACGCTCAAATTTGTCGACCGGCAGCAGGCTTATCCGGCCAAGCGGCCTGCCGATGCGCGCGCCAAGGACTTTCGCGAGATCGCCAATCGCTACGCCGCGCCGGCCGGCGAGGAGCAGGCCGGCCGCTGCTCGCAATGCGGCGTGCCATATTGCTCGGTGCATTGCCCCCTGCACAACCATATTCCGGATTGGCTGCGCCTGACCGCCGAGGGGCGTCTGCGCGAAGCCTATGAGCTGAGCAACGCGACCTCGACCATGCCGGAAATCTGCGGCCGCATCTGCCCGCAGGACCGATTGTGCGAGGGCAATTGCGTGATCGAATTTTCCGGCCACGGGGCGGTGACGATCGGCTCGGTCGAGAAGTTCATCACCGATACCGCATGGGAGGAAGGCTGGGTCGAGCCGCTGCAGCCGGGCCGTCCGCGCGGGCAATCGATCGGCATCGTTGGCGCTGGTCCGGCCGGGCTGTCCGCGGCGGATTACATGCGTACGCTCGGGTATGACGTGCATGTCTACGATCGCCACGATCGCGCCGGCGGCTTGCTGACTTACGGCATTCCCGGGTTCAAGCTCGAAAAGCATGTCATCACGCGCCGTGTCGAGCGGCTCGCGGCGGGCGGCGTCGTCTTCCACGACAGCTTCGAGGTCGGCCGTGACGCCACGCTCGACGAGCTGCGCCAGCGACACGACGCGATCCTGATCGCCACTGGCGTATACAAGCCGCGCGCGATCAATGCGCCGGGCGTCGGGTCGGATGGCGTCGTCGAGGCGCTCGATTATCTCACCGCATCGAACCGCAAGGGCTTCGGCGACGCGGTGCCGACCTTCGACGACGGCTCGCTCGACGCCGCCGGCAAGCGCGTGGTGGTGATCGGCGGCGGCGACACCGCGATGGATTGCGTGCGCACCGCCGTTCGCCAGGGCGCCACCTCGGTCAAGTGCCTCTATCGCCGCGATCGCGCCAACATGCCCGGCTCGCAGCGCGAGGTCGGCAATGCCGAGGAGGAAGGCGTCGAATTCGTCTGGCTGTCCGCGCCGCAGGCGTTCGACGCCGACCAACGCGTGACGGGCGTGCGCGCGCAGCGCATGCGGCTCGGGGCTCCCGATGCGAGCGGTCGCCGCGCGCCCGAGGTCGATCCCGGCAACGATTTCGTCGAGCCGGCCGATCTCGTCATCAAGGCGCTCGGCTTCGATGCCGAGGATCTGCCGGCGCTGTTCGACGCGCCCGAGCTCGGCGTGACGCGTTGGGGCACATTGCTGGTCGACAAGGACATGATGACCAATGTCGACGGCGTGTTCGCCGCGGGCGACATCGTGCGCGGCGCCAGCCTGGTCGTCTGGGCGATCCGCGACGGCCGCGACGTCAGCGACAAGATGCACCAATGGTTGAAGGCGCGGGCGGCCGCCGGCGCGCAGGCCGATCGCGTGGCGGCATGACGAGGCGCGTCGCCGCAAGGGGGAGGAATGCCATGATCAAATCGTCGTTTGTTGCCGCTGTCGTGTTGCTCGCCGCCACGCCGGCGATCGCGCAGACCGCCGCTGCGTCCGATGCGCCGGCACCCGCCGCAACGCGCGCGCCCGCCGATCCGGCGACGCTCGCCAAGGCGCGCGAGGTCGCCGCGCGGCTGCTGCCGCCGGGCACCTATCGCAAAATCCTCGGCCCGATGATGGCGCCGATGATCGACAATATGGGCAATATGATGAAGGCGATGCCGCTCAAGCAGATCGCCGAGATCGGCGGCCTCGATGCGCAGCAGGCGGCCGCGCTCGACAAGGTCGACATCACCAAGGTGATGGCGATTTACGACCCGCATTGGCAGGAGCGCGAGAAGCTGTCGATGCAGGCGATGATGGCGTCGATGGCCGATTTCTTCACCACCGTCGAACCCGATCTGCGTGAGGCGATGGCCGAGGCCTATGCCCATCATTTCACCGCCGCCGAACTCGATGACCTCAACCGGTTCTTCGCCACGCCGACCGGCGCGAAATACGCCAGCCAGTATATGGCGATCATGACCGATCCGGCGATGATGGACAGCATGAAGAAGATCATGCCGAAGATGATGCAGCAGATGCCGCGGTTCATCGCCGCCGCCCAGAAAGCGACCGCCGGCCTGCCGGCGCCGCACAAGATCGAAGACCTGACCCCGGCCGAAAAGGCCCAGCTCGCCAAGGCGCTCGGCGTCGATGAAAGCGACCTGCACGATCCGAAGAGCACGCTATGATCGACCAGCGCACCCGCCTCGCCTGTGAGGGCATGTACCGGCCCGAGTTCGAATCCGATGCCTGTGGCGTCGGGCTCGTCGCGGCGACTGACGGACAGCCGTCGCGCCGCGTCGTGCAATCGGCGATCGACGCGCTGAAGGCGGTGTGGCACCGGGGCGCGGTCGATGCCGACGGCAAGACGGGGGACGGGGCGGGGATTCACGTCGATCTGCCGCGGGCGTTTTTCGACGATGCGATCCGGCAATCGGGTCACCACCCGCTGTCCAACCGGCTGGCGGTCGGCATGATCTTCCTGCCGCGCACCGATCTGGGGGCGCAGGAAACCTGTCGCGGCATCGTCGAGACCGCCATCATCGAGGCGGGCTATACGATCTACGGTTGGCGCCAGGTGCCGGTCGACGTTTCGGTGATTGGCCGCAAGGCGCAGGAGACGCGTCCCGAGATCGAGCAGATCATGATTGCCGGGCCGATGCCCGACGAACAATCGGCCGCCGAGTTCGAGAAGAACCTCTATCTCGTCCGCCGCCGGATCGAGAAGCGGGCGATCGCGGCGCAGGTGTCGGGCTTCTACATCTGCTCGCTGTCGTGCCGTTCGATCATCTACAAGGGGCTGTTCCTCGCCGAATCGCTGTCGGTCTTCTACCCCGACTTGCTCGACGAGCGGTTCGAAAGCCGCGTGGCGATCTTCCACCAGCGCTATTCGACCAACACCTTCCCGCAATGGTGGCTGGCGCAGCCGTTCCGCTGCCTCGCGCACAATGGCGAGATCAACACGATCCGCGGCAACAAGAACTGGATGCTGAGCCACGAGATCAAGATGGCCAGCCTCGCGTTCGGCGAGCAGTCCGAGGACATCAAGCCGGTGATCCCGGCCGGCGCGAGCGACACCGCCGCGCTTGACGCTGCGTTCGAGACGCTGTGCCGCGCCGGTCGCGATGCGCCCACCGCCAAGCTGATGCTGGTGCCCGAAAGCTGGCACGAGGGCAGCGACATGCCGGCGACGCACCTCGCCATGTACCGCTATCTGGCGAGCGTGATGGAGCCGTGGGACGGCCCGGCCGCGCTGGCGATGACCGATGGCCGCTGGGCAGTCGCTGGCATGGACCGCAATGCGCTTCGCCCGTTGCGTTATACGCGCACCGATGACGGGCTGCTGATCGTCGGATCGGAAGCCGGGATGGTCGTCGTTCCCGAAACCAGCGTGGTCGAAAAGGGCGCGCTGGGGCCGGGCCAGATGATCGCGGTCGACCTCGAGGAAGGCCGGGTGCTGCACGATCGCGAGGTCAAGGATCGCGTCGCCGGCGAGGCCGATTACGAAGGCATGGCGGCCGATTTCCTGACCGTCGATGCGCTGCCCGATGGCGCCGAGACGCCGAGCGGCCGGTTCGAGCGTGCCGAGCTGACGCGTCGGCAAGTCGCCGCCGGGCAGACGCTCGAGGACATGGAGCTGATCCTGTCGCCGATGGTCGAGAGCGCCAAGGAAGCGATCGGCTCGATGGGCGACGATACGCCGCTGGCGGTGATCTCGGACAAGCCGCGCCTCATCAGCCAGTTCTTCCGGCAGAATTTCAGCCAGGTCACCAACCCCCCGATCGACAGCTTGCGCGAACGCCATGTGATGTCGCTCAAGACGCGGTTCGGCAACCTCGCCAATATCCTCGACCCCGCCGGGCAGCAGAGCCGGGTGCTGGTGCTCCATTCGCCGGTGCTGACCAATGGCGATTGGGATCGGCTGCGGGCGCATTTCGCCGGCGCCGCGGCAGAGATCGATTGCACGTTCGAAACCGGCGGCGGCGCCGAGACGCTACGCGCCGCGATCCAGCGCATCCGCGACGAAGCTGAACAGGCGGTCCGCCAGGGCAAGAGCGAGCTGTTCCTCACTGACGAGCGGGCCGGGCCCGATCGCGTCGCGATCGCCGGTGTGCTCGCGGCGGCCGCGGTCCACACCCATCTCGTGCGGCGCGGCCTGCGGTCATACGCCTCGATCAACGTGCGCACCGCCGAGTGCCTCGACACGCATTATTACGCGGTGCTGATCGGCGTCGGCGCGACGACGGTGAACGCCTATCTCGCCGAAGCCGCGATCGCCGATCGCCATGCGCGCGGGTTGTTCGGCGATTTGTCGATCGATCAGTGCCTCGCCAACCATCGCGTGGCGATCGAGGACGGCCTGCTCAAGATCATGTCGAAGATGGGGATCGCGGTGATCTCCAGCTATCGCGGCGGCTATAATTTCGAGGCGGTGGGCCTGTCGCGCGCGCTGGTCGCCGATCTCTTCCCCGGCATGCCGACCAAGATTTCGGGCGAAGGCTATGCCTCGCTCCATTTGAATGCGGTGCTCCGCCACGAAGCGGCCTATGATCGCGCGGTGGTGACGCTGCCGATCGGCGGCTTCTATCGTCAGCGCCACACCGGCGAGACCCATGCCTATTCGGCGCAGCTCATGCACCTACTGCAAAGCGCGGTCGCGACGGACAGCTATTCGACCTATCTGCAATTCTCGCGTGGGGTCGCCGATTTGCCACCGGTCTATCTGCGCGATCTGCTCGAGTTCAATTTTCCTGGTGAGGGCGTGCCGGTCGATCAAGTCGAGCCGATCACCGAGATCCGCAAGCGCTTCGTCACGCCGGGGATGAGCCTCGGCGCGCTGTCGCCCGAGGCGCACGAGACGCTGGCGATCGCGATGAACCGGATCGGCGCCAAGGCCGTGTCGGGCGAGGGCGGCGAGGACAAGAGCCGCTACAAGCCATACGAAAATGGCGACAATGCCAATTCGACGATCAAGCAGATCGCCAGCGGTCGCTTCGGCGTCACCGCCGAATATCTAGGCGCGTGCGAGGAAATCGAGATCAAGGTCGCGCAAGGCGCCAAACCCGGCGAGGGCGGTCAGCTCCCCGGCTTCAAGGTCACCGAGTTCATCGCCAAGCTGCGCCACGCCACGCCGGGCGTGACGTTGATTTCGCCGCCGCCGCACCACGACATCTATTCGATCGAGGATCTCGCGCAGCTGATCTACGACCTGAAGCAGATCAATCCGCGTGCGCGGGTCTGCGTCAAGTTGGTCAGCTCAGCCGGCATCGGCACGGTCGCGGCTGGTGTCGCCAAGGCGCACGCCGACGTGATCCTCGTCGCCGGACACAATGGCGGCACCGGCGCGTCCCCGCAGACCAGCATCAAATATGCCGGCACGCCGTGGGAAATGGGCCTGAGCGAGGTCAACCAGACGCTCACGCTCAACAGCTTGCGCGGCCGGGTCAAGCTGCGCACCGATGGGGGGCTCAAGACCGGGCGCGACGTCGTCATCGCCGCGATCCTCGGCGCCGAGGAATTCGGCATCGGCACGCTCAGCCTGGTGGCGATGGGCTGCATCATGGTGCGCCAGTGCCATTCGAACACCTGCCCGGTCGGCGTCTGCACGCAGGACGAGCGGCTGCGCGCCAAATTCACCGGCTCGCCGGAAAAGGTCATCAACCTGATGACCTTCATCGCCGAGGAAGTGCGCGATATCCTGGCGCGCCTCGGCGTGCGCAGCCTCGATGAGGTGATCGGGCGTACCGAGCTGCTCCGCCAGGTCAGCCGCGGCGCCGAGCATCTCGACGATCTCGATCTCAATCCGGTGCTGGCCAAGGTCGATGCCGATGATTCGCAACGACGCTTCAGCCTCGATACCTTCCGCAACGAGGTGCCCGACAGCCTCGATGCGCAGATCCTGAAGGATGCCGCCGCGGTGTTCTCGCGCGGCGAGAAGATGCAGCTCACCTATTCGGTCCGGAACACGCATCGCGCGGTCGGCACGCGGCTGTCGTCGGAGATCACCGCGCGGTTCGGCATGTCGAAGCTGTCGGATGGCCATGTCACCGTCCGCCTGCGCGGCTCGGCGGGGCAGAGCCTCGGCGCGTTCCTGTGCAAGGGCATCACGCTGGAAGTGTTCGGCGACGCCAACGATTACGTCGGCAAGGGCCTGTCGGGCGGCATCATCGTCGTACGGCCGGTCGTCTCCTCGCCGCTGGCCAGCAACGAGAACACGATCATCGGCAACACCGTGCTCTACGGCGCGACCTCGGGCGCGCTCTATGCTGCCGGCCGCGCCGGCGAGCGGTTCGCCGTGCGCAATTCGGGCGCCAATGTCGTCGTCGAAGGCTGCGGCGCTAATGGCTGCGAATATATGACCGGCGGCGTCGCGGTGATCCTCGGCCGCGTCGGCAACAATTTCGGTGCCGGCATGACGGGCGGCATGGCCTTCGTCTATGACGAGGACGGCGGCTTCGCGGCGCGCGCCAATCCCGACAGCATCGTCTGGCAATGCCTTGCCTCGACGCATTGGGAAGCCGTGCTCCACAACCTGGTGCGTGCCCATGCCGAAGCGACCGACAGCAAGTGGGCGGCGGGATTGCTCGAGGATTGGGAGCGTGTTCGCGGCCGCTTCTGGCAGGTCGTGCCCAAGGAGATGCTCAGCCGCCTGCCGCAGCCGCTCGACGAGGCCGAAACGTTGGTTGCCGCCGAATAACAGCCCCTTCCGCTCCGCTGCACGGTGACGTAACAGCGGACGGATGTGGCAGCTCTACCAATTCCCGCTCTGTCCTTTCTCGCGCAAGGTCCGGCTGCTGCTGGGCGAGAAGGGCGTCGGTTACGAGCTGGTTCGTGAGTCGCCCTGGCTGCGCCGTGACGAGTTCGTCGACATGAACCCGGCCGGGCAGACGCCCGTGATGACCGATCCCACGCGCGGCCTGATGCTGGTCGATTCGATGGCGATCTGCGAATATTTCGAGGAGACGATCGACAAGGCGGCGATGATTAACGGCACCCCCGCCAATCGGGCGGAGATCCGCCGGCTCGTCACCTGGTTCGACACGCATTTCTATCAGGACGTCACCGCGCCCCTGCTTCACGAACGCATGGTCAAGCGCCTCGTCCATCGCGCCGCGCCCGATGCCAAGGCACTGCGTGAAGCAATGAAGGCGGCCGAGCGGCATCTCGATTACGTCGATTACCTGCTCGATCATCGCAACTGGATCGGCGGATCGACGATGAGCCTCGCCGATCTCGCCGCCGCGGCGCAGATTTCGGTCGCCGATTATCTCGGCGGGATCGACTGGAAGGGGCACGATCAGGCGTCGAGCTGGTACGGCGGGTTCAAGAGCCGGCCGAGCTTCCAGCCGCTCTTGTCCGAGCGGATGGAGGTGATCGGTCCGCCCAAACATTACGCCAATCACGATTTCTGATGCACGTCACGCATGATCCGGCAGCCGGCGCCGCGCCGCAGATCGCCTTCGACGATTTCCTCGCGGTCGATGTCCGCGTCGGCACGATCGTCGCCGCGGAGCCGTTTCCCGAGGCGCGCAAACCGGCGTTCAAGCTGACGATCGATTTCGGCCCAACGATCGGCACCAGGCGATCGTCGGCGCAGATCACCGAGCGTTATGCGCTGGGCGATCTCGTCGGCCTTCAGGTCGCGGCGGTGGTCAATTTCCCGCCGCGCCAGATCGGGCCGATGATGTCCGAAGTGTTGACGCTCGGCTTCCCGGACGAGAACGGCCATGTCGTGCTGGTCACGCCCAGCCGCCCGGTCCCCGACGGTGGGCGGCTGTTCTAGCGGTTTATGAAATTGCGCCGCTCCGCTTCGTTATTGCGAGCGGAGCGACGCGATCCATTGCCTGTCGGCCGATTCTTCAGCTCACGTCGCTGGCCGGAATCGGCACCACGCGGATCTCGACGCGGCGGTTGGCGGCGCGGCCTTCCTCGGTATCGTTGGGCGCGATCGGTTGTGTCTCGCCAAAGCCGCGCGTGCCGATTCGAGCGCTCTGCACACCGCGGCTCTCGAGATAGGCGGCGACCGAATTGGCGCGGCGCTCGGACAATTGCTGGTTGTATGCCTCGCTACCGGTCGAATCGGTGTGCCCGTAAACGTCGATATAGGTCTCGTTATATTGCGACAGCACCTGCGCGACCTGATCGAGCGTCGACTGGAACTGCGGCTGCACCGTCGCGCTGTCATAAGCGAAGGTGACGTTCGACGGCATGTTGAGGACCAGGTTGTCGCCCTGCCGCGTCACGCGCACGTCGGTGCCCGCGGTACGGGCGCGCAGGTCGCGCTCCTGCTTGTCCATATATGCGCCGATTCCCGCACCGGCGATGCCGCCCAGCCCGGCGCCGACGATCTTTTCGGTCCGGTCGTGGCGCCCACCGACAAGATCGCCGAGCAGATAGCCGCCCAGTGCGCCGCCGATGCCGCCGATCGCGGTGTTGGAAAGCCGCTTCTGCCCGGTTTCCGGATCGGTGACGCAGGCGCTGGTCGCCAGCATCGCGCCGAGCGCCGCGGCGGTGGCCAGTTTCGAAATCGTTCGCATTGCAAAATCCCCTATTCGTGCCGCTCGCCTTGGCGGTCGGCGTTGAATCAAACCCTGCTCTGCCGCGCTTGTTCCGCATCCGAACTGAACCGATTCTGATCGCACGGTTGTCGAAACGACAGTTTCACGTCAAAGGAGGGGGATAGCGCCATGCATCCGCTTCCGCCCTTCCCCTGGATCGACGTCGTCATCATCCTTGCGCTGGTCGTGCTCAACGGCCTGTTCGCGATGGCCGAGCTGGCGATCGTTTCGTCGCGACGCGCGCGGCTCGAGGCGATGGCCAAGACCAGGCGCACCGGCGCCGCCACGGCGATCGCGCTGGCTGCCGATCCGGGCAAGTTCCTGTCGACCACGCAAGTCGGCATCACGCTGATCGCGATCGTCTCCGGCGCATATTCGGGCGCCAGCCTCGGCGAGCCGACCTCGCTGCGGCTGGCCGCGCTGGGCCTCGATCCGGATACCGCGCGCACGCTGGGCTATGCGCTGGTGATCGGCCTCACCACTTTCGCGTCGGTGGTGATCGGCGAGCTGGTGCCCAAGCAGATTGCGCTGCGCACGCCCGAGCCGATCGCGGCGCTGGTCGCGCCGACGATGCGCTGGCTGTCGATGATCGCCGCGCCGATCGTCTGGGTGCTCGATTCGACCAGCGCGCTGCTGTTTCGCCTGGTCGGCATGAAGCGCGAGACCGATCGCCACGTCACGGCGGAGGAGCTGCACCTGATCGTCGCCGAAGCCTCCAAATCGGGCGTGCTCGAGGAGCATGAACGATCGATCATCTCGGGCGTCGTGCGGCTTGCAGATCGGCCCGCGCGCGAGGTGATGACGCCGCGCACCGAGGTCGATTGGCTCGATGCCGATCTCGATACCGCCGGCATCCGCGCCGCGCTGATCGAGACGCAGCACACCCGGCTGCCCGTCGCCGAAGGATCGATCGACGCGGTGATCGGCGTCGTCCAGGCGCGTGATATCGTCGCCGCGCTGTTCGAGGGCCGGCCGCTCGATCTGCGCGTGCTGATGCGCCCGGCACCGGTGATCCCCGATCAGCTCGACGCGATGGATGCGCTCGGCGCCTTGCGTCGCGCCGAGGTGCCGATGGCGCTGGTGCATGACGAATACGGGCATTTCGAGGGGATCGTCACGCCGGCCGACCTGCTGATCGCGATCGCCGGCGAGTTCGCTTCGGACGCCGATCCCGGCGAGGCGCCGCCGATCGTCGAGCGTGACGATGGCTCACTGCTCGTCTCCGGGCACATGTCGGCCGATGCCCTCGCCGAGCGGCTCGGCATCGATCTGCCCGAAGACCGCGATTATGCAACCGCCGCCGGCTTCGCGCTCGCGGTGCTGCGCCACTTGCCCGCCGAGGGCGAGAGCTTCGTCGAGCAGGGCTGGCGCTTCGAGGTGGTCGATCTCGACGGCCGCCGTATCGACAAGCTGCTGGTCAGTCGCGCTCGCCGGCACGACTGAAGCGTCGAACCGATCCGGCTAGGCCGAAACCGACTGAAAATTAACCGAGCTTGCCGAAGATCGCCTCGTAGGATGCGCGGTCGCCGGCGGTGAGCAATCGGGCTTGCTCGATCCAGCGGTCGCGCGCCATCCGGCCGCGGAACGTCCCGAGATCGGCGTCGAGCGCTTCGGCCTCGGCCGGCGAGAGCGCGGCGATCTGGCCGACGGTGGTGATTCCCAGCTCGCCGAGCCGCGCGGAAACCTTGGGGCCGAGCCCCTTGAGCAGGGTTACGGGGGCGTCGCTGTCGCCACCCGATGCCGGCGCGGCGGGAGCCGGAGCGGGTGGCGCTTTGGTTGCGGCCTGCACTTCGACCGGGGCTTGGACCGGCGCCTCGACCGGCGGCGCGGCGCGGGCCGGCTCGGGCGCGTCGACCAGCGGCGGCGGCGGTGCCGTCACCGGCGGTGTCGCTTCCCGCGGCTCGATTGTGGCGCGCGCGGTGACGGTCTCGACGCCGCTCGCCTCGCGTTCGGCACGCTGGCGGGCGCGACGGCGGCCGCCCCACCAGATCACCAGCATCGCGGCGATCGCCAACAGGATGATGAGCACGATGTGCGCGGTGGTGATGACGGCGGTGCCGCCGGACATGGCGTCGGCGTGGTTCATCGCGGGCGATCCTCTGTTTTGCCGGCCCTCATCGGGCAATCCGTGGCAAGACCATAGCCAAGTTGTCGAACGGGGCCAAACCCGCGGCGCTCAATCGCGCGCCAGCGCCCGCCAGCCGATATCGCGGCGGCAGAAGCCGGTCGGGAAATCGATCGCGTCGATCCCGCGATAGGCCGCTGCCTGCGCTGCTCGCACGTCGGCGCCAGTCGCCGCCACGCCAAGCACGCGCCCGCCCGACGCGACCAGTGCCTCGCCCTCGCGGATCGTGCCGGCCTGGAAGACGCGCGCGCCGGTTGCTTCCGCCTTGTCGAGCCCAGTGATCGCGCCGCCGGTCTGCGGCGTGCCGGGATAGCCATCGGCGGCCATCACGACGACCAGCGCGACGTCGTCCGAAAAGGCCGGCGCGGGGGCCTCGCCCAGGCGTCGCTCCTCGGTCGCCAGCATCAGCGCCAGCAGATCGCCGGTGAACCGCATCATCAGCACCTGGCATTCGGGATCGCCGAAGCGGACATTGTATTCGATCAGCTTCGGCCCGTCGGCGGTGAGCATCAGCCCGGCATAGAGCACGCCCGAGAACGGCGTGCCCGCCGCGGCCAGCGCCGCGACCGTGGGGCGGACGATCTCATCGATTGCGCGGCGTTCGAGCTCGGGCGTCAGCACCGGCGCCGGGCTATACGCGCCCATCCCGCCGGTATTGGCGCCGGTGTCGCCGTCGCCGACGCGCTTGTGGTCCTGCGCCGATCCGAACGGCACGATCGTCTCGCCATCGGTCAGCACGAACAGGCTGGCTTCCTCGCCCTCGAGGAATTCCTCGATCACCGCGTCGCCGCCCTGCCGGCCGGGGCCGATGATCGCGTCGATCGCCGTTTCGGCTTCCTCGCGCGAGGTGGCGATGGTGACGCCCTTGCCGGCAGCGAGGCCATCGTCCTTGATGACCACCGGCAGCGTGAAGTCGCCCAGCGCGGCGCGCGCGCCGTCTCGCGAGGTGACGCGGGCGTAGCGTGCGGTCGGGATCTTCGCCCGTGCGCACAGATCCTTGGTGAAGCCCTTCGAGCCTTCCAGCCGCGCGGCTTCCTTGCCGGGGCCGAACACGCCGATCCCCATCGTGCGGATATTGTCGGCCAGGCCGTCGACCAGCGGCGCCTCGGGACCGATCACGACGAAGCTCACCGAATGGCGCAGGCAGAAATCGATCACCCCGCGATGATCGGCGGGGTTGAGATCGACGATCTCGGCATGGTCGGCGATGCCGGGGTTGCCCGGCGCGGCATAGAGCGTATCGAGGAGCGGCGATTGCGCCAGGCGCCACGCGAGCGCATGTTCGCGTCCCCCCGATCCGAGTAACAGGACGTTCATGGCAAGCTCTTCCCCCGATGACGGTACGCCAAGGCTCGTAGCGAACGAGATGCCCGGCGACAACGCCGCGCCGTTCACCGTGAGCGAGCTTTCCGGGCGACTGAAGCGGCTGGTCGAGGGCGAGTTCGGCCATGTCCGCCTGCGCGGCGAGATTTCGGGCTACAAGCGCGCCGCGTCGGGCCATGCCTATCTGTGCCTCAAGGACGAGGCCGCGGTGATCGACGGGGTGATGTGGAAGGGCCAGGCCGCGCAGCTTCCCTTCGCGCCGCAGGACGGGATCGAGGTGATCGCGACCGGGCGGCTGACCACTTATCCGGGCCGCTCCAAATATCAGATCGTCATCGAGCGGATGGAGCTCGCCGGCGAAGGCGCGCTGATGGCGCTGTTCGAGAAATTGAAGGCGCAATTGGGCGCCGAGGGGCTGTTCGACAGCGCGGCCAAGAAGCGGCTGCCGTTCCTGCCCCAGGTGATCGGCGTCGTCACCTCGCCGACCGGCGCGGTGATTCGCGATATCCTCCACCGGCTCGAGGATCGCTGCCCGACGCGGGTGATCGTCTGGCCGGTGCAGGTGCAGGGGCCGACCGCGGCGGGCCAGATCGCGGCGGCGGTGCGCGGGTTCGACACAATTCCCGAGAGCGGCCCCGTGCCGCGCCCCGATCTCGTCATCGTCGCGCGCGGCGGCGGCTCGATCGAGGATCTCTGGGCGTTCAACGAGGAAGTCGTGGTCCGCGCGATCGCCGCTTGCTCGATCCCGATCATCTCCGCGGTCGGGCACGAAACCGATACCGGCCTCAGCGATTATGCCGCCGATCTGCGCGCGCCGACGCCGACCGCGGCGGCCGAGCTCGCGGTGCCGGTGCGTGCCGATCTGATCGCGACGCTGCAGCAGATGGCGAGCCGGATGGAGCGGTGCGCGCGGCGCTATCACGAGCGTGGGCGCGAGCGGCTCGACGCGCTGGTCCGGCTGCTGCCGGGGCGCGATCGCCTGCTGGGTCCGCAGCGCCAGCGCGCCGACGAGGCCGGCGCGCGGCTCGATCTCGCGCTCGAGCGCCGGGTTGCCCGCGCGCGCACCGAGCTCGATCGCACCGCCGGCGCGCTGCGCCCGGCGGCGCTCGATCACCGGTTGCAGGCAGCGCGCGATCGGCTGAACCGCACCGGGCGATTACTCGACTCGCTCAGCCCGGAAGGCCCGCTCAAGCGTGGCTATGTCCGGGTCGACGCGCGGCCGTCGGGCGCGGTCGTCTCCTCGGCCGCCGAGGCGAAGCGGGCCGGCGCGCTGACGCTGCATTTCGCCGACGGCAGCGTCGACGCGCGGGTTGAGCGCAGCGGTGGCAAAACCTATGCTTCGCCCGCGCCCGAACAGCCCAGCCTGTTGTAATCCCCAATGCGAGTGCCTGCTGCCCCATGCTGATGTCACACACTGCCCGTCTCGCCCGCCTGCATTATATGGCCAATGGTTTCCGCGTGCTGGTGCCCGGCGATCATGTCGCCTGCGCGGTCACCGCCGAGCCGATTCCGATCGACGAGCTGCGCTATTGGAGTGTCGAAAAGCAGCAGCCCTATGCCACCGCCGAGATCGCGCTCAAGGCGATGACTGCCGCGTGAGCCGGGCCCGCGTCTGGCTCGCTGCCGCCGCGCTGCTGCCGCCGCTGGCGAGCTGCGTTGGCCCGCCTGCCGCGACGCCGGCGCGACCCGTCGCGCGTCCGATGCCGCCAGTCGGCCCGCCGATGCCGCCGCCCGCGCCGACGCCGTCGCCGACGCCTTCGGGCCCGGCCGATTTCGTTCTGACCGGCGAAATCGAACAAGGCGGCGCGGTGATCGGCACCGCGCCCGGCGGCACGCAGTCGCTCGCGTTCGACGGCAAGACGATCCCGGTCGCGCCCGACGGCACGTTCCTGATCGCCTTCGATCGCGATGCCGGGCCCAATGCGTTGCTCGTCGCCACGCTGGGCGACGGACGGCAGATAAGCAAGGCGCTGGCCGTCGCGCCGCGCGCCTGGAACATCTCGCGGCTCGACAGATTGCCCAAATATCCTGTCCCCAGCGCCGAGTTCATGCGGCTGCGCCCGCCCGAGATCGCGCAGATCAAGGCGGCACGCGCGACCGATCATTACGAGGACGGCTGGCGCCAGCATTTCATCTGGCCGGCCACCGGGCGCATATCGACGCTGTTCGGCTCGCAGCGCATCTACAAGGGCGGCGAGAAGGGGTCGTATCATTCAGGGATCGACATCGCAGTGCCGACCGGCACCCCGATCCGCGCGCCCGCCGATGGCGTGGTGATCCTCGCCGCCGATCATCCCTTCACGCTCGAAGGCAATCTGCTGATGATCGATCACGGCATGGGCTTGAACAGCGCCTTCCTGCACTTGTCGAAGATCGACGTTACGGTCGGCGAGCGGGTCCGCCAAGGGCAGGTGATCGCCGAAAGCGGCGCCACTGGCCGCGCGACCGGGCCGCACCTCCACTGGAGCCTGATGTGGCGCGGGTCGCGGATCGATCCGTTGCTCGTCGCAGGGCCGATGCCGGAATGACTGAGACGCGGCGTCCAGATTAACGCAGATCAGCGTGATTTCGTCGATTCCGAGCGCAACGGGCCGCCGCGCGGATCGTTGAGGGCAATGAGTGCGACGCGGCGTCGCGCTCCTTTCCAAAACGATCAGCCAGGAGGGACCGACATGGGCCTGTTCAGCAAGGATATCGAGACGTTCGAGGACCTCTTCCTGCACCAATTGCAGGATGTCTATTACGCCGAGAACCAGATCACCAAGGCGCTGCCCAAGATGATCGACAAGGCGACCGATCCCGCGCTCAAGGCCGGGTTCGAGACGCATCTACGCGAGACCGAAGGCCAGATCGAGCGGCTTGAGCAGGTGTTCTCGATGATCGGCGAGCAAGCCAAGGGCGCGACCTGCCCCGCGATCGAAGGCATCATCAAGGAAGCCAATGAAGTCGCCGGCGATATCGCCGACAAGGCAGTGCTCGATGCCGCGCTGATCGCCTCGGCACAGGCAGTCGAGCATTACGAGATCACTCGCTACGGCACGTTGATCGCCTGGGCGAAGCAACTCGGCCGCAGCGATTGCATCGATCTGCTCCAGGCGACGCTCGACGAGGAATATGCCACCGACGACAAGCTGACCTCGATGGCGACGTCGAAGGACAACGCCCGGGCCGCGGCTGCCGAGCCCGCCTGAGCGCGCACCGGCCCGGCGAGGCGACCGCCGGGCCGGCCTGCCGCCTGGGCATTGCCTTGAGGCGGCGGATTATTCGGCGGCCTGTGCCTGCTCCTCGTCGCGGGCGACATCCTCGGGCAGCGACCACAACAGGTCGTGCTTGGTCAGCACCCGGCCGTCATGCGCATGGACCTGGATCGTCGCGATCGGCCGGCGATCGCGTGCGTCGACCAGCACCGGGCTCGCCGGCATCCCGGTTTCCCAGCGTTCCCCCCATTGGCGAAGCGCGATCATCGTCGGCAGCAGTGCCATGCCCTTGTCGGTCAGGCGGTATTCGATCTTGCGCCGGTCGGCGGGCAGCGCATGGCGCTCCAGGATCTCGTGCTCCACCAGCCGGCCGAGCCGGTTGGCGAGGATGTTGCGCGCGATCCCCAGCTCGGACTGGAATTCCTCGAAATGCTGCAGCCCGTTGAACGCCGCACGCAGGATCAGGAACGACCAGCGCTCGCCCATCGCCTCCAGTGCCGCCGGCAGGCTGCATTCGGCGAGATCGCGCAGGGGTTCGCGGAGCTTTTCAGTCATCGATTTGCAACCTATCTCAAAAATGCCGTAAGGGAAATGGGATATAAGTTTCATCTTGAAACTCGCACATGCACAATCTAAGTGGCGATTCGCAACTTAGAAGTTGGGAGGTTCAGATGATTCGTACGCTTTCTCTCGCCGCTCTCGTCGCTGCCGCGGCGATGGTCTCGCCCGCCGCCGCGCAGGCGCGCGCCGCCGGCTACTACACCGCGATCCCCGCCGCCGCGCCCAGCGAGGCGAGCTACGTCACGCGCAACACCCTGTGGTCGTGCAATGGCGGCACCTGCGTCGCCCAGAAGGCGGCCGATCGCCCGCAATTCGTCTGCGAGCGGATCGCCAAGTCGGTCGGCAAGCTCGATTCCTTCTCCGCCGGTGGCGAGGCGCTCGACGCCGATGCCCTGGCCAAGTGCAACGCCAAGGCGAAGTAACGCCGATTGCCCTCATCCTTCCGCGCCCCTTGCCGCTCCCGACGGGAGTGCGAGGGGTGAGGGCATCGCGCATCAAATCTATTGCATTGCAGCGGCAAGCGACCCGATATGGATCGCGTGTTGCGCCAATATGAACTGGTCGATCGGGTCCTCGGCTACGATCCTGACGCCGATGAGGCGCTGCTCAATCGCGCCTATGTCTTTTCGATGCACGCGCACGGCAGCCAGAAGCGCGCCAGCGGCGACCCCTATTTCAGCCACCCGATCGAAGTCGCCGGTATTCTGACCGACCTCCACCTCGACGGAGAGACGATCGCCACCGCGATCCTCCACGACACGATCGAGGATACCGTCGCCACTCATGACGAGATCGAGCGGCTGTTCGGGCCGCAGGTCGCGCGGATGGTCGACGGCGTTACCAAGCTGTCCTCGATCGAGGCGCAGACCGAAAACGAGCGCGCCGCGGAAAACCTCCGCAAATTCCTGCTGGCGATGTCCGACGATATCCGCGTGCTCTTGGTCAAGCTCGCCGATCGCCTGCACAACATGCGCACGCTGCACTTCATCAAGAACGAGGACAAGCGCCGCCGCATCGCCAAGGAGACGATGGACATCTACGCCCCGCTCGCCGAGCGGATCGGCATGTACGAGTTCATGAAGGAGATGCAGACGCTCGCCTTCCGCGAGCTCGAGCCCGAGGCGTATGAATCGATCACCAAGCGGCTGCAGGCGCTCAAGGAAGGCGGCGGCGATCGCATCGCCAAGATCGGCTCGGGATTGAAGCTGCTGCTCTCGCGCGGCGGCATCGAGGCGGAGATTTCAGGGCGCGAGAAGCATCCCTATTCGATCTGGAAGAAGATGTCCGAGCGCCATGTGAGCCTCGAGCAGCTTTCCGACATCATGGCGTTCCGCGCGATCGTCGATACCGAGGAGGAATGCTACCGCGCCTTGGGCGTGATCCACCGGCGGTGGCCGATGGTGCCGGGCCGGTTCAAGGATTATATCTCGACGCCGAAGCGCAATGGCTATCGCTCGCTGCACACCACGGTGATGCACGCCGACAATACCCGCGTCGAAATCCAGATTCGCACCCACGAAATGCACCAGCAGGCCGAATACGGCCTCGCCGCGCACTGGGCGTACAAGCAGGATGCGGTGCGCCCCGATACGCAGGTGAGCTGGATTCGCGATCTGGTCGAAATTCTCGATACCGCGGACAATCCCGAGGAGCTGCTCGAGCATACGCGGATGGCGATGTATCAGGATCGCATCTTCGCCTTCACCCCCGCCGGCGAGCTGATCCAGCTGCCCAAGGGCGCGACCCCGATCGATTTCGCTTATGCCGTCCACACCGATCTCGGCGACCAGGCGGTCGGCGCCAAGATCAACGGCCGCGTCGTGCCGCTCAGGACCGAGATCGCCAATGGCGATCAGGTGCAGATCCTCCGCTCCAAGGCGCAGACGCCGCAGCCGAACTGGCTCAACTTCGCGATCACCGGCAAGGCGCGCGCGGCGATCCGCCGCCACCTGCGCCACAAGGAACGCGACGAGACGGTGGCGCTCGGCCGCAAGCTCTATGAGGAGATCACCGGCCGCTTGCCCGCGCCGGTCGGCGCCGACGCGCTGGACGATGCGGTCAAGCGGCTCAAGATGGCCGACGAGGACGCGCTGATGGAAGCGATCGCGCGCCGCACCGTTACCGATGCCGAATTGATGGAGGCCGTGATGCCCGGCTCGTCCGGGCTGGATACGGATCGCGACATGCCGCCGCAATCGAGCGCGATCTCGATCAAGGGGCTCACCCCCGGCGTCGCCTACACGCTTGGCGAATGTTGCCATCCGGTGCCGGGCGATCGCATCGTCGGCCTGCGCCGGCCCGGCGCGGGAATCGAGGTCCATACGATCGATTGCCCGGCCCTGATCGAGGGCGAGGACGTCGACTGGATCGATCTCGCCTGGGGCGACGAATCGGAAGGCGGTACTGCCGAGATCGCCGTCGAGGTGAAGAACGAGCCCGGCGCGCTCGGCGTGGTCGCGACGATCATCGGTGCGCAGCGGGCGAATATCATCAACCTGCGGCTCGATAATCGCGACACCACGTTCCACACCAACACGATCGATATCGAGGTGCACGATCTGCACCATCTGATGCGCGTTCTCGCAGCGCTGCGCGCCGCCGACGCGGTGAGCAAGGCGGAGCGGACGTGACGGCTACGCCGGGTGGGCAGCGCGGCTGTCCGCCGGGGCCTTGCCGGCCTTGGCCTGCAATCGGCGGATGACGGCGCCCGCGCCGGGCGCTAAGGCGACGCCATGCACCGGCCCGAGCTGTCGATCGTCGTTCCCTGCTATAACGAGGAAGGTTGCCTCGAAGCCTTGCACGCGCGCGTCTCCGCGGCGGCGAAGGCGGCGGTGGGCGGCGATTACGAGATCGTCCTCGTCAACGATGGCTCGCGCGACGGCACCTGGCCGTTGATGCAGCGGCTGGCGAGCGCCGATCCTCGGCTCGTTGCGATCAACCTGTCGCGCAATCACGGCCATCAGCTCGCGCTGACCGCCGGGCTCGACCTGTGCGCCGGCGAGCAGATCCTGATCATCGACGCCGATCTGCAGGATCCGCCCGAGCTGCTCGTCGAGATGCGCGGGCTGATGGCGGCCGAGCGAGCCGATGTCGTCTATGCCGTGCGCCGCAAGCGCGAGGGCGAATCGGTGTTCAAGAAGCTGACGGCGGCGGCATTCTACCGCGTGCTCGATCGCGTCACCGATACGCCGATTCCGATCGACACCGGCGATTTCCGGCTGATGAGCCGACGGGCGCTCGATGCGTTCCTGTCGCTGCCCGAGCAGGCGCGCTTCATCCGCGGCATGGTCGCCTGGGTCGGCTTCCGCCAGGTGCCGTTCGCCTACGACCGCGCCGAGCGCCATGCCGGGGCGACCAATTATCCGCTCGCCAAGATGATGCGGCTCGCCTTCGATGCCGTCACCGGGTTCTCGACTGCGCCGCTGCGCTTCGCCAGCCACGCCTCGGTGCTGCTCGCCGCCGCGTCGCTGCTGCTGCTGGTCTATATCGCCTGGGGGTTCTTCGAGGGCGATCCGGTGCCCGGCTGGACGTCGACGATGCTGGTCGTCGTGGTGTTGAGCGCGATCCAGATGTTCGTGCTCGGCATGATCGGCGAATATCTGGGGCGGCTCTACGTCGAATCGAAACGCCGCCCGCTCTACCTCGTCGCCGACATCGCCGGCCCGGTCCGCGGCCATGCCACGCTGGGCTACAATGCCGAGGATGTCGAGCACGATATCGAGGACACGTCCGCCAAGGCAGCGGAGTAGGCGGCGCCAATTATTTCTGGCCGGTTTCGCTCCAGTTTCGGCGTGAAGTGGACAAAGTAGACGCCCTGGGAGCGTTTTCGCGGCTTTTGCGCCGGGAACGCACCAACGAAGCCGCCCGTTCGCCACGCCCACGCGACAATCGCGCTACACGGGCGGGACGAAACGCGACAGGGACGCGACGATGACGCACGCCGAGGCGACAGTGACGCGGCGGGTTCGCGGTCGAGTTACTACATCTGTCAAAGAGCGGCCGCCCGAGCGGACCGCGACGGTGTCTCAGACATTTTCCAACATTGGAAGGTCTGTCGGCTCACGCCCCATTTTGAGCCGTTCCCACCACATATCACGCCGCTCGAAGCCGGACATTGCCCAGCAACGCGATTGGACGTTAAATAGTCCGCGCCAACGTGACGGAATTGGTAGACGTATCGCTACAGCGATCCCGGTGACGGGTGTGGGTTCGATCCCCAGCCGTTGGCAACATGGTGTGATAAAAAAGCAGGGCGACGGCACATCGTGAAAGAAGATCGTTACCTCTCGCCAGGTACGCGCGTGCGCCTCGACAGTCTCGTAGATGACGATGGCCAGCCAACTCCTGAGTTCGGAATCGTCGTTCATTGCTGGTTGGACGATGGAATTGGCATGTTCGATTGTTATGTCGCATTCTTTGGCAATGCGCTGCCGGAAGGAAAGCCTTCCGAAAAGCCGTATGTGCTCCGCTATGCGGCTACTTCTTTGATGGTGCTACCTGACTGAGTCGCAATGCAAGGTGCGCTTTTTATCTCAACACAACCAAAAGCAGCCCGTCCTCTTCCCACCCAATCCCGGCCATTCCGCTCTTGCGCGTCGTGCGCTAGGAGCGCGTCATGGCTATCGACGACCTGCCCGACCCGCTCGACCCCGAATTCGCCGCACAGTTCGTGCGCGACGACGCGCGTGAGCCGTGTCAGCTCTATCTCATCTCGCCGCTCGATGTCGGCGATGCGTTTCCCGAACGGCTCAAGCGGGCGATCGATTCGGGGCCGGTTGCGGCGTTCCAGTTTCGCGTCAAGCATGTCGATCAGCATCAGGCGGCGCGGCTGGCCGAGCCGTTACAGGCGATCTGCGCCGATCACGACGTTGCGTTCATCGTCAACGACAGCGTGAGCCTGGCCAAGCGGCTCGGCGCCGATGGCGTCCATCTCGGGCAGGAAGACGGCGATCCGCGCGAGGCGCGCTCGATCCTCGGCCCGTCGGTGCAGATCGGCGTTACCTGCCACGACAGCCGCCACCTGGCGATGGAGGCCGGCGAGGCGGGCGCCGATTACGTCGCGTTCGGCAGCTTCTACCCGACCACGACCAAACAGGTGCGCCATCATCCCGATCCCTCGATCCTGTCCTGGTGGGCAACGATGTTCGAGCTGCCGTGCGTCGCGATCGGCGGAATCACGCCGCAGAACGCGCCGCCGCTGATTGCAGCGGGCGCGGATTTCCTCGCGGTGTGCGGCGCGATATGGAATGATGACGAAGCCGCCGCGGTTCGCGCTTTCAGCGAGGTGCTCGGCTGATCGGGAGATTGGCCATGCTCGACCGCCTGTTCACCGCCATCGCCACCGGCATCGCCTCGTTCGCGGGGCGGCCGTCGGCCTTCATCATCGCCGTCGCGCTGATCGTGATCTGGGGCTTCACCGGCCCGCTGTTCCATTATTCGGACACCTGGCAGCTTGTGGTGAACACCGCGACGACGATCGTCACCTTCCTGATGGTGTTCCTGATCCAGAATTCGCAGAACCGCGACGCGGCGGCGATGCAGGCCAAGCTCGACGAGCTGATCCGCGCGGTGGCCGAAGCGCGCAACGAATTCATCGGCATCGAGCACAAGACCGATACCGAAATCGAGGCGATTCGCCGCGCGATCGAGGATGAAAGCGGCGACGTTCACCTGCGCCGCGGCCGGTTGCGCAGCGTCGACCGGTTGCGCGAGCGGTTGTAACGGCACGGATACAACCTGCCGCCTCGGCGGTTCTTGGCTCCACGCGTATCAGTGAGGAGCCTGTATTCATGCCGAGAATCGCCGCCGCCGCGCTCTTGCTGGCCAGCATTGCCGCGCCCGCCGCTGCACAGGCGCCTGCCGCCAGCCCGCAGCAGGGCATCGACATGGGCGTCCTCCACGTCCAGGTGATCCTCGATCACCTCGGTTTCTCCCCGGGCGTGCTCGACGGCAAGAAGGGCATGTCGCTGACCGCGGCGATCAAGGGCTTCCAGGAAAGCCGAGACCTAAAGCAGACCGGCGAGGTGGATGCGGCCACGCTTGCTGCGCTCAAGCCCTATGAGGGCTGGACGCCGACCAAGACGCTGGTGCTCAGCCGGCAGGCGCTCGCCGGGCCCTATATCAACCCGATCCCGCATGGCGAGGACAAGCAGGCCAAGCTGCCCGGCCTCTATTATCGCTCGCCGATGGAGAAGCTGGCGGAGATGTTCCACACGACGCCCGAGACGCTGATGGCGCTCAACAGCCCGAGCACGCCGCTGACGCCGGGAACCAGGGTGGTGTTTCCCAACGCGCTGCCGACCTCACGCGATTATCCCGACGATCTGCCGCAGCATTGGCGCGATACGCTCAATATGCTCAATGTCGACGCCAATGAGCCGCAGGCGGCGAAGATCGTCGTCGACAAATCGGAAAAGGTGCTCAAGGTCTATGACGATCAGGGCAAGCTCGTGCGCCAGTTCCAGGTGACGACCGGGAGCACCCACGATCCGCTGCCGATCGGGCACTGGAAGATCAACGCGGCGGACTACAATCCGAAATTCCATTATAATCCTGCGCTGTTCTGGGACGCCAAGTCGAGCGATACCAAGGCGATGCTGCCGCCGGGGCCGAACGGGCCGGTCGGTGTCGTCTGGCTCGACCTGTCGAAGGAGCATTACGGCATCCACGGCACGTCCGAGCCGCAGTTGATCGGGCGGACCGAGAGCCACGGTTGCGTGCGGCTGACCAACTGGAATGCGGCGCGGCTGGCGCTGATGGTCAAGCCGGGCACGCCGGTGGTGTTTCAGGAATAGCAGGGTGACGCGGATCGGCTGGACCTTCCTGATCCTTGCCGTGATCGTCATCGGCGGCTTCCTGTCGATGCTGCGCGTCGGCGGGGCGGCTCCTTCCGCACCCGGCTCCTCCGCGCCCGGACCCGCCGCCGCGCCCCAACCGGCGGCATCGCCGATCGCCGTCCGGGCAACCGGGCATCCCGGCCTGCCGCGCCTGATCGTGCCCGTCGAAGGCGTCTCGCCGGACCGGTTGTCCGACGATTGGGGCGATCCGCGCGAGGACGGCCGGCGCCTGCACCACGGCATCGATATACCTGCGCCCGAAGGCACGCCGGTGATCGCCGCCGCGCCGGGCACAATCGAGAAGCTGTTTCACTCCGACAAGGGCGGGACGACCCTCTACGAACGATCGCCGGACGGACAGTGGCAATATTATTATGCCCATCTCTCGGGCTATGCCGCGGGCGTGCACGAGGGACAGCGAGTCGATGCCGGCGATACGCTGGCTTATGTCGGCGACAGCGGCGATGCGCCGGCCGGGGTGTTTCACCTTCATTTCGGCCTGTCGTTCATGCGACCCGGCGATGGCTGGTGGCAGGGGCAGGCGGTCAATCCCTACCCGTTGCTTGCGAGAACGGTGCCCGACCGTTAAAGGGGCGCCCTTCGGCGGTCGTGCAGGCTGCCCAAGAGCTCTTTCCAGCAGGTGTATCCCCATGAAGATCAGCGGCGTGGACATCCGTCCCGGCAACATCATCGAATATGAAGGCGGCATCTGGCGCGCGGTGAAGATCCAGCACACCCAGCCCGGCAAGGGCGGCGCCTATATGCAGGTCGAGATGAAGAACCTCATCGACGGCCGCAAGACCAACGTCCGCTTCCGTTCCGCCGAGACGGTCGAGCGCGTGCGGCTCGACACCAAGGACTTCCAGTTCCTGTTCGCCGACGGCGACATGCTGACCTTCATGGACAAGGATACCTACGAGCAGATCACGCTGCCGACCGACCTGCTGGGCGACGCCGCGGCGTTCCTGCAGGACGGCATGGACGTGGTGATGGAGCTTCACGACGAAAAGCCGATCAGTGTGCAGCTTCCCGACCAGATCGAGGCGACGATCGTCGAGGCCGACGCCGTGGTGAAGGGGCAGACCGCCTCGTCGAGCTACAAGCCGGCGATCCTGGACAACGGCGTGCGCATCATGGTGCCGCCGCACATCTCGGCGGGCACCAGGATCGTCGTCGATGTCTACGAACAAACCTATGTGAAGCGTGCGGACTGAGTTTATGCGAATTTTCCTGCCTCTGATCGCCGCCGCTGCGCTTGCCGCGCCTGCGCTTGCCGCCGACAAGACGCCGGCCAAGCCGACCCAGGCGCAGCTCAAGAGCGCGCAGCAGACACTGAGCTACATCATCAGCGCGATCAATTCGAAGGACGTGCCGACCGAGATGAAGAACGGCCTGTTCGGCTGTCTCTACGAGAATTCGCTGAGCAAGATCTCGACCGCGCGCGACGAGGTGCTGGCCAAGAACAAGGGCAAGATCGACGAATCGAACCCGACGCAACAGCTCGTCGTCATCGCCGAAATCTGTGGCGCGCCGATGCCCAAGGCAGCGGCGGGCGCCGCGCCCAAGGCTGCGCCGAAGGGCCGCTGAGCGATGGTCGCGCATTCGGGCCTGATCACCGTGATGGAGCGTGCCGCGCGCAAGGCGGGGCCGCGCCTGCGGCGTGATTTCAACGAGGTCCAGCATCTGCAGGTCAGCCGCAAGGGGCCGGCCGATTTCGTGTCGATGGCCGATCAGCGCGCCGAACAGACCTTGTTCGAGGAATTGTCGCGCGCGCGCCCCGATTGGGGCTTCGTGATGGAGGAGCGCGGTGAAATCGCCGGCGCCGAGGGCAAGGGCCGCTTCATCGTCGATCCGCTCGACGGCACCTCGAACTTCCTCCACGGCATTCCGCATTTCGCGATTTCGATCGCCGCCGAGGAGCAACGTCCCGACGGCCGTTGGGAGCCGATGGCCGCGCTGGTCTATCAGCCGCTCACCGACGAGAGTTTCTGGGCGGAGAAGGGGCGCGGCGCGTGGTTGCAGGACCAGCGGCTGCGCGTTTCGTCGCGCCGCGATCTGTCCGAAGCGCTGATCGCCACCGGCATTCCGTTTCTCGGCCACGGCAATTTCGCCGAATGGAGCCGCATCTTCGGTGCGATCGCCCCCGAAGTCGCCGGCATCCGCCGCTTCGGCTCGGCGGCGCTCGATCTCGCCTGGGTCGCGGCGGGCCGGTTCGACGGCTATTGGGAATCGGATCTCAACCGCTGGGACGTCGCGGCCGGCATGCTGCTGGTCAAGGAAGCCGGTGGCTTCATCACCGATTATCGCGGCGGTGATCGCGCGATCGACCGCAACGAGTTCCTTGCTGCCAACGACGCGCTGCATTCGAAGCTGCACAAGCTGGTCGCCGCCGCGTTGCGCTGAGACGATCGCCGCGCGCCGGCATTCGCGCGCGTGCCGGCCGTTCAGAGACGGTTAAGCGCAATATCCTGGCCCAGGCGCTTTATTGCGATTCATTCTCACGGATGCGGGCCTTGCCCGCCTCGGGCCATCGTCCTAGAAGCCCGGCCAACCGTTATTCGCACCTGCGAGAAGGCCAGTGTCAGAACTGATCCAATTCCTGCCGATTCTCTTGTTTCTCGGCGTCGCGCTCTTATTGTCGACTGCATTCGTGGTGTTGCCGATGCTGGCTGCCCGTGCGACCGGCGCCCACCAGCCCAACCCGGACAAGCTGGCCGAATATGAGTGCGGCTTTCCGGCGTTCGAGGATCCGCGCAGCCAGTTCGACGTGCGCTTCTATCTCGTCGCGATCCTGTTCATCGTGTTCGATCTGGAAGCGGCGTTCATCTACCCGTGGGCGGTATCGGTGTTTCACCTCGGCTGGACGGCGTGGTTCGCGATGATGGTGTTCATCGCCGAATTGGCGCTCGGCCTTGTGTATGCGTGGAAGAAGGGAGCGTTGGATTGGGAATGAAACCGCACTCCGGCCCGGTCGAGCTGCAACGCTCGGCAGCGGGCGGGGCGATCGTCCCGCCCGATCAGGCGTTCTTCAACGATCTGAACGGTGAGCTCACCGACAAGGGTTTCCTGGTCACCTCGACCGAGGAACTGTTCAAATGGGCGCGCACCGGCTCGCTTTGGTGGATGACCTTCGGGCTCGCCTGCTGCGCGGTCGAGATGATTCACGTCAACATGCCGCGGTACGACCTCGAGCGCTTCGGCGCCGCGCCGCGCGCATCGCCGCGCCAGTCGGACGTGATGATCGTCGCGGGCACCTTGTGCAACAAGATGGCGCCGGCGCTGCGTCGGGTCTACGACCAGATGTCGAACCCGAAATACGTCATCTCGATGGGTAGCTGCGCCAATGGCGGCGGCTATTACCATTACAGCTATTCGGTGGTGCGCGGCTGCGACCGCATCGTGCCGATCGACATTTACGTGCCCGGCTGCCCGCCGACCGCCGAGGCGCTGCTTTACGGCATCATGCAGCTGCAGCGGAAGATTCGCCGCAGCGGGACGATCGAACGATGAGGGCGCCGGCTCCCGCCTATGCCGCCGATCTCAACGGCGAGACGATCGAGGCGGCGACCAGGGCGCTTGGCGATATGCTGGTGCGGGCGCAGGATCGTGTCGGCGAGGTGACGCTCTATGTCGATCGCCAGCAGCTGATCCCGGCGATGATCGCGCTGCGCGATACGCCGGGCCTCGAATACCAGCAGCTCATGGAAATTGCCGGCGTCGATTACCCGGATCGCGAGGAGCGGTTCGAATGCGTTTATTGCCTGCTCAGCCTGACGCGCAATCATCGTATCCAGGTGCGGGTCAACACCGATGAGGTGAAGCCGGTGCCGTCGGTGACCAGCGTCTGGCCGGTCGCCGGCTGGCTCGAGCGCGAAGTGTACGACATGTACGGCGTGCTGTTCGACGGCAATCCGGACCTGCGCCGCATCCTGACCGATTACGGCTTCCGCGGCCATCCGCAGCGCAAGGACTTCCCGCTGACCGGCTATGTCGAGCTGCGCTATTCCGAAGAGGCCAAGCGCGTCGTCTATGAGCCGGTGCAGCTGGCGCAAGATTTCCGCACGTTCGACTTCATGAGCCCGTGGGAAGGTGCAGAATATATCCTGCCGGGCGACGAGAAGGGTATGTTGCCCGAAGCCAAGGGCGCGCCGACGCCGCTCAAGGCTGACGAGATCAAGAAGGCCGACGCCGAGCAATCGAAGAAGGCGGACCCGGCGCCGACGCCCAAGGCGACCGAGACCCCGGCTGATACCGGTGACGGCAAGGCCACCAAGGCGAAGACGCCGAAGAAGCCCAGCACTGCCAAGAAGCCGGCGCCGAAGAAGGTGGCCGCGCCCAAGGCCAAGACCGCCGCCAAGTCTGCTCCGGCCAAGGAGCCGAAGAAATGACCGACGAAACGATCACCACGGACACCGCGCCGCCGATCGGCACGACCGACGATCCGTATCTCGAGCAGTTGCTCGGGGACAAGGACGCGATCGATCCGACCACCGGCGACGTCGCGATCCAGAACTATACGATCAACTTCGGCCCGCAGCACCCGGCGGCGCACGGCGTGCTACGCCTCGTCATGGAGCTCGACGGCGAGATCATCGATCGCATCGATCCGCACGTCGGCCTGCTGCATCGCGGCACCGAGAAGCTGATCGAATACAAGACCTATGCGCAGGCGCTCCCGTACATGGATCGCCTCGATTATTGCTCGCCCTTGTGCATGGAGCACAGCTTCGTGCTCGCGGTCGAGAAGCTGCTCGATCTCGAGGTGCCGCTGCGTGCGCAATACCTCCGCGTGCTGTTCGCCGAGCTGACGCGCATCTCGAACCACATGCTCAACATCGGCAGCCATGTGATGGACGTCGGCGCGATGACGCCGAACCTGTGGCTGTTCGAGATCCGCGAGGATTGCCTCAACTTCTTCGAGCGCGTGTCGGGCGCCCGCATGCACTCGAACTATTTCCGCGTCGGGGGCGTGCATCAGGACGCGCCCTTGAAGCTGCTCGCCGATATCGGCGACTGGCTCGACACGCGGCTGCCGCGCCTGTTCGAGGACGCGATGAGCCTCGTCGTCGACAATCGCATCTTCAAGCAGCGCAACGTCGATATCGCGGTGGTGAGCCGTGAGGACGCGATCCGCTGGGGCTTCTCCGGCCCGATGATTCGCGCGGCGGGCATTCCGTGGGACCTGCGCAAGTCGCAGCCCTATGACGTTTACGATCGCATGGATTTCGAGATTCCGGTCGGCACCAAGGGTGATTGCTACGATCGCTTCATGGTCCGCGTCGAGGAGGTCCGCCAGTCGGCGCGGATCATCAAGCAATGCCTCGCGGAGATGCCCGAGGGCCCGATCGCCAGCCTCGATCGCAAGGTCGTACCGCCCAAGCGCGGCGAGATGAAGCATTCGATGGAAGCGCTGATCCATCACTTCAAGCTCTATACCGAAGGCTATCACGTCCCCGCCGGCGAAGTGTATGTCGGCACCGAGAGCCCGAAGGGCGAGTTCGGGATCTACATGGTCGCCGACGGCTCGAACAAACCCTATCGCTGCAAGATCCGGCCGACCGCGTTCAGCCATCTGCAGGCGATGGATTTCATGTCGCGCGGCCACATGCTCGCCGATACGACCGCCATCCTCGGCGCGATCGACATCGTGTTCGGGGAGTGTGACCGGTGATGTGGGCCATGGCCACTACAATCGCAGTTCTTTTGGCCGCACAGGCCGGCGCTAATAAGAGCGAGCAGGATGCGGTGGCCAAGCGGTTCGTGGCTGCGGTTCAGGACAAGCGAGACTATGAAGATTCTGATTTCGTAACGCCATTGCGAGAAAAGGATAAGCAGTTCTTCGCGTCGTTCGCAAAATGCAGGTATAGATATACCAGTCACCTGGTCAACGATACTCCGCAAAAACCGGGAGCGTATGTTGAGGTTCCTGACGAAATTATAATTGGGTGGAAATGCAAGGGTGTTCCTGCGGAGACCCCGGTCGGCTTAACCTTGGTTTTCAGTGGGACCAAGATTGAGAAGATCGAAACTCACAATGTTGATTTAATGAAAGCGGACTAGTGGCTGAAGCACCCCAAATCCCGGATGAGGCCGAAACCCGCGCGCGGTGGGGCGGTTTTGCCTGGACCACGGAAAACGCCGTGAAGGCCAAAGAGATCATTGGCCGCTATCCGGCCGGTCGCCAGGCATCGGCGTCGCTGCCGCTGCTCGATCTCGCGCAGCGCCAGGTCGGCGCCGAAACCAAGACGCAAGGGTGGCTGCCGGTCCCGGTGATCGAGTTCGTCGCGCGTGAGCTCGACATGCCGTACATGCGCGTGTTCGAGGTCGTCACCTTCTACACGATGTTCAACCTCGTGCCGGTCGGCCGCTATCATGTGCAGGTGTGCGGCACGACGCCGTGCATGCTGCGCGGTTCCGACGACGTGCTGGCGGCGTGCAAGAACCACGGCCTCGCCAAGGGCAAGACCACGCCCGACGGCCTATTCACGCTGACCGAGGTCGAGTGCCTCGGTGCCTGCACCAACGCGCCGATGGTGCAGATCAACGACGATAATTATGAAGATCTTGATTACGACAGCATGACCGCGATCCTCGAGGCGCTGGCACGCGGCGAGACGCCCAAGCCCGGCCCGCAGATCGATCGCCAGACCAGCGCGCCCGAAGGCGGCCCGACCACGCTCAAGGAAATGGTCTCCGAAAACCACGATTACCGGGGCGAATGGGCGTGAGCGCGCTCGTCGCCGTCATCCTGGGGATCATCGTCCTCATCATCTTCCTGAAGCTCGCGCTCGGCGTGCTGGCGATCGTGCTCGGCCTGGCCGTGGCGGTGGTTGCCTATTTCATCGCTGAGAAGCTGATCGGAAAGGGGCGCTGACAGCCATGCTCGCTAACAAGGACCGCATCTTCACCAACGTCTACGGCTTCCAGTCGTGGCACATCGATGCCGCGATCAAGCGCGGCGATTGGGACAATACCAAGGATCTGATGGCGATCGGGCAGGACGCCATCATCGACAAGATCAAGGCATCGGGGCTGCGCGGCCGCGGCGGCGCGGGCTTCCCGACCGGCATGAAATGGTCGTTCATGCCCAAGGAGCCGAAGCCCGATCGGCCCAATTTTCTCGTCATCAACGCCGACGAGTCCGAGCCCGGCAGTTGCAAGGACCGCGAGATCATCCGCCACGATCCGCAAAAGCTGATCGAGGGCGCGCTGATCGCCGGCTTCGCGATGCGCGCACGCGCCGCCTACATCTACATCCGCGGCGAGTTCATCCGCGAGGCGGAGAATTTGTTCACCGCCGTCGCGGAAGCCTATGAAAAGGGCTTCCTCGGCAAGAATGCCGCCGGATCGGGCTATGATTTCGACGTCTTCGTCCATCGCGGCGCCGGCGCCTATATCTGCGGCGAAGAGACCGCGATGCTCGAAAGCCTCGAGGGCAAGAAGGGCCAGCCGCGCCTCAAACCGCCGTTCCCGGCGGGCGCCGGCCTCTATGGCTGCCCGACGACGGTCAACAACGTCGAATCGATCGCGGTGGTGCCGACGATCCTGCGGCGCGGGCCGGAATGGTTCGCCAGCTTTGGTGCCGAAAACAACAAGGGCACCAAGCTCTTCCAGATCTCCGGCCATGTGAACAAGCCCTGCGTCGTCGAAGAGGCGATGTCGATCCCGTTCCGCGAGCTGATCGAGAAGCATGCCGGCGGCATCCGCGGCGGCTGGGATAATTTGCTGGCGGTAATCCCGGGCGGCTCGTCGGTGCCGCTGGTCCCGGCCGAGCAGATCATGGATTGCCCGATGGATTTCGACGGGCTGAAGGCGCTCGGCTCGGGCCTCGGCACCGCGGCGGTGATCGTGATGGACAAGTCGACCGACATCGTCCGCGCGATCAGCCGGATCAGCTATTTCTACCGCCACGAAAGCTGCGGCCAGTGCACGCCGTGCCGTGAGGGCACTGGCTGGATGTGGCGCGTGATGGAGCGAATGCGCACCGGTGACGCCGAGATCAGCGAGATCGACACGCTCTACCAGGTGACCAAGCAAGTCGAGGGCCATTCGATCTGCGCGCTCGGCGACGCGGCGGCCTGGCCGATCCAGGGCCTGATCCGCCATTTCCGCCCGGAGATGGAGCGGCGCATCAAGGACAATCGCGGCGGCGGTCTCGAACCGATGATGGAGGCGGCTGAGTAATGCCGAAGGTTAAAGTCGACGGCGTAGAGATCGAGGTGCCGGCCGGCGCCACCGTGCTGCAGGCGTGCGAGCTTGCCGGCAAGGAGATCCCGCGCTTCTGCTATCACGAGCGGCTGTCGATCGCCGGCAATTGCCGCATGTGCCTGGTCGAGGTGAAGCCCGGGCCGCCCAAGCCGCAGGCGTCTTGCGCGCTGCCGGCGGCGGACAATCAGGAGATCTTCACCACCACGCCGATGGTCAAGCATGCCCGCGAAGGCATGATGGAGTTCCTGCTGATCAACCACCCGCTCGATTGCCCGATCTGCGATCAGGGCGGCGAGTGCGACCTGCAGGACCAGTCGATCGCTTATGGCCGCGGCCAGTCGCGCTTTCAGGAGAACAAGCGCGCGGTCACCGAGAAATATATGGGGCCGATCGTCAAGACGGTGATGACGCGCTGCATCCAGTGCACGCGCTGCGTCCGCTTTGCCGAGGAAGTCGCCGGCGTCGAGGAAATCGGCGCGATCGGGCGCGGCGAGGACATGCAGATCACCTCGTATCTCGAACATGCGGTGACCAGCGAGCTGTCGGGCAATGTCGTCGATCTGTGTCCGGTCGGCGCGCTGACCTCGAAACCCTATGCGTTCGAGGCGCGGCCGTGGGAATTGAAGAAGACGCTGACGATCGACGTGATGGACGCGGTCGGCACCAACATCCGGCTCGATAGCCGTGGGCGTCAGGTGCTGCGCTGCCTCCCGCGCATCAATGAGGACGTCAACGAGGAGTGGGCGACCGACAAGACGCGTCACGCCGTCGACGGTCTGGTGCGCCGGCGGTTGGACAAGCCTTATGTGCGGCGTGACGGCAAGCTGGTCCCCGCGACGTGGGAAGAGGCGTTCGCGGCGATCGCGGCGGTGAACGCCGGCAGCAGCGTCGCGGCGGTGGCGGGCGACCTCGTCGATTGCGAGACGATGTACGCGGCCAAGGCGCTGGTGACGGCGATGGGCGGCTCGCTGCTCGAGGGCCGGCAGACCGGCATGGATTACGACACGTCGAGTCTCGCGGCGGTCAATTTCAACACCACGATCGCCGGCACCGAAGAGGCCGACGCGATCCTGCTGGTCGGTACTAATCTGCGCTGGGAAGCGCCGCTGGTGAACACGCGGATCCGCAAGGCGATCAAGAAGGGCGCGAAGGTGTTCGCGATCGGGCCCGAGGTCGATCTCACCTACCGCGTCGAGTGGCTGGGCAATGACCTGTCGGTGCTTGGCAAGCTGCCGAAGAACGTCGCGGATGCCTTCAAGGGCGCCGAGAGGCCGATAATGATCGTCGGTGGTGCGGCGTTGAGGAGCGCGCATGGCGCGGCGTTGAAACTCGCCAAATCGCTCAAGCTTGTGCGCGACGGCTGGAACGGCTTCAACGTCGTCCATTTCTCGGCGGCGCGGATGGGCGGGCTGATGCTCGGTTACGCACAGAAGGGCGGCATCGCCGATGTCGTCGCGGGCAAGCCCAAGCTGGTGTTCTTCCTCGGCGCGGACGAGGTTGATTTCAGCAAGTTCGACAAGAGCTTCAAGGTCTATGTCGGCCATCATGGCGATCACGGCGCGCATCACGCCGACGTGATCCTGCCCGGCGCGAGCTATGCCGAGAAATCGGGCACCTGGGTCAATCTGGAAGGGCGCGTCCAGCGCGGCGAGCGCGCGGTGTTCCCGCCGGGCGACGCGCGCGAGGATTGGACGATCTTCCGCGCGCTCTCCGAGAAGCTCGGCCAGACGCTGCCGTTCGACACGATCGAGGAACTGCGCGCCGATATGGGCCGCGACGTGCCGGCGCTGGCCAAGGAAGGCCTCGCCAGCTTCGAATGGAACCCGCCGGCGCTGTCCGATACCGCCGTGGGCACGATCGACGCGTATCCGATCAAGGATTTCTACCTGACCAACGCCATCTGCCGCGCCAGCCCGACGATGCAGCTCTGCTCGGCTGAACTGCTGCATGGCGATGAGCTTGCGGAGGCCGCGGAATGACCGCACTCTTCACTTCCTGGGGCATGGCATACGGCTGGGCGTGGTTCCTGGCGACGATCATCGGTATCCTGGTGATCGCGCTGCCGGTGATGCTCGCGGTTGCGCTGATCATCTATGCCGACCGCAAGATCTGGGCGGCGATGGCGCTGCGCCGCGGCCCCAACGTGGTCGGGCCGCTCGGCATTTTGCAGAGCTTCGCCGACGGATTGAAGGTGTTCCTGCAGGAAACGATCATCCCGGCGGCGGCCAATCGCGGGCTGTTCCTGCTCGCGCCGATCATCACCTTCACCGTCGCGCTGATCGTCTGGGCGGTGGTGCCGTTCCAGCCGGGCGTGGTGCTGTCCAACATCAATGTCGGCTTGCTCTACGTCCTCGCGGCGTCGTCGATCGGCGTCTACGGGATCATCATCTCGGGCTGGGCGTCGAACTCCAAATATCCCTTCTATTCGGCGCTTCGAGCCGCCGCGCAGATGGTCAGTTACGAAGTCTCGATCGGCTTCGTGTTGATCTCGGTGGTGCTGTGGGCGGGGACGTTCAACCTGACCGGCATCGTCGAGGCACAAAGGGGGCTGTACGGCTTCATCAACGGCAATTGGGCCAATCCGCTGCTGTTCCCGATGGCGATCGTGTTCCTGATCTCGTCGATGGCCGAGACGCAGCGCGCACCGTTCGACCTCACCGAGGCGGAAAGCGAGCTCGTCGCCGGTTACCAGACCGAATATTCGTCGATGGCGTTCGCTTTGTTCTGGTTGGGTGAATATGCCAACGTCATCCTGATGTGCGCATTGAACGCCAGCCTGTTTTGGGGTGGCTATCTGCCGCCGTTCGACTGGGCGCCGCTGTATTTCGTGCCCGGCATCATCTGGCTGCTCGCCAAGATGCTGTTCTTCTTCTTCGTGTTCTCGTGGGTGAAGGCCACGGTGCCGAGGTACCGCTACGACCAGCTGATGCGGCTGGGCTGGAAGGTGTTCCTGCCGCTGTCGCTGTTCTGGGTGTTCCTGGTGTCCGGCTTCCTGATGCTGACCCGCGTGGGAGTTCCGTCATGAGCGTTGCTCAATATGTCAAAGCCTTCACCCTGTGGGAGTTCATCGGCGCGCACCTGAAGACGCTGCGCTACTTCTTCAAGGCCAAGGCGACGATCAACTATCCGTACGAGAAGAACCCGATCTCGCCGCGGTTCCGGGGCGAGCATGCGCTGCGCCGCTATCCCAACGGCGAGGAGCGGTGTATCGCGTGCAAATTGTGCGAGGCGATCTGCCCGGCGCAGGCGATCACGATCGAGGCGGAACCGCGCGACGACGGCTCGCGCCGCACGACGCGCTACGACATCGACATGACCAAATGCATCTATTGCGGGCTGTGCGCCGAGGCGTGCCCGGTCGATGCCGTGGTCGAGGGGCCGAATTTCGAATTTTCGACCGAAACGCGCGAGGAGCTGATCTACGACAAGGCCAAGCTGCTCGATAACGGCGATCGCTGGGAGCGCGCGATCGCCGCGAACCTTGCCGCCGACGCACCCTACCGTTAAGCGCCAACCGACTTTCAGGGGCTCGCCGATTCCGTGATCCAAGCAATCGCCTTTTACATCTTCGCGGTCGTGATGATCGCGTCGGCTGCGTTGACGATATCGTCGCGCAACCCGGTCCACTCGGTGCTGTGGCTGATCCTCGCCTTCTTCAACGCGGCGGGGCTGATGGTGCTCGCGGGGGCCGAGTTCATCGCGATGCTGCTCGTCATCGTCTATGTCGGCGCGGTCGCGGTGCTGTTCCTGTTCGTCGTGATGATGCTCGATATCGATTTCAGTGAGCTGCGCGCCGGGTTCGTTCGCTACCTGCCGCTCGGCCTCGCGCTGGCGGTTGCCCTGCTGGCCGAGGTCATCATCGGCGTTGGGGCATGGTCGGTCGGCGGAGTGAACTTGTCGAAGCGCATCGCGCCGATTGCCGAGCAGACGCCGAATATCCAGGCGATCGGCGACCTGCTCTACACGCGCTATCTGTTCGTGTTCGAAGCGGCCGGGCTGGTGCTGCTGGTGGCGATGATCGGCGCGATCGTGCTGACGCACCGCAAGCGCGCCGGCGTTCGGCCGCAGATCATTTCGCGTCAGGTCGCTCGCCGGCCGCAGGACGCGACCCGCAACGTCAAGCCGGCCGTGGGCCAGGGGGTGGAGCTGTGATCGGCCTCACGCATTATATCGTCGTCGCGGCGATCCTGTTCGTAATGGGGGTGCTCGGCATCTTCCTCAACCGCAAGAACATCATCGTCATCCTGATGGCGATCGAGCTGATCCTGCTTGCGGTGAACCTCAACCTCGTCGCCTTCTCGGCGGCGCTGCACGATCTCGTCGGCCAGGTGTTCGCGATGTTCGTGTTGACGGTCGCGGCCGGCGAGGCGGCGATCGGTCTGGCGATCCTGGTGATTTATTTCCGTGGCCGCGGCACGATCGCGGTCGATGACGTCAACCGGATGAAGGGGTGATCGTTCGGTGACTTCCATTCTTTTCCTCGTTTTCCTGCCGCTGCTGGCGGCGGCAATCGCCGGGTTCGGCAACCGCATGATCGGCAATGTCGTCGCCAAATCGGTGACGACCGGCGCGCTGTTCATTTCCTGCGTGCTCGCCTGGCCGATCTTCATCGAATATCTCGCCGGCACGATGGGGCCGGTTGTCACGCCGGTGTTCGACTGGATCAATGTCGGCGGGATGCACGTCGAATGGGCGCTGCGGGTTGATTCGTTGACGGCGGTGATGCTCGTCGTCGTCACCAGCGTGTCGTTCCTCGTCCATCTGTATAGCTGGGGCTATATGGCCGAGGATCCGGATCAGCCGCGCTTCTTCGCCTATCTGTCGCTGTTCACCTTCGCGATGCTGATGCTGGTGACCGCCGACAATCTGGTCCAGATGTTCTTCGGCTGGGAAGGCGTCGGCCTCGCCAGCTACCTGCTGATCGGCTTCTGGTTCTACAAGCCCAGCGCCAATGCCGCGGCGATCAAGGCGTTCGTTGTCAACCGCGTCGGCGATCTCGGCTTCATGCTCGGTATCTTCGGGACGTATCTGGTGTTCCACACCATCTCGATCCCGGAGATTCTGGCCGCGGCGCCCTCGATGGCGCATTCGACGATCGGCTTCCTGTGGTTCCGCGCCGACACGATGACGGTGCTGTGCATCCTGTTGTTCATCGGCGCGATGGGCAAATCGGCGCAGCTTGGCCTGCACACCTGGTTGCCCGACGCGATGGAAGGCCCGACTCCGGTCTCGGCACTGATCCATGCGGCGACGATGGTGACGGCGGGCGTGTTCATGGTGTGCCGATTGTCGCCGATGTTCGAGACCAGCCCGACAGCGCTCGGCTTCGTCACCTTCATCGGGGCCGCGACCTGCCTGTTCGCCGCGACGATCGGCTGCGTGCAGACCGACATCAAGCGCGTCATCGCTTATTCGACCTGCTCGCAGCTCGGCTACATGTTCTTCGCCGCCGGCGTCGGTGCGTTCGGCGGGGCGATGTTCCACCTGTTCACGCACGCCTTCTTCAAGGCACTGCTGTTCCTGTGCGCCGGCTCGGTGATCCACGCGATGCACCACGAGCAGGACATGCGCTATTACGGCGGCCTGCGGAAGAAGATCCCGCTCACCTTCTGGGCGATGGTCGCCGGCACGCTGGCGATCACCGGCGTCGGCCTTCCCGGTATCGGGGGCTTGCCGCAGATCGGTTTCGCCGGCTTCCATTCGAAGGACGGCATCCTCGAGGCGGCCTATGCCTCGGGCGGCGGCGGCGAGATCGCCTGGTGGGTCGGCACGATCGCCGCGCTGCTCACCAGCTTCTATTCGTGGCGCCTGATCTTCATGACCTTTTTCGGCGCGCCGCGCTGGGCGGGCTCCGAGCATATCCAGCATGCCGTGCACGATGCGCATGGCCATCGGCACCATCAGGAGAGCGGGCACGAGGCGCATCCGGCGGGTGAGGATGCCGGCGACGAGCCGCACGTCCACGGCGCCGGCCAGCACGAGGTGCCGCACGGCACCGGCGGCTATCATCCGCACGAAAGCCCGCTCAACATGCTGATCCCGCTGATCCTGCTGTCGGTCGGCGCGGTCGCGGCGGGCTTCATCTTCCAGCACTTCTTCATCAGCCCCGAAGCCGGCGAAAACTATTGGCACGGCGCGGTGTGGTTCTCGCCGCACCTGATGGAGGCGATGGAGGCGATCCCGGTGTGGGTGAAGCTCGGGCCGACGGTGGTGATGCTGATCGGCCTCGCGGTCGCCTGGTATGCCTACATCCGCAAGACCGACGTCCCGGCGCGCGCCGCCAGCACGTTCGAGGTGCTGTACCGCTTCCTGCTCAACAAATGGTATTTTGACGAGCTCTACAATTTCATCTTCGTCCGCCCCGCTTTCGCGATCGGCCGGTTCTTCTGGCGTCGCGGTGACGAGAAGACGATCGACCGTTTCGGGCCGAACGGCGCGGCGTGGGTCGTGGCCGGCACCAGCCGCGTCGCCGGTCGCCTGCAGAGCGGATATATCTACACTTATGCCTTTGTGATGCTGATCGGGCTGACCGCCGCGGTCACCTGGGCGATGGCAAGCTGAGCGCGGGGGACATGAACGGCTTTCCTATCCTTTCGGTAATGCTCGCGATTCCCGCCGTGGCGGCGGTCGCGTGCCTGTTCCTCAGCGCCAATGCGGCGCGCTGGCTGGCGCTGATCGCGACGCTGGTCGATCTCGTGCTCGGCATCGTGCTGTGGGCGCATTTCGACATCGGCGGCGCGCAGTGGCAGTTCCAGGAGAACGTGCCGCTGTTCGGCAGCTTCGGCTGGGCGCTCGGTATCGACGGTTTCGCGCTCATGTTGATCATGCTCAGCGTATTCCTGATGCCGATCTGCATCGGCGCAAGCTGGCAGGCGATCCAGACGCGTGTGCCCGAATATATGTCGGCGTTCCTGTTCACCGAATTGCTGATGATCGGCACCTTCGCCGCGCAGGATCTGTTCCTGTTCTACATCTTCTTCGAAGGCGGCCTGATTCCGATGTTCCTGATCATCGGTATCTGGGGCGGGCCGAACCGGATTTACGCGAGCTACAAGTTCTTCCTCTACACGCTGCTCGGCTCGGTGCTGATGTTCATCGCCATGCTGTGGATGGCGATCCACGCCGGCACGACGAGCATCCCGGTGCTGCTCAATTACGATTTCCCGGTCCACGCGCAGATGTGGCTGTGGCTCGCTTTCTTCGCTTCGTTCGCGGTGAAGATGCCGATGTGGCCGGTCCATACCTGGTTGCCCGACGCGCACGTGCAGGCGCCGACCGCGGGGTCGGTGATCCTGGCGGGTGTGTTGCTGAAGCTCGGCGGATACGGCTTCCTGCGCTTCTCGCTGCCGATGTTCCCGGAGGCGAGCCACCAATTCATCTGGCTGGTGTTCGGGCTGTCGGCGGTGGCGGTGATCTACACGTCGCTGGTCGCGCTGGTGCAGCAGGACATGAAGAAGCTGATCGCTTATTCGTCGGTCGCGCACATGGCGATCGTGACGATCGGTCTGTTCGCGTTCAACGTCTACGGCATTCAGGGCGCGATGATCGTGATGCTGAGCCACGGCCTCGTCTCGGGCGCGCTGTTCCTGTGCGTCGGCGTGATCTACGATCGACTGCACACCCGCGAGATCAGCCGCTATGGCGGGGTCGCGTTCGTGATGCCCAAATATGCGGTGCTGTTCATGCTGTTCACGATGGCCTCGATCGGGCTGCCGGCGACCAGCGGGTTCGTCGGCGAATTCCTGTCGCTGATGGGCACTTATCAGGTCTCGACCTGGACGGCGCTGCTCTGCACGACCGGGATCATCCTCGGCGCGGCGTATATGCTCTATCTCTACTGGCGCATCTGCTTCGGTGAGGTGAAGCATGACGACGTCAAGCTGATGCCCGATCTCAGCTTGCGCGAAGTCGCGCTGCTCGCGCCGATTGCGGCGGTGGTGCTGTGGATGGGCGTCTATCCGGAGAGCTTCCTCGCGCCGATGCGCAAGGATGCCGATATCCTGATGGCGCGGATCGAGCGCGCCAAGCCGGCGGGCGACTCGCACCTGATGACGACCAAGGCGGCGCCCGCGCCTGCCACCCAGGCGGAGGCCGAATAATGGATTATCTGGCTTCCGTGCGCATGGCGCTGCCCGAAGACATTCTGTCGCTCGGCGCGCTGGTGCTGATGCTGGTCGCGGCGTGGGGCGGGCAGCGCTCGACCCGCGCGGTATCGTGGTGCTCGGTCGCGGTGCTGCTCGGTGCGGGAATCGCGTTGTTCGCGACGCCGCAGGGCGCGGCGTTCGACGGGCTGCTGCTGGTCGATGCGTTCGCGACCTTTGCCAAGGTGCTGATCTACGTTGCCGCCGCGATTGCGATCGTGATGGCGCCCAACTTCTTCCAGCGCACCTCGGGCGACGATCTGCGCCCCGAATATCCGGTGTTGATCCTGCTTTCGGCGGTCGGCATGGGGATCATGGTGTCGGCGGGCGATCTCCTCAGCCTCTACGTCGGGCTCGAGTTGCAGAGCTTGGCCGCCTATGTGCTGGCGAGCTTCATGCGCCGCGATACGCGTTCGGCCGAGGCGGGCCTGAAGTATTTCGTGCTCGGCGCGCTCGCTTCGGGCTTGCTGCTCTACGGCATCTCGCTGGTTTACGGGTTCAGCGGCACGACGTTGTTCAGCGCGATTGCGTCGAGCTACGGCTCGGGGCATTCGCTGGGGCTGATGTTCGGGCTGGTGTTCGTGTTCGCAGGCCTCGCGTTCAAGATGTCGGCGGTGCCGTTCCACATGTGGACGCCGGACGTCTACGAAGGCGCGCCGACCCCGGTCACCGCGTTCTTCGCGTCGGCGCCCAAGGTGGCCGCGCTTGGCCTTGCGGTGCGCGTCGCGGTCGATGCGATGGGCCCGGCGGTCGATCAATGGCGGCAGGTGGTGATCTTCGCCGCACTCGCCTCGATCATCCTCGGCGCGGTCGCGGCGATCGGGCAGCGCAACATCAAGCGGCTGCTCGCTTATTCGTCGATCAACAATATCGGCTTCGCGCTGATCGGCCTCGCCGCCGGCACGCAGGAAGGCGTCGCCTCGGTGCTGATGTACCTGACCATCTATCTGGCGATGACGCTCGGCTCGTTCCTCGTCGTCCTGCAGATGCGCGATGCCGACGGCCAGCCGGTCGAGACGATCGACAGCCTGTCGGGCATGTCGACGACGCGCCCCGGCCTCGCCTGGGCGCTGGCGACCTTCATGTTCAGCCTTGCCGGCATCCCGCCGCTGTTCGGCTTCTACGCCAAGTTCGCGGTGTTCCACGCCGCCGTCGCGGCCGGGCTGTTCCCGCTCGCCGTATTCGGTATCGCCGCCTCGGTAATCGGCGCTTATTATTACCTGCGCATCGTCAAGACGATGTTCTTCGATGAGGCGGCACCCGCCTTCCCGAAGAACGAAGGCGTGGTCGAGGGCGGGCTGATCGCGATCACCGCGTTGTTCGTCTCGCCGCTCGGCTATCTGCTGATCCCGCTGATCGGCGGCTGGTCGATGGTCGCCGCCAAGGCGCTGTTCTGACGGTCACGATCCGGACGGTCGCCGAAACCGGCTCGACCAACGCTGATGTGCTGGCGCTGGCTCGCGATGGCGCGGCCGGGGGCCTGTGGCTGCGCGCCGAGCGCCAGCTCGCCGGGCGGGGCCGGCAAGGCCGGGCATGGGTGTCGCCGACCGGCAATCTCTACGCGAGCACGATCGCACGGCTGCACCCCGCCGATCCGCCGGCGGCAACGCTGGCGCTGGTCGCAGCGGTAGCGCTGGAGGAGACGGTTCGCCAGTTCCTACGGTACCCTGCGCCGATCCTGAAATGGCCCAACGACCTGCTGCTCGATGGCGCCAAGCTCTCCGGCATCCTGCTCGAGCGCGCGGAGGATGCGGTGGTGATCGGCTTCGGCGTCAATCTGGCGCATTATCCGACCGATACCGATCGCGTCGCCACCAGCCTCTCGGCGCACGGCGTGGCGGTCGAGCCCGGCGCGTTTCTCGAGATTCTCGCCGAAACCTTCGCACGCTGGCTCTCGCGCTGGCGCAGCGAGGGCGTCGTCGTCGTCCGCGATCGCTGGGTCGAACGCGCGCACCCCGCGGGCACCGCGCTCACCGCGCGACTGCCCGACGGGAGCAGCATCGACGGCCTGTTCGAACGGCTCGATGCGGACGGTGCGCTGATCCTGCGCTTGGCGGACGGCACCAGGCGTGTCATTCACGCTGGCGACGTGTTCCTGATCTGAAGAGGATTGCCATGCTGCTCGCGCTCGATGTCGGCAATACCAACGTCGTGTTCGCGCTGGTGGAGGGCGAGGCGATCAAGGCGCGCTGGCGGATCGCCACCGATCCGCGCCGCACTGCCGATGAATATGCGGTGTGGCTCAACCAGCTCCTCCAACTCGAAGGTCATAGCCGTGACGACATCCAGGCTGTGATCATCTCCACCGTCGTCCCGCGTGCTCTCCACAACCTCGAAGTGCTCGCCGAGAAATATTTCGGCGTCACGCCGCTCGTCGCCGGACGCGCTCCGGTCGAATGGGGCATGGCGCTCGACGTCGACGAGCCGCAGAATCTCGGCGCCGATCGGGCGGTCAACGCGATTGCGGCGCACGCGCTGCATGAAGGGGATCTGATCATCATCGATTTCGGCACCGCGACGACTTTCGACGTGGTCGATTATCGCGGCGCGTACAAAGGCGGGATCATCGCACCGGGGATCAACCTGTCGCTTGACGCCTTGGTGTCGGCGGCGGCGCAATTGCCGCGCATCGCGATCGCGGCCCCGGAAAACAAGTCGGTGATCGGCCGCAACACCAAGGACCAGATGACCGTCGGCATCTACTGGGGCTATATCGCCATGATCGAGGGGCTGGCGGCGCGGTTGAAAGCGGAGATCGGACGCCCGGTGAAAGTGATCAGCACCGGCGGACTCGCGGTGTTGTTCGAGCGGCATACCGACGTGTTCGACGCCATCGAACCCGATCTCACCATTCAAGGGCTGGCGATGATGTACGCGCGGGCCCATATATCGTCCTGAACGACGCTCGCGCCGGTCTGGCCTGCGGGCGCTTCTCACGAATTTTCACGAAAGACTTGAATGACCCCCAATAACGAATTGCTCTTTTGCGCGCTCGGCGGCTCGGGCGAGATCGGCATGAACGTCAATCTCTACGGCTGCGACGGCCAGTGGATGATGGTCGATTGCGGCGTGACCTTCGCCGATCCCTATTATCCCGGCATCGACGTGATCCTGCCCGATCTCGGCTTCATCGAGGACCAGCTCGACGGCCTCACCGGGATCGTCCTGACCCATGGTCACGAGGATCATATCGGTGCGCTTCCCTATCTCGCGCTCGATCTCGGCGTGCCGCTCTATGCCTCAGCGTTCACCGCGGGGCTGATCCGCGGCAAGCTCGACGAGGAAGGCATTGCCGACAAGGTCGATCTGCGCATCGTCGAACCCGGCGAGCGTTTCGAGATGGGGCCGTTCGGCGTGACCTTCGTGCCCGTCTCGCACTCGATCCCCGAAGGCAATGCGATGCTGATCGAGACGCCTTATGGGCGCGTGCTCCACACCGGCGACTGGAAGCTCGACGATGCGCCGGTGCTCGGCGATCCGGCCAATGCCGAAACGCTGAGCGCGATCGGTGACCAGGGCGTGCTCGCGCTGGTGTGCGATTCGACCAACGTGTTCAACGCCGAAGCCTCGGGCTCCGAAGAGAGCGTCAAGGCGGGGCTGCACGAGGTCGTGGCGGCGGCGCGGGGCAGGGTGCTCGTCACCACTTTCGCATCGAATGCGTCGCGGCTGCACACGCTGGGCGAGGTCGCCAAGGCGACCGGGCGCAAGCTGTGCCTTGCCGGCCGCTCGCTCGATCGCATCCTGCGGGTGGCGCAGGCGACCGGCTACCTCAAGAAATTCCCCAAGCTGGTCGATTTCGATGCCGCGATGGCGCTGCCGCGCAATGAGGTGATGATCGTCGCCACTGGCGGCCAGGGCGAGGCGCGCGCCGCGCTGGCGCGGATCGCCGACGGCACGCATCCGATCAAGCTCGAGGAAGGCGACCGCGTCGTTTTCTCCTCGAAGCAGATCCCCGGCAACGAGCTGGCGATCGGGCGGATCATGAACCAGCTCGCCGCGCAGGGCGTCGAGACGATCACCGAGCGGCAGGCGCATATCCACGTTTCGGGGCACCCCGGGCGCCCGGAACTCGCACAGATGTACAAGTGGATCCGGCCGGAGCTGCTGGTGCCGGTCCATGGCGAGATGCGGCATCTGAAGGAACACGCACGCTTCGGCCTGGCGCAAGGCATCCCACAAGCGCTGGTGCAGACCGATGGCGACATCGTCCGCCTCGCACCCGGTATGCCGGAGAAGGTCGGACACGCCCCGATCGGGCGACTGGTGCTCGATGGCGACGTCATCCTGCCCGCCGACGGCTCGACGATCAACGAGCGGCGCAAGCTCGGCATGAACGGGCAGATCTCGGTCGCGGTGGCGTTGAGCAACGGCAAGCTGTTCGGCGAACCGCAAATCCGCCTGCAGGGGGTGCCGATCGAAGAGGATCGCGAGCCCTTCCTCGACGAGGCGATCGAGGCCGTCGAACGAGCGGTGCGCGAGGGCAAGCGCCCCGGTGAGGGATTGCGCGAGGGCGTTCGGCTGGCTGTTCGCCATGTCGCGACGCGCTGGACGGGCAAGAAGCCGATCGTCGACGTGTTGATCGTCGAGGGCTGAGCGCGGTGGGCGTCGTCGGGCTGATCTCGGTCTACGTCTCCTTGTGGATGCTGGCGCTGCTGCTGGTGCTGCCCTTTGCCTATAGCAGGGACGAGGATGAGCCGATCGTGCCGGGCCAGGCCGACAGCGCGCCGTCGCGCTTCGACGGCAAGGCGACGGTAATCCGCGCGACGCTGCTCGGCACCGCGATGTTCGCGCTGCTGCTGCTCGATCAGCATTTCGGCTGGATCACCTGGCAGATGCTGGACGTCACCGGCGGCGCGTAGAGTTTGCCTGAAAGCGGCGCTGGAACGGCGCCGCGTATCAGGTCCGCAGCCGCTCGATCGCCTGGGCCAGCGCGACGTAGAGCTTGCCCATGTCCGACGACAACAATGTCACGCCCAGCGGTGATCCGTCGCGTTCGGTCAGCACGCCGCGCAGCATCGCTTCGAAATCGTGGATGTAGCGATTGACCTGATCGCGGAAGCGCTCGTCCTCGTCATATCGCCCGGCGATGGCATGCGCGTCGCTATTGTCGAGCAGGCGAACCGCGCGACGCGTGAAGACGCCCCGATCGCCCTTGAGATAGGCTGCCCAGGCACTGTCGGTGACTTCCGCCGAGAAGCTCTTGGTGATGTCGATCGCGCCTGAATTGAGCGCTTCGATCAGCAGCGAGGCGCGGCGGGCGAAATTGTCGCGCTCGGCGTCTTCGCGTTCGCTGCGCGCGGTCTCGATGCGGGAGTCGATCGTCGCGGTCGCCGCCTCGATCGCCTGAAGCTGCGCGGAGAGGCGCTCCGACGCCCGGCCCGCGGCATCGACCGCGGATTGCGTCGCCTCGGTGATCGCGGCGACATGCTGGCCGACGCTGGCGTCGGTCGCGCGGCGCATCGCCTCGGCGCTGGCGGTTTCGAGCGACTTGGCCGCTTCCGGAATCACGGCGTCGAGCGTCTCACGGGCCCGGTCCGCCGCGTTGCTGGCGGTTTCGCGAACACGGATCAGCGCCTCGACCAGGCGCGGCGCGGCATCCTGTGCGAAATTCTGCGTGCGGCCGATCGTCTCGTCCATCATCTTGCCGAGCGCATCGGCCTTTTCGCGGCCCGAATCGAGCGTCGCGGCCATGGTCTGCGAAAGCTGGTCGAGCGTCGAACGCTGGCCGGCGATGACCTCGGCGATCGCTTCGATCGCGTCATGGGTGCTTTCCGCCGCGGTAACCAGCGAGAGCAATTCGGGCTTGGCGGCGCCGACCACCTCGCGGCTGGCGCCGATCCGCTGATCGAGCCGGGCAAGCGCGTCGGGCAAGGTTTCGTCGATCTCGCGCGCGGAAGCGTCGAGGGCAACGAGCAATTGCTCGGCCGTGGCGATCACCTCGCGCGCGACCGTGTCGCCCGCGCGCAGCGATTCGGTCATCGCGTCGGCCGATCCGCCCAGCGCGCTCAACGTCGCGGCAAGTTCCTGGATGCGCGTCGTGCCGTCGTGATGCAGCGTGCCGAGCCGCGTATCGATCTGCGTCACGCCCTGGTCGAGATCGGCGAACAGCGTGCTCGCCGCTTCATGTTGCTCGCCGAGCCGCCCGGACAAGCGATCGATCACTTGCTCGACCGCCGTGATCCGCTCCGCCAGCGCCTCGACCGAATCGCGCGTCGCCCGATCGAGCGCGGCCTGGTTGGTCTCGAGCATCGCCAGCATCGCTTCGCCCTGCGCGGTGATGCCCTTGCGCGCTTCGTCGACCGCGCCTGCAGTGCGATCGAGCAGCCCGTCGACCGCGGCGGACATTTCCCCCGTTACCGATTCGAGCCGCGCGCCGGCAGCGTCGCTGGTCGCTTCCATCCGCTGGATATGCGCGGCGAGCTTCTGCGCGGCGCCGCCCGCGACGGCATCGGCCTCGCGCCCGCGCTCGGCCAGCGCGACGAGCTGCGCGTCGAGCGCGGCGGCGTGCTCGCTGGCGGTGAGACCGGTCGAGGCCAGCGTCTTGGCCATCTCGGCCGTTTCGCTGTGCGCGCGCGGGAGCGACGACAGCAACACGCCGAGGCTCGATTGCGCGGCGTTGGTCGCGTCGGTCAGGCGGCGCGCCTGCATGTCGGCGCGCGCAACCTCGTCGGCCATCGATTCACGCACGGCGGCAAGCCGTTCGGCGGCGGTGTCGCCCATCGCCATCAGCGTCGTTGTCTGGTCGGCGAGCTTCTCGCGATTGTCGTCGAGATGCGTCGAAAGCACCGCGATGGTGCGCTCGAGACTGGCGGCTTCCGCCCGCATCGCCGCGGCGGTGCGGCCGAAACGATGTGCCTCGGCGGTGCTGGTCCTGAGCACAAGCAGCCAGACGATGCCGATCAGCACCGGCGGCACGCAGAGCGCCGCAATGAACTCGGCGAGCTGGATCGGCTCAACGCCGGCCTGAAGGCTGGGGGCCGCGAGCCACAGCATGGACCCGAGCCAGGCCAGGCAAACGACAGTCGCAAGAACGATCGGCCAGCGCGGTGAGCGACCCAGGTCGTCGCCCTCGTCCTCGTCGTTGAAGATCGGTTGCGGTGCCGGCTCCTCAGGGAGCGCGGCTTCCTCCTCGATCTCGATCGCGGGTTCGGCCGTATCGGCCGGCGGATCGACCGCGTCGCGGCTGGCGCGCAGGTCGTAGATGCGTGAGCCCCCAGTCATCCGCGAACTCTACCACGAAACCGCCACGGGCAAAGCAAATAGCTTAACGATGCTTTAACCTGTTCCAGATTAGCGTTGAACGCATGGCTTATGATCCCGGAGCGATCGATGCGACCCTGGCGGCAGCCGTCGGTGATGACCCGGCGCTGATCGCCGAATTGCGCGACGCGTTTCTCGACAGTGCGACGCGCGTCGTCGAAACACTCGAAGCGGCGGATGACGATGATGGCTGGCGCAGCGCCGCCTGGCGGCTCAAGGGGCTTGCCGCCAGCTTCGGCGCGGTGCGGCTGATGGGGCTGGCGACCGATGCCAGCCAGGCGCAGCCGGGTGACATCCTTACGATCAATCGCATCCGGCGCGCGATCGAACGGCTGTAAACCGCGATTGCCGCTTTGCCTTGTGCGGCATGACCGACTAACAGCCTGTGGATGCTTGCGGGGCTGCTGTTCGCCAATCATGACGCTGATGACCGTCCGAACCTTCTGGCGGCGACCTTGCCGTTCGCCGGCGGCACGCTGATCGAATATCAGGCGCGCTTGCTGATCGGCGCCGGCGCGGCGCAGATTCTGGTCGCCGTGACCCGTGCGACGCCCGAGCTGGTCGGCGCGGTCAATCGTATCCGCAAGGCCGGCGTCCCGGTCGATGTCGTGCGCACCGCCGCCGAAGCATTGGAAAAGACGCATCCGCTGGCGACGCTGATCGCCATCGCCGACGGTTTGATCGCCGGCGAAGAAACCGTCCGGCAGATGACCGACGGCGAAGGCGATGCTCTGCTGGTGGTCGAGGATTCAGCCGGCCTGCCGGGCTTGGAACGGCTCGATGCCACCTTGCTCTGGGCGGGCATCGCGCGGGCCGGGCCGCGACGACTGGCGGATGCGGCGCGCCTGCCCGAGGAATATGATCTGCAGTCGACGCTCCTGCGCGTCGTCGCGCAGGGGCAGCCCGAGGTCGTCGAGCTCGATCCCGCGGCGGTTCGCGCCGGGCATGGTATCGAGCGTGACTCGCGTGCGCTGGCGCAGCGTGGGCGGCGCGCGCTTGGTGCGCGGCTGGCGCAACGGCGCCCATGGATCGACCGGTTCGTGCTGACGCCGCTCGCCCGGCTCGTGCTGCCGCCGCTGGTCGATCGCGGCGTGGCCTGGCCCTGGGCGACGGGCGGCGGCGGGCTGCTTGGGCTGGTCGGCGCCGCGCTGATCGTCGCGCGCTGGCCAGGCGCCGGCATGGTGCTCGCCACGCTTGGCGCGGTTTTCCTGAGTTTCGGGCAGGGTATCGCCTGGCTCGGCGGTGTCGATCGCGCGGCGCGGCGGCACGATTGGGTGATCGGCGGGCTTGCTGCCGTGGCGGTGGTGCTGCTCGGCGGCGTACTCAGTCACGATAGCGGCACGGCGAGCGGCTGGCTGGCAGCGGCGGCGTTGCTCGTCGCCGGCGCGCTGACCGAGCGCGCGGCGCCCGATCGCGCGCGGCCGCATTGGTGGGGCAGCCCGATCGCCTATCTTGTTGTCGTCATGGTGTTGACGTTGTGCGGGCTGCCGCTGGCCGGGTTGATCGCCGGCGCCGGTTACGCCGCGGCCGGCCTCGCTGCGGCGATCGAGCGTCTGCGCGAGCGCGGCCGGCGCTCAACCGGCAACAGGTAACGCCACGCGGCCGTCTCGTTCTCGTTCCAGCGGGCCGTAAGCGATTACGGTTTCTAGCAGCAGCGGCCCGCCGTAGAGGTGCGGAAACAGCGCGCCGCCGCGCGATTCCTCCCACCGCACATCATCCTGCGCGGCGAGATCGACCGCGGCGACCCACAGGTCCGTTTGCCCGGCGAAATGCTTGTCGACCGTCTCGGTCAGCTGATCGGCGGTCGAGAGGTGGATATAGCCGTCCACCACGTCGATCGGCGCGCCGTTGAAGGAGCCGGTCTCGAGCTCCTTCATCTGGTCGTCGGTCAACACCTTGTAGGCGAGGTTGGGCGTCACGCCTCGTCCTCGTCGCCGCTCTCGTCGACCTGCTCGTCCATAGTCTGCGGGCCGGTGCCGTCATCGAGCTGGATGGCGTCCTTCGGCCCCTCGCCGGCGTGGCGCGCCCGATCCTCGGCGACCAGCGCTTCGGCCTCGTTCTCCGGCTCTTCCTCCTCGTCGATCTTGGCGGCAGACACGACGTGCTCGCCGTTCGCGACACGGAAGATCGTCACGCCCTGCGTGTTGCGGCCGGCGATGCGGATGTCGCCAACGGTGGTGCGAATCAGCTTAGCCTGATCGGTGACGAGCATGAGCTGCTCGCCGTTATGCGCCGGGAAGCTGGCGACGACCGGGCCGTTGCGATCGGACATCACGATGTTGGTGATGCCCTGGCCACCGCGGCCGGTGCGGCGATATTCATAAGCCGAGGTGCGCTTGCCATAGCCATTGGCGGTGACGGTGAGCAGAAATTCCTCGTCCGCCTCGAACTCCGCCATGCGCTCGGGGCTCAGTGTCACCTCGCGCTCGCCTTCCTTCCACGGTGCCGCGCGCAGGTAGGCGTCGCGTTCCTCAGTCGTCGCCTCGAAGCCGCGCAGGATCGATAGCGAAATCACCTGATCGCCGTCCTTCAGCGTGATGCCGCGCACACCCGTCGAGGTGCGGCTCTGGAATTCGCGCACCGCGGTCGCTTCGAAGCGGATCGCGCGACCCTGCCGGGTGGCCAGCAGCACGTCATCGGTTTCGGTCAGCAGCGCGACGCCGATCAGCCGATCGTCGCTGTCATCATCGAAGCGCATCGCGATCTTGCCGTTCGACGGCACGTTGGTGAACGCGTCCATCGAGTTGCGCCGCACGGTGCCGTTGGCGGTGGCGAACATGACGTGGAGCTTGCCCCATTCCGCCTCATCCTCGGGCAGCGGCAACACCGTCGAGATCGTCTCGCCAGCCGCAAGCGGTAGCAAATTGACCATCGGCCGTCCGCGCGTCGCGGGCCCGCCCTCGGGCAGCTTCCACACCTTCAGGCGATAGACCTTGCCGGCGGTGGAGAAGAACAAGACCGGCGTGTGCGTCGAGGTGACGAACAATTCGGTGACGACGTCCTCGTCCTTGGTCGCCATGCCAGCGCGGCCCTTGCCGCCGCGCTTCTGCGCGCGGAAGGTGTCGAGCGGGGTGCGCTTGATATACCCCTCCATGGTCACGGTGACGACCATGTCCTCGCGCTCGATCAGATCCTCGTCCTCGATGCCATCGGCGGCGGCGGCGATCTCGGTCCGCCTCGGCGTGGCGAATTCGTCGCGGATCGCGGTGAGCTCGCCGCGCATCACCTCGTACAGCTTCACGCGATTGGAGAGGATTTCGAGCAATTCGGTGATCGAATCGGCGAGTTGCTTGAGCTCGTCGCCGATTTCGTCGCGACCAAGTGCCGTCAGACGATGCAGGCGCAAGTCGAGGATCGCGCGGACTTGCGTTTCGGAGAGTTTGTAGGTGTCGCCCTCAATTTCGGTTTCGACGGCTTCGACCAGGCGGATATATTGCGCGATTTCGGCGATCGGCCATTCGCGGGCGAGCAATGCGGCACGCGCCTCGGCCGGCGAGGCGGACCCGCGGATGATCCGCACGACTTCGTCGAGATTGGTGACGGCGATGACGAGGCCGAGCAAGATGTGCGCCCGCTCGCGGGCCTTGAGCAGCTCGAACTTGGCGCGCCGCGTGATGACCTCTTCGCGGAACTTGACGAACGCCTCGATGATGTCGCGCAGGTTGAGCGTCTCGGGCCGGCCGCCGCGGATCGCCAGCATGTTGGCCGGGAAGCTGCCTTGCGCCGGCGTATGCCGCCACAATTGGTTGACCACCACCTCGGGCGTTGCGTCGCGCTTCAGGTCGATGACGATGCGCACGCCTTCGCGGTTCGATTCGTCGCGAATGTCGCTGACGCCCTCGATGCGCTTGTCCTTTACCGCCTCGGCGATCTTCTCGACCAGCGCGTTCTTGCCCTGCTGGTACGGGATTTCGGTGAGCACGATCGAGCGCCGGTCGCCGCGCCCTTCCTCGACCGTGTGCCGCGAGCGCACGATGATCGAGCCGCGCCCGGTCTGATAGGCCGAGCGTGCGCCCGACCGGCCGAGGATCAGCGCGCCGGTCGGGAAATCCGGCCCCGGCACGATCTCCATCAGTTCCTCGATGCTGATCGCACCATTGTCGATATACGCGAGGCACGCGTCGATCACTTCGCCAAGGTTATGCGGCGGAATGTTGGTCGCCATGCCGACCGCGATCCCGCCCGCGCCGTTGACCAGCAGGTTGGGGAAGGCCGCGGGGAGCACCTGCGGCTCACTTTCGCTGCCGTCGTAATTGGGCTGGAAGTCGACCGTATCCTTGTCGAGATCGGTCAACAGCGCGCCCGCCACCTTGGCGAGGCGCGCTTCGGTGTAGCGCATCGCCGCGGGCGGATCGGGGTCCATCGAGCCGAAATTGCCCTGGCCGTCGATCAACGGCACGCGCATCGACCAGTCCTGCGTCATCCGCGCCAATGCGTCGTAGATCGCGGTATCGCCGTGCGGGTGATATTTACCGATCACGTCACCGACGATGCGCGCCGATTTGCGGTAGGGCCGGTTGTAATAGAAGCCGCTTTCGCCCGCCGAGAACAGGATGCGGCGATGCACCGGCTTCAGGCCGTCACGCACGTCGGGCAAGGCGCGCGCCACGATCACGCTCATCGCGTAATCGAGGTAGGAGGTCTTCATTTCCTCGACGATGGAGATCGGGGTAATGTCCGAGGGGTCGGCGAGGATGGTCTCGTCGGTCAAGATTTCACGCTTTCGGATGTGTGTTTCAGTTGTATGGCGGTTCTAGCCGGTCCGACCGCTCATGTCCACGCGTGCGCGCGTACGCGCGCGAGGGGATCAGGGCTCGATCTTGCTGCCGTCCCAGGCAAACAATTTGCCGCTGTCGGCGGGTTTGAGGCCGTCGATCACGTCGAGCAATTGCATCGCCGCGCGATCGGGCGCGAGGAGCTGGCCGGGGCGGACATTGCCCTGGAACGGCTTCGACAAGGCGGTATCGACCGTGCCGGGATGCAGGCCGACGATGATCGAGCGCTCGTAATGCCGCCGCTGCTCGACCGCGAGCGTGGCGATCAACTGGTTGAGCGCCGCCTTGGCCGCGCGATAGCCATACCAGCCGCCCAGCCGATTGTCCGAAATGCTGCCGACCCGCGCCGACAGCGCAGCGAAGACGGGCGTGCCGGTCTTCGCCATGATCGGCAGGAAATGCTTGGCGACCAGCGCGGGGCCGACGGCGTTGATCGCGAACTGACGCGCGAGCCAAGCGGGATCGAGCTGGCGCATCGCTTTTTCAGGGCCGCGGCTTTCGTCGTGCAGCAGCCCGGTCGCGACGATCACCAGCGATGGGGATTCGACCGTCGCCACGCGCTCAGCCGCCGCCGCAATGCTCGCCTCGTCATCGAGATCGAGGCGATCGTCGCCAACAAACGAGCGAGCGAAACGCCAGACATGATCGTACGCACCCTCGTCCTCGATCGCGTCGGCCAGGGCACCGCCGATCCCGCCCGAGGCGCCGATGATCACGACGCTGGTCATGCCCGAGCGAACCGCCAGTGATCGGCGCTGCTCTCGTCGGCGTCGAAGGCATAGCCGGCGCTGTCGAAGCCCTTCATCGCCTCGATGTCGGTGATACGATGCTCGCACAGCCAGCGTGCCATCATCCCGCGCGCCTTCTTGGCGTGGAAGCTGACGAAGCGCGGGCCGTCGGGGCCGGGCTCGCGGAAATCGACCTCAACCATGCGAATGCCGCTGGGCAGCCGCCCGTCGACCGCATGCCAATATTCCTGGCTGGCGAGGTTGAGCACCACGCCCGACCCTTCCGCCGCCACGTCCTCGGCTAGCGCGTCGGCGATGCGATCGCCCCACCAGTCATACAGCGTCTTCTTCCGCGGGGCCCAGCGCGTGCCCATCTCGAGCCGATACGGCCGGATCGCGTCGAGCGGGCGGAGCAGGCCGTAGAGCCCGGAAAGCAGCCGCAAGTGATCCTGCGCGAAGTCGATCGCCGGCGCCTCGAGCGTGCGCGCCTCGAACCCGGTATAGACGTCGCCGGCGAAGGCGTAGAGCGCCGGCCGGGTCGGCTGCTCGGCGAAGGTCTTGAACCGCGTATCGTTGAGCGTGGCGAGCTTGTCGGAAATCCTCATCAGCCCGGCCAGGCGCTTGTTCCCGAGTTTCGCCGCAGCGGCGGCAAGGTTCGTCGCATCCGCGGCGAAGCGCGGCGATGTCGGCTGGACTGACGGGAACGGGCTTGCATAGTCGAGCGTCTTGGCAGGAGAGAGCACGGCGATCATGCGTCGTGCGCCTAACCGTCCGCCAGGCGCTGGTCAAAGCCGGAGAGGATATTTGCCCGTTCAAATCCGGTTCAGCGCTCCGGGTCCAATTCGTAAGGCCGCCGCCGCTTGAACCGCGCTGGCGCGCTCGGTAGAGCGAGCCTCGCTCGCGGCGACCGCCCGCAACAGGAGAGACTATCCGATGACGAAGATTTCGAAGGCTGCGCTGGCTGCGCTTCTGCTCGCTGGGTCGAGCGCGCTGGCAGCGTCGCCTGCTGTCGCCAAGGACAAGCAGGATCAGAAGCAGCAGCTGCAGCTCAGCAAGGAATTCCGTGCCGCCGCGGCGCCCGCTCAAAAAGCGTTGGAATCGGGCGATCTCGCTGCCGCTGAAACCGGCATCACGGCGACGGAAGCTGCCGCCAAGACCGATGATGAGAAATATATCGCTGCTGAGCTGCGCTTGCAGCTGCTCGCCAAGCAGAATGCCGCGGGGGCGACCGATGCGGCATCGATGGCCAAGGCCGACGCGGCGTACAAGGCGCCGCTCGATGAGCTGCTGAACAATCCCAAGACGCCCGCCGAACAGCGCGGCAAGCTTGCCAATGCCCGCGGCCAGATCGCCTTCAACGAGAAGGATTATGCTGGCGCGATCAAATATTACACGATGGCGCAGCAGGCCGGCTATGACAATCCCGACATGACGCTGGCCATCGCCAAGGCGAAAATGCAGACCGGCGACATCAACGGCGGCATCGCCGCGATCGATCAGGTCGTGAAGGCGGACGAGGCCAAGGGCCAGAAGCCGCCCGAAGACGTGTACAAATATGCTGTTGCCAATCTCTACAAGACCAACGATCGCGCCACGACGCTTGATTGGGTCAAGCGCTGGCTTGCCGCTTATCCGTCGACCGAGAATTGGCGCAACGCGATCATCGTGTTCGGCTTCCAGGGGCCGACCGCCGCGCAGCTCAAGAAGGCCGACAAGGTCGATCTCTACCGGCTGATGAGCGCGACCGGATCGCTGGCCGATCGCGGCGACTATATCGAATATGCGCAATATGCCAACGATCTCGGCCTGCCCGATGAAGCCAAGACGGTGATCGCCAAGGGCAAGGCGGCGGGCAAGATCCCGGCCAGCGACAGCGATGCGAATTCGATCAGTGCAACGGCCTCAAAGGGGATCGCCAACGAAGGTTCGTTGAGCTCGCTGGCGACCAAGGCCGCATCGTCGGCGAAGGGCGATCTCGCGCAGCAGACCGCCGACGCTTATCTCGGTCAGGGCAATTACGCCAAGGCGATCGAGCTCTACAAGCTGGCGCTGCAAAAGGGCGTGACCAACAAGGACGAGACCAACCTGCACCTCGGCATTGCCGAGGCGATGTCGGGCGACAAGGCGTCGGCGCAGACCAGCTTCGCCGCGGTGCAGAATGCTCCGGCGAAGGACGTTGCCAGCCTGTGGACAGCGTACGTTTCCGGTGCCGGCCAGGCTGCAGCCGCCCCGGCGGCAGCGGCGAACTGAGTCCACGCCGTTCCGACGACGAAGGGCGCTCCCGGCCGGGGCGCCCTTTTCGTTGGTGGGAAGGATGGGTTAGCTGGCGCCGACCGGAATGCCCGGTTGATGTTTCGACGTCCGGATCGTCAGCGACGTCTTGACGCTGGCGACGTTGGGCGCCGGCGTCAGGTGCGTGGTCAGGATTTCCTGGAACGACTTCAGATCGGCGGCGACGATCTTCAGGATGAAATCGATCTCGCCATTGAGCATGTGGCATTCGCGGATTTCGGGAATCGAGGCGACGTGGTGTTCGAAATCGGCAAGGTCGCGTTCGGCCTGGCTCTTGAGGCTGACCATCGCGAACACGGTGATCGGATAGCCGAGTGTCGCCGCGTCGAGTTCGGCGTGGTAACCCCGGATCGCGCCGGCCTCCTCGAGCGCGCGCACACGGCGCAGGCAGGGCGGCGCCGTCAGCCCGACGCGTTCGGCGAGTTCGACGTTGGTCATCCGCCCGTCTTCCTGGAGAAGGTCGAGAATCTGCCGGTCGATTCGGTCAAAAGTCATGCCACTCCCCAGAAATCCGACGTTTTCAAACGTCTTCGTCGCGGCGAACATAAGATAATTTCTTTGTAACGCAATTGTCCCACATTGCGACGTGGCAATTTCAGCAGTTCACGCCGCCGCCGCTAAGGTCTAGTGTTCACCATCGCCGGCATGGGGCCGGCCGCTCGGGAAGGTTCGCGTTGCGTTTCGACGACAGTCTCGACACGGTGCTGGCCGCCGACATCGATACGCCGCTCGGTGCCGAGGTGGCGTGGCGGCAGCTGGTCGATCTGGCTGGCCGCCGGCGCGTTCCCGTTGCTGCGGCGCTGCCCCGCCTCGATATGCTGCGCGGCAAGGTATCCGCGCAGATCCGCGCGTCGAGCGCGCGTACGCTCGAACATGCTACGCCACCGGCAGAGCTCGTCCGCTTCTTCGCTGCCGACGAGGCGGATATCGCGGCCCCCGTCTTGCGTGGCGCGCGCCTTTCGGATGACGAATGGGTCGCGCTGCTGCCCGCGCTGACGCCGCGCACGCGGGCGGTGTTGCGGCACCGGCGCGATCTCAGCGACACGGTGACGCGCGCGCTCGACGGGTTCGGCCGTGCCGATTTCGTGCTGGGCGGTGATGCGGCACAGGCGGCAGCGCCGGCACCACCACCCAATGCGCCGCTCGCGCCCGATTCGTTCGTTTCGCTCGGCGAAGCCGCGCGGCGCAGCCTGTCCGCCGCCGAACCCGAAGCGGCGCCGGCCACCAAGCCGTCAGGTCCGTTTCAGATTGCTGATCTGGTTGCGCGGATCGCCGCCTATCAGCAGAAGCGGGAGCATGAGCCCGTGGCGTCGCCGTCATCCTCGGTGCGCCACGGCTTCCATTTCGAGACCGACGCGGCGGGCGTCGTGCGCTGGGTGGAGGGCGTCAATCGCGGGCCGTTGATCGGCCTGTCGCTCGATCTCGCCTCGTCGCAGACCGGTTCCGGTTCGCGTGTAGACGGCGTCGCGGCCGGGGCATTCCGCCGCCGTGCCGCCTTTGCCAGCGCGAGGCTGATCGTCGAGAGCGATTCGGATGCGGGCGGCGACTGGCGGATCGACGGCTTCCCGATGTTCGACCCCGACAGCGGCCGCTTCATCGGCTATCGGGGCACGGCGCGGCGGCCGCGTAGCGACGAGCAGGCGGCGCCTGTGGAGCGCACCGGCATGCCGCCCGATGCGCTGCGTCAGCTGGTTCACGAGCTGCGCACGCCGACCAACGCGATCGCGGGCTTTGCCGAGATGATCGAGACGCAGCTGCTCGGCCCGGTCGCCTCGCCCTATCGCGCGCGCGCGGCGACGATTCGCGATCAGGCGCGCGAGCTGCTGGCGGCGATCGATGACCTCGATCTCGCAGCGCGGATCGAGAGCAAGGCCCTCGATCTGCGCGTGGGCCGGGTCGCGCTCGCACCGCTGCTCGATCGCGTCGCCGCCGATCTGGCGCCGCTGGCCGAATTGCGCGGCACGCGTGTGGCGCTCGATCGCGACGCGCCGACGCTGGAGATCGCGGGCGACGAGCGGGCGATCGAGCGGCTGATCGGCCGGTTGCTTGCCGCGTTGGTCGCCGCCGGCGGGCGCGACGAGGCGATCGGCGTCACCGCGTCGCGCGATCGGAGCGAAATCGTATGCGTCTTCGATCGCCCGGCAGCACTCGTGGTGCGCGGCGACGACGGCCTGTTGGCGATCGACGATGGCGAGGCGCATGGCGACGGCGCGCCGTTGCTCGGCACCGGCTTCGCGCTGCGGCTGGTCCGTAACCTTGCCGGCGAGCTTGGCGGCAACCTGACGATCGACGAGCGGCGCTTGACTTTGCGGCTGCCGGCAGCCGAGACAGCGACGATGGAGCAGGTTTCGATCAACTGACGTGCCGAGCGACGCGATCCCGAGGCCGTTCCGGCCCGCGCCGCCCACGTCTGCTGCGCTGATCGACTGGCCGGCGGACTTCGGACAGCGGTTCATCATCACCGTCGACACCGAAGAGGAATTCGACTGGCAGGCGCCGCTCGCGCGCGAAGGCCATGCCACGGCAACGATCGCGGCGCTGCCCGACGCCCATCGCCGCCTGCGCGAGGCCGGCGCCGAGCTTGCCTATATGGTCGATTGGCCGGTCGCGGCATCGGATGCCGCTGCCGAGACGCTGCGGGCGATGGCGGCCGATCAAGGGGCCGGTATCGGCACCCAGCTTCATCCCTGGGTCAATCCGCCATTCGACGAGCCCCTTTCAGAGGCGAACAGCTTTCCCGGCAACCTGCCCCCGGCGCTCGAGGCTGCCAAGCTCGATCGCCTGACCGCGCTGATCGCCGATCGCATCGGCGTCCGTCCGATGGCCTATCGCGCCGGGCGCTACGGCATCGGCCCGGCGACATTCGCCCTTCTTGCGTCGCGGGGGTATCGGCTCGATAGCTCGATGCGCGCGCGATATGATTACAGCAAGGCAGCAGGCCCCGATTTCACCGAGATCGGCAGCCATGCCTTCCGCGCCGGCCCCGACGGGGCGATCGTCGAATTGCCCCTGACGACGGTATTCACGGGCCGGGCGCGCCGCGCCGGCGCCGCGCTCGACCGTTGGCTTGCCAGGCTGCCCCATGGTCGCGGCGTGTTCGCGCGAAGCGGTCTGCTCGCCCGCGTCGCGCTGACGCCGGAGGACATGCCGGTGGCGGACGCGATGGAGGCCGTGCGCATCGCGCTTGGCGAAGGGGTGGCGATCCTCAATTTCGCATTCCATTCGCCGTCGGTCGCGCCTGGCCACACGCCTTACGTGCGCGATGCCGCCGATCTGCGCATCTTCTACGATTGGTGGGATCGCGTGCTCGGCTTGCTTGCGCAACGCGGCGCGCGGGCGATCATGCTCGATGGCATCGTGGCCGCGGCCGACGCGGTGCTTGCCTCGCGCGAAGCCGCCGCCTAACGCTGTCGCCCGCGTGGGCCTGTAGCTCAATGGTTAGAGCTGGCCGCTCATAACGGCTAGGTTGCGGGTTCGAGTCCTGCCGGGCCCACCATTTTCCCGCGCGGATCGAATCGTGCGTACTTGCATGGCACCGCGCCCGATCATAAGAAATCCTGCATGACAGATTCGATCTTGGGGGGCGTTCTGGATCGCACGACGATCGCCTATCTGCTGCTTGCCGGGTTGATCGGCGCGGGCGCGATAGCATGGGTGCGTAGCATCAAGGCCAGCCGTCTCGAAACGCGCCGCCGTGCCGGCGCAGGCCCGCGCTCGCAGTTCGAGAAGAAGCGCCGCCGGCGATAGCGGGGTGCATCGCGGCTGCTGGCGGTTGGCGCTGCCGTAATAGTCCGGTGCGCTATTGGCTATTGCCCTTTCGCCCGTCGCTATCATAAGGCCGTGGCCGGATCGGGGAGTAGCGCAGCCTGGTAGCGCATCTGCTTTGGGAGCAGAGGGTCGCAGGTTCGAATCCTGTCTCCCCGACCAATTTTCTTGCCCTGATCCTGTTATATCCACCGCCATACGCCCGCGGCCCACCCGGCCAGCGGGATGTGCGCCCAGGTTGCGGCCAGCCAGATGACGATCGCGCCGGCCCAATCGTGCGGCCGGAAGCCGCCCAAACGCGCCCGGCCGCCGGCGATCGCGGCGAATGGCCAGAAGCTCGTCTTCGCTTCCCAGTCCCGCCACGCCACGGGCTGCAGCCGTTCCTTCTTCCTGTCCTGCAATGCCGCGCCGGCGAGTGACAAAATGATGATGCCGGCGGCGACGACGATATTGGCCGCCATCGGGAAGATCGCGATGTGGCACACGCCCCATAAGGCGAACGCCCATAACATCGGATGCCGGGTGATCGCGAACACGCCGCGCGCTTCACCGGGCACCCTGGGTTTGCCGCCGGGATCGGGCAGCGCCGGATTGCCGATCAGCGATCCCATCAGCAGCAGGCTGGCGATCAGCATGACGATCGTCACGATCGCCCAGAGCACATCGCCGACCGGCCAGAGCAATGGTGTCGTCGGCGCCGCGCGATATGCCAGCACGATCCACGCCAGCGTCGCGATCGAAACGAGCGAATAGACGCCTGCGAAACCGCGCTCGCCGAGCGTCGATACCAGCGGCGCTCGCAGCGGATGCGACAGGATGAAATGCGTCCCCACGAAGGCGGCCGTTGCCACCACAACCATCGTCACCGTGCCCATGAAAAAGCTCCCCGGTCTTGCGGCCGGGGAGCTTGTATCACATCGCCGCTGCCGGCGGCAGGCTCAGGTGACGCCGTGCATCAGCTTCTTCAGCCACGGCGAAATCACCAGCAGCACCACGCCGGCGCCGATCGTCAGCTCGCCGCCAGTCATGAAGGTGTGCATATAGGTGTGCAGCGCCAGCTCGGGGTTGGTCACCTGGCCCCCCACCGTCTCGACCGAGGCGGCCTGCGCGGCGGCGCCGGCGAGATACTCGCCGACCGAGATCGACAGGAACCACACCCCCATCATCATGCCGACGACGCGCGCGATGGCGAGCTTGGTAATCATGCTCAGGCCCACCGGAGAGATGCACAATTCGGCGATCGAGTGGAGGAAATAGGTCAGCACCAGCCACCAAAGCGACACGCGGAACGCCTCGTTGGCGGTGGTGCCGGACCAGGACAGCACGACGAAACCCAGCCCGACCAGCATCAGCGCCAGCGCGAACTTGACCTGGATCGACGGTTCCCAGCCGCGCTTGGCCAGCCATAGCCACAGATAGCTCATCACCGGTGCGAACAGCACCACGACGATCGGGTTGAACTGCTGCGTCGTCGCGGCGTTCATCGAGAAGCCGAACAGCTCCAGCGTCGTGTTGCGGTCCGCGAACAGCGTCAGCGAGGAGGCGGCCTGTTCGAACAGCGCCCAGAAGGTGACGTTGAAGATGACGAGGATGATCGCCGCGAGCATCATCTGGAATTCGACGGTATCGCCGACCTTCCATGACCAGATCGGGATGCCGATCACCGCCGCCAGGAAGATCACCAGCAGCGCCTTGCCGAGCAGCGGGGTGGCGACGATATAGCCCCAGATGCCGCTACCCGCGGCCGCCTCTGGCGTGGTCATCACGTTGCGGAAGATCAGCCAGAACACGACCACCGAGACGATCGACAGCACGTAGATCAGAAGCGCCCGGTCCGGCCCCTCGTGCGTCGGCGGCTCGCCATAGCCGTCGAGCCGGCCGCCGTCGAAATGCGCGGTCGCCCAGCCCACCAGCAGCACCACCGAGACGCACAGGAAGCCGGCCCACCAGCCGAAATGGTTGGCCAGGAATGGGCAGGCGATCTGGCCGAGGATCGAGCCGATGTTGATCCCGGCGTAGAAGATCGTGAACCCGGCATCGCGGCGCTTGTCGCCGGGCGCGTAGAGCGCGCCGACAATGGTCGAGATATTGGGTTTGAAGAAGCCGTTGCCGATCACGATCAGGCCCAGCGCGAACAGCAGCAGCGTGGTGTTGAACGGCGAGCGATCGGCGCCGGCGACGAACTGGTCGGCGCTCAGCGTCCGCGTGACTTGTCCGTTCGGCGCGAGCAGCTCGACCGATCCGTCCGGTAGGCCATGAATGGTCAGCGTCTCGCCGTTGACGGCGATCGTCTGCGGCGCGGTGTTGGGGGTCAGCGTTGTTGCCGCGGGGGCCTGCGACACCTCATATCGGGTGCCGTCGATCGTCGCATAGGGCTTGGCTTGCTGGCCGCCGAAACACAGCATGAAATAGCCGATCGCCATGACGATCGCGCCCCATTTCACCGCGCGTTTCGAACCGAGATAGCGATCGGCGAGCAATCCGCCGACCACCGGGGTCAGATAGACGAGGCTGAGGTAGCCGCCGACCAGGCCGTTCGCTTCATGGTCCTGGAACAGGAAGTGCTTGGTCAGATAGAGCACCAGCAGCGCGCGCATGCCGTAGAAGCCGAACCGCTCCCACATCTCGATCGAGAACAGCCGCGCAAGCTGCTTCGGATGGCCCATCCAGGTCTTTTCGGACATCGGATTGACGTGGCTGATATCCGGCTCGGCCGGACTGTCGGCCGTCGGGGTTTCCACCATACAAGCACTCCCTGAAAGTCGTGTCGCCGTCGAATGCGGCGTGATGGCGCGCGAGACTAACGGCAAAAGGCGGGGTGTAAATCCCGCGGCACCGCGCCTATCTGCGCGGCCTATGTTCAATGACCGTTCGACCCCACTTGCCGCTCTCGCCACCCGCCGTTCGGGCAAGCCCCGCGATCTCGTCGCGCCGGGCCCCGATGCCGATCAGCTCCGCCAGATCCTCGATATCGCGATGCGGACTCCCGATCATGGCAAGATCGCGCCGTGGCGCTTCGTGGTGATCGACGATCGCGAGGCTTTCGCCGCGCTGCTCGGGCGGGCGTTCCGGGCGGAGCGGCCCGAAACCCGCGACGCCGATCTCACGGTGGTCGAGCAGTTCGCGCATCAGGCGCCGGTGCTGGTCGTCGCGATGTCGTCTCCCAAGAAGGACAGCCCGATTCCCCTGTGGGAGCAGGAACTGTCCGCCGGCGCCGCGTGCATGAACCTGCTCCACGCCACGCACGCGCTGGGCTTCGCCGGCGGCTGGCTGACCGGCTGGGCGGCCTATTCGGATGTCGTGCGCGATGCGCTGGGCACAGCGCCCGAGCGGATCGCCGGGTTCCTGTTCCTCGGCACGCCCGCCAACGCGCTCAGCGAGCGGCCGCGTCCCGATCCGGCGCAGATCGTGGCCCATTGGCCGGAATCGCGCTAAGGGGTTGATCCACTTGTGTGGAGAGGACCGGCGCCGAGCCGATTCAGCTACGCCGAATCCAACGCTAGCCAGAAGGCGTCAGGTGGTGTATTAAGTCGGCATGACGGTCCTTAGCGAAGACAGCCCGGTCTATCTCCGCCTGCGTGCGATCATCGCGGAGGCGATCCTGCGCGGTGATTATCGCGCTGGCGACCAGCTTCCCTCGGTGCGCGCTTTCGCTGCCGAGCATGGCGCCAATCCGCTGACCGTCGCCAAGGCGTATCAGAGCTTCCAGGACGACGGCTATGTCGAGGTCCGTCGCGGCGTCGGCATGTTCGTGCTGCCCGGCGCGGTCGAGCGCCTGAAAGTGGCCGAGCGCGATGATTTCGTCGCCAATGTCTGGCCACGGGTGAAGGCGCATATCGATCTGCTCGGGCTCGCCGCCGCCGACCTGCTCGAAGCCGAACGCGCCTGACGGCTCGGACATCCGCCGCACACCCTAAACGACGCGATATGGCACCACTGCGCGAATAGCCGGATCGACCTCGATCGCGCGGTCGGCGGGCGGGAAGGCGCGCTGGTCGCAATCGGCCCGTGGGCACAGCCGACAGGAAATGCCGATCGGCGTCGGTGGCGCGGCGCGATCGATCGCATCGGCATAAACGAAGTCGCCCGCCTGATCCGCTTCGCAGCCCAGCGCGACGGCATAACGGCGCGGATTGCGGGTGAAGCTGCCCGACGGCTTCACCAGCCCCTTCGCCATCGACACATAGCGGACGCCATCGGGCGTCTCGGCATGCTGAACGAGGATGCGGTCGGGGATCGCCACCGCCTCGTGCACCATCCACAGCGGGCAGGCGCCGCCGAAACGGGCGAATTGCAGGCGGGTGGCGGAATGGCGCTTGGTGATGTTGCCCGCCATGTCGACGCGGCAGAAATAGAAGGGCACGCCCTCGGCGCCCGGCCGTTGCAGCGTCGAGAGGCGATGGCATGCCTGCTCGAAGCTGACGCCGAAGCGGCGCGATAACCGGTCGATATCGTGGCGCAGCCCCCGCGCGGCGGCGCGAAAGCGGGCATAGGGCATCATCAGCGCGCCGGCCGCGTAATTGGCGAGGCCAATGCCGAGCAACGTCCGGCCGGCGTCGCCGCCCACCTCGGCGCCCGCGACGATCGCGGCGATGCGGCCAGCAAAGGCGGTCGCGGTCAATTGATGCGCGAGCAGGAAGCGACGGCTTTCGGGCGGCAACGCGCTGTTGATCGTCAGCAGCCCGCGCGCGGCATCGAAACGGCGCATCGGCGCGGCCTCGTCGGCGCTGTCGGCGATCGCGATGCCCTCTGCGGCGAGGCGGCGGATCAGCGCGGCGTCGCTTACCGCCACGTCGCCGGCGATCTCGCCCGCCAGCGCCTCGGCAGCGCGGTCCAGCGGATCGACGTAATTGCCCGCCGCGTGGAACCAGTCGCGCACCGCCTCCCACGGCATCCGCGCGCCGGTGCCGGAAACCAGCACCTCCTCCATCATCTGCAGCCGCGCGTCGGCGTCGCGCATCGCCTCGTGCAGCGCGATCACCCGGTCGGCAACGTCGGGGCGCTCGCCGGCAAGGCGCTGGATCGCGTCGGGATCGAGCGGCGCGGCGAGCACCGGATCGGTCAGCGCGTCGGCGAGCGCGCCCATCCGTTGCGCCGGGGCTTCGCCCTCGATCGCCGCCATCACCGCCGGATGGTGCCGCCGCAGCGTCGCGATCACCGTTGCCGTCAGCGGGCGGGTATCGGTTTCGATCTGCGAGAGATAGCTGATCGAGATGCCCAGTTGCTTCGCCATCGCCGCCTGGTTGAGCCCCAGTCCGTGGCGCAGCGCGCGCAGCCGGCGGCCGGCGTAGAGGCGGGTTTGCGGCATAAGCACATCATATTTCGCAACCGGCGCATTCGCAACTTCGCAAGTTCACATTTGCAATCGGCGCGGCGAGACGAAAGAGAGGGGCGGCCGCGCGAAGGAGAAATGGATGTCGTCGACGATGCAGGAACTCGAACGCCGCCGTGCCGATGCGCGCGCCGGCGGCGGCCAGCGCCGCGTCGACGCGCAGCATGCCAAGGGCAAGCTCACCGCGCGCGAGCGGCTCGACGTGCTGCTCGATGAAGGCAGTTTCGAAGAATACGACATGTTCGTCGAGCACAATTGCGTCGATTTCGGCATGGAGGAACAGGTCGTTCCCGGCGATGGCGTCGTCACCGGATCGGGCACGATCAACGGCCGGCTGGTGTTCGTGTTCAGCCAGGATTTCACCGTGTTCGGCGGCTCGCTGTCCGAACGCCACGCGGCCAAGATCTGCAAGATCATGGACATGGCGATGAAGGTCGGCGCGCCGGTGATCGGCCTCAACGATTCGGGCGGCGCCCGGATTCAGGAGGGCGTCGCCAGTCTCGGCGGCTATGCCGAAGTGTTTCAACGCAACGTGCTGGCCTCGGGCGTCGTGCCGCAATTGAGCCTCGTCATGGGGCCGTGCGCGGGCGGCGCGGTCTATTCGCCGGCCATGACCGACTTCATCTTCATGGTGAAGGATTCCAGTTACATGTTCGTCACCGGGCCCGATGTAGTGAAGACCGTTACCAACGAGATCGTCACGCAGGAGGATTTGGGCGGTGCGGTGACGCATACCACGAAGTCGGGGGTCGCCGACGTGGCCTTCGAGAACGATATCGAGGCGCTGCTCGCGGCCCGCGACTTCGTGGACCTGCTGCCCGCCTCGAACCGCGTCGAGGTGCCCGAGCGCCCGACCGCCGACCCGTGGGACCGCTTGGAGCCCAGCCTCGACACGCTGATCCCGCCCAACGCCAATCAGCCCTACGACATGCACGAGCTGATCCGGAAGACCGTCGACGAGGGCGATTTCTTCGAGCTGCAGCCTGCGCATGCCGGCAACATCATCACCGGCTTCGGCCGGATCGAGGGACGCACGGTGGGCGTGGTTGCCAACCAGCCGATGGTGCTCGCCGGCTGCCTCGATATCAACGCCTCGAAAAAGGCCGGGCGGTTCGTCCGTTTCTGCGACGCGTTCGACATTCCGATCGTCACCTTCGTCGACGTTCCCGGCTTCCTGCCGGGCGTCGGGCAGGAGCATTCGGGCATCATCAAGCACGGCGCCAAGCTGCTGTTCGCCTATGCCGAGGCAACCGTGCCCAAGATCACCGTCATCACCCGCAAGGCCTATGGCGGCGCCTATGACGTGATGGCCTCGAAGCATTTGCGCGGCGACCTCAACTACGCCTGGCCGACCGCCGAGATCGCGGTGATGGGCGCGAAGGGCGCGGTCGAGATCATCTTCCGCGGCAAGACGCCCGAAGAGATCGCCGAGCACACTGCCGAATACGAAGCCCGCTTCGCCAACCCGTTCATCGCCGCGAGCAAGGGTTTCATCGACGAGGTGATCCAGCCCCACTCGACGCGGCGCCGGATCGCGCTGGGCTTGCGGAAGCTCCGCGGCAAGGCGCTGGAGAATCCGTGGAAGAAGCATGACAACATTCCGCTCTAGTCTTCGTCATTGCGAGCGGAGCGAAGCAATCCAGAGCGTCCTGATGGATTGCTTCGTCGCCTCCGGCTCCTCGCAATGACGAAACGCGAGCGGCAGCCTGCGGTCTACATCATGGCCAACAAGCGGAACGGCACGATCTATACCGGCGTGACATCCAACCTTCCGCAACGGGCATGGCAGCATCGCACCGGCGCGGTCGAAGGGTTCACCAGGCGGTACGACTGCAAGCTGCTCGTGTGGTACGAAATGGCGCAGACGATGGAATCGGCGATCGTGCGCGAGAAGCAGATCAAGGCCGGCTCTCGGGCGAGGAAAGTCGCACTCATCGAGGCGTTCAACCCGCGATGGGACGATCTATACGAACGGATTGCACATGACTGAGGCTCCGCATCTGGATTGCTTCGCTCCGCTCGCAATGACGAAAGAGGACAAATGAAACTCGGCCCCCTCAACCACCTCGGCATCGCCACGCCGTCTATCCCAGACGCGGTGGCGCGGTATCGCGCGTTGCTCGGTGCGGAGAAGGTCGGCGAGGCGTTCGATCTGCCGGCGCAGAAGGTGCGCGTGTGCTTCGTCGATGCGCCCAACAGCCAGATCGAATTGCTCGAGCCGCTGGGCGACGACTCGCCGATCGCGAAGTTCCTCGAGAAGAACCCTGCCGGCGGGCAGCATCATGTCTGTTTCGAGGTGCCCGACATCCACGCCGCCAAGGCCGAGCTGGAGGCGAAGGGCGCGAAGGTGCTCGGCGAACCGCGCATCGGCGCGCACGGGACGTTGGTGCTGTTCGTCCACCCGAAGGACATGGGCGGCGTGCTCACCGAATTGATGGAAACGCCGAAGGGCGGGCATTGACCTCCTCTCCCGTCGAGGGAGAGGAAGAGAGGGAATATGGCGGTTTACGAAACCATCCTGACCGAGCGGCGGGGCGATGTGCTGGCGATCACGCTCAATCGGCCCGATCGGCTCAACGCCGCGCCGCCGTTGATGTTCGACGAGATCGGCGCGGTGCTTGCCGATCTCGACGGCGCGCGCGCGGTGCTGCTGGCGGGCGCGGGGCGGGCCTTCTGTTCGGGCGCGGATATCGCCGGCGGCGCGCTCGGCAGCGACAATCCGGGCGAGGCGACCTTCCTGGCGCTCACCGAACATTACAATCCGCTGATGGAGGCCATCGCCGCGCTGCCGGTGCCGGTTGTTTCCGCGGTGCGCGGGCCGGCGGCGGGGATCGGGTGCAGCCTGGCGCTCACGGCCGATTTCTGCGTCGCCAGCGAGAGCGCCTATTTCCTGCAGGCGTTCGTCAATATCGGCCTCGTCCCCGATGGCGGCGCGAGCTGGATGCTGCCGCGCCTGATCGGCCGCGCCCGCGCCACCGAGATGATGATGCTCGGCGAGCGGGTGCCGGCCGCCAAGGCGCTGGAGTGGGGGATGATCCACAAGATCGTGGCCGATGAGGCGCTCGATGCCGAGGCGATGGCGCTGGCGGAGCGGTTGGCGGCGGGGCCGACGGTCGCGCTCGGCTTGATCCGGCAGGGGCTGCAGCACGCTTTCGAATGTGACTATGCTGCGGCGATGCGCAATGAGGCCGAAAACCAGCGCCGCGCCCGCGGCTCGAAGGATTCGATGGAGGGCGGCATGGCCTTCCTGCAGAAGCGCAAACCCGAATTTCGTGGCGAATGACCCATCGCGCCGCACCCAGTGTTTGAAGTGACATGACCGACAAACCGACCCTCACCGACTGGCAGACCCTCGCCGACAAGGAAGTCAAAGGCGCGGATCTCACCTGGCACACGCCGGAGGGGATCGCCGTCAAGCCGCTCTACACCGCGGACGACGCCCCCGATCCGGGCCTGCCCGGCCTTGCTCCGTTCACCCGCGGGGTGAAGGCGACGATGTATGCCGGCCGCCCCTGGACGATCCGCCAGTACGCCGGCTTCTCGACCGCCGAGGAATCGAACGCCTTCTACCGGCGCAACCTCGCCGCCGGGCAGAAGGGCCTGTCGGTCGCGTTCGACCTCGCGACGCATCGCGGCTATGATTCGGATCATCCGCGCGTCACTGGCGATGTCGGCAAGGCGGGCGTCGCGATCGACACGATCGACGACATGAAGATCCTGTTCGACGGTATCCCGCTCGACAAGATGAGCGTCAGTATGACCATGAACGGCGCGGTGCTGCCATGCCTCGCCTTCTACATCGTCGCCGCGGAAGAACAGGGCGTCAGCCAGGATCAGCTTTCGGGCACGATCCAGAACGACATCCTCAAGGAGTTCATGGTCCGCAACACCTATATCTATCCGCCCGAGCCTTCGATGCGGATCGTTGCGGACATCATCGCTTACACGTCCGCGCACATGCCGCGCTTCAACTCGATCTCGATCAGCGGCTATCACATGCACGAGGCCGGGGCGACGGCGGTGCAGGAGCTCGCCTTCACGCTCGCCGACGGCATGGCGTACGTGCGCGCCGCGCTCGATCGCGGGCTCGATATCGACGCGTTCGCCGGGCGGCTCTCGTTCTTCTTCGGCATCGGCATGAACTTCTTCATGGAGGTCGCCAAGCTCCGCGCCGCGCGCACGCTCTGGTCGAAGATCATCGCTGGCTTCGGCGGCAATGCGCGCAGCCAGACCTTGCGGACGCATTGCCAGACGTCGGGCGTGTCGCTTACCGAGCAGGACCCGTACAACAACGTCGTGCGCACCACGATCGAGGCGATGGCGGCGACCTTCGGCGGCACGCAGTCGCTCCACACCAACAGCCTCGACGAGGCGGTCGCGCTGCCGACCGACTTCTCCGCGCGCATCGCCCGCAACACGCAGCTGATCCTCCAGGAAGAAACGGGCATGACGCACGTCGTCGATCCGCTCGGCGGCAGCTATTATGTCGAGGCATTGACCAAGGAGCTCGCCGACAAGGCCTGGGCGCTGATCGAGGAAGTCGAAGCCGCCGGCGGCATGACGCACGCGGTCGAAAAGGGCATCCCCAAGGAGCATATCGAACGCGCCGCCGCCGCCCGCCAGGCGCGGATCGATCGCGGTGAGGACGTGATCGTCGGCGTCAACAAATATCGTCTGAAGGACGAGGACGCGATCGACATCCTCGACATCGATAACGCCAAGGTCCGCGCCGACCAGATCCGCCGCATCGAGCGCGTCAAGGCCGAACGCGATCCCGCCAAAGCCGCCGCCGCGCTGGAGGCGCTGCGCAAGGGCGCCCTCCTCGATCCTCCCCGCGCGCAGCGGGGGGAGGGGGACCAGCCGCAGGCTGGTGGAGGGGCCTCAGCCACGACCGATTCCGCCAGCGGCATAGCCCCTCCACCACGCGGCGCCGCCGCGCGGTCCCCCTCCCCGAGCAAAGCTCAGGGAGGATCGGACACCAACCTTCTCGCGCTCTGCATCGAAGCCGCCCGCGCGCGCTGCACCTTGGGCGAAATGTCCGCCGCGATGGAGGCCGCGTTCGGCCGCCACGCGGTCGGTGTCACGCCGGTCACCGGCGTGTACGGCCCCGCGCATCAGGATGATGCCGGCTGGTCCCGCGCGGTCGACGGCATCGCCGCGGTCGGCAATCGCATGGGCCGCAAGCCCCGCATCCTGATCGCCAAAATGGGGCAGGACGGCCACGATCGCGGCGCCAACGTGGTCGCCAGCGCGTTCGCCGACATGGGGTTCGAGGTGATCTCCGGCCCGCTGTTCCAGACCCCCGCCGAGGCGCGTGACCTTGCGCTGGAAAAGGACGTGGACATCGTCGGCGCCTCCAGCCTGGCGGCCGGGCACAAGACGCTGATCCCCGAACTCATCGCGCTGTTGAAGGAAGCGGGCCGCGCCGACATCAAGGTCGTCGCCGGCGGGGTGATTCCGCCACAGGATTATGACTTTTTACGGCAGGCCGGTGTGCAGGCGATCTTCGGACCCGGCACCAACCTGGTCGACGCGGCGGGCGAAGTCCTGAAGCTGCTCGGCCACAACCTGCCCCCGATCGAGGAGGCTGCCGAGTGAGTTTGACTGAGACATGTGCTCCCGCGCAGGCGGGAGCCCAGAGCCCCGAAGGCGGTGCTTGCGACTCTGGACCCCCGCCTGCGCGGGGGAACAGCGAGGTGCGTACCGACTGGACCCGCGACGAGATCGCCGCGCTGTTCGATCTGCCCTTCACCGACCTCCTGTTCCGCGCCGCCACCGTCCACCGCGCCCACCACGCGCCCGACGAGGTGCAGCTCTGCACGTTGCTGTCGATCAAGACCGGCGGCTGCCCGGAGGATTGCGGCTATTGCTCGCAATCAGCCTCCGCCGACAGCGGGGTCGAGGCGACCAAGCTGATGGACGTGCGCGCTGTCCTCCAGGCCGCAGCGCAGGCGAAGGACGCCGGATCGCAGCGTTTCTGCATGGGGGCGGCGTGGCGCAATCCCAAGGACCGCGACATGCCGGCGATCGTTGAGATCGTCCAGGGCGTGCGCGCGATGGGGATGGAAACCTGCATGACGCTCGGCATGCTGACGCCGACCCAGGCGGCGCAGCTCAAGGACGCGGGCCTCGATTATTACAACCACAATATCGACACCGCGCCGGAGAATTACGAGAACGTGATCACCACGCGCAGCTTCGAGGAGCGGATCGACACGCTGGCGAACGTGCGGGAAGCCGGGATCAACGTCTGCTCGGGCGGGATCGTCGGCATGGGCGAGACGCGGGCGCACCGCGTCGGCTTCGTCCACGCGCTCGCCACGCTGCCGCGGCATCCCGAGAGCGTACCGGTCAACGCGCTGGTGCCGGTCAAGGGCACGCCGCTCGGCGACATGCTCGCCGACACGCCGATGGCCAAGATCGACGATATCGAGTTCGTGCGAACGGTGGCGGTCGCGCGGATCACCATGCCGCGCTCGATGGTGCGCTTGTCGGCGGGCCGCGAGAGCATGTCGGAGGCGACCCAGGCGTTGTGCTTCATGGCCGGCGCCAACTCGATCTTCACCGGCGACAAGCTCCTCACCGCCGCCAATGCCGGCGACGACAAGGACGCCGCGATGATGGCCAAGCTCGGGCTGAGTCCGATGCGCGGCGAAGAGCCGATGCGGGCGTGTGAGGCGGCGGAGTGATTTTCTGCCCCTCTCGTCACCCCGGCCTTGAGCCGGGGTCAGGCTTCTTCTTCGACGGTGGAAAAGGCAGCCTGATGCCGGGTCAAGCCCGGCATGACGAAGCGTTGGTTGAGGCCATGCGGAAGTGACTTGGAGGCGCAATCTTTATTTGCGTGTGCTCACCGCGATCGGTGTGACGGTCGTCTCGCTACCGGTCGCAATCGTATTGGCGCTAACTGCGATACAATTGCTGCCAAATTTCCCGCTAGTGGTTGCGCTCATTCCGTCGGCCGTTTTCTGGTTGATCATTACGCCGATCGCAGAGCGGCGAATCTATAGACGCCTCAAGGAGCGGTATTCTGGTGTTTAAGAAAATCCTGGTCGCTAATCGCGGCGAAATTGCCTGCCGTGTGATGCGCACCGCTAAGCGGATGGGGATCGCGACCGTCGCGGTCTATTCCGACGCCGACGCGCGCGCGCCGCATGTGCTGATGGCCGACGAGAGCGTCCGGCTCGGCCCTCCGCCGGCCGCCGAAAGCTATCTCAAGGCCGATCTGATCCTTGCCGCTGCGAAGGAAACCGGCGCCGACGCGATCCATCCCGGCTACGGCTTCCTGTCCGAGCGCGAGAGCTTCGCCAAGGCGTGCGCCGACGCCGGCATCGCCTTCATCGGGCCACCCCCGAAGGCCATCGCCGCAATGGGCGACAAGATCGAATCGAAGAAGCTTGCCAAGGAAGCGGGCGTCAATGTGGTGCCCGGCTATCTCGGCGAGATCGCCGATACCGACGAAGCGGTCAGGATCGCCAAGGACATCGGCTTCCCGGTGATGATGAAGGCGAGCGCGGGCGGCGGCGGCAAGGGGATGCGGCTCGCCTGGTCCGAGCAGGACGTGCGCGAGGGGTTCGAGGCGACCAAGCGCGAGGGACTCGCCAGCTTCGGCGACGACCGCGTGTTCATCGAGAAGTTCATCGAGAGCCCGCGCCACATCGAAATCCAGGTCCTCGGCGACCAGCACGGCAATGTCGTTTACTTGCACGAGCGCGAATGCTCGATCCAGCGCCGCCACCAGAAGGTGGTCGAGGAAGCGCCGTCGCCGTTCGTCACGCCCAAGATGCGCAAGGCGATGGGCGAGCAGGCGGTCGCGCTGGCCAAGGCGGTTGGCTATTACAGCGCGGGCACGGTCGAGCTGATCGTCTCGGGCGCCGACACCACCGGCGAGAGCTTCTACTTCCTCGAGATGAACACCCGGCTGCAGGTCGAGCATCCGGTGACCGAGGAGATCACCGGGCTCGATCTCGTCGAGCAGATGATCCGGGTGGCGGCGGGCGAGAAACTTGCCTTCACGCAGGATGACCTCACCATCAACGGCTGGGCGATCGAGACGCGCGTTTATGCCGAGGACCCGTATCGCGGCTTCCTGCCCAGCATCGGGCGGCTGGTGCGGTATAATCCGCCGGCTGCCGACAGGCGCCAACAGCCGTTCGCCCTGAGCGAAGTCGAAGGGCACGCGGATGGGTCGTCGCGTGCTTCGACTTCGCTCAGCACGAACGGCGGGGAGGGCGGCAGCGACGAGCATGAGCCGATCATCCGCGTCGACGACGGTGTTGCCGAGGGCGGCGAGGTCAGCATGTTCTACGATCCGATGATCGCCAAGCTGGTCACCTGGGCGCCGACCCGCGAGGCGGCCGCCGATGCGCAGGTCGCAGCCCTCGACGCGTTCGAGATCGAGGGGCCGGGGCACAATATCGACTTCCTGTCGGCGCTGATGCAACACCCCCGCTTCCGCTCGGGCGACCTCACCACCGGCTTCATTGCCGAGGAATATCCCGACGGTTTCCACGGCGCGCCGGCCTCGCCCGAGTTGCTCCGTCAGCTCGCCGCGATCGCCGCCTTCGCCGCCACCGCGCAGGCCGATCGCGCGCGCCGGATCGATGGCCAGCTCGGCCGCACATTGCCGCCGCCGGGCGACTGGATGGTGACGATCGACGGCACGGATCACCATGTCTCGGTCTCGACCGACGGCATCGTCGTCGACGGCGAAGAGCTGCCGCTGGCGATGGAATACACCCCCGGCGATCGCATGATCGACGCCGATCTGCTCGATGAGCAAGAGGATGCAGACGGTGAACGCGAGGTCATCTCGACGCTCACCGTGCGGATCGCGCCGGTCCGTTCGGGCTGGCGGCTCACCACGCGCGGCGCCAGCCACGTCGCGCGGGTGCTCCCGGCCCGCGTCGGCGTTTATGCCACCCACATGATCGAGAAAGTCCCGCCCGATCTCTCGAAATTCCTGCTGTGCCCGATGCCGGGCCTGCTCGTCCGGCTCGACGTTGGGGAGGGCGATGCGGTCGAGCCCGGCCAGCCGCTCGCGGTGGTCGAAGCGATGAAGATGGAGAATATCCTGCGCGCCGAAAAGGCCGGCACCATCGCCAAGGTCAACGCCCACCCCGGCGACAGCCTGGCGGTCGACGAGGTCATCCTCGAACTGGAATGACAGGTTCGAATTGTCGCGCCCCGACGGCAATTCGGCCGGGGTCGTTACAACTTGCGACACTATTTTGATGGACGCGCCGCGACCCGCAGGCCATTGATCGGCGCGATGAAAAGGTCGCGCTTCGCCTCGATCGCCGTGATGGCGCTGCCGTTGGCGGCATGCACCGTCGGCCCCGATTACAAGCCGGCGTCGCCTGGTGCACTGGGTGTCCCCGATCACTATTCGGTTCCTGCCGACGGCGCGACGCGGGGCGATTTCCGGCAATGGTGGACGCAGTTCGACGACCCGTTGTTGACCCGGCTGGTCGAGCAGGCGCGCAGTTCGAACCTCGATATCGCGCAGGCGGTCGCGCGGCTGCGCCAGGCGCACGAGGCGTTGATCCAGTCGCGCGCGCAGCTGTTTCCCAGCGTCGATGCCTCGGCGGGCTATTCGCGCAGTTTCAACGTCGCCGGCGGCACCAGCACGGTCACGCTGCCCGACGGCACCGTCACCTCGATCTCGCAGAGCCGGAACAGCTTTTCGGTTTCCGGCGACGTTTCCTATCAGGTCGGGCTGTTCGGCGAGATCCGCCGCACCGTCGAGGCGAGCAAAGCGCAATATCAGGGCGCCGGCTACGATTACGCCTCCGTCCTCACCTCGACCGAATCGGAGGTCGCGCGCAACTATATCCTCGCGCGCCTCTACCAGGTGCAACTGGCCAACGCCCGCGCGTCGCTGGCGATCGAGGACGACAATCTCCAGATCGCGGGATGGCGCGTCCAGGCCGGGCTGGTCTCGTCGCTCGACCAGGAATCGGCGCGCGCCGCCCGTGCGCAGACCGCCGCCTCGATCCCCAGCCTCGAGCAATCGTATAATCAGGCGGTGTCGCGCCTCGGCGTGCTGACCGGGCAGGCGCCCGGCGCGCTCAAGCAGGCGATGGCCAAGGTGGAGCCGATCCCGCAGGGCCCGGCGGATATCGCGGTCGGCATCCCCGCCGATACGTTGCGTCAGCGCCCCGACGTGATGAGCGCGGAACGCGGCCTCGCCGCCGCCACCGCCGAGATCGGCGTGGCCAAGGCGGCGCTCTATCCCGCGCTCAACATCACCGGCAACATCGCCACCTCGTCGAACGTGTTCGACGATCTGTTCAAGGTGATTACCGGCAGCGTGTTCGGCGGGATCAGCCAGGCGATCTTCAACGGCGGCCGCCTCAACGCGCAGGTGCGCTCCAACGAAGCGGCCGCGCAAGGCGCCTTCGCGCTCTACAAATCGACCGTGCTGACCGCGCTGGAAGATGTCGAGAACGCGATCGTCGCGCTCGATTCGGCACGCGAGCGTGAAAAGCAATATGCCATCGCGCTCGATGCCGCGAACAACAGCGCGATCCTGTCGCGCGAGCAATATCGCGCGGGGCTCACCGATTTCACCACGCTCAACACCGCGGAAAGTTCGCTGATCTCGGCGCGCAACGGCTTCACCCAGGCCAAGGCCGACGAGGCGACCGCGCTGGTTCAGCTCTATCTCGCGCTTGGCGGCGGCTGGGACAGTTCGGCCGTGCTGGTCGCGCCCGTTACGCCGCCCGTCATCCCGACCGCGACCAGCCCGTCCGAGGACCGATAAATGGCCGACCAGACCCTCACCGACACCGACGAGTTCCTCGGCGTCAAACCCGCGCCGGCATGGCAGCGCTGGGCGAAATGGGCGGCGATCGCGATCGGCGTGATCGTACTGTTGCTGCTCATCCGCCACTTCACGCAGCCGAGCGATGCCGCCGGCTATGCGACGCAACCGGTCAAGACCGGATCGCTCACCACCACCGTCTCGGCAACCGGCAAGCTCGCCCCGGTCAACCAGGTGACGGTGGGCTCGCAATTGTCCGGGCTGGTCACCGAGGTCGCGGTCGACGTCAACGATCACGTCACCAAGGGCCAGGCGCTGGCGCTGATCGATCCCGAGCAGATCGACGACCAGATCCGCCAGGCCAAGGCGCAGCTCGCGTCGAACCAGGCGGCGGTCAACGAAGCGAAGGCGACGCTCCAGCAATCGCAGGCGACGCTCGATCGCTATCGCGAGGTGAGCAAGCTGTCGGGCGGTCGCGTGCCCGCCAAGACCGAGATGGAAACCGCGATCGCCGATCGTGACCGCGCGGCGGGCGCGCTCAAGGTCGCGCAGGCCAATGTCCAGGCGGCCAACGCCTCGCTGTCGCAATATCAGACGCAGCGGTCGCGCGCGATCATCCGCTCGCCGGTGACGGGCGTGGTGCTCGCACGCCAGGTCGATCCGGGCCAGACGGTCGCGGCGTCGTTCAACACGCCGACCTTGTTCGTGATCGCCGAGGATCTGTCGCAGATGAAGCTCGAGGTGCAGGTCGACGAGGCCGATGTCGGGCAGATCAAGCGCGGGCAGAAGGCGAGCTTCACCGTCGATGCCTTTCCGGGCCGCACCTTTCCGGCCGAGATTACCCGAGTCGATCTCGGCTCCAATCTGACGGTGCAGGATGCGTCTTCCTCATCGTCCTCTTCGAGTTCGAGCAGCAGTTCGACCACCGGCCAGGTCGTCTCCTATGCCGCCGATCTCAGCGTCAGCAATCCGACGCTGGAGCTGCGGCCGGGCATGACGGCGACCGCTGACATCGTCACGTCGCAAGTCAACGGCGCGCTGCTGGTGCCCAATGCCGCGTTGCGCTTCGTGCCTGAGAAGGCCGGCGCGGCGGCGGCAAGCGGGGGCGGCGGTATCACCGGCGCGCTGGTGCCGCACCGCCGGCGGCACGGCGGCGATAATGGCAGCGACACCGCGGCGGCGGTGGAGAATGGCGGTCAGCACACCGTCTATGTGCTCGGCGACGACGGCAATCCGAAGCCGGTCAAGGTGACGACCGGGCAGACCAACGGTACGATGACAGCGATCACCGACGGCAATCTCAAGCCGGGGATGAAGGTCATCACCGGGCAGTTGTCCGGCAAGAAGGGCGTCTCGGGCGGCAAGGGCGCGGCGCCGGCGGGCGGCGGCAAATAAGGTGGCGAGCACTCCCGCCGCCGATCCGCTGATCAGCCTGCGCGGCGTCACCAAGGTCTATGGCACCGGGGCGACGGCGTTCCAGGCGTTGAAGGGCATCGATCTCGATATCGTCGCGAGCGATTTCGTCGCGGTGATGGGCGCGTCGGGCTCGGGCAAATCGACGACGATGAACATCCTCGGCTGTCTCGACGTGCCGACCGAGGGCGAATATCTCTTCCGCGGCCATCATATCGAGCTGCTCGATCGCGATCAGCGCGCGCTGCTGCGCCGCAAATATCTCGGCTTCGTCTTTCAGGGCTTCAACCTCCTGTCGCGCACCAGCGCGCTCGAGAATGTCGAGCTGCCCTTGCTTTATCGCGGCGAGCCCCGTGCAGAGCGCCGTGACCAGGCGATGGCCGCGCTCGATCAGGTCGGCCTCAAGGATTGGTGGGATCATACCCCGGCCGAGCTTTCCGGCGGCCAGCAGCAACGCGTCGCGATCGCCCGCGCGATCGTCACCCAGCCCGACGTGCTGCTCGCCGACGAGCCGACCGGTAACCTCGATTCGGAGCGGTCGCGCGAGATCATGGAGTTGCTGACTCGGCTCAACGAGGAAAGCGGCATCACTGTGCTGATGGTCACGCACGAGCCCGATATGGCGGCGTTCGCGCACACCATCGTCAACTTCAAGGACGGGCTGGTCGAGAGCATCGACGCCAGCCACAGGCCCGGCCAGCGGCCGGAGATGCACTGATGCTCGGCACCACGCTCGTCCTCGCGCTGCGCTCGATCCGGCGGCATCTGCTGCGCTCGTTCCTGACCATCCTCGGCATCGTCATCGGCGTCGCCGCGGTGGTGACGATGGTGACGTTGGGCAACGCGACCACCGCGGCGGTGCAGAAGCAGATCGCCAGCCTCGGCACCAACATGCTGATGGTGCGGCCCGGCCAGGGCTTTGGCCGCGGCGGCGGTGGCCCGCGCCCGGCCGATTTCAAGCCCGAGGATGTCGAGGCGGTCGCGCAGCAGGTCGCCGGCGTCACCGCGGTCGCGCCGCAAGCACAGACCAGCGTCACCGCGATCTATAACGGCCGCAACTGGTCGACCACGATCAACGGCACCACCGATGCCTATTTCGAGGTGCAGCCCTGGCCGCTCGAGGAAGGCCGTATCTTCACCCAGGCGGAGGAGGATGCCGGCAAGGCGGTGTGCATCATCGGCAGCACGGTCAAGACCAACCTGTTCGCCAGTGAAGACCCGATCGGCAAGCGCTTCCGCGCCGGTGACGTATCGTGCGATGTGATCGGATTGCTCACCACCAAAGGCTCGCAGGGGTTCGGCGGCGATCAGGATGATGTCATCATCATGCCGATCAAGACCGTCCAGCGCCGGTTCACCGGCTCGACCGATATCCGCATGATGCTGGTCGGCACCGATGCCGCCTATGACAGCGAGCAGGTCCAGGCCTCGCTGACCAGCCTGTTGCGCGAACGGCGCAAGGTCCAGCCGGGGCAGGACAATGATTTCAACATCTTCGATACCAAGCAGATTTCCGACACGCTGACCGGCACGACCACGCTGTTGACCAGCATCGTCACCGCGGTCGCCGGGATCAGCCTGGTGGTCGGCGGGATCGGCATCATGAACATCATGCTGGTGTCGGTCACTGAACGGACGCGTGAGATCGGCATCCGCCTCGCGATCGGCGCGGTCGCGCGCGAAGTGCTGATGCAGTTCCTGGTCGAGGCGGTGGCGTTGTCGTGCCTCGGCGGATTGATCGGGCTGGTCATCGCCCAGATCGCGGTCGCGGCGCTGGCACCGGTGATGAGGGTCGATTGGGTCTTCTATCCCGGCATCAACTTCATCGCTTTCGCGATTTCCGCGGCGATCGGCGTGGTGTTCGGCTATTTCCCCGCACGCCGCGCGGCCGCACTCAACCCGATCGACGCGCTGCGACACGAATAGTAGGGCGCGGTACCGCGCTCCTCAAACAAGCGCGCGCAGGCGATCGAGATCCTCGGGCGTGTCGATATCGATCAGTTCGTTGGCCACCGCGATCATATGATGCGCCTTGGCGATCATCTCGCGCGCGCCCTTGTCGCCGGTCAGGCTCAGCAGCCAGTCGAAATGATTGCGCCCGAACACGGCCGGGGGGCGCGGCCGCCGGCCGTCCGACGAGGCAAGGATGGTGTCGTCGCCATCGGCGTAATCAAGCAGGCGATAGATGTGCGCGGCGGTCACTCGCGGCATGTCCGCCAGCGCGACCAGCACCGCGCGCGGATCGCTCGCCCGCGCCGCCTCGACGCCGAGCCGTACCGAGCTCGACAGCCCCTCGCCCGGATGCTCGTTCCGGACCACCGCATAGTCCCGCGACGCGAAATCGAGCGCGGTTCCCGAAACGACTGCGATCCGGTTTGCGAACGGCACTGCTTCCAGCGCCGTCACGACATGGAACGCCAGCGGATTGCCGAGATATTCCTCCTGCAGCTTGTCACGCTCGCCGAACCGCTCGGATTTGCCGGCGGCGAGCAGGATCAGCGCGGTTTCGTCAGGCTTGATCATGGAACGTCCTCACCATTGCCGCGGCGATCGACAGGGCGATTTCCGCCGGGCCGATCGCGCCGATATCGAGCCCGACCGGCCCGTCGATGCGCCGTAGATTGTCCTCTGAAACCCCCGCCGCGGCAAGCCGCTCGAGCCGGGCAGCGTGGCTGCGGCGCGATCCCAGCGCGCCGACATAGCCGGTATCGGTAGCCAGCGCGGCAATCAGCGCCGGATCGTCGATCTTGATGTCGTGGGACAGCGTCACCACCGCGGTGGCCGGCCCCGGCGCGCGGGCGGCGATCGCCTCGTCGGGCCAGCGATCGTCGAGCGCCACGCCGGGGAAGCGCTCCTCGGTCAGGAAGCGGCCGCGCGGATCGATCACCGTGGTGGCGACCCCGATCTCCCGCGCCAGCCCGGCCAGCGCCTGCGCGATCTGCACCGCGCCGACGATCAGCAACTGTCGCGGCGGATCGTAGCGATTGACGAAGACCCGCGCCGTTTCCTGCGGCCGCAGGCTGCTTTGCCCGGTATCGAGGTCGGTGGTCACCGTCAGTGCCGCGCCACGGCCGCGCGCCTCGGCGATGCGGTCGAACAATTCGGGGTCGAAGCCTTGCGCCGATACCGGCTGCACCATCACCGCGATCTCGCCGCCGCACGGCAGCCCGACTTCCCATGCCGCCGCGTCGGCGACGCCATAATCCTTCACCACGAACGGCGCGCCGGCGATCACCTCGGCCGCCGTCGTCAGGATATCGCTCTCGACGCAGCCGCCCGACACCGATCCTTCGAACCGGCCGTCGGCGTGGACGATCATGTGGCTGCCCCTCGGCCGCGGCGCCGATCCCCAGGTGGAGACGACCGTCGCCAGCGCGATCGGCGCGCCGGCCCAGGCGCGCGCGGCGGCGATCACCGCGTCGTTATCGGCCATGCTGCCCGCGCGCCGGTTTGCCATCGTCATGTTTTTGCCTTGCCCGCTTCATACCGTGCCCCGTCTGGTCCGATCGAGGAACGCCCGTGGCCATGGAGGTTTCCCGCCGTCAAGCCGGTGCAGGCGCTTTCCTGCTGGCGTCGGGCTGCGCGACGCGGCAGAGTATCGCGATGCAGCCCCAGGAGCCGTCGCTCTCCGCCCCGATCGTCATCGCCCATCGCGGCGCCAGCGGGCTCCGCCCGGAACATACGCTGGCGAGCTACGAACTGGCGATCGAGCAGGGCGCGGACTTTATCGAGCCCGATCTCGTTCCGACCAGTGACGGCGCCCTCGTCGCGCGCCACGAGAACGACATTTCGGACACGACCGACGTCGCCGCGCATCCCGAGTTCGCCGATCGCCGCATGACCAAGACCATCGATGGCAAGAAGATCACCGGCTGGTTCACCGAGGATTTCACGCTCGACGAGCTCAAGACGCTGCGCGCGAAAGAACGCCTGCCGCTGCTGCGGCCCGACAATACCGCTTACGACGGCCGCTTCGAGATTCCGACGCTGGGCGAGATCATCGCGCTCGCCAAGCGCGAATCGATCGCGCGCGGCCGCACGATCGGCATCTATCCCGAAACCAAACACCCGACCTATTTCGCCGGGATCGGCCTTGCCACCGACGAGCCGCTGGTCGCCGAGCTTCATGCCGCCGGCTGGCGCACGGCCTCGGCACCGGTGTTCATCCAGTCTTTCGAGGTCGAGAATCTCCGCAAGCTCCATGGCCTGACCGGCATCCGCCTGATCCAGTTGCTCGACGATTCGGGCGCGCCGGCCGACGGCGCCCGCACCAGCTACGCCGACATGGCAAGCGCGGACGGGCTGAAGGCGATCGCGCATTATGCCTGGGGGATCGGCCCCAACAGGGGCATGGTAACCGACGGTCGGCTGGTCGGCGACGCCCATGCCGCCGGGCTGCGCGTCCACCCCTGGACCTTCCGCGCGGAGAATTATTTCCTCCCCTGGCGCTACCGCAAGGGCATCAACCCGCGCGGCCACGGCCATCTCGATCGCGAGATCGAGGCCGCGCTGGCGATGGGAATCGACGGATTTTTCACCGATTTTCCCGAAATCGGGGTAGAAGCGCGTGCGTCGTTCGATGGAACGCACGCCGAACCGGAGTGAGTATTATGCGTATCCTGCCGATCCTCGCCGCTGCGTCGCTGCCGCTGCTGGCCGGCGGTTGCCTGGCCAAGACCGCGTACAATGTCGCCACCGCGCCGATCAAGGCGGGCGGCCAGGTAGTCGACTGGACGACGACCAGCCAGGACGAGGCCGATCGCAATTACGGCCGCAAGATGCGCAAGCAGGAGGCCGCGGAAGGCCGCGAGCGCGAGAAGTGGGAAAAGAAGTGCCACAAGCATCCCGATGCGGACGGCTGCGACCAATATACCGGCTATCGCGCCGGCTACGACAACTGAGCCGGGTTACTCGCCGCCCAAGACGCCGGCGACCGCGCGCATCACCTCGGGCTTGAGCTGCACGCCCATGTGGCTGCTGTCGATGTGAATGCAGCGGCAGGTCGCGTCGTCCGGATCGTGACAGATCATGCCGTTGACGAAGCCGTCGCTGCGGCTCCAGATCGCGGTAGCCGGGACGGGCAGCGGCGCCGCGCATTCGGCGAGCAGCGCCTGCGCATCCGCGCTGTCGATCCGCTCGCCGGTCAGCCATTGATAGGTGCGCCACAAATTGGTCGCGCGCGGCGATCCCGCGAACGGCGCGCTCACCGTGATCACCTCGCGCACCAGATCGGGCCAGCGTTGCGCCGCGAACCGCGCCATCACCCCGCCGAGACTGACGCCGACCAGCGTTACCGCACCGCCGCCCGCCTGCTCGGACACCGCGATGATCCGCGCGCGCAGCCGCTCGCCGTCCGCCCCGATCGTGCGCAGCGAGAAATTATGACCGAGTTCCCAGCCGAACGCGCGATAGCCCAGGGTCTCGAGATAGCGCTTGAGCACCACGTTCGACGCGTCCGAGGTGAACAGGCCGGGCAACAGCAATACCGGCCGGCCGTCGCCCTTCGGCGCCTGCATCAGCATCGCGCGCGAGAAGGCGAGCGTCCCCAGCGTCCACGCCGCGCGTGGCAATTCCGCCGCCATCGCCAGCTTCGAAGGGGCCTCGTGGATCAAGTCTCGCGTCGCGGTCGCCATCAATACCATCCCATCACCGTCACCGCGAACGGCGTCCAGATTCCGACCCGGACACCGGCCGCGCGCAACGCCGCTCCGGTCCAGGCGTTGCATGTCATCAAAGCGTCATAACGCCCGAAACCTGAATAGAACGCATCGTAATTCGCATAGCCGGGAAAAATTTTCGGTCGCGTGCCCGGCGGCACGTGCGCGAAGCTTGCCCGGATGAACGCCGCGAGCCGCCGATATTCGTCGGGCCGCAGCACGATCGACCGCGCGTCGGGGCCGGTTTCCGGCGCCGGAATATGCTCGACATGCACCAATGTCCGGTCGCTGCCGATTGCGGCGCGCAGTACGGTGCCCGGCCGCACGTCGGCCCAGGTCGGCGTCTCGAGATAGAAGCGCGCTTCGCCCCAGCCGAAGGCGAGGTGATCGTAATCGGCGTAGCGCGGATCGGCGATATCGCCGGGGCGCACCAGATCGCGCCAGTCGATCCCTTCCGCCGCCACCGGCAGGACGAGATCGGTATGCACGCCGTTGGTCTCGACATAGATGGTCACGCCCCGGGCCGGCGGCCGCCACCCGGCATTGGCCGGGATCGCGCCGCCGATCAGCCCGGCCGTGCCGTAAGCGAGTGCCAGCACGACGAGCCCGAGTACGAGCCCGCCGATCCACCGTCCCGATTTCCTCCAGATTGCCGTCACCACGCGATTTCCCGGCGCCAAATCTCTGTGCTATCCTGATGTCATGGCAGAGGGAACACACGTATTGGACAAGCCGCCGCCCGGCGCCGCCGCCGACTGGACGATTCCGCAGAATTGGGCGCATTACACGCGCGAAGAGCATGAGACGTGGGACAAGCTGTTCGAACGGCAGGCGAAACTGCTGCCCGGCCGCGCGTCGGAAGCCTATCTGCGCGGGCTCGACGTGCTCAAGCTATCGAAGCCCGGCATTCCCGATTTCGAGGAATTGTCCGAACGGCTGATGAAGCTGACCGGGTGGCAGGTCGTCGCCGTGCCCGGCCTCGTTCCCGACGAGGTGTTCTTCGATCACATGGCCAATCGCCGCTTCGTCGCCGGCAATTTCATCCGCCGCCCCGATCAGCTCGATTATCTGCAGGAACCCGACGTCTTTCATGACGTGTTCGGCCATGTGCCGATGCTCGCCGATCCCGTGTTCGCCGATTATCTTGCCGCCTATGGCCGTGGCGGGCTCCGCGCGATGGAATATGACGCGCTCAAATATCTCGGCCGCCTCTATTGGTACACGGTCGAGTTCGGCCTGATCGAGGAAGCGGATGGCCTGCGCATCTATGGATCGGGCATCGTTTCGAGCTTCGCCGAAAGCCGCTTCGCGCTCGACGATCCCAGCCCCAACCGCATCCGCTTCGATCTCGCGCGGGTGATGCGCACGCAATATCGGATCGACGATTTCCAGCAGAATTATTTCGTGATCCCGAGTTTCGACGAACTGCTCCGGGTGACGGTGGAGACCGATTTTGCGCCGCTCTATCGCGCAATCGGCGGCAAGCCGGATATTCAGATAGGGCACATAATGCCCGATGATTCGGTGATTACCACCGGCACCCAGGAATATGCCCGCAGCCGCCGCGGCGAGCAGCAGGCGGTGCTCGCCTAGGAAGCGACCTCAGGGGCGGCAAACCTTCGCGTTGACCGCTTCCTGAGCCGCAGGATCGCCCAATCGCCGAGGTTTAGCCGTTCGGCGAGGCGATAGCCTTGCCGTCGATAGGCGCGCGCTACTGCTGCCGCCTGTGTCTGCAGCAAACCGGCCAGCACCAGCTGGCTGCGCGGCGCCGCGATCGCGGCCACGTCCGCCGCGAGGTCGATCAGCGGCCCGGCAAGGATGTTGGCGATGACGAGATCGTAAGGCGCGCGGCGCGCCACCAGCGCGTCGTCGGTGCCGTCGGCGACGGTCAGCGCCAGCCGGCCCATGCCGAGCCCCAGTGCCACGCCGTTCGCCTCGGCATTCTCCGCCGTCACGTCGATCGCAACCGGATCGATATCGGTCGCGGTCGCATAAGCGCGGGGCCAGAGGTGCACCCCGGCAAAGGCGAGCAGCCCGGTGCCGGTGCCGAGGTCGATCAGATTGTCGACACGCGCGCCGCGCCGCCGCATCGCGTCGAGCATCATCAGGCACCCGCTGGTGGTTTCGTGATGCCCGGTGCCGAAGGCCCGGCTCGCCTCGACCAGGAAATTGCGCACTCCCGGTTCGGACGATGGCGGATGAGTCGAGGTATGGACGAAGAAGCGCCCGGCGCGCACCGGTTCGAGGCCGGCCTGGCTCAGCGTCACCCAATCCATGTCGGCAATCCGCTCCGGCGTGGCCTTGGCGGCCGATCCGCTCGGCACCAGGTCGCGGATCGCGGTGATTGTCTTCTTGTCGGGCTTGCCCTCGAAATAGGCCTCCAGCCGCCAGTCCTCGGGATCGTCGGGCGTCGCCTCGCGCGTCATCAGCACCGGCGGCGGATCCAGCGCGGCAAGCGCCTCCATGTCGATCTCGATCGCCTCGGCCTCTGCCTTGGTGCAGGGCAAGGTCAGTTTCCAGCTATCGGACATAGCTCGCCCCGTTCACGTCGAGCACCGCGCCGGTCATCGAGGGCGGGGCCTGCAGCGCCAGATAGCGCGCCACGTTCGCCACTTCGTCCGGCGTTGCGACGCGGCCCAGCGGGATATCGGCGAGCAGCTTCTCGCCGCCGCGGCTTTCCAGATAATCCTCCGCCATGCCGGTCATCGTGAAGCCGGGGCAGATGGCGAATGCGAGTATGCCGATGGCGGCATAGCCGCGCGCGATCGTCTTGGTCATCGCCACCATGCCGGCCTTCGACGCCGCATAATGCCAGTGCGCCGGCGAATCGCCGCGATAGGCCGCGCGGCTGGCGATGTTGACGATCCGCCCTGCCGCGCCGCGTTCCTGCCAGTGCCGCACGGCCAGCCGGCACAGTTCGGCCGAGGCGGTCAGGTTGATCCGCATCGTGCGTTCCCAGTCGGCCAGCCACGCCTCGTGCGGCTGATCGAGCGGCGAGGCTTCGAACACCCCGGCATTGTTGATCAGCACGTCGATCCGCCCGTCGAACCTGTCGAGCGCCTTTTGCCACAGCAAGGATGCGGCGCCCGGCGCGCTGAAATCGGCGGCGAGGCCGCTGTTGGTGCCGTGCCCGGCCAGCACGACATCGTCGTCGCGGTCGAAGGCGGCGGCGATCGCCGCGCCGATGCCGCGGCTCGATCCGGTCAATAGAATATGCGTCGTCATGGCCTTCCTATCCGCGACCGGCGCGGCAAAGTCGAGCCACTGGCCAAGGCGGGCGCATCCATGTAACCGTTTCCACATGAAGAGGATGCTGATCGCCCTGGCCGCCGCCGCGCTCGCCATGCCCGCGCAGGCTCAATCACCCGCCGACGATGCCGCCGCGATGCACGCCAAGGTCGATGGCCTCATCGCGCGCATGACGCTTGAGGAGAAGATCGGCCAGCTCGAGGTGCTCGGCGACGATTACGGCAAGCTCGACGATCTCGCCAGGGCGGGCAAGCTGAGCGCCACCAACGGCGTGCTCAACGATCGCGATGTCGCCAAATACACCCGCCATCTCCAGGATATGGCGATGCAGTCGCGGCTCAAGATACCGCTGCTGTTCGAAGGCGATGTCGCGCATGGTTATTACACCATCATGCCGGTGCCGCTGGCGATGGCCGCGACCTGGGATACCGCCCTGACCACGCAGGTCCACCGCCAAGCCGCGCTCGAAGCGACGGCCTCCGGCGTGTCATGGACGTTCAGCCCGATGCTCGACATCGCGCGCGATCCGCGCTGGGGCCGGATCGTCGAGGGGGCGGGCGAGGATCCCTATCTCGGCGCGGCGATGGCGATCGCGCAGATGAAGGGGTTCCAGGGCGACGACCTCTCGCGCCCCGACACGATGATGGCGACCGCCAAGCATTTCGCCGGTTATGGCGCAGCGCAGGCCGGTCGCGACTATAATTCGGCCGATATCCCGCCGCGTCAGTTCCGCGATATCTATCTGCCGCCGTTCAAGGCGGTGGCAGATGCCGGGATCGGCGCGGTGATGGCCGCTTTCACCGCGATCGACGGCGTGCCCGCCACCGCCTCACGCAAACTCCTCACCGGCACGCTGCGCGACGATTGGCACTGGCCCGGCCTGCTTGTCTCCGATTACGACGCGATTCCCGAGCTCGTCACCCATGGTGTCGCCGCCACGCCGGCCGATGCAGCCGCGATGGCGCTCCACGCCGGTATCGAGATGGATCTGCATTCGGGCATCTATCTCGAACAGCTTCCCGCGCTGGTTCGCTCGGGCGCGGTGCCGATGGCCGAAATCGACGCCGCGGTGCGCCACGTTCTCGAAGCCAAATGGAAGCTCGGCCTGTTCGCCGATCCCTATCGCTACGGTGACGAGGCGAAGGAGCATGATCCGGCGCTTCGTGCGCAAAGCCGCGCGGTGGCGCGGCGCGCGGCGACCGAGTCGATGGTGCTGCTCCGCAACCAGGGCGTGCTGCCGCTCCGCAAGGCGGGGCGCATCGCCGTAATCGGCCCGATGGCGACCGCGACGCGAGACCTCGAAGGCCAGATGCCCGCTGCCGGCGATCCGGCCAGGGTGGTGACGATGCTCGCCGGCGTTCGTGAGGCGGTCGCGGGCAAGGCGCAGGTCAGCTATGCCAAAGGCGTCGACGTCACCGGCGACGATGTCTCGGGCATTGCCGACGCCGTATCGGCCGCCAAGGCGTCGGATGTCGCTATCCTCGTGCTCGGCGAGAGCGTCGGTATGATCGGCGAGGGCAACAGCCGCGCCGCGATCGACCTCCCCGGTCAGCAGCTCGCGCTCGCCAAGGCGGTAGTGGCGACCGGCACGCCCGTCGTCGCGGTGATCGTCAGCGGCCGGCCACTCGCCTTGCCGTGGCTCGCCGACCATGCTCAGGGCCTCGTCTATGCCTGGCTCGGCGGCGACGAGGCCGGTCACGCGCTCGGCGACCTGCTGTTCGGCGATGCCGATTTCTCGGGCCATCTGCCGGTGACGATGGCCCGCGCGCTGGGGCAGGTGCCGCTCAGCTACGATCACCTGCCGACCGGGCGCCCCGGCGATCAGCACAGCATCTACACCAGCCGCTATGTCGATCTGCCCAACACGCCGCTCTACCCGTTCGGCTATGGCCTTTCGTACACTAGCTTCCGCTATGGCGAGCCGCGGCTCGACAGCGCGACGCTCGGCCCCGGCGGCACGCTTCACGTCACCACCCGCGTCACCAACACCGGCACGCGCGCGGGCGCGGCGGTGGTGCAGCTTTACGTGCATGACGAGGTCGCGAGCGTCAGCCCGCCGGTGCGGCAGCTCAAGGGGTTCGAGCGGATCGCGCTCCAACCCGGCGAATCGCGCGACGTCGGCTTCACGCTCACGCCGGCCGACCTCGCTTTCACGCGTCGCGACATGAGCTGGGGCACCGAGCCCGGCCGCTACACGCTTTACGTCGGCGGTGATTCGACCGCGACCCGATCCGCCGCATTCACGCTCAGTCCAGCCCGTCGTTGAGGAACCGCTCCGCCATCGCGCAGTGCATCGCGACGCCGCGCGCCATCACGCTTTCCTCGATCGTCATCCGGGTGTTGTGGAGCGGCGGGTTGGTGCGGAAATCGCTGCCCTCGGGCGCGACGCCCAGGAACGCCATCGCCCCGGGCACCTCGCGCAGCACATAGGCGAAATCCTCCGCCCCCATCATCGGCGCGGGCATCGTCTGCCAGCCGGCCTCGCCGCCGAGCTGCTCGGCGCACGCCTTCATCAACACGCAGGCGCGATCGTCGTTCATCGTCACCGGATAGCCCTGTTCGACCTCGGCCTCGCCGATCGCGCCGTGCGCCGCAGCGATATGCTCGACGATCCGCACGAACGCCGCCTGCACCTTGGCCCGCGTTGCTTCGGAAAGCGTGCGCAGCGTGCCGATCATCGTCGCGTCGGCAGGAATGATGTTGTGCGCGCTCCCCGCGTTGATCTGCGCGATCGTCAGCACCGCCGGGTCCATCACGGGCACCTGCCGCGCGACGAAGGTCTGCAACGCCGTCACGATCTCGCATGCCACCGGCACGGGATCGAGGCAGTCGTGCGGCATCGCGCCATGCCCGCCCTTGCCCCGGATCGTTGCGCGCAGCGTATCGGCCGAGGCGAGCAGCGGTCCCGGCCGGCTCACCACCACGCCGGCGGCGATGTTGGGCGAAATGTGCAGCGCGAAGGCGGCTTCGGGCCGGGCCACGTCGAGCAGCCCGTCGTCGATCATGTAGCGCGCGCCGTGATAGCCCTCCTCGCCGGGCTGGAACATGAAGACGATGGTGCCCGGCAGCGTGTCTTTCCGCGCGCACAGCGCCCTGGCCGCGCCGACCAGCATCGCGGTGTGCGAATCATGCCCGCAGGCGTGCATCGCGCCGGGCACCCGCGAGGCGAAGGGCAGGCCGGTTTCCTCCTGCATCGGCAGCGCGTCATGGTCGCCGCGCAGCAACACGGTGCGCCCGTTGTCGCGCCCGCCGCGCAGGATCGCGACGAAGCCGGTGGTGCTGGTGCTGTCGTGGATTTCGAGCGGCAGCCCGTCCAGCGCCGCCTTGATCTTCTCGGTCGTGCGCGGGCAGTTGAGCCCGATCTCCGGATCCTGGTGAATGGCACGTCGCAGCGCCACGACCTCGTCGAACTCGGCCTCGCTGGCGGCGGTCCAGTCGGTGACGGCATCGAGGGTCATGAATAGATTCCTTCCGGGCTGATCGAGATCAACCTAGGTCGGAACAGGCACCAATGCCAGCCGTTGGCGGCGATGAAGGAGAATCGCCATGGCCGATACCGATACGATCGATCGCCCCGCCGCCACACCCAAAGACCCGACCGAGCGTTACGCCAAGCCGCCGTTCGAGCGTCAGCGCCAGCCATGGCCCGGTCTTGCCCGCGACATGAACCCAAAGCCCGATCATGGCGAGACGAGTTACCGCGGCTCGGGCCGTCTCGCCGGTCGCAAGGCGCTCATTACCGGCGGCGATTCGGGCATGGGCCGCGCCGCCGCGATCGCCTTCGCGCGAGAAGGCGCCGACGTTGCGATCAACTATCATCCCAACGAGCAACCCGATGCCGATGAGGTGGTCGAGTTGATCGAGGCCGAAGGACGCGTCTGCGCCGCGATCCCGGGCGATCTGCGCGACGAGGATTTCTGCAAGCGACTGGTCGCGGAAGCGGTGGCGAAGCTCGGCGGGCTCGACATCCTGGTCAACAATGCGGCGCGCCAGCAACAGGCGGACAGCATCGCCGACGTGACCAGCGAGGGTTTCGACGCGACGATCAAGACCAACATCTACGCGCCATTCTGGATCACGCGCGCGGCGATCGAGCATCTCGATGCCGGCGATGCGATCATCTTCACCACGTCGGAGCAGGCATATGATCCGTCGCCCGACATCATCGATTACGCGATGACCAAGGCGGCGATGATGAACCTGACCAAGAGCCTGGCCAAGCAGCTCGGGCCGAAGGGCATCCGCGTCAATGGCGTCGCCCCCGGCCCGATCTGGACGCCGCTCCAGGTTTCCGGCGGTGCGACGATGGAAAAGCTCGAGCAATTCGGCAGCCACACCCCGCTCGGCCGCCCCGGCCAGCCCGCGGAACTCGCGTCGATCTACGTCCAGCTCGCCGCGCGCGACGCCAGTTACGCGACCGGGCAGGTCTATGGCGCGGCCGGCGGCAGCGGCCAGCCGTAAGGGCGCGCTAGGCGGTTAGACCGACGCGCGCGCGGGCGGCGATGTTGGCGGCAACGCCCGCCATCGTCGCCAGCGCTTCCGCCTCGTCTCGGCTCGCGCCGCCGAAATTGACGATCGACACCATGCGCGAAAAGGCGAAACCGGGATTGGGCCGGTCGGCCAGCAATACCGGCGCGCCGGCCGCGATTCTGCCTTCGCGCACCACCCGATAATACCAGCCCGATCGGCCGGCCTTGACCATCGCCTTGCCGATACGCGGTTCCCCGAACGCCAGTGCCAGCTTGAAGCACGGCTGGCGCGGCTGGCAGACCTGCAGCAGCGCGTCGCCGATCGCGTGGACGTCGCCGACGCAGATGGCGTCCTCGTCGAGTCCGTCGATCGTCAGATTCTCGCCCATCGATCCGGCGCGGAAGCGATCGGCGAGCGCGGGAAATGCTGCGGCCCAACGCGGGTAATGCGCGGCGGCATAGCCATAGACCGCTTTGTCGGGGCCGCCGTGCACCGTCAGGTCGGCCTGTTCGTCGCCCGCCAGGCCGAGCGTGCCGACCGCCACGTCATGATCGACGCCGTGCTTGGCGAACCCGCTCGGCACGCCGTCGGGGCCGAGCGGCGCAATCCGCCCGACCTGGATCGAGGCGAGAACCGCGCCCACGCTCATCGTCCCTTGAACAGCCCGCCGAGCACGCCGCGGACCAGCCCGCCGACCAGCCCGCCCGAACTGCTCCGTCGCGACGACGAGCCGAAAATCTCGCGGCTGATCTCGTTAGCGACTTGGCGGCCGATCGCCGAAGAGGCCGAACGCGCGGCCGAGGTCGCCATCTTGTTCCACGGATTGTTCGCCGCTGCGCGGTTGGCGGCGATCCTGGCGCGCTCGGCTTCCTTGGCGGCGCGGGCATCGTCTTTGGCTTGCTGGGCGGCGGCCTTGTCGGCGGCGTTCTGCGCTTGTGCCTCGGCGGCGGCCGCGGCGGCTTCCTTGGCCTTGGCGGCGAGCAGTTCCTCGGCCGATTCGCGATCGACCAGCGTGTCGTATTTGGCGCCGATCGCGTCGGTCTGGATCAGCACCTTGCGCTCATCCGGTGTTACCGGGCCGACCCGGCTGCGCGGCGGTTTGATCAGCGTGCGCTCGACCGGTTCGGGCGCGCCGTCGGGCTGGAGCAACGAGACCAGCGCCTCGCCGACCTTGAGCTCGGTGATGACCGTCGCGACGTCGAGGCCGGGATTGGCGCGGAACGTGTCGGCGGCGGACTTCACCGCCTGCTGATCCTTCGGCGTGAAGGCGTGGAGCGCGTGCTGCACCCGGTTGCCGAGCTGCCCCGCGACGGTGTCGGGAATGTCGACCGGGTTCTGGGTGATGAAATAGATGCCCACGCCCTTCGATCGGATCAGCCGCACGACCTGCTCGATCTTCTCGAGCAGCGCCTTGGGGGCATTGTCGAACAACAGGTGCGCCTCGTCGAAGAAGAAGCACAGCACCGGCTTGTCGGGATCGCCGACCTCGGGAAGATGCTCGAACAGCTCGCTCATCAGCCACAGCAGGAAGGTGGAATAGAGCCGCGGCGATTGCATCAATTTGTCGGCGGCGAGCACGTTGACGATGCCGCGGCCCTTGTCGTCGCACTGGATGAAGTCGGCCATCGCCAGCGCCGGCTCGCCGAAGAAATGGTCGCCGCCCTGGCTGCGGAGCTGGAGCAACGCGCGCTGGATGCTGCCGATCGATTGCTTGGAGACGTTGCCGTAAGTCGTCGTCAGTTCGTCGGCGCGGTCGGCGCAATTGGCCAGCATCGCCTGCAGATCGTCGAGATCGAGCAGCAGCATTGATTCCTTGTCGGCGACAGTGAAGGCAATCGTCAGCACGCCTTCCTGCACGTCGTTCAGATCCATCAGCCGCGCGAGCAGCAGCGGCCCCATCTCGGAAACCGTCGTGCGGATCGGGTGGCCCTGCTCGCCGAACAGATCCCAGAATTGCACCGGATTGTCGGCATAGGACCAGTCATCATAGCCGATCTGCTTGGCGCGCGCGGAGAAGGCGTCGTTGGTCTTGGCGGTTGCCGATCCGGCCATCGCGATGCCCGACAGGTCGCCCTTCACGTCGGCGACGAAGCACGGCACGCCGCTGGTCGAGAATCCCTCGATGATGCCTTGCAGCGTTACCGTCTTGCCAGTGCCGGTGGCGCCGGCGATCAGCCCGTGGCGGTTGGCGCGCTTCAGTTCGAGCGACTGTCGCTTGGTTGTATCGTCCGAGCTTGCGCCGATGAAGATGCTGCCGTCCGCCATGCCTGCGCTCCCTCGCTGTTGCCATGGCACGCTACCGCGCGGATCGGCGCTGCGGAAGCCAAAACAAAAGCCGCCCGGCGCGAACCGGGCGGCTTTCGCTTTACCGGCCCGCGCCGGCTTATTTGTCGTCGTCGGACTTGATCTTCACCGCGACGAAGCGGTTCTGCCCGCGCGGCAACGCGATGTAGAGCAACACCTGATCGCGGCCCGCGCGCTTGGCGGCGGCGACCTGCTGGCCAAGCGCCTGCGGCGTCGTCACCGGCTGGCCATTGGCCGAAACGATCACCAGCCCGCGCTGCAGCTTCTGCCCGGCGTCGCTCGACGGATCGACCGAGGTGATCACCACGCCCTTGGTCGCGGGATCGACGCCGACCTGCTGCGCGATCGCCGGGGTCAGCGTGATCGTCGAGATGCCGATCGAATCGCTGGTCGCCTGCGCCTGCTGCTGCTCGTCGCCCTCGTCGGGCATCGCGTCGTCGTCATCGCCCTGGCCGTTGAAGCCGGCGAGTTCCTGCTCGGACGGCCGCGTGTCGAGCGTCGCGGTCAGCGTAATGTGCTTGCCGTTGCGCAGCACATCGAACGGCACGCGCGTGCCGGGCTGCAGCGCAGCGACGAGGTAGCTCAGCGATTGATCCGCAGTCACCGGTTGGCCGTTGACCTTGGTTACGACGTCGCCCGGCTGGAATCCTGCCTTCTTGGCGGGGCCGTCCGGCGTGACGCTGGCGATCAGGCCGCCGGTATTCTTGTCGATGCCCAGCGATGCGGCGATGTCGTCGCTCATCGGCTGGATCGCGACGCCTAGATAGCCGCGCTTGACCGATTCGCCCTTCATCAGCGTGTCGACCACGGGCTTGGCCTCTTCCGCCGGAATCGCGAAGCCGATGCCGACATTGCCGCCCGACGGTGACAGGATCTGCGAGTTGATGCCGATCACCTGGCCCTTCATGTCGAACATCGGGCCGCCCGAATTGCCGCGGTTGATCGAGGCGTCAGTCTGGATGAAGCGATCATAGCCGCCGAGGTCGGTGGTGCGATGCAGCGCCGAGATGATGCCCGCCGTCACCGACGAGCCGATCCCGAACGGGTTGCCGATCGCGATCACCCAGTCGCCGACCCGCGCGCCCTTCGAATCGCCGAACTTGACGAAGGGGAAGGGGCCGCCCTGGATCTTGAGCACGGCAAGGTCGGCGGTGTCGTCATGGCCGATCAGCTTGGCCTTGTATTCCTTGCCGTCGGTCATCGTCACGGTGATCTCGTCGACGGTCGCGCCCTTGGCACCGGCCGAGATGACGTGGTTGTTGGTGACGACATAGCCGTCGGGCGAGATGATGAAGCCCGATCCCAGCGATTCGGCTTCGCGCGTCGTGGTGCCGCCGCTACCGCCCAGCCCGTTCATCTGGCCGAACAGGTCGCCGAACGGCGTGCCGGCGAACGGGTTGTTGGGCACCTTGACGTGCTGCGTGGTCGAGATGTTGACCACCGCCGGCTGCAGCCTCGCGACCATGTCGGCGAAGCTCATCGGCGCGCCGGCCCGCGGCACGACCTGCTGGATCGCGCCGGGCTCGTTTTGCGCGGTCTGCGCGCCGGCGGTGGGCTGCAGGGTCATCGCGGCGGCGGCGCCGCCCAGCAACAGGGCACCGGTGATGCCGTAAGCATAACGCACTGGCAAAATTCCTCTTCTCTTTCAGTTCATCCCAGGAATGCGGCGGCTCATGGCCTATCCTTGCTGAACCTCGTTTGAATATGAACGAAACGACAGGTGGGCGGCGACGCTATTTGCCCTCGAACTGCTTCAAATACGCATTGTCGGGCGAAAGGATCACTTGCGTCGATCCGTGCGGCGTCGATGTGTCGCCATCGGCGTCGAAGGTATGGTCGTAAGACTGCATCGCGCGGTAGAAATCATAGAATTTCGGATCCTGGTTGAAGGCGTCGGCATAGATATGCGCGGCCTTGGCCTGGGCGTCGGCGCGGATGATCTGCGCCTGCTTGGCGCCCTCGGCTCGGATCGTGATCGCCTGCTGCTTGCGCGCCGATGCCATCGCCTGCAGCGCCGAAGTCAGCGGGCTGCCTTCGGGCAGATCGGCATGCTTGATCCGCACGTCGACGATCTCGACGCCATATTGGCTGGCGAGCCGCTGCAGCCCGGCCTGGATATTGTCCATCACCTGGTCGCGTTCGGGGCTGAGCAGCACAGCGAAGGGATGCTTGCCCAGCTCGTTGCGGATCGCGGTGCCGAGCAGCGGGCGCAGCGCGTCGGTCACCGCCGTTTCGCTGCCCGCGGTGATCGCCATCTTGAGCGGATCGACGACGCGGAACCGCGCATAGGCATCGACCTCGAGCCGCAGCTGATCCGACGACAGCACCTGCTGGTTGTCGTAATCGACATCGAGCACGCGCTTGTCGACCCACACCAGCCGGTCGACGAACGGGATGCGCGCGATCAGGCCAGCACCGGTGCGGCCGAACACTTGCCCCGGCCGCCATGCGTTGATCGTGCGGACCGGCTTTTCGAGCCGTAGCACGACGACCTGCTGCGTCTCGGGTACGATCGTGAAGGTGCTGGCGATCAGGATCACGGCGACCAGCGCCAGAATGCCGATCGTCACGGGATTGCGGAGCAGCCGGCCGTTCATTGCCCGCCTCCCGATGCCGGGGCACTGGTCTGGACGTCGGAATCGTCGCTTGGCGGTGGCGGCGGGGTGCGGCCCCCCTGCAGCTTCAGATAGGGCACCACTCCCGGCGTATCGACCACCACCTTGTCGGCGCGCGCCAGCACGTTCTCCATCGTCTCGTAATACATGCGCCGCTTGGTCACTTCGGGCGCCAGCTTGTATTGCTGATACAGCCGGTCGAACTGCGCCGCTTCGCCCTCGGCCTGGGCAACGACCTGCTGGGCATAGGCATTGGCATTGTTCTTGGCCGAAACGGCGTCGCGCTGTGCCGCCGTCACGTCCTTGAACGCGTCATTGACCTGCGCCGGCGGATCGGCCTGCTTGATCGCCACGCCCTGGATCAGCACGCCGGCATTGTAGCCGTCGAGGATCTGCTGCATCCGCTGCTGCACGCGTGCCTCGATCGTCGTCCGGCCCGGGCCCATCGCATCGTCGAGCGTCACGTTGGCGACCACCTCGCGCATCGCGCTCTCCGCGGTGGCGCGCACGGTCGATCGCGGATCGGCGATCTGGAACACGAAATCCTGCGCGTTGGCGACGTTCCAGCGCACCGAATAGGCAAGATCGATGATGTTCTGGTCGCCGGTCAGCATCAGATTCTCGCCGCCCTCCTGCGGGAAGTCCTCGTTGCGGATGTTCTGCACGTCGATCACCTTGACGCGGTTGATCGGTGCCGGCAGCGTCATGTGGAAGCCCGGCCCCAGCGCGCCCGAATAGCGGCCGAAGAAGGTAACGACGCCGCGCTGCTGCGGCCCGATCGGGTGAAAGCTGGTCACCGCGATCCAGACGACGAGCACCAGCCCGACGCCGATCAGCCACAGCGAGCGCCCGCCCGGCCCGCCGGGCAGCGAGAATTGCCCGCCGCCGCCATTGCCGCCGCCACCCGATCGCGCCCGCTTGATCCACTCGTCGAGCGCGGTTGGCCGCCCGCGCTTGCCGGCGGGCGGGATCGTCCAGGGATTGGGCGGGCCATCGTCCTTCTCGCCATCGCCATCGCCGCCCCACGGGCGCTTTGGTTTGTCGCTCATGAAGGATTTCAGCCCCTGACGCAGCCGTAACGGAATAAGCATAGAGGGCCTTTATAGGAGAGCGGGCGCGGAAAAACAGTGGCAAGCGCGCATCCCGGCCCTATGTCGCCGGCATGACCACCGATACCGCTTCGCTCGACGCTGCGCTCGCCGCCGTCGCCGGCACCCGCGCGACCGCCCGGATCGAGGGCGCGCGCGCCAGCATCATCCTCGACGTGACCGGGCTCGACGCCGCCCAGCGCGACGCGCTCGAAGCCGAAACGGCGCAGGCCGCGCGCGCCGTTTCCGGCATCGAGGACGTTCGCGTCGCACTGACCAGCCAGCGTGTCCAGCGCCGCCTGATCGCGGTCGCCTCGGGCAAGGGCGGGGTCGGCAAGTCGACCGTTTCGGCCAATCTCGCGATCGCGCTCAAGCAGGCCGGCCGCCGTGTCGGGCTGGTCGATGCCGATATCTACGGCCCGTCGCAGCCCAAGCTGCTCGGCGTCGAGGGCACGCGCCCGCAGGCGAAGGACAAGGTGCTGCAGCCGGTGCCGACGCCATTCGGCGTGCCGCTGTTGTCGATGGGCCAGCTCGTCGCGCCCGATCAGGCGATCGCCTGGCGCGGGCCGATGGCCTCGGGCGCGCTTGGCCAGCTGGTCGAGGCCGATTGGGGCGCCGCCGATACGCTGATCCTCGATCTGCCGCCGGGCACCGGCGACGTCCAGTTGACCATGATCCAGAAGCATCGCCCGGCCGGCGCGGTGATCGTCTCGACGCCGCAGGATCTCGCGCTGATCGACGCCCGCCGCGCGATCGATCTGTTCGGCAAGGCCGGCATCCCGGTGATCGGCGTGATCGAGAACATGGCGGGCTATGCCTGCCCGCATTGCGGCGAGATATCCGATCCGTTCGGCCGCGGCGGGGCGGAAGCCTCGGCGGCCGAACTCGGTGTGCCGTTTCTCGGCCGCGTGCCGCTCGATCTGGCGATCCGCACCGGCTCGGACGCCGGCGCCCCGCCGGTTGCCGGCAACGGCCCCGAAGCCGCCGCGTTCGTCGCGATCGCCGGCAAGGTCGACGCCTGGCTGCAGGCCGAAGGCAAAGGGAGCTGATATCCAGCGACCGGCCTGGCGTAGAGCCGGTGGGGCGCATCGGGTGAATGCGGACGGCAAGCGGTTTTTTGAGCCCGAGGGCCGGCCGCTTCGCGCAATCGACTCTCGTCCTTTGCGTCGTTATCGCCGGTCGTGAGTTGCGAGAGGGGATTTTATGACTACGGGTTGGGGATCACGTCCTAGTCGGCGTTCGGTGCTCGTCGGTGCAGCCGTGACGTTGGCGGTCCCGCAACTGGCGAAGGCAGCCTCGGTGCGGCGCTTGTCACCGCGCCTGGACCATATTCTGGCCCCCGATGCGGCGTGCGAAACGATTGCGACGGGAATCCAATGGGCGGAAGGGCCGCTCTGGGTGCCTTCTCAATCGGCCCTGTTCTTCTCCGATCCGCCCGCCAACCTCATCCGGCGATGGCGCCGCGACGAAGGCGCGATACCGTATCTCCATCCATCGGGCGCAGCGGGGACCGATCCCAAGCTGGTGCGCGAGCCCGGCGCGAACGGTCTGGCACTTGGCGCCGACGGGCGGCTGCGCATCGCCGACAGCGGGACGCGCGCGATCACCGCGCTCGATCTCGCGACCAAGGCCAAGACGGTGCTGGTCGACCGCTATCGCGGCAAGCGCTTCAACAGCCCCAACGACCTTCACATCGCGCGATCGGGCGCGATCTACTTCACCGATCCCCCTTACGGGCTGGCCGACGGCGACCAGTCGCCCCTCAAGGAGCTTGACCAGAACGGCGTCTATCGCTGGACGCCGGGCGGCGAGGCGGTGCTGCTTGATGGAACGCTGACCCGCCCCAACGGCATCGCGCTCTCGCCCGACGAACGCACGCTTTACGTGTCGGTGTCGGACAAGGATGCAGCGGGCGTCTACGCTTACGCGCTCGATGCAGCGGGCGATGTCGGCGGGCGCCGTCTGCTGTTCGACGCGCGGCCAATGCTGGCGAACGACGCCCCCGGCATCACCGATGGGATGAAGGTCGCTGCCGATGGCACGCTGTTCTGCTCTGCGCCCGGCGGGCTGCTGGTGATGACGCCCGAGGCCGAGCCGCTCGGGTTGATTTCGGACGGGCGCGCCATCGCCAATTGCTGTTTCGGCGAGGACGGACGGACGCTTTTCATGACGGCGTCCGATCGCGTGCTTCGTCTGCCGCTCCGGATCAACGGGTTGAAGGCGTGAGCGGTTTTGCCGATCGGTAGATAGAGGGGAACGCCACCGGAGCCATCGTCTTGGCGAACGCGTTTCAGCATCGATCGCGAATGCTTGAACGAGGAGGAAGAGATGCCGCTCACGCGTGACGAGGACATCAAGGCGCTGCTCGATCGCACCCGCACGATCGCGCTGGTCGGCGCGTCGGATCGTCCCGATCGTCCGTCCTATCGCGTCATGGCGGTGCTCCAGCGCCACGGCTATCGCGTCTTTCCGGTCAACCCGCAGATCACGGGCGAGCACGTTCACGGTGAATTCGTCTGGCGCGATCTTGCGCAGATCGGCGAGGCCATCGATCTGGTCGATATCTTTCGCCGTCCCGATGCCGCCGGCGAGGCGGTCGATCAGGCGATCGCCGCCGGGGCGCGGGCGGTATGGATGCAACTCGGCGTGATTAACGAGGCCGCCGCCGCGCGCGCCGAAGCGGCCGGCCTGGCGGTGGTGATGGATCGTTGTCCGGCGATCGAAATCCCGCGGCTGGGGGTTGCGCCGATCGGTTGACGCGGTTCCCATCGCCGCGGTTCTGCTTCATACTCGGGGCTATTTCTGACGCGGGGAGAGCCGAGGGGATGTCTGTGCCGGCGGCAATGGCGATCGCGCTGCTCATCCAGGCGCAAGCGCTGGAGACGGTCACCCCGCCAGCGCCGAAGCCGACCCCTGACGCCACCGCGATGGTGACGCATTATACCGAGCTGACTTCGGTCGATCCGCGCGCCGGCCATCGTTGTGACAGCGCCGCGCCGGGCGACATCGTCGTGTGCAGTGCGCGCCGGTCCGATCAGCGCCTGCCGCTCCCCGATGAGCGCGGCCCGCCCGTCGGGCCCTCCCCGGAACCGATCGGCACCGAAGCCAATTGCGTGGCCGCGACCGGCCGCGCCTGCCAAGTCTGCCCGCCCACCGGTTGCACCGGCGTCAACCTTCTCGCGGTTCCGTTGAAGCTGTTCCGGATCGTCCGAGCGGTGGTCGATCCGGAACATTGAGCATTCAACTGCCGTAGCGCGCGTGCCAGTCGGCATCGCGGCCGGCGGCGAGCATCCGCGCCTGTTCGCGCCATTCGTCGCGCGCCACCGTGCCGTCGCGCAGCGCCAGCCGCTTCTCGAGATCGGCGGCATCGGCGTCGCTCAGCCGCTCGATATCGCCATAGGAGGTGATCCCCGTCTCGTTGAGCTGCGTCGCCAGCGGCTCGTCGATGCCGCGGATGCGCGCCAGGTCATCGGGCCGGCCGGAGCCGAGCCACGCGCCGCGCGCCGGCGCCTCGGCCGAGAGGGGCGCTGCAGGTGTCGTGGCGCGGGCGTCGCGCAGATCGCGCTCGAGCGCGGTGTTGCGGCTTTCGAGCTCGGCAAGGCGCTCGGCATCGGCCTTGCGCTGCGCCTCGACCTCGCGGCGATAGGCGGCATGCGCCTCGCGTTCCTCTTCGTAGCGCGTCCGCCATTTGCGCCCGCCGGGATGGCTGGCGAGACCGAAGAACCAGCCGGCGACGAGCAGCAGCGCCAATACGGCATATTGGGTGGGGGTGTGGAAAAGCATGTCGATCCGCTCCCGAAAGGTTACGGGGCGTCAACGACCGGCAGGCGCCCGGCGTTCCGAGTCTTTGTTGTTTGGAGAACGGCACCAGCCAGTGTCGGACGCGCTGTTCAGGCCATGCCGGGCATGGCCGACCCGACACTCCCCCACCCGACCACTCACGGGATAATCGTAATGGATCGGGGGGGCGGACGAAAAAGCCATGCTTTGCAGCCCGCCATGGGCTCAATGCCCGCACACCTAGGGTCGGCGCTAGCTCTTGAACGCGTCGGCGATCGAACAGGCGGCCGGGCCGAGGATGACGACGAACAGCGTCGGCAGGATGAACAGGATCAGCGGCACCGTCATGATCGCCGGCAAGCGCGCGGCCTTTTCCTCGGCGCGCATCATGCGCTCGTTGCGGAATTCCGCCGACAGCACGCGTAGCGCCGACGCGAGCGGCGTGCCATATTTCTCGGTCTGGATCATCGTCGTGACGACGCCTTTCACCGCGTCGAGATCGACGCGATGGGCGAGATTCTCGAACGCCTGGCGCCGCTCCCCCAGGAAGCCCAACTCGATCGCGGTCAGCGCGAATTCGTCGCCCAGCTCGGGGTAAGCGCGGCCCAGCTCGCGCGCGACGCGATGGAAGGCGGCGTCGACCGTCAGGCCGGCCTCGGCACAGATCACCAGCAGGTCGAGCGCGTCGGGCAGGCCCTTGCGGATCGCCTGGCTGCGCTTGGTGATCTTGTTCTTGAGGTAGAGGTCCGGCGCCTTGTAAGCGAGGATGAAGGTGCCCGCGACGAGCATGTAGCGTTTGAACGGGCTCCAGGTGTCGAAGCCGTGCGTGGCATAGACCCAGAACACCATCAGCCCGCCGAACACGATCGGCAGCGCCAGCCGGCCGAAGATCACCGCGACGGCATATTCCTTCTTGCGGATGCCGGCCTGCATCAGCTTCTGCTGCGCGACCTTCACCTGGCTATCCTGCAGCACCTTGAGCGACGCCAGCAAGCTGCGGATGCGATCGGTCGTCTCGTTCTGGCGGACCAGCTTGGCGCGCCGCTTCGAGGTCGAGGCGGTGATACCTGCCTTCAATTGCTCGCGACGATCGTTCAGGGCCTTGACGCGCTTGGTCATCGGGTCGCGCGCCGTGGTCGCGACATAGATCGCGAACAGCACCGCGAACGCCGCCAGCCCGGACAGCAAGGTCGCCACCCAGATCACGTCTACGCCCAGAAGCGTCGGTCCGCCGGTATCACCCATGATTCCGCTCGCTCCTTCGTCAGATCTCGAAGCTGACCATCTTGGCCATGATGAAGGCGCCGATCCCCATCCACACCAGCCCACCGATGCCGGCGACCATCAGCCGCGGATCGATGAAGAAATTGCCCATATATGCCGGGCTGATCCACATGATCAGGCCGAACACGATGAACGGCAGCGAGCCGACGATATAGGCCGAGGCCTTCGATTCGGACGACATCGCCTTGATCTTGAGCTTCATCTGCATGCGCTGGCGCAGCACCGTCGCGAGATTGGCGAGCGTCTCGGCGAGGTTGCCGCCGGTCTCGCGCTGGATCGCGATCGAGATGACGAAGAACTGGAATTCGGGCGTGCCGAGGCGGTCGGCGGTTTCCTGCAGCGCTGCGTCCATCGTCCGGCCGATCTTCATCTTGTCGGCCACTGTGCGGAATTCCTCGCCCACCGGCCCGGCGACCTCGTTGCCGACCACCGCCATCGTTTCGGAAATCGGCAAGCCGGATCGCAGGCCGCGCACCAGCAGCTCGATCGCATCGGGAAACTTGGCGTTGAACTTGTTGACGCGCCGCTTGATCAGGAAGCCGACCACCCAATGCGGCAGCCCGGCGCCGACGAACAGCCCGACGAACAGGCCGAGCAACAGCGGCATGCCCTTGAACCACAACAACAGCCCCACGATCACCATGATCGCCAGCGAGGCCGCGCCATATTGGCCGACCGTCCAGCTCTTGCCGGTCATCGCCAGCCGCTTCTTGAGCAGCGTCGGATTGGGCAGGAAGCGGCCGAACGCATCGTCCATCCTGGTGTCGCGATTGGCGGTGATGCGGCGCATCTTCGCCTCGACCGCGACCGCCGCCGATCCGCTGTGGCGCTCGCGCAATGCCGCCAGGCGGCGCGTGCCGGCCTTTTGCGGCGAAGGACCGGCAAAGGCGAAGGCGATCAGCGCGAGCATTACCAGCCCGCCGGCAGCCATGATCATGATCGGCGTCATCGCGCCATCGTCCTCCGCTTGTTGAACGGTGCCGCGCCGGAAAGGGGCGCGGCGCCGCTGTTACTGCTTCGCCCGCTTGGGCATCATCGCCTTGAGGTCGAACTTGCCCATCAGCGAGCCCTTCGGCTTCTTCTTGGGCTTGCCGTCCTCTTCGTCCTGGGCCGCCGCGGCATCGCCGGCGCCGATCACGCGTTCGGCGAGCTGGATCAGCGGCTGCACCGTCTTCGATCCCTTGCCCGCTTCGGCGAAGGTCTTGCCCAGCTTCGCTGCTTGCGCCGCGAGCTTCTGGTCATAGGGAACCACGAAATCGAGCTTGCGCTCGATCGAGCCCTCGAAGTCCTTGCGGGTGATCTCCAGCGTGCCGCCCGACGGCGCCTTGCAGGCGATCGTCAGCACCTGGCATTGCGGCGCGTTCGATTTGAGCCAGGAAAGGATGCGGATCGTGTCGCGCGCCGCCGCCAGCGTCAGCTCGGTGACGACCACGGCGACCTGAAGGTCGGCGGCGAGGTGCGGATATTGCACGATCATGCCGCGCGGCAGATCGACCACGGTGCATTCGAACGCCGCGCGCATCTCTTCCTGAAGCTGGTAGAAAGCGGTGCCGTCGGAAACCACCGGCGCGTTGATCGGCGCCTCGGCGGAGAGCACCGCCAGCTTCTCGCCGGCGCGCACCATCGCGCGTTCGATGAACAGCCCGTCGATGCGGCTCGGATTCTCGATCGCGTCGGTCAGCCCGCGGCCCGGCTCGAGGTCGAGCGCCAGCGCGCCGATGCCGAAATGCACGTCGAGATCGAGCAACGCGGTCGATCGGCCCGACTTCTCGCTGAGCAGCCAGGCCAGCGAGGTCGCCACCGTCGACGCGCCGACGCCACCGCGCGCGCCGATCACGCCGGCCGAGCAATGCGGCCGTTCGACCGCTGCTTCCACCTGCTTGGGCGCATTGAGCATCGCCTGCGCGTGCGTGAAGGCCTCGCGCAGCACGTCGGGGCCGAGCGGCTTGAGCAGGTAATCCTGCAGCCCGCTGGCGACCAGATCGCGATACAGCCGCACGTCGTTGACCTGCCCCGCGGCGATGACGACCGTTCCCGGCTCGCACACCTCGGCCAACGCGTTGATGTCGTTCAGCGGATCGCCCGATTCGGAGAGGTCGACGAACAGCACTTGCGGGCTGGCCGAGACCGACAGCGTCTGCACCGCATTGCGCAGGCCGCCCTTGTTGACCTTGCCCGCGTCCCAGCCGAGCTCCACCGCGACCGGGCGCAGCGCCTCGGCCGTGGTCTCGTCGCAGACGAAGGCCAGGAACGGTTCACGATTGGCGCTGCGCGCCGGATGCCAGGGTGCATTCATCGATCAGCCTCCCGTCACGGCTTTGGTTGTGCTCTGATCCTTGAGATCGCCCTTGCCGGTATTGGGCGCCTCGCGGAACGTCTGGATCGCCTTGGTGGCGACTGCCGAATCGGTCAGGCCATCGCCGCTGCGGCCGCGCACCAGGTCTTCCGGACGGGCGACCATCGCGGCCAGATTGCTGTTCACCGCGCAGCCGAAGTTCGAATCGGTGTTGCTCTCGAAATCGATCGTCGGAATCTTGCTGTGGTCGGGGCAGCCCGGCACATAGGCGCGCATCCGGCTGACGACGACGCGCATCGTTCCCGGCGTCACCGGCGTCGGCGTCACCGGCGCCCCGTCCGAGAGCAGCACGCCATAGCGCGCGACCTCGTGGCGGATCATCGCCCGCGCCGGCCCGCCATCGGCGGAGGCCGCGTCGATCGCAACGCGATCGCCATAGCCGACCCGTAGCGAGCTCAGCCAGCCGTCGAGCCGCTGCGCTTCGCCCGGCGCCAGGCCATTGGGCGTCACCGCGACGTCGAACGCGTAATCATTGTGATCGACGACCGGCTGGTGGACCGATTCGAGCCCCCGGTTCCGGGTGCCCTGGCATCCGGCGAGCGCGGCCATCGGCAGCAGGGCGGCGAGAAGAAAACCGTGCTTCATCATGCTTGTCTCCACCGGGCGCATCAGTTGAGGCTGAAACCGGGCGCCGCATCGCCGTCCTTGGCCGGAGCGGCGGTCGCGGGTGCGGCCTGTTGCTGATTGGGTTGCTTGGGCGTCGGGCCGGCCGGCAACGGCGCGCTGGCGCCGATCGCCGGCTCGGCCGCCGCCGGCGGTGCCATTGTCGGCACCGGACGCGGCGTCGAATCACCCGAAGACAGCTTGCCGAGCAGCACGCGGCCGAGATCGGTCGGTGCCTTGTAGCCGTCGGTCGGCAGCGAGATCTGCGCCAGCGAATCGACCGGCTTGACCAGATATGGCGTAATCACGATCACCAGCTCGGTCTCGTTGCGTTTGAACGCGTTCGACCGGAACAGCGTGCCGATCACCGGCAGGTCGCCGATACCAGGCGCTTTCTCCACCTGGTTGTCGTTTGAATTCTGCAACAGCCCGCCGATCATGAAGCTCTGGCCCGAGCCGAGCTCGACGGTGGTCTCCGCGCGCCGCGTAGTCAGCGCCGGGATGGTGAAATTGTCGAGTACCACCGCGCCGGCGTCCGACAGCTGCGATACCTCGGGTTTGACGCGCAGCGAGATGCGCCCGTCGGATAGCACCGTCGGCGTGTATGCCAGGCTGACGCCATATTGCTTGTATTCGACCGACACCGCGCCGAGCCCCTGATTGACCGGGATGGGGATTTCGCCGCCCGCTAGGAACGTCGCCGTTTCGCCCGAAAGCGCGGCCAGGTTGGTGTTCTCCAGCGTCGTCACCTGGCCATCGGTCTCGCCGAGGTCGAGCGCGCTGAGCAAATCGAGCCCAAGCAAGTGCCCGGCCATGCCGATCGTCGTGCGCTGCCCGCCCGGCTTGAGCGTCAGCCCGCCCTTCCCGCCATGGACATAGGTGCTGCCATTGGTGCTGCCCGAATCGATCCCGAATTGAAAGCCGCCGGTCGTGTCCTGTCCTGTCAGATTCACGCCGATGTTCTTGACGAACGAGCGGCTCACCTCGGCGACGCGGACCTGCAGCGATACCTGCAGCGGCGTCGCGGTCTTCAGCCGGGTCAGCACCTGCACGTCCTTGCCGACGAACGCCTGGGCGAGGCGCTCGGCCTCGGCGATGTCGTCGGGCTGGGCAACGGTGCCGGTCAGCAGGATCAGGCCGTTCATCGGCGTCACCACGATGTCCGCATCGGGCATCGCCAGCTTCAGCATGTCGCCCACCGAATTGACGTTCGGCGCCACCTGCACGGTGGCCGAGAACACCACGCCGCCTGCCTTGTTGGTGGCATAGACCGTGGTTTCGCCAGCGCCCTTGCCGAACAGATAGAGCTGGGTCGGCGAGCGGACGTCGACGTCGGCGGTCTTCGGATCGGCGACGAACACGTCACTCATCGCCCGGGGCAGCGTCACCAATTGGCCGCGACCGAGGTCGAGATGGATCGTGCGGGTCGGCTGCGGCGCCACCGTCTGCGCCACGCCGGGCGCGGTTGCCCCGCACACGGCGCCGGCGGCAAGCGCGGCCGCGAGCGGCCAGCCGATCGGCTTGTACTTGAAGCGCATGTTACTTTTCCCCCACCGGGACGATCGAGACGTCGTTGCCACGGGCAACGCGAACCACCGGTCCCACCGGCGCCAGTCCCGGGGCGCCACCGTCAGTTCCTGCATCGTTCGATGTCTTGCCCGGCACCGTGCTGCGCTGGAAACGCGACACGTCGGCGCCGGTCACATATGAAGTGCGACCATCCATCGGCGCGGTATCGGCCCGCGCCAGCATTGCCTTTTCGGCCTTGGGATCGTCCGAGACGTTGACCGAGCCCGAGGCGATCGCCTGTTCGAGCTGGCTCTGATCGTCGGCGAGGCTGCGCAGCGACAGCGACAGTTCGCCCACGGTCTGCGCCACCGCGATTTCCTCAGCGATCTTCGGCGTCGCTTCCAGCGTGACGTTCGAATAGGTCTTGACCACCGTCTTGCCGTCGTCGCCGACCTTGTTGTCGGTACGCTGGTCGGTGGCGAGCACGCGCAGGTTGCGCAGCACCGTCTCGGAAACCTTGAGCGGCGGGCCATCGCCGCCACCGGGAACCGATTGCGTCAGCACCAGGTCGACGTGGTCGCCCGGAAAGACGAACCCGGCCACCGCGCTGGCGCCCGAAACCGGCACCGTCACCGCGCGCATCCCCGGCCCCAGCGCCGCGGCCAGGAAACCACGATCGCCCGGCTTGACCAGCGATCCCTGCGTGACCGGCTGTCCGGCGGTGATCGGGTTGCGCACCACGGTGCCGACCAGCGACTGCAGATCGGTGTCCTTGCGGATATAATAAGCGTTATCCACCATCTCCTTCGGCCACGGCTGGAATTTCAGCGCGGTGGCGTCGAGGATGGTGCCGACCGGCAGCTCGCGCGTGGCGACGAGCACTTCGGGCCCATCGACCTTTTGCACCACCTGGGCTTGCGCCTTGGGTGCCGACGCGCCCTGCATCAGGCTGCGCGCCATGAAAGCAGTCAGCCCCGCTACGAAGAGCGCGCCGACCAGCAAAATCATCTTCCTACTATCCATGACGCATTTGGCCTTTCGAACAAGGGCCGGTTGATCCAGCGTTAATCATCACCCGAACCGGTTAAGAATCGGTTCGTGCAGCGCGAAGAGCGTGGCGGCGACGATCGCCACGCCGTACGGAACTTCGATCGGCGTCTCGATGCGGCGCCATTTGTGCTCGATGAGCAGCAGCACGGTCAGCACGCCGCCGATCAGCGACATCGCCACCAGCATCCAGACGAGCGCCTGGAACGGCAGCCACAAGGCGATCGCGCCGATCAGCTTGACGTCGCCGCCACCCATCTGGCCGAGCGCGAAGGCGCCGACGAAAATCGCGAAGACGACGGCCGCGACGCCGATCTGGATCGCGACATCGGGCCACAGCGGCATCGCGCACGACCACCACCACAACGGCGCCAGCAGCGCGATGGCCGCGTTCTTCCAGTTGGCGATCTCGCGCTTGCGCACGTCCTCGATGCCGGCTGAAACCAGCAGGAGCCCGCACGCGACGAGCAGCACGATTGAGAGAATCCCCCATCCCATCGCGCTATTCCCTAGACGACATGGCTTGCTAAAAAGTAACCACGCACCATGGCCTCTTTCGCCCGCTTTCGCCGTCAGCTTCCGCCCGGCGCTGCTTTCACCGATTGGCGGGCGCCCGATGGCTGGCTGATTCGCCGCTTCGATTGTCCGCCCGCGGGCGAGGGCAGGCGCGGCTCGATCCTGTTCCAGGGTGGCCGCGGCGACATGATCGAGAAATATATCGAGCTCGTCGCGCACTGGCAGGCGGCGGGCTGGGCGGTCACCTCGTTCGATTGGCGCGGGCAGGGCGGATCGGGCCGCTATGCGCCGAACCCGCGCGTCGGCGATATCGATAGCTTCGCCAGCTACAGCCGCGATTATCGCGCCTTCTATGCCGATTGGGCGGCCGCGACGCCGGGGCCGCATGTCGTCATCGGCCATTCGATGGGCGGCCATCTCGTGCTGCGCGCGCTGGTCGAGGGCGTGGAGCCCGATGCAGCGGTGCTCGTCGCGCCGATGCTCGGGCTGCACAGCCCGATCGGCGCGCGCGGCGGCGGTGCGCTCGCGGCGTTGATGGCGCGTCTCGGCGATCCCCAGCGCTTCGCGTGGAAGGTCAACGAGATTCCCGCGGCGCAGGCGAGCCGGCAGGCGCTGCTCACGCACGATGGCGAGCGCTATGCTGACGAGATCTGGTGGCGCGAGCACGATGCGACGCTCGACATGGGGCCGCCGAGCTGGCGCTGGGTGCGCGAGGCTTTCGCCTCAACCTGGGCGCTCAACCATGATCCGCGCCTCGCCGGCATGCGGGTGCCGACGCTGATGCTCGTTGCCGAGGCCGACAAGCTGGTTCGTGCCCGGACCGCGCTGGCCGTCGCCGCCGCGCTGCCCGATTGCACGGTGGTCCGCTTCGGCGCCGAATCGGCGCACGAGATTCTCCGCGAGGCCGATCCGGTCCGTGATCGTGCGATCGCCGCGATCGATTCGTTTCTCGACGAACGCGCACCAGCGGCGTGATCGCTGCTCAGGCCGCCTGTGCGATTTTGCCGATCCGCCTTCGACAAGCTCTGGGCGAACGCGATAGAGCGCGGCTGATGATTCGGAGCTGCCGTTGACGCATTACGATATCGCCATTGTCGGCGCGGGTATCGCCGGCGCCAGCCTCGCCGCCGAGCTTGCCCCGCACGCCCGCGTCGTGCTGCTGGAGGCCGAATCGCAGCCCGGCTATCACGCCACCGGCCGCTCGGCCGCTTTCTGGTCGGAAACCTATGGCGGCCCCGCGATCCAGCCGTTGACCACCGCGTCGGGGCCGTTGCTCGATGCCGCCGGGGTGCTCGCGCCGCTGGGCTCGCTCCATATCGGCCGCGCGTGCGATGATGCCGCGATCGATGCGTTCCTCGCCGCCTTCGAGGGCAGCGGCGTCGCGCTGGAGGAAGTCGATCCGCATGCGCTGATCCCGGGGCTGCGCGACGACTGGCATCGCGCCGTGCACGAGCCGAGCTGCACCTATATCGATGTCGCCGCGCTCCACGCCGGTTATCTCGCCCAGGCGCGCCGCGCCGGAGCCGAACTGCGCACTGATGCCGCGCTGGAAACCGCGATCCGCAAGAACGTCCGCTGGAACGTCCGCATCGCGTCGGGCGCGCTGACCGCCGATGTCGTGGTCAATGCCGCCGGCGCCTGGGCCGACGAGGTTGCCCGCCGCGCCGGCGTCGCGCCGATCGGTATCCAGCCCTATCGCCGCACGATGGTGCAGCTACGCACCGATCCCGCCCCGCCCGAACGCTTGCCTCACGTCGCGCACATCGGCGGCAGTTTCTATTTCAAGCCCGAGGCGGGCGGTCGCCTGTGGCTCAGCCCGCATGACGAGATCGCCAGCGATCCCTGCGACGCGCAGCCCGAGGAGCTCGATGTCGCGCTGGCGATCGATCGCTTCGAACATTGTGTCGATTGGCGCGTCACCGCGCTCGAGCACAAATGGGCGGGACTGCGCAGCTTCGCGTCCGATCGGCTGCCGGTCTATGGTTTCGCGCCTGATGCGTCCGGCTTTTTCTGGTGCGCGGGGCAGGGCGGCTTCGGCATCCAGACCGCGCCCGCCGCGGCCCGGCTCGCTGCCGCGCTGCTGCTCGATCGTCCGCTCGATCTTCCGCACGTAGATCCGGGTCGATACAGCCCCGCGCGCTTCGCGGGCCGTTGAGCCCGTTCATTTCTACCCGGCAGAGGGCGCGTTCGGGATCTTTCCTACACGCCGATGTTCTGTTAATGTTCTGGTCTGTTCTTTGACAATCGGATATGCGGTCACGCGTATGGGGGCGTGACCTTCCATGACCTTCGTTGGATTTCAGCGGCTCCAGCGCGCCCAGATCGCGGTCGGCAGCGCCAGCCCGCGCGCTTCCTCGCGCACTGCCAATTCGCCTGCTTCGATCGTCCCGCCAAGGTCGCCGAGCGCCTGATTGAGCAATTCGCCGATCGCCAGTGCCGACATCCTGACCGCGTAGACGGTGAGGAACAGGAAGCGCGATTCGGCGTCGAGCAGGTGCCGGCAATCGGCGATCAGGCCGGGCAGGCCTTCCTCCAGCTTCCACACCTCGCCGCCCGGTCCGCGGCCATATTTGGGCGGATCGAGCAGGATGCCGTCATAGCGCCGCCCCCGCCGTACCTCGCGCGCCGCGAATTTTGCGGCGTCGTCGATCATCCAGCGAATCGGCGCATCGGCCAGGCCAGACAGCAGCGCATTGCCCTTCGCCGCCTCGACCGACTTTTTCGACGCATCGACATGCACCATCTTCACGCCCTGCGACGCCATCGCGAGCGTGCCGACGCCGGTATAGCCGAACAGGTTGAGGCATTCCGCATCGGCCTTGTTCGCAACCCGCTCGCGCATCCACGTCCACACCGGCGCCATGTCGGGAAAGAAGCCCAGGTGGCGGAACGGCGTGGTCTGCGCGGTGAAGGTCACCGCATCCCAATGCAGCGGCCAGCCGTCGCGCGGCACCTGCCCGGTGTAATGCCAGCGGCCGCCGCCATCCTCATCGGCGCCGGGCACGAATTCGGCATCGGCCTTCCAGTCGTCCGATTGCGGCGCCCACATCGCCTGCGGCTCGGGCCGCACGAAGCGAAACCGGCCGTAGCGCTCCAGCTTCCGGCCATTGCCCGAATCGATCAGCCCGTAATCCGCCCAGGGCTCGCCGATCAGCGTGGTGAGCTTCATCCGCGCGGCGTCGCCCGTTCGGCAATGTATCCGGTCACCGCGTCGAAGGTCGCGGGCAGCGTCACATAACGCTCCTCGCGGTCGAACAGGTCGCCGACGCGGCCGGGCAGGGTGGGGCGCACCCCGGTGGAGCGTTCGACGGCATCGGTGAATTTGGCCGGATGCGCGGTCGCCAGCGTCACCACCGGCACCTCGCCGCAATCCACGCGCCGTGCTGCAGCCAGCCCGATCGCGGTGTGCGGGTCGATCACCTCGCCGGCATGTTCGCACGCCCAGCGCATCGTCATCGCCATGTCGTCGAGATCGACGCGATCGCTGGTGAACAGCGCCGCCGCGCCCTCGCGCTGCGCATTGGTCAGCCGCATCGCCTTGCTCGCTTCGAAGCCCGCCATCTGTTCCGCCATCGCCGGCCCGTTGCGGCCGCCGAGATCGAACAACAGCCGCTCGAAATTGCTCGAAACCTGGATATCCATCGACGGGCTCGGCGTCGGCGTCACCGTGCCGATCGAATAGTCGCCCGCCGACAGCGCCCGGTGCAGGATGTCGTTGACGTTGGTCGCCACGACCAGTTTCGCGATCGGCAAGCCCATCCGGGCGGCGACATAGCCGGCGAACACATCGCCGAAATTGCCCGTCGGCACCGAAAAGGCGATCGGCTTCCCAGGCGCGCCGAGCCGGACGGCGGCGTAGAAATAATAGACCACCTGCGCCATCAGCCGCGCCCAGTTGATCGAATTGACCGCGGAAAGGCGGAAGCGCCCGGCGAAATCGGGCGTGTTGAACATCGCCTTGACCAGTGCCTGGGCGTCGTCGAACGACCCTTCGATCGCGATGTTGTGGATGTTGGGCGCCAGCACCGTCGTCATCTGTCGCCGCTGCACGTCGGACACGCGGCCGGCAGGGTGCAGCATGAACACGTCGACATGGTCGCGCCCTGCCAGCGCATCGATCGCGGCCGATCCGGTATCGCCCGATGTCGCGCCGACGATCGTCAGATGCTCGGGGCTGTCGCTCAGAAACCGTTCGAACAGCAGGCCGAGGAACTGCAATGCGACGTCCTTGAACGCCAGCGTCGGGCCGTGGAACAGCTCGAGCAGCCATTGGTCGTGATCGAGCTGCTTGAGCGGGGTCACGGCATCGTGGGCGAAACGGCCGTATGCCTGTCCGGCGAGTTCCCGAAGCGCCGCCTTGTCGAGCACGCCGGCGGTGAACGGCGCCATCACCTCGACGGCGGTCTCGACGTACGATTTGCCCGCCAGCGCGGCGATCGCCTCTTGCGACAGCGTCGGCCAGGCTTCGGGCACATAGAGGCCGCCATCGGACGCAAGGCCGGCGAGCGTCACCTGTCTGAAGTCGAGCGACGGCGCGCTCCCGCGGGTGCTGATATAGCGCATGGTGCCGCGCGGGGTAGCCGCGCGCGCCGCCTTCGCCAACCCCAGAAAAGCTATCCCGTCCGCTAACGCTTCCTGAGCGCGAGCCCGTAGATCACCACGGCGACGAGCGCGAACAGGAACCATTGCACGGCATAAGCGAAGTGATTGTTGGGGATCGACGACAGATCCGGCCCGGCATTGGCGTCGAGCCCCGGCGGTGGCGTATCGGCGACCAGCATCAGCGGGGGCGATACGCCCTTGCCCAGCGCGACCTCGATCAACGGCCGGTGATCGGGGCCATGAGCAATGAACCCTGATACCTTGCCGCCCGGCCAATCGGGGTGATCGTCCGGGTTCTTCGCGATGCCGAGCTGGACCATGAAGCCCGGCCCCTCGGCGCCCGTCGCGCAATGCGCGATCTGCCGCCAGCCGACATGGCCCGCGGCGTCGCGGCCCGCCTCGCTCGACCAGCTGACGGGGCGTAGGCAGAAGGCGGTGGCGTGGCGGAACAGCAGCGCGTCGTCAGTGCGGCCGATCGGCAACGCGATCGTCGGCATGTGCTGATTGGCGGCATAACGCGCCAGCAGCGCTTCCTTCCAGTGCAGCCGGTGAATCTGCCAGACGCCGAGCCAGATCATCATCGCCACCGCCGCGGCGACCAGGATCGTCGGCACAAGGGGAATGCGACGCGTCACGGCTGGTCCTTGATCCGGCCCTCGCGCGCCGCATTGCGATATTCGAGCACGAGCAGCGCGGCCTTGGCGAGCCGCAGCGCGAACACCACCGCGATCGCCGTCACCGGGATCCAGATCACCAATTGCAGCCAGAACGGCGGATCGGCCGAAACCTGGAGCACCGCCGCGCCGGCGACGATGATCGCGCCCAGCACCAACGTCAGCAGCGCGGCGGGGCCGTCACCGACGTTGAAGCTCTGGAAATCGAGCCCGCACACGCGGCAGCGCTGGGCGAAGGCGACCGGCCCCGTGAACAGCGTGCGGGCGCCGCAGCGCGGGCACAGCCCCTTGATCGCCGCGGCGGCGGGCGTCGGTGCTCCGCCGCCATCGGCTTCCATCAGCCCGCTGCGACCGGCGCGCCCCATCCGCCCCATACGTAGATGGTGACGAACAGGAACAGCCACACGACATCGACGAAATGCCAATACCAGGCGGCGGCCTCGAAGCCGAAATGCTGACGTGGGGTGAAATCGCCCTTGTAGGCGCGGATCAAATTCACAGTCAGGAACAAGGTGCCGATGATGACGTGGAAGCCGTGGAAGCCGGTCGCCATGAAGAAGGCGGCGCCGTAGTTGATGCCTTTGAAGGCGAACGGCGCGTGCATGTATTCATATGCCTGGATCGAGGTGAAGCACACGCCCAGGATGATCGTCAGCCACAATCCCTTGAGCACGCCGTCGCGATTGCCCACGCCGAGCAACCCCCACAGCCCGGTCTTCTCGCCGCCGCGCTGATTGTGGATGAGCGCGTGGTGCGCCCAGGTGACGGTGGTGCCCGACATCAGCAGGATCATCGTATTGAGCAGCGGCAGCTTGAACGCGTCAATCACCTCGATGCCCTTCGGCGGCCATTGTCCGCCGACCACGTCGACCGTCGAGGGAAACAGCGCGAAATCGAAATAGGCCCAGAACCATCCGACGAAGAACATCACTTCGGATGCGATGAACAGGATCATCCCGTAGCGGAAATGAAGCTGGACGACGGGGGTGTGGTCGCCCTCGTGCGCCTCGCGGATCACGTCATGCCACCAGCTGTACATGGTGAACAGCACGCCGACGAGCCCGGCGAAGAACAGCCAGCCCATCCCGTTGGGCTTGCCGACATGCCCGCCGTGCATCCAGCCGATCCCGCCGGCCGCCATCGCCAGTGCCGAAAACGCGCCGATCAACGGCCAGATGCTGGGTGGCAGGATGTGATAGTCGTGCGTCTTGTGGCCGGCCATTTATCTGTTCCCCCGTTCAGGAGCCTCTCACGAAAAGGTGTAACGCGTGGATGTCGCCAAAGCTAGGGCGTCCCCGAGCGGATCTTGGCGATCGAAATCAGGAAGAACAGCACGACCAGCGCGCCGAGCAACAGCGCGGTGACGCGGGCGCGCGATCGCTGGCGGGCGCGGATCAGGTCCTCGTCGTCGGGCGACGGCGCGGTCATGCCAGGAACCGGTCGGCGACCAGCGCGCCGAAGATGACGAACAGATAGGCGATCGAATAAGCGAACAGCCGCTTTTCGGGGCGCATCCGGTCTTCCGCCTGCGTCCGCCGGGTCGCGACGCGGAAGGCGAGCAGCCCGAAGAAGGCGGATGCCAGCGTTGCAACGACGCCGTAAATCGCGTGAGTAAGCCCGAGCGGCCAGGGCGCGATCGCCACCGCCACCATCGGGACCGTATAGAGGCCGATCTGGGTGCGCGTCACCCGCTCGCCGGCGACCACCGGCAGCATCGGCACGCCGGCATTGGCGTAATCGGTCTTCACGAACAGCGCGAGCGCCCAGAAGTGCGGCGGCGTCCACAGGAAGACGAGCGCGAACATCATCAGCGGCAGCGCCGAGACATGCCCGGTTGCCGCCGCCCAGCCGATCACCGGCGGGAACGCACCGGCGGCCCCGCCGATGACGATGTTCTGTGGCGTGCGGCGTTTCAGCCACACGGTGTAGATGACGACGTAGAACAGGATCGATCCGGCCAGGATCGTCGCCGACAAGAGGTTGATCGCCAGCCCCATCAGGATCACGGCGAACGCGCCCAGCCCGACTCCGAAGTGCAGCGCCGACTGGCGGTCCATCCGCCCGGCCGGGAGCGGACGGCCGCGGGTGCGCTTCATCTTGGCGTCGAGATCGCTCTCATACCATTGGTTGAGCGCGCCGGCCGCACCGGCGGCGAGCGCGATGCAGAGAATCGCGGTAAAACCGAGGACGGGATCGACCGTCGCCGGCGCGGCGAGCAGCCCGCACAACCCGGTATAGACGACGAGCCGCATCACCCCGGGCTTGGTCAGCGCCAGGAAATCGCGCCAGTCGGCGGGAACGGGAAGCGGGCGGGTCATCGTGGTCATGCGATACTCTCCCCTCGCGCGTTGCGGGAGGGGGTAAGGGAGAGACGGCGCCATCTCTCCCGAAACGGTCAGTCGATCACCGGCAGGGTTTCGAACTGGTGATAAGGCGGCGGGCTCGACAATGTCCATTCCAGCGTCGTCGCGCCGTCGCCCCACGGATTGTCGCCCGCCTTGGGCCCGGCGAACATCGACCAGAACAGGTTGACGAAGAACACCACCATCGATGCGGCCATGATCATATAGCCGATCGAAGCAATGTGGTTCCAATGCTCATAGGCCGGCGTGTAGTCCGGAATACGCCGCGGCATGCCTTCGAGCCCGAGGAAGTGCATCGGGAAGAACAGCACGTTCACGCCGATGAAGAACACCGCGAAATGCACCTGGCCGAGCAGCTCATTGTACATCCGCCCGGTCATCTTCGGGAACCAGTAATAGAAGCCGGCGAACAGGCTGAACACCGCACCGAGGCTGAGCACGTAGTGGAAGTGCGCGACCACGTAATAGGTATCCTGCATGTAATCGTCGATGCCGCCATTGGCGAGCACGACGCCAGTGACGCCGCCGACGGTGAACATGAAGATGAAGCCGATCGCCCACATCATCGGCGTCTTGAAACTGATCGAACCGCCCCACATCGTCGCGATCCACGAGAAAATCTTGATGCCGGTCGGCACCGCGATCACCATCGTCGCCAGCGTGAAATACATCTTCACCGTGACCGGCAGCCCGGTGGTGAACATGTGGTGTGCCCAGACGACGAAGCCGACCACGCCGATCGCCACCATCGCATATGCCATGCCGAGATAGCCGAACACCGGCTTGCGGCTGAACGTCGCGATGATGTGACTGATCATGCCGAAGCCGGGCAGGATCATGATGTAGACCTCGGGGTGGCCGAAGAACCAGAACAGATGCTGGAACAGGATCGGATCGCCGCCGCCGGCTGGATCGAAGAAGGTGGTGCCGAAATTGCGGTCGGTCAGCAGCATGGTTATCGCCGCGGCCAGCACCGGCAGCGCCAGCAGCAGCAGGAAGGCGGTGACCAGGATCGACCAGACGAACAGCGGCATCTTGTGCAGCGTCATGCCCGGCGCGCGCATGTTGAAGATCGTCGTGATGAAGTTGATCGCGCCGAGGATCGAGCTCGCACCCGCAAGGTGGAGCGACAGGATCGCCATGTCCACCGCCGGGCCGGGCTGGCCGTAGGTCGAGAGCGGCGCGTAGAGCGTCCAGCCGGTGCCGACGCCGCCGAAGAACGGCGAGGCGAGCAGCAGGCAGAAGCTCGGCACCAGCAGCCAGAACGAGATGTTGTTCATCCGCGGGAAGGCCATGTCGGGCGCGCCGATCATAATCGGCACGAACCAGTTGCCGAACCCGCCGATCATCGCCGGCATCACCATGAAGAACACCATGATCAGCCCGTGCGCGGTGATCAACACGTTCCACAGGTCGCGCGCCTGATCGATCGTCGCCTGGCCGCCCCACAGCCAGCTCGCCCATTCCGGCAGATACTGGATGCCCGGGTTCATCAGTTCCATCCGCATCAGGCCGGAAACCGCGCCGCCGATCACGCCCGCGGTGATCGCGAAGATCAGATAGAGCGTGCCGATGTCCTTGTGATTGGTCGACATGAACCAACGCTGGAAGAAGGCGGGCTTGTGCTCGGCATCATGGTGATGCGCGTCGTCGTGATGCGCTTCGAAATGATGGGCGGATAGCGTTGTATCGGTCATGAGCTCAGATATCCGATTGGCTGGCGCCGGGGGCGTTGCTGGTGGCGGGCTGCGCGGTGGTCGGCGGCGTCGCCGTGCCGTTCTCCGCCGGCGGCAGATTCGGTGCCGGGGTGGAGGTCGCGTCGCTCACATCGGCGCCGGGCTGCGCCGGGGCGGCGGTCGAGGGCGCGCTGGCGTCACCCGGCATCTTGCCGCCCTTGGCCCGCACCCAGGCCGCGAACTCGGCCGGCGGCACCGCTTCGACGGCGATCGGCATGAAGCCATGATTGGCGCCGCACAGTTCCGAGCACTGGCCGAAATAGAGGCCCGGCTTGTCGATCTGGAAAGTCTTCTCGTTGAGGCGGCCGGGGACCGCGTCGAGCTTGATCCAGAACGCCGGCACCGCCCAGCTGTGGATCACGTCAGTGGCGGTGGTGATGAGGCGGATCGGCACGCCGACCGGCAGCACCACGCGATTGTCGACCGCGAGCAGCTTGGGCCCGTCGGCATCGGTGCGATATTGCTGGCCGGGCTGCACCTCGTCCTTTTCCTTGAGGATGTTCGAGGTGATCTGGATATCGCCGAGATCGGGATATTCGTACGTCCAGAACCATTGGTTGCCGGTTGCCTTCAGCGTCACTGCATTATCCGGCGCGGGGCGGAACTGCGCCTGCAGCAACCCGATCGAGGGGATCGCGATAATCACCAGGATCACCACCGGCGCCAGCGTCCAGAAAATTTCGAGCACGGTGTTGTGCGAGGTGCGCGACGGCACGGGGTTGGCGGCGCGGCGATAGCGGACCATGCACCACAGCAGCAACAGCAGCACCAGCACCGAAATAACCGTGATGATCGGCACCAGCAGGTGATCGTGCATCTTCTCGGCGCGCACGCCGGTCGGGCTGAATTGCGGTTGCAGGCCGATCTTGCCGTCGACCGGCTGGCCGGCGCCCGGCGTCACCGCCATCGGCGGGGCGCCGTCCTGCGACAGCAGCGGATTGGTCGGCTTGGTGTCTGCCGGGGCGGGAGTCGCCGGATTGGCGACGCTGGCAGGCGCCGGAGCGGCGGCCTGCTGGGCGATCGCCGGAGCCGCACCGGCCAGCGCGAGGCCGGCTGCGATGGCGATCGTCTTCAACCGAATCATCCGCATCGTCGTTAATCCATCCCCTCGTTATCGAAGCAGCCTTATCGGCGGCCGCAAGGACGGGAATACGCCCCTTTTGTCAGTGGCTATACGCGGAGGTCCAATTGTCCTCAAGCATCCACGCGCGTTTTTTGCCGCTCGCGTTGCGCGGGCGCCGATGCGACCCTATTGAGCGCGCAATTCACGGCAAGAAAGGCGCATGATGACCGAAGACGAGGTGTTGGCCGAATTCCGTGCGGCGGACGCGCTGCTCGAAGGCCATTTCATCCTGTCCTCGGGGCTGCACTCGCCGGTGTTCCTGCAGAAGATGCTGGTGTTCCAGGATCCCCAGCGCACCGAGCGCCTGTGCCGCGCGCTGGCCGAGGCGATTACGGCGCGGTTCGGCCAAGTCGATCTGATCGTCTCGCCCGCGGTCGGCGGCATCATTCCCGGCTACGAAACGGCGCGTGCGCTCGGCTGTCGCGCGGTGTTCGTCGAGCGCGAGGACGGCGAGTTCCGCTTGCGCCGCGGCTTCGAGATTCCAGCCGGCGCCCGCGTGGTCATGGTCGAGGATATCGTGACCACCGGCCTGTCGTCGCGCGAATGCCTGGCGGCGATCCGTCACCATCCGGGCGAGCTGCTTGGCGCGGCGTGCATCATCGATCGCTCGAACGGCAAGGCCGACGTCGGCGCGCCCCTGGTTTCGCTGTGCAAGCTCGACGTGCCGGCCTATCCGGCCGACGCGCTGCCGACTGAACTCGCCGCGATTCCCGCGACCAAGCCCGGCAGCCGGGGCCTCAAGAAGTGAACGAGTCGCTGCGCCTCGGGGTCAATATCGATCACGTGGCGACCGTGCGCAACGCGCGCGGCAGCGGCTATCCCGATCCGGTGCGCGCCGCGCTGCTGGCGGCCGAGGCCGGCGCCGACGGCATCACCGCGCACCTTCGCGAGGATCGCCGTCATATCACCGACGCCGACATCGCGCGTCTTTCGGCCGAGCTGCCGATCCCGCTCAATCTCGAAATGGCGGCGACCGAGGAGATGCTGGGCATCGCGTTGCGCCACACGCCGCATGCCGCCTGCATCGTGCCCGAGAAGCGTGAGGAACTGACCACCGAGGGCGGCCTCGATGCCGCCGGCCAGCACAACCGGCTGGCGCCGATGGTAGCCGAGCTGGCCAGCGTGAACGTCCGCGTCTCGCTGTTCATCGAGCCCGATCCGCGCCAGATCGAGGCGGCGATGCGCTTGGCCGTTCCGGTGATCGAACTGCACACCGGAAAATATGCCGAGCTTTCGGGCGCGGCGCAGGCCGAGGAGCTACGCCGCTTGTCCGATGCCGCCGCGCTCGCCGCCAAGAACGGCATCGAGGTCCATGCCGGCCATGGCCTGACGTATGATAATGTCGCGCCGATCGCGGCGATCCCGCAGGTTCGCGAATTGAATATCGGCCATTTCCTGATCGGCGAGGCGATCTTCGTCGGCCTCGCCGACAGCGTCCGCCGGATGCGTAACGCAATGGATGAGGCACGATGATCATCGGCCTCGGTTCGGATTTGTGCAATATCGAGCGCATTCAGGCCTCGCTCGACCGGTTCGGCGCGCGATTCGAGAATCGCGTGTTCACCGCAGTCGAGCAGGCTAAGGCCAATCGCCGCCCGTTCACCAAAGCGGGCACGCTGGCCAAGCGCTTCGCCGCCAAGGAGGCGTTCTCCAAGGCTGTGGGCACCGGGTTCAAGCGCGGCGTGTTTATGAAGGATATCGGCGTGGTCAACGCCCCCTCGGGCGCGCCGACGCTGGCGCTTGCCGGCGGTGCCAAGGCAAGGCTTGACGCGATGACGCCCGACGGCCACGTCGCGCTGGTGCATCTGACGCTGACCGACGATCATCCCTGGGCGCAGGCATTCGTCATCATCGAGGCGATGCCCAAGAACGAGATCGAGTAGGAGCGCGTGTTGGACGCCGAAGCGAGTAAATCCACCCCGGTGACGGACAAGAAGGCCGGCACCAATTGGTGGGCCGAGATCAAGGGCATATTGTGGCTGCTGCTCGCGGTCTTCGCCTTCCAGAGCTTCATCGCCAAGCCGTTCTACATCCCGTCCGAATCGATGCTGCCCGATCTGCTGGTCGGCGATCGGCTGCTGGTGACCAAATATCCCTATGGCTGGTCGTTCGTGTCGCCGATCTTCCATCCCCTGCCGCATCTCGCCGGGCGGCTGTTCGGCCATTTGCCCAAGCGCGGTGACGTCGTCATCGTCACGCCGCCGGGCAAGCGGGAGGATTATATCAAGCGCGTGATCGGGCTGCCCGGCGACACGATCGAATTGCGCCACGGCGTCGTCATCCTGAACGGCAAGCCGATCGCGCGGGGGCCGCTCCATTATCGCGACATTCCGGTCGACGACAATTCGACCTGCGACCCGAGCCAATATCCCGGCGCGCGTCAGCCCGGTCCGAACGGCAAGATGGTCTGCCACCTGCCGATCATCACCGAAACGCTGCCGAGCGGCCGCAGCTACGATACCGTCGATCTCGAGCCCGATAGCCAGGGCGACAATTACGGGCCGATCACGGTTCCGGCCAATGACGTTTTCCTGATGGGCGACAATCGCGACCGCAGCGCCGACAGCCGGTTCCCGCTGATCGAGGAAGGGCTCGGCGGGCCGGTGCCGTGGGAATATCTCGGCGGTCGTGCCGAGTTCACCACTTTCTCGCTGGACGGCAGCGCGACATGGAATCCGCTCACCTGGTTCACCGATTTCCGCGGCGGCCGGGTCGGGCTGTCGCTGCATCCGCATCAGGGCCCCAAGCCGTGAGTGACGAGGACGCGCAGATCGTTCCCCAGCCGGGGCCCAACGAGATGCGCGATCCGTTGATGCGCGCCGAATTGAAGCGCGCGATGATCTGGCTGGGCCTCGCCGCGGCGATGGCGTTGATCGTGCTGTTGATCCAGCCGTTGCTCATCATCTTCGCCGGGCTGGTGTTCGCGTCGATGCTCGACGGCGGCGTGCGGCTGCTCGGCAAGGTGCTGCCGATCCCGCGCGGCTGGCGGCTGCTGATCGTCGTCATCTGCGTCATCGCCTTCATCCTCGGCGTCTTTTATCTCACGGGCGTCCAGATCGCCGCGCAGTTCGAGCAATTGCGCTCGACACTCGAGGCGCAGGCCAATCGTGTCGCACATTGGGCGGCCGATCTCGGCTTGATGCCGGGCCGCGCCGACATTTCCGATCTGGCGAAACAGGCGCTCGGTTCCATCGGCCGCGTCACCTCGTTCGTCGGCACCGCGATCGGCGCGTTGTCCAGCCTGTTCGTCATCATGGTGATCGGGCTGTTCGTGGCGATGGAGCCCAGCATCTACAATCGCGGGCTGCAATGGATGGTGCCGATCGATCGCCGCGACCATTTCGCCCATACGATCGATGCGATGGGCATGACCTTGCGCAAGCTACTCGCCGGGCGCCTCCTCGGCATGGCGTTCGAGGGGTTTCTCACCTGGGCGATCCTCAGCATCGTCGGCGTGCCGATGGCGCTGGTGCTCGGGTTGATCGCGGCGATCCTGGCGTTCGTTCCCAACATCGGCGCGTTCATCACCGGCGTGTTGATGACCGCGGTCGGCTTCTCCGCTGGCGTCGACAAGGGGATCGCCGCGCTTGCCACCTATTTCGTCGTGCAGACCTTCGACGGCTATGTCGTCATCCCGATGGTGGCGCGGAAGACCGTCGATCTGCCGCCGGCGCTGACGCTCGCCGCGCAGATCCTGGCGAGCAGCCTGTTCGGTATCATCGGGCTGGCGCTCGCCGATCCGATGACGGCGATGATCAAGGTCGCGCTCGAGCAGAAGTCCGAACAGGATGCCGAGGACGCGGCATGACCATCATCCTCCACGATTACTGGCGTTCCTCGGCAAGCTATCGCGTGCGGATCGCGCTCAACCTCAAGCGCGTCGCTTATGAGCTGCGCCCGGTGAACCTGGTCGCGGGCGAGCAGCGCGCGCCTGAAAATCTCGCGCGCAATCCTCAAGGTCTGGTGCCGACGCTCGAGGCCGACGGTGTCGCGATCACGCAGAGCCTGGCGATCATCGACTGGCTCGATGCGACCTGGCCCGAGCCCAAGCTGCTGCCGGCCGATCCGCTGGCGCGGGCGGCGGCTTGGTCGCGGGCGCTCGTGGTGGCGTGCGACATCCATCCGGTCGACAATCTGCGCGTCCTCAAGCGCCTCGAATCGCAATTCGGCGCCGATCAGGCGGCAAAGGACGACTGGTATCGCCATTGGGTATCCGAAGGCCTGACTGCGCTCGAAGCCATGGCGGGCGCGGGTCCGTTTCTCGGCGGCGCGGCGCCCGACATCTCCGATGTCTGCCTCGTCCCGCAGCTCTACAACGCGCGCCGTTTCGATGTGCCGCTCGACGCGTTCCCCAGATTGAGGCGCGCCGATGCTGCGGCGGCGGCGCTCGATGCCTTCGCCGACGCCCACCCCGATCGCGTCAAGCCTTGACCCGAGCGGCGACGATGCGGTCGAACAGCGCGAGATAGTCCGCCGCGGCATTGCTGCCGGGCTCCGGTATCGGGGCGGGGCGTGGGCGGCCGGGCGCCAACCAGTGGTCGAGCGCCGCGACCAGCCCGATTGCGTCGTTCCGGGCGACGACCGTACCCACGGCCGGCGCGGCGACGATTTCGGTCACCGCCGCGCTCGCATCGGTCGCGATCACCGGCGTTCCCTGCGCCAGCGCCTCGCGCAGCACACCCGGCACTCCCTCATAGTCCGAGGTCAGCGCGACCACCGCGGCGCGCGCCAGCGCCGGCCGCGGGTCGAGCGCATGACCGGGCAGATGGACGCGATCCGCCACGCCCAGCGCGGCAATCCGTCGGCTCAGCGCGTCGCGCATCGCGCCGTCGCCGAGAATCACCAGATGCACCGCATCATCCTCGATCCGGGCGAACGCGTCGATCAGCCGATCCCAGCGTTTCTGCGGCTCGAGCCGCCCGATGCCGAGTACGAACCGCGCGTCGGGCAAAGCCGGAGGAGCCGGATCGGGTGCGTGAAGTGCGGGCGGATTGGCGATCACCGACACGCGGTCGCGCGGCAATCTCATGGCCGCGATCGCCTCGTCGGCCAGCGCCGGGCTCATCGCGACGAGATGGTCGACGAAGCGCGGGTGCAGGCGCAGCCAGGCGCGATAGGCGGCCGCGAAGATCGCGCCCTGATCATGGCGTGTCAGGGCATTGGAAGCCTTGGCGACGATCGGCGGGCATGTGGTGCCGAGCCGCAACCGGGTCCAGGCCGCGACGCTGGTATAATGGTTGCCCGCGCAGAAGATCACGTCGGGCGCCAGCCGGCGAATGTGCCGGGACGCCGCATAGAGCGCGCCATAGGATGCCGACCGCAGCGCGACGACCTCGATCCCGCGCGGTAGTTCCGCGGCGAGCGGCCCCTCGCCACAGCCGAGCAGCAGGGTCACGCGCCGCCCGGCCTCGATCCACGCGGCCGCGAGGCGTAGCTGCACGCGCTCGACGCCGCCGCCGTCCAGCGTCTGCGCGAAAGTCAGGATGTGCCGGGCCGGAGGTGCCATTGCCGGGCGCGATAGACCAACGCTGGCCGGAGCGAAACGATTTGCTCGGGCGGCGACGCAAGGTTAAGGGCCGCGCCGAAGGGGATATGCAGCGATTGCGAGCCGCCGAACGCCCATGACCAGCCCGACGATCGAACCGACGGTCGACCGCGCCAGCCTGGCCGGTCTCGAGCCGCTGCCGCCGCTCGGCCGTGGCTGGCCGATCGCGCTCGGCATCATCATCACCGTCGCGATGGTCGCCGGCGTCGGCCGCGAATTGCTCGCCTCGGGCCTGTCGGGGCTGGGCAGGGTCGTGCCCGCCAGCGGCCTGTTTTACCTGGTGTTCGCATTGTTCTATCTGTCGCCGGCGACCTTCGACTACATCGTGTTCCGCCGGCTGTGGAACATCCCCTTCGCGGGTTTCATGGCGCTGATCCGCAAGCGCATCGCCAACGATGTGCTGTTCGGTTATTCGGGCGACGCCTATTTCTACGCCTGGGCGCGAACCCATGCACGCTTCGTCTCGGCGCCGTTCGGCGCGGTCAAGGATTCGACGATCCTCTCGGCGGTGGCGGGCAATACGATCACGCTACTGATGCTGGCGATCGCACTGCCGGTCGGCTGGCATCTCATCACGCCGCCGCAACTGCACGATCTGCGCTGGTCGGTGCTCGTACTCATCGCGATCTCGCTGCCCTGGCTGATCTTCTCGAAGCGGGTTTTTTCGCTGCCGCGGCGGACCTTGTGGGAGGTTTTCGCGATCCATTGCACGCGGCTCGTCACCGGATCGTCCCTGCTCGCGCTGCTCTGGCACTGTGCGCTGCCCGCGGTTCCGCTGGGGATGTGGCTGCTGCTCGCCGCGGCGCGCCTGCTCGTCTCGCGGCTGCCGCTGGTGCCGAACAAGGATTTGCTGTTCGCCAATCTTGCGATCGTGCTGATCGGCGAGGGAGAGGCGGTGTCGCGGCTGGTCGCCTTCGTTGCGGCGCTGACGCTGCTCGTCCACGTCATTCTTCTCGTCGCGATGGGGATCCATGTGCTGGCCGAACGCATGGGACTGACATCAAGACGTAACGTGGAGATGGCCTGACGGGGGACGGTCCAAGCACAGCGGGGCGCCATGCGGATTGTCGACGTCAATGAATTCTATTCGCCGACCGGCGGCGGCGTGCGGACCTATCTCGAGCGCAAGATGGCGATCCTCGCCGCTTTGGGACACGAATTGATCGTTATCGCGCCCGGCCCTGCCGATCGCGAGGAGCGACGGTCCGAGGGCGGGCGGCTGATTACGGTCAAGGCGCCGCCCTTGCCGTTTGATCGTAATTACCACCTGTTCTGGGATGCGCCCCCGGTATGGCGCTGGCTCGATCGCCTCGCGCCCGACGTGGTCGAAACCTCGTCGCCGTGGAAGCCGGCCTGGTTCGTCGCCGATTGGCCGGGCGACGCGGCCAGAGTGTTCTTCATGCACAATGACAATATGGCGGCTTACCCCCAGCGCTGGTTCGAAGGCATCGCGTCGGTCGCGCAGGTCGAACGCGCGTTCGGCTGGTACAGCCGCTACATGAACCGCTTCCTCGCCCGGTTCGATGCCGTGGTGACCAATGGCCCGGCGCTGTTCAAGCGGCTCGCCCGGCGCGGCGTGCGCGTCGATGCGTCGATGCCGCTGGGGATCGAGCGCGCCCATTTCTCGCCGGCGCTGCGCGATGAGGGGCTGCGTGCGGACATGCTCGCGTCATGCCGCCTGCCGGCCGATGCGCGACTGTTGCTGGGGCTCGGCCGGCATCATCCCGAAAAGCGCTGGCCGATGGTGATCGATGCGGTCGAGCGCGCGGCGCGCGAGCGGCCGGTGGGGCTGATCCTGCTCGGCGACGGGGTCGAGCGTCAGGCGATCCAGCGCCGCATCGCCGGCAGCCCGCACATCCGTGCTTGTCGCCCGGTTTACCAGCGCGAGCGCTTTGCGCGCATCCTCGCCAGCGCCGACGCGCTGATCCACGGTTCCGAGGTCGAGCCGTTCGGGCTGGTGGCGTCGGAGGCGATGGCGGCGGGCCTGCCGCTCATCGTGCCTGACGAGGGCGGTTGCGCCGAGATCGCCGATCCGCGCTGTGCCGAGCTTTACGCGGCCCGCGATGCGGCAAGCGCGGCGGCGGCGATCGATCGCCTGTTCGGGCGCGATCCGCTGGCGCTGCGCCGCGCGGCCCTGAAGGCGGCTCGGCGCGTGCGCACCGATCGCGAGCACGCGGTCGATCTCATCGCTTATTATCAATCGGTACTCGATCAGCGACGGGCGCCCTGGGCGAGCGCGGCCTGACGAACAGGGTGAACGGCGTTCCCGTCACCGGCCGGGGCCGATAGCCGGCGCCGGTCGCGATCTGTACCATCGCGCGGTCCAGCCGCGCGTCGCCGCTGGTCCATTCGCCTTCGCCGCCGATCAGGATGGCAGCGGGCGGATCGGCGGCGAAAGCCGCCCCGGCGCGGGCGCGGCTCACCAGCTTGAACCGGGCCTCGTCCGCGAATGGAAGCAGGCCGCTGCTACGAAAGAAGAACGGCCCGGCCGCGAAGCGCGGGTCGAGCCGCCACCCCGTGGCAGCAACGAACTGCGGTGACAGCGTCGCGATCGCGCCTCGCACATCGTCGCGGTCCATCGCCCGCTTGAGCCGGCGCCCGTTTTCGATCGCCGTCGCCAGCGGGAATCCCTGCGCCACGGCAATCAGCGACGGGGCAATTCCGGCAATCACGAAAACCACGGTCGCGATCCGCATCGCGCGACCGGGCGGCCGCTCCTCCCAGAGCAGCGCCAGCCGCACGAACAGTGGCGGTAACGCAGGCAGCAGATATTGCCGCCATGTCGGTGCCGGCAGCAGCGCGGCGATCAGCCCGGCGACGATCAACAGGTCGAGCAGATGCGTCAGCGCGGTCCGCGCCGGGCGGTCGCGCCGCGGGGCGCGTACTACCACGATCAGCGCGAGCAGCGCCGGGCCGAGCGCCAGGAACTTGGTCACGTCCAGCGCCCGCGCCCACCATGCCAGCTTCCAGGCGCGGCCGGCGGCATAATATTGCTCGGGCGCGGCGGTGGGGAAGCGCAGCACGTCGAACGCGAAGGCGTCGGGCGCCGCATGCCAGGTATAAGCGACGAGCAACGCCGGCGGGATCGCGCCGGCTATCAGCCAGGCCGGCCGATAGCGGCGATCGATCAGCGCCAGCGCGCCGACCGCCAATGCGGGAATCGCGTAAGACAGCTTGGTGGCGGTCGCCGCCGAGAGCAGCAGGCCGATCGCCATCGCCGCCATCCGCCCGCCCTCGCCGCGCGCCTGCTTCACCAGCATCCACAAGGCCGCGGCGAGCAGCATCGCCGGCAGCATGTCGTTGCGCGCGATCGTCGCGCTGAACAAGAAGATATCGGTGCTCGCCAGCAGCAGGGCCGCGCGCAGCGCGGCGGCGGGCCGAGCGCCCGCGGCCCTGCTCGCGGCGAGGACGAACATCGCGGTGGTGGCCCCGAACAGCGCGTTGGCGAGCCGCAATGCCGGGAACGCCAGCGTCCCGGCCGCTGCCGCGAGCGGCGCCAGCAGGATCGGTTGCAGCGGCGTCTGCAGATAGGCGAAATCGCGATAGACGAGCGCGTGGCGTGCCAGCATCGTGGCCGCGACATACTGGCTCTCGTCGTGATCGAGCTGCCGCGCGAACGCCACCAGCGCCAGCAGCAAGGCGAGCCCGGCAAGGGTCGCTAGGGAAACGGAAAATTTCACCGCACGGCCATCGTCATGCCGAACTCGTTTCAACATCCATGGAGCAACGACAGCCGGCACATTCGACGGTGATGGAACAGCACGGCGCCCGAAACAAGTTGGCACTATCCTTTTCGGGCAAGTCACCGCCAAAATGGCCCTCGACAAGCCGGCGGGAGGCCGTCGGGTCGAATGTGTCCCGCGGCATTGAGTGTCACGAAGCCGCCATATCGCGGGCGCAGGCCGCGTTGCTGCAAGGGAGGATCACACGATGTCGCTGCTTATCGACCGCCGTTCGCTGCTGATGACGGGTACGTTGGGAATAGGCGCCTTCGCCATTCCCGGCTTCGCGCAGACGCTCTCCATCGCCGATGCGCGCGGCTTCACCCATTCGGTCGCTTCCGGCGAGCCGGCGGCTGATTCGATGCTGTTGTGGACGCGGTACGTGCCGGCGAACGGCGGCGCGGTCGAGCTTAAGGCCGAGATCGCCGAGACGCCCGATTTCGCGCGCGTGATATCCGGCGGTGCCCAGATCACCGGCCCGTGGCGCGACCACACTGCCAAGATCACCGTCGAGGGGCTGCGGCCGGGGCGCATCTATCATTACCGCTTCGTCGCGCCCGATGGCAGCTTCTCGCCGGTCGGCATGACCAAAACGCTGCCCGAGGGCGACATGGCGCGGCGGTTCCGCGCCGCGATCTTTTCCTGCTCGAACATGCCGTTTGGCTATTTCAATGCCTATGCCCATGCGGTCGAGCGCGGCGATATCGACTGCGCCGTCCACCTCGGCGATTATTTCTACGAATATGCCACCGGCAATTATCCGGCGCCGGCCGATGCGGTCGCCGGCCGCAACCCGCTACCCGCCAACGAGACGATCAGCCTCGCCGATTATCGCATCCGCTACGCCAGCTATCGTGCCGATCCGGATTTGCAGCGGCTCCATGCCGCGATGCCGATGATCGCGCAGTGGGACGATCACGAATCGGCGAACGACAGCTGGGAAGGCGGCGCTCAGAACCATCAGCCCGACGAAGGTCCGTGGCTTTCGCGCCGGGCGGCGGCGATCCAGGCGTATCGCGAATGGATGCCGGTCTCCGATGAGCCGTGGAAGGCCTATGACATCGGCGATCTGGCAACGCTGTTCCGCACCGAGACGCGCCTGCTCGCGCGCACCGAGCAGCCCGATATCGCGCCGTTGTTCAAACAGGCCGATCCGGTCGCGGCGCTCAAGGCGTTCCGCGACGGGCCATGGATGGATCCCGGCGCGACGATGCTCGGCACGCAGCAGGAAGACTGGCTGTTCCACGCGATGAAGGCGTCGGTGAAGGCGGGGCGGCGCTGGCAGGTCGTCGGCTTCGGCACAATCATGGGGCAGACCTATATGCCGCCCGCCGCCGAAAACTGGCTCGGCAGCGCGCCGTCGGCCCGGGCAAAGGGCTATGTCGAGGCTGGTATCGCGGCGGCGAAGGTCGGCTTGCCGTTCAATTACGACAATTGGGGCGGCTATCCGGCGGCGCGCGCCCGGTTCCTGCGCGCGGCGCAGGCGCTCGATTCGGATCTCGTCGTCATCTCGGGCGACAGCCACAATGCCTGGACCTACGATCTCGGTCAGGACGGCAAGGCTGCGGGCGTCGAATTCGCCGGGCAGAGCGTCACCTCGCCCGGCTATGAGCATAGCACCAGCGCCGATCCCAAGACGGTCGCCGCCGGCATGATCGCCGCCAGTCCCGAGCTCAAATGGTGCGATACCAGCCATCGCGGCTACATGGTGACGACGATCGAGCCCGATCGTGTGTCCAACGACTGGGTGCTGCTCGATACGATCCGGCAGCGCTCGCTCGCGGCGCGCGTCGGCCATAGTGCGCGGGTCGATCGCGGGCGCCATGTGCTTGCCTGACGTTGCCGAGCGGCGCCGGCGCGGCTAATCGGGAGGCCATGCCCGCGCACTTCCGCCGACCGTCGCGATGACGATCCGCCGCATTGGCCTGCTCGGCGGATCGTTCAACCCGGCGCATTCGGGGCATCGCGCGATCAGCCTCGCCGCCCTCCACGCACTCGGCCTCGGCGAGATATGGTGGCTGGTCTCGCCCGGTAATCCGCTCAAGGAAAAGACGGGAATGGCGCCGCTCGCCACCCGCTTGGCTTCGGCACGAGCGGTCGCGCGCCGTGCGCCGATCCGCCCGACCGACATCGAGGCCCGGCTCGGCACGGTCTATACCGTCGATACGATCGCCGCTCTCCAGCGACGCTTTCCAAATCACCGCTTTATCTGGCTGATGGGGGCGGACAATCTCGCCCAGTTCCACCGCTGGCGCGACTGGCGGCGGCTCGCGCGCGAGGTTCCGATTGCGGTGATCGCGCGTCCGGGGTATGATGGCCAGGCTCACGCGGCTGTCGCGATGGGCTGGCTGCGGCGCTTCGTCCGGCCCGCAGGCCAGGCGAAAAGTTGGACGACGTGGAGATTGCCGGCGCTCGTGCTGTTGCGCTTTCGCCCCGATCCTACTTCGGCGACCCGGTTGCGTGCCGCCGATCCCCATTGGCAGCGACGATTCCTGCCGCCCTCGGCGCGTGGCGCGCCATCATCCTAGGAGTTCCCTTGGCTTCATCCCCGCAAGTATCGCGCTCGTCCGACGCCGATGGCGCCGCGGCGTTGCACAGGCTTGTCCTGTCGTCGCTCGACGACGACCAGGCGGTCGATACGATCTCGATTCCGCTCGCCGGCAAGTCCTCGATCGCCGATCACATGGTGATCGCCAGCGGCCGTTCGACCCGGCAGGTCGCCTCGATGGCCTCGAAACTGGCCGAGAAGATCAAGGCCGAGTGCGGCCGGACGGCACGGATCGAAGGGCTGCCGACCGCCGATTGGGTGCTGATCGACGCCGGCGACGTGATCGTCCACCTGTTCCGGCCCGAGGTGCGCAGCTTCTACAATCTCGAGCGGATGTGGCAGTTCGGCGATGCCCCGGCGGGCGAAGCGTAAAGATCGTTGCTGCTCCACATCGTCGCGCGGGGCCGGATCGGGCGCGGGCCCGAGGCCGAGCTCGTCCAGCGTTATGCCAGGCGTCTGAGCTGGCCGTTCAAGGTGACCGAGCTGCCCGATACCGGCGGCAAGGTGCCTGCCCTCGAGCCGCAAACGCGGCTGGTGCTCCTCGATGAAACCGGTGACGTCCTGCCATCGCGCGAGATCGCGGCGTTGCTCGGCCGCTGGCGTGACGACGGCGTGCGTGAAGCGCGCTTCATGATCGGCGCGGCGGATGGTTTTGACGATGCCGCGCGCGGCGAGGCCGATCTGTTGTTGTCGTTCGGCCGGGCTACCTGGCCGCACCTCCTCGCCCGCGCCATGCTCGCCGAGCAATTGTGGCGCGCGACCTCGATCCTTGCCAACCACCCGTATCACCGCGAAGGATAGCGGGATGAAACGGGGATGGCTGGCGGCGGGTGGTTGCGTGGCGTTGATCGCCACTGGTGCCGCCTGGGCCGTCCCGTCATCCGATCCGCTTGCCGGCGAGCGGCAGCGCCTGACGGCCGCCAAGCAGGCGGCCGAAGCGGCGCAGGCGCGCGCCGACCGGCTCGACGCGCAGGCAGGCGCGGAACAGGATGCGGCGGCCAAGGCGCAGGTCGAGGAGCGGGCGGTTGCCGCGCGAATCGACAAGGCCGGCGCCGATGTCGCCGCCGCCCAATCGCGCGTCGCGCTGGTTCAGGCCGAGCTCGATGCCCAGCGTGGCGTGCTGGCCCGGCGGCAGGGGCCGATCGTGCGGTTGATCGCCGCGCTTGCCGGCCTGGCCCGCCGCCCGGCGATCGCATCGGTCGCCCAGCCGGGGTCGATCGACGATATGGTTCATGTGCGTGCCGTTCTCGGTGCCGTGGCCCCGGTCATCGCCCGGCGAACGGCAGGCGTGCGAGACGAATTGGCACGCACCCGCGCGCTCCGCGCCAACGCGGCGTTGGCGGCGCAAAGCCTCGCCGACAGCCGCGCCGCGCTCGACCGGCAACAGCTGCGCCTCGCCCGGCTCGAAATGACCCACCGGCGGCGCTCGGCCGCGTTGAATCGCGCGTCGCTGGCCGCATCGGATGAGGCGCTGGCGATGGGCGAGGCGGCGCAGGACGCGATCGACCGCATGGAGACGATCGGCGATCAGCGCGCGACCGCCGCCGCGCTGGGCGATTTGCCCGATCCGGCGCCGCGCCCGGCCTCGGGGTCGGCGCTGGCGAGCACGATCGACGGTGACGCGCCGTATCGATTGCCGGTCGGCGGCCGCCTGCTCATCGGCTTCGGCGAGGTTTCGAGCGCTGGTGTGCGGTCGCGCGGATTGACCTTCGCCGCCGGCGCCGATGCCACCGTAGTGGCGCCCGCGGCGGGCCGCGTCGCTTATGCGCGGCGGTTCGGCGATTACGGCATGGTGGTGATCATCGATCATGGCGACGGCTGGACGAGCTTGCTGACCGGATTGGGAGAAACCACCGTCTCGCGCGGCGCAACGGTGGCCAAGGGGACGGTGATCGGCCGCGCCGGCCGCGACGGTGACGTCACCGTCGAGCTCAGGCGGCGGGGAAGGCCGGTCGACATGGTTCCGCTGCTCGCGTGACGGTTTGTCGTCACGGAACGCTAGGAACCGCGCGCGTTTGGCGTTAGTGTCGCCGCCAGCACTGTCCTTCGTGAGATCGAGCGTCCATGCCCCGTAACCTGCTTCAGGCCACCGCAATCGTCGGCGCCCTGGCTCTTATTCCCCTTGGCACCAGCGCGATGGCGCAGGTCGATACCGACACCTATCGCGAGCTCGACAAGTTCATGGACGTCTATAATCGGGTGAAGGCCGATTATGTCGACAAGGTCGACGACAAGACGCTGGTCAAGGGCGCGATCGACGGGATGCTGGCGGCGCTCGATCCGCACAGCTCGTACGAAACCGGGCTCGATTATCAGAACCTGCAAATCCTCAACAACGGCAATTACGGGGGGCTTGGCCTCACCGTCACTGCCGATAGCGGCCTCATCAAGGTGATCGCGCCGCAGGAGGACACGCCCGCCGACAAGGCCGGGATCAAGGCCGGCGACTATATCACCCGGATCGACGGCAAGTCGGTCTATGACGAGCCGCTGGACGATTCGATCCAGCAGATGCGCGGCAAGCCGGGCACCAAGGTTACTCTCGAGTTGCTGCGCCCCGGCAAGGACAAGCCGATCGACGTCACGCTGACGCGCGAGATCATCGAGCAGAAGCCGGTAAAATGGTCGGTGATGGGCGACGTCGGCGTGCTCAACATCAACACCTTCTCCGATCATACCGGCGACGATACCCGCGCCGCGATGGTCTCGATCCAGAAGGCGCTCGGCCATCAGCCGCTAGGCTATGTCATCGATCTGCGCGACAATGGCGGCGGGCTTCTCACCGAGGCGATTTCGGTCTCCGATACCTTCCTGAACCATGGCGAGATCGTCTCGCAGCGCGGTCGCGAGAAGACCGATATCGAACGCTATTACGCCAAGCCGGGCGATGATGCCCATGGCCTGCCGGTGATCGTGCTGACCAATGCCGGCACCGCTTCGGCGTCGGAAATCGTCGCCGGCGCGCTGCAGGATCAGCATCGCGCGATCGTGATGGGCGAACGCACCTTCGGCAAGGGATCGGTGCAGACGCTGATCCAGCTCAGCCCGGATACCGCGCTGCGGCTGACTACGGCGCGCTATTTCACGCCGTCGGGCCGGTCGGTGCAGGAAGGCGGTATCAATCCCGACGTCGTCGTCCCCGATCTCAGCGATCCCGATTACAAGGATCGCCCGGTGTTCCGCGAAGACGATCTACGCCAGCACCTGATCAACGAGCTCAAGGCCGACGATGCGGCGATCGAGCAGGACGACAAGGACGATCCGATGTTCAGCGAAACCGCTGACCAGCTGAAGAAGCAGGGGATCGACGATTTCCAGCTCTATTATGCGGCCAAGACGATCGCGCGGCTCGGTGGCCCGGCCCAGGTCGCGGCGCTGATCAAGAAGCCCGCGCCCGATGCCGCGGCGAAGAAGCCCGCCGACAAGGCGCACTGACCGATGGGCAATAGATCGTCGACGCTGGCGCGGTGGATTGCCCTGCTGTTGCCCGCTTCCTTGCTCGCGGGTGCCTGGGGATCGCAGATTTTCGGCGGTCTCGTGCCTTGCGAGATGTGTCATTGGCAGCGCTGGCCGCATTATGCGGCGGTCGTCATCGCGGCGCTCGCTTTCGTGGCGCCGGGCATCGCCAGCCGGCGCGCGCTGGTGTGGCTCGCCGCCCTGGCGATCGCGATCTCGGGCGCGATCGGTGTCTATCATGCCGGTACCGAATATCATTGGTGGGCGGGCATGACCGCCTGCACCAGCGAGATTCCGTCGGGCGGCTCGACCAATGACATGCTCCAGGCGATCATGGCCGCGCCGATCGTGCGGTGCGATCAGCCGCAATGGACGCTCGCCGGCATTTCGCTCGCCGGGTTCAACGCGATCTTTTCGCTGGGTGGCGCGTTGATCGTCGCATGGCTGATGACTCGCAAGGACCGCGCGGCATGAGCGGCTGGAAACCCGGCGATCGCCCGACGGCACGCGCATCGATGATTCGGGTCGATCAGGCCGGGGAATATGGCGCGACGCGCATCTATGCCGGGCAGCTTGCGGTGATGGGCGACCGGTCACCGATGGCGCGCTCGATCGCCGGCATGGCGCGGCAGGAGGAGCGGCACCTCGCGTATTTCGACCGGATGATCGTGCGGAACAACGTGCGGCCGACGCTGCTGCAGCCGTTCTGGAGCGCTGCTGGCTTCGCGCTCGGCGCCGTCACCGCGGCGACCGGCCCCGAAGCCGCGATGGCCTGCACCGCGGCGGTGGAGACCGAGATCGACAAGCATTATGCCGATCAATTGACGGCGCTCGGCGACGATGATCCCGAGCTGAGCGAAGCGATCGCCGAGTTCCAGGCCGAGGAGCTCGAACATCGTGATACCGCGCTGGCGAGCGGCGCGGAGAACGCCCCGGCCTATCCGTTGATGGCAGCGGCGATCCGATTCGGCTGTCGCGCGGCGATCGCGCTGGCCAAGCGGATCTGATAGGAATGCTCATGGCACGTTCATCGCGGGCCGGGCGTTATGCGGAGCGAAGGAGCAGAGCTATGGCGATCTGGCGGGCCGCGGCGATGGCGGCGGGGATGACCATCGGCGGCATCATCGTTGCCGTGCCGGCATCGGCGCAGAACGCGGTCGAGAACGGCGTGCTTGTAATTTACGGCAACCAGAAATGCCCGACCGATTCGAGCGGGCGCGAGATCGTCGTGTGCAAGCGCCGTGACGCCGACGAGCAATTCCGCATTCCCAAGGAACTGCGCCAGCTGGAAATCACGCCGGAGAATGAAAGCTGGACGGCGCGTAGCCAGGATACGCTCAACGCGGGCACGTCGGGGATCGGCAGCTGCGGCGTCTCGGGCGCGGGGAGCGACACGGGTTGTTTCTCCAAACAGGCGCAGGCGTGGCGGCAGGAAAAGAAGCGCCGCGAGGCCGAGCAGGCCGACATTCCGTAGTTTTTCGTGGATAATGCCGAGATGATCGCACCGGGCGTCGCGCGGGCGCGAATCGCCGCCTTGCTGTTCGTGTTCGTCTGGCTGTCCGGCGCGTGGTTCGGATCGGACGAGCTCAATCCGAACAACGCGACGCGGATGTTCGCGGCGATCTCGCTGGTCGAGGATCATGACGCGACGATCGACGATTACGCCCCGCTGACGATCGACAAGGCGCGGTTCGGCGATCATTATTACATGGACAAGGCGCCGGGCATGACGCTGATGGCGGTGCCGGTGGTTGCGGCGGTAAACGCCGTCACCGGCACCAACGCGCGACAGGCGCGATTGCTGATTTGCGAAGTGGGGGCGAGCGGCATGATGCGCCCGCGAATCAGGCTCGCGGCGGCGCTGACCTCTGCGCTGATCACCGCGATCGCCACGGCGCTGCTGTTCGTCATGATAGCGGAGCTTACAGGCAGCATGGCTGCAGGCTTGTTCGCGAGCCTGAGCTATGCGTTGGGCACGCCGATCTGGGGCTGGTCGACGACGATCTTCGGCCATGCCTCGGCCGCGGGACTGTTGCTCATCGCCGCCATCGCGATCTGGCGCGGCACGCGCGACGCGGCGCCGAGCGGGGCGCAGGCGCTGCTCGCCGGGCTGGCGCTCGGCTGGGCGATCGTCGTCGAATATCAGGCGGCGCTGAGCGGCGTCGCGATCGGTGTGTGGGCATTGTGGCGGCTGTGGCGCTATCCCGCTTCGGCCCGCTGGCGGTCGATGGCGCTGGCGGCCGGCGGCGCGATTGTCGCGCTGGTGCCGCTGGCGATCTACAATCTCGTCGCGTTCGGCACGCTGCTCAAGCTCGGCTACGAAGGGGTGGTCGGCTTTTCGGGGATGCAGCAGGGCCTGTTCGGGCTGACCTATCCCAAGCCCGAGGTGATCGGTGAAATCCTGGCCGGCGCCGAAAAGGGATTGATCTGGGTCGCGCCGATCCTGCTCGTCGCGCCGATTGGGCTGGTGCAGATGATCCGGCAACGCGAGACGCGCGACCTTGGTATCATGGCGGTCGCGGTGGCGGCGATCGTGATCCTGATCAACGCGTCCTATGTCTATTGGGACGGCGGCTCGTCGACCGGTCCGCGCTTGTCGGTGCCGGCGATCGGTTTCCTCGCGCTTGGCCTCGGGCCGCTATGGACATGGTGCCGGCATCGCGCGGCGCGGGTGGCCCTCGCCGCGCTGCTGGCGGCGTCGATGGCGCTCAACCTGATTATCGCCGCGGTCGATATCACCGCGCCCGAGTTCATTCGCTGGCCGGTCGTGACCTGGATCATCGACAAGCGGCTCGCCTGGGGCGCGCTGCGCGATTTTCCCGCCGAGCATTGGGGATGGAGCCCGTGGTCGGGCCTGTGGCTCTACGGCGCGATCGCCACGCTCTTTCTTGCCGCCATGCTGTGGACCCTGCGCCGGCCGCAGATTCAGGCGGGCAGCGGCTCGGCGTTCGGCACGGCTTCTTCCTCGGCGGCCTGAAGAAGCCCGCCGAACACCAACTTGACCGCAGTGAAGACCAGCCCGGCGGCGATGATCGCAACCGCGTGCAAGCCCCAGAAGTGGAGCGGCGGCATCTGATCCAGCCAGGCGCCCACCCAGCCGACCAGCGTGTTCGCGCCGAACAGGAACAGATAATAGATGCCGAGCATGGTCGCCCCGATCGCGCGTGGCGATGCGCGCGAATAGAGCGCGAGGCTGACCGGGAAAACATTGGCGAACCCGATCGAGTTGATCGAGTGTACCGCCAGCGCGACCCACAGGCTGACCTTGGTGCCGGTCGCCGCCGCGTGAGCCGCGACGATCGCGAGGATGACGAAGGCGATCGACGAGATGAAGCAGCCCAGCGCGACCTTGGTGATCTCGTCGGGTTCGCGCCAATGCTTGCCGTACCAGCGCCAGAACGCGACCACCGCGACGAGGAAGGTTACGCTGACGGTGGCGTCGAGCGTCGCCAGGAAAGTGGTCGGCATGCGATGGCCGAACAGGTTGAAATCATAGCTGCGATCGGCCCAGAGCAGATAGGCGTTGTACAATTCCTGATTGCCGATCGACCCGATCGCGAGCACCGGAATCAGCAGCAGCAGCAGGATCAGCACTTGCCAGTCGCGCCGCGAAAGCGCGGCCCTGGGCGCGACGGCGGCCCCCTTGTCGAGCTTCGGATCGGGCGGGAGATAACGGCGCCCCGACAAATAGATGATCAGGCCGATCACCATGCCGACGCCGGCGGCGCCGAAGCCGTAATGCCAGCCGACATCCTCACCCAGATAGCCGCAGATCAGCGGCGCGATGATGACGCCCGCGTTGATGCCGATATAATAGACCTGGAAGCCGTCCGCCGCGCGATTGTCGCCCGCCGGATAGAGATAGCCGACCTGGCTGGCGAGATTGCCCTTGAGCAGCCCGACGCCGAGCACCAGCATGAGCAGCGCGACGAGAAACGAATAGTCGAACGCCATCAGGAAGTGGCCGACCGCCATCATCGATGCGCCGAGCACGATCGCGCGGGTCTTGCCGAGCCATTTGTCGGCCATCACGCCGCCCAGGATCGGGGTGAGATAGACCAGGCTCGTGTAGAGCCCGAAGATGTGCGACGAGAGCGCCTCGTTGGTCGGCGCCGCGCCGTAGATGTAGCTCAGCGCAACGCGGAACCCGTCGAACCCGGCGATCCGCCCGACATGCGGTTCGAGCAGGAGCTGCTTGACCATGTACAGCACCAGCAACACCTGCATGCCGTAATAGCTGAACCGCTCGAACGCCTCGGTGAAGGAGATGAAGTAGAGCCCGACGGGGTGGCCCATGAAATGGGGCTGGTCGTCGAGGCCCGCCGTCGCCGGCAGTGCCTCCATCTCCTCGATCGCCATTCTTGATCCCGTTGTGATGTACCGTTGCCGACAGGCTTAGCGCATTTTTCGGCGCGAGACAGGGTTTCGGATCATCCGACGCCGCCACGCCGATCGATTTCGCTTGGTGATCCCCTAAAGACGATATAAAGATGATATCATCTTTTACAGGGGTCACGATCATGTCTGAATCGGTTTCCATGTCTCCACGCCGCGCCGAACAGGCGCTCAATCGCTCCGAAGAACAGTCGGCGCAGAGCGCCAACGGCTATGCCATGCTCATCGTCCTGATGATGACGCTGGCGGTGGCGATCGCGGGCGGCGTGCTGATGCCGTCGCGTACTGCGGAGGGGGCGACGCTGCTTATCGTCGGCGTGGTGGGATTCATCTTCGTGCTGTCGGGCTTCTACATGGTTCAGCCCAACCAGGCGGTGGCGATCACCTTGTTCGGCGCCTATCGCGGCACCGACCGCGTCACCGGCCTGCGCTGGGTGCTGCCCTGGATGATGCGCAAGAAGCTGTCGGTGCGCGCCAACAACATCATCTCGGAGAAGATCAAGGTCAACGATCTGCGGGGCAACCCGATCGAGATGGCGGCGCAAGTGGTATGGCGCGTCACCGATACCGCCCAGGCGCTGTTCGATGTCGACGACTACAAGGCGTTCGTGACCGTCCAGATCGAGGCGGCGGTGCGGACGATCGGATCGCGCTATCCCTATGACGATTTCAGCCATCAGGAGGTGACGCTGCGCGGCAACCACGAGCAGGTCGGCCAGGAATTGCGCGCCGAGCTGATCGCGCGGCTGGTGGTGGCCGGGATCACCGTCGACGAATGCGGCTTTACCCATCTTGCTTACGCACCGGAGATCGCCGGCGCGATGCTGCGCCGCCAGCAAGCGCAGGCGGTGGTCGCGGCGCGAACCACGCTGGTCGAGGGCGCGGTGGGCATGGTCGAGCTGGCGCTTGGCCAGCTTTCCGCCAAGCAGGTGGTCGAGCTGGACGACGAGCGTCGCGCGGCGATGGTCTCGAACCTGATGGTCGTGCTGTGCGGCGATCGGGACGCGCAGCCGGTGGTCAATGCCGGCACGCTCTATCAATAGGGAAGATCGTTGGCAGCGCCCCCCAAGAAGGCCTTTGCATTGCGCCTCGATCCCGCGCTTCACGCGGCGGTCGAGCGCGCTGCCGCGGCCGACTTGCGCAGCGTCAATGCCGAAGTGGAATGCCTGTTGCGCGAAGCGCTGGCGCGGCGCGGGATCAAGCTGGCCGAACCGGTCCGCCCGCGCCGCGGCCGACCGCCCAAGACGGAGACGAATTCATGAGCCGAGACAATAAGCCGTCACCGCCGCGCGACGAGGATGACTGGTTCGTGCCCAAGCTGTTCGGCATCGGGGCGACGCCGGCGACATGGCAAGGCTGGGCGTTGACGCTCGGCACCATCGGCCTGGTCGTGCTCGACATGCGATTTGTCGAGCCGCGGCTGACCAGGCTGATCGTCGCGGCCGGCCTGATCCTCGCGCTGACCGCGATCAGCTGGCACAAGACCGCCGGCGGCTGGCGCTGGCGGTGGGGAACGCGAGACTAGGATGCGCGGTTTTCAGCCCATGGCGGGCTGCAAGGCATGGCATTTCGCCTCACCCTGAACTGAATTCCACGCACCCTGGAATTTGATCCGCGTGCGTTGGGCGTTCCCCTTTTAGGCCGCCTTGTCGTTCTTGGCGCGCTCGATCGCTTCGAGCAGCACCTGCTTGGCTTCCTCGGCATCGCCCCATTTGCCGATGCGCACCCACTTTTCGGACTCGAGATCCTTGTAGTGCGTAAAGAAGTGTTCGATCTGCTGGAAGATGATCGGCGGTAGATCGGCCTTCTCGCCGACATTGGCGTAATAAGGAAAGGTCGAATCTACCGGCACGCAGATCAGCTTCTCGTCGCCGCCATGCTCGTCCTCGAGGTTGAGCACCGCGATCGGGCGCGCGCGGACGACGCAGCCCGGCACGAACGGCGAACGCGCGACGACCAGCGCGTCGATCGGGTCGCCGTCAGGCGACAGGGTGTGCGGCACGAAGCCGTAATTGGCCGGATAGCGCATCGGCGTGTGCAGGATGCGATCGACGAACAGCGCGCCCGATTTCTTGTCGAACTCATATTTCACCGGCTCGCCGCCGACGGGCACTTCGATGATGACGTTGAGGCTTTCGGGCGGATTGTCGCCGACGGGCACCATGTCGATACGCATTCTTGCTTCCTTCGTCACTAGGCCACGCCGGCCCGCTGCCCCACCCGGCCTCCCAACGGCAGTATCTATGGGAGGTAGGGTGGGGAGCGGGCCGGTGCGGCTGCTCGACCGCGCGGCCGAGCCCCAATCAATATCCTGGCTCGACCGGGCTTATGGTCTCGGTTCGAGCAGCTTGTCGAGGCCGGTCTCTCCGGTGCCGACCTTCACGAGGTGCGGATAGCGCGGGCCGTCATGATAGTCGATGGCGACGTCACGGAAATCGCCGTCGCGCTTCACCGTGAAGTGGATCGGGTTCTTGTCGGTCTTCGCCGAGACGATCGCGTCCTTGAGCACGTCGCCCGAATAGGCCTTGCCGTTGATCGCGACGATCGTATCGCCGAGGTCGAGCCCGGCCTTGAACGCCGGGCTGTCCCAGATCACGCTGACGAGATCGCCGTCATTGCCCGCGGCGAGGCCGATCGAATAGCTGGCGTCGGTCTTCTTGCGGTTGGTTTCCGCTTGCTTGAAGACGGTGGATTCCTGGTCGGTATAGACGAGCTTGTAGCCGTTCTGCACGAACCCGTTGAGCGGCGCGTCCTTCGACAGACCCTGCAGACGCTCGGTCAGGAAACCGGCCCAGTCATAGGGCTGGATCGAGTTGAGCGTGTTGACCACGTCGTTGAATGTATAGGTCACTTCGCCCCAGTCGCCGTCGTTGATGCCGAAGAAGGCGCGGGCGAAATCGTCGATCGACTTGGTGCCATGCGATTGCTGGCGCAGGATCGAATCGACCTCCATCCAGACCATCAGGCCCTCGTTGTAATAATCCTCCGACCGCTGCCAGCTCGTCCAACCCTTGGGGCGGCGCTGCGAGATGATCGGATCGTTGGTGGTATCAAGCAGATCGCGCCACTGCCGCGCCGGCATGTGATCGTAATAAGCCGCGATCATGGCATATTCGTCGAGCGTGTCGGCCTTGCTGACCAGCCCCGATCGCGCCTGCAACACATAACCCCAGAACTGCGTCTGGCCTTCATAGACCCACAGCAGGCTGTCGCGCATCGGCACGTCGAAATTGGGCGTCCACAGGTCGGCGCCGCGGCGGAACTTGCCGTTCCAGCTATGGGTATATTCGTGCGGCAGCAGGTTGCGATCGTAGATCTGGTTGTTCCAGTCGGTGAAGTAATTTTCGACCGCGCCGTCTTCCGAGCTGCGATGATGCTCGAGCCCGATGCCGCCGAGTTGGTCGGACAGCGACAGCAGGAAATCATAATGATCGTAATGCTGGGCGCCGAAGGTCTTGACCGCCTGGTCGACGAGGCGCTTGTGCGCGTCGATCTGTTCAGGCGTCGCGGCAAGGTCGGCTGGCTTGTCGGCATAGACATCCAGATTGACCTTCGGCGACAGCACCCATTGCTTGTAATAGCGGCCGGCGAGCACCGGCGAATCGACCAGGATTTCGTAGTTCGTCTTCTGATAGCTGTAGATCGGGCCCTTCGCGGTGGAGGGCAGCGCCGAAGACGCGGTGAAGCCGGCCGGATAATGCACCGTCGCCTGCACGCCGATCCCGCGCGTGAAATAGCCGGCTGGATAGAGGCTCATCGAATTCCACTGCAGGCTGATCAGGTTCGGCGTCATCACGATGCGCCCCTGATTTCCCGCCGTCGCGGACGCGAACTGGAAGACCATGTTGAGCGTCTTCACGCCTTCGGGCACATCGATGTGATAGGCGTAGACGTCGACCGGATCGCGCGTCCAGCGGATCGGCTGGCCCTTGTCGCCGGTGATGACGAGGCCGGTCAGCTTGTCGAGCTGGCCGGTCGGCGAATGGTTGCCCGGAAGCCATTTCGGATAGAGCAGCACCATTGGGCCCGGTTGCGCGACCGGCAGCGCTTCCTTCACGCGGAAAATGCCCTGGCTGGTGTCTGACGCGTCGATGTCGAGCGTCATCGTGCCGGGATATTCGATGTCCTGCGGCGCCGGGATCGTGTTCTCGAACGGAATCGGCTGCGGCTTGGAATTGCCGTCCGGAACGAGCTGCGCGGCAGCGGCGGTCGAGGCGAGCAGAAGCGACGTGAAAGCAAGCGTGCGGAGCATCGGGGGCCTTTCGGCTGAAGGAAGGATGCGGCGGGATAAGGTCTGGAAGCGACGGAAGTCCAGCCCTCGGGACGCGGCGAGGCGATATTATAGCGCGCTGTGATGTTTTGCCGCCGCCGCCGACACGCGGCGTTCAGCTGCCGCCGAGCACGTTGATGGTGAAGGCAAGCACGCCGATGTTGAACACGAATGCCGCCAGGCAATGCCCGATCGCGACGCGCCGCATCCGCCCGTTGGTCATTTCGACGTCCGAGGTCTGAAACGTCATGCCGAGCGTGAAGGAGAAATAGACGAAGTCCCAATAATCGGGCTCGTCGCAGTTGGGAAAGCCCAGCCCGCCGCAATCCTTGCCGTCCTTGTCGCCCAGATAGAAGATGTGGGCATAGTGCAAGGCATAGACCATGTTCGAGAACAGCCACGCCAGCGCCAGCGTGCCGACGACCAATGCGATGGTGACGAGGTTGGTCTTGTTCCTGAGTTCACCGGCGACGGCGACCAGGATCACCAGCATCACCAATCCCGTAAGCAGCAACAGCCCGACGCGATTGGCATCATTGTCCCGCGCGTGGCGCCGCATCGCCGCGGCGTTGGCGTTTCGCAGCAACGGCAGCACGGCGAGCAGGAAAAGCATGCTCGCGGCGTCGAAAGCCGCGAGCGTGCCGCGCTCCGCGCCCAGCGGCGGGATCGCGATCGCCAGCCCCCCGGCCAATACGATGCAGAACAGCACGAAGCGCGGCGGCGCGATGTGGTTGCCAAGTCTCCAGCGCGCGCCTGCGGATGCCATGACGAAATGCTAGCGGTTTCGAATCGCGTCGCCTAGATACCCCGGCTCTTATGGCTCGTATTCAGACCCCCCAGCGCATCCGCGGCACGCAGGACATTTTCGGCGAGGAGCAGCGCCGCTTCGCGCACGTCCTCGAAACCTTCGAGCGCGTCCGCAAGCTCTATTGCTTCCAGCGCGTCGACATTCCGGTGTTCGAGGCGACCGAGGTGTTCGCCCGCTCGATCGGCGAAACCACCGATGTCGTCTCGAAGGAGATGTACACCTTCCCCGATCGCGGCGGCGATTCGCTGACGCTGCGGCCCGAGTTCACCGCCGGCTTGTGCCGCGCCTATCTGACCGAAGGCTGGCAGCAGCATGCGCCGCTCAAGCTCGCGACGTCGGGGCCGGTGTTCCGTTACGAACGCCCGCAAAAGGGCCGCTTCCGCCAGTTCCACCAGATCGATGCCGAGGTGATCGGCGCGGCCGAGCCCGCCGCCGACGTGGAGCTGCTCGCGCTCGCCGACCAGTTGCTCAAGGAGTTGGGGATTGACGATGGCGTGACGCTGCAGCTCAACACGCTCGGCGATTCGGAAACGCGCGAAGCGTGGCGCCAGGCGCTGGTAGCGCATTTCGAGGCGCATCGGAGCGAGCTTTCCGAGGACAGCCAGACGCGGCTCGAGAAGAACCCGCTGCGCATCCTCGACAGCAAGGATCCGCGCGATCGCCCGATCGCTGACGCCGCGCCGGATATCGACGCGCATCTGACCAGCGAGGCAGGCGCCTATTTCGAGGCAGTGACCAAGGGCCTCGACGCCGCCGGCGTGGCGTGGACGCGCAACAGCCGCCTCGTCCGCGGCCTCGATTACTACCGCCACACCGCCTTCGAGTTCGTCACCGATCGGCTGGGCGCGCAAGGCACCGTGCTCGGCGGTGGACGCTATGACGGATTGATGGAAAGCCTGGGCGGCCCGCATACGCCGGCGGTCGGCTGGGCGGCGGGCGTCGAGCGGCTGGCGATGTTGATCGAGGAGCCGGCGGTCCGCGGGGTCGATGCCGTCATCATTCCGCTTGGCGAGGCGGCCGAGAGCACGGCGCAAGGGGTGCTTGCTGACCTGCGTCGGAGCGGCATTACCGCCGACATGGCGTTCAAGGGTAATATGAAGAAACGTCTCGCCAAGGCCGATGCGCTTGGCGCGCGCTTTGCCGTCATTCTCGGCGATGACGAAATCGCCAAAAGTGTGGCGGCGGTCAAGAATCTGGGCGCAGGCACACAGGTCGAGGTCGCGCTCGCGGCTTTGGTAGGGGCGTTGAAGTGACCCTCGCCGCTGGGACAGCGCATAGGGTATTGGCGGGCGCATGACGACCATCTCTGCCGAACGGATCGCGCAGATCGAGGCGCGGCGGGATGAGTTGCAGGCGCTGATGGCGACTGGCGACCTGCCCGGCGAGCGCTTCGTTGCGGTATCGAAGGAATATGCCGAGCTCGAGCCCGTCGCGGCAGCGGCGGGCGACGTCCGGCGGCTGCGTGCCGAGGCGGTCAGCCTCAAGCACATGACCCACGAGGCCGATCCCGAATTGCGCGAGATGGCGGCCGAGGAGCTCGACGACAACCAGCAGAAGCTGGAAGCCGCCGAGCACAAGCTCGCGCTCGCGCTGTTGCCGCGCGATGCGGCCGACGAGCGCCCGGCGATGCTCGAAATCCGCGCCGGCACCGGCGGTGACGAGGCGGCGCTGTTCGCCGGCAACCTGATGCGGATGTATCAGCGGTACGCCGATCACCGCGGCTGGCGGGTCGAGCTAATCTCGGCGAGCCCGTCCGAAGCCGGCGGCTACAAGGAAGTCGTCGCCAGCGTGACGGGGCAGGGGGTGTTCGCTCGGCTGAAGTTCGAAAGCGGCGTCCACCGCGTGCAGCGCGTGCCGGTGACCGAATCGGGCGGGCGCATCCACACCTCGGCGGCGACCGTCGCCGTGCTGCCCGAGGCGGAAGAGGTCGACGTCCAGATCGACGACAAGGATCTGCGGATCGACGTCTATCGCTCGTCGGGGCCGGGCGGGCAGTCGGTCAACACCACCGATTCGGCGGTACGCATCACGCATATCCCGACCGGGCTGGTCGTCATCCAGCAGGACGAGAAATCTCAGCACAAGAACAAGGCCAAGGCGATGAAGGTGCTGCGCACGCGTCTTTACGAGGCGGAGCGCGAGCGGCTGGCGAGCGAGCGGGCGGGAACGCGCAAGTCGATGGTTGGCTCGGGCGATCGCTCGGAGCGGATTCGCACCTACAATTTTCCGCAGGGGCGCGTCACCGATCACCGCATCAATCTGACGCTGCATCGCCTGCCCGAAATCCTCGAAGGCGAGATGGAAGAGCTGATCGACGCGCTGATCGCCGAGGATCAGGCCGAACGCCTCGCCGCGATCGATGGCTGAGCGCGGGCTCAAGGTAAGGCAGGCCCTTGCCGCCGCAGCCGCCCGACTTGCCACGGTTTCCGAAACCCCCCGCCTCGACGCCGAGCTGCTGATGGCGCACGCGCTCGGCATGTCGCGCGACGATCTGCTGCTGCGCCGGCTCGACGATGTCGAGCCCCCCGCCTTCGCCGCGCTGCTCGACCGCCGCCTCGCGCACGAGCCGGTTGCCTATATCACCGGCATCCGCGCCTTCTGGACGATCGACATCGCGGTCGGCCCTGGCGCGTTGGTGCCGCGGGCGGACAGCGAGACGCTGATCGAGGCGGCGGTGGATCATTTCGCGGACCAGTCGCCGGTGACGATCCTCGATCTCGGAACCGGGCCGGGCACGCTGCTGCTCGCCGCGCTCGATCAATGGCGGCAGACGATCGGGCTCGGCGTCGATCGCTCGACCGAGGCGCTGGCGATGGCCCGCGCCAATGCGGATCGCCTGGGGCTGGGCGCGCGCGCCAAACTGCTCGAGGGCGATTGGGCGGCGGGCATCGAGTCGCAATTCGATCTGATCCTCGCCAACCCGCCGTATATCGGCCTCGATGAGGTGTTGCCGCCCGAAGTTCGCGAGCACGAGCCAGCGGACGCCTTGTTTGCCGGGGCCGACGGGCTCGACGCGTATCGCGCGATCGTTCCCGATCTGCCGCGCCTCATCGCCCCGGGCGGCGTGGCGATTCTCGAAATCGGACATATGCAGGCCGATGCCGTCGCCGCGCTGGTCGAGGCGGCCGGGCTTGCGCCGGCGCTGCGCCGCGATCTCGCCGGCCGGCCGCGCGCGATCGTGGTAACTTGAAAATGCTGCCCCGCACCCCACATTTCCTCTTGGATAATGTGCGCCGCCGGGCTAAGACCCCAATTGGGGCGGGCACCTTCAACCAAGTTGTTGAAAAGAGGCCCTGGGCCCAATCCCTCGTCATGAAGCCGCTGCAGTCCGGCGGCCGTGGCAGCCTGATCGCGCCGCTTCGGCGGTGTCTTTTGCGCAGGGGAAACGCGCTGAGTTCGCGAATTCGGTGTGGGGCCGGGTGATTTTCAAGGGACGAGGACAGACAGACTTTGATGAACAATCGTCAGGCCGGCCGCCGTCGCGGCCGTGGTGGTGGTGGGCAACGCTCGCAAGGCAATCCGAATTCGAACAGCCGGATCGACAATCGCCAGCGTGGCAACGCCAACCAGCTCTACGAGAAGTACAAGAATCTGGCGCGCGACGCGCAGATGGCGGGTGATCGCGTCAACACCGAATATTACCTGCAGTTCGCCGATCACTATTTCCGCGTGCTCAACGAGAACAAGTCGCGGTTCGAGGAAAATCGCCGGCAGCGCGAAGAGGCCGACGCCGATGACGAGACCGACGGCGAGGATGATGGCGACTATCGCCAGCAGAGCCAGCACAGGGCGCAGCGCCGCGATCGCGACGAGCCTCGTGCGAACGGTCGCGGCAACGGCCACGCCGACAATGGCGATGACGGCGAAGAAGCGCCGCGGGAGCATCGCGCCGAACGCAACGGCAAGAGCGCCGAGCGCAACGGCAAGAGCGAGACCGCCGAAGTCGAGGGCGAGCGCGCGACCGAAGGAGAGCCCGTTGCCGAAGTCGCGGCGCCTCGCCGTCGCGGCCGTCCGCGCAAGACGCCGGCGCCGGCTGAGCAGGCGGGTCTTGAAGCCGATCGCCTGCCGCCGTCGCTCGGCGCGACCGCCAATGACGACGAGAGCGAGGAAAAGCCGCGTCGCCGTCGTGGTCGCCCGCCCGCGAGCGAGGCTGCCGGTACGGTTGGCTGATCGTTCCTGCTGGAATTGATAAAGGGCCGGTGCCGCTCAGAAGCGGCGCCGGCCTTTTTGCGTCTTGGCGAAATCCTCGACCGCTTGATCGTGGCCGGTCCCGGCACTCATGAACACCAGGCCCATCAGGGCGGCGGCAAGCAGCATCGTCAGGCCGAAGCCGATCGCCGTGGCGATGATCGTCAACAGCGACAGTGGCCCGTAGAAATGGTCGATCGCGACGATCGCCGCGGCATCGATCGCCGCGATGGCCAGCGCCATCCAGCCGAGCACCCGGCGGAACCGCGCCCAGGCGTGGGCGGCGGCGGCGGGATCGTCGAGGCCGGTCGGGCGGTCGGTCATGCTTTGCCATATCGGGGCAAAGATGCGACACTCAAGCGGTTAGGGACTCGAATAATGTGCCGGCCGTGACGGGGCCGCGCGAATCGCGACGCCGCGCCGGCCCGATAACGGGAGAGGTGCCATGACGATTGCGGCGATCCTGAACGGCAAGGGGCATGACGTATTATCGATCTCGGCCGATAGCCGGGTGAGCGAGGCCGTCGCCTTGCTTGCCGAACGGCGCATCGGCGCATTGCCGGTGATCGACGGCGATACGGTGACCGGCGTGTTCTCCGAACGAGACGTCATCTACGCGCTGGCGCAAAATGGCGCCGCTGCGCTCGATCGCACGGTTGGCGATGTGATGACTGCGCCGCCCGTCACCGTCGCGCCCAAGGATGCGGTGCTGGGGGCTTTGTCGTTGATGACGCGCCGGCGCATCCGCCACCTGCCGGTGATCCAGGATGGCAGCATGATCGGGCTGGTCTCGATCGGCGACCTCGTCAAATATCGGATCGAGCGGATCGAGGCCGACGCGGCGGCGATGCGCGACTATATTCAGTCGGCCTGAATCGGCGCGAGCGGCCGGCGGCGGACGATGGCGACGAGCTCGCGTGCGGCGCTGCGCGCGAACAGCGCCAGCCACGCGCCATAAGCCGCCGCGCCGGTTACTACCAGCGCGGCCAGGCGCGCGGGCGGCATCAGCGGCGGCAGCAGATGATCGACCAGCCGGACGGCCAATGCCATCGCGACGGCCGCGCAGACCGGCGGCAGGATTTCGCGAATCAGCGCGGTTGCCTTCAGTCCGATCGCCGGAAGCGATTGCGTCGCCGATACGATCAGGAACAGCGGGTAGGCGCCGATCCAGGCCCAGGCGAGGCCTTCCGGCCCGAATCGCACGCCGATCAGGAAGCCGGCGGTGAGGATCACCGCGCCATAAGCCGAGTTGCGAATCGGGATGCCGGGCCGGCCCCGCGCCTCGCAGGCCGGCGCGAACAAGACCTGCAGCGTC
>NZ_JAINVU010000003.1:0-232500 GCF_019880555.1 Hephaestia mangrovi | reverse complement strand
CGCCTAGAAACGGAGGCTGGACAAGAAAAATATCGATCGGTACAGAAAGTCCCCTTGACGACGTTCACCCCGTATTTATATACCGGTCAGTACGGAACAGCGAAGGGGTAGTCGCAACAGCGTCGTCGCCTGAAGGGGCGGCGGGTGTTCCGGATCGATTGGCTTGCCGCCGTTGAGCGGCGAGATACGTCCGGCACCATCTTGATCGGCCAGCGTAAGTGTATCGGGCCGATCATCTTCGACAGTTCAGGCTTCGCCGCCGCGGGCATGCGCCCGCGAACGGTGAGCGTCCAACCAAATTCATCGCCGGGCGGCCGAGGGGCTGGTTCGGCGCGCGGGAAGGGTTTTGTCTCGGCCTGCGCTGATCAGGGAGACAGGTGATGGCTTATCGCAATTTCGCCGAGCTGCATGAAACCGCGCTCGCGCCCCGCATTGTTGCTCCGGTTGCCGATGCGACGCCGGCGCGGCTGTCGCCGCTCGAATGGTCCGTCGTGGCGCTGGCGCAGACCGAGAAGCTGTCGAGCATCAACCGCCCGGGACGGCTCGCGGTCGCGATGCATCGGCTGTTCGGGCTGACATCGGCCAACGAGCTTGCCGATCCGCGGCTCGAGGCGCTGCGGCGGCTGGCGGTGATCGCCTGGCACCGCGGCTATGCGGTCCATTCTTCCGAAATCCATGCCTTCAAGCAAGCGGGCTTCAGCATGGCGCAATACGAATTGATACTCGCCAGCATCAGCCGCGGGCGCGACGCGATCAATCAGCGCGTGCATTGATCGCTCGATACCGCCTCGCAATAACAAAAAATTCGATGTGGGCGGTCGGGGCGTTTGACGAGAGGATCCGGGGTTCTCTGCTTGCGAGAACAAGGCATTTGGCGCGTCGCCCAGGCGGCGTTCGGACATCCAATCAGCGAGTGATACGATGAACATGTTGACGAAGATCGGCCGCGCAGACGAGCACGATCCCGAAACCCGATTGCCGAGCCGGGGGTGGCGGCGCGGATTGCTGATCGGCGTGCCGCTCGCGCTTGTTGCGTGGGGCGGCTATTCGATCGCTCACCGCGGCGATGCCGCGGCCGCTGCGCCGCCGCCGCCCGTGGTGACGGTGGCAGCGCCGATCACGCGATCGATCCACCAGTGGGACGATTATGTCGGCCGCTTCGAAGCGACCAAGACGGTCGAGGTGCGGCCGCGCGTCTCGGGCGAGGTCACGGCGGTGCATTTCAAGGATGGCGCGGTGGTCCACAAAGGCGATCTGCTGTTCACCATCGATCCGCGCCCGTTCGCGGCGGCACTGGCCGAGGCACGCGCGAGCGTGGCATCCGCGAAGAGCGATCTCAGCCTCGCCAAGGCCAATCTGGCGCGTGCGATGAAGCTGATCGACGTCGATGCGGTATCGCAAAGCGACGTCGACCAGTTGCGGGCGAAACAGCAGGCGGCGCAGGCCGCGCTAGCCGGCGCCGAGGCGCAGGTTCGGGCGCGGGCGCTCGACTTGAGCTTCACCCAGGTGCGGGCGCCGATCAGCGGGCGGATTTCCGATCGCCGCGTCGATGCCGGCAATCTGGTGGCGGGCGGCGACGGTTCAGCGGCGACGCTGCTGACGACGATCAACGCGCTCGATCCGATCTACTTCAGCTTCGACGCGTCGGAAGCCGAGTTCCTCAAGACCAAGCGCGACCAGCAGGCTGGCCACGCCGCCTCGCCGATCGAGGTCAAGCTGCAGGACGAGAATGCCTATCGCTGGCACGGCAAGCTCGATTTCACCGACAACGGGCTCGATCCCGATTCGGGGACGATCCGGGTACGTGCGGTGGTCGACAATCCGGAGATGTTCCTCACCCCCGGGATGTTCGGCAACGCGCGGCTGTCGAGCGGCGGCAGTGTTCAGGCGATGCTGGTGCCCGACGCGGCGATCGAGACCGATCAGACCCGCAAGCTGGTGATGGTCGTCGGCAAGGACGGCACCGCGCAGTCGAAGCCGGTCGAGCTCGGGCCCGTCGTCGATGGCCTGCGCGTGATCAAGAGCGGGCTTAGCCCACAGGATCGCGTCATCATCAGCGATCCGGAACTCGCGCAGCCGGGCAGCAAGGTCGTTGCCAAGGTAGGCAAGATCGCGCCGGTCGCGGCCGACGATCCGCCACCCGTGGTCAGCGACCCATCGAGCGGCGAAGCGACCTTCGCCGCGAATTAGGACCTGTTGGAGCGCCGAACACCAAGCCGTTCGAGCTGAGCCTGCCGGAGCCCGCCGTCGTAGCGGAGATCGCTCTTCGACAGGCTCAGCGTGAACGGGGGCGTGATCGGATCGACATCACTGGCCATCGAGGCCCAAATTTCAGGGAGCAGGCACATGCGCCTCTCACGGTTCTTCATCACGCGGCCGATCTTCGCCGCGGTGATCGCGGTCGTCATCACGATCGTCGGCGCCATCGCCTATCTTGGGCTGCCGGTATCGCAATATCCCGATATCGTTCCGCCCACGGTGACGGTGACGGCAAGCTATCCCGGCGCCACCGCGCAAACGGTGGCCGACACCGTCGCCGCGCCGATCGAGCAGCAGATCAACGGCGTCGACAACATGCTCTACATGTCGTCGCAATCGACCGGCGACGGCAAGGTGACGATCACCGTTACCTTCAAGATCGGCACCGATCTGGATGCCGCGCAGGTGCTGGTGCAGAACCGCGTCGCGATCGCGACGCCGACGCTGCCCGAAGAGGTCCAGCGGCTGGGCGTGGTGACGCAGAAGACGTCGCCGGACTTCCTGATGGTCGTCAACCTGATCTCGCCCGACAATTCGCTCGATCGCGGCTATATCTCCAATTACGCGCTGACCCAGATCCGCGACCGGCTGACTCGCATCGACGGCGTTGGCGACGTGCGGCTGTTCGGCAATCGCGATTACGCGATGCGGGTGTGGATCGATCCCGACCGCGCCGCCGCGCTCAATCTGACGGCCGGCGACATCGTTTCCGCGCTGCGTGCGCAGAACGTGCAGGTTGCCGCGGGCACGCTCGGCGCGCCGCCATATTCGCAGGGCAACGCCTTCCAGGTGAATGTCGAAGCGCAGGGCCGCTTCACCGATCCGAGCCAGTTTTCCAACATCGTCATCCGCACCGATGCGCAGGGCCATCAGGTGCGCGTGCGCGATGTGGCGCGTGTCGAACTGGGCGCCGACAATTATTCATCGAACACCTATCTGTCGGGCAAGCCGACGGTGATCATGGCGGTGTTCCAGCGCCCCGGATCGAACGCGCTGGCCGCGGCACAAGCGGTCAACAAGGAAATGAAGCAGGTCTCCAAGACGTTCCCCAAGGGCCTTGCCTATCGCGTCATCTATAACCCCACCGAGTTCATCTCGCAGTCGATCGACGCGGTGTTCCACACGCTGGGCGAAGCGGTGATCCTGGTGGTCCTGGTCATCATCGTCTTCCTGCAGAAATGGCGCGCGGCGATCATTCCGGTGGTGGCGATCCCCGTGTCGCTGATCGGCAGTTGCCTCGCGCTCGCGGCGTTCGGTTATTCGCTCAACAACTTGTCGCTGTTCGGCATGGTGCTGGCGATCGGCGTGGTGGTCGACGACGCGATCGTCGTGGTCGAGAATGTCGAGCGCAACCTCGAGCGCGGACTGTCCGCGCTGGAGGCCGCCAAGACCTCGATGGACGAGGTGTCGGCGGCGCTGATCGCGATCGTGCTGGTGCTGTGCGCGGTGTTCGTGCCGACGCTGTTCCTCACCGGCCTGTCGGGCGCGTTCTACCAGCAATTCGCGGTGACGATCGCCACCGCAACGATCATCTCGCTGATCCTGTCGCTGACGCTGTCACCGGCGCTCGCCGCCTTGCTGCTCAAGCCCGATGACCATCGCGGCGAGCGTCATGCGGTGGTGCGCTGGCTGCATCACGCTGGCGATCGCTTCAATCGCGGGTTCGAGCGCTTGAGCGAGGGCTATGCCAATCTCACGCGTCGGCTGGTGCGTCGTCCGAAGTCGATGATGATTACCTATGCCGGGCTGATCGCCGCAACGATCGGGCTGTTCTGGGTAACGCCGTCGGGCTTCATTCCCGCGCAGGATCAGGGCTATTTCCTCACCGTCATTCAGTTGCCGCCGGGCTCCTCGCTCGAACGCACCGATGCGGTGATGCAGAAGGTCGCCAAGCGCATCCTGCCGATCCCGGGCGTCAAGGGCTCGGTTATGCTCGCCGGCTTCGACGGGCCGTCGCAGACGCTCGCGCCCAACGCGGCCGCCGCCTACGTACCGCTCGAATCCTTCGAAGAGCGCAAGAAGCTCGGCGTCAGCTTCCAGCAGATCATGGCCGAGGCGCAGAAGCGCACTGCCGATATCAACGAGGCGCGGATCATGGTGGTGCCACCGCCGCTGATCCAGGGCATCGGTTCGGCCGGCGGCTATCGCATGATGGTCGAGGATCTGGGAGATCGCGGCTATGACGCGCTCGGCAAGAATGCCTATGGGCTGATCGGCAAGGCCAACCAGACCAAGGGGCTGAAGCAGGTTTATACCTTCTTCAACGCCGCGACGCCGCGCATCTTCGCCGATATCGATCGGCGCAAGTCGGACATGCTGGGTGTGCCGCCCGAGCGCGTGTTCGAGGCGCTGCAGGTCTATCTCGGCTCCACTTACGTTAACGACTTCAACCTGCTGGGGCGGACCTATCACGTCACCGCACAGGCGGAGGCCGATGCGCGCAAGACGCCCGCCGACATCGCCAACCTCAAGACCCGCTCCAATTCGGGCGCGATGGTGCCGATCGGATCGGTGGCGACGTTCGAGAGCAAGACCGGCCCGTATCGCGTGATGCGTTACAATCTGCACCCGGCCGTCGCGGTCGATGGCGATACGGCGCCGGGCTATTCGTCGGGCCAGTCGCTGGTGACGATGGAAAAGCTCGCCGATACGACGTTGCCGAAGGGCTATAGCCACGAATGGACCGGTATCGCCTTCCAGCAGAAGCTCGCGGGCAATACCGCCGGCGCTGTGTTCGCTCTGTCGGTGCTGTTCGTCTTCCTGGTGCTCGCCGCGCAATATGAAAGCCTGGTGCTGCCGCTGTCGATCATCCTGATCGTGCCGATGTGCCTGCTGGCGGCGATGATCGGCGTGAACCTGCGCGGCATGGACAATAACGTGCTGACGCAGATCGGGCTGGTCGTGCTGATCGCGCTGGCGGCGAAGAACGCGATCCTGGTGGTCGAATTCGCCCGCCAGGCCGAGGAAGAGGACGGCTTGTCGCCGGTCGAGGCGGCGGTGCGCGCGGCGCGTGATCGCCTGCGGCCGATCCTGATGACCAGCTTCGCGTTCATCCTCGGCTCCGTGCCGCTGCTGATCGCCAGCGGGGCGGGCGCCGAACTACGGCAGGCGCTCGGCACCGCGGTGTTCTTCGGAATGCTGGGCGTCACCGGCTTCGGCTTGATCTTCACGCCGACTTTCTACGTCGTCTGCCGCGCGCTCGGCGATCGGCTCTCGCGTCGCCGCAAGCGGCCGGACGCCGAGCCGATGCTGCAGCCCGCCGAATAAGGACACATTCTATGTCACGTCTTCGTGCTTCAATTGCCTCGCTATCCGCGCTCGCGCTCGCCGCGTGCGCGGTGGGGCCGGACTATGTCGCTCCTGCCCCTCCTGCGGCGGCGTCCGGCCCCTTTGTTGCCGCCGATACGCCCGCCGTTTCGACTGCGCCGATCGATCAAGACTGGTGGCGGCTCTATAACGACCCGGTGCTGGACGGTCTCGTCGGCGATGCGCTGAAGGCCAATACCGACATCCGCGTCGCGGTGGCGAACATCGCCAAGGCGCGCGCCGGCTTGAAAGGCGCGCGCGCCGACGAGTTGCCACAGACCACGCTGAGCGCCGATCCGACCTACGGCCGCCTGCCCGCGAGCCAGCGTGCCCCGGGCGCCAAGCGGGAGGATTGGTCGATCGATGCCGGACTCGACGTGTCGTACGAGGTCGACCTGTTCGGCCGCGTGCGCCGCGATGTCGAGGCGGCCAAGGGCGACGTCGCGGCCGCGCAATATGACGCCGATGCCGTGCGCGTCGCGGTGGTTGCCGATACGACGCGTGCCTATGCCGATGCCGCGTCCGCCGCGGCGCGGCTCGCGGTCGCGCGGCATATCGTGGAGCTGCTCAACCAGTCGCTGACGTTGACCGAGCGCCGCCATTCGGCCGGGCTTGCCAACGGCCTCGATACCGCGCGGATCGCCACGCTGCGCGATCAGCGCGCTGCCGATGTGCCGGCGATCCAGGCCGAGCGCGATGCCGCCTTGTTCCGGCTCGCGACGCTCACTGGCCGCGCGCCGGCCGATTTGCCGCCGATCGCCGGCGAGCGATCGACCACGCTGGAGATCACCCGGCCGATCCCGGTCGGCGACGGTCAGGCGCTGATCGCGCGCCGCCCCGACGTGCGGGCCGCCGAACGCCGGCTGGCGGCGGCCACCGCACGGATCGGCGTCGCCACCGCCGATCTCTATCCGCACATCTCGCTCGGTGCCTCGATCGGGTCGACCGGCACCTCGATCAGCGACATTTTCGGGGCGGGCCCGCTGCGCTGGCTGCTCGGCCCGCTGATCAGCTGGTCGTTCCCCAACCAGAGCGCGGCGCGCGCCAAGATCGCCGGGGCCAGGGCCGATACCCAGGCCTCGCTCGCCACTTTCGACGGCACGGTGCTGACCGCGCTGCGCGAAACCGAGACGGCGCTGTCTGCTTATGGCCACGATCTCGATCGTCGTACCGCGCTCAAGGCGGCCTATGACCAGGCCCAGCATGCCGCGGTCATCACCCGCGCGCAGCAGCATGAAGGCGCAGTCAATTCGCTCGACCTGCTTGATGCGGAGCGGACCTTTGCCGACGCGCAGGCCGCGCTGGCCGATGCCGACGCGCGGATCGCCGACGATCAGATCAACCTGTTCGAAGCGCTCGGCGGTGGCTGGCAGGGCCCGCCGGCGCAATCTTCCTAGAGCGCCTTTTGTAGCGGTTCGCCGGCGGAAAGGAGGTCCGGCTTTCGGGCTTTTCGAAGATGATGTAGAAATAGCTCCCGTGTTGCGTGAATGGGGGCAGCGTGACTCATCTTCATCTCGATTACGCCATACCGGATGCGGCGCTGTCCGATTACATCACGGTCTTCTATCGATTTCGCTCCGACCTGCCGGGCCTTGAGGAAACCGAGCGGGCCGATCGCGCGCAGATCCGGTTCGTCCTGCATGATGGCGGCGGCGAATATCGCTTCGCCGATGGCCGCGTCCAGCAAGCCATGGACGTGCATATCGTCGGCCCGACGACCGGGCCGCGCGTCATCTGCGCCGATCGCCCGGTCCATGTGTTCGGCGCGGGGCTCGCGCCGTGCGGCTGGGCGGCGCTGATCGGCGTGGACGCCTCTACCATGGTCAACCGCCTGGTCGATGCCGCCGATCTGTTCGGCGATCGGGTGATCGCCGCGCGAGAGGCGCTACGCTCGGCCGCCGACCTTGCCGGGATGCAGGCGATCGCCACCGCCTTGCTGCTCGAGCTGCTGCGAGACAGCTGCAGCGACACGTTGCGCTTCGTGCGCCAGGTCAACGACTGGCTGGCGGCGCATCCGTCGCCCGATATCGAAAGCCTGATCGGCGCGACCGGGCTTTCACGCCGTCAGCTCGAGCGCAATTGCAACCGCCTGTATGGCATGCCGCCCAAATTCCTGGCGCGAAAGTATCGGGCGTTACGCGCGGCCGTGTCGCTGATTCTCGATGGCGATTCACTGGATGAGGTGATCGATCGCGGCTTTTACGATCAGTCGCATCTGATCCGCGAGATCAGGGAATTTACCGGCCTTACGCCGCGTCAGCTCAAGGCCGATCCCGGCCGGATCGCCGCGTTGAGCGTCGGGCTCCGCCACAATCTGAGCGGGCAGATCGATCCATTGGTGAGCGACGCCTGACCCTAGATTCCATCTGCGGGTGCGGGGAGGGGGCGCCGCATCGCGACACCCCCGGCCAGCTCAATCGACCTTGGTCGTGCGCAGATAGGGCCGATGCTCGGTCCAGCCCTGCGGGAACAGGCCCTTGGCTTCCTCGTTGCTGATCGAGGGCGGGATGATGACCTCCTTGCCTTTCTGCCAGTCGGCGGGCGTGGCGATCCGCTTGGCATCGCCGAGCTGCAGCGAATCGATCACCCGCAGGATTTCGTCGAAATTGCGGCCGACGCTCATCGGATAGGTCATCGTCAGGCGGATCTTCTTGTTGGGATCGATGATGAACACCGAACGCACCGCCGCGGTTTCGCTCTGCTCGGGGTGGATCATGTCGTAGAGCCGGGCGACCTTCAGATCCTTGTCGGCGACGATCGGGAACTGGAGGTCGGTCTTCTGGGTGTCGTTGACGTCGGCGATCCACTTGCGATGCTCCTCGGCGGTGTCGGTCGACAGGCCGAGCGGCTTCACGTTGCGCGCGGCGAACTCGCCGGCAAGCTGCGCGGTGCGACCCATCTCGGTGGTGCAGACCGGCGTGAAATCGGCCGGGTGGCTGAAGAAGAACACCCAGGCGTCGCCGGCCCAGTCGTGAAAGCTGATCGGGCCCTGCTGGGTCTCGACGGTGAAATCGGGGGCGGTATCGCCGATGTGCAGGCTCATTGCTGTCTCCTGTGGTTACGTGTGGGTTGAGGGTTCAAAGGGCGGCGGCGCTCTTCCAGAGCATATAGGCGGCGACGACGAAGATCAGGATCGCGAACACCGTGGTAAGCGTGCCCGATCCGGACAGGCGCCTGGCCAACATCGTGCCCAGCACGCCGCCCGCGACGCCACCGACGATGAAGATGCCGGCGAGCGGCCAGTCGACCAGGCCGGACCAGGCATAATTGGCCGCGGTCGTCAGCCCGAAGGCGGTGACCGCGACAAGGCTGGTGCCGACCGCGTTGATCATCGGCATGTCGGTCGACAGGCGCAAGCCCGGCACGATCAGGAAGCCGCCCCCGATACCGAAAAAGCCGGAAAACGCGCCGGTGCCGAAACCGTAGCCCATAATCTTCGGCGCGTTCTCGCGGCTCAGATGCGCGCCCGGCATGCCGCCCGCCTTGCGCCCGCGCAGCATCAGCACACCGACCGCGACCATCACCAGCGCGAACAGGAACAAGAGCTTGTGCCCGTCGAACGCCTTGCCCGCAGTCGAGCCGATCAGCGCGCCGACGATCCCGGCGGCGGCATAGACTGCGCCGCAACGCCATTTGACGGTATGCGCGCGGGCATGGCTGGCGAGCCCGGTGGCGGCGTTGGCGGCGACCGCCAGCGCGCTGGTGCCGATCGCCATGTGCGGGCTCGGCACGCCCACCAGATAGACCATCAGCGGCACTGCGAGGATCGATCCGCCGCCGCCGACCAGCCCGAGCGAGAAGCCGACCAGCCCGCCGGACAAGGCGCCGAGCACATATTGGAGCGGATCGAGCACGCTCGTCAGACGGCGTCGAGCGGAATCTTGAGGTAGCGCGTGCCGTTGTCCTCCGGCTCCGGCAGCCGCCCGCCGCGCATGTTGACCTGCACCGCGGGCATCAACAGCGTCGGCATCGCCAGCGTCTCGTCGCGCGCAGTGCGCATCGCGACGAAATCATCCTCGCCGACGCCGTCATGGACATGGACGTTGGCGTCCCGCTCGGCCCCGATCGTCGTTTCCCAGGCAAAGGCATCGCGGCCGGGCGCCTTGTAATCGTGGCACAGGAACAGCCGTGCCTCGCGCGGCAGCGACAACAGCCGGCGGATCGATCGGTAGAGCTGGTGCGCGTCGCCGCCGGGGAAGTCGGCGCGCGCGGTGCCGAAATCGGGCATGAAGATCGTGTCGCCGGCAAACACGGCGTCGCCGATGATATACGCCATATCGGCCGGCGTGTGGCCGGGCACATGCAGCACGGTGGCGCTCAATTCGCCAATCGTGAAAGTGTCGCCATCGTCGAACAGCCGGTCGAACTGCGATCCGTCACGTTCGAATTGGGTGCCGGCGTTGAACAATTTGCCGAACACCTCCTGCACCCGGCAGATGTCGCGGCCGATCGCCAGCTTGCCGCCGAGCTTCGCCTGCAGATAGGGCGCGGCCGACAAGTGATCGGCATGGGCGTGCGTTTCGAGCAGCCACTCGACCGTCAGCTTTTCGGCCTCGACATAGGCAATGATCGCATCTGCCGAGGCGAAGGAGGTGCGCCCGGCGGCGGGATCATAGTCCATCACCGAATCGATGATCGCGGCTGCGCGTGTGGCGGGATCGTGCACGGCATAGCTTGCCGTGAAGGTCGCCTCGTCGAAAAACGCCTTCACGACCGGCCGCTTGCCATTGTCGGCGCGGGCGGCCTTGATCACCGCGGTTGCGCGCGCCAGCGCGTCTGTCTCTCGAGTGGCCATTGCCACCTCCCGACCAATAACACTTTACAATTACAAATAAGTGTGTAATTTGAAAATGTCAATGTTGCCGATGGGCGCGTTCGCCCCTTTTTGACGGGAGATCACTGTTGGAGTCCACCCCGCCCGCCACGATGCTGCGCCTTGGCGACGAGGCACCAAATTTCACTGCGCGCAGCACGCAAGGCCCGATTTCGCTGAGCGATTATCGCGGCCGCTGGCTGGTGCTGTTTTCGCACCCCGCCGATTTCACCCCGGTCTGCACCAGCGAGTTCGTCGCGCTGGCCAAGGCAGCCGGCGAATTCGCCGCGCTCGATTGCGCGCTGATGGCGTTGTCGGTGGATTCGCTCTACTCGCACCTCGCCTGGATCCGGCTGATCCACGACATGTTCGGCGTGACGGTCGACTTCCCGATCATCGAGGATCCCACGCTGGAGATCGCCCGCGCCTATGGCATGATCGGCTGCGATGCGGTCGATGCGGCGGCGGTGCGCACCACCTATTTCCTCGATCCCGACGGGGTGCTGCGCGCCTCGACCTGTTACCCCGCCGAAGTGGGGCGCTCGGTCGACGAGATGCTGCGCATCCTTACCGCGCTTCAGCGTGTGCACCGCGGGTCGTGTCTGGTTCCCGCCAACTGGACGCCGGGCGACGACCTGCTGCGCGTGCCGCGCGCCTCGGTGGCGGAGATCGTCAAGGAAAAGAACGCCGGCGACTGGTTCTACACCACGATTCCCGACAAGGGGGCGGCATGAGCGACGCACCCGATTTCACCGCGCGCGCCGAGGTGCTGCGCGCGATCGCCCATCCGGTGAGGCTTGAATTGCTCTGGGCGATCATGCCCGGCGAGCTTTCCGTCGGCGATATCGAAAGCGCCACCGGGATCACCCAGCCGGGGCTGTCGCAACAGCTCGGCGTGCTGCGCAAGGCCGAGCTGGTCGAAACGCGGCGCGAGGCGAAGCAGGTCTTCTACCACATCGATGCCGCCCGCATGGGTGAGATCGCCGATCTGCTGTGCCGGCTCGCCGGGACGACCCGGACACCCGGAACCTCGCCGCCCGGCCGGCCGGCCAAGCGCCATGGCAGCGCCGCGACCTTCGCCCGTGTCGGCTGACCGTTTCCCGCTCGATCATCCGTCTCCGCCGGCGGTCCGACCGTCGAATACGCGCTGCGCTGCCTGTTCCAGCGCCTTCATCGCGAGAAGGTAAGGCGCCGGCCCATAGCTCAATCGCGCCGCGCCTGCCTGGGCGAACGCTGCCGGCGCGGGCGAAGTCGCGCTCAGCATGATGTTGACGGGCAGGGGGCTGGCAGAGGTGAACTCGGCGATCATTGCCATATCCGTCAGGCCGGGCACGAAAATGCCGTCCGCGCCGGCATCCGCATAGGCCCGCGCGCGTTCCATCGCCAGCTCTAGCATGGACGCGCCGGCTGTCTTGGCGCCCGGCTGGAAGAAGACGTCGGTGCGCGCATTGATGAAATAGTCGACCCCGCTGGCGTCCGCGGCACGTCGGATCGATCGCAGACGGTCGACCTGATCGGCGACGTCCCGCAGCGTTCCGTCGGCCGGAAAACTGTCTTCGACATTGCAGCCGATCGCGCCGGCCTCGATCGTCCGCGCCGCGGTCTGCGCCGGATCGTCATAGCCGCTTTCGATATCGACGCTGACCGGCAGGGCTGTTGCCGCGGTAATGCGCGCGACATTGGCGATCACCAGATCGAGCGGTACGGTCTCGCCGTCGGTCATGCCGAGCGCGGCTGCCACTGCCCAGCTGCCGGTCGCCAGCGCTTGCGCGTTCGCCGCCGCGACCGCCTTCGCGCTCCCCGCGTCCCATATGTTGAAGAGGACGAGCGGGTCGCCGGGGACATGGAGTGCCTTGAAACGCTCGGCCTTGAGTTGTTGCTCGGTCATGTCTGGTCCTTCAGCAATAGTTGATGTGGAAGCCGGGATAGCGAGCGGCAACCGCTGCGAGAAAGTCTCGCGGCTCGAACAGGTCGTTCGGCGCGAACGCGCCGCCGCCGGGCACCTTGGTGCGACCGTCCGCGATCCGCACTGCCGCCTCGACGACGATCGGCGCGGTAACCGCGTAAATGTCCTCGCCGGTGGCTGCGGCGCGGCGCTGCATCGCGCCGCGCCCGACGACCACCTCGACCATGAATGCCTCGCGCGATCTTCCTTCCGGACGAGTGGGCGTGGCCGGATCGCGCACATCCGCGAGCGCGCTGGCGTTGATGAAGCTCCGTGCGTCGGCGATGCGTCGATCGCGGGCAAGAAGAACGATCTCGCTGAAGGGGATTTCCTCGATCTTCCGGTGTCGGAAGGGCGCGGGGAAATCCCAGTCACGCTGCCCCTCGGCGCGGCCTATCTCGACAAGGGCACGGTTGGCCAATCTTACCCTCGGCACGTTATTGCGCGCGCCCGTAATGCGCGTTCCCTCGGTCGGATGCCAGTGGTCGAGCGCATAGTGAGTCCGCACCGTGTCGACATCGCGCCAATCTCGCATCGCCGCGTGCGCCAGAAGATCGGCCAGGGCGCCGTAGAAGCCCGCTGCCGGGACGAGCTTGATCCCGGTCCGCCACGCGGCGTTCGCATATTGCGAGAAGCTGTCGCGGGCCGATTGCTGCTCCGCCGTTATGTCCAAATAGCTGGCGTTCGCACGCAATGCCGCCGCGATAACCGGCGCTGCCGTGTCGAGAAAGGGGCCGGCGCAATTGATGATCACGGCTGCGCCCGCGAACGCGCGCTCCAGCGCCGCCGGATCGTCGAGCGCAGCGACGTGCACGGCATCGGCGTGCAGCCCGGCCAGCTTCTGCGCATCGCGGCCGATCGCCACCGACGTCAGCCCGCGTCGGCGAAGCTCTGCGATGACGAAACGTCCGGTGTGTCCCGACGCGCCATAGACGGCGATCGGATTCTTGCCCTCGGTGGTTGCTCTCACGCCACCCTCCATCAATTCGCCTTGGTGATGCGGCGATCGATAGACGGCCCCGGATAGTGCAGATATAGCAAAGACCGAAAATAGCTTGTGCTGAAAGAGCAATAATGAAGCTGGCGAATCTCGACCTGTTCGAAGACGTATGCCGCCGCGGCAGCTTCAGTGCGGCGGCGCGGGCGCGCAACGTCGCGCCGTCGGTCGTGTCGCGCGCAATCGCGGCGCTGGAGGCGGAGCTGGGCGCGCTGCTTTTCTATCGGACGACCCGGAAGATCGCGCCGACCGAGGCCGGCACGCTGCTTCTTCGCGAACTCGAACAGCATCTCGAGGCGCTTCGCGTGCTGCCCGCCACGCTTGCCGAGGCGACCGACGTTCCATCCGGCCTGCTGCGCGTTTCGGCGTCGCATTCGTTCGGCATCCATTGCCTCGGCCGGCTCATTCCCGCCTTCTGCGATGCCTATCCGCAGGTGCGGGTGGAATTGTCGCTGACCGATCAGGTCGTCGACATCGTCGGCGAGCGATTCGATCTTGCGCTCCGTCATGGCCCGCTGGCCGATTCGAGCATGATCGCGGTGCCGGTATTGCGCACGCGCTACCATGTCTGTGCCAGCCCGGCCTATCTTGCGGCAAAGGGCAGGCCGGCGCGGCTATCCGATATTACCGCGCGCGATTGCCTGACCTTTCCACTGGCCGGATTTTCCGACGTCTGGCGTTTTCAGGATGCCGGTGGCGAGGTTTCCGACGTGCCGATACGCAGCGCCATGTCGGCGAACAGCGGCATCGTCTTGCGCGATTGCGCGATCCGCGGTCAGGGCATCGTGCTGTTGAGCAACTGGTTGATCGGCGCCGATCTCGCGGCGGGACGACTGATCGATCTCTTCCCCGATCATGTCGCGACGCCCAGCACGTTTCAGACGGCGATTTCCGCGGTTTACCCCAACCGCAAATTCACGCCGAAGAAGGTGTCCGCCTTCGTCTCGTTCCTGCGGATCGAGCTTGCGAAATCAGGCTAGCGCACTGCCGCCCCGCGCGGCAGTTAGCCAACCGCGCGACAATTTCCGGGTTTCGCGAATGGTGCCCCTGGCCGGACTCGAACCAGCATGCCTTGCGGCACTCGATTTTGAGTCGAGCGCGTCTACCAATTTCGCCACAGGGGCAGCGAGGCGTCTCGCTAGACGAAGCGCCGCTCGCTCGCAAGCGCCCGCTTTGACGCAAGTGGATTGAATGCCGGGGTGTGCGGGGATTCAGTTCAGGGTGCGGCGAAGCGCAGAAGGTCATGCTTTGCAGCCCGCCATGAGCTGAACGCCCGCGCACCTAGTTGCGCGGCGCCTGGCGGCGGTAGCTCAATGCCTCGGCGACGTGGATACGGCCGATGCCGGACGCGCCGGCAAGATCGGCGATCGTGCGCGCCACTCGCAACACCCGGCCGTAGCCGCGCGCGGTGAGCCGCATCGCGGTCGCGGCCTGGCGCAGCAACGCCATCCCGGCCTCGTCGGGCGTCGCGACCGCGTCGAGCAGCGGGCCGTCGGCCTCGGCGTTGGTCCGCGCCGCATGGTCGGTATAGCGCGCCGCCTGGAGCGCGCGTGCCGCGGCGACGCGCGCGGCGACCTCGGCCGATCCTTCGGCGGGCGGCGGCAGCACCAGGTCGGCCGCGCTCACCGCCGGCATCTCGACATGCAGGTCGATGCGGTCGAGCAACGGGCCGGACACCTTGGCCTGATAATCCGCCGCGCATTTCGGCGCGCGCGAGCAGGCCAGCGCGGCATCGCCCAGATGCCCGCAGCGGCAGGGATTCATCGCCGCGACCAGTTGGACGCGCGCCGGGAAGGTGACGTGCGCATTGGCGCGCGCCACGCTGACGGTGCCGCCTTCGAGCGGCTGGCGCAGCGATTCGAGCACCGCGCGCTGGAATTCGGGCAGCTCGTCGAGGAACAGCACGCCGAGATGCGCCAGGCTGACCTCGCCGGGTTTGACCTTCAGCCCGCCGCCGGTCAGCGCGGCCATCGAGGCGGAATGATGCGGGCTGCGGAACGGCCGCGTCCGGGTCAGCCGCCCGCCGGTCAGCGTTCCCGCAACCGATTGCACCATCGAGACTTCGAGCGCCTCGGCGGCGTCGAGCGGCGGCAGGATGCCGGGCAGGCACGCTGCGAGCAGTGATTTGCCCGCGCCGGGCGGGCCGATCATCAGCAGATTATGCCCGCCCGCCGCGGCGATCTCCAGCGCCCGCTTGGCGGTTTCCTGACCCTTGACCTGCCTGAGATCGGGGCCGATCGCGGCGTCCTCCGCCTCACCCGGCTGCGGCGTGGCGAGCAGGCCGTGGCCCTTGAAATGGTTGATGAGGGCCAGCAGGTCGGGCGCCGCGACCACCTCGATCTGCCCGGCCCACGCCGCCTCGGCCCCTTGCGCGGCGGGGCAGATCAGCCCCTTGCCCTGCTCCGAGGCGTGAAGCGCTGCAAGCAGCACGCCGGGCGACGCGGCGATTCGCCCGTCGAGCCCCAACTCGCCGACGATCACGTAATCGGCCAGCGTCTCGGCATCGACCACGCCCATCGCCGCGAGCAGCCCGAGCGCGATCGGCAGGTCGAAATGCGATCCTTCCTTGGGCAAATCCGCCGGCGACAGATTGACCACGATCCGCTTGGGCGGCAGCGCCAGCCCCATCGCCGCCACCGCGCCGCGCACCCGCTCGCGGCTTTCCGCCACCGCCTTGTCGGCCAGCCCGACGACGTTGAACGCCGGCAGACCCGGGATCAACTGCACCTGCACCTCGACCGGGCGCGCCTCGAGCCCGAGATAGGCGACAGTCGATACGATCGCGGTCATCGAAATTCCCCCCGAAACCGTGTCATAGCCGGTTTTGGCCGCAAGGGAACCGCGCGCCGGCGGCGCGTGCGTCTTGCCATTCCAACACACCGCCCCCAAATCGACGCGATGGACGAGCCCGGCCCGCCCAAGACCCGCCATCCGGCGATCCGCTATACGTTGCTCGGCACCGGCTGGCTGCTGATCGCGCTGACGCCGGTGGTCGGCCCGCTGCCCGGCCCCGGGGGCGTTTTCGTGCTCGCCGGCGGGCTGACGCTGGTGTTGCGCAACTCGCGCTGGGCGCGGCGTGCCTTCGCCCGGTCGAAGCGTCGCTGGCCGCGGTTCGGCGATCTCGCCGATCGCGGGTTGCGGCGCAAGAGCGCGCGGCGGCGGCGCGAACGCGCGCGACAGGGCGAAGTGCGTTGACTCACGCACGGTCGCTGCGTATGGGGCACCGTAGCTGTGGCCGCCGCTTTCGGCGGCCTTTTGCATTCAGATTCGAATAGGAATGAACGATGAAGCGGACCTTTCAGCCGAGCAACCTGGTGCGGGCACGCCGTCACGGCTTCCGCGCGCGGATGGCGACGGTCGGCGGCCGCAAGGTGCTGCGCGCCCGCCGCGCGCGCGGCCGCAAGAAGCTCTCGGCGTAAACGCTGATACGCGCGGCGCGGTGACCATCCTCACCGCCCGTCGCGATTTCCTCGCCGCCAATCAGGGCAGGCGAGCGCCGATGCCCGGTTTCGTGCTGCTCGTCCGTCATCGCGATGACGGCGACGCGACGATGCGCGTCGGCTTCACCGTGACCAGGAAGATCGGCAACGCCGTCGTTCGCAACCGCATGAAACGCCGCTTCCGCGCGCTCGCTCGCGAGTTGCTGCCCGCGGCGGGCGTTCGCGGTGCCGATCACGTCCTGATTGGCCGCGCCGGCGGTGTGGAGCGCGATTTCGCCCAGCTCCGCGCCGAACTGACCAAGGCGCTGGGGAAGCTGGCGCGATGATCCGATCCAAACGATTCGGCTCGGCAAGCGGCATGATCGCCCGCCTGCTCATCCTGCTCTGCCGGCTGTGGCAACTCGGCCCGTCGGCCATCATGCCGCCGACCTGTCGCTATTCGCCGAGCTGTTCGGCCTATGCAATCGAGGCGCTTCGCCGCTATGGCGCCGCCAAGGGCGGGTGGCTCGCCGTGCGGCGGATCGCGCGGTGCCATCCCTGGGGGGGACATGGTTACGACCCGGTCCCGGACTGTAATCACGAGCGAGGTCGCTGAAGACGTGAACGAAAATAGCCGCAACATCGTGATCTTTGCGCTGATCGCCGTGCTCGTCATGTTCGGCTGGCCGCTGGTGATGCACAAATATGGGCCGAAGAGCACCGCCAACCCGCCGGTCACCCGGATCGAAGGCGGCAAGACCGAGATCGCGCCCAATCCCGGCGCCGGTCCCGCGGTCGACAGTGCCAAGGCGACGCAGGACCGCGCGACCGTGCTCGCCGCGTCGCCGCGCGTGCGGATCGACACGCCGACGCTCAAGGGCTCGATCAACCTCAAGGGCGCGCGGATCGACGATCTGGTGCTGAGCAAATACGCGCAGACCATCGCCAAGAAATCGCCGCCGATCCGCTTGCTGTCGCCATCGGGCACGCCGGGCGCCTATTTCGCGAGCTTCGGCTGGCGCGGGGAGGGAGTTGCCGCGCCGGGGCCCGACACATTGTGGCACGCGTCGGGCGAGGTGCTGTCGCCGGGCCACCCGGTCACGCTCACCGCCGATAACGGCCAGGGCCAGCGCTTCCGCATCGATCTCGCGGTCGACGATCAATATATGTTCACCGTCCGCCAGTCGGTCGCCAATATCGGCCAGGCACCGGTTGCGATCGCCACTTATGCGCTGGTCAATCGCTCGGGCGCGTCGGCCGATCCGTCGAGCTGGATGCTGCACACCGGGCCGATGCTGGTGCATAACGGCGCCGCCGATTACGATGTCGATTACAAGGATGTCGACAAGGGCGCGCAGCGGTTCACCGGCCCCGGCGGCTGGTACGGCTTTTCGGATCAATATTGGTTGACCGCGCTGATCCCCGATCAGGCGCAGACCGTTACCGCGCAATATCGCGCCGGCGGCAACGATACCTATCAGGCCGATTATACCGCCACGCCCAAGCAGCTCGCGCCGGGCAAGCAGATGACGCAGACCGCGCGTTTCTTCGCCGGTGCGAAGGAAGTCCGCCTGCTCGATCATTATCAGGATCAGGCCGGCGTGCCCGATTTCGGCAAGGCGGTCGATTGGGGCTGGTTCGAGATCGTCGAGAAGCCGATCTTCTATTATCTCGACTGGCTGTTCCGCCTGGTCGGCAATTTCGGCGTCGCGATCATCCTGCTGACGGTCACGATTCGCGGCCTGATGTTCCCGATCGCGCAGCGCCAGTTCGCCTCGATGGCGAAGATGCGCGCGATGCAGCCGAAGATGAAGGCGATCCAGGAACGCTACAAGGACGATAAGCCGCGCCAGCAGCAGGAAATCATGGCGCTGTACAAGACCGAGGGCGCCAACCCGCTCGCCGGCTGCCTGCCCACCTTGCTGCAGATTCCGGTGTTCTACGCGCTCTACAAGGTGCTGCGCCTGTCGATCGAGATGCGCCACCAGCCGTTCGTGCTGTGGATCAAGGATCTCTCCGCGCCCGATCCGCTGACGCCGCTCAACCTGTTCGGGCTGCTGCACTATACTCCGCCCCACGTCATCGCGATCGGCGTGGTGCCGATCCTGCTCGGCGTGTCGATGTATTTCCAGTTCAAGCTCAACCCGGCGCCGATGGACGACGCGCAGAAGCAGGTCTTCGCGATCATGCCCTGGGTGTTCATGTTCGTGATGGCGTCCTATGCGGTCGGCCTGCAGCTCTACTGGATCACCTCGAACTGCCTGGCGATCGCGCAGCAGCAATGGCTCTACAGCCGCCATCCCGAGCTCAAGACCAAGCCCGAGCCGAAGCAGGCGACATGAGCGATCCGTTCGACGATGAGGCGATCGAGGCCGCGCGCAAGACCTTCGCCGGCCCGATCGCCTTCCTGAAATCGGCGCCGGCGCTGCACTTCCTGCCCGATCCGCAGGTGCCGGAGGTGGCGTTCGCCGGGCGCTCGAACGTCGGCAAGTCGTCGCTGTTGAACGCGCTCACCGGCCGCAAGGCGCTGGCCCGCACCTCGGTCACGCCGGGGCGGACGCAGGAATTGAACTTCTTCGACGTCGGCGATCCGCTGGGTTTCCGGCTGGTCGACATGCCAGGCTACGGCTTCGCCAAGGCGCCCAAGGACATGGTCAAGAAGTGGCGCTTCCTGGTCAACGATTTCCTGCGCGGCCGTGTCGTGCTGAAGCGCGCTCTGGTCCTGATCGATTCGCGCCACGGCATCAAGGACGTGGATCGCGAGATGCTCGACATGCTCGACAAGGCCGCGGTGAGCTACCGGATGGTGCTGACCAAGGCCGACAAGATCAAGCCGACCGAGCTCGCCGAGACGCTCGCCGCGACCGCCGCCGACGCGCGCAAGCGCCCCGCCGCGCATCCCGAGGTGCTGGCGACGTCGAGCGAGACCGGCCTCGGCATCCCCGAACTCCGCGCCGCGGTGATCGAAGCGATCGGCTGATCGGGGCGCGGTTCCTCCTTTTGGAGGAGCATGGCCAACATCGCTTGAACCATGGCGATCCGACGCGATATTCTTCCTGCAAGACGGGAGAGAATGATGGCGAAGCTCGGACGGATCGCGGCGATTGCAGGCGGCGTCGCCGCGCTGGCAGCAGGGGGCGCGGCAGTCGTCACCTATCGCGAACGCAAGACCGAAAAGCCCGATTACACGATCGTCGAGGCGGATGGCGATATCGAGGTGCGCGATTATCCCGATCTGCTCGTTGCCGAAACGGTGGCGCCCGGCGACCGGCTCTCGGCGCTCAACGACGGCTTCGAACGGCTGGCCGATTATATCTTCGCCAAGCGGCGCGGCCCCGGCGGCTCGGCGTGCCCTGACGAGAAGATCGCGATGACCGCGCCGGTCCTGTCCGATCGCACCGAGCGCGGCCAGTGGCGCACGCGCTTCATCATGCCGGCCGGCCGTGCCGCCGATGACCTGCCGACGCCCGACGCAGGCGTCCACACCGCCAAGTTGCCTGCCCGGCGTATGGCCGCGATCCGGTTTGCCGGCAGCGCCGGAGACGAATCGCTCGCCGATCACGAGCGCCGCTTGCGCGTCTGGCTCGCGCAGCATGGCTTCTCGCCCGATGGCCCGGCCGAGCATGCTTATTACAACTCGCCCTTCGTGCCGCCGCCGCTGCGCCACAACGAGGTGCTCGTTCCCGTCGCGCGCTGACGCTTGCCGGGGTTCGCAGCGGCGTCTAGGCCAGGCGCCATGAAGCTCATCATCGGCAACAAGGCCTATTCATCCTGGTCGCTGCGCGGCTGGCTGGCGTGCAAGCAATCGGGCCTCGCGTTCGAGGAAGTCGTCGTCCCGCTCTACGATTCGGCGTGGGAACAGCGCCGCGAGGGGGACGAGTTCGCGCCGTCATCGGGCAAGGTGCCGATCCTGTGGGATGGCGAGATCGTCGTGTGGGATAGCCTGGCGATCGTTGAATATCTCGTCGACAAGGTCGGCCGCGATCGCTTCTGGCCGGCCGATGACGGCGCCCGCGCGATGGCGCGATCGATGGCTGCCGAGATGCACGCGAGCTTCGCCGCGCTACGCCGCAAGCATTCGATGAACATCCGCCAGATATTTCCGCCCAAGCGCCCTGACGACGACGTCCTCGCCGATATGGAGCGGATCATGGAATTGTGGGCCCAGGCCCGCGCACGGTACGGCGGCGACGGTGATTTCCTGTTCGGCGACTTTTCGGCGGCGGACATCATGTATGCGCCCGTGTGCACGCGGATCGTCACCTGGTCGCTGCCGATCGCGCGCTTCGCCGGCTCCTATGTCGAGGCCGTGCTTCAACACCCCTTCATGCAGGACTGGATCGCCGCCGCGCAGGAAGAGGAATGGGTGATCGAGCAATTCGAGCAGCCGGCGGCCTGAAGCACAGGTTGGAAAGAACTTTCCTACACGCAGATGTTCTGTTAATGTTCTCCGTTGCTGCTCTTTCTCAGCGTCGATCGTCCTTGTTGCGCGCAAGATACATAGGAGCCGGCCTGATGTCGCTTTCCCGGAACTTTCGGAACCTTCCGCGCTGAAAGCGCCGGAGCCGAACCGATTCGGCTTGGATCAATCCGGCTCTAGCGAGCCCGCTGCGTGTCGTAATCGCTGCCGTCGTTATGGACATAGCGATCGTCGGCGGTGAAGCGCATGTCGATGTCGGGATAATCGCCGCCGAGATTGTCGCCGGCGCCGACCACGACGAACACGCAATCCTTGTCGGAGCGGTTCTGGAGATGGTGGCCGTTGCGATCGCCCATCGGAAAGGCGGCACAGTCGCCGGGGCCGAGCACATGATCGCCGTCATCGTCGACCAGCACCGCCTCGCCGGAGATCATCACCAGGAATTCGTCCTCGCCCTCATGCCAATGGCGTTGCGCAGACCAGGCGCCGGGGCGCAGCACGACGTGACTCACGCCGAACGCGGTCAGCCCGCTCGCCGGGGCGAGGCGGCGATACCAGCGGCCCTGGACGGGCTCGTCGAATGGCGACGGATAGCCGGTGCGGTTGGTTTGCGGGATTGTGTCGAGATCGAGCTTGGGCAATGTCACCTCCCATGTCCGCTGCTACCATGCCCGATCCCGTCGCGCTCACCAAGGCGCTGATCGCCTGCCCGAGCGTCACGCCCGCCCAGCCGCCGGTATTCGACGCGCTGGAGGCGATGCTGCGGCCGCTCGGCTTTTCGGTCGATCGCTTCGTTGCCGGGGAAGCACCGCACGGGCCGGTCGAGAATCTGCTGGCGACGCGCGGGGCTGGTGGCCGCCATTTCGCTTTTGCCGGGCATCTCGACGTGGTGCCGCCGGGTGACGGCTGGACGGCGGGGCCGTTCGACGGCGAGGAGCGCGGCGGGCTCGTCTATGGCCGCGGCGCGGTCGACATGAAGGGCGCGGTCGCCGCCTTCGTCGCAGCGGCGGCGCGCGTCCCCGTCGATGCCGGCACTGTCAGCCTGATCATCACCGGCGACGAGGAAGGGCCGGCGATTCACGGCACGCGCGCGCTGATCGATCGGATGGAGCAGCGGCATATCAAGCCGGATGTGTGCCTGGTCGGCGAACCGACCTCGGTCGATCGCCTCGGCGACATGATCAAGATCGGGCGGCGCGGCTCGGTCAACATCTGGATCACCGTGCCGGGCCGGCAGGGGCACGTCGCTTATCCGCACCTCGCCGACAATCCGATTCCCCGGCTGGTCGCGATCCTTGCCGCGATCGAGGCGATCGAGCTCGATCAGGGTACCGACTGGTTTCAGCCGTCGAACATCGAAGTGACCGATATCGCCGTCGGCAATCCGGCGCATAACGTGATCCCCGGCCGCGCCGAGGCGCGGCTCAGCATCCGCTTCAACGATCTCCATCGCGGCGCCGATCTCGCCCGCCGGATCGAAGCGATCGCCCATGCGCATTGCCCCGCCGCGACGGTCGAGGCGCTGATCTCGGGCGAGGCGTTCCTCACCGAGCCGGGCACGCTCTCCAGCCTCATCGCCGATGCGATCGAGCGCAAGACCGGGCAGCGGCCAGCGCTTTCGACCAGCGGCGGCACGTCGGATGCGCGCTTCTTGTCGAAACTCTGCCCGGTCGTCGAATTCGGGCTGGTCAATGCGACGATGCACAAGCTCGACGAGGCGGTCGCCGTCGCCGATCTTCATGCGCTTGCCGAAATCTACGCCGACATCGTGGCGCGGGCGCTAGACGGCTAGCCTTTGCCGTTGGCCCCGCGCCCAGGTGATCAGCGTCGGCTCGTCCATTGGCGGCGCCACGGCATAGCCCTGCAGCACGTCGCAGCCGATCACGCGCAGCACGTTGGCCTGCGCGTCGCTTTCGATCCCCTCGGCCACCGCTTCGCAGCCGAGGCCGTGGACCAGGCTGATCACCGCATGCGCGATGGTGCGCGCTTCGGCGCGGGTCGCGATATGCTCGATCACGCTGCGGTCGAGCTTGATGCGGTCGATCGGCAGTTCGCGCAGCCGCGCCAGATTCGAATAGCCGGTCCCGAAATTATCGATCGAAATCGTCGCGCCGTCGCCGCGCAACAGGGCGAGCGCGTCGAGCACCTCGCGGCTGCACCGCATCGCCAGCGATTCGCTGATCTCCAGTTCCAGCAGCGCGGCCGGTGCGTGGGCGGCGCGCATCCCATGATGGAGCCGGCGGAAGAACAGCGCGTGATCGAGCTCGCGCTGGCTGATGTTGACCGCAAGCCGCTGGCCGGTCCCGTCGGCGCCCCAGCGCGCCAGCGTCTCGGCGACGCGCGCGATCACCCAGTCGCCGATCTCGACGATCATCCCGCTCTCCTCGGCGCGGCGGATGAAGGTCGCCGGCAGGCGCGGGCCATCCTCGGGATGCTGCCAGCGCAGCAGCGCCTCGACCGCGACGACGGCGCCGTCGCGTGCGCCGATCTGCGGCTGAAAGACCAGAGTGAATTCGTCGCGAGCCAGTGCCCGGCGCAGCTCCTCGTCGAGCCGCGCGCGTTCGGCCACGGCGGCGGCGATCGTATCGGTGAAATGCGCGACGCGGCCGCGGCCCTCGGCCTTGGCCTGGTACATCGCGAGATCGGCGGCGCGCATCAATTCGCCCAGCGTAGCGCCATGCTGCGGTGCCAGCGCGATGCCGACCGAGCCGCCGACTTCGACCGCTGTGCCGTCGATGGCAAACGGTTCGGCGAGTGCGCGCTGGATCGACCGGCCGACCCGCGCGGCCGCCATGGTCTCGCGGATGCCGGGCAACAGCAGGGTGAATTCGTCGCCCGCGAGCCGCCCGATCAGCGGCGTCGCAGCGCTCGCCGCAACCGCTTCCTCGGCGACGACGCGCAGCCGCCCGGCGACGGCGGCGAGCAGCATGTCGCCCCGCGCGTGGCCAAGCGTATCGTTGACCGCCTTGAAGCGATCGAGATCGATAAAAAACAGCGCGGCACCGGGCATATCGGGCGCGGCGAGCGCGGCCTCGGCGGCCTCGCGGAAATGTCCGCGATTGGGCAGGCCGGTGACGAGGTCGACACGCGCGGTGCGGCGGATGCCCTCGATATCGCTGTCGAACTGGCGGAACAGGCTGGTCATCGCGGACGCCAATTGCGGAACCCGGTCGGCGATTTCGGGCGGAATCGGGCTGTCGAGATCGCCTTCGGCCGCATCGGCGAGGCGTGCGATGGCAAGATCGATCGCCGCTGCGGTGCTCGACAGCGCGCGTTCGGCCGACGCCCAGCTCATCGCGCCGCACACGATCGCCGGAATCAGCGCGATCGTGATCGTCGCGCGATCGATCACGCCATGCGACGTTGCCAGCAGGGCCAGGATGAACGCCACCACGCCGACGCACAGGGCGAACACGACGGCGCGGCTCTTCAGAGTCACTTCTTCCATCGCGTCGTCTCGTCGTCCCCCCGGGGCAGATTAGGCAGGATGCGCATTCGCTCTCGCGCGCGATTGTGCCGGGAAGGAGTTAAAAAACTTCAAGCGGGCGAATGCCGTCGCCTTTTCAGGATGATGTAGAGTGCGCCCTGGCCGCCGTGGCGGGGGTGAGCACCGCGCACGGCGGCAATCGACGAGGCGTGGCGCGAGGCGGCGAGCCAGTCGCCGACCGCCTCGCGGATCGCGCCGCGGGCGTGCGGCCGTTCGCTGTCGGGACGCGGCGGCTTGCCGGTGATGAGCAGCATCACGCGGTTGCCCTCGGCAATCGCTTGGTCGAGCGCGGCATCGAGCCGGGCATGAGCCGTGGCCAGCGAATGGCCGTGGAGATCGACGGTGCAATCGGGCTGGGCGATCCCGCGCGACAGCCGGCGGTCCCAGCTGGAATCGAGCGTCGCTGCGTGGTGCGATCGCGGCGGAGACCCCGGACGTTCGTGCGGACGATCGAGCGGAATCGGCCTGGGCGGCGCTTTCGGGGGCGGCGTGACCGACTTCGCCAGCGGCGGCGCGACGCGGCCGGGCAGCGGCCGGACGGTCGCCAACACGCGCGCCCACAGCGCCGCTTCGTCGGGGCCGAGCGGCCTGTTCGCCACCTCAGCCCCCGGCGGAAAGCCGCGCGAGCGTGCCTTTGGGCAGCAGCACGAAGGCGGTGCCATGCGCCGACATGCCGCCGGCGATCGCAGCGGCATTGTCGCCGGCTCCCCAGAAGGTATCGAAGCGGTTGGCGCCCTTGATCGCGCCGCCGGTATCCTGCGCGATCCAGATGCCGGTGGCGTCGGTGCGATCCATCGACAGGAAGACCGGCGCCCCCATCGGCACGAATTTGGGATCGACCGCGATCGAGGCGCCGCCCGCTACCGGCAATCCCAACGCGCCGACCGCAGGGCCATCGAGCGGACGGAAGAACACGAAGCTCTGGTTCTCCTGCATGATCTCGCGTCCCTGATCGGGGTGCGCGCGCAGCCAGGCGACAATGCCCTGCATCGAGGCTTCGCCATGGCCGATCAGCCCGCGATCGAGCATCAGCTTGCCGATGCCGGTATAATCGCGGCCGTTCTGATCGGCATAGCCGACGCGCATCATCGAGCCGTCGCGCAGCCTGAGCTCGCCCGACCCCTGGACCTGGAGGAAGAACACCGCCGCCGGATCGGCGCCCCAGGCGATCACTGGCGCGCTGTTGGCGATCGCGCCCGCCTCGATTTCGCTGCGGTCGTAATAAGGGACGAGCGTGTCGCCGCTGACGCGGCCGCGGATTTTCTTGCCCTTGAGCGAGTCGACGAATTGCCCAAGATCGACATCGACGAGGTCCGCCGGGCGGCCGTAGATCGGCACCTCATAGCCGCGATGCCGCTGCCGCGAGGCGCGCACCTCGGGAATGAAATAACCGGTGGCATAAGCGCGCCCGTCCCCAACCTGGTCGGCTTCGAACCAGCGCGAGAAGAAGGCGCGCGCATCGCGATCGGACACGGCGTTCGCCGCGTCACACGCGGGCTGCCAATCGGCGCCGGTCGTCAGCCCCGAGGCATCGGCGCGGCGAACCAGCGAGGGGCAGGAGGTGCGGAAGGCATCGAGCGCGCGCGCTGCCTGCGCGTCGCTTACCGGCAGGCTGGCGATGGCGGGGCCGGCAACCAGCCCGGCGAGCGCCGCGCTGCCGGCGCCGCCGCCCGCGCCGCCGCCCGACGGCATCGGCACAATCGGCGTGGCCGGCGTCGGCTGGCGGGCGGGGGGCAAACCACCGGATGCGGGCGCGCGTGACGGCGCTCCGCGCTCGATCGGCGGCGGCACGATCGCCCCCGAACACGACGCCAGGAACAGGATCAGTGCGGCAGCCCCCCAGATCCGCATGTCCCGTCAGCAGCCTTTCATCCGTATCGTGAAAACGTGCGCGTCATCGTATGCGGCGCAAGGCGCTCCCGAGCCGCGTGTCGTGGATAGCGTCTTCGCCGCGCTCCTCGCAACGACGATGGAGCGCAAGCTCGACAATCACGCCTCGTCGGTTTCGGCGAGCTTCCAGTTCGGATCGTCGCTCTTGAGCGTGCGGGCGAAGGTCCACAGATCGTGGGTCTGGACGGCATCGCTCAGCGAGCCGGCGACGACATTGCCGTCGCCATCGCGCGTCACCGCGGCGATATCGGCATCGAGGCGGACGGTGATGCGGCCGACGCGCCCTTCGACACTGGCATCCTCGATCCGCGCGCTTTCGATCGAAACGAGGCGGTTGTCGAGCACATGGCCCGCCGTCTTGCGCGCTGCGATCGCCTCGGCGAACGCATGTTGCACGGGCTCCTCCGCGAGATGCGACAGCGCTTCCTCGTCGCCCTTCCAGAACGCCTCGAGCGTCATGCGATAGGCCGATTGCGCGCCTTCGAGGAATTGCGTCATGTCGAACGACGGATCGGCAGCGACGATCGCGCGCAGCCCCTTCTCGGCACCCGGCGCGATGTTGCGATTGACGACTTCACGCGATTCGGGCGTCGCGTCGATCGTGCGCGGTGCCGGCGCCACCGCCACGCGCTCCTCGACCGGCTTGAGCGGCTGTTCGTGTCCGGTGCGCTTGCCGAGCACCGAGTAGAGGCGAAGCGCCAGGAACGCGGCGACCATCGCAAGAAGAATGATGTAAAAAAGCACGTCGCCTCCATTGAGCCGGAACACTCTACATAGGCCTTTGCGCGGCGCGGTTCAAATCGATCGGGCAGCGTTGAACTCATGACCGCCGCCTGCTAGGCGCCCGACCTTGGTTCAACGCGGCAGCGGCCGCCGATATCCGCCAGATACGAGGACTTTTCGACGATGGACGACCAGGACAACGCGACGACGGCCGACAATGCGCAGCCCAATGGCGCCGATACGGCGCCCGCCGCGGGCATGATCTCGCAATATATCAAGGATCTGTCGTTCGAGAATCCGAATGCGCCGGCGATCTATCAGAAGACCGCGGCGCCGCAGATCGACGTGCAGTTCAACATCGGCGCGGCACAGGTCAACGAGGAAGTCCACGAAGTGGTGCTCAAGATCGAGGTCAAGGCCGAAGTCGAAGGCACCGTCGCGTTCGTCGTCGACTTTTCCTACGGCGGCCTGTTCGGCCTGCGCAACGTGCCGGCCGATGCGGTGCAGCCGTTCCTGCTCGGCGAGGCGCCGCGCATCATGTTCCCGTTCGCACGCCGCATCGTCGCCGATGCGATCCGCGACGGCGGCTTCCCGCCGCTGCTGCTCGAGCCGATCGATTTCAACGGCCTCTATGTCCAGCAGGCGGCGCAGCGTGCCCAGGCCGGCGAGCCGACCAGCATTGAAGGCATCGGCAACGCCTGACGCCCGTGCGGACGGGGGCCGGGGACGATGAGCCTCGTCAAGAATACCGCGACGATCGGTAGCCTGACGCTGGTCAGCCGCGTCCTCGGCTTCGTGCGCGACATGCTGATGGCGCGCTATGTCGGCGCGGGCTTCGCGAACGACGTGTTCAATGTCGCCTGGCGATTGCCCAACCTGTTTCGCGCGCTGTTCGCCGAGGGCGCGTTCTCGGCGGCGTTCGTGCCGATGTTCAACCGCGTCGTCGCCGGCGGCGAACGCGAGGGCGAAAAGGGTTTGCCGATCGGCCTGCGCTTCGCCGAGGACGTGCTGTCGATCCTGCTGCCGTTTCTCGCGCTGTTCACCACGCTGATCATGGTGTTCCCCAAGCCGATCGTGTGGCTGATCACGTTCGGCTTCAAGGAAAGCGGCGGCGCGGCGAAATTCGAATTCGCCACGCACCTGACGCAGATCACCTTTCCCTATCTCGCGCTGATCAGCCTCGTTTCGCTGATGGGCGGGATCATGAACTCGCTCAACCGCTTCTGGGTCAATGCGGCGGCGCCGATCATGCTCAACATCTGCATGATCGCGGCGTTGGTGTTCTTCCGCTCCGATTCGACGATCGAGACGGCGCGTAACCAGGCGATTGCGGTAACGGTGTCGGGCGTCGCGCAGTTGCTCTGGCTGATCCTCGCCGCGCGCGCCGCGGGGGTGCGGCTCAAGCTCAAGCGGCCGACGCTCGATCCGCAGGTCAAGAAGTTGCTGCAGATGATCTGGCCGGCGGCGATCGGGCAGGGGGCGATTCAATTCAACATCCTGATCATCACCATGCTTGCCGCCGGGTTCCTGCCGCAGGGATCGGTGTCGTACATTTATTATGCCGATCGGCTGAACCAGCTGCCGCTGGCGCTGGTGGGGATCGGCGTCGGCACCGCGATCCTGCCGGTGATCTCACGCCAGATCGGCGGCGGACAGGAGCGCGAGGCGATCCATACGCAGAACCGCGCGATCGAGCTGTCGCTGCTGCTCGCGCTGCCCGCCGCGGTGGGGCTGGCGATCGCTTCGACCGCGCTGATCCAGGCGACCTTCCAGTCGGGCCATTTCACCGCCGCTGACACGCATGCGTCGGCATCGGTGCTCAGCGTATTTGCCTGCGGACTGCCGGCCTATATTCTGATCAAGGTGTTCACGCCGGGCTATTATGCGCGTGCCGACACCAAGACCCCGGTGCGGATCGCGCTGATCGAGATGGCGTGCAACATGGCGCTCAACCTGTTCTTCGTGTTCGGGACCGACCTTTCCTATGTCGGGCTGGCGATCTCGGGGGCGTCGTGCGCCTGGATCAACGTCGCCTTGCTCTATCTGGTGCTGCGTCGCCGCGGGCAGTTCGCGGTCGATGCGCAGTTGAAGCGCCGCGCGATCCGGCTGGCGCTCGCCGCGATCGCAATGGGGGCGCTGCTGATCTTCCTCGAGCCGTACATCCTGCCGCATCTTGTCGGCTCGCTGGTGATCCGTGCGATGTGGCTGCTGGCGCTGATCGTGCCGGCGGCGGCCTGCTATTTCGGCTGCGCCTTCCTGTTCGGCGCCTTCCGCTGGAGCGAGCTCAAGGCGGTGCTGCTCAGGCGGCGCTTGACCTGACGGGCGCGACCGGCGACAGCGCATGCCTATGAACATGCGTGTCGTCTCGGGCATCCAGCCCACCGGAAACCTGCACCTCGGCAACTATCTGGGCGCCATCAAGCAATGGGTGGCGATGCAGGACGACGTCGCGGCGAGCGGCGGCGAATGCCTGTTTTTCCTCGCCGATCTCCACGCGCTGACGCAGCCGGTGGTGCCGGCCGAGCTTGCCGCCAACACGATCGAGATGGCGGCCGCGCTGATCGCCTGCGGAATCGATCCGGCCAAGTCTATCCTGTTCAACCAGGCGCGGGTGCCGGCGCACAGCGAGCTTGCCTGGCTGCTCGGCGGAACGGCGCGGATGGGCTGGCTCAATCGCATGACGCAGTGGAAGGACAAGGCCGGCAAGGATCGCGACGGGCAATCGGTCGGGCTGTTCACGTATCCGGTGCTGATGGCTGCCGACGTGCTGGTCTACAAGACGACGCACGTCCCGGTCGGCCACGACCAGAAGCAGCATCTCGAACTGGCGCGCGACATCGCGACCAAGTTCAATCAGGATTTCGGCGTCGAGCTGTTTCCGCTGCCCGAGCCGCTGGTTTCGGCGGCGGCGCCGCGGATCATGTCCTTGCGCGACGGTTCGGCGAAGATGTCCAAGTCCGACCCGTCGGAAGCGAGCCGCATCCACCTGACCGACAGCGACGAGGCGATCGCGCAGAAATTCCGCAAGGCGCGCACCGATCCCGAGCCGTTGCCCGGCGAGATGGCCGGACTCGACGAGCGGCCGGAAGCGCGCAACCTGGTGACGATTTATGCAGCGCTTGCCGATACCAGCGCCGAGGCGGTGCTGGCCGATTTCGCCGGGCAGGGGTTCGGCGCGTTCAAGCCCGCGCTGGCCGATCTCGCGATCTCCGTGATCGGGCCGATTCGCGATCGCTTCACGCAATTGCTGGACGACCGCGAGGCGGTCGGGCGGCACCTCGCCCAAGGGGCCGCGCAAGCCGCGGCGCGCGCCGCGCCGACCCTGGCCGAGGCGCAGCGGGCGATCGGATTGCAGGTTTGAGGGCGTGACGACGAAGCGTTGCGCAGCAGCGTTCAACTGCTATTCATGGCGCTGTGGTAGACAGAGAATAACTTTGTTCAGTTTGCCGGAATTCCGCCAAGAGGTCGCGTGTCCATGAAAAAATCCCTGATCTTCGCTACCGCTGCCGCCGCGCTCGCGCTGTCGGGTTGCGCGACCGGCCTTAACACGCGCGTCTCGCGTTTCCAGCAGTTGAGCGCGCCCACCGGCCAGACCTTCGTGGTGCAGTCGAAAGACCCGAACCTCGACGGCAGCCTGGAATTCCAGCATTATGCCGACATCGTCGCCCAGCACATGATCCAGCAGGGCTATCAGCGCGCGAGCGATCCGGCCTCGGCCGATCTCGTCGTCGACATGCACTATATGGTCGATCATGGCCGCGAGAAGATCGTCAGCGATCCCGATCCGTGGGGCCCGTGGGGGGGCGGACCGTGGGGCGGGGGCTTCTGGGGCTATCGCGGCTGGGGCTGGGGCTGGCATGATCCGTTCCTGTTCGGCCCCGGCTACGGCTATGGCGACGTCCACAGCTACACCGTCTACACCAGCGAGCTCGATCTCGACATCGATCGCACCGCCGACGGCAAGCAGGTGTTCCAGGGCCGGGCCCAAGCGCATTCGAACACCGATTCGCTGCCCAAATTGGTGCCGCAGCTGGTCGAAGCCATGTTCACCGGCTTTCCGGGCAACAGTGGCGAGACGGTCAAGATCACGGTGCAGCCCGACCGGCGCTGAAAACGCGATCGCGGTTAGGAAAACAGGCCGGTCCGGCGTTGCGGGCCGGCCTTTTTCGTATCAGCCCTCAAGCTCGCGCATCAGCAGCCGGACTGCGCCGTCGACCTCCCGATCGGCGTCGCGCAGTTCCTCGACGCGGCGCACGGCATGGATCACCGTCGAATGGTCGCGACCGCCGAACTTGCGGCCGATCTCGGGCAGCGAGCGCGTCGTCAGCCGCTTGGCGAGATACATCGCGATCTGCCGCGGCCGGGCGACCACGCGGGCGCGCCGGGCGGAGACGAGGTCGAGCGGCTTGAGGTCGAAATGCGCCGAGACAGCGCGCTGGATCTCGTCGATCGTGATCCGCCGCTGGCTGCCGCGCAGCACGTCGCCGAGCGTCGCAGCGGTGAAATCGAGGTCGATCGCCTCGCCGGTGAGCTGGGCATAAGCGACGACACGGTTGAACGCGCCTTCGAGCTCGCGGATGTTGGTCGTGATCCGGCTCGACAGCAGATCGATCACCTCGTCGGGCACCGGCGTATCGACGAGCTCGGCGCGGCGACGCTCGAGAATCGCGCGGCGCAGGCCCGGCTCGGGCGGCTTGATATCGGCGACGAGCCCGCCCGACAGCCGCGAGACGATCCGCGGCTCGACGCCGTCCAGCGCCTGCGGGCAGCGATCGGCGGTGATCACCAGCCGCTTGCCGGCGATCATGAACTCGTTGACCGTGTGGAAGAATTCCTCCTGGGTCGAATCCTTGCCGGCGATGAACTGCAGGTCATCGATCAGCAGCAGGTCGGCATTGCGCAGGCGCTGCTTGAACGCCAGCGTGTCGCGCGCGCGCAGCGCCGTCACGAACTCGAACATGAAGCGCTCGGCGGACATCGCGATCACCGCGGCACCCGGATTGGCGGCGAGAAAGGCGTGGCCGATGGCGTGCATCAGATGGGTCTTGCCCTGGCCGGTGCCGCTGTGGAGGTAGAGCGGGCTAAACCGTGGCGCGCCCGGCTCGGCGAGCGCCTGCGCGGCATTGAACGCGACGCGGTTCGACGCATCGACGACGAAGCGATCGAAGGTGAAGCGCGAATCGAGCACCGGCGGCGGCGCCGTCTCGGCCGGCTTTGCGGCCCGCAAGGTGGTGATGTTGCCAGCCGGCGCTGCCTCGGCCTTGAGGACCGCAGGAGCGGGCGTGGCGCGGCGCGTTTCGATCGAAACGGCGCGGACGTCCGGGATCAGCGCCCGAAATTCCTGCAGCAGACGCTCGGCATAATGACTTTTGACCCAGTTAGTCATGAACGCGCTGGGTAGGGCCAGGTGAATCGAATCAGCCTCGCCGGTTTCGACCAGCTCCATCGGCTTGAGCCATTGATCGAACAGCCGCGCGCCGGCCGATTCGCGCAGATGCTGTCGCACGCGCGCCCAGGCGGCCGCGACATCCCCGCTTCGATCTGCCAATGCCTCGCGTGCCGTCACCCGTTCGGTCTCCCCTCATATCCGGCACAGGCCCCCCGGCCAGTCCGATGTTCGCGAGGCAACATCATCCCGCAGCCGGAAGTGCCGTCCGGCTGACAAATGTCGCTGTGCTGTGAGCCGCGGTGATGAGCACCGCCGCGGCGAGAAGGTCGATTATGGACAGTCGCGTGAGTCGATCAAGTCCACCAACTGTCAGATTTCTGAAATAATTCCGGTTGACTCGGCATTTGCCGCAGAAACCCGTCAACTATTTAACAAGGCGCTGATTTGAGGCTGTAATATTGCGGACTCGGCATGACTAGCAATCGCGAATCGCGGCGAATCCTCGCTTTTCGAATGGGGCGCAGGTTGGGTGCGGCGCACAACGAAAAGGGCTCGCCGAACAGCGTCCGACGAGCCCTTTTCGATCGCTCAAGCAGGATCAGGCGAGCGCGCCGACCCGCTTGGTGAGGCGCGAGAACTTGCGCGCCGCGGTGTTCTTGTGGACGACGCCCTTGGCGACGCCGCGCGCCAGCTCGGGCTGAACGGCGGCAAGCGCCGCAGTCGCGGCCTGCTTGTCGCCGGCCTCAAGCGCCGCCTCGACCTTCTTGATGAAGGTGCGGAGCCGCGAAACGCGGGTCGCATTGATGGTCGCGCGGCGGTCGTTCCGCCGGATACGCTTCTTCGCCTGTGGCGTGTTCGCCATGCCGTCCTCGAATATATCGCCAATGAAAAAGGGCCGCAGAATCGCATCCGCGCCCCGTCAAGGCGGTGCCTCTAGCGAGACACGGGGCTTTGGTCAACCACATGCGCCTATCCAGCGCGGCACGGCTTCGATAGGAGCAGCGGCATGGTGCTGTCGACCCTCGGCTGGATGGTGCTCGCGGTGGCGCTGGCGGGCTGCGGCTATACGTTGGCGGCGGCGTGGACGCTGCCGCGGTTCTTCGCCACATCATCGCTTGCGCTGGGGCGGCGCGAGGCAGTGACGTTACTCAAGCCGCTGCACGGCGCCGAACCGCGACTCGCGGAGAATCTCGCCAGTTTTCTGGATCAGGCGCATGAGGGGCCGATCCAGTTGCTGTGCGGGGTGCAGCGTGCCGACGATCCGGCGATCGCCGCTGTCGAGGCGTTGCGATCGCACTTACCGGCGGCGCGAATCGACCTGGTGGTCGACGACACATTGCATGGCGCTTCAGGCAAGGTTGCCAATCTCATCAACATGAGCCGTCATATCGCGCATCCGATCGTGGTGATGAGCGACAGCGACATCGCGGTTGCGCCCGATTACCTCGCGCGGGTGCTCGGCGCGCTCGACCGCCCCGGCGTCGGCGCGGTGAGCTGCCTTTATCGCGGGCGCGGCGACGCCGGCTGGTGGTCGCGATTCGGCGCGATGGGGCTGAGCTATCAATTCCTGCCCGGCGCGGTGTTCGGGGTGGCGCGCGGGCTGGGGCGGCCGTGCATGGGCTCGACGATCGCGTTCACGGGCGAGACGCTTCGGGCAATCGGTGGATTCGAGGCGCTGGCCGACGTGCTCGCCGACGATTATGCGATCGGCGAGGCGGTGGCGGCGCTGGGACTCGAGGTCGCGATTCCGCCCATGCTCGTCACCCATGCGTCGGACGATGCGACGCTCGGCGCGCTGTGGCGGCACGAGCTGCGCTGGGGAGCGACGGTGCGCGCGGTGGTGCCGGCGGCCTATGCGCTGAGCGCCATTGCGCTGCCGCTGCCGTTCGGGCTGCTCGGCACGATCGTGCATCCGGCGGCGGGGCTGGCGGTAGTGGCGTTGACGCTGGCGCTGCGGGCGCTGCTCGCCGGGCGGGTCGACCGAATTGCCGGCACGCGCGGTTCGGTGTTGCTGCTGCCGCTGCGCGACTTGTTCAGTTTTGCCGTTTTCGTTGCAAGCCTGTTCGCACGATCGGTTGAATGGCGCGGGCGCGCGCTTACAATGGAAGCCGGCGGCCGCGTCTCGGCCAAGTGAGAGAAATGTCTATGCTGCGCACGCTGTTCCTCCAGGCTCCCTCGTTCGACGGTTATGATGGAGGCGCCGGCGCGCGCTACCAGATGAAGCGCGAGGTGAAGAGCTTCTGGTATCCGACCTGGCTGGCGCAGCCCGCCGCGATGGTCGAGGGCTCGAAGCTGATTGACGCGCCTGCGCATGATCTGTCGTGGGACGATATCGCGCATGAATTCGACGAACGCGATCTCGTCATCCTCCACACCTCGACGCCGAGCTTCAATCAGGACATCCGCACCGCCGCGCTGATCAAGGAGCGCAACCCGAACATTCTGATCGGCTTCGTCGGTGCCAAGGTCGCGGTCGAGCCCGACAAGAGCCTGGCGGCGAGCGAGCACATCGATTTCGTCGCGCGCGAGGAATATGATTTCACCATCGTCGATATCGCCAACGGCATGCCGCTGGCGGAGGTCGACGGCATCACCTGGCGCGCACCCGGCGGCGAGTTCATCCGCAACAAGGATCGCGCGCAGATCGAGGACATGGACGTGCTGCCGATGGTCTCGCCGATCTACAAGCGCGACCTTGACACCTCGAAATATTACGGCGGCTATCAGCGCCACCCCTATATCTCGTTCTACACCGGGCGCGGCTGCAAGAGCCGCTGCACCTTCTGCCTCTGGCCGCAGACGATCAGCGGTCACCGCTATCGCCACCGCAGCGTGCCCAAGGTGATCGAGGAGGTGAAATACATCCTGCGCGAGATGCCCGAGGTGAAGGAGATTTTCTTCGACGACGATACGCTGGCCGACGCGCATGATTTCGTCGTCGAGCTGTCGGGGGAACTGGCCAAGCTGGGGTTCGGCAAGAAGGGCTTCGATGTCACCTGGGGCTGCAACGCCAAGGCGAACGTGCCGCAGCCGGTGCTGAAGGCGATGAAGGAAGGCGGCTGCCGCGTGCTGCTGGTCGGCTATGAAAGCGGCAACCAGAAAATCCTGCACAACATCAAGAAGGGCCTGCGCACTGATGTCGCGCGGCAATTCACCAAGGATGCCCATGCGCTGGGGCTGACGATCCACGGCACCTTCATCCTCGGCCTCCCCGGCGAGACGCTGGAGACGATCGAGGAGACGATCCGATACGCGATCGAGCTCAATCCCTATACGATCCAGGTCAGCCTTGCGGCACCTTATCCCGGCACCTTCCTCTACAATCAGGCGGTCGAGAACGGCTGGTTCGACGGCGGCGACCATCTGTTGACCGACGGCGGCAACCAGATTGCGCAGCTTTCCTATCCGCACCTGTCTTCGGCGGTGATCTTCGACAAGGTCGAGGAATTCTACAAGCGCTTCTACTTCCGCCCGCGCAAGATCGGCGCGATCATGGGCGAGATGCTGACCGACTGGAGCATGATGAAGCGCCGCCTGCGCGAAGGCGTCGAGTTCTTCGATTTCCTGCGCCGGCGGAAGGAAGCGGCTTGATCGATCTCGTCGTCACCGCCGACGATTTCGGCGCGGACGAGGCGGTCAACGAAGCAATCGAGATCGCGCATCGCGACGGCGTGCTGACCGCCGCCAGCCTGATGGTGACCGGCAAGGCCGCCGACGATGCGGTCGCGCGGGCGCGGCGGTTGCCGCGGCTCGGCGTCGGCCTGCATCTGGTGCTGGTCGAGGGGCGCCCCGCGCTGCCGCCCGACGAGGTGCCCGATCTGGTCGACGACGCCGGCCATTTCCGCACCAACATGGCGCTCGCGGGCGTAAAGTTCGCGATCAGCCCGGCCGTTCGCCGCCAGCTTGCCGCCGAGATCGAGGCGCAGTTCGCCGCTTTCGCCGCGACCGGCTTGCCGTTCGATCACGTCAACGCGCACAAACATTTTCACGTCCATCCGGTGATCGGCCGGCTGGTGATCGACGCCGCTCGCCGTCACGGCGCGCGCGCGATCCGCACGCCGATCGAGCCGGGCCCGCCCGGCGGTTCGGCGCGGCTGGCGGTCGCCTTCGCCCGGCGCCTGCGTGCCCGCGCGGCGCGTGCCGGGCTGGTCGCGCCCGATCGCGTATTCGGGCTGGCCGAGAGTGGCCGAATGGACACAGCGCGCACGCTGGAAGCGCTGGCAGGGGTTTCAGACGGGCTCAACGAACTCTATCTCCACCCCGCGGTTCGCGATGACTGGGCGGGACATGCGCCCGGCTATCGCTACCGCGCCGAGTTCGAGGCATTGACCGCCGCGGCCGTGCGCGAGCGCGTGGCGGCAAGCGGGGCACGACTCGGCCGGTTTGTGGATTTCGTGTGAAGGTGGCCCGTGTCTACCAGTCCAGCTCTGCCGCCGCTGAGCATCTCGCCCAAGGATTTCCGAGCGCCGCCGTCATCGGGCGCGATCCGGCGCGGCTCGCCCGAACATCTCGCCTTGATGTGCCGCACGCTGCTCGACACGCACGATCCTTATAAACCGGCATTGATCGACTGGCCCCGGCTCGATGACGAGACGCGGGGCAAGATCGTCTCGCTGCCTATCTGGGACATCGCTGTCGCCACCGAAGGCCGCGCCAGCATCAACGTCGCCACCTATGGCGAGCAGGTCGATGATCCGCTGCTCGCCGAAGCGGTGGCAATGAATGCCTATGAGGAACGGCGCCACAAGGTCGTCCTCTCCGACATGGTGCAGGCCTATGGCATCGAGCTTCAACCCGAGCCGCCCTATCCGCGCCCGCGCGACCCCGAATGGTCGTTCATGCGCACCGGCTATTCGGAGTGCATCGACAGCTTCTTCGGCTTCGGCCTGTTCAAACTGGCCAAGGACTCGGGCTTCTTTCCGCCCGAATTGGTCGATACGTTCGAACCGGTGATGCACGAGGAAGGCCGGCATATCCTGTTCTTCGTCAATTGGGTCGCCTGGTGGCGGCGTAATATGCCATGGTGGCGCCGGCCGCTGTTCGAGGCGAAGGTGCTGCTGGTATGGTGCGCGCTGATCCTCGAACGGATCAGCATCGCCAGGGGGATGGAGAATGACGAGAAGGCGGAGGACAACAATTTCACGCTCAACGGTTCGAAAGAGCTGGGCGTCGAGGTGACCTTTCCCGAACTCGCGCGGATTTGCCTGGCGGAGAACGACCGGCGGCTGGCGCAATATGACGCGCGGCTGATGCGGCCGCGTTTCGTGCCGGCGATGATGCGGCTGGCGCTGAAGGTCGTGGGGCGCAACAAGAAGGAGGCGGTCGCCTGATCCGCAGCGCGCGCTTCTGGCTATTGGCGGTGACGCTGGCGGGCCTTGCCCTAACCGTCTGGATGATCGGCGCCGCCGGGCTCGGCGCGGTGCTGCACGCCGTCGGCCGGATCGGCTGGGGCGGGTTTGCGGTCTATTGGCTCTATTCGGTCGCCGCTGCCGGGTTGCTCGGCGCGGCCTGGGCGGCTTCGGCGCCGCCGCTCGCGATCGCGCCCAATTTCGTGCGGTTCACCTGGGCGCGCCTGGTGCGCGAGGCGGCATCTGATATTCTGCCCTTCTCGCAGGTCGGTGGGCTGGTCGTCGGCATCCGCATGCTGATCGCGCGCGGTATTCCGGGGCCCTTGGTCAACGCCTCGGCGCTGGTCGATCTGACCACCGAGATGGCCGGGCAGGTGATCCTCACCTTATTCGGCATTGCCGGGTTCGTCATGCTGCGTCACGGCGGGGAATCGGGCGACGCGTTGACGCCGGTGCTGATTGGAACGGGCGCGCTGATCGCATTGATGGCGGCGTTCTTCAGTGCGCAGCGCTGGGCGCTGGAGCTTGGCCGGCTGCTGCTGACCCGGCTGCTGCCCGCGGCGAGCGCGGGCCTGGGCGATGTCCGGGCGGCGCTGGCGCGGGTTTATGCCGATCGGGCGCGCGTGCTGCTGGCGTTCGGCTTCAATCTTGCCGGCTGGGTCGCGTCGGTGGCCGGCGCGTGGATCGCGCTGCGGCTGATGGGGTTCGAGCTGTCGCTGGCGCGCGCGCTGGTGCTCGAAAGCCTGATCTTCGTCCTGCGCAGTGTCGCGTTCGCCATCCCCGGCGGGCTCGGCGTGCAGGAAGCGGCCTATGCGCTGCTCGGTCCGATGCTCGGGCTGCCGGCGCCGGCAGCGCTCGCGCTGTCGCTGGCGAAGCGCGCCCGAGACCTGGCGATCGGCGTGCCCGCGCTGATTTTGTGGCAAGTCGGCGAGGCGCGCGCGATCGGCCGAGCGAAAGGATTTCGCGTGCAGCGGGTTGGACTTGCCAGTAGCGAGGCGCATATTGGCCTGTCCGGCGACCGCGCGTCGACGGGCACAGAGAGGACATGATGACCGACGTTACCCCCGATACCCCGCTGCTCGATACGGTGAAGACGCCGGCGGATTTGCGCAAGCTCAAGGCGAAGGACTTGCGCCAGCTCGCTGATGAATTGCGCAGCGAAGTGATCTCCGCGGTCGGCGTGACTGGCGGGCATCTCGGCTCGGGCCTCGGCGTCGTCGAGCTGACCACCGCGATCCATTATGTATTCGATACGCCTAACGACAGGCTGGTGTGGGACGTCGGCCACCAATGCTATCCGCATAAGATCCTGACCGGCCGGCGTGACCGTATTCGCACGCTGCGGCAAGGTGGGGGCCTGAGCGGCTTCACCAAGCGGGCCGAGAGCGAATACGATCCGTTCGGCGCGGCGCACAGCTCGACCTCGATCTCGGCGGCGCTGGGCTTTGCCGTCGCCAACAAGCTCGCCGATCAGCCTGGCAAGGCGATCGCGGTGATCGGTGACGGCGCGATGTCCGCCGGCATGGCTTATGAAGCGATGAACAATGCCGAGCAGGCGGGCAACCGGCTGGTCGTCATCCTCAACGACAACGACATGTCGATCGCGCCGCCGGTCGGCGGGCTATCGGCGTATCTGTCGCGCATCGTATCGAGCCGCGAATTCCTGGGGCTGCGCGATCTCGCCAAGAAGTTCGCCAAGCGGCTGCCGCGGCCGTTCTATTCGGCAGCGCGCAAGACCGACGAATTCGCGCGCGGCATGACGATGGGCGGCACCCTGTTCGAGGAACTGGGCTTCTATTACGTCGGCCCGATCGACGGCCACAATCTCGATCACCTGATCCCGGTGCTCGAGAATGTCCGCGATGCCGAGGAAGGGCCGATCCTCGTCCATGTCGTAACCAAGAAGGGCAAGGGCTACGCGCCGGCCGAAAATGCCGCGGACAAATATCACGGCGTGCAGAAATTCGACGTCATCACCGGCGCGCAGCACAAGGGGCCGCCGGGGCCGCCGAGCTATCAGAATGTGTTCGGCGAGACGCTGGCCAAGCTGGCCGAGAGCGATCCGAAGATCTGCGCGATCACCGCGGCGATGCCCTCCGGCACCGGGGTCGACAAATTTGCCAAGGCGCATCCCGATCGCGCGTTCGACGTCGGGATCGCGGAACAGCATGCGGTCACGTTCGCGGCCGGGCTGGCAGCGCAGGGGATGCGGCCGTTCTGCGCGATCTATTCGACCTTCCTGCAGCGCGCCTACGATCAGGTGGTCCACGACGTCGCAATCCAGAATCTGCCGGTGCGCTTCGCGATCGATCGCGCCGGGCTGGTCGGCGCCGATGGCGCGACGCACGCCGGGAGCTTCGACGTCACCTATCTCGCGACCTTGCCCAACATGGTGGTGATGGCGCCGGCTGACGAGGCCGAACTGGTGCACATGACGTATACCGCCGCCGAGCATGACAGCGGGCCGATCGCGGTGCGCTATCCGCGCGGCAGCGGCACCGGGGTGGCGCTGCCCGAGGTTCCGCAGAAGCTCGAGATCGGCAAGGGACGGGTCGTTCGCGAAGGCAAGAAGGTCGCCATCCTGTCGCTCGGCACGCGCCTCGCCGAGGCGCTCAAGGCGGCCGACGCGCTCGAGGCAAAGGGGCTGAGCACGACCGTTGCCGACCTGCGCTTCGCCAAGCCGCTCGACGAGGCCCTGATCCGCCGGCTGGTTTCGACCCACGAGGTGGCAGTGACGATCGAGGAAGCCGCGATCGGCGGGCTCGGTGCGCATGTGCTGACCTTCGCCAGCGACGAGGGGCTGATCGACGCCGGCCTCAAGCTGCGCACGATGCGCTTGCCCGATCGCTTCCAGGATCAGGACAAGCCCGAGAAGCAATATGCCGAGGCCGGGCTCGATGCCGATCACATCGTCGAGACGGTGCTGAAGGCGCTGCGGCACAATTCGGAAGGGGTGGTCGAGGTTTCGGCGTGATCCTTGCCGCGGCGCTGGCGATGGCGGCCGCCACGGTGCCGGGCGGCACGCTGACGATCCATGTCACCAACGTCCGCAATGCCAAGGGCGTCGTTCACATGGATGTCTGCCTCAAGGCGCAGTTCCTCAAGGATGATTGCCCCTGGTCGGCCGATGCGCCGGCGCAACGCGGCGAGACGATCGTCGTCATCCGCGATCTTCCGCCGGGCGATTATGCCGTGCAGGGTTTTCAAGACGAGAACGGCAACGGCAAGGTCGATCGAGCCCTGTTCGGAGCGATCCCCAAGGAAGGCATTGCCTTCTCGCGCGACGCGCCGATTCATCTCAGCCCGCCGAAATGGGATGACGCCGTGTTCGCATTCGACGGCCGCGCCAAGGCGATCTCGCTGAAGATGCGCTACATGCTCGGCGCGTCGGGGCCGGACGACCGTTAGGGCGATGCGCAACCCCGTTCCTCGCGCGGTCGGCGCCGCGGTGGCGCGGCCATGGGCGACGCTGGCCGCGGCGCTCGTTCTGGCGATGGCCGCGATCGTCTACGTCGCGGGGCATTTCGCGATGACCACCGATACGGCGGAGCTGATCTCCCCGACCGTGCCGTGGCGTGTCCATGAGCGGGCAATGGACGACGCCTTTCCGCAATTGCGCGATTCGATGCTGGTGGTGGTCGACGGTAAGACGCCCGAACTCGCCGAGGACGGTGCGGCGCGGCTGGCGGCGGCGCTGGCGGCGGATCACGCGCATTTTCGCAACGTCAGCCGCCCCGATGGCGGCGATTTCTTCGCCCGCGAAGGCTTGCTCTACGGCTCCGTCAAGGAGGTGAACGATGCGACCGCGGCGCTGATCAAGGCGCAGCCGCTGCTCGGGCCGCTCGCTGCCGATCCCTCGCTGCGCGGTGTCGCGACCTCGCTGGAAAGCGTGCTCGATGGGGTCGACAACGGCTCGGCCAGCCTGTCGGACATCGCCGCGCCGATGCGCGCGCTGGCAGAGACCACCAATCGCGTGCTTGCCGGTCAGCCCGCCTATTTCTCGTGGCAGCGGTTGTTCGCAAGCGGCGGCGGTGCGCTCAACGCGCCGACACGGCGGCTGGTGCTGGTCCGCCCGGTGCTCGATTATGGCTCGCTGACCCCCGGTGCGGCGGCCGGCGATGCGGTGCAGGCGGCGGCCGAGAAGCTCGGCATCACCGAAGCACATGGCCAGACCGTCCGGCTGACCGGCGACGTGCCGCTTTCCGACGAGGATTTCTCCTCGTTGCAGGAAAATATCGGACTGGTCGGCGCGGTGATGCTCGCGGCGATGCTGGTGACCTTGTGGTTCGCGACCCGATCGGCGCGGCTGGTGATCGCGATCATGGCGACGATCGTGTTGGGCCTTGTCATCACGCTGGCGATCGGGCTGGCCGCGGTCGGGCGGCTCAACCTCATCTCGATCGCGTTCATCCCGCTGTTCGTCGGACTGGGCGTCGATTTCGGCATCCAGATCTGCGTGCGTTTCACGCACGAGCGCGCCCAAGGGGCGACCACCCCCGTCGCGCTTGCGCAGGCCGCCGCTGCGCTGGGCGCGCCGCTGACGCTGGCGGCCGGCGCGATCTTCCTCGGCTTCGGCGCGTTCCTGCCGACTGCCTATGTCGGGATCGCCGAACTCGGCATCATTGCCGGGATCGGCATGGTGATCGCGCTGGCGATGAGCATCACGCTGTTGCCGGCGTTGGTGACGCTGCTCGATCCGCGCGCGCCCAACGGCGAGGTCGGGTTTCGCGGGCTCGCGCCGGTCGATCGTTTTCTCGAACGTCGCCGAGGCGCGGTATTGGGGGCGTTCGTGCTGGCGATGGTGGTGAGCATCGCGCTGCTGCCGATGGTCGTGTTCGATTTCAACCCCATGCACCTGCGCGATCCCAATGGCCCGGCGATGCAGACGATTGCCGACCTGACGCACGATCCCGATCGCACGCCCAACACGATCGGCGTGCTGGCAACCGATGCCGCGCATGCCCGCAAGCTGGCGGCGGCGCTGTCGGCGCTGCCGCAAGTGCGGCAGGTGGCGTGGCTCGATGGGTTCGTGCCCGACGATCAGCAAGCCAAGCTCGCCGCGATTTCGGATGCGTCGATGCTGCTCGATCTGACGCTCAATCCGTTCGACGTCGCGCCGCCGCCGAACGATGCCGAGCGCGTGGCGGCGCTGTCCACCCTCGCCGACAGGCTTACGCAGGCGGCAGCGGCGCATCCCGGCCCGGCGGCAGGCGATGCGCGCCGCCTCGCGACGGCGTTCGCCAGGATGGCGCATGGCACGCCGGCGCAACGCGCGACGCTGGATGCCGCGCTATCGAAGCCGCTCGCGGTGATGCTCGATCAGGTGCGGCTGGCGTTGCAGGCACAGCCGGTGAGCCTCGCAACGCTGCCCCCAGCGCTGGTCCGCGATTGGCGGACGCCCGACGGGCGGTATCGGCTTGAGGTGTTCCCGGCGGGTAACGCCAGCGACAACCACGTTCTCGAACGCTTCCGAACCGCGGTCGCCAAGGTAACACCCGATATTTCAGGACTCCCCGTCGTCACCCAGGCCGCCGCCTCGACGATCGCCGGCGCGTTCGTCCAGGCCGGCGTGATCGCCTTCGTGCTGGTCAGCCTGCTGCTGCTTGCGGTGTTGCGCAACGCGCGCGAGGTGGCGTTCACGCTGGCCCCGGTGATCCTGTCGATCTTCCTCACGCTCGGCACCTGCGTGGTGATTGGGCAGCCGATCAACTTCGCCAACATTATCGCTTTCCCGCTGCTGTTCGGGGTCGGCGTCGCCTTCCACATCTATTTCGTGATGGCCTGGCGCGGCGGCGCGACCGATCTGCTGCAATCGAGCCTTGCGCGCGCGGTGCTGTTCAGCGCACTCGCCACGGGCACGGCGTTCGGCAGCCTGTGGCTTTCTCACCATCCGGGCACCGCGAGCATGGGCAAGATCCTGATGATCTCGCTGATCTGGACCCTGATCTGCGCGCTGATCTTCGAGCCGGCGCTGCTCGGGCCGCCTATCCGGCGGGATCGGCCAGCGGGTCGCTGAACTCGGGCGTGGTCGAGGGCGGCGGCGAAGCCGCCGGGTCGGCAAGCGGATCGTCGAATTCGGGCGCGGTCGAGCCCGGCTTCGGCGGCGCGGCGGCGGGGTCGGCGAGCGGATCGCTCAGCGGATCGGACAGATCGGTGTCGAGCGGGCTGGTCTTGATCGCCGCGCCACGCCCTTTCAGCGCATCGATCTCTCCGGCGCGATCCTGGAGATAGACCGAGCGCAGCGTGGCATAGGGATCGACCGCAGTGCCGAACAGCGCCTTCAGGTCGCGATCCGCCTCGGCGCGCTGGTCGAGGCCGCTCACCACGCCCTTGGGAATCTGGTATTTGAGCTGATCGAACGGATGGCCGACCGCGAGCGGCAGAACGAGGCCATCGGCCTGGCCGCCCAGCAGATCGCGCACATCGGTGGGGCCGACGAAGGGCAGGAACAGGTAAGGGCCCGGCTTGACGCCGTAATAGCCCAGCGTGTCGCCGAAGCCGTTGGGGCGGTGCGGCAGGTTGAAGCCGGGCAGTTTGGCAATATCCAGCACGCCGCCCAGCCCCAGCGTCGAATTGAACACGAAGCGGCCGAAGGTGCGCAGAGCCTTGCCCGGCTTGAGCTGGAGCAGATCGTTGAGGAAGACGATCGGTTCGGTCAGATTGCTGAGAAAATGGCGGATGCCGGATCGCACCGGCTTGGGCACCGCGTGCTTGTATCCCATCGCGACCGGCCGCAGCACCGCGCGATCGAACTTCTGATGTGCGTTGAACATCGATCGGTTGAAGCCTTCGAGCGGGTCGCCCTTGGCGTGCGGCGGCTTCTCGGCCGCAACGGTGACGTCCTGCGCCGCCTGAACCGGGGCGAGGATCGGCGTGACGAGATCGGCGCGGATCGGCTCGGGCGGCGGCGTGGTGACGAGCGCGATGATGCTGCCGTCGGGTAGCGTCGCGGTCGGCGCCGCCGCCGGCGCGGCGAGCGCGAGGACGACGGGGCCGAGCGCGGGCAGCGTCAACCGCCGGCCTTTGCCGCAAGCGCGTTGAGGTGCGCGATCAACGCCTTGGCCCCGCCCTTTTGCAGCACCGAGGCGAAGTCCGATCGGCGCGTGGCGATCTGGCTGATCGAATTCTTGTAGAACACGTCAATGATCTTCCACGTGCCGCCGCTTGCGCGCAGGCGATAGGCGATCGCGACGTCGCTGCCCTTCGGATCCTTGAGCGTGGTGCGCACCAGCTTGTCGCCGCCGCGCGTCTCGACATTGGGCGCGATGGCGAAGGACTGGCCGGAGAAATCATCGAAATTGTCGGCATATTGCGCCACCGTCATCCGCCGGAACGCGGCGACGAGCGCTTGCTGATCGGCGGCGGCAATCGTGTTCCAGCTCGGCCCGACCGCCAGGCGCGTCATCAAGGGCAGATCGAACGCGCGGTCGATCGCCGGCCCGATCCTGGCCTCGCGGCCCTTCATCCCGGCGGCGGCACCGGCTTTCATCGTTGCTATCAGCGCGTCGTCGAGGCTCTGGACGGTGGCAGCGGCGGGGTCGGCGATCTGGGCGAAGGACGCGCTCGACACCGTCAGCGCGGCGGCAATGGCAACGGGAATTACACGCATGATCGACTCCGTGAGCTTGCCAGGTGCGGCCATAACGGCCGGACAAGGCGAGGTAAATCCGCGGCGCGTCTGCACACCGCTTGCAGCAAAATTTGCCCGATAACGCAATCGGGGCTTTCTCCTTCGATCTTCATTACCTAAATCAAGCTGAACGGCGCCTTGGGGGCAGGCGATCCATCCGGAGGAGCATGCATGCTGCAGCAGACGACCGTGAGCGACGATCCTGCCGTGTCGGCGTTGCGCGTGGTCCTGGCCAATCCCCGCGGATTCTGCGCCGGGGTGGTGCGCGCGATCGATATCGTCGAGCAGGCGCTCGATCGATACGGGTCGCCGGTCTATGTCCGCCACGAGATCGTCCACAATCGCCATGTCGTCGAGCGCCTGCGCGAGAAGGGCGCGATCTTCGTCGATGAGCTTTCCGACATTCCCGAAGGCGCGCTGACCATTTTCAGCGCGCATGGCGTCTCGCGCGCGATCGAGGACGAGGCGCGGGGCCGCCGGCTGCCGGTGATCGATGCTACCTGCCCGCTGGTCACCAAGGTTCATGTCCAGGGCCGGCGCTATGCCAAGGCGGGCCGGACGTTGGTATTGATCGGCCATCAGGGCCATGCCGAGGTTGACGGCACGATGGGGCAGGTCAATGCGCCGATCCATCTCGTCGAATCGGCCGAACAGGTCGCTGCGCTGCCGATCGCCGACGATACGCCGATCGCTTACGTCACCCAGACGACGCTCAGCGTCGACGATACGCGCGGCATCATCGCGGCGCTGAAGGCGCGTTTCAGCGATGTCGAAGGGCCGGACGTCTCCGAAATCTGCTATGCGACGCAGAACCGACAGACGGCGGTGCGCGACCTCGCCCGGGTCTGTGATCTCCTCATCGTCGTCGGGTCGACCACCAGCTCGAACTCCAATCGCCTGCGCGAGATCGGCGTCGAGATGGGCGTGCCGAGCTATCTCGTCGACGATGGCGAGGGTGTCGATCCGGCCTGGCTCGATGGCGTGCATACCGTCGGCCTCACCGCTGGCGCATCGGCGCCGGACAGTTTGGTCGACAGCGTGATCGCGGCGCTGGGCCGGCTGCGCCCGGTTGAAGTCAGCCAGCTCGACGGGGTAGAAGAGAAATTGCATTTCAGCTTGCCGCCCGAATTGCGGCATCGCGAACCGCGCCCGCCGCGCGCGCAAAGGACTTGAGTTTATGGGCCTTCCGCTAGCCGTCACCGCCCGCATCGGCGCTTACACCGTCAAGCAGCATCTGAAAGGCGGGAAGTATCCGCTGGTGCTGATGCTCGAGCCGCTGCTGCGCTGCAACCTCGCGTGCCCTGGGTGCGGCAAGATCGACTATCCCGATCCGATCCTCAATCAGCGGCTGTCGTTTCAGCAGTGCATGGACGCGATCGACGAATGCGGCGCGCCGGCCGTCTCGATCGCCGGTGGCGAGCCGCTGCTGCATCGCGAGATGCCCGAGATCGTCAAGGGCTATATCGCCAAGAAGAAGTTCGTCATCCTCTGCACCAACGCGTTGCTTTTGAAGAAGAAGATCGACGATTACGCGCCGTCGCCCTTCTTCACCTGGTCGATCCATCTCGACGGCGACGAGGCGATGCACGATCATGCGGTCGATCAGGGCGGCACCTATAAGGTCGCGATCGAGGCGATCGAGCTGGCCAAGGCCAAGGGGTTCCGCGTCCAGGTCAATTGCACGGTGTTCGACGGTGCCGATCCCGCACGGCTGGCGTCGTTCTTCGACGAGATGAAGCGGCTGGGCGTCGAGATCACTATCTCGCCCGGCTATTCGTACGAGCGCGCCGCCGACCAGGAGCATTTCCTGACGCGCGAGCGGACCAAGAACTTCTTCCGCGACGTGTTCCGCCGCGGCGACGGCGGCAAGGCGTGGGATTTCACCAACTCGCCGCTGTTCCTCGATTTCCTCGCCGGCAACCAGAGCTACGAATGCACGCCGTGGTCGATGCCGCTCAGGACCGTGTTCGGCTGGCAGAAGCCCTGCTACCTGCTGGGCGAAGGCTATGTGCAGACCTTTGCCGAGTTGATGGAAGGGACCGACTGGGACCAATATGGCGTCGGCAAATACAAGAAATGCTCGAACTGCATGGTGCATTGCGGGTTCGAGGGCACTGCGGCGACCGATGCGATCCGTCATCCGCTCAAGATGATGAAGGTGGGCAAGCAGGGCGTGCGCACCGAGGGGCCCATGGCGCCCGATATCGACCTTTCCCACGCGCGCCCGGCCGAGGACGTGTTCTCGAGCCATGTCGAGCGCGAACTCGAACGGATCAAGCGCGAGGATCCCGAAGGCTTCAAGCGCGTGCAGCGCGCGGCGTAAGAGGAAAGGTCGCCACCCCGGACGTGTTCCGGGGGCCAACCGTCCACAAGCGTTACCACTTGTTGCCCGTTGGATGCCGGAACACGTCCGGCATGATGGTTAGACGAAGGCCGGCGCTTTTCGTAGCCGCTGATACGCCTCGATCACCGCTTGCAGCACGCGCTCGTGGCTGCGATCGCCGCCGTTGCGATCGGGGTGATAGCGTTGCAGCAGCTCGGCGTAGCGCTTGCGCAGCGCCGCCTTGTCGGCATCCGACGCCAGCCCCAGCACCTTGAGCGCGCGGCGGTCGCCGTCGGTTAGTGGCGGGCCGGCGCGCCGCGCGGCTTCGGCCTTGTCCTTGAACCGCGCGCCGATCGCATCGAGCGGGTCGGCGAAATCAGCCCAGCGCGGCGGCGTGTCGCCGCCCGCATGCGCAAAGGCGCGGGTCTCGCGTTCCCAGCCGGCGAACGGGCGCTGGGCGTGGTGGATCTCGTCGGCAGTCATCCCGTCGAAGAAATTATAGCCGGCGTTGAATGCGCGGACGTGATCGAGGCAGAACCAGCGATAGCGCCCCGGCCGATCGCCGCCCGATGCCCCTTCGAGCGGCGGCGCGCGGAACTCGCCCGGCTCGGCGCAGCCTGGGTGTTCGCAGCGCCGCTCGCTGTCGGCGACGCGGCCATGGAAACGGGCATTGGGACGGTCTTTACGCGGGGAACGCACGGGCGGGGACTTGCTCCAAAATTCAGGCAAAGCTGCCTATATAGGCGCCATGACCAACGCTTCCACCGCCCCGATCGTCGACCAGATCACCGCCCGCCTGACCCGCGACCTCGCGCCGACCCGGCTCGAAGTAACCAACGACAGCCATCACCATGCCGGCCACATGGGCGACGACGGCACCGGCGAAACCCATTTCACGGTGATCGTCGAATCGCCCCGCTTCGCCGGATTGTCGCGCGTTGCCCGGCAACGCTTGGTGAACCGGGCGCTGGCCGACCTGTTGGAGACGCGAATCCACGCGCTCGCGATCCGGGCGCACGCACCGGGAGACGCGTGAATGGCGTATCAGCTTTGGTATTGGCCCTCGATCCAGGGGCGGGGCGAATTCGTCCGGCTGCCGCTCGAAGCCGCGGGGATCGACTATGAGGATTGCGCGCGGACGCGGGGCGTCGACGCGCTGATCGCCGACATGGACACGCGCGGGCCTTACGCGCCGTTCGCGCCGCCCTATCTCGATACCGGCACGATGACGATCGCGCAGGTGGCGCACATCCTGACCTGGCTGGCCGACGCGCACGATCTGGCGCCCACGGACGAGGCGACCTTGTTCTGGACGATCCAGCTCCAGCTCACCGTTACCGACATGGTCGCCGAGGTCCACAACGTCCACCACCCGATCGCCGGCGGCAAATATTACGACGAGCAGAAGGACGCGGCGGCGGCCAATGCCGAACAGTTCCGCGCGGAGCGGATGCCCAAATTCCTCGATTATTTCGAGAAGGCGACACAGGCCAACCGGGGCGACTGGATTGCCGGCGACAGATGGTCGCCGATCGATACCAGCCTGTTCCAGCTCGTCGCCGGGCTGCGCTACATGTTTCCGAAGCGGATGGAGGCGATCGAGGATGATTATCCCGGCCTCATCGCGCTGCACGATCACGTCGCCGCGTTGCCGGGCATTGTCGCCTATCTTGCCAGCGATCGCCGCATCGCCTTCAATGAGGACGGCATCTTCCGCCACTATCCGGAGCTCGATTTCGCATGACCAACGACGATCTCGTCCTGCAGACGATTCAGCCTGTCAGCCACGATCTCGGCGGATTCAAGGTGCACCGCACGCTGCCGAACAAGGCGCGGACGATGGTCGGTCCGTTCCTGTTCTTCGATCAGATGGGGCCGGCGCACCTTTCGGTGGGCGAGGGGATCGACGTCAGGCCGCATCCGCACATCAATCTCGCCACCGTGACCTATCTGTTCGCCGGCGCGATCGATCATCGCGACAGCCTGGGCACCTTCGCGACGATCGAACCCGGCGCCGTTAACCTGATGACCGCCGGATCGGGCATCGTCCATTCGGAGCGCTCGCCCTCGGCCGAAAGGGCGCACGGGCCGGAGCTCTCCGGCATCCAGACGTGGATCGCGCTGCCCGACGATGCCGAGGAAATGGCGCCGGCATTCGAGCATGTCGCCCGCGCCGACTTGCCGGTAATCGAGGATAGCTGCGTCAAGGCGCGCGTCGTGATGGGCTCGCTGTGGGGCCGCGCGGCGCCGACGACGACCTATGCCGGCACGATCTACGCCGATATCGCGCTCGCCGCCGGCGGCGCGATCCCGATCGATGCGCAAGCCGATGAGCGCGCGCTCTATGTCGCCGAGGGCGAAGCGAGCCTCGACGGCCTGCCGCTCGAGCCGATGGTGCTCTACGTGCTGCGGCCGGGGGTTGTCGCGACGCTACGGTCGCAATCCAGCGCGCGGGTAATGCTGTGCGGCGGTGAGGCGTTCACGACTCCGCGCCACGTGTGGTGGAATTTCGTCTCGTCGCGCCGCGAGCGGATCAACGAGGCGAAGCGGGCGTGGATGGCTGGCGAGTTCGCGAAAGTGCCCGGCGACGACAAGGAATGGATTCCATTGCCCGAGGTGCCGAAAACGGTAAGCTATCCCTGATATCAAGGGGAGAGGCGATGGCATCCGACCAGCAGCGCGTGGCTCTTTCGACCGGGGTCGAACTCGACGTCGTCACCGCGGGCGATCCGGCCAATCCGCCGATCATCCTGCTCCACGGCTTTCCCGAATCGCATCGCACCTGGCGGCACCAGATCCCGGCACTGGCCGATGACCATTTCGTCATTGCGCCCGATCAGCGCGGCTATGCGCGGTCGTCCAAGCCCGAGGGCGTGGAGAATTACACCCCGGACAAGCTGGTTGCCGACATCATGGCGCTGGCCGATCATTTCGGGATCGGACGCTTCACGCTGGTCGGCCATGATTGGGGCGGCGCGATCGCGTGGATGGCGGCGCTCAACCGGCCCGATCGGGTGGCGCGGCTGATCATCGTCAACGCGCCGCATCCCTTCATCTTCCAGAAGACGATGTTCGACGACCCCGCCCAGCGCGAGGCGAGCCAGTATATCCGCGCCTTCCGCAATCCCGATCTCGAAAAGCATATCGAGACGATCGGGCTTTCCGCCTTTTTCGACGGCAGCTTCATGAAGCACACCGATTTCGAGAAGGTGCGCGAGGAAAAACCGATCTATCTCGAGCAATGGGGCCAGCCCGGCGCGATGACCGCGATGCTCAACTGGTATCGCGCGAGCGCGATCGTCGTCCCCGAAACCGGCGAGGACGCGCCGCGCCCCGCGTTCCTCGATGCGCCATTCCCGCCGATCACGATGCCGACGCTGGTGATCTGGGGGATATGCGATCAGGCGCTGCTGCCGAGCCAGCTCGACGGGCTCGACGCGCTGGTGCCCGATCTCACGCTGGAGAAAGTCGACGCCGGCCATTTCGTGCCATGGGAAGCGCCCGAGGCGGTGACGGCGGCGATGCGCACATGGCTGGCAGGGCATGGCGGCTAGGATAGACTTTGGCGGGATTCAGTCGCGCTGAATCGAGCCGCCTAAATCAGGTCCCCAGGCGCGCCAGCCCGTCGAGAGCGCTTACGGTTTCAAATATTTGTCGAACCAGGCGATCGTGCGCTTTTCGGCATCGGCGCGGTGATCGGGGTCGCGCAGGCCGTGGCCCTCTCCGGGATAGATGACGAGGCTGACGGGCACGTGCATGTCTTTGAGCGCATGCCACCATTCGATCGATTGCGTCGGCGGCACCTCGATGTCGCGCTCGCCGACATAGATGAAGGTCGGGGTATGCGCCTGCTTGGCGTAATTGACCGCCGATACCTTGTTGTAGGCATCGGGATCATCATACATCGTCTTGCCGAAGAACGGCAGCATCCACTGATCGATGCCGTTGGTGCCGTAATAGCTGATCCAGTTGGACAGGCCGGCGGCGGCGACCAGGGCCTTGAAGCGGTTGGTCTGGGTATTGGCGAACATCGCCATGAAGCCGCCATAGCTGCCGCCCATCAGGCCGAGGCGGTTTTCGTCGACCGGCGCCTGTTTCTCGACCGCGGTGATGCCGGCGAGGATGTCGCGCAGGTCGCCGCCGCCGAAATCGCGCTTGTTGGCCTCGACGAACGCCTCGCCCTGGCCATAGCTGCCGCGCGGATTGGGCAGGAAGATATCGTAGCCGGCGTTGATCAGGTCGACATAGGTACCTTCGTCGGCGAAGCGCGGTGTGCTCGCCGCGGCCGGGCCGCCGTGGACGACGGTGATCATCGGCACTTTGGCGCCTGGATCGGACGGCGTGCGCGGCGAGAGCAGCCAGCCCTGGATCTGGTGGCCGTCGTTGGTCCAGTTGACGCTCTCGGCCTTCACCGCGGGGACGATGTCGTCATTGTCATGCGTGATCTGGCGGGGCGCACTAGCGGGGCCGGCGAAGATCGCCGGCGCATGCTCGAAATCCTGCGCGACGGTGGCCATCGTCCGGCCGTCGGCGCTGAACGTAACGCGCGCGTCGCCGGCCGACAGCGTGGCCTGGCGCTTCCACAATGCGGTCTGGGCGCGATCGGCGCCGATCCGCGTTACTTCCATCGTATCGCCCGCCAGCGCCGTCGTGGTGAGGCCGGTCGGCAGCCACAGCAGCGAGGTATTGGTGATCCGGGAACCCGAGGTGATGTCGGTCGGCGTGCCGCCGGTGAAGGGTACGGTGTAGACGTCGCCGCCGACCGAGCCGAAATCGCTCATCAATCCGCCGATATAGGCGACCGTCTTGCCGTCGGGCGATACACGTGGGAAATTGACCTGCGTCGCTGGTTTGGCGATCTGGCGGACGGTGCCGGTCGTCGCGTCGATTGCATCGAGCGTCGCGACCCACCAATTGTCGTCGCCATTGCCCACGGCCGAGGTGACGACGAAGCCTTTGCCGTCGGGCGTCCAGTCATATTCGTAGATATAGCGTCCGGCCGGAGACACCGGCTTGACCGCGTCGGCCGCGACGGTGCCGGCGACGTCGAACACCGCCAGCCGGCGCTCGTCATTATGCTCGCCGATCTCGCCGACCAGCCGCACGCCGGGCTGCGTGGCGCCGGCCTGCTTCTGCGCGCCGAGCGTGACGAGCAGGGCGATGCGCTTGCCATCGGGCGAGAAACGCGGCGTGGACGCGATGCCGGCAATGGTGGCGACAGTGTGGTCGCGGTTGCCGCGCGCGGTCTGCAACGTCAGCGACGTGTCCGACCGGGCGAGGAAAGCGAGCGTCCCGTCCGGGCCGAAGGTGAGGTCCGAATAATCGCAGGCGGCGCATGGGTCGAGCGTCGCCACGACATGGCCGTCAGCAACCGCGCGCTCGACGATCGTGTCATGGCCGCTGCCGGCGTCCTCGATCGTCGCGATGGTCTTGCCGTCCGGCGACACGACGAGAGCATCGTAATCGTGCACCGATGCCGCCAGCGCGGGGGTTGCGGTAGCGGCGAGAAGGGCGGCGATCAGAACGCGCATCAATGAAAATTCCCGGGCAAGAACTGGATGAAGCGTGGCATAGCACAGGCGAAATGCGCCGCAACGGCGACGCAAACGAAACGGGCTCCCGTCGCTTGGGAGACGGGAGCCCGGGCGGCGCGGCGTTCCTCGGAAATCGCCTCCAACCGGCGGCGTGTCTCGCCGGTCAGTGCCGCTTGTCTGGCTTGTATTGCCTTGCCGTCGGGCGAGCGTGCTCGGCGGCATGCGCCCGTACGCCGGGTCTGGCCTCCATTCGCGCATGCGCATGGGGCGTGGCCGCGTGCTGATGCGCTCGCTGCGCCGCTTGCTCGCGAGCATGGGAGGCGGCTCGCGCCCGCATCCGCGCCTGCTGATGCGCTTGCGCTTGTCGGTCGGCGCGACGAGCCTCTGCCTGGGCGCGTGTCGCACGCGCCTTGGCCTCACTGGCCTGTGCCTGCCGCGCTCTCGCTCGCGTTTCGGCGGCCCGACGCGCCTGCGACTGTCTCGCCACGGCTTGCTGGCGGGTATGCGCCGCTGTCCGTTTCGCCTGGTCGGCGTGCGCTGCCGCTTGTTGCCGCGCCTTGGCCGGCGTGTCGGCGTGGGCGCGGGCATGCTTCAGGGCTTGCGCGCGCGCCCGGTGCTCGGCGACGCGCTCCAATGCCTGCTGGTGCGCCCGGGCGTCATGCTGCTGACGGGCGTGGTCGGCGGCCCGGCGGCGGTCGCGCTCAGCCGCTTGCCGAGCCTGGGCCTGCTGCTGCCGGGCATGATCAGCCCGGTCGTGATGCCGCCGTTCAGCACGGTCTTGCGCGTGTTGCTGGCGCGCCGCCTGCTCGCGGCGGGTAAGCTCGGCGCGCCGTTCAGCGTCACGCTGCCGGGCGAGATGTTGCTGGCGCTGCCGCTGCACCGCTTGCTGGCGGCTCGCGGTAAGGCGTGGCGCCTCGGCGTCGTGCCGGGCGTGAGCGCGATCGTAGAGACGCGGCGGTGCGCCACGTTCGCCGGTGCGCCGCCAATCGGCATAATGCGTCGCTGCCTGCTGGCGGATGCGGTGCTCGGCGCGCCAATGCCGCGCCTGCTGCTCGACCGCGCGGCGACGCGCGGCGTCGCGGCGCCAGTCGTTGCGGCGCGCGCGCTCGATCGCCTGGCGACGATCGTCCCATTGGTGCGCGGAAACGCCGCGCCGGTGGTGGTGACGCGAGGCGCTGTAGAGCGCTCGGCCGCGCGCATAATAGCGCGCCGCCGCGATCCGCTCGGCACGCGCCTGTCGCAGCGCGATCAGGCTGCCACCGGCGCCGTACATCGCGACCAGCGAGCCGTCCGAATAGGCATAGCCATAATCGGGATCGCGGACATAATAGGGATAATCGGCGCCGGGAGCGTAATAATAATAGCGATAGCCATCGTCGATCGGCTCGGCGAAGGATTGGTAGCCGTCGCCGCTCTGCCATGCCCAGGGTTCGACGCCATTGTCGTAATCGAAATAATAATCGGGCGGGGCATCGCCGATCGCCTCGTCGAACGCGGCGGCGCGATCGGCATAAGCGTAGTCGGCGCCACCGGCCGGCGTGGCGACCGGGATTGGCTTGGCGGCGGGCAGCGCGCTTGCCGCCGGCGCATCGCTGATCGGAGCGGGAGCGGCATCGGTCATCGGCACCGCGGCGGGCAGCGGCGGCAGCGCCGCGGTATTGGCGAACGCGACGGTGTTGTCGGGCTGCGCGGCCTGGCTCTGCTGCTGGGGATGGCACGCGGCGAGCGTCGCCGCGGCGGCGAGCGCGATTGCCGAACAAGCGCCGATCCTCGATGAGCGCACCATGCGAACCTCCTTCGGCCAAGCGAAAAGTCTTTGACCGTGCAGGCAAACTAGGCGCTGGTCACTGAACTGGCGCTGGATCGGCGGTTCATCACAGGTTGTGGTGGGGCGGCCCGCCGCGACGAGGCTAGATCGCGGCCGCGCAATGCGGCCGTCAGTGCGCGCGACTTCCCTTCGGTGGGGTGCTGTCGCCCGGCTTGTTTGCGGTGTCCGGGCCGAAGAAGCGATCGAGCGCGGCGTTGGCGGCGGCACCGAACACCGCACCGATCTGGCCCGCGACCTGCGCGCCGCGTTCGGTCGGATCGACATCCGGTTTGGCAGGTTCAGCAGCGTGCGCGCGCTTCTTCTGCTGCGCCTTGGCGAGCGCAGTCCCCGCGGCGACCAGCCCGGCCGCGAGCAGCTCCCGCCCGGCCGGCGTATTCGCCGCCTCGATCAGCTTGCCGCCCGACTTGCGCAGCTTCTTCGGGATTTTGACGCCGCCGATCTTCTTGGGCAGCTTGGCATTCTTCTTGGCCATGATCCGGATATACTCCTCATGATGTCACGCGGGGAGAGACAAGCAGGCGAGCGTTCCCTTGCTATCGCGCGTGTCATTGCCGGTTCATCCGCGTGTGCGATAATCGCGAACATTCACTAACAAGTCCATTACCACACCAAAGGAGTCACCATGTCGATCCTTGCCCTCGCCCTTGCGCTTGCGGCCCCGCCGCCGCAGCCGGGTGCGCCGGACATCGCCGGCACTTGGCGCCTGCAGAACGAAAAGGCCCTGGTCCATATCGCCCCGTGCGGCGCCAGCATGTGCGGGAAGATTACCAAGATCCTGAAACCATTGCCGTATCGCAAGAGCCACGATCTCAACAATCCCGATCCCAAGCTGCGCGGCCGGTCGATCATCGGCATCACGATCCTGAGCGGGCTCGATCGCGACGGCGACGAATGGCGGGGCCAGGTTTACGATCCGGTCCATGGCAAGAGCTATCGCTCGGTGGTCTCGCTCGCCGACGACGGCACTCTCGAGGTCAAGGGCTGTGTCGCCTTTCTGTGCAAGACCCAGATTTGGCAGCGCGCCGATTGAGCTGCAGTCGGAAATACAGCTAAGCTGGGACGATGATCGCCCTTTTGCTCGCAGCGCTGGCCGCGCCGTCATCACCGTCGCTCGACGGCCGCTGGGTCAGCCCCTGCCTCGCGATGGGGCAGGGCGGGCGGCACGGCACGATTGTCGCGCTCACTGTCTCGGGCAAGGCGGTGGAGATGACCGGCCAGACCTACGCCCACGCCGATTGCGACGCGCCGACGATCGAGACGCGGCTCACCGGCGCGCTCGGCGATGTCACCGCGCACGAACACGCCGTGACGGCGGTGTTGACCGTGAATGACGTGACGATGAAGCCCGAACTGGCCGATGTCGTAGCGATCTGGAACCAGGGCCGCGCCGCCAAACATTGCGCGTCAAGGGATTGGCGGCTCGACGAGCGCCAGTCGGTGGCTGGCGGCGGCTGCGTGCCGGGGCACCGTTTTCCCGAACGGGGCGCGGCGATCCCCGTGCACGCCACGGTCGATGGCGATCGGCTGACGCTGCCCTATCCGCTACCCGGCGGCGACGGCGCGCCGATTGTGCTCACGCGCGCTCAATAGCGGCTGATCTCGACCGGCAGCTTGCGGTAGCCGTGGACGAAGCAGGCCGAGACACGGGTCGGCTCGCCGGTGACGTTCACCCGCATCCGCCGCTTGGCCATCTCCTCCATCAGCGTCGCGATCTGCAACTCGGCGAGCCGCGCGCCGACGCAGCGATGGATGCCGTGGCCGAACGCCAGGTGACGCCGCGCATTGGGGCGATCGACGACGATATCGTCGGCATCGTCGCCGAACACGCTCTCGTCGCGGTTAGCCGAGATATACCATAATGCCAGCTTGTCGCCTTCGCGGATTTTCTGTCCGTCGAGCTCGTAATCCTGCGTCGCGGTGCGGCGCATGTGCGCCAGCGGGGTCTGCCAGCGGATGATTTCCTGCGTGGCGTTGGCGATCAGCCCCGGATCGGCCTCCAGCTTGGCGCGCGCATCGGGGAACTTGTCGAGACCATAGGCCATCGCCGACATCGAATTGCGCGTCGTATCATTGCCGCCGACGATCAGCAGGATCAGGTTCCCGATGAACTCGAACTGGTCCATGTGCGCCATCGCGTCCGAATGGATCATCATCGAGATAAGGTCGGGCGTCGGCTCCTTGTCGACCTTCTGGTTCCACAGATTCTGGAAATAGGCGCCGCATTCGTACATATGCTGGAGCCGTTGCTTGCGCAGCTCCTCGGTCTTGACCAGCTCGATATCGCCCGCCCAGTCGGACCAGAAAGTCAGCTTGCGGCGATCCTCCCAGGGGAAGTCGAACAGGATCGCCAGCATCTGCGTGGTAAGCTCGATCGAGACGGTATCGACCCAGTCGAATTCCTCGCCCCACGGCAGCGAATCCAGGATTTCCGCCGTGCGCCGGCGGATGTCGTCGGACATGCGCACCATTTCGCTGGGCGTGAAAGCGGGCGCGACGGTGCGGCGCTGGCCGGTATGCACCGGGCGATCGCGGGCGATGAACATCGGCATCCGCACATCGTCCGATCCCTCGATGAAGTCGGCCAGCGTGATGCCGCCGACCTCGGACGAGAAAATCTCGGGCAGCGATTCGATGTGCACGATCGGCTTGTAGGTCGAGATCGACCAATAGGCGCCGTAATCGGACTCGGGGGTGTAATGGATCGGCGATTCCGCCCGCAGCCGTCGGAACGGCTCCTGCCAGGTATCGTCGCGATAGAGTTCGGGCCGGCTGACATCGAGCGGGTCGACCGCCTTGGTATCGAGCGAATCGGTCGCAAGCGTGGCCATCGTGCCTCTCCTTTACGGCACGACACGTCTCATGTTGCTTACATTGATGTCAATAGTTCTTGCGGTCAGCCGTTCGCTATCGCCGCCTTCTTGCGGCGCGGCCCGCCCGACTTGAGCACGCCGCGGCGGAACCAGCGCGCGCCGATCGTGATCATCACGGCCACCCAAAGCGCTTGCCAGGCCAACGCGACGACGTGCCACGTCAGCCCCGGCGTGTTCGCGGCGCGCGCCGCCATCGCGTAGGGGGAACTGAGCGGAAAGACCTGCGAGACGATCGCCAGCCAGCCGCCGGGATGCGCCGCCCCCGCCGAGGCGAGCGCGAACATCCCCACCTGGGTGAAGGTGATCGGCAGCGACAGCATCTGGATCTCGCGGATCGTCGAGGCCTGCGCGCCGATCGACAGGAATACCGATCCGAGCAGCAGATAGGCCATGGTGAAATAGAGGCAGAACAACGCGATGAACATCGGCCAGCCGACCGCCGGCTGCAACTGGTGGATCGCCTGCGCGGCCTCGGGCGGCAGCACATGGCCGATCTGCGCGGCGATCGTTCCCCAGAACAGGATGAACAGCACCGCCGATCCAAACATACCGATCAGCTTGCCGAAGAATACCGATTCGAGCGGCACCGCGGCGGCCAGCACCTCGATCACCTTGTTCGATCGCTCCTCGGCCATCGTTCCTACCGCTTGCCCGGCGAGAAGCAGCGTCAGGAAGAACACCCCGAATACCGCCATGAAGCCGGCGGCATGCTGCCCGCCGATCGTCGAGCTCTTGCGCTGCACTTCGATCTTGACCGGCTCGCTGGCCTCGCGGCCGTCGCGCATTCGCACGGTCGTGTCGGCAAGGGCGGCGAGATAGCTGGCACTGCGCGTCGCGCCGGGGCCATAGAAGATGTGCGGCGCATCGAGCGGCCCCGCGAGCGCGGCATAAACGTCATGATCGCGATCGCCGAGCGCGACGCGCGCTTGCTCCATCGGATCGGCGGCCGGCGCCTCGATATCGAGCGCGGCCGGCGAGCCGTCCTTTGAAAACAATGTGCGCAGCCGCTCGTCGGCCTGTTTGAGCAGCGGCGCGTCGGCAGCATCGGCGATGACCACCAGCCGCTCGCGGTCGGCCGCACCCTCGGCGACCGAGGAGGCGCCCATCCCGCCGATCAGGCTGAACGACGCCATGATCAGCGGCGCCAGCAGGAAAAACAGGAACATCGGCGTCGCCACCGTGGCGATGAAATCGCGCCGCGCGATGGTCAGCGTCTGGCGGATCGCCTTGCGTGAGAGGCTCATGCCGGTTCCTCCGCCAGCGCCCGTTCCAACGCTTCACGGCCAACGATGCGGACGAAGGCATCGTGCAGGCTGGGCCGTTCGATCGACAGGCCGGCGATGCCGTAGCCGGCGTCGATCAGCCGGACCAGCAACGCCTCGATCCCTTCCTCGGGCAGCGTGAAGCGCCAGCCGTCATCGGCGCGCTCGGCGTCGTTCGGCAGCAGCGCCTTGATCCCGCCGTCGTCGTGATGCGGCACGTAATGCGCCTTGAACGGCAGCGTCCCGCGCGCGTCGGCGACGGTGCCTTCGAAGCGGCGCTTGCCCCCGGCGATGATCGCCAGCCGATCGCACAGCCGCTCGGCATGCGCCATGATATGGGTCGAGAAGATCACCGTCGCGCCGCGGTCGCGCTCGGCGCGGATCAGCTTCTCGAGCTTCTCCTGATTGACCGGATCGAGCCCCGAAAACGGCTCGTCGAGCACCAGCAGGTCGGGCCGATGGACGATCGAGCCGAGCAGCTGGACGAGCTGCGCCATGCCCTTGGAAAGCTTCCGGATCTTCTCGTCCGCCGCATGGCCGAGCCCGGCGTCCTCGAGCATCTCGATCGCCCGTGCGCGCCCGGTCTTCCAGTCGAGCCCGCGCAGCGCGCCCATGAAGGCGATCGCCTCCTTCGCCTTCATCGCCGGATAGAGCCCGCGCTCCTCGGGCAGATAGCCGACGCGGTCGCCCACCTCGCGCGGCGCGTCGTTCCCCAGCAGCATGCGGTCACCGTCATCGGGCTCGATGATGCCGAGCATCATCCTGAGCGTCGTCGTCTTGCCCGCGCCATTGGGACCGAGCACGCCGTAGATCATGCCGGCGGGCACCGTCAGGTCGACGCCGTCGACGACGCGGCGGCCCGAAAATTTCTTCACCAGCCCCGTGGCGCTGGCTGCCGGCTCGTTGGCCAAGTGAATTTCCCCCGTGCGATCCGTGGCTGACGTGGTAGCGGGGGAGGGTGGAGCAAGACAAGCCATTGCCGGCACGGATCAAGGCGAAAGCGGCCGAACTCGGCTTCGCTGCCTGCGGCGTCGCGCGCGCGGATGCCGCGCCGCGGGCCGCCGAGCGCTTGCGACAATGGCTGGCGGACGGCGCGCATGGCGAGATGATCTGGATGGAGGCGCGTGCCGATCAGCGCGTTTCGCCGGCCGGGCTGTGGCCAGAGGCGCGCTCGGTGATCGCGCTGGGCATGAGCTACGCGCCGGCGAGCGATCCGCTGGCGCTCGCCGACGTCACCGGTCGCGGGCGCATCTCGGTCTATGCGCAGGGCGCGGATTATCACGATGTCGTCAAGCGCGCGCTGAAGGCGCTGGCGCGCTGGCTGGTGGAGGAGGCAGGCGGCGACCTCAAGGTGTTCGTCGATACCGCGCCGGTCATGGAAAAGCCGCTCGCCGAGGCGGCGGGGCTCGGCTGGCAGGGCAAGCACACCAACCTCGTCTCGCGCGATCACGGCAGCTGGCTGTTCCTCGGCGCGATCTACACGACGCTCGACCTCGCACCCGATGCGCCGGGCAATGACAATTGCGGCTCGTGCGACGCCTGCCAGCGCGCTTGCCCGACCGATGCCTTCCCTGAGCCCTATCGCCTCGATGCGCGGCGCTGCATCTCGTATCTGACGATCGAACATGCCGGGCCCATCCCGCATGAATTCCGCGCCGCGATCGGCAACCGCATCTACGGCTGCGACGATTGCCTCGCGGTCTGCCCGTGGAACAAGTTCGCCGCCGCCGCGCATGCCAACCGCGCCTTCCATCCCCGCGCCGAGCTGACCGCTCCCGCGCTCGCCGATCTGCTCGCGCTCGACGATGCCGGCTTTCGCCAGGTTTTCGCCGGCTCGCCGATCAAGCGGATCAAGCGCGACCGCATGGTTCGCAACGCCGCGATCGCCGCGGGAAACAGTGGCGATCATCGACTGGTCGCGCCGATTGCCGCGCTGCTTGACGATGCGGCGCCGGTCGTGCGCGGCGCGGCGGCCTGGGCCTTGTCGCGACTGGACCGGGCGCGGTTCGAGGCGGAACGCGCGGCGCGGCTGGGCGAGGAGAGCGACCCCGAGGTGCGTGCCGAATGGCGCGATCAGGCGCCGAGCGACGCCAGGTCGCGCTCGACCGAGGTGAGATAGCCGCCGCCGAACAGGCGGACGTGAACGAGCAGCGGCCAGAGCCGATAGACCGGCAAACGCTCGCGCCAGCCGGGCGCAAGGTCGAGCGCGTCGAAGAACGATGGCGGCGGCCGATCGAACAGCGTCAGCATCGCGACATCGACCTCGCGGTCGCCGAGATAGCAGGCGGGATCGATCAGCCCGCTGATCCGGCCGCCCGATACCAGCACGTTGCCGCCCCACAGATCGCCGTGCAGCAAGGCGGGGGGCGGGCGATCGGGCAGATGCTCGTCAAGACGATCCGCCAGCCGTTCGATCCGCCGGCCGATTGCGGGTGGAAGGCGCGCGAGATGGCACCGCAGCCGATGCGCCGCCCAGAAATGCGACCAGTGCGTCTCGCGCCGATTGACGATGGCGACGGGCCCGAAGGCATAATCCTCTTCCCAGCCATAGGGCTGGTCGCGGGGCCGGTGCAGATCGCCCAGCACCGCCGCGAGGTCGTTCCAGGCCGATCCCGACAAGCGGCCGTCGGCGGGCAGGCAGGTCATCAGCAGCAGATCGTTCTCGATCGCGATCACGGCGGGCGCCGGCGCGCCGTTCGCGGCCAGCGCGGCGAGCATCCGCGCTTCGCTGGCCACCGATGGCCCCGATTTGGCGACGATCGTGCGGCCGTCGGCAAGCGTCGCCTGGGCGACGCCGGAGAGATCGCCGCCCGCCATCGGCGTGCGCTCGACGACCGCCGCGCCGGCCAATCGTTCGATGATCGCGTCCGCGCTCACGCCGTCAGGCGAACGACCAGCGCGTGGGCGGCGGCGCTGACATCGGCCCAGGTCGCGGCGAAGCCTTCGGGGCCGCCGTAATAGGGATCGGCGACGCTCTCGCCTTCGCGCCCCGGCACGAGGTCGAGCAACAAGCCGAGCTCGGCCGTCGCCTCGGGCGGCGTCAGGGCATCGAGATCGGCGAGATTGTCGCTGTCGAGCGCGAAGATATGCGTGAACCGGGTAAAATCGTCGCGCGTCACCTGGCGGGCGCGATAGCCGGAAATGTCGATGCCATGTTCGCGCGCCATCGCCTGGGCGCGGCGGTCCGGCGGATCGCCCGCATGCCAGCCGCCGGTGCCCGCCGAGTCGACGATAATTTCGATCGCGGCGCGGTCGGCCGCCTCGCGCAGTGCCGCTTCGGCCAACGGCGAGCGGCAAATATTGCCCAGGCAAACCAGCAGGATCGCGGCGCGCGCCTCGGTCATTTCACCACCGGCAGGTCGATCCGGCTCTGGTCGGGGCCCGAAACCGTCACTGATTGCGTCGCAGTCACATAATCCGCCGGCTTGGCGTCGAAGATGTTGGGCACGTAGGTCTGCGGGTTGCGATCGTAGAGCGGGAACCAGCTCGATTGCACCTGCACCATGATGCGGTGTCCAGGCAGGAAGACGTGGTTCGCATTGGGCAGGGCGAACGAATAGGTTTCGGGCGTGTTGGCCGGGATCGGGTGCGGTTCGGCCAGGCTTTCGCGATAGCGCCCGCGGAAGATGTCCATCGCCACCGCGAGTTCATAGCCACCCATCGCCTCGTCGCCTGGCACGCGATCGGGATAGACGTCGATCAGCTTGACCACCCAATCGGCATCGGTGCCGGTGGTTGCGGCGTTGAGATGGACGACCGGCTGCCCGGCGATCGTCACCGGCTGGGTCAGCACGCCGCTGGTGAAGGTCAGCACGTCGGGCCGCGCCGATACGCCGCGCTGATCGTCGACCAGCCAGCGCCGCCAGGTTGAATTGGTGCCCGAGCGGCTGACCACCGGCCGCACGCGATACGGCACCGGATGCGCCGGATCGGAAATGTAGGATATCGTCGCGTCGCCAGAGGGGTCGGCCGAAAAGCCAAGCGCGCCGCCGGGCTTGAGGTAGAGCGGCGTCTCGGCCTCGTCAGGCACGATCGGCCAGGCCTTGAGCTGCTGCCATTGGTCGGCGCCGGTGCGATAGGCGGTTACGGGCGCGACATCCATCGCATCGCCTTTCAGGTAATGCGCGAGGAACGGCGCCAGCACATGCCAGCGCCACCATTTCGCGGTGTCGCTGCCGAACTTGATCGCGCCCAGCGCGCTGCCGTCGCCGATCTCCTGGCCGTGATACCAGGGGCCGAGCGACAGATAGACCATATCGTTGCCGGCGTCCTTCGGCTCGAGCGCGGCATAGACCGCCATCGCGCCGTAGATATCCTCCTGGTCCCATTGCCCGGCGACGATCATCGTCGGCACCTTGAGCGGCTGGTGTGCGAGGATCTTGTCCATCGCCTGATCCTGCCAGAACGAATCATAGGCCGGGTGCTCGTGGATCTTGCGCCAGAAGCCGACCTGATCGAGGCCGTGCGCTTTGGCGATCGCGCCCGCCGATCCGGCGCGCAGATAGACGTCGTAATCGTCGTAAGCGGTGTCGGTGAAGCCGGCCGAATTGTCGGGCGTCGCTTCCTGCTCCCAGATGTAGGGCAGCATCGTCTCGCGGAAGGCGCCGTTGTGGAACCAGTCGTCGCCGCGCCAGCCGTCGACCATCGGATTCATCGGCACCGCGACCTTGAGTGCGGGGTTGGGATCGATCAGCGGCATCAGCGAGGTGAAGCCATCGTAGGAGATGCCGAGGATGCCGACCTTGCCGTTCGATTCGGGCAGGTTCTTGACCAGCCAGTCGATCGTGTCGGACGTGTCGGTCGAATCGTCGGTCTTGGTCGGGTTCAGCGCCGTTGCGTGGAGCGGCGGGTTCATCATGTAGATGCCTTCCGATCCGTATTTGCCGCGCACGTCCTGCAGCACGCGGATATAGCCGCCCCGCGCGATCACGTCGGCGGCATTGTCGTATCCCTGCAGCGCTTCTTCCATCGATGCGGTTGCCGGGTCGCCCGCCATGCCTTCGGCGTTATAGGGCGTGCGCGTCATCAGGATCGGGGCGTCCTTTGCGCCCTTCGGGATCAGGATCACGGTGTGCAGCTTCACGCCGTCGCGCATCGGGATGTCGACGACGCGGCGGCTGTAATCGAACCCGGCGGTCGGCGTGGTGAGGCTCGTCGGCCGCTCGTCATATTGCTGTTGAGCGATCGCCGGCTGGGCGATGACGATCGCGGCCAGGGCGGTGGCCGCCCACCAGGCTTTGTGCATGCGCGTCGGTCCCCTTTGCGGCCATGATCGGCCGGGGGCAGCATGCCGCGTGCCGGGGCCGCAAGCAACAAGGGCCCGCGCTTCACGGATGAAGCGCGGGCCCTCGTCTAACCGGACAGCAAAACGGCGCTTCAGCCCGCGCGCGTGCCCGTCATCGGGAAGCTGCCGAAGGCGCCGGCGCCGACGGTACCGGTGAGCGTATCACCGTCGATCGTCGCTTCGCACTCGAGCGTCATCGGCATCGGCACCGTCATGTTCATCTTCCAGCTGATCGTGTTGCCGGCGACCTTGCCGTCGACGACATCGGCTGATCCCATCGCGCCCGAATTGGTGCCGGTGAAGCTGTCGCCGTCACTCTTCACGGTGAGGGTCGATTTCTGGTCACCGAGCGGAGACTTGGTGACGCATTCCCAGGTGCCATCGACATCGGCCATTCGAGTCTCTCCTTACTTTACGTTCGCGTTAAGGTGTGCTGTTCACCACCTCTACCGGGATGCCCAGCGAGTCAAGCTGCGGCTTCACCTTGGCGGCATCGCCGATCACCACCCAGGTCAGCTTCGACGGATCGATCGCCGCCTTGGCCGCGGCGTCGAGCTGCGGCGCGGTGAGCGCGCGATATTTGCTCGCCAGCGTCTCGTAATAATTGTCGGGACGGCCGTAGAGTGCGTTGGCTTCCATGCCGCCCATCACCGCCTCGGCCGTCTCGAACTCGCCGGGAAGCTCGCGGATCGAGCCGTCGATCGTGCGGGTCAGCTCGGCCGGGGTGACGCCCTTGCCGCTGAGGAAATCCTGCATGTCGCTGCGCATCGCCGCGATCGACGGGCCGGTCTGATCGGCCTGCACCGGCGCATAGATCAGATAGGGCACGTCATGCTGCACGCGGCTGATGAAACCCGATACGCCGTACGACCAATGCTTCGTTTCGCGCAGATCCATGTTGAGCCGCGCGAGGAACGAGCCGCCGAGCACCTCGTTCGCCTGCATCAGCGGCACCAGATCGTCGGTGCCCTTCACCGGCAGCACTTCGCCGCCGAAAATCAGCGATTGCGGCGTGTTGGGCCGGTCGAGCAGCAGGATCCGGCCCTGCTGCGGCGCGATCGGCGTCTTAAAGTCCTTGACCGGCTTAGCGCCGGACGAGCGCCAATCGCCGAAGCTCTTTTCGAGCAGCGGCATCACCTGCGCCAGCGTGGTATCACCGACGACGAAGATCGTCGCGTCGTCGGGGCGCAGCCAATCGTCGTGGAAAGCCCGGAGCTCGGCCGGCGTCAGCTTGCCGACCACCGCGGGATCGCCCAGGCCGCGGAACGGCACGCCATAGGGATGATCCTTGCCGTAGAGCAGCGGCGGCAACGTTCGCAGCGCAAGGCCGATCGGCTGCTTGGTTTCCTCGGCGATCGCCGCGAGCTGCTGGCCGCGCACCCGATCCACCTCGGCCGGCGCGAACGCCGGGTGCCGCACGATATCCGACATCAGGTCGAGTGACGGCGCCAGGTTGGGGGCAAGCGCCGACAGATAGACGCCCGATCGGTCCATGCTCGGTGACGCGACGATGTCCGCGCCCAGATTTTCCTTGGCTTCGGCGATCTGGGTCGAGCCATATTTGTCGGTGCCTTCGTCGAGCATCGACAGCATGAATGCCTGGGTGCCGAGCGCGCTCTTGGGGTCGGCGGCGTTGCCGGCGTTGAAATCGATTGCCACGCGCACCACCGGCACGCCCGACCGGTGGGCGAACAACACCGGGATGCCGTTGGCCAGCTTGGCGTGTTCGACGGTGGGGAAATCGAGATCGGCGATCTGGCCGACCGGCGGCAGCTGCGAGCGATCGACGCCCTTGGCGGTCGGCGTCGCGGCGCTGGCGGCGGTCGCGGCCGTCACCGTGGCGCCCTGGCCGGCGCCGGCCTTGTCGCCACCCAGCGTCGATTCCTCATAAGCGCCGCGCTTGCCGGGTTCGAGCGTGAAGGCGAACACCGGCCGCGACAGCCATTTCCTCGCCACGGCCTGCACCTCGGCCGGGGTCAGCGCCGCTTCGGCGGCCAGCTCCTTCTTGTAGAAGCCGGGATCGTCGGCATAGACCGCGCCCGAGGCCAGCGTCACGGCCTTGCCTCCGAAACCGCCGACCGATTCCAGCCCCTTGATCGTCGAGGCGACGTCATCGGTCTTGGCGCGGCGCAGTTCGTCCGCGGTCGGCCCGTTCTTCAGGAAATCGGCGATCACCTGATCGAGCTGCTGGCCCACCACCGCCGGATCGACGCCCGGCTTGACGGTCGCCTCGATGGTGAATTCGCCGACCCGCTCATAGGGCTGGACATAGGCAGAGACGTGGACCGCGGTCTTCTTGTCGCGGACCAGTGCATTGTCGAGCCGCGAACTGGCCAGGCCGCCGATCACGCTCGCGGCCATTTGCAGCGCGGGCATATCCTTGTCGGTCATCCCCGGCACCGCCCACATGCGGGAGAGGGTGGTGGTCGCAACCTCGTCGTGGAAGGTCTTGGTAACGGGCGCGGGCAGCGTCGGCACCTCGGCTGCCGCCGGGGTCGACTGCGGCCCGCGCGGAATGTCGCCGAAATATTTCTCGACCAGCGGCTTGGCCTCGTCCGCGGTGATGTCGCCGGCCAGCACCAGCACGGCGTTGTTGGGGCCGTAATGCGATCGGAACCAGTCCTTGACGACGTCGAGGCTGGCCTGGTCGAGATCGCTCATCGAGCCGATCACGGTGTGGTGATAGGGATTGCCCTCGGGGAACAGCGTCTGCTGGATTGAATATTGCAGCAGCCCGCCGGGCTGATTGTCGTCGCCGCGCTTTTCGTTCTGGACGACGCCGCGCTGGATATCGAGCTTCTTCTGGGTCACCGCCGGGAGCAGGTGACCCATGCGATCGCTTTCGAGGAACAGCGCGCGGTCAAGCGCCGCTTTGGGCACCGTCTCGAAATAATTGGTGCGATCGTAATTGGTCGTGCCGTTCATGTCGGTCGCGCCCATCGCCTGCATCGGCTGGAACCAGCTCGTGTCGCTATGTTCCGATCCGCCGAACATCAGATGCTCGAACAGATGCGCGAAGCCGGTGCGCCCCGCCGGCTCGTCCTTCGATCCGACATGATACCAGACCGATACCGCCACCACCGGCGCCTTGTGATCGGTATGGACGACCACGCGCAGGCCATTGGCCAGCGTGAATTGAGTGAAGGGGATGTTGACGTCCTGCACCAGCTGCGACACCGGCACGCCCTGCGGCAGCGCCGTGTCGGCCGATTGCGCCTGCGCCAAGGCGGGCGCTGCAAGCGCACAGATTGCCGCGCCCGAAAGCACCAAGAGCTTGATTTTCACGTTGATTCCCCTCGCAACTGATATAGCGCACCATAACACCGCTTCGCCGCTGAGCAAGAGAGCCGTGGCCGAATGACGAGCGAGGTTTTGCGGCGCGGCGACGCGCACTTTTTGCCGTGCCGGGCAGCTATGCACGATATCCACGTTATCCACAGGTTCGGACGCGCATTTTCCTGTTGGCGCGACTCGCCAACGGTGACAGCATCGGTTGTGCAAGAGGATGACGGGACGGCGAGAAATCGCAGAAACGTCAAAACCTTGCGGCGGTCGAGACGGTTGGTGCCTCACGGAAACTGACGCGGTTTCGATCGAAGGAGTGCAGGTCACGTCGTGGCCGATCGAGAGGATCGCGCAAGCGGTTCGAACGAGCGAAGCGGCGAAGAGGCAGTCCGACGCAACGCCAAGGCTGTTCGCAGAGGCGGCGATGCGATGGTCGATGATCGGCCGGACGGCACGGCCGCCCTTCACGGGGAGGCAAGGCCGATACGGCAGATCGAGACCGAGGCGCGAAACGCGAGCTTCGGCTTGAGTTTCGAGCTGGCCGCCGAGGCCGGAAACGCGGCGCTCTCCCGGGAGTGCGGGCGACCGGCCCCGGTGACCGACCCGCCGGCCAGGCGCCCCAGTGGTCCTGCACCGGCTGCCGCCGAAACCTGATCGGCTTGCGCGCCCTTCACCGGGCTGTGCGATACCGATCGAAGTCCGGCGACCGGGGGCCGACAGCAATGTCGGCCCCTTTTTGCGTTGCCGATGGCACGATCGCGGCCAGCAATGCTGCGGCTTGGCCGCGTGTGTCAGCGGTCGCGCCGCACCCGGATCGGCACGCCGCGCTCGAACTTGGCGAAATAGCTGCCGAGCGATGCGACGCTGATCGTCACTTTGGTGCCGTGCTTGACGCCGAAGGTCGGCCGGTCGTCGATCTGATGCCAGGTCGCTCCTTCGGCCGTGCCGAACACCATGCGGCCGTCGATGTCATGGCTGACCGACGTCACGCTGGTATCGATCTGCTTCATTTCTTCCTTGTCGCCGCCGCTGCCGCCGAACAGCCCGATCCTGGGCAGCGAGAAGCCGAACAGCGAGCGGCGCGTCTCTCGCACCGCCTCCTTGTCCATGACGACGAGTTGGTCGGCGGTCACCGCCTGGTCCAGCGCGGTGGCGGCGCGGTCATAACATGCCAGCCGAGCCGTGGAATCGGCGATCGCGCGGCACGCGACGACGTCCTGCAACACCTTCGCCTGGCCTGGATCCTTGCCCTTGTCCGCTGCTGATGCAGCGACCATCGGTGCGAGCAACGCCGCGAGGGCGATCAGCTGCAAATGCTTCATCGGTCAGCCTCATTGTTCTGCGTCGCGGCATGGGCATGCATTTCGGCAACGCTGTCAAGCGGCGGCAATGTTGCAAATTCGATACACCTCCAGCGGGAATCCCCCAAAAGCATGGATTTCCGATTTACAGCGCATCTGCACAAGAGCAATCAAGCGCCCATTGGCGAAGATGGCGTGCGATCATCAGGCCACACTCACATCGAGATAAAGGGAGCTTGTCTTGACCAAGCAGCAGTTCATCAATGGCCTGAAGGTCGGCGCCGCGCCGGTCGTTCTGGGCCTCGCGCTGGTGTCGGCGCCAGCCTTTGCGCAAACCACCGACTCGTCGTCGCAGGATGCATCGCAAGCGGCCGATCAAACCGCGCCAGCCCCCGAGATCATCGTCACCGGCTCGCGCATTCAGTCGCCGAACATGCAGTCGGTTTCGCCGATCACCACGGTGACCAGCCAGGACATCTCGCTGTCGGGCACGACCCGCACCGAAGACCTGCTGAACTCGCTGCCGCAGGTGGTCGCGGGCCAGAGCTCCGCGCTTGCCAATGGTGCCACCGGCACGGCAACGGTCGACCTTCGCGGTCTCGGGCCGTCGCGCACGCTGGTTCTGATCAACGGCCGCCGTCTGATGACTGGTGACCCGAACTCGACCTCTTCGGCGGCCGACCTCAACTTCATCCCGTCGTCGCTGGTGAAGCGCGTCGACGTGCTGACCGGCGGCGCTTCGGCCACCTACGGCGCGGACGCCGTTGCGGGTGTCGTCAACTTCGTGATGGACACCGATTTCACCGGGTTCCGGCTCGACACCAATTACGGCATCTACAATCACAACAACCGCAACAGCCTGATCCGGCCGCTGCTCGACGCGAAGACCGCAGCGGGCGTTTCGGGATATGGCTATCCCGACGGCACGACCACCGATGGCGCGCAGTTCGACACGACCGCGTCGTTCGGTGCCGCGCTCGATGGCGACCGCGGTCACGTGACCGCCTATTTCGGTTATCGCAAGGCCAACCCGGTCCTGCAGTCGCGTCGTGATTATTCTGCGTGCACGATCCAGGGAAGTAAGAGCAGCCCGAGTACGCTTGCCTGCGGTGGTTCGGCTACCTCGCCCAGCGGCAACGCGCTCTATTTCGTGCCGGGAAACGTCTCCTCGTCGACCATCGGGGCGCTTGGCCCGGGCACGATCGATACGGGAACCTATGGCCTTTATAACTATGCGCCGCTGAACTATTTCCAGCGTCCTGATCGCCGCTACACGGCTGGTGCCTTCGCCGATTACGAGATCACGCCGGCGATTCATCCGTACATGGAATTCATGTTCATGGACGATGAGACGAAGGCCCAGATCGCGCCGTCGGGTGATTTCGGTAACACGCTGACGATCAACTGCGATAACCCGCTGATGTCGGGAGCGCAGTCGTCGGTGCTCTGCCAGGATTCGAACCTGATCAATGGCCACCTCGGCACGTTCCCGCTGGCCGAAGGCGCGCCGTACAATACGAATCCGGGTGCTGCGCCGCTCACCTATTACGATCCGTCGACGGGTGATCCGTACAATATCGCCTATTTCCAGCCGCTGCGGCGTAATGTTGAAGGCGGCCCGCGCGTCGCCGATCTGCAGCACACCGCATATCGCGCCGTGCTCGGCAGCCGTGGCGATCTCGGTAAGGCGTGGTCGTACGACGCTTACTATCAGTACGGTCGTACCAACTACCAGCAGACCTACTACAATGAATTCTCGGTTGCGCGTCTGACCAATGCGCTGGACGCGGTGCTCGCGCCGTCGACCTATACCGGGAATAACTATGTCACGAACTCGGCCGGGCAGAAGGTGATCTGCCGCTCGACTGCGGCTGGCACCGACGCCAACTGCGTGCCCTACGATATCTTCGGCGGTACGCCTTCGGCTGCGTCGCTTGCCTATGTCAACGGCACGGGCTTCATCAAGGGCTATACCTCCGAGCAGATCGAGAGCGCGACGCTGACCGGCTCGCTCGGCGAATATGGCATCAAGTCGCCTTGGGCCGACGACGGCGTCAATGTCGCGCTTGGTGCCGAGCATCGGGTGGAGAAGCTCCAGCTGACGCCGGACAACGAGTTCGAAACCGGCGATCTCTCGGGCCAGGGTGCGCCGACCAAGTTCACCCAGGGCAGCTACAACGTGACCGAGGTGTTCGGCGAGCTCAACGTGCCGATCGTCCACGATAGCTTCATCTACGACCTGTCGTTCGATGGCGGCTATCGTTATTCGCACTACAAGATCTCGAACGGGCGCACGTTCAACACCAATACCTACAAGCTCAATCTCAACTTCGCGCCGATCTCGGACATCAAGATTCGCGGCGGCTACAACCGTGCCGTTCGTGTGCCGAACATCGAAGAGCTGTTCGCGCCGCAGATCGTCGCGCTTGATGGTGTGAGCGATCCGTGCGCCGCGCAGAGCTCGGTCTCGGCCAATTGCGCGCTGCAAGGCGTCGCTGGTGGTACGCCGGCAAACCCGGCTGCGCAGTATAACGGCCTGATCGGCGGCAACCCGGACCTCAATCCGGAGAAGTCGACCACCAAGAGCCTGGGTATCGTGCTTCAGCCGCATTGGGTTCCCAACTTGATGCTGAGTGTCGATTATTTTGACATCAAGGTGAAGGACGCCATTCAGCAGTTTGGCGCGGACGCGATCGTCGCATCCTGCACCACCACGGGGAACCCCACGGCGTGCGATCTCATCCATCGCAACGCGGCGGGTTCGCTGTGGCTGACGTCGGATGGCTATGTCACCGACATCAATCACAATGTCGGTTCGGTTAAGACCACGGGCTTCGAGTTCAACGGCAGCTATGCGCACGAGCTCGGCGGTATCGGCTCGCTCTCGCTGAGCTTCGTCGGCACGGCGCTCGACAAGTTCAAGACCGATAACGGCCTCACTGACGTGTATGATTGTGCTGGTTATTACGGCCCGACGTGCGGCAATCCGCTGCCCAAGTGGCGGCACAAGCTGCGTGCGACCTTCCGGACCCCGGGCGGCATCGGGCTGTCGGCGCAGTGGCGTTACCTGTCGTCGGTGAAGGTTGAATATCTCAACCCGAGCTCGACGCTGAATAGCTCGCTGATCTACCCGCAGGATGCGAAGATCGGTGCGCAGAGCTACTTCGACGTTACGCTGACGGCGGATCTGGGCGAGCATCTCTCGTGGCGCCTGGGTGCGAACAACGTGCTCGATCGCCAGCCGCCGCTGGTCACGTCGTCGTCGACGAACAGCGGTTGCGCCAGCGTCGTGTGTAACGGCAACACTTATCCGGGCACCTACGATGCGCTCGGCCGGTACATCTTCACCGGGATCACGCTGAACTTTTAATTAGCTGTTCCTGGCTCTATTCTGGCGGCGATCCCCAAGGGGTCGCCGCCTTTTTTTTAGGAAAATGTGCATGGCTTCAGCAGCCGCGGATGTCGTTATTCAAAGGATCGGGCAGGCCGCGCGCTCAGGGCGGCTGGATGAAGCGGCGGTACTCGCGGCGCAGGCGCGGGCGCAGAATATCAGCACGCCGGTCCTGTCGGCGCTTGCCGGCGCGGTCGAATTTCATCGCCGCGAATTTGCCCGCGCCGCCGATTATCTGCAGGATGCCAACGCGCATTTCCCGAACGATCTGGTGATCCGCGCGAATCTGGCGGAGGCGCTGTATCATCTTGGGCGTCTCGCTGACGCGCGCAGGATTTGCGAACTCGCGCACGCTTTCCGCGACGAGAGCCTGCGGCTGGCGCGGCTCGGTGGTTTCCTCGCGCAGGAAGACGGCGATTTCGATACGGCCATCCGGTTTTATGATCATGTCGTCAACAAGCGATCAGACGATTGGGAGGCGTGGAACAATCTCGGCAACGCTCGTCGTGGAGGGGATGATTTCGACGGCGCAGTGCAGGCGCTCGAGCGAGCAATCGAACTCGCGCCGGAGGCTCGACCGGTGCGGCTCAATCTCGCCAATGGTCTTTATGAACTGGGGCGCATCGACGAGGCAGAAGCGGTGTTCGATGGCCTGATCGCCGATGATGCATATGATCCCGCGCCGCATCTGGCGCGCTACACGCTGTATCGAGTGTCCGGTCGTGAGGACGAGGCTTATGCGGCGATGCGCCAAGCCGCACGGGCCGCACCATCGGACGCCGCCATCCTTTCCGACTTCGGCCATGAAGCCGCGCGATACAACGATTATGCCGATGCGGAGCGCGCCTACGAAGCGGCGCTGGCGATCGATCCGGCGCTGGGGCCTCCGTTCGTCGGCCTTGGCTCGGTGTATGAGCGGATGAACCGCGAGGACGAACTCGATCCGCTTCGTGCCCGGGCGGAGGCCGCCGGCATCGATGCGGAGTCGATTGCCTATATCGACGCGCTGATCCTGAAGCGCGGCGGCGATTTCGCCGGCGCTTATGCCGCACTCGAGCGATCGGGCGATGTCGTCGTGCCCGGCCGCAAGTTCCATCTGCGCGGCGTACTGCTCGATCGACTCGGTCGCCATGATGAAGCGATCGAGGCGTTTCAGGCAATGAACGATCACTGGCGCGCCGAGCCGTCGAGGCCGCTGGATCGCGCTCGCCAATATCGCGATATGATACGCAATGATATCGAGTCGGTCACGCCGGAATGGGCCGCCAGTTGGACCTCCGTCGATCCTGAGAGCCCCTATCGAACGCCGGTGTTCCTTGTCGGCTTCCCGCGATCCGGCACAACCTTGCTCGATACGATGCTGATGGCCGAGGAGAACACCCTCGTCCTCGAAGAAGAGCCCTTCATCGGCGAGATCGAAGCAGAGCTCGGCGGGACGGAGGCGCTGCCGTCGCTCGACGAGGCGGCAATCCGGCGGGCACGCGACTCCTATTTCGTCAAGGTCGCGACTTGCGGGCCGCTCGACGCCGACACCCTCGTCATCGACAAGCACCCGATGCACCTCAACAAGGTGCCGGCTATCCGGCGCCTGTTTCCGGAAGCACGCTTTGTGCTGATCCTGCGGCACCCGTGCGACGTCTTGCTGAGCTGCTTTATCACCAATTTTCGTACCAATGCGGCGATGGCGAACTTTCTCGATCTCGGCGATGCCGCGGCGCTTTACGATCTCACCTTCACCAATTGGCAAAAGGCGCGCGAGATTTTCGATCTGCCCGTCCACACGGTGATCTACGAACGTCTTGTTGCCGATCAGCATCGCGAACTGGCGCCGCTGTTCGACTGGCTGGGCTTTGCGAGCCTCGACGCCGAATTCGATCACCGCCATGCGGCGCGCTCGCGCGGCACGGTGCGCACGGCCAGCTATTCGCAGGTGACCGAACCCGTCTACACCCGCGCTGCCGGCCGATGGCGGCGGTATCGCGATTTCCTCGAACCGGTGATCCCGACACTTGCCCCGTGGATCGACCGTTTCGGCTATTCGCTCGAAGACGAGTCGATCCCCGCGGTGGCGCCGCGCTGATGCCATCCACCCGGTGCCCCGATCGCCTCGTTGCGGGATCGCGGGACCGGTGAGCGATCCGGCCGTCCCCGGCGTCCCGGCGACGGTCTATGAAATGGCTGAACGCGCGCTCGCCGCCGGCGACGAGCAACCCGCAATCGACGCCGTAGAGCGGTTTTTGCGCAGTCACCCCGGCGACGTGCGGGCGGCGCAGTGGCTCGCACTCCTGTGGCGCGCGTGCGATCGCCGCGACAAGGCGGTCGACCTTCTGGAGCGCGCCCTGGCACGGGCGCCCGAAGATGTCGGCATCCGGCGGACGCTTGCTTATGTTCGGCTGGAGGCCGGCTTGCCGGCCGTTCGAAACTTTCTGGAAGCGATCGCTCACCGCCCGGGCGACGCCGAACTGCGTCTCGCGCTCGCGTCGGCGCGTTATGCCGAGGGCGACGGCCTGCAGGCCCTTGACGAACTAGACCGCATGCTGGCGGTGAACCACGGTTGGTACCAGGGACACCGGCAGTTCGCGCAGCTCGCCTCGATGGTCGGTCAGCCCGACCGCGCGCTTTCGACACTCGATCGGGCCATCGCCGCGTTCGGCCAGTCGATCGATCCCGATCTGGTGGCGATCGACCTGCTGCTGGACGCCGAGCATCCGGCCGAGGCGCGCGCCTATATTGACCGGGCCGTTGCGCGGACGGGCGATCCGCGGCCGTTCGCGCTGTTAGACGCCGTCGCCGAGGATGAGCTGCGCCACCTCGATCGTGCGGCGGAACGGTTCGATCGGCTGGCGCCGGTTGACGAGCCGGGCCATCGCATTCGCCGCGCCAGACATTTGATTCGCAGAGGCGCGCTCGATGCGGCGCGCGCAGAGATCGAACCGCTGCTGGGCCAGCCCGGCGACGCGGAGGCCTGGCCTTATGCCTGGCTCATTTGGCGAGCGACCGGTGACGTCCGGGCCGACTGGCTCGATTGCGACGGGAAGGCGACCCACGTCGTCGATCTCGATCCGAACCGGCTCGATCTCCCCGGATTGAGGCGCGAGTTGCGTGCTCTCCATGACCGCTCAGGGCGGTTCCTCAACCAGTCGGTCCGCCATGGCAGTCAGACGGATGGCCCGCTGCTTGCGCGGATCAGTCCGGCGATCGCCGCGGCGCGCGAACTGGTGCGTGCCGAAGTCGCGGCATTTGCTCGGGCGATGCCGCCCGCCGATGCCGCGCACCCTTTGCTTCGCCAGGATCGCGACGCCGCGGCGCGCTTTGCGGGAAGCTGGTCGGTGCGGCTGACCGGGGACGGCTATCACAGCGCCCATCACCACCCCCAGGGATGGTTGAGCGGGGTTCTCTACATCGAGGTTCCCGAAATGCTGTCGGGTCTCGCGGGGCATTTATGGCTCGGCGGCGGGCCGGAAAATCTCGGTCTGGAGATTGCGCCGTTACGGACCGTCGAGCCAAAACCGGGCAGACTCGTTCTCTTGCCCTCATGTATGTGGCATGGTACCAATCCGAGCATAATGGGAGAGCGCGTCACGATTGCGTTCGATATGATTCCCAAGCGGTTAAACCAGTCGGTTCCCGGTGTTCCGGCAAACCATATATGATCGGAGTGGCGAGATAGATGGTCCCTCTTCTGATGATCTTGGCTTTGGGTGCGGGTGTGCCGGGGCAGGCCGCTGACGCTTCTACGGCGACCGCGAAGCCGACGAAGACGGCAACGGCAAAAGCCGATGACCCGATCACCTGCGAAACGTCGGGTGAGCTCGGCTCGCTGATCCGCAAGAAGCGCGTCTGCATGCATCGCAGCGAATGGGAAGCCCAGCGCGCGTCCGATCGGATGGAAATCGAGCGCGGTCAGGTTCAGGTGCCGGTCAACGGCGGCGGCTGAGCAGCAGAACTGTCACAGATAATGAGGCCGGCGTTGCCCGCCGGCCCCATCGAGTGTCATGACATCTCAGGCGACAGCGAGCGTCAGGCCGCCGTCACCTTCATCGACCTTCACCGTCGCGCCGTCCTTGACCTCGCCCTTGAGGATCAGGTCGGCGAGCGGGTCTTGCAGATATTTCTGCACCGCGCGTTTCAAGGGGCGCGCGCCATAGACCGGATCGTAGCCGACGCGGCCGAGCCAGGCGCGCGCGGCGTCCGTCAGGTCTAGCGTCACCTTACGATCGGCCAGCAGCTTCTGGACGCGGGCGACCTGGATGTCGACGATCGGGCCCATATGCTCGGCGTCGAGGCGGTGGAACAGGATGATCTCGTCTAGCCGGTTCAAAAATTCCGGGCGGAAATGCGCGCGGACGATCTCCATCACCTGCGGCTCGACCTCCTCGACCTTCTGGCCCTCGGTCATGTTGGACAGATACTGGCTGCCGAGGTTGGAGGTGAGGATGATCAGCGTGTTGGTGAAGTCGACCGTGCGGCCCTGGCCGTCGGTCAGCCGGCCGTCGTCGAGCACCTGCAGCAGCACGTTGAACACGTCGCCATGCGCCTTCTCGACCTCGTCGAACAGCACCACCTGATAGGGGCGCCGACGAACCGCCTCGGTTAGAACGCCGCCCTCCTCATAACCGACATAGCCCGGAGGCGCGCCGATCAGGCGAGCAACGGCGTGCTTCTCCATGAACTCGCTCATGTCGATGCGGACCATGGCGTTGGGATCGTCGAACAGGAATTCGGCGAGCGCCTTGGTCAGCTCGGTCTTGCCGACGCCGGTCGGGCCGAGGAACAGGAACGAGCCCAAGGGCCGGTTCGGATCCTGCAGCCCGGCACGCGCGCGGCGCACGGCGGTGGACACCGCCTTCACCGCATCGGCCTGGCCGATGACGCGCTTGGCCAGAGCCTCCTCCATATGGAGCAGCTTCTCGCGCTCGCCTTCCATCATCCGGTCGACGGGAATGCCGGTCCAGCGGCTGACCACGCCGGCGATATCGTCCTCGGTCACTTCCTCGCGCAGCATCGCGCCCTCCGACGCGCCCTGCGCCTCGGCAACCTGCTTTTCGAGCGCGGGGATGGTGCCGTAGGAAAGCTCGCCGGCGCGCGCGAGATCGCCCGCGCGTTGCGCCTGCTCCAGTTCGAGGCGCGCGGCGTCGAGCTGTTCCTTGAGCTTGGCTTCGGACTGGATCTTGACCTTCTCGGCCTGCCAGCGCTCGGTCAGCGCCGCCGATTGCTCCTCGAGGTCGGCGAGTTCCTCCTCGAGACGGCCGAGGCGATCCTTCGAGGCGTCGTCGGTTTCCTTGCGCAGCGCCTCGCGCTCGATCTTGAGCTGGATGATGCGGCGGTCGAGGGTCTCGATCTCCTCGGGCTTCGACTCGACTTCCATGCGGATGCGGCTCGCCGCCTCGTCCATCAGGTCGATCGCCTTGTCGGGGAGGAAGCGGTCGGTGATGTAGCGGTTCGACAAGGTCGCCGCCGCAACGATCGCACCGTCGGTGATCCGCACGCCGTGGTGGAGCTCGTATTTTTCCTTCAGCCCGCGCAGGATCGAGATGGTGTCCTCGACCGTCGGCTCGCCGACGAACACCGGCTGGAAGCGGCGCTGGAGCGCGGCGTCCTTTTCGACGTACTTGCGATATTCGTCGAGCGTCGTCGCGCCGATGCAATGCAGCTCACCGCGGGCGAGGGCGGGCTTGAGCAGGTTGCCGGCATCCATCGCGCCTTCGGATTTGCCGGCGCCGATCAGCGTGTGCATCTCGTCGATGAACAGGATGATCTGCCCCTCCGCGCCCTTCACCTCATCGAGCACGCCCTTCAGGCGCTCCTCGAACTCGCCGCGATATTTGGCGCCGGCGATCAGCGCGCCCATGTCGAGCGCCATCAACTGGCGGTCCTTGAGCGTGTCGGGCACGTCGCCATTGGCGATGCGCAGCGCCAACCCCTCGGCGATAGCGGTCTTGCCGACGCCGGGGTCGCCGATCAGCACCGGATTGTTCTTGGTGCGCCGCGCGAGGATCTGCACGGTGCGGCGGATTTCCTCGTCGCGGCCGATGACGGGATCGAGCTTGCCGGCGCGCGCCGCCTCAGTGAGGTCGCGGGCGAATTTCTTGAGCGCGTCGTAGCGATCCTCGGCGGACGCGGTGTCGGCGGTGCGGCCGCCGCGAAGCTGGTTGATCGCGGCGTTGAGCCCCTCGGGCGTAACGCCCGCCGCCTTCAGCGCCTTGCCTGCCGCGGTGTTGAGCGACAGCGCGAGCGCCAGCAGCAACCGCTCGACGGTGACATAGCTGTCCCCCGCCTTCGCTGCCACCTGCTCGGCCTGGTCCAGCACGCGCACGGCATCGTTGTTGAGCCCCGGCGGCTGCTGCGCGCCCGAGCCGGAAACGGCGGGCAGCTTCGACAGCGCGAGATCGGTCTCAGTGACGGCGCGCTTGGGATCGCCGCCGGCCGCCTGGATCAACCCGGCTGCCATGCCCTGCTCGTCCTCGAGCAGCGCCTTGAGGAGGTGTTCCGGCGTGATCTGCTGGTTGTTCATGCGGATCGCGACGGTTTGCGCCGATTGCAGGAAGCCCTTGGCGCGGTCGGTGAATTTTTCGAGGTTCATGCTGGCCCCTTAAGACTGTGTGTCGGATGTAATGTTGCAATTTTGCAACACAAGGGTCGAGTCGCCGATACGATGAATGGAATGTTGTTTTCGGTTCATGCAACCCCCTCGCCAAGCGAGCGTTACGCTTCCGATATCAAGTTCGATGAGACCATAAGGGAGTGTCACGATGAAGAACGCAATCCTTGCGATTGGCATTGCCGCGGTCGCCATGCCAGCAGCCGCGGTGCTGCCGGCGACCAGCGCTGTCGCGCAGCACCATTATCGCCATCACCAGCGTCACTATGCCTATAAGGAATGGCGCGGACGCGACGGGCGGCGCTATTGCCGCAAGTCGGACGGCACGGTCGGCACCGTTGTCGGCGGTGTGGCGGGCGCGTTGCTCGGCCGTACCGTGGATACCCATGGCGATCGCACCACCGGCACCGTGCTCGGTGCCGCCGGCGGCGCGCTCGTCGGCCACGCGCTCGACAGCAAGACGCACTGCCGCTGAAGATCACCGGCCGGCGGTGCGGCATATGAAAGGCCGTCGGCTCCCGACAGGGGAGACCTGAAATGAACAAGCTTATTCTCGCAATCGGCGCCGGCTCGATGCTCGCGCTCGGCGCCTGCGCCAGTGACGGGTACGGCAGCCGCGGCCCCGGCTATTACAGCCAGGCGCCGAGCGGCAGCTACGATGCCTATCGCCATTATCGCAGCGGCGATCGCTATCACCCCCGCCATCTCAGCCGCGACGACACGATCTATCGCGGTTCGGACGGCCGCTATTATTGCAAACGCGACGATGGCACGACAGGACTGATCGTCGGCGGCCTTGCCGGCGGCGTGCTCGGCAACCTGATCGCGCCGGGCGGGTCGGCCACGATCGGCACCCTGCTCGGCGCAGCCGGCGGCGCGGTGCTCGGTCAGGCGATCGACAAGGGCAATGCCGAGTGCCGGTAACGGCGAAACAGGTGGAGCAACCGGCATGACGACACGCAGCGGATCGGCCCGTTACGAGGGCTTCGGCAAGGACGGAAAGGGCCACGTCTCGACCCAATCGGGTGTGCTGGCGGACCAATATTACGGTTTCGGCACGCGCTTCGAAAACGAGAAGGGCACCAATCCGGAGGAATTGCTCGCCGCCGCGCATGCCAGTTGCTTCACCATGGCGCTGAGCTTCGCCCTGGCGCGCGCGGGATATAGCGAAGGCACGCTGGAAACCGACGCCAAGGTGACGCTCGACAAGGATGGTGACGGCTTCACGATCACCAGGTCGGCGCTCAGCCTGAAGGCGAAAGTGCCCGGCATTTCCGCTGACGAGTTCGAGGAACTGGCGGCGGGTGCGAAGGCCGGCTGCCCGGTTTCGAAACTGTTCAAGGCGGAAATCACGCTCGAGCATCAGCTCGAGAACTGACCTCGCCGTAAATGAAGGAAAGGGCGATCGGCGCGACCGGTCGCCCTTTTCTTTTGCTCGCGGCCGCGCGGCGTCATCCAGCGGCTTCCGCCGGGCGGGCGAAAGCGATATCGCTGGCCGGCATGGATGTGTACCTGCCGATCGCCAATCTCTCGGTCAACGCGCTGGTGATCGTGCTGCTCGGCGGCGGCGTCGGCCTGTTGTCGGGCATGTTCGGCGTCGGCGGCGGGTTTCTCACCACGCCGCTGCTGATCGTCTACGGCATCTCGCCGACGGTCGCTGCCGCCACCTCGGCCAGCCAGGTGACCGGATCGTGCGTATCGGGCGTGTTCGCGCATTTCCGTCGCAACGGCGTCGACGTGAAGATGGGCGCGACGATGGTCGCCGGCGGCATCGTCGGGGCGATGCTTGGCGCGCTGCTGTTCCGCTGGCTGCAGCAGACCGGGCAGATCGATACCGTGATCGCGCTGATCTACGTCGTGCTGCTCGGCACGATCGGCACGATGATGGCGCGCGAATCGCTGCAGAGCATCGGCGCGATCCGCGCCGGAGAGGCGCCCCGGGCGCGCAAGCGGCGGCATCATCCGCTGGTCGCCGCGCTGCCGCTTCGGACGCGCTATTATCGCTCCGGCCTCTATATCTCTCCGCTCGCGCCGCTGCTGCTCGGCTGCTTCACCGGCATTCTCACGACCCTGCTCGGGATCGGCGGCGGCTTCATCCTGATCCCGGCGATGCTGTATCTGCTCGGCATGTCGACCCAGGTGGTCGTTGGCACCTCGCTGTTCCAGACGTTGTTCGTCACCGCGGCGGCGACCATGGCGCACGCCACCGGCACCAAATCGGTCGATATCGTGCTCGCCGCGCTGCTGCTGGTCGGCTCGGTCACTGGCGCGCAGGTCGGCGTGCGGCTGGCAACGCGGATCAAGCCGGAATATCTCCGCCTCGCGCTTGCGCTGATGGTGCTGATCGTCGCTGCCCGGATGGCGATCGGGCTGGGGTGGCGGCCGACCGACCTGTTCTCGGTCGACGTAACATGAGGCCGCTCAAGCCTTTCGCCGTGCTGGCGCTCGCCCCCTTGCTGGTCGGCGCGGCCAAGCCGACGCTGGTGCCGGACGTATCGCAGCGCACGATCGATATCGCCTACAGTTTCACCGGCGCCGAATTGCTGCTGTTCGGTGCGATCCTCTATCCCGGTGGGCGCACCCCCGGCCCCGACGACAAGCCTGCCGACATCATCGTCGTCGTGCGCGGGCCGGTGCAATCGGTGACGGTGCGCGAAAAGCGCAAGATCGCCGGCATCTGGATGAATGCGGATAGCCTGCGCTATCGCTCGGCGCCGTCTTATTATGCGGTCGCGTCGTCGCGCCCGGTCGACCAGTTGCTCGACGATCGCACACGCGCGATCTACGAGCTCGGGCTCGACAGCCTGCAGCTTTCCCCGGCATCGACCGCGCCGATCGACGAGCAGAACCGCTTCGCCGCCGGCCTGGTGTCGCTCAAGGCCAAGCAGGGGCTGTACGTCGACGTGCCTCATGCGGTCGAGATCGCCGATGGCGTTCTGTATCGCGCGCGCATCCAGATTCCCGCGCGCGTGCCGGTCGGTCGCTTCACCGCGGAAACCTTCCTGGTGCGCGACGGCCGTGTCCTCGCGGTGGCGACGCGCACGATCCACATCCGCAAATCGGGCTTCGAGCGGTTCGTCGCGGCGAGCGCGGAGGATCGCTCTATCCCTTATGGGTTGACCGTGATCGCAATGGCGGTCGGCCTCGGCTGGACCGCCGGCTGGGTGGCACGGCGGCGATAGCGCGGGGGCGGCGCGCCGTCCCGGGCCCGTTCGCTCGCCGGCAAAACCTTATCTTTACTGTTGGCGTGCAATCGTCCCGGCGATGGACCCGGGAGAGGCGACCCGTATGATCGACCAGATGAATCCGCGTGGCTTCGAGCCGGCCGCGGCCGCACCGCCGACGACCGTCGAGGGCTTGCCCGGCACCACATCGGTGCGCGGGATCGGCGCCGTTTCGGATATCGCCGGGTCCGGCGGACAGGTGGTGTTCGATATCGCCGCGGTCGACGAGGCTGCGCTGTCGACCGACGCGGTCGTCGCCAGCGCCGGCCAGGTCGGCAGCCAGGTCAAGATGCGCGTCGGCGGCTCGTGGCTGATCGCCAACGTCCGCTCGCTCAAGCTGCTCGACCACAAGGATGGCCGGATCGCCGCGCAGGTCGATTTCCTTGGCGAGGGCGACGAGGAGCGGCTGACCGGCAAGCTCTACAAGTTCCGCCGCGGTGTGACGCGCTATCCGCAGCCGGGCTGCGTCGTCTTTCCGGTCTCGACCGCCGATCTGCAGCAGATCTACGCCGCCGAGGATCGCGCGCATATCGAGATCGGCACGGTCTATCCCACCGCGGACGTGCGCGCCGCACTCTATGTCGATGCCTTGCTGGGCAAGCATTTCGCGCTGCTCGGCTCGACCGGCACCGGCAAATCGACGGCGGCGGCGCTGCTGCTCCATCGCATCTGCGAGCGAGCGCCGCAGGGCCATATCGCGATGATCGATCCGCATGGCGAATATGCCGCAGCGTTCAAGCATAGCGGCGCGATCTACGACGTCGGCAATCTGCAGATGCCGTATTGGCTGATGAATTTCGAGGAACATTGCGAGGTGTTCCTCACCACCAAGGGCTCCGATCGCCAGATCGATGCCGACGTGCTCGCCAAGTGCCTGCTCGCCGCGCGCGCCAAGGGGCGCGTGGGGCAGGAGATCGCCAAGCTGACGGTCGACGCGCCGGTGCCCTATCTGCTCAGCGATCTCACCAACCTGATCCAGCTCGAAATGGGCAAGATGGATCGCGCCGGCGATACCGCGCCCTATCTGCGGCTCAAGACCAAGATCGAGGAGATCAAGGCCGATCCGCGCTACGGCTTCATGTTCTCCGGCATGCTGGTCGCCGACACGATGGCCGATTTCATCGCCCGCGTGTTCCGTATGCCCGGCGACGGCAAGCCGATCTCGATCATCGATGTGTCGGGCGTGCCGTCGGAGATCACCTCGGTGGTGGTTTCGGTGCTCAGCCGGATGGTGTTCGATTTCGCGATCTGGTCGCGCAACGAGCCGCAGCGGCCGATCCTGCTGGTTTGCGAGGAAGCGCACCGCTACATCCCCAGCGACGACATGGCCGAAAAGTCCTCGGTCGGCCGCATCCTCAGCCGGATCGCCAAGGAAGGGCGCAAATACGGCGTTTCGCTCGGGCTCATCACGCAGCGTCCGTCGGACCTCGCGGAGGGCGTGCTGTCGCAATGCGGCACGATCATCTCGATGCGCCTCAACAACGATCGTGACCAGGCGTTCGTCCGCGCGGCAATGCCGGAGGGCGCGCGCGGCTTCCTCGATTCGATCCCCGCGCTCCGGAATCGCGAGTGCATCATCTGCGGAGAAGGCGTCGCGGTGCCGATCCGGGTTGCCTTCGACACGCTGGACGAAGCCAAGCGGCCGGCCTCGGGCGATCCCCTGTTCTCCGAATTGTGGCGTGACGTTGGCGGCGAGGACGCGATCATCGCCCGCACGATCAAGCGCTGGCGCGCCCAGGGGCGCTGACGCCGCCTTTCCGTGCGCGGTTCAGGGTAATTGTGCCGGTCGCAGACCGTTGCCCCGGCTGGACGCAATCGGCGCGCGCGCCGGCCAGGCACGCAGGCCGGCGACCAGCGAAAGTGCGGCGACCGCAACTAGCACGCCGAGGATCATGTCGGTCAGGTAATGCGTCCCTTCGACCGGCGTGGCGAGCAGCATTGCGAGGTTGATCGCGACCAGCAGCCCGCGGATGCGCGGCTGGCGCCAGGCGAAGGCGATCAGCAGCACGCCCGATGCGGCATGAAAGCTCGGCGCCGAAACCAGCCCGACGAGGTGCCCGAGGTCGATCAGCGGCACGTCATGATCGCGCAGCCGCGGGATCAGATGCGGCTGCCACAGATCGCTGACCGGCAGATAGGGGATCGGCCCGTGCCACAGGTAAGCGAACGGCCCGATCGCCGGCATGAAGCGGAACGCCGCCAGCGTGATCGCCGCGGCGAACCACACGGCAGCGATGAACTCGTGCGCCTCGCGCCGCTGGTCGGTGATCGCCAGATAGCCGAGCAGGATCGCTGGCGAGACGTAGATCATCGCATAAGCGGTACGGCTGGCGGCCTGCAGCATCGGGTGCGCGGCGACCGCGCGATACCAGTCGAGCCAGTTGAAATGCAGCGCCAGATCGCTGCGCTGGAGCAGCGGGTCGACGAAGCCGTGGCTTCCCGCCGCAATCGGATAGCTGGCCACCGCGCCGGTCAGCGCGATCGCGGTGAACAGCCCGAAATAGTGCGCCATATCGCGGGCTATCCGCATCATCGGCGAGGCGCCTGAACGGCACGTCCAGCGAACCACGCCGAGCAAGGCGAAGGCGAGGGCAAAGCGCAGCGTTCCCGGTGCAAGCGGATCGATCGCCAATCCGGCCGCGAACAGCAGCAAGGCGACCGCCGCAACGCTGATCGCGAGCAGCGCGACGATCGCGCGGCCGGTGATGGTGGCAGGAGCCGGCGCGCGCCCGCCATGCGATCGCGCAATCAACCAATTGACGGCAGGCAACGATTTTCCCTCGAACCAATTCGCAGCGGCCGCGTTCCGCCGCTGCGCCTGCTTTGCGCCGGCCATCCTTAATGTAACATAGCTGACTTATTTGGAAGCGAGTTGTGCGCTCGCCGGCTTGACCGCGAGCAGATTTGCCACCTGGGCCTTGAACTTGCGCAGGTCGGCGCCGGCCAATTGTGCCATGCTGGTCAGCTTGACCGACAGCGGGTTGATCGGGCGGCCGCCGCGGCGCACCTCGTAATGGACATGGGGTCCGGTCGAAAGTCCGGTCGAACCGACATAGCCGATCACTTGCCCCGCCGCGACGTGCTGGCCGCGATGGACCGCGATGCGGCTCATATGGCCGAAGCCCATCGACAGGTTGTGGCCCGCATCGATCGACACGAAATTGCCATAGCCGCCCTTGTGCCCGGCGAGCGTCACGGTGCCGGCGGCGGTGGCGTGGATAGGGGTGCCATATGGCGCGCCGACGTCGATCCCTTCGTGCATCCGGTAATAATGCAGGATCGGATGATAGCGGCGCCCGAAGGTCGAGGTGATGTGGCCGGCGACCGGCAGCCCGCCCCCCGCTTGCTTGATCATGCCCTTGCCCGAGGCGGAGAACCATTGCGTCTCGCCATCGTCCTGCCACCGCACGAGCTGAAGCTTGTCGCCATGGCCCTGGTCAAGCCCGGCGAACAGCAGGTCGCCGAGGCGCACTTCGCCGGTCGCGGCGCGATCGCGCTGGATGATGAAATCGAACCGGTCGCTCGATCCCACGCGGCCGATCGAGACGTGGCTCGCGATCGCCTTGAGATAGGCGGCGACGATGGTGGCCGGCACGCCGGCGGCGCGCGCCGAGCGATAGAGCGAGCTGCCGACCAGGCCTTCGATCCGCAGCGGCGTGTGGTCGATCGCGATCGGCCGGGGGGTGAGGGTGAGCCGCCCGTCCTCGCGCGCGATCGTCAGTTCGAGATCGAAGCGCGCGCGGAAGGCCAGCTTTTCCAGCGGGCGCGGCACCGATTTGCTGGCGCGGCGCCCGAGCGTGAGGTCGAGCCGCGTGCCAGGTTTGAGATCGTCGAGCGCCATCCGGCGCGAAACCAGCTCGGCGACTTGATCGGCATCGTCGTTGCTGACGCCGGCGCGCTCGATCGCCGACGACAGATCGTCGCCCTGGCCAAGCGTCGCGGTCAGCTCGATGATCGGGCGTTCGGGGGTTTCGGCGAGCGGCGCGACGAGATCGCCCGCGGCGACATGGCGGCCGGTGGTCGCGCCCCAGGCGATCGGGGCGATCGATTGCGCGCGCGCTTCATCCCATTCGCTGCCCTGAAGCGGGGCGGGGGCGGCGCCGATCAGCGGGCGCGGCGCAAGGCCCGGTGACAGGAACCACGCGCCGGCGAGCAGCGCCAGGCAGGTGGCGGCGCCGCGGAACCATTCGGCCGAGCCGATCCGCGCGCCGAGATCGGGCGTCCAGTCGATCGCTTCGGCGCGATCGCGCAGGCGGTCGATCAGCCGGTCCGGCGCCGGCGCCGCGAGGGCACGGCCGAAGGTGACGGTGCCGCCACCGCCGCCCAGTCCATGATCGTCGCGTAGAAACACCTGGCGAGCGTCCCCGGTAAAAGCTCACTCATGGCCCACCCCGGCCATGAGGCAAGGAGTGTGCCGCACAGAGCCTAAAGTCAAATTAACCGCGGAATCCTGCGGCATTCGTTGCGGTGAGCCGTGCGGCGGGGCGGACGAAGGGATGAGCCGTTGCGCGGAGCGCCCCGTGGTGCGCTTAACCTCGGTGCTTGCACAGGCGGGGGCGAGCGCCGATCTTGCCGGGGCAATGACGACGTTCGCTCGCTCGCCGGTCACCGCCGTGCTGGGGCCGACCAATACCGGCAAGACCCATCTCGCGGTCGAGCGGATGTGTGCGCATTCGAGCGGGATGATCGGCTTTCCGCTGCGGCTGCTGGCGCGCGAGGTCTATGATCGCGTCGTCGCGATCAAGGGGCCGAAGGAGGTCGCGCTGATCACGGGCGAGGAGAAGATTCTCCCGCCCGACGCGCGCTGGTTTCTGTGCACCGCTGAGTCCATGCCAGTCGATCGCGAAGTCTCGTTCGTCGCGCTGGACGAGGCGCAACTCGGCGCCGATCCGGAGCGCGGGCACGTGTTCACCGATCGGCTGCTCCATGCCCGCGGACGCGACGAGACGATGATCCTGGGCTCAGAAAGCCTGCGGCCGATCGTCCGCGCGCTGGTGCCCGATGCCGAGGTGATCGGCCGGCCGCGCTTCTCGACGCTGAGCTACGCCGGGGCGAAGAAGATTTCGCGGCTGCCCAAACGCTCTGCGATCGTCGCCTTCTCGGCCGAGGAAGTCTATGCCGTCGCCGAGATGCTGCGGCGGTTGCGCGGTGGCGCCGCCGTGGTGATGGGCGCGCTCAGCCCACGCACGCGCAACGCGCAGGTGGCGATGTTCCAGTCCGGTGAGGTCGATTATCTCGTCGCCACCGATGCGATCGGCATGGGGCTGAACATGGACGTGGCGCATGTGGCCTTCGCCTCGCTCAACAAGTTCGACGGCCGGCGCCAACGGCGGCTGACAGTGGCCGAGATGGCGCAGATCGCCGGCCGCGCCGGCCGGCATCAGCGCGACGGCACGTTCGGCGCGATCACCGAGCAAGGCCCGGGCGCATTCACGCCGGAGGAGATTGCGGCAATCGAGGAGCATCGCTTCCCGAGGCTCGATTTCGTCTATTGGCGCGAGGGCGCGCCGGATTTTTCGAGCGTCGATGCGCTGATCGCCAGCCTTGAGGCGAAGCCCGATCACGAGCGGCTGCGCGCGGCGCCCGAAGCGGTCGATCTCGCGGTATTGAAGCGGTTGGCCGAGGAGGAGTGGGTGCGCGCGCGGGCGCGGCATCCCCGGATGGTCGCGCGGCTGTGGGCGGCGTGTGGCCTGCCCGATTTCCGCAAGCTCGGCGTCGATCCGCACGCGCGGTTCGTGTCGCGCCTGTTCGGCGATTTGTCGGAGGGCGCCGGCCACGTACCCCACGATTGGTTCGCGGCCGAGATCGCCCGGCTCGACAACGTCCAGGGCGATGTCGAGACGCTCGCCGGGCGGATCGCGGCGGCGCGCAGCTGGGCCTATATCGCGCATCGCGCCGATTGGCTCGCCGATCCCGTGCATTGGGCGGACCGGACCCGCGCGATCGAGGAGCGCCTGTCGGACGCGCTGCACGCGTCGCTGACGCAGCGTTTCGTCGATCGCCGGACGACGGTGCTGATGCGGCAGATCGGGGCTGATGTTTCGGCGCTGCCGGTGGTGGTCGGCGAGGAGGGCGAGGTGATGGTCGAGGATCATCCGATCGGCCGGCTCGACGGTTTCCGCTTCACCGTCGCGCCCGAGGCGCGCCACGCCGACAAGAAGATGCTGCTCGCGGCTGCCGAAAAGCGGCTCGCCGGTGAGCGCACGCGGCGCGGCGAAGACCTGGCGCAAGCCGCCGACGCGGCGATCGCGCTGGTCGCCGCGCCCGGCAACACGCCGGAGCTTCACTGGCGGGGGCATCGCGTCGCGCAGCTTGTGCGCGGCTCGTCGCCGGCCAGCCCGCGGCTGGTGCTCGATCGCAGCCTCAATTGTCTCGATCGGCCGCTCGCCGAGCGCATTCGCGATCGGCTCGGTGGCTGGCTCGCTGCGCAGGTGGACCGGCAGGCACCCGCGCTGGCGAGGCTCGATACGCTGAGCCGGGACGAACATGCCAGCCCGGCCTTGCGCGCGATCGCTGCCGCGCTGCTCGACAAGGGGGGAATCCTGCCGCGGGTCGCGGTGGGCGACAGCATCGACCGGCTCGATTCGCCCGAACGCAAGCGGCTGCGCCAGGCAGGGGTGACGATCGGCTCGCTCGACCTGTTCGATCCACGCCTGCTCAAGCCGGAGCCGGCGCGATGGCGCGCGGCGCTGCTCGCGGCGGCCGGGGAGGCGCCGGTCGCGGCGGGCGCGCCCGAGGGAGCGACGGTGCTCGCCGGCGGCGCTGTCGCGGGGTTTCGTGCGCTCGGCCCACAGGCGGTGCGTGTCGATCTGGTCGAGCGGCTGGCGCGCGCCGCGCATGAAGCGCGCAAGGGCAAGGCGCCGTTCGCGCCCGATCCCGCGCTGGCGACGTCGATCGGCCTCGGTCCCGAAACGCTCGCGCGCCTGATGACGGCGTTGGGCTTCCGCAGCGCGCCGCCGATCGAGGGCGCGCCGCGCTGGCAATGGCGCGGCCGGCCGCGTCCGCGCCGCGCCGCGCCGGCCAGGCCGCGTCCGGAAAACGCCTTTGCCGCGCTGGCCGATTGGGGGTCGCATGGCCGCTGAAACGATGCGGCTCGATCGTTTCCTGTGGTATGCCCGGCTGGTGAAGACGCGACCCCATGCCCAGGCGCTGGCGGGATCGGGGCATCTGCGCATCGACGGCCGCGCGATCGACAAGGCCGCGGCGCCGGTTCGCCTCGGCAACATACTGACCTTTGCCGATCATCGCGGCGCTGTCCGCGTGCTGCGCGTCGACGCGCTGCCGGTGCGGCGCGGCCCGCCGGCGGAGGCGCGCGCATGCTATGCCGATCTTGCAAACGTCTCGCAGGAAGCGGCGGGCGATTGACGTGCCCGGCGCGCGCGCATAGCAGCGAACCCGCATTCGTCACGCCGCCAAGGGAGTTTTCCGGCAATGACCTACGTCGTCACCGAGGCCTGCATCCGTTGCAAGTACATGGATTGCGTCGAAGTCTGTCCGGTCGATTGTTTCTACGAAGGCGAGAACATGCTCGTCATCAATCCCAATGAATGTATCGATTGTGGCGTGTGCGAGCCCGAATGCCCGGCCGAGGCGATCCTGCCCGACACCGAAAACGGGCTGGAAAAGTGGCTCGAGGTCAATTCGACTTTCTCGACGCAATGGCCCAACGTCACGCGCAATGCCGGCCAGACGCCGGCCGATGCCGATGAGCACAAGGGCGAAGAGGGCAAGTACGATAAGTATTTCTCGCCCGAACCCGGCCAGGGCGATTGATCGCTCCGCGCCGATAAAAGGCTGAATACCCGTTTGGTTGCGGGTCAGGCGATCCGCCGGTCAGTTGCCGGCGGAAACGCGCGGTGCTGCGCTGTTCGGATCGAAGCAACGCTGGTAATTTTATTGCAAGTATGTTAAATGAAGATTCGACGGGCACGATCTTTGTCGTCGCCCGCCTGGAGTCGCATTTATTCCTCCCCGATGCGCCATCCGGTTTCATGCCGGCAATAGGCGATCGTGCGGAGTCGATCCAAGGGAAAGGCTTTCAAGAATGGTCGCCAAGGCGCTCTCCTTCGATGTCGGAGATTATGTCGTTTACCCCAAGCACGGCGTCGGCCGCGTGATTGAACTGCAACGCCAGGAAATCGCCGGCATGCAACTTGAGCTTTACGTGCTACGCTTCGAAAAGGAGAAGATGACGCTCCGCGTGCCGACCAACAAGGCGGAATCGATCGGGATGCGCAAGCTTTCCAGCGACAAGACGCTCAAGGAAGCGCTCGATACGCTGAAGGGCAAGCCCAAGGTCAAGCGCACCATGTGGTCGCGCCGCGCGCAAGAATATGAAGCGAAGATCAATTCGGGCGACCTCGTGTCGATCGCCGAGGTGGTCCGCGACCTGTTCCGCGCCGACGACCAGCCCGAGCAGAGCTATTCGGAACGGCAGATTTTCGAAGGCGCCACCAGCCGTCTTGCCCGCGAGCTGGCTGCGATGGAGGAAACCGACGAGCGCGCGGCGCAGGAAAAGATCCTCGATATCCTGCGCAAGGCCGCACCGCTCCACGCCAAGGAAAAGGCAGAGGCCTGACATCGGGCTTTTGCGGGAAGAGGGCGGTCGCGCTGCGGCCGCCCTTTTCGTGAGCGCAAGGCGCGGGACGGCGGTTGGTCCATGGACCCTGAAACAAGTTCAGGGTGACGTCGGGCAAGATGCGCGGGATCGTCTTGCACGGCCATGACAAGTGTATTATAGAAGCAATACACAAAGGAGGTTGCCGATGCGTGCCCTGATGATTCTCGCTGCCATGCCCCTCGTCGCCTGTTCGTTCCACGGCGGCGGCGATAACGACAGCCAGCCCGGCGTGCCCGCGTCGGGCCAGGGCACGTTGCGGACGTTTCAGGTCGCCGGCTTCAACGCGGTCGATCTGCGCGGATCGGACAATGCAGACGTGCGCGTCGGCCCCGATTTCTCGGTCCGTGCCGAAGGTCCGTCGGATCGGCTCGACGATCTCAAGATCGTCAAGGACGGCGACGTGCTCAAGATCAGCCGCAAGTCGAACCATATGAGCTGGGGCGGCGGCCGCGACGTCAAGGTGTTCGTGACGATGCCGGCGATCCGCGCGGCGAGCATCTCGGGCTCGGGCGACATGGCGGTCGATCGCGTCGAGGGCGGCGCATTCGAGGGCTCGACCGCGGGTTCGGGCGATCTCTCGATTCACCAGATCAAGGCCGGTTCGGTGACGCTGTCGATCGCCGGTTCGGGCGATATCGACGCATCGGGGGCGACGCAGGATCTGTCGCTGTCGATCGCCGGATCGGGCAATATCGACGCCGGCGGGCTGACCGCGAGCGCGGGCAAGGTCTCGATCGCTGGCTCGGGCGATGCCAAGGCGGTGGTCAACGGCCATGCCAAGGTGTCGATGATGGGATCGGGCGACGTCGATCTCGGCGGCAACGCCACCTGTGATGTGTCCAAGATGGGGTCGGGCGAGGTGCGCTGCGGGCATTGACCCGCGCGCGCGATCGGTGCGAGTGAAGCGGGGATGATCCGCCCGCTCCTCGCGCTCGCGCTGCTCGCCTTGCCGGGCATCGCCCACGCCGCCGACCGCAGCTTCATGGTCGGCAGCTTCACGCGCCTCCGCGTCGACGGGCCATTCGCCGTCACCGTGCATACCGGCGCCAGCCCCGGCGCGACCGCCAGCGGCAGCAACAACGCGCTTGACGCGCTCACGGTGCGCGTCGAGGGCGATACCGCGGTGGTGACCATGGGCGCCGCCGACTGGTCGAGCGATTCGGGCGAGATGATCACCCCGCCCGCCGTCACGCTGACCACCCCCAGCCTGCAATCGGCGACGATCAATGCCGGCGCGACGCTGACGATCGACGCGATGAAGGGCCAGAAGATCGATCTGACGCTCAATGGCTCGGGCGCGCTTGCGGTGGGCGCGATTACCGCCGATCAGCTCAACGCGCGCATCGTCGGCGCCGGGCAGATGACGCTCGGCGGCACCGCCCATCGCGCGCTGGTGACGGTGATGGGGCCGGGCTCGGTAAAGGCGACCGATCTCATGGTCGACGATCTTACCGCGCGCTCCGATGGGCCGGGCCAGCTCGATCTCGCCGCGCGCTACACCGCCGCGATCACTACCACCGGCCTCGGCCCGGTGACGGTGGCCGGATCGCCGTCCTGCACCGTCCATGCCGTCGCGGGCGGCCCGGTGCGATGCGGGAAGCAGGCGCATTGATCGTCCCCCCGTTCGACCATTCGTGAAAAAGGAATAGCCATGACCAGAAACTGGTGGCTGAGCGGCACCAGCCTGCTCGCGGCGCTCACGCTCGCCCAAGCGGCGCCCGCGCAGGTCCAGGCGTCTGGCGCGGCGGCGGGCCGGACGGCTCAGGCGACTGCCCCCGGGATCGCCGCAGCGACCTCATGGGAGCATGAGGGGAGCGACATCCCCGCCGATCCCGCCTGGGTGACAGGCATTTTGCCCAACGGCGTGCGCTATGCCGTTCGCCAGAACGCGATTCCGCAAGGCACGATCGCGATCCGGGTGCGGATGGATGTCGGCGCGCTCGACGAGACACCCGATCAGCAGGGCTGGTCGCACCTCATCGAACACATGGTGTTTCGCGGCACCAAAAATTATCCGGACGGCGATGCGGTGCGCATCTGGCAACGGCTCGGCGCCAGCTTCGGCAGCGATACCAATGCCTCGACGACCTACACTGCGACCACCTTCATGCTCGATCTGCCCAAGTCCGACCCCGCATCGTACAAGCAGGCGATCGACGTGCTGTCGGACATGATGCGCGAGGCGAGCTTCGACCCCAAGCTGCTCGATACCGAGCGCCAGGTGGTGATTGCCGAGCGCCAGCAGCGCATCTCGCCCTTGTCGCGTAAGGTGCAGGATGCCGGCAACGCGATCTTCCTCACCGGCCTTACCGCGGCCAAGCGCGAGCTGGGCGGCACCGATGCGACACTCGCCGCCGCCACCGCGGACAAGCTCAAATCATTCTATCATCGATGGTATCGCCCCGATCGCGCGGTCGTGGTGGTGGTCGGGGACGCCGATCCGCAGATGCTGGTCGCCGGCATCAAGCAGGCGTTCGGCGATTGGCGGGCGACCGGCGCACCGCCACCCCAGCCCGACGATGGCAAGATTGCGACGCCGCCGAAGCCCGCCGCAGTCGTGGTCGATCCGCAGGCTCCGAACGCGATCCAGCTCGCCTGGATGCACCCGCATGACGACGCGCCGTTCACCATCGCCAGGCAGCAGGCGCAGTTCGCCGATTTCGTCGCCACGCGGATCATCGCGCAGCGGCTGGCGACCGAGGCGCAGCAGGGCAAGGCGATCGTCAACGCGACGGCGAATTATCCCACCGCGCGCCACGTCGCCGATCAATTGACCGTCTCGATCGTGCCCAAGCCGGGCGACTGGAAAGCTGCGCTCGACGAAACCTTCGGCGTGCTCAACCGGCTGCGCGAGACGCCGCCGTCGCAGGCCGAGATCGATCAACAGGTCGCCGGCATCGAGGAAGGGCTGCGCAAGTCGGTCGACATGCGTCAGACCGAGAATTCGCCGTCGCTGGCGAACACTTATATCCGCGACGTCGATCAGCACGACGTGACGCCGACGCGCGCCTTCTATCTCAAGCTGTTCCAGGCGGCGAAGGCGTCGCTCACCCCCGATGTCGTCGCCAGGGCGATTGATCGCCAGCTCGCTCCCGATCCGCGGATGATCCTGCTGAGCTCGACTCCGGTCGCCGGTGGCGACGATGCCGTGGTCGCCGCGCTTGAGGCAGCGCGCAAGACCGCGGCCGCCGCTACCGAGGCGCTGCGCAAAGTGTCGCTGGACGAGCTCAGGATCGACGAGACGCCGGGCAAGGTCGTCTCCCGCCGGGCGATCCCCGATCTCGGTATCCAGCGAGTCACTTTCGCCAACGGTGTCGAGCTCGATTACAAGCAGACGCCGTACGAAAAGGGCGCGATCCGCCTCAAGGTCGAACTGGGCCACGGCCTCTACGGCCGCCCGGTGGACGATCCCGGCCTGTTATGGAGCTCGGCTGCACTGACCGCCGCGGGCTTCGGGCCGTTCACCCCCGATGAGCTGACGCGGCTCACCGCCGGCCGCCAGATCGGTTTCGCCCTGCAACAAGCGCCCGATGCGCTGACTTTCACCAGCCATACCGATCAGCAGGACGCTGGCGACGCGCTCAAGCTGATTACCGGCGCGATCACCCAGATGCGCTATGCCGAAACGCCGATCGATCGCATGAAGAACAGTTTCAAGGCGACCTATCAGGCCTATTTCGCGGCGCCGACCACGGTGCTGCAGGCGTTCGGTGCGCCCTATTTCCACGGCGGCGACAAGCGGTTCGAGGCGCTGCCGTCGCCCGACACGGTCGGTGCGCTGACGCTCGATCAGTTCCGCGCTTTCTGGCAGGCGCAACTTGGCCAGGGGCCGGTCAAGGTCGTCGCGGTCGGCGATCTCGATCCCGATGCGCTGGTCGCCGACGTCGCGAAAACGCTCGGCGCGCTGCCGCCACGCCCCTCGGCCAAGCCGACCGCGCAGGAACTCGCGGTCAGCGCGCGCTGGACGGGCAAGACGCCGGTGATCCTGCGTCACAAGGGCGATCCCGATCAGGCCGCGGTCGGCCGCGTTTATCCGACGACCGGCGTGCTCAAGAATTTCCCCGAAAGCGTCGCGCTCGATGTCGCGGCATCGGTGATCCAGGACCGGCTGACCAGCCAGTTCCGCGAGACGCAGGGCGGCAGCTACACGCCGTTCGCGGACAGCACGCAATCGAGCGAGCTGCCCGATTACGGCTTCGTGCTCGCCGCCGCGCAGCTTCGCGTCGAACGGATCGGCGATTTCTACAAGACGCTGGATTCGATCATCGCCGATCTCGCCGCCAAGGGGCCGACTGCCGACGAATTGCAGCGCGCGCTCAGCACCAAGCTCTCGGCCTACCGGCGATCGCAGACCAACAATGTCTATTGGCTCGGGCGCGTCGACGACGATCTCGATGATCCACGCGTGCTGGCCGCGATCCGCGCCCTGCCCGGCACGATCGAAAAGGTCGATGCCGCGGCGGTCAAGGCAGCGGTGCAGCATTGGCTCGCCGGCGCGAAACACGCTTATGATGTCGAGGCGCTGCCGCAGGGGGTTAAGGCACCGTCCTGAGGGGGAGAACCGCGGGTCGGCGCAGAATAGGGGCGAAGAATGGACCCGCGCCGACATGGCGGGATCGGGGCGAAACCGCTCAATCCTGCTGGCGCAAGGCCACGTCGTTCATGAAGCGCGCGTCGTCGCCGGCGGCGAGCCAGTGCGCCTCGGCGGCGATCGCGCCCAGCATCTCGGCGAGCGGATCGATCTCCGCCTTGGCATAATTGCCGAGCACATAGCCATGCACCCGGTCCTTGTGGCCGGGATGGCCGATGCCCAGGCGCACGCGGCGGAAATCGGGGCCGATATGCGCCGCGGTCGATCGCAAGCCGTTATGCCCCGCCGTGCCGCCGCCGACCTTCACCTTGACCTTGAACGGCGCCAGATCGAGCTCGTCGTGAAACACCGTGACGTCGGCCGGCGTCAGCCGATAGAAGCGCATCGCTTCACCGATCGACTGGCCGCTGTCGTTCATGAAGGTCGCGGGCTTCAGCAGGATCAGCTTTTCGGTGCCGAGCCGCGCCTCGATCGCCCAGCCGTTGAAGCGCTTCTTTGCCGCCTCGAAACGATGCAGGTCGGCGATCGCGTCGATCGCCATGAAGCCGACATTGTGCCGGTTCATCGCATATTTCGCGCCCGGATTGCCGAGGCCGGCCCACAGCTGCATCTTGTCTCCTTGGTCGGCTGCCCCGAAACGGTCGCGGCGCCGGCCTGCTCTCCGCCCCGGCTTCCCATTCAGCATGATAGCTTGAGAAATCGAGGCGGGAGAGCGGGCCGGCGCCGCGCAGCGTAGCTGCAAACCGATCAAATAAGAAACCGGCCTCCGATCGCTGGACCGGAGGCCGATTGGAACGATCAGCCCTCGGCGTCGTCCGATTGCTCGGTCGCCGGGACGTCGCCGGCGGCGGGTTCGGCCGCTTCGGTTTCGTTGTCGCCTTCGCTCGACTTCAGTGCCGACGGCGCAACGACGGTGGCGATGGTGAAATCGCGATCCTCGATCGCCGACGCTGCGCCCTCGGGCAGCTTGACGTGGCTGATGTGGACCGAATCACCGACATCGAGGCCCTCGAGCGAGATCTCGATCTCGTCGGGAATGTTCGCCGCGTCGACCACCAGCTCGAGCTCGTGGCGAACGACGTTGAGCACGCCGCCGCGCTTGATGCCGGGCGCCTTTTCCTCATTGGTGAAGTTCACGGGCACGTTGACGTGCACCTTGGCGTGTTCGGAGATGCGCAGGAAGTCCGCGTGGACCGGGCGATCGGTGACGACGTCGAAGGTAACGTCCTTGGGCAGGGTCCGCGTGGCCTTGCCGCCCACCTCGACCATGATCACCGAGTTCATGAAGTGGCCCGTCATCAGCAGCTTGGTCAGCGCCTTTTCCTCGACGTGAATCGGGGTCGGGTCTTCGTTGTTGCCGTAGATCACGGCGGGTACGCGGCCTTCACGACGCAGCGAACGGGAGGCTCCCTTGCCAACCTGCTCACGCGTCTCGGCAGCGAGCGTCAGATTGTCGCTCATTCTGATTCTCCGAAACATAAGGGTTCGTCTTCCCGCGTCACGCCTCCAGGGATGACCATGGCGCGGAAGCGCGCGCCTATAGGCTACGCGCGCGAGAGACGCAAGGTGGTGGGAGTTCTTGTTGGAGAGCCGCACCGGCCCGCTCCCCCACCCCACCTCCCAAGACTTTATGCTGCATGGGAAGTGGGGTGGGGGAGCGGGCCGGTGCCGCTATACTAATATGCCACCCGCACCGCCTTCAGCTTGTAGGTCTTGGCGAGATCGGCCTGCACGCTGCCGTCGCCCGCCAGATGCCCGGCGCCGACCGCGACGAACACCGTGCCCGGCTGCTTCATCCGGTTGGCGATCCACGAGGCGAAGCGCGCGTTGCGATCGATCAGCAGCGTCTGCTTGAGCTCGGGCTGGCCGGTCAGATCGTCGTTCATGATCTTCGCCAGCGCCTGCGGCTCGCCCTTCGACCAATCGGTCACCATCTCGCCCATCTCATCGCCGAGCTTGGGCATGTCGTCGATTGCCGATTTCAGAAAGGCCATCTGCGCGGTCTGCGACAAGCCGTCGAGATAGCCGAACTGCTGCTCGGCGGTTTCCATGCCGAGCACCTGCTTGTTGGCCGCCTTGGCCGCGCCGGTCAGCACCGCCTCGGGCCCGTTGGCCGGGCTGTAGCCGAGCTTGACCAGCGGCGCGACCGAGAATTCGGTCGCCGCCAGCCACGGCTTCAGGCGATCGACCACCGCCTGCGGCGCGCCGATCTCGGCGACTGCCTTGGTATAGTCGCCGCGCTCGTCCTCGGGCAGCTTCTGCGACAGCGGCGTGCCGTCGGTCGCCATGCCCATCTTCATCACCATCGCCTGCATCGCCGCGGGATCGGGCATCACCATTTCCAGCACCAGCGCATCGGCCTTGTCGAACGCCGCCTTCACGCCGTCGTCGAACCACGAATAGCCCGGTTTCAGCACATGGATCGTGCCGAACAGATAGACCGTGGTGTCCTTGTCCTTGACCACCCACAAGGCCGGATCGGCAGCGATCGTCGCGGGCGCCGGCGTGGCGGTTGCGGCCGGCGGCACGGCCGTGGTCTGCGCGCTTGCCGAAAGCGATACGGTGGCAAGCGCGAGCGCCGAAAATCTGACAAATCTCATCGAATCCCTCCCCGACAGGTGTCGTGCACCGATAGGCCACCGCTCGCGCCGGGTCCACTGCTGCTCCGCTTGATTCCGTCCGCCCCTTCCGGCAAGGCACCGCGCGAGATTACCGCACCGCAACAGGCACCCGATTTTGACCGAGCCGCTCAGCTTCCAGCGCATGATCCTGACGCTCCATGATTACTGGAGCGATCGCGGCTGCCTGATACTGCAACCCTATGACATGGAGATGGGCGCCGGCACCTTCCACACCGCGACGACATTGCGCGCGCTGGGCCCCAATCCGTGGAATGCCGCCTTCGTCCAGCCGTGCCGCCGGCCGACCGACGGCCGCTATGGCGAGAACCCCAATCGCCTGCAGCATTATTATCAATATCAGGTGATCCTTAAGCCCTCGCCACCCGGCCTGCAGGATCTCTATCTCGGCAGCCTCGCCGCGATCGGCATCGATTTCACGCGCCACGATATCCGTTTCGTCGAGGACGATTGGGAAAGCCCCACGCTCGGCGCCTGGGGGCTCGGCTGGGAAGTGTGGTGCGACGGGATGGAGGTGACGCAATTCACCTATTTCCAGCAAATGGGCGGCTTCGACTGCAAGCCGGTGGCGGGCGAGCTGACCTACGGGCTCGAGCGGCTGGCGATGTACATCCAGAATGTCGACAGCGTGTACGACCTGAAATTCAACGACGCCGGCGTCAGCTATGGCGACGTGTTCCTCGAAAACGAGCGCGAGATGAGCGCGTGGAATTTCGAGGTGGCAAATACCGACGCGCTGTTCGATCTGTTCAGGAAAGCGGCGGCCGAGTGCGAAAACTGCCTCGAAAAGCAACTCCCGATCCCGGCCTACGAACAGGCGATCAAGGCCAGCCACGTCTTCAACCTGCTGCAAGCCCGCGGTGTGATCTCGGTCGCCGAGCGCCAGGCCTATATCGGTCGCGTCCGCGATCTGGCGAAAGGCGCCTGCGCGTCGTGGATGGAAAAGCACGGGTGGTCAGCGTGATGGCGTCGGCAAATCCTCCCCGGGACGGGGAGGGGGACCGCGCCGCGAAGCGGCGTGGTGGAGGGGGCTCGCCGTCGCTCCGCCGCCCCGAAGTCTATGAAGCTCGCCGCGCCCGCAGGAAAATGAGCTTGCCCGAAGTTCTATTGTGGCAGCGTCTGAAAGGCTCGCCGCAAGGCATCGCCTTTCGCAAACAGCACCCGATTGGCCAATATCGTGCCGATTTCTACTGCGCCGCTGCCAAGTTGGTTATCGAGATCGATGGCGCCGCGCATGACATGGGCGACCGGCCGGAGCGGGATGCGAAGCGGACGGTGTGGCTGGAAGAGGAAGGATATCGAGTTCTGCGCGTGATGGGGGCTGATGTGCTTAAGGATGCGGACGAGGCAGCGCAGGCGATCGTCTCATATGCGGCTGCGCCCCCTCCACCGCCTTCGGCGGTTCCCCTCCCCGTGAACGGGGAGGATTTTGCGTGACCGATTTCCTGCTCGAACTCCGCTCGGAGGAAATCCCCGCGCGCATGCAGGCCAAGGCCCGCGAGGATCTCGCGCGGCTGTTCGCTGCTGAACTTGCCAAAGCCGGGATCGAGGCCGGCGCTATCGTCACCTACGCCACCCCGCGCCGCCTCGCGCTGATCGCGCGCGACCTGCCGCTCGAAACCGCCTCGGTCTCCGAAGAAACCAAGGGCCCGCGCACCTCGGCCCCGCCGCAGGCGCTCGAAGGCTTCCTGCGCAAGACCGGGCTGACCCAGGACCAGCTCGAGGATCGCGACGGCATCTGGTTCGCGGTGGTCGAGAAGCCCGGCCGCAAGACCGCCGACGTGCTCGCCGAGGCGATCCCGGTGATCGTCCGCGCCTTCCCCTGGCCCAAGTCGATGCGCTGGGGCGCAGCCTCGGCCAGCACCGAGAGCCTGCGTTGGGTCCGCCCGTTGCAGGGCATCGTCGCGCTGCTCGGCGAGGAGGTCGTGCCCTGTGAGATCGCCGGCATCGCCAGCGGATCGGCGACCCTCGGCCACCGCTTCCACCATCCGGGCGCGATCACGATCGGCTCGGCGGCCGATTATATCGAGAAGCTGCGCGCCTGCCACGTCATCGTCGATCAGGACGAGCGCGCGGGCATCATCCGCGATGCCGCCGCCAAGCTCGCCGCCGACGCGGGGCTGGAACTGATCGAGGACGAAGGGCTGGTCGCCGAAAATGCCGGCCTCACCGAATGGCCGGTGCCATTGCTCGGTCGCTTCGACGAGGCGTTCCTGAGCGTCCCGCCCGAGGTGATCCAGCTCACGGCTCGCGTAAACCAGAAATATTTCGTCTGCCGGGGGCGCGACGGAAAGCTGGCGAACGCCTTCATTTGCACCGCCAACATCGCCGCGTCGGACGGCGGCGCGAAGATCGTCGAGGGCAACCGCAAGGTGCTCGCCGCGCGGCTGTCCGACGCCAAGTTCTTTTACGAAACCGATCTCAAGACGCGGCTCGAGGACCAGCTCCCCAAGCTGGAAAAGATCGTCTTCCACGAAAAGCTCGGCACCGTGGCGGACAAGGTCGAGCGCGTCGCCAAGCTGGCGCGGTGGCTGGTCGAGGAGGGTATCGTGAAATCCTCCCCGCAAGGCGGGAAGGATTTAGCGTCCCTCGCCGAACGCGCGGCGCGGCTGGCCAAGGCCGATCTCGTCACCGGCATGGTCGGCGAGTTCCCCGAGCTGCAGGGCCTGATGGGCGGCTATTACGCCGCCGCGCAAGGCGAGCCGAAAGAAGTCGCAGAGGCGATCCGCGATCACTACAAGCCGGTCGGCCAGGGGGATGATGTGCCCACCGCGCCGGTGACGGTGGCGGTGAGCTTGGCGGACAAGCTGGATACGATTGTATCGATGTTTGCTGTCGAGCCACCTACTGGCTCGAAAGATCCATTCGCGGTTCGCCGATCGGCGTTGGCAGTTTTGAATCTTGTACTATTGAACGACCTACGCGCAGAGATTGGCAAGGTCGTGCAAGCTGCTGTGGGGAACTTTCGAAATCTCGACAACCCGGGCGATGGGAAGCCAAATCACTTCCTGACGATTGCGATGATGTCGAACAGATTACCCGACTTCTTCGCCGACCGCCTCAAGGTCCAGCAGCGCGAGGCTGGCGTCCGGCATGACCTGATCGACGCGGTGTTCGCGCTTGGTGGGGAGGATGATCTCGTCCGGCTGCTCGCGCGGGTGAAGGCGTTGCAGGCGTTCGTTGGCACCGAGGACGGGGCGAACCTGCTCACCGGCTATCGCCGCGCGGCGAATATCCTCAAGAAGGAAGGGTGGGACGCAGCCCAACAATCCACCAGTCACCCCGGACTTGTTCCGGGGTCCAACGCGCCACAAGCGCCAGCACCCGCGGAGGATTGGATGCCGGAACAAGTCCGGCATGACGATCTGGGGTATGAGCCCCAACCCGAGGAAGCCGCCCTCATCGCTGCGCTCGACACCGCCGCGCCGGCGGCCGCCGCTGCCGTCGCCGCCGAGGATTTCGAAGCCGCGATGGCCGCGCTCGCCACGTTGCGCGCACCGATCGACGCGTTTTTCGAGCATGTGACGGTGAACGACGCCAATCGGGAAAAGCGTGCGGCGCGTCTCGCTTTGCTGGCGCGCATCCGCGATGCCGTCCACGGCGTCGCCGATTTCTCGAAGATCGAAGGCTGAGCGGAGGCCGACGCACCCGAAAGACAAGCCTGGATCACAACACCATGCGCACGGACCGAGCATAACGGCCGGCGCTTCATACTGGGGAAGGCATATATGGCGCATTACGTGTATCGCTTCGGCGGCGGTGTTTCGGATGGTGGGGCAGGGGACAAGAACCTGCTTGGCGGCAAGGGCGCGAACCTTGCGGAAATGGCCTCGATCGGCCTGCCGGTGCCGCCCGGCTTCACCATCACTACCGAGATGTGCACGCGCTATTACGAGGAAGGCGAAACCTTCCCCGATTCGGTGCGCGAGGAAGTGGCCAACGGCATCGCCCATATCGAACGGATCACCGGCAAGCGTTTCGGTGACGCCGCCGATCCGCTGCTCGTCTCGGTCCGCTCCGGCGCGCGGGTGTCGATGCCCGGCATGATGGACACCGTCCTCAACCTCGGCCTCAATGACGAGACGGTCGTGGGATTGGCGAAGAAAGCCGATGACGAGCGCTTCGCGTGGGACAGCTATCGCCGCTTCATCCAGATGTATTCGGATGTCGTGCTCGGCCTCGATCACGGCGCGTTCGAGGAAGCACTGGAAATCGCCAAGGAGGATCGCGGCTATTATCTCGACACCGAGATGACCGCCGACGACTGGGAGGGGCTGGTCGACGAATATAAGTCACTCGTCGCCAAGCTGTGGGACAAGCCTTTCCCGCAGGACGCTCACGACCAGCTATGGGGCGCGATCGGCGCGGTGTTCGGCTCGTGGCAGTCCGAACGCGCCAAGGTCTATCGCCGCCTGAACGCTATTCCCGGCGATTGGGGCACCGCGGTCAACGTGCAGGCGATGGTGTTCGGCAACATGGGCGACACCTCGGCCACCGGGGTCGCCTTCACCCGCGATCCCTCGACCGGCGACGCGAACCATTATGGCGAATTCCTGATCAATGCCCAGGGTGAGGACGTGGTGGCGGGAATCCGCACGCCGCAATATCTGACCAAAAAGGCCCGCGAGGAGGCCGGCGCCAAGCCAGCCTCGATGGAAGAGGCGCTGCCGGACGCTTATGCCGAACTCGCCGCGGTCTTCCGCACGCTCGAAGACCATTATCGCGACATGCAGGACATCGAGTTCACCGTCGAGCGCGGGCATCTGTGGATGCTGCAGACCCGCACCGGCAAGCGCACCGCCAAGGCCGCGCTCAAGATCGCGGTGGATATGGCCAACGATGGCCTCATCACGCAGGAAGAAGCGATCGCCCGGATCGATCCCAAGGCGCTCGACCAGTTGCTCCACCCGACGCTCGATCCCGATGCGACCCGCGATGTGCTGACCAAGGGCCTGCCCGCCAGCCCCGGCGCCGCTTCGGGGGCGGCGGTGTTCGACAGCGACACGGCCGAGCGCCGCGCCGGCGACGGCGATGCGGTGATCCTCGTGCGCGTCGAAACCAGCCCCGAGGACATTCACGGCATGCACGCCGCCAAGGGCATCCTCACCGCGCGCGGCGGCATGACCAGCCACGCAGCGGTGGTCGCGCGCGGCATGGGCCGGCCATGCGTTTCGGGCGCGGGCACGCTGTCGATCGACATGAAGGCGCGGGTGATGCGCGTGGGCGCCCGCGAGATCAGGGAAGGCGAGACGATCACCATCGATGGCGCCACCGGCGAGGTGATGGCGGGCAGCGTGCCGACGGTGCAGCCCGAACTCGCCGGCGATTTCGGCACGCTGATGGAATGGGCCGACACCGTCCGCCGCCTGCGCGTGCGCGCCAATGCCGAGACGCCCGACGATTGCCGCACCGCGCGTGATTTCGGTGCCGAGGGCGTGGGGCTGTGCCGCACCGAGCACATGTTCTTCGATTCAGGGAGGATCACCGCCGTCCGCCAGATGATCCTCGCCTCGGACGAGAAAGGCCGGCGTGCCGCGCTCGACAAGCTGCTCCCCGAACAGCGCGCCGATTTCACCGAGATTTTCGAAGTGATGGCGGGCTTGCCGGTGACCATCCGCCTGCTCGATCCGCCGTTGCACGAATTTCTCCCCCACGAGGAGGATGAGTTCGCGGAAGTCGCCGAAGCCGCCGGCGTCGATGTCGAGACGTTGAAGCGCCGTGCTGCCGAGCTGCACGAGTTCAACCCGATGCTCGGCCATCGCGGCTGCCGGCTGGGTGTCACTTATCCCGAAATCTACGAGATGCAGGCGCGCGCGATCTTCGAAGCCGCCTGCGACGTCGCGGCGAAATCAGGCGAGGCGGTGGTCCCCGAGGTGATGATCCCGCTCGTCGCCACCCGGCGCGAGCTCGAACTGATGAAAGCGGTGGTCGAAAAGGCCGCCAAGGCAGTGTTCGAGGAAAAGGGTCGCACCCTCGACTATCTCGTCGGCACGATGATCGAGCTGCCGCGCGCCGCATTGAAGGCCGGCGAGATCGCCGAGGTCGCCGAATTCTTCTCGTTCGGCACCAACGATCTGACGCAGACCACGCTTGGCGTCAGCCGCGACGACGCCGGCCGCTTCCTGACCACCTATGTCGACAAGGGCATCTACCCGACCGACCCGTTTGTCAGCCTCGACATCGACGGGGTGGGCGAATTGATCGAGCTTGCCGCCGAGCGGGGCAGGGCCACCCGCCCCGACATCAAGCTCGGCATCTGCGGCGAACATGGCGGCGATCCCGCCTCGATCGCCTTCTGCGAAAAGGTCGGCCTGAACTACGTCAGCGCCTCGCCCTATCGCGTGCCCATCGCGCGGTTGGCTGCGGCGCAAGCGGCGCTCAAAAGACCAGGTTAAACAGATTTGCCGGTCGCCCTGAGCCTGTCGAAGGGCCGTTCTTCTTCCCGAGCGGAGGAAAAGAACGGTGCTTCGACAAGCTCAGCACGACCGGATTTTGCTACCCCAGAATATGCATCCACACCGGCTCGCCGGCCAGGCTCGGCGAGCCGCGTAGTTTCTCCAGCGCCTGCGCCACCGCGCGCTCCGGTCCTTCGTGGGTGACGATCGCGACGATCACGCTGCCGTCGGCCATCGCGCCGCGCTGCATCAGGCTTTCGATCGAGACGCCGGCATCGCGCATCGCCGCGGCGATCTCGGCCAGCACGCCCACCTTGTCCGCCACGGTGAAGCGCAGATAGGCGCGGCCGCGGCGATCGCCGGTGTCCGCGCGCGGATCGTCGGCAAGGCTCGCCGCGGGCATCGCGAAGGCCGGGCCGAACTCGCCCCGCGCGATGTCGATCAGGTCGGCGACCACCGCGCTCGCGGTCGGCCCGTCGCCGGCGCCGGCGCCCTCGAAGAACAGCCGGCCGACGAAATTGCCTTCCGCCACCACCGCGTTCAACGAGCCCGTCACATGCGCCAGCGGGTGATCGAGCGGCACCAGGTGGGGATGCACCCGCTGGAACAGCCCGTTCGCGCCCGCCTCGGCAATGCCGACCAGCCGGATGCGATAGCCCAGCGATGCCGCTTCGGCGATGTCGGCGGCGATCACGTGGCGCACGCCATGCACCGCGACCTGATCGAACGCCGGCCGCGTACCGAACGCGAGGCTGGCAAGGATCGACAATTTGTGCGCGGCATCCACCCCGTCGATGTCGAAGCTGGGATCGGCCTCGGCATAGCCCAGCGCCTGCGCTTGCCCAAGCACCTCGGCAAAATCGCGCCCCTCGCTCTCCATCTTGGAGAGGATGAAGTTGCACGTCCCGTTGAGCACGCCATAGACGCGCGCGATCTCGTTCGCCGCGGCGCCCTCGCGCAGGCCCTTGATGACCGGGATGCCGCCCGCCACCGCGGCTTCGAACTTGAGCGGCACGCTCGCCGCCTCCGCCGCTTCCGCGAGTTCGAGGCCATGATGCGCGATCATCGCCTTGTTGGCGGTGACGAAGCCCTTGCCGTTCTTCAGCGTCTCGCGCGCCAGCGCCACCGCTGGCCCGTCCGATCCGCCGATCAGCTCGACGACGATATCGGCGCGATCATGCTCGGCCAGCGCGACCGGATCGTCGACCCAGTCGAACCCCGAAATGTCGACCCCGCGGTCCTTGGCGCGATCGCGCGCCGACACCGCGACAACCTCGATCCTGCGCCCCGCGCGCCGGGTAATCAGCGGCCCGTTCGCTTCGAGCAGACGAATGACGCCGGCGCCGACGGTGCCGAGGCCGGCGAGGGCGATGCGGAGCGGTTGCGTGTCAGCCATGACGGCCGCGCGTAGCGTTGCGTGGGCGCGCCGTCCAGCTTTGCGATTATTTCTTGATCAGCCCGATCTCGACCAGCCGCTCGTGGAGATAATCGTGCGCGGTGATCGGCGCCGGATAGCGGTTCGGATTGGCGTCCGAGATGCAGCCCGGCAACGTCTCGATCAGGAAGTCGGGCGCGGGATGCAGGAAGAACGGCATCGAGTAACGCGAATGCCCGCGCCGCTCGGGCGGCGGATTGACGACGCGGTGGGTGGTCGAGGGCAGCACGTGATTGGTCAGCCGCTGCAGCATGTCGCCGACATTGACCACCATCGCGCCTTCGGGCGGCTTGATCGCCAGCCAGCGCCCGTCCTTGTCGAGCAGTTCCAGCCCCGCTTCCTCGGCGCCGAGCAGCAGCGTGATGAGGTTGATATCCTCATGCGCGCCGGCACGCACGCCCTCGGCATCGGCAGGAATCGGCGGATAATGCAGCAGCCGCAGCACCGAATTGCCGTCAGTCACCGCGCGGTCGAACCAGTTCGGCTCGAGCTTCAGATAGCGCGCGATCGCCGAGAGCAATTTGTCGCCCGCGGTATCGAATGCCGCGAACAATTCGAGGAAGGTCTCGCGAAATCCCTCGGGTCGCGATGGCCACACGTTGGGCGCCATGTCGTCGGCATATTTGTGGCCCTGCGGCAGCTCGCGCCCGACATGCCAGAATTCCTTCAAATCGACGACGCTGGCACCCTTGGCGATCTCGGTCTTGAACGGCGTGTAGCCGCGCGCGCCGCCGCCGCCCGGCTGGTGATAGCCGCGCTTCTCCTCCTCGGGCAGCTTGAACAAGTCCTCGGTCTGCCGCCACGCGCGATCGATCAGCCCCTGATCAATGCCGTGATCGGCGACGATCGCGAACCCGAACCGTTGGAAAGACCCGCCGAACGCGGCGGCAAAGCCTTCGGGATCGGTTGCCTGCTGCTTCAACGACAGCGTGGGAACCTCGGCGGCAGGGGTATCGAGCATGGCGAATCCAATCGGGAACACGAATTACGGAAACCACCAATATAGCCGCGGGCGAGGGAGCGCAGCAAGCAGCCAGGCGACCGCGCATACCGTCACCGGCGAACTTGTTTCAGGGTCCATGGACCGACATCCGTCACGAACCCTACAGGCGTTTCTCCATGGATGCTGAACCACGTTCAGCATGACGCCTGCCTTGCAACGACGCGGCCGCTCAGCTGACGGTAATCATCCCCTTGGCGTGCCCGTCGCCGTCGGGCTGCAGGTCCAGCCTGAACGGCTTGTCCTCGTCGGTCGTGCCCGCCAGCCCGCTCCCTTCGGCGTGCAGCGTGAACCCCGCGCCACCCAGCTTGGTCTGGAAATAATCGCGCACGGTCGCCGGATCGGCGGGGCTGTCGAACGCGATGTGGACGGTGCCGTTGTCGTGATCGGCATCGATGTTCATCCCCGTCACCTTCGAACCGGGATAGAGGTGAACACCGTTGAACTCGACGTCGTCGCCGTCGAGATGCAGCTTGGGCAGGTTGATCTTGCCCGAAAAGCCGGGAAGGTTGAGCGCGACCTGCCCCGCCTGGCCATTGTCGGCCAGCGCCATCGCGCCGTTGCCATCACTCTCGTTGAGCGTGATCGTCGTCCCTTCCTTGTTGTCGCACCCGCCGAGCGCCAGCGCGGCGAGCGTCAGTCCGAGCATCATCGGGCGCATCAGGTCGACCTTTCGTGTATTGACCAAACAACACACTATGCCGGCGCCGGTTTCCGGTCAAGCCGCCCCGCGCTGTCGAGCGGTGACAATCGCGGCGCTTTGCGGCATGGCGCCGGGTGATGACCGCACCCGCCCGCCAGCCTGCCGACGCCCCGCCGCTCGCCTTCGCCGAGTTCGTGCCGCTGATCGCGGCGCTGATGGCGCTGGGCTCGCTCGGCATCGATTCGATGCTGCCGGCGCTGCCCGCGATCGGCGCCAGCCTCGGCGTCGTTTCCGAAAACGAGCGCCAGCTGATCGTCACCGCCTTCCTGATCGGCATGGGGTTGGGCCAGTTGATCCACGGGCCGCTTGCCGATCGCTACGGGCGGCGGCCGGTGATGCTTGGTGCGCTCGCGGTCTATTTCGCCTCGAACGTCGCGGCATCGCTTGCCGGCAGTTTCGAGCTGATGCTCGCCGCGCGCGTGATCGGCGGCATCTCCGTGGCCGCCACGCGCGTGGTGACGATCGCGCTGGTCCGCGATTGCTTCACCGGGCGCGCCATGGCCCGGGTGATGAGCCTCGCCTTCATCGTCTTCATGATCATGCCGGTGCTGGCGCCGACCTTCGGCCAGACGATCCTGCTGTTCGGCAAGTGGCGCCTGATCTTCGGCATGACCGCGCTCGGCACCGCGATCGTAACCTTGTGGTTCGGGTTGCGAATGCCGGAGACGCTGCATCCGGACGACAAGCGCCCGCTCGCGCCGGCGCGCCTGGCGCGCGGCTTCATGCAGACGCTCGGCGATCGCTGGTCGCTTGGCTACACATTGGCCTCGGCGGCGCTGCTCGGCGCGCTTTACGGCTATATCAATTCGATCCAGCAGATCATGTTCGATACCTTTCACCGGCCGGGGCTGCTGGTGATCGTCTTCGCCATCACCGCGGCGACGATGGCGCTGACCAATTTCGTCAATTCGCGCCTGGTGATGCGGCTCGGCACGCGGGTCATCTCGCACTCGGCGCTGCTCACCCAGATCGCGCTGTCGGGCGTCCACCTCGTCATTGCCGCGACCGGGCACGAGACGCTCGCCATCTTCGTCGTGCTCCAGGCGCTGACGATGGGCTGTTTCGGCCTTGCCACCTCGAACTTCTCGGCGATGGCGATGGAGAATATGGGCCATATCGCCGGCACCGCGTCGAGCGTGCAGGGGTTCATCGGCATCACCATCGGCGCGGTGATCGGCGCGGCGGTCGGCCAGGCGTTCGCCGGCACGACGGTGCCGCTCTATATCGGCTTCTTCGGCGCCGGGCTGGTCGCGCTCGGCGTGATCCTGATCACCGAGCATGGCCGGCTGTTCCGCGGCCATATGGCGGCGTAGCGCGGCGGCATGTCTGCCACGATTTGTCGCACCGCGTGGGAACCCGTATTGACCTGTCGCCGTTCGATTGTGCGAATGGCCGCATGATGCGGTGAGGAGACGAACGATGGGCGGTTATCAGGTTCCCGGTCACGGTTCCGGCGACGACGGCTATGACGAGGATGGCTATGACGAGAGCCAGCGCGCCGAAATTCTCGAAACCACGCGGCAAGGCCCCGGCGACGGCACGATCCAGACCGATCTCGATCCCGATCTCGAGGAGGATGACGACGAGGACGAACTCGACGATCTCGAGATGACCGACGACGATTACGGCGAGGAAGAGGACGATTCCCGCGAATCCGAAGAGGATATGGACGAAGACGACATTCAGGACGAATTCGACGATGGCTCGATAGACGATGACGAGCTCGACGATGAGGATGACGACGCGCTCAACCCATGATCCGTCCGATTCGCCTCCCTCTCATTGCCGCCCCGCTCGTGCTCGCGCTGGGCGGGTGCGGCAGTGCGCCCAGGGCCGCCGACGGCAACAGCAGCCGGTTCGACATCAACGGCGCCGCCGAGCTGGCGCAGGGCGACATCGATACCTATGCCTCGAACGCGCTGCAGACCCCCGGCGAGGCGGCGACCACCGCGCCGCCGCCCGCGCCGGTGCCGTCTCCCAGTCCCTCACCCGCGCCGCTCCAGCCGCCCGGCCCCGGCGAGCCCGGCGGCCTGCCCGATGATGGCACGCCGGTTTCCGAAGCGCCGTTCACGCCAGGCAGCGCGCAGGGCGCCGCCAATGTCGTCCAGACCTATTTCGCGCTGATCGAGGCGGGCAAATACCATCAGGCCTGGGCCTTGTGGGCCGATGACGGCAAGGCATCGGGCATGAGCGCCGATGCCTTTGCTGGCAGCTTCGCCAAATATGCCGAATATCACGCCAATATCGGCGCTCCCGGCCGGATCGACGCCGGCGCGGGCCAGCGCTACGTGACGGTGCCGGTGCAGGCCTATGGTCGTCTCGAGGACGGCGGCCGCCCGTTCAACCTGCGCGGCGACATCACGCTCCACCGCACCGCGGACATCGACGGCGCGACCGCGGCTGACAAGACGTGGCACATCACCGCCAGCAACCTCAAGCCGCGCCCGGCCGATACGGATGGCAACGCGGGTAGCCCGCCGCCGCTCGAGCCGATCGACAGCGGCCCCGGCGACGACGTGCCGGCCACCGCTTCGGCCGATTATCGCTGCGCCGACGGCACCGCTTTCCACATCGCCTTCGACAACCGCGCCAACACCGGCACGGTCAGCGTCGCCGGCAAGCAGCTCGTCGTGCTCGAGGCGCAGCGCGCCGGCTCGGGCATCTGGTATGCCGCCGGCGGCTACACCCTGCGCGGCAAGGGCGACGAAGCCGATTTCACCGCCCCCGGCAAACCCGCCACCCACTGCACCGCGAACTGACCTCCCGCGCGTTTCAGCGTGCGTGAGGTCGCGCAAAAAGAAACGCTCCGACCGGGAGGTCGGAGCGCCAGTGGGGAGGGGCCTCGAAAGATCAGAAATTATAGCGGATGCCGAACCGGTACATCCGGCCGATCGTGTCATAGAGCGACGGGTTGATGTCGACGCCGGTATTGGTCTGGGGTGATGGCGTCGGATCGCGGTTGAACAAATTGTCGACCTTGAAGAAGGCGCTGACCTTGGGCGTGATATTATACGATCCCGATACGTCGAAATAAAAGGCGCCGGCCATGTGGTTATAGTCGATCGTCGGGTTGAGATCGGTCGAAACCGGGCAGGAGCCGGGGTCGCAGACGATATATTGATGGCCGAACACGCCGTCCGAAATCCAGCGTTGCTGCAGCGTCAGGCTGTAGCGATCGGTCTGCCAGGTCTCGACGGCAAGCAGCTTCCAGTCGGGCGTCGCGCTCGAATTGACGCCCGCCTGCTGGATCGGAATCGCGCCAGGCAAACCCGTATTGGTGATGAAGTTGCGCACGTTGGTCGCGAGCGTGCGCAGCGTCAGGCTGCCCGAGCTGTTGAACGGATGCCGGAGTTGATAGCTCGCCTCGATATCGAAGCCGTCAGTGAAGATCGAGGCGAGGTTGAACGGCTGAACGGTGACGTAATTATGCGTGTTGGTCGGATCGTCGAGATAGAAGGTGCCGCACAGCTGCGTCACGCCCTGATGGCAGTAATTGACCTGATCCTGCGCCGATAGCGCCGAGATCGCGTGGTTGAGCTTGATCCGGTAATAATCGAACGAGATGCTGAACCCCGGCAGCCATTGGGGATGGGACAGCACGATGCCGGCTTCGGTGTTGCGCGCGATCTCCGGCTTGAGGTTGGGGTTGCCGACGGTGTTCTGCATGATGTTCACCGACGTGTTGTTGAACGGATCGGTGAAATTGGGGACGTTGACCGAGATCGGCGCGGCGTAGAGCTCGGATAGGTTGGGCGCGCGGATATCTCGGGAGGTGACCGCGCGCAGGCGGACGCCGTCGATCGGCGTGTCCCAGGTGCCGCCGACCTTCCACGTATAGACCGTGCCGGAGGTGCTGTAGTGCGTCGCGCGGCCCGCGACGTTCAAATTGGCGCTGCCGAGCGACGTGTGATCGAGCAGGGGCACGTTCAGCTCGAGGAAGCTCTCCAGCACGTGATAGCTGCCATGGCCGCTATGGTAATTGCCGGCATACCAGTTGTTGCCCGCCTCGCTCAGGATCGGATCGGCGGGATAGGCATCGGTATAGTCGCTCGCGTCGCTGACGCCGTTGCCATAGGGATCGCCGGTGACGCGATAATATTCGCGGCGATATTCAAGCCCGGTGGCGATCGACACCGGGCCTGCCCATAGCGAGAAGGGCGCGCCCGACAGGTTGGCGCTGACCACGTCTTCGGTCTGGCGCGTATGCTGGAACGGACCGTTGTTCGGCTCGATATAGGAAAGCGCGGCGGCCGACGGCGCGTCGCCGCCGATGATGTTGATCGGCTGGCAGCCATTGGCGCGCGCCACCGGATCGGCGCAGACGATCGCGCCATTGAGTTCGATCGCCTGGATCGCCTGGTTGTAGCGCGGCGTCAGCGTGATGTTGTCGACATTGATGTCGCTGATGTTCTCGCCATGCTCGTAATAGACGTCGTAATGCCAATCGCCGCCCAGCCCGTGCAACGTGCCGTCGGCGCCGCCGACGAAGCGATATTGCTTGCGTGAGGTGTTGACCTTGATGTTGGGCAGGATCGCGTTGCTGACGCCGTATTTGAAACTGGTGATCCCCGCGTCGGCGCATTGCTGCTGGATCGCATCGGGAACGAACGGGTTATCGCACTGGAGCGTCAGCCCGGCCTTGGCCGCGCCGGGATTGGGCTGATTGGCCGTTTGGACGCGCGCGATGTTGACGGTCGCGTAGATCTCATTGTCGGGATCGAGGTCGAAGCCGGCGCGCGTATAGCCGTTCCAGCGCTTGATCGACGATTGCAGCGATGTGCCGATGCCGACATTGCCGGAAAGGTCGCCGCCGACGCAGAAGCCGGTGTAGCAGCCGTTGACCTTGCCCGAATCGTCTTTGGCCGGCGTGCCGTTCGAGCCGTAGTTGAACTGGAAGGGATTGCCGTTGGCATCGAACGCGATGCCCTGCAGCGGGCCGGCGGTGATCAGGCCATATTTGGTATATTGATAGGCTTGCGCGTGATCGCGGTAGAGGAATTGCGGCGATCCATCGTCGCGAATGCCCCGGTTGATCAGCGTTGACGTGCGATACCAGTCGCGGCCGCTGGGCGCTTCCTCGCCGAAGCCGCCGGCGGGAACGCCGTTTTCATGATCATATTCACCGCTCACTTCGACGTGCAGCCGGTCGTTGAGGAAGGCTTTGCCGGCCGCGGCCTGGATCGTGTACTGGCCGTTGTCGCCATAATCGCTGATGCCGCCCTGGACGTTGGCCTTGAAGCCTTCGAAATGCTTGTCGGTGATGAAGTTGACGACGCCGCCGACGGCATCCGAGCCATAGGAAGCCGACGCGCCCCCGGTCACCACGTCGACGCGCTGGATCAGGAGCTGCGGGAAAAGGCTGATATCGGGCACGCCGGTGACGTTGGCGCCGACCACGCGCTGGCCGTCGAGCAACGTCAGTGTGCGGATCGTGCCAAGGCCGCGCAGCGAGAAGGAGCTGAGCCCCTGCTGGCCGCTCGACGTGCTGTTGGTGCCGGTGGTGACGCCGGTCGAGCCCGCCAGCGAGGGCAACTGCGCGATCGTGGTGAAGACGTTCGGTTCGCCGTTCTTTGCCAGATCATCGGCGCTAACGATCTGCGTGGGGGTGGGCGCGCGGAACCCCGAGGTGGTGATGCGCGAGCCGGTGACGACGATGTCCGATGATGCCGGTGGCGTGCTCGCGTCGCTGGTCTGCGCAGGCGCAGGCGCAGGCGGCGCGTTGGTCTGTGCGAACGCCGGCGCCGCAAGTGCCACGGTGAGCAATGCGGTGGCACCGGCCATCAGGCGACGGCGCGCCGAACGGGACAGGGCCGATTGGGTGTCGAACATGGTCATGGAACCTCCCCTTCTTTTTCGAATGGCAATCGGCGCCGGCATCAGACGGTCACCGCGTAGAGCGCGTGGTGCGTAAGGATGAACAAGGTGCGGTGGTCGGCGCCGCCGAAGATGAGTTGCAGCGGGCGCTCGGGCACGTCGATCTGGCCGAGCGGCGTGCCGTCGGGCGCGTAGGCGAACACCTGGCCGTTGGCGACGAAGACATGGCCGTCGGGGCCGACCGCCACGCTCTCGCCGCCGCGATTGGCGAACGGCTTCAAATCGGTCAGGCTGCCGCCGGCGCCGACCAGCGCGCTATAGGTCTTGTCCTCGGATTCGTTGCTGACGAACACGCGGCTGCCGATCTTCGTGTCGACGAAGCCATAAGTGTCGAGCGAATCGGACCAGCGCCAGCCGGTGTGATCGGCCGGGCCCTGCTGGAACACGCGGAAGGCTGGCAGCACCAGGCTGCCGTCGGGCGAGACATATTCCTGCCGCTTCGGATCGCCGACATCGGCGGCGAACATCTCGGCCAGCGTGGTGAACCGGCCGGCATCGGTGTCGAACTGGTCCTTGAACTCGCCATTGACCCACCAATTGCCCGGCAGCAGCACGGTCGCGCCGGAATGCGGCGCGGTCGCGGTCGGCTGGATCATCGTCAGCGCGCCGTCGCGATCGTCGGGCTTGAAGCTGTAGACGCTCGCTTGCGGCCCCAGCGACGACAGCACCATGATGTCGCCCGATTTGGCAACGCCGAGGTTGACCGGGTCGGTCGGCGTGTCGCGCACCACCTGCAGGCCGCCGGCGGCGTCCCAGCTGTAGATGCGCTGGAAGCGATGTTCGACGAAATAGAGCGTGCCGGCCGCATCCACCGCCGCGCCGGAGATCGAGAAGAAGCCGTCGTGCAGCTTCCGGACCTTCGCGTCGGCGGACAAGAAGGCAGGGCGTTCGGCCGCCGGCGGCGCAGGCGGATCGGCGGGCACATCAAGCCGGGCGAACTCGCGCTCGCGGACCTCAAGGCCGCTGGTTTCATCGAGCAGCGCATTCTCGAACGGGAACTTGCTGGCGCGCAGATAGGTGGCGCAGCCGTTGTCGTCGCAGGTGGCATAGCCACTCTCGGCATTCACATGGACGTTGCGGAAGTGGATGTCGCTCGAATTGTAGAGCTTCACCGCCATCTCGGCCGGGTGCCAGGTCCGGGTGACGCGATAGCCGTGGTAATTGGCCAGCAGGATGTTGCTCGAATCGCGCATCTCGAACGAGACGGCGTTCATGCCCTCGGCAACTTCCTGCTCCGTCTGTGGTGCCAGGAACTCCCAGTTGCGGACGTGATCGAGCACGAACTCGTTGCGCACGTGATGCTCGACCGACACTTCGTAGATATGGCCGGGCGTCGAGGTGTTGGAGATGTAGAAGCCGGCCTGCGCGAAGCTGTCGGGGCTCCACACGTCGGCAAAGGTGCCGCCGCCGCCGTCGGTTACCCAGATGCTGGGATATTGTGCATCGAGCCAGGTGTTGGCGATCGGATCGCCGCCGGGGCGTGCATACTCGCCCTGCGGCTTGCCGTCGGCCAGCGCGGTGCCGCCGCCGCCCATCATCTTGACGTCGTCGACCAGCGAGTCCGCGCCGGCCTTCCACATCAGCGCCATCGCGCGATGGTTGATCCGCCCGGCGAACAGGCCCAGCCCGGTGACGATATTGTGCCCGCCCTTGGGCGCCTCGATCACCGGGCGCGGCGCGCCGACGCCCTGAAAGCCGGGCAGGCGATCGGGGAAGTATAATTGCGTCAGATTGGGGTGCAGCCCGATCAGCACGGTGTCGGGCTTCAGGTGGATCGTGTCGGTGATGCGATAGAAGCCGGTCGGGAAATAGAGCACGCGGTGCGTATCGACTGCATGCTGGATCGCCGCAGTATCGTCGGTCGTGCTGTCGCCCTTCACGCCCAAAGTGCGGACGTTGATCCAGTCCGCCTGCGGCGGCCGCGCGCGGATCGCCGGTGCTGACGGGGCCGGCATGGCGGCGATCGCCTCGGCCTTCATCACCGTCTCGTAATGGCCGGTCCGGCCGAGGCCGGGCACAGTCATGCCATAGCCGAAATCGCTGACCTGATAGGTGTTTCCCTTGCCCGGCACCGTTCGCCCGCTGTCGCGAAAGCGGGCGAAGGTGGGCGTGTTGCTCGCCAGCGCATTCTGGAAGCCGATCTGGGTATAAGCGTTGTTCTCGTTGCTGATGACGACGCCGGCGGTCGAGATATTCTCGAACCGCACATCCTTGCCGAACATCCAGTCGCCGTAGCCCTTGTCGATATCGATCCCGACGGGCGTGTCGCGCATCGTCACGTTGACCAGCGTCAGCCCCGCCTCATGCTCGCGGATCGCGGCGTCGCGCTGGCCGTCGAAGCTCGAATCGATCAGCGTGAACTGCCAGGCGGGCGAGGTCTTCTCGGTGACGATGCCGTAGCGGCCGCCGTGGAAATGGACGTCCTCCATCTCGTTGCCGGCTTGATAGACACCAGCGAATCCCGAGCCGAGGCGGAAATCCATGTGTTTCAGAAAGGCGTGTTGAGCGACGTGGAAGCGGATCGCCGCGGCGGCGGGATTGCCGGCGCCGATCTCGACGTCGATATTGCTCATCGCCGAATAGAAAGTGGCGGAATTGGCGTCGCGCACCGGCTTGTCGCGCGGCACCACGGTCGGCACCGGCATCGGGATCTGCCCGACCTGATATTGGTCGCCGCCGGTGAAGATCACCATGTTGGAAACGCCGTGCTGGAAGCCGGGTGTGTTCGGCGCGAGCACCAGCACCGGTCGCGTCGCGCCGATGCCATAGAGGCGCATGCCTTGCGGCACCAGGATGCTGTGAGTGATGCGGTATCGGCCCGAGGGCAGCAAAACGATACCCTCACCGGTCTTGGCGTGGGCCCGATCGATCGCGGCCTGGATCGCGGCGGTGTCGTCGGTGCGGCCGTCGGCGGCGCCGTGAACCGTCACCGCGTTGGGATCGTCGGGCGCTTTGGTCATCATCGACACCGTTGCCGGTGCGGCGAGCGCCGGCAGCGGGGCAAAGGCAATCGCCATTCCAAGCCATTTTGACTGCCTCATCCGCACCTCTGCCCGATATTTTGTTCTGTCTCCCGGGCGTGCCGCCACCGCTCTGCCGTCATGACGGCGGCGGCATGCCCGGGATTGTGAGGAGGGATACCAATCGATGCGGGGCGACACAGCCACGACCAAGGTCGTAATAGGCAGGCGCGGTCAAAGCGTGGATATGCTGCCCGTGATACGCCGGATCGGCGCCACCGCGCCTGGTTTCCGGCATCCGGGACGAACGACAGGAAGGTAAAGATCAGTGCAGGATGCCGATGACGCGACCCGGGATTGGCCCAAAGCCATCGTCGTCATGGGGGTCAGCGGCAGCGGCAAATCGACGCTGGGCGGGATGCTCGCCGCCGAGCTGCATTGCCCCTTTCTGGAAGGGGACAGCTTTCATCCCGATGCCAACATCGCCAAGATGCGCGCCGGCGAACCGCTCGATGACGATGATCGCTGGCCCTGGCTCGATGCGCTGGGTGCCGCGGCGGGCAGGGCGGCGGCGGGTCGGGGGCGGGTGATCGTCGCTTGCTCGGCGCTCAAGCACAGCTATCGCGACCGGCTCGCCGCCGCGATCGATGCGCCGGCATTGTTCGTGCTGCTCGAGGCGAGCGCGGCCGAGCTCGAACATCGCATGGCCAATCGGCCGGGTCATTACATGCCGCGGAGCCTGCTCGACAGCCAGCTCCAGACGCTCGAACGTCCCGGCAGCGACGAATGCGCGCTGGCGCTTGATGCCGAACGCCCGATCCGCGCGCTATGCGACGATATCTACGCCTTTATCGATCGGGTGAACGCTGGTGGGAACGGCGTCTCCTGACCTCGCGGAGGAGATTTCGCATGAACCGCTGTTCGCTGCTGGCCGTGCTCGCCATCGTTTCGGCCGTCCCCGCTTCGGCGCAGACGCCGCCACCCGAGCCGGTGCGCGAGGTGATCCACATCTGGCCCGAGGGAGCGTCCGGCGCCGAGGCGCGCAAGAGCGAGCCCGAACGGATCGTCAACAGCTACGTCCACAACGTCCAGAACCCGTCACTGACGGTGTTTCCCGCCGATCCGCGCCACGCCAACCATATCGGCATGATCGTCATTCCCGGCGGCGGGCACCAGTTCCTCGTCTGGCAGAACGAAGGCGTCGGCCCGGCCAAGGCGCTCAATCGTTATGGCATCACCGCCTTCGTGCTCAAATATCGCCTCGCGCGGGAGCCGGGCTCGACCTACACGATAGAAGGCGACGCCGCTGCCGACGCGCGCCGCGCGGTGCGCTGGGTTCGCGCTCATGCCGCGCGTTACCATGTCGATCCGCACCGCATCGGCATGATGGGCTTTTCCGCCGGCGGCGAGTTGGTGACGCTGGTCGCCGATAATCCCGCGCCGCCGCGGCGTGCCGATAGCGATGCCGTCGACAGCGTGAGTGGCCGGCCCGATTTCCAGGTGCTGGTCTATCCCGGCCCGCTCGGCATCCCGGCTAAGGCCGCCGCCGGGGCGCCGCCCGCTTTCATCACGGCCGGCACGCTCGATCCCTGTTGTGCCATGCCGGCGATGACTCTCTACAAGCAGCTCCGCGACGCGCATGTCTCGGCCGAGTTGCATTTGTGGGCGGATATCGGCCACGGCTTCAACATCGCGGCGCATTCCGAACGGTTGTCGATCGCGCATTGGCCCGATCGCCTGGCTGATTGGCTGAGCGACGAGGGCCTGCTGACGCCCGGCGATGCCGACGCGGCGGCGCCGGTTCCCTGACTCCCCGTCATTGCGAGCGGAGCGAAGCAATCCAGAGTACGCTCGTAACGCTGGGTCGCTTCGTCCCCCCGATCAAGTCCGTGGTCCTCGGCAACGACGGGTGAGGCTATGGCTGCACCGCATAAAGCGAATGGTGGGTCAGGATGAACAGGGTGTTCTTGTCCTTGCCGCCGAAGATGAGCTGCAGCGGGCGTTCGGGCACGTCGATCTCGCCGGCCGCGGTGCCATCCGGGTGATAGACGAACACTTGTCCGTTGGCGACATAGACGCGGCCGTCCGGACCGGCGACGACGCTCTCGCCGCCCCGGTCGGCAAACCGCTTCGGGTCGGTGACGGCGCCATTCGCGCCGACCAGCCCGGTGTAGGTCACGTCCTGCGAATCGTTGCTCAGATAAACGCGGCTGCCCGGCATGGCCGGCACGATGCTGTAAGCGTCGAGCGTGTCGGAAAAGCGCAGGCCGAGGTGGTTGGGCGGCCCCAGGCTGATGGTGCGGAACGCGGGCAGAACCAGGCTGCCGTCGGGCGATAGATATTCTTCGGCCTTGGGCGCGGCGGCGTAATCGCGGAACATCTCGCCCAGCGTGGTGAATTGATAGCTATCGGGGTCGAGCTGGTCCTTGAACTCGCCGTTCACCCACCAATTGCCCGGCAGCAGCGTATCGGCGCCGGGATGGCCGGCCGCCGGTTGCGGCTCGATCACGCTCAGGTCGGTCGCAGGCGCGTCCGGCCTGAAGCTGTAGACGGTGCCGTTCTTGCCGGCCGATGACAGCACCAGCAGGTCGCCCGCCTTGTCCATCGCCAGATTGACGGGATCGAGCGTGTCGTCGCGCACCAGCTTGAGGCCCTTGTCGGTCGACCAGCTCCAGATCCGCTGGAAGTGATTGTCGACGAAATAGAGCGTGCCGTCCGGCCCCACCGTTGCGCCGGACGCTGACCAGAAGTCGCCGGCCAGCTTGGTCGGCTGCGGGCCGGATGCCGGCGGCGTTGCCGGATCGGCGGGAACGTCGAGCCGCGCAAATTCGCGCTCACGCACCTCCAGGCCGTGGGTGATGTCGTGGATCGCGTTCGAATAGGGGAATTTGCTCAGCCGCAGGAAGGTCGTGCAGCCATTGTCGTCGCACAGGCCGATCCCGCTCTCCGAATTGACGTGGACGTTGCGGAACCGGATGTCGGCGACATTCTCCAGCTCGACGGCCGCGCGCACCGGCTTAACCGTGCGCGTCACGCGATAGCCGTGGTAATTGGCGACGAGGATGTCGTGCGAGTTGCGGATCGACAGCGACACCGTGTTGCGCCCTTCGCCACCCTCCTCCTCCGTCTGGGGGGCGAGAAGCTCCCAATTGGCGACGTGATCGAGCTCGATCTCGGTGCGGACGTGATGCTCGTTGGACAATTCGTAGATATGCCCCGGCGTATCGGTGTACGACACGCGGAAGCCCGATTTGGCGTAGGTGTCGGGGCTCCAGATGCCCGCGAACGTGCCGCCGCCGCCATCCGTCACCCAGATGCTGGCATATTGCGCGCCCCAGCGCTTGCGCGGATCGGCGTCGCCGGTGTGGGTGGCGTTATAGGGATCGAAGCGCGTGCCGTCGTAGAGATAGGTGCCATGGCCGCCCTGGATCTTGACGTCGTCGACCAGTGAATTTGCGCCCGCCTTCCACAGCAACGCCGTGGCGCGGTCGTTGATCCCGCTGGTGTAGAGCCCCAGCCCCGAGACGATGTTGTCGCCGCCCCTGGGCGCCTCGACCAGCGCCTTGGGCGCGCCGACGCCCTGATAACCGGGCGTGCCGTCGGGCAGAACGATCTGCGTCAGGCTGGGGTGGAGGCCGATCAGCACAGTGTCGGGCCGGAGCTTCAGCGTGTCGCTGACATGGTAGAAACCGGCCGGGAAATAGAGCACGCGGTGGGTGTCGATCGCGTGCTGGATCGCGGCGGTGTCGTCGGTCTTGTCGTCGCCGACAATGCCGAGGTCGCGGACGTTGACCCATTCGGAAACCGGCGGCAGCGGCCGGATCGCCGGCGGCGCGGCGGCGGGCATCGCGCCGATCGCCTCGGCCTTCATCACCGTCTCGTAATGGCCGGTTCGGCCGAGGCCGGGCACCGTCATGCCATAGCCGAAATCGCTGACCCGATAGGTGTTTCCCTTGCCCGGCACCGTTCGCCCGCTGTCGCGGAAGCGCGCGAAGGTCGGCGTGTTGCTGGCCAGCGCGTTCTCGAAATTGACCTGCGTATAGGCGGTGCCCTCATTGCTGATGACGACGCCGGCCCGCGCGATATTCTCGAACCGCACGTTCTTGCCGAACAGCCAGTCGCCATAGCCCTTGTCGATGTCGATCCCGACGGGCGTGTCGCGCATGGTGACGTTGACCAGTGTCAGCCCCGCCTCATGCTCGCGGATCGCGGCGTCGCGCTGGCCGTCGAAGCTCGAATCGATCAGCGTGAACTGCCAGGCAGGCGAGGGCTTTTCGGTCAGGATGCCGTAGCGGCCGCCGTGGAAGTGCAGATCCTTCATGATGTTGCCGACCTGGTAGATGCCGGCCAGCCCCGAGCCGAGATCGAAGTCGATATGGCTGAGATAGGCATGCTGCGCGGCGTGGAAGCGCACGCCGATCGCAGCCGGATTGCCCTTGCCGATCGCGAAATCGACGTTGCTCATCGCCGAATAGAAGGTGCCGGGATTGGCGTCGGCGATGGCCGCGTTGGCGGGCACGCTGTCGGGCGGCGGAAAGGGGACATGGGCGCTGCTGTCGGGCCCGTTGCCGGCGAAGATCACCATCGTCGCGACGCCCTTCTGGAAGCCGGGCGTGTTGTCCGCGAGTACGAATACGGGGCGGGTCTTGCCGATGCCGAACAACCGCACCCCGGGGCGCATGTAGAGCGTGTGCGTCAGGCGGTAGCGGCCGGCGGGCAGGAAGACGATCCCGCCGCCGCCCTGGCCATAGGCACTGTCGATCGCCGCTTGCAGCGCGGCGGTGTCGTCGGTGATCCCGTCCCCGGCCGCGCGAACGGTGATGGCGCGGGCGTCTTGCGGTGCGGTGGCGAATACCGAATGCGACGGCGCGGCGAGCGCCGTGGTCGACAGGAGCAATGCCGCGCCGAGCGCCACGCCGCGAGCCCCGCGCCTGATCGGATGCCGCACTTTCATATCGCTCCCCATCTCGGTCTTTCGTGATCTCGCGCGACTATAGATGCGGCCCGCCGGCGGACCACCCGCGACCAAGGTCGTAGGTGCTAGGGCATCAGCCGCTTGCGGCCCTGCGACAGGTGCCAGCGCATCGCCAACGCGGCGCCGTCGGGATCCTGCGCGTGGATCGCCTCGACGATCATTTCATGTTCGGCGAGCATTGCCGCGATCGCCTCGGGCGGGCGCGATCGCGAGATATCCACGCCAGCGCGCATGATGCGGTCGATATCGGCGAACATGCAGTCGAAGGTCGAAACGAATGCCGGGTTGGCGGTGGCGAGCGCTATGGCGCGATGCAACGCCATGTCCTCGCGGTGCGCCGGCCCCGTCTCGAGCAGCGCCTTGCGCAGGTCGGCCATCGCCTGCTCGATCATGTCCAGCTGGTGGCTCGATCGGCGCATCGCCGCCAGCCGCGCCGCTTCCGCCTCGACCACGAAGCGCACTTCGTAGCTGCCCATTGTGGTCGACAGTTCGTCCATCGGCAAATGCGCGCCGAGCCGTTCCGACGGGCGGCGTTTGACGAACGATCCGGCGCCACGCCGCGCCTCGGTAATGCCGTCGGCGGCAAGCCGCACCAAAGCCTCGCGAACCACGGTGCGCGACATGCCGAAATCGGCCGCCAGCTTGCCTTCGGCCGGCAACCGGTCCCCGGCAACGAGCCGGTGCGCATTGATCAGTTCGACGATGTTCGAATAAGCGCGATCGGCCAGGCGTCCCTCGTTCATCGGTCTTCCCCTCGCCCCGTGCGGTCAGAACAGCCCGCTGCCGATCAATACACAAATCAGCCCGACCACGGAAACCACGGTCTCCAGCACAGACCAGGTCCGGAAGGTGCCGGCGGTCGACGTGCCGACATAGCTTTTGACCAGCCAGAAGCCGGGATCATTGACGTGGCTGAAGAACACCGAGCCGCAGCCGATCGCCAGCACCATCCATTCGGGCGAGGCCCCTGTCGCGGTGAGCACCCCGGTCATGATGCCCGCGGTGGTGATCGTCGCAACGGTTGCCGAACCGGTCGCCAGCCGGATCGCTACCGCGACCAGCCAGGCAAGCAGGATCGGGGACAGGTCGCCTTGCGCGGCGAGGCGCCCCAGCAGGTCCGAAAGGCCGGCGGTGACGAGCACCTGCTTCAACGCGCCGCCGGCGCCGATTGCCAGCAGGATTGCACCGGCAGGCCGCAGCGTATCGTCCCAGATCGCGTCCTGCACGGCTGCTTCGGTCAGCCGCCGGCCGAACAGCAGCGCCAGCGCGGCGAGGTTGGTGACGAGCAACGCCAGCACGGGATTGGACAGGGTGCCCAGCCAGGCGAGGCGCGCCGCCACGTCCGGCGGCATCACCGCCTGTATCTGGCCGGCAGCGATCAATACCACCGGCATCAATACGATCGTCAGTGCGATCGCGTTGGCCGGTGCGGTGGCAACGATCTCGCGCGTGTCGGCCATCGGCGGCTCGAGCGTCACGCCGCGCGCGGTAAAGCGGGAGAGCACCGGCCCGGCGAGGATCGCGGTGGGAATGGCGACGATCACGCCATAGACGATCGTCCTGCCAAGGTCGGCGTGAAGCGCATGGACCGCGATCAGCGGGCCGGGATGCGGCGGCACCAGCGCGTGGATCACCGACAGGCCGGCAAGCGCCGGCAGCATCAGCCGCAGCCGCGCATAATCGCCGTCGCGCTCGCCCGCCATGCTCGCCGCCGCGGCGGCGACGATCGGCAGCAGCAGCACCAGGCCGGTTTCGAAAAACAGTGGCAGCCCGATCACCAGCGCCACCACCAGGCTGGCCCAGGGCGCTCCCTTGGCGCCGGCCATGCGCAGCCCCGTGCGGGCGAGGTTTTCCGCCGCTCCGGACAGTTGCAGCATCGCGCCCAGCGACAGGCCCAGCGCGACGATCAGCCCGGTGCCGCCGAGGATATCGCCCGCCCCCTTTTCCACCGCCGCGGCCGTCGCACCGGGCGAAACCCCGGCGCACAAGCCGACGGCGAAGGCGCCGCACAGCAATGCGATGAAGGGATGCAGCCGCGCCTTGACGATCAGCACGATCGACAGGCCGATGCCGAATATCGCCGCGGCGATCAGTTGCAGGTCGGCGCCAGTCATCGCCGTGCTCCCCGCATTGCCTGCGCGTTGATCGTTGCCAATATCATCGACACCCCTCCCATGCTTGTCCGTTCTTCACGACGGCCGCGATTTCCATTTCTGTAGGACAGGTATGGAAAAAAGGCGATAGGAAATTGGGGAGTTGACGGACAGATCAACCGATATATACAAAACCTGTCTAACTGATTTGGCAAAATCGCCGGTCGGTTGGAGGCGTAGGGGTAGGGACGCGGCTAACGTCCCGCCCCGATAGGGAGGAGAACGATGGGCGCACCCGCGAGGCAATTCGACGCTATCGAAGCAACTGGCGCGACCAGGCTGACGCCGACCCAGCTCAAGGTTTTGCAGGGCGTTCGGTCGGGTCGCCTCAACAAGCAGATCGCGCACGATCTCGGCATCGCCGAGGCCACCGTCAAAGCGCATATGACGGCGCTCATGCGTAAGCTCAACGTGCGCAATCGCACGCAAGTTGCCGTTGTCGCCCAGGCGCTTGGCTATGGTGCCGACGCAGAACTCCGCCAGCCGCGCATTGTCCGTCTTGAGTCGCTTCAATAGATTGTCGGGCAAACACCACTATGGAAAGGCGGTGCCGCCCGGCCGCCTTCAGCCGCCGCCGACGAATTTCGCCAGCACCTTCATGTCCTGATCGCTGACCGCGGTGCCGGTGGCGTCGGTCGGGCGCGCCTCGGGCTGATGCGCATCGGCTTTTGCGGCCGGGGGCGCGGGCGGTGCGGTCGCTTCGGCGACATCGTACGCCGTCCAGATAACGCCGCCGGCCCAGATCAGCGCCGACCAGCGGCTGCGGAAGATCTTGCTCATGCCCATCGCGGGCAAAATAATGGCGGCGAAGGGTTAGCATGCCCTTCGCCGCCATGGTTAAAGGAGTCTTTTTCTAGGGATGCGCCGCCGGCCCGGCAGCGCCGGGCCGACAATCCCTATCAACGGCAGGTCAGCCTGCCGCGGTCGATCTCGCGGCCGAGCAGGCCACCCGCAGCCCCGCCGAGCAGCGTCGCGGCCAGCCGCGAATCGCCGTAACCGAGCGAGTTGCCGAGGATGCCGCCGAGCGCGGCGCCGACGATAAGCCCGGTCGTGCCATCCGACCGGCGGCAATAATAGCGCCCGTTCGATCCGCGATAGATGCGGGTGTAGCGCGTTACGCGGACCGGCCGGTAATGCCGCCCGGTCACATAATAGCGGTCGGCATAATAATGCCGATAGCCGGGCGGGTGACGGTTCCAGTCGTACCGGTGCCAGTCGCCGCGCGGCGGGCCGTGACGATAGTGGTGGCCGCGATCATGGCCGTGGCCACGGTCGTGGCGGCCGCGGTCGTGGTGGCCGTGCCAGCTTTGGGCAAGCGCCGGCGTCACCGGCATGGCCAGCGACGCGGCGGCGGCGGCAAGGATTAGGTTTCGCATTGGTCGAACCTCCTTCGAATTCATGAACCATCAACGAGCGGATTGTACGTGCCGTTGCATGAACTCGAAACTACGCCGCGTTCATCTTGAAATGCCGCCTTATTCAGGCGCTTGTGCCGAAGTAAGCCCGTAATCCTCCACCATCGGCCCGACGTCCGGGTCCTTGCCGTAGAAGGCGCGGAACATCGTGCCGTAATCCTCGGTATGGCCTTTCGACAGGATCATGTCGCGGAAGCGCTGGCCGTTCTCGCGGGTCAGCCCGCCATGTTGTTCGAACCAGGCGAAGGCGTCGTCGTCGAGCATCTGGGTCCACAGATAGGCGTAATAGCCGGCGGCATAGCCGTTCGCCCAAATGTGCAGGAAATAGCTGGTGCGATAACGCGGCGGCACGTGCGCGATGTCCAGCCTCATCTTGGCGAGCGCCTGGTTTTCGAAATTGTCGCAATTCTGCTTGCCGGCGCTCGCCGGCAGCGTGTGCCAGTCCATGTCGAGCATCGCCGCCGCGAGCAGCTCGCCGAGATTGTAGCCCGAATTGAACTTGGCCGCCTTCTTGATCTTGTCGACCAGCGCCTGGGGGATCGGCGCGCCGGTCTTGTAGTTCTTCGCGTAATGCGCGAGCACCTGCGGGTCGAGCGCCCAATGCTCGTTGAACTGCGAGGGGAATTCCACCCAGTCGCGCGCGGTGTTGGTGCCGGAGACCGAGGGGTAGGTCTGGTTGGCAAACAGGCCGTGCAGCGCATGGCCGAATTCGTGGAACATCGTCGTCACGTCGTCGAAGCTGATCAGCGCGGGCTGGCCCGGCGCCGGCTTGGTGAAATTGGCGACATTGTAGATCACGGGCTTGGTGCCGAGCAGCTTCGACTGGCCGACGAAATTGCTCATCCACGCGCCGCCCGACTTGTTGTCGCGCTTCCAGTAATCGAAATACATCAGCCCCAGTTCGGAGCCGTCCTTGTCATAGACGGTGTAGACCATCACGTCGGGCTGATAGACCGGCAGGTCGGTGCGCTTCTTGAAGGTGACGCCGTACAGCTGGTGCGCGGCGTAGAACACGCCGTCCTCCAGCACATGGTGGATCTCGAAATACGGCTTCACCTCGTTATCGTCGAGGTCGTATCTGGCCTTGCGCACCTGGTCCGAATAGAAGTCCCAGTCCCACGGCTTGAGCTGGAAGCCGCCGCCCTGGCTGTCGATCAGCTGCTGGATGTCGCCCGCCTCGCGCTTCTCTTCGGCCGCGGTCGCCGGCACCAGCGCCTGCATGAACTTGATCGCCGTGTCGGGCGTCTTGGCCATCTGGTCGTAGAGCTTGTAGGCGGCGAAATTGGGATAGCCGAGCAGATCGGCCTTCTGCGCGCGCAGCTGCGCCAGCGTCTCGACGATCGCGCGGGTATCGTCGGCATCGCCCTTCTCGGCACGCGTCCAGCTGTTGTTGAACAGCGCCTCGCGGGTCGCCCGGTCGGTCAGCGAGGCGAGCGCGGGCTGCTGCGTGGTGTTCTGCAGCGGCAGCACCCACTTGCCCGGCATCCCGCGCCCTTTCGCCGCATCCGCGGCCGCGGCGATCTCGCCGTCGGACAGCCCGGCGAGCTTGGCCTTGTCGTCAACCACCAGCGCGCCATCCTTGGCGGCCTTCAGCAATTTCTGCTGGAACGAGGTCTCCAGCGTCGAGATATCGGTGTTGAGCGTCCTGAGCTTCGCCTTGTCGGCATCGGACAGGTTGGCGCCGGCATGGACGAACTTCTGGTAATAGATCGTCAGCACCTGGGCCTGCTCGGGCGTCAGCTTCAGCGTGTCGCGCTTCTCGTAGAGCGCCTTCACTCGCGCGAACAGCTTGGGGTCGAGGTAGATCGCGTCGTCATGCTGCGACAGCTTGGGCGCCTCGGCGGTCTGCACCGCGTCGAGCGTCGGGTTGGTGTTGGCCTGCACCACCGCGAAGAACACCTGCTCGACGCGATCGAGCATTCGCCCCGATTTTTCCATCGCGGCGATCGTGTTGTCGAATGTCGGCGCCGCCGGATTGGACGCGATCTTCTTCATCTCGTCGAGCTGGATCGCCATCCCGCGTTCGAGCGCGGGCTGATAGTCGCTGTCCTTGATCTGGTCGAAACGCGGCGCCTGGAACGGCAGCGTGCTGGGCTTGGCGAACGGATTGGCCCGCGTCGGCGTGCCGGTCTGGGGGGCTGCGGCGGCACAGCAGGCGAGGGCGGTGGCACCGAGCAGCAGGGATTTGATGATCATGGAAGAAGCGACCTTTTCGCGAGAAACCTCAATCGGATTCCCGCATCGTCGCAGGCGAGCTGGTTTCGATCAAGCCTCGCCGTCGAGCACCGGCGGAATCCCGCGCGGCATCGTCTTCCACACCAGCGCCATACTCGCCAGCAGCACCGGAATGCACAGCACGCTGCCCTCCGGCCCGGTCGTCCCGCCCGACATCAGCGCGTGGCCCGCTGGCGCGGTGACCAGCAGGTGCCCGGTCGAGACCAGGCCCGAATCCGCGACGCCATAGAAATAGCTCTGCGCCCAGTCCCACGCCGCGTGAAAGCCGAACGCCCACCACAAGGATCCCGTCCACCACAGCGAAAAGACGAACACGAAGCCGGCCAGGCTGACCTGGAAGATGCCGAGCGGCGTCTCGCCGCCATTGCCGGTATGCACATAGGCGAACAGGATCACCGAAAACACGATCGCCGCCACCCAGAAGCCGATCGCCGGCGCCTTGGGCGTGTCATGCCCCAGCCACCGCGCGATCCCCGCCACGCCGCGCGCCAGCGTGAAGTGCAGATAGCCGCGAAACGCGAATTCCTCGAACAGGCCGACGAGGACGAACGCCGCCAGCCACGCGATCCCGTAGCTCAGGATCGCGCTGCCGCCGAGCGCCAGCCCGCCGAAAGTGATCGATCCGGTCGCCGCCAATAGCCCGATCAGGATCGACAGCATCACGAAGCCCGAGGCCAACCCCTTGCCGAACGCCGCCAGCCGGTTGCCGCCGCCGAGATTGTAGCGAACCAGCCGCCGCCGCTCGATCAACGACATGATGAGGGCGGGAATGCCCACCGCCAGCAGCGACAGCACCTCCTGCAGGATCGTGCCTTGCGGCGTCATTCCGGCGCCGAGCTGCAACGCCGCAGGCGCCAGCGTGCGCAGGCCGACCACCATCGCGATCGCCGCCAGCAGCACGAGCGCGAAGAACAGTACCAGGCTCCACCCGGCGCGCAGGCCGTCGTCACCGATGAAGATCCAAACGAAGCGCGAGCGCGTCGCGGGAACCGTGTCGTTCATTTGGGAGGCCCTTTTCTCGGCGACGGAGCGCCTTGTTTCACCGGCAAATAAGCGGTTCGGCGCGGGGCGTCAAAGCCGTTCCGTGCGGCGGCTAAGGCTTGCCGACCACGCTCGCCACCGCCTTGGCCCAGCCGCCGAGCCGCGCCGCGCGCGCCGCCTCGTCCAGCGCCGGCTCGAACGTCTCGACTGCCCCGCGCATCGCGCTCGCCGCGTCGAGATCGGCGAACAGCCCGCACCCCACGCCGGCCAGCATCGCCGCGCCCAGCGCGGTCGTCTCGGCAAACGCCGGCCGCTCGACCGTCAGCGCCAGCACGTCGGCCATGTCCTGCGCCATCCAGTCGTTGGCGACCATCCCGCCGTCGATCCTCAGCACGCCCCAATCGGCGCCGTCGGCCGCGAACGCGGTCTTCAGGTCGTGCGCCTGCAGCGCCATCGCCTCCAGCGCGGCGCGGACGATATGTGCCCGCCCGCTCGAAAAGGAGAGGCCGGTGATGCTGCCGCGCGCCTCGGGCTCCCACCACGGCGCGCCGAGCCCGGCCAGCGCCGGCACCAGATAAACGCCGCCATTATCGGCCACGCTACGCGCCAGCGTCTCGGTCTCCGCGGCGGTTTCGATCAGCCCGATCGTGTCGCGCAGCCACTGGATCAGGCTGCCGGCAACGAACACCGAGCCTTCGAGTGCATAGGCGCGCTTGCCGCCGAGCTGCCAGGCCACCGTCGCCAGCAGCCGGTGGTCCGATGTCGGCGGCGTCGCCCCGGCATGGGTCAGCACGAACGCGCCGGTGCCGAACGTCGCCTTGGTCTCTCCGCGCTTGAGGCAGGCCTGCCCGATGCTCGCCGCTTGCTGGTCCCCCGCGACGCCGGCGATCGCGATGCTGCCGCCGAACGCGCTGGTCGTGCCGATCGGCCCCGCGCAATCGATGATCGCGGGCAGGGCGGTGTGCGGCACCTTGAACAGCTCGACCAGCCCGTCGTCCCATGCCCCGCTGCCCAGCGCCATCAGCGCGGTGCGGCTGGCGTTGGTCGCGTCGGTGACGTGCAGCCCCCCGGTCAGCTTCCAGATCAGCCACGAATCGATCGTGCCGATCGCCAGCCGGTCGCCGGCGTCGCGCACCGCCTCCCAATGCTCCATCGCCCAGGCGATCTTGCTCGCTGAGAAATAGGGATCGAGCAGCAGCCCGGTGCGATGCTGCACCATCGGCTCCAGCCCCTTGTCGCGCATCGCGCGGCACATCGCGGCGGTGCGCCGGTCCTGCCAGACGATCGCCGGTGCCAGCGGCTGGCCGGTCTTTCTGTCCCAGAACACCAGAGTTTCGCGCTGGTTGGTGATGCCCAGCGCCGCGATCCGCGTCGGCCCGCCCGCCTTCACCACCATCGCCCCGGCGCAGGCCAGCGTCTCGCGCCAGATTTCGGCGGCATCATGCTCCACCCAGCCGGGGCGGGGATAATGCTGCGTCAGCGCGCGCGCCTCGCTGCCGTGGCAGGTGCCATGGGCATCGAACAGCATCGCCCGCGTCGAAGTTGTGCCCTCGTCGATCACCAGCAGGAAGTCGCTCATCGCGCGAGGCTAATCGATTTTGTCGTCGCGCCCAATCGTTCGTGCAATGATTACAATCGGGCCGAATCCGGTTAAGCCTGTAAACAAGCGTATCGGTAGCGAGAACGACAGTGGCGACCATTCAGGACGATCCGACCGCGAGCCCGGCGCCGCCGTCGCCGCGCCCCGGCGCGTTCGGCCTGGCGCCGCCCGCGCTCGACAATGTCGACGCCGCCGAGCGTGTCGAGATGCGCCGCGACCGGCTGCTCGCCGGGCTCACGCTGATGATCGGCATCGGCGTCGCGATGGCGGCGCCGTTCGCGCTGCAATTCGGCGCCACCTTCTTCCTGCCGGTCACCGCGGCGCTGGTAATCGCCGTCGCGCTGGTGCCGGTGCTCGAATGGCTCGAACGGCATCATTTCCCGTCGCCGCTCGCAGCCCTGGTCTGCGTCGTGCTGTTTCTCCTCGCCGCCAATGTCGCGCTTGCCGCGATCGTGGTGCCGGCGACGCAATTCTTCCGCCTGCTGCCCGAGCGGATCGATCGCATCCAGACCAACATCGCGCCGCTGCTCGAACTCTATTCGACATTGCAGCGCTACGTGAACCGCACGCTCGAACACCTCATCAATTCGAGCCAGCACCCGGCGAGCACGATCGCCGCCGCGCCACCCAATTCGCTGCTCGAGCTCACCGCCACCTCGGCGCCCACCGTCATCATCCAGGTGTTCTTCGCGATCCTCGTCGTGTTCTTCTTCCTGTCGGGCTGGACGCGGCTCCGACGCCGCACGATCACCAGCCGGTCGAGCTTCGGCGGTGCGATGGCCACGGCGCGCGTCATCCAGGCAGTGGTCGACGATACCTCGGCCTATCTCGGCACGATCACGCTGATCAATTTCGCGCTCGGGCTGATCGTCGCGTTCGGCCTGTGGCTGGTCGGCATGCCCTATCCGCTGATGTGGGGCGGCATCGTCGCGTTGCTCAACTACATCCCCTATCTTGGCCCGATCATCGCCGCCTTGCTGATGGCGCTCGGCGGGCTGATGGTGTTCACCGATTTCTGGACGGCGATGATCCCGCCGGCGATCATGATCTGCTGTCATCTGCTCGAAGCCAATGCGGTGACGCCGATGATCGTCGGCCACCGCCTGACGATCAATCCGCTGCTGATTCTCATCTCGCTGAGCTTCTGGGGCTGGGTGTGGGGCACGCCGGGGGCGCTGCTCGCGGTGCCGTTGCTGATCATCATCCAGACCATCATCGGCGCGGCCGGCAAGCCCGACATTTTCGGTTTTCTCTTCGAACACGGCACCTTGATCCGCGATTATCGGCGCACCTCGGACGATGCCGACGAAGCGTTGCGATGATCGGTTGACAGCCTCGCGCGGCTCGCTTAGGTGCGCCGCCTCACGCTTGGTCCAAGCGGGTGTAGCTCAGTTGGTTAGAGCGCCGGCCTGTCACGCCGGAGGTCGCGGGTTCGAGCCCCGTCACTCGCGCCACCCTTGATAAGGTGGCGCCGATCCGGTCCGGCGCGTTTTCCAAAACCATTTTCCTACACGGCCGAAATCTGCCTTAACCTCGTGGATGGCAGATGATCGCTTCGACTCGCCCTTCGACGCCAATGCCGTCGAGCCCGCGCCGCACCGCGCGATATCGCGCGAGCTGCTCCACTTTCTCCAGTTCGAATCGTCAACAGACAGAAAAGTCGCGGAAAAATATTCAACTAATCGGTTGACTAAAAATCTCCGCCGCGCCAAATTCAACCGTATGGTTGAACAACGACTCGACTCGACATTCGCCGCGCTCGCCGATCCCACGCGGCGCGGCATGCTGGCCGCGCTCACCAGGGGCGAATGCAGCATCGGCCAGCTCGCCGAGCCCCTGGCGATGAGCTTCGCCGGCGCCGCCAAGCACGTATCGGTGCTCGAACGCGCCGGGCTGATCGAGCGCCGCAAGGCCGGCCGCCAGCAGCTCTGCCGCCTGAAGGCCGAGCCGCTGGCAGAAGCCGAGGCATGGCTCCGGCAATGGCACCAATTCTGGAGCGCCAGCCTCGATCGCCTCGAAGCGCTGATCGCCGAGGAACAGGAGCGCGCGGAATGAGCAAGGCAACCCCATTCCTGATGTTCACCGGCCGCGCCGAGGAAGCGCTGACTTTCTATGCCGCCTCCGTGCCCGGCGGTCGGATCGACGCGATCGATCGCTACGGCCCGGGCGAGGCCGGCCGCGAGGGCAGCGTTCGCTTCGCCGAAGCGACCCTCGCGGGCTTGCGCGTGTTTGCGATCGACAGCCCTGCGGTCCATGCCTTCGATTTCACGCCGTCGTTTTCGCTGATGCTCGATTGTGCCGATCTCGCCGAGTTCGAGCGATTGGTCGAAGTGCTCGGCGAAGGTGGCGGGATGCTGATGCCTCCCGGCGATTACGGGTTTTGCAGCCGCTATGCCTGGCTCAACGATCGCTTCGGCGTGTCGTGGCAAGTGAGACTGGCATGACCGGCCTCGTCGTCACGCTCACCCGAGCTTTCGCCGCCACGCCCGAGCGCGTGTTCGATGCCTGGCTCGATCCCGCGCAGGCCCGTCGCTTCTTGTTCGCCACGCCGGATGGCGAGATGACCAAAGTCGACATCGATCCTCGTGTCGGTGGCGACGCGCTGATCGTCGAGCGGCGCGGCGACAAGGAGGCGCTTCATCGCCTCCGCTACGAGGTGATCGATCGTCCGCACCGCCTCGTTTTCCTGTTCAAGGCGTGCATCGCCGGCGGACCGGTCGCCGACGAATGGACCCGCGTGACGGTCGCGATCGAAGCCGAAGGGCAGGGTGCACGCCTGACGCTGACCCACGAGGGCGTCTGGCCCGATTTCAAGGACAAGACCCGCGAGGGCTGGACGATGATCCTCGCCAGCCTCGCCACGATATTGGAGAGCGATCATGGCTGATACCGACGTCATCACTGCCCACGAACTGCGCTTCGAGCGCCTGCTCGATGCGCCGGTCGAGACCGTCTGGCGCTATATCGCCGACGATGAGCTGCGCGCGCGCTGGTTCATGGGCGGCCCCACCGACCCGCGCCCCGGCGGCAGCATCACCTTCACTTTCGATCATGATCGCTTGTCCGATGGCGATGTGCCGATGCCCGATCGCTTCCGCGCCAATGTCGGAAAAAGATGGAGCGAAAAGGTCACGCGCGCCGAGCCGCCGCATCTGATCGCCTTTGCCTGGGTCGGCGGCGAGGCCGGCGAGGTGACGATCACGCTCGAACCCGCCGGGGAGAACCGCACTCGCCTCGTCCTCCATCACACCGGCCTGCGCGGCCCCGATGACGCGCGCAATTTCGGCGGCGGCTGGATGGCCCATCTCGCCGCGCTCGAAGCCCGCGTCGCCGGCCGCCCGGTGCCCGATTTCTGGGCGATTCACGCTGAAAAGGAGGCTCAGGCCAAAGCGGCGGTCGAGGCCGGATGACGAACGGGTCTGCGGATGGGGCGGGGGCCTATCCCTGTCGCGCCTTCTGCAGCGACCCCGCGATTCGCCGTGCGAGTCCCCGCGGGGTGAACCGGATCGAGGCCGCCATCGTCTTGTTCATCGCCCCCGATACCGCCACAGCGCGGTTCGCCTTCAGCGCCTTGAGCCCGTCGGCGACGACCTGCTCGGGCGCGCTCGCGAAGCGCTTGAACAATTCGCTGTCGCCCATGTCGGCGATCTCGGCGAACTCGGTCCGCGTCGGCCCCGGGCACAGCGCGGAAACATGCACGCCTCTGTCTTTCACTTCCTCGTGCAGCGCTTCGGAAAAGGAGAGGACGAACGCCTTGGTCGCATAATAAACCGCCATCCACGGCCCCGGCTGGAATGCCGCCGTCGAGGCGACGTTGAGGATTGCGCCGGATCGGCTCGCCAGCATGTCGGGCAGGAAGCCGTGGCACAATTCCATCAGCGCCCGGCAATTGAGGTCGATCATCCGTGCCTGCATCGTCCGGTCCATTTCGGCGAAGGCGCCGCGGGCGCCGAAGCCGGCGTTGTTGACCAGCAGATCGACCGCGAGCCCCTGTCGCGACACCGCCTCGACGAGCTTGCCGACCGCACTTTTCTTGGCAAGGTCGGCGGCGAACACATGCGCGTCGACGCCATGTTTCTCGCGCACCAGTTGCGCCAGTTGCTGCAAGCGATCCTCGCGCCGCGCGACGAGGATCAGGTCGTGCTTCTCCCGCGCCAGCGCCAACGCGAAATGCGTGCCGAGCCCCGCCGATGCCCCGGTTATCAATGCAGTCGCCATCGTCCGTCCGTCTCAATGATGCCGGTGCATTCTATCTCAGCACGCCGGCGACGGCGAGACGGTCGAATCCCGCTGTGGGACGCGCCTTCAGACGATCTCGAACAGTCCCGCCGCACCCATCCCGCCGGCGGTGCACATCGAAACGACCACCCAGCGCGCGCCGCGCTTGCGCCCCTCGATCAGCGCGTGGCCGACCAGCCGGCTGCCGGTCATCCCGAACGGATGGCCGACCGCGATCGCACCGCCGTTGACGTTGTATTTCTCCGGATCGATGTCCAGTGTGTCGCGGCAATAGAGGCATTGGCTGGCGAACGCCTCGTTCAATTCCCACAGTCCGATATCGGCGACCGACAGCCCGGCGCGCGCCAGCAACTTGGGCACCGCGAACACCGGCCCGATCCCCATCTCGTCGGGCTCGCATCCCGCGACCTGGAAGCCGCGATAGATGCCCAGGATTTCCTTGCCCTCGGCCTCGGCGGTCTGGCGGTCCATCACGATCTGCGCCGAGGCGCCATCGGAAAGCTGGCTGGCGTTGCCCGCGGTGATGTTGCTGCCCGGCCCGGTGAACTGCCCGCCCGGCCATACCGTCTTGAGGCCGGCGAGCGCCTCGGCTGTCGTCCCCGGCCGAATGCCTTCGTCCTGGCCGATCGTCACGGTCTCGCTGCCCGTGCGGTTGCCCTGCTTGTCGAACAGCGCTTTCTCGACGGTGATCGGCACGATCTCCTCGGCAAAGGCGCCGCTGGCAAGCCCCGCCTCGGCGCGCTGCTGGCTTTGCGCGCCATAGGCATCCTGCGCCTCGCGGCTGATGCCGTAGCGCGCGGCGACGATCTCGGCGGTTTCGATCATCGGGATATAGGCCGCCGGCACCTTCGCGGTGACGCTTTCATTGATGTAGCGCGGCGCGTCCTTGGTCACGGTGAAGCTGATCGACTCCATGCCGCCCGCCAGCGCGACGTCTGCCTCGTCGGCGATGATGGTCCGCGCGGCCAGCGCCACCGCGGTCAATCCCGATCCGCACTTGCGGTCGAGCGTAAAGGCCGGCACCGATTTGGGCAGCCCGGCGGCGAACAGCGCCATCCGCCCGGCATTGCCGCCTTGCGTCCCCCATTGGTTGCCGACGCCCCAGAACACGTCGTCGATCCGGGCAGGATCGATCCCGGCGCGCGCGACGGCCGCGTTCATCACATGCGCCGCGAGCACCGGCGCCTCGGTCGCGTTGAACGCACCGCGATAGGCCTTGCCGATCGCGGTACGGGCCGTGGCGACGATGGCTGCTTCGCGCATGACGAATCCTCTCCATATTTCGGGTATCGGGTATGTTTGTCCGGCGTAGCGGATCGCACGATTGTTGCAAGTCCGGGAACCCGATCGCCGGTTCATGCCTTGGCATCGCATGGAAACCACGGTGCATTTCCCGGCCTGGCTGCATCTGCTGGCGGCCGCCTCGCTGGCCGTCGCCGGTATCTTTGCCCTTCTCATCTCGCTCGACGAGCTGCGCCGGCCGCAGAAGATGTGGATCATGAATCTGGTCTGGCCGCTCACCGCGCTGTTCGGCAGCGCCTTGTGGTATTGGCTTTATCGCCGTTGGGGGAGGACGGGCGCGGCGAGCCAGGAGGATACGCCGTTCGCGATCATGGTCGCCAAGGGGGCGAGCCATTGCGGCGCGGGGTGCACGCTCGGCGACATCATTGCCGAGTGGCTGTGTTTCGCCGTGCCCGCGGTGGCAATGTGGTTCGGCTGGCACAGCTGGACCGAGGAAAAGATCTTTGCCGTGTGGATTCCCGATTTTCTCGTCGCCTTTGGGCTTGGCGTGTTGTTCCAATATTTCACGATAAAGCCGATGCGCGATTTGTCGGTGGGGCAGGGTATCGTCCAGGCGCTCAAGGCGGATATCGCCTCGATCTCGGCGTGGCAGGTCGGGATGTACGGCGCGATGGCGTTGATACAGTTTGCCTGGTTCCGCCCGGCCTATGGCGGGACGGCCGAAGTCGCGACGCCCGAATTCTGGTTCGCGATGCAGCTCGCGATGCTGGCCGGTTTCGCAACCGCCTATCCGGTCAACTGGCTGCTGATCCGCGCCGGCGTCAAGGAACGCATGTAGACTGCACGGTTTCTCCATATCGCGCGGATCAGCCCGCGATCCCCCGCCGCTATCGCCGGTTGACTATGCCGACGACTGCCGCACCATGCGCCGCAATGAGCCACCATATCCTTGTCGTCGATGACGATCCGCATATCCGCGAACTGCTTGCCTTCGCGCTCGACAAGGCCGGTATGACGGTTACGGAAGCCGCCGACGGCGAGGCGGCGCTGGCGGCGATCGAGCATCATGTGCCGGACCTGATGGTGCTCGATATCAACATGCCGCGGCTCAATGGCCTCGACCTGTGCCGCCAGTTGCGCGGCTCGGGCGGTGCAGCGGCGGGCTTGCCGATCCTGTTCCTCTCCTCGCGCGACGACGAGATCGATCGTATCGTCGGGATCGAGATCGGCGGCGACGATTATGTCGTGAAGCCCTTTTCCCCGCGCGAAGTTGTCGCCCGCGTCGGCGCGATCCTCAAGCGGGGCAGGGCGCCCGCGGCCGAGCAGGCGGGCGCGATTGCGCACGGCAAGCTGACGCTCGATGCCGATGGCTGGGAAGCCCGCTGGAACGGCACGGTGATTGCGCTCACCGCGACCGAATTCCAGTTGCTCCAGATTCTCGCCCGGAACCCCTCGCGGGTCTTTTCGCGCGATGCCGTGATCGACCGGCTCTATGGTCCGGGCTTCGCGATCACCGATCGCACGATCGACAGCCACGTCCGCAACCTGCGCGCCAAGTTCGCCGCCGCCGGCTGCGCCGATCTGATCGAGACGCGCGCCGGGATCGGCTATCGGATCGGTGGCTGCGCTTGATCGCTTGGGCGAAGGCGATTGCCAAGGCGCATTGGCCGGCGCTCAGCCTGCGGACGATCCTGTTCGGAACATTGCTGTTCGTCGCCGCCTTGCCGGGCGTCGCCGCGCTCTCGCTGCGCGTTTATGAAAACACCATCGTCCAGCAGACCGAGGCCGAGCTGATCGCGCAATCGGCGGTGCTGGCCGCGGCCTATCGGGTCGACTGGCTCGCCGGCCGCCCCGATACCGATCCGCGCAAGATCGCGCCCGAACCGCCGACGATCGACCTTCGCGCCATGCCGATCCTGCCGCCGCAGCCGGCCGCCACAACGGGGCCGCCGCCGATCCCGCGCGCCGCGGCGGTTGCCCGTGCACTGTTGCCGGTGGCCAACGACGCGGCCTCGATCACGCTGGCTGCCACCCGCCTGCTCGACGCGCGCGGCACGGTGCTGATCGGCCACGCCGATACCGGCATGAGCTATGCCACCCTGCCCGAAGTGAAGACCGCGCTTGCCGGCCGCAGCGCCACCGTTCTGCGCCGTCGCGCCGGAGAGGCGCCGCATCCCTGGCTGACGTTGCTGAGCCGTGCGTGGGGCGTGCGTGTCCATCACGCCCGCCCGGTGCTGCTCGACGGCCGGGTGATCGGTGTCGTGATGCTGTCGCGCACGCCGCGCGGCCTGTTCCTCGGGGTCTGGCAGGATCGCGGCAAGATCCTGCTTGGCATCGCGGTGATCTTCGCGGTGTTGCTGGTGCTCGCCGGGTTGCTGTCGCGCGGGATCGCGCGGCCGATCGACGCGTTGGCGCGCGCCAGCGAAGGCGTCGCGCTCGGTGCCGTCGCAATGCCCGAAACACCGCCGACCGCCGCGATCGAGATCGCGCGTCTCTATGACAATTTCCGCGCCATGGCCGAGCGGATCGAGCGGCGGTCGAATTATCTGCGTGACGTTGCCGCCGCCGTCAGCCACGAATTCAAGACGCCGCTCGCGGGGATCACCGGCGCGCTCGAACTGCTTGACGAGCATGGTGCGGCGATGAGCGACCCGGAACGCCGCCGTTTTCTCGCCAATGCCACCGCGGATGCCCAGCGCCTGTCACGCCTGGTGCAGCGGTTGCTCGATCTTGCCCGCGCGGACATGGCGGTTGCCGATCGATATGCCGCTGCCGACGTCGCGGCGGTCTGCAACGTCGTCGCCGACGCTTTCCGCGGCGATCATTTCGCGCCGGAGGTGGCAGTGCCGGCTGGGGTGACCGCACGGATCGCGCCCGAAATCCTGGCGACGGTGCTGGAGACACTCGCCGAAAATAGCGTTCAGGCGGATGCTTCGGCCTTGCGCTTCTCCGCCACGCGGGAGAGCGGCAACGTCTTGCTGACCATTGCCGACAACGGCTCCGGCATCGCACCGACCGATCGCGAGCGCGTGTTCGAGCCCTTCTTCACCGGTCGGCGCGAGGCCGGCGGCGCCGGGATGGGGCTGGCGATCGTGCGCTCACTGATCGCAGCTGCGGGCGGGACGATCGTCGCCCAGGACGCGGCGGCCGGCGCAATATTCACGATCACGCTGCCCGCAACCACCTGAAATGGATCAGAACGGCAGCCATTTCTCGTGGTGCGAGAATTTCATGTAGCCGACATTGACGCCGGCACGCCAACCGACGCCCAGCCGCACGGGGATCAACACGACATTGCCGCTGCGCAGATAGGATGCCGAGAAGCCACCGACGAAATAGACGCGGCCCTCGCCCGCCGGGAAGCGCTTGTAGAGTTCCTCGCTGTCGTAAAGATTGTAGACCAGCACGAACACCTTGTTGGCGTCGCCGCCGACGTCGAAGCCGACCGAGGGGCCGGTCCAATAGACCGGCTGCTGGCCCTCGATCTTCGAATAGAGCACGCCCGAGCCGTAGCGCAGCCCGACGACGAACGCGCCCGAGGCCTCACGGCCGGCGATATAGGCATTGGGCTGGCCCTGATCCTTGAGGATCTTCTCGATGATGCCGGCGAGCCCTTCCGCGCCCTTGCCGAACACGCCCTCGGCCGCGCTCATCAGGTCGTCGCGATTATAGGTGTCGGCGGATTGGGTAACGGCATTGCGCTGCGCCTGCCCGCCGGGAGCAGCTGGCGCCGCATATTGGTTGCCCTGCGTATCGGCGGGCGCGGGCTGCTGCGGCGCTTGGGCCGGCACCGGATAGCCGTTGTCGGCGGATGGCGTGCTGTAATCCTGGCTGCCCGGGTCGACCGGCTGGCCCTGATCCGCGGTATTCGCCTGGGGGGCGGCGGGCGCCGGCGTGATGTCGCCATCGATCGCGGCATTGGGGTCGATCGTCTTCACCTGCGCGCTGGCAGGCGCCGTCGAGACGGCAAGACTCGCCAGCGCGATCAAGGAAAATTTCGACAAACGGCGCATGCGACGACCCCCAAACCTACGATGTCGCTAGGTTAACCATGGTGCGGCTGACCGTGCAATGAATGCGGCGACGACCCGAGTCGATTTCGCGCCCGATGAAGGTGATCGCGCCCATTGATCGCGCTGCCGCGCATCGCTATAGCCGCCGCTCGGCGCTTAACCGGAGACGTGGGTGAGTGGCTGAAACCAACGCTTTGCTAAAGCGTCATACGGGAAACCGTATCGAGGGTTCGAATCCCTCCGTCTCCGCCAGTCCCTAAATAAGTGTTCCTAATCAATTGGTTGAAGCGTTATTTCGAATTCCCCGAGCAGGATTCGAATTGATGGGCCAATCTTCGGCCGATTGACGAGCCGGAGCAGGAATCGCGTCAGCCGCGTGTAATAGGTGCGGTAGAGTTCCTCGAACGCGTCGATATCCTTCCGCCGGACAGCCGCGATCAGGCGCTCGTCGTCGTCGCCGCGCTGGCCTGGGTCATGGCGTTGCCTTGTCGCCATCGCTTCGTTCACTGGTCGCGTTCCTGCCATTGACGATGACTTAGTGCCGTCGAGCGTTCGAAAGGTTTCACAGGCACCATTTTGCGCTCCATTGCCCGGCATGCCAATCGCCGCGACGGACGCCGGTCAGAAAGAAGCTGTCGCAAGCGTGGCCGCTGAAGGCGCCTGGGATGTTCGATCGCCGGCCGACGGTAACCATGCATGGATCGGATCAGCGGCGGGCCCTGAGTTCTCGTGTCCGCAAACCCGCACGGTAGGGCGCTCCGTATCGGTTCACCGCACGCACCGCCCGAATTATCCGCGCGATCGGCCTTTCTCCCAGGCGCATTCATCTGGGCGCAAGGTTGGTCCGGACACGCCCGCAAATCCGTATCTGAGATGCGCAATTAGAGACCGCATATTTTTGCCGGGCAAGACATGGTGGCTACGACAGTCGAGTGCGCCAAGATGGCGATATTGGCTGATCGAGAAACGGTGATCGCGCAGGCCCGGCCGCTGGAGTAAAAGGAGTAACGAAATGGGTGCTGTTTCCAAGGGTTCTAGATTTATCCTTCTGTTTTCTTTGGTTGGTGTTCCGGCGACAGCCGGTTGGTCCGCGCAGCAGCAAGACGAGGTAGGTGCCGACACTACGACGACCGTATATGGATCGCCCCCGGCCGATCTGTCCGGCCTGCCTGAGGGGCCCGACGTCGAAGGGATCATCTCCGCCCGAAACGGGCATACGATGCAAGTCACGGGCGCTGACGGCAGCAACACGGTCATTAATATCGCCGATGCCACCAAGGTCAGTTCGTCCGGGGGCTTCCTCGGGCTGGATCACGATAAGCATTCCGCAGAAGCGCTGCTCGATGGCCTGCCGGTTTCGGTTAAGACGTTAAAATGGGGCGATGGTCTGATTGCGACCGAAGTTCACCTCAAGAACAAGGATCTCAAAACCGCGGCGATGATCCACAACGGCACCGATCAGCGCTTTGCCGAGCAGGGCGCGGCGATCGATAAGAACGCCGCTGCGACCGAAGCACTGCGCGGTCGGGTGGGCGATATCGATCAGTATGACGTCAAAAGCACGACGAACGTGAATTTCGATACGGGCAAGGCGGTATTGTCCGCCCAAGCGAAAAACGACCTCTGCGCTACGGCGACCGCGGCCAACGGTATGGATAACGCCCTGTTGCTGGTCGTCGGTTATACCGATTCCACGGGAAGCGCCGAATTAAACCAACAACTCAGCGAGAAGCGTGCCGGCCGCGTGGTCAACTATCTTCAGCAGACATGCGGTTGGAAGCCATATCGAATGCTTACCCCCACCGGCATGGCCGAAGCCGATCCGCTGGCGAGCAATGCCACGGCCGAAGGCAAGGCGGAGAATCGCCGCGTTGCAGTGAACGTTTTGGTCAGCAAGGGCCTGGACGGGATGTGAGGCGCGAGGGGTGGGCCAAGGCCCACCCCGCTATTCGGCCAGAACAAGCTCATTCGGTCGCGATGACGATAGCGCAATCACAATCGCAGTCGAAAGGCGCTTTGGATCGGTTGCCGGTTGCGGAGCGGCTCGGCTTCTGTGGCGTAAAGGTCCGCGTGGCCGGATCAATGCGACGCGAGCGCGGCAGCCGGATCGCCATAAACGATGCCGCGTCCATCGGTGCCGATATAAACGCGACCGAATTGCTTGGGATCACCGACGATACAGCGAAAGCGCAGGCCCCATTGGTGCGCGGCGTCGTTGATGCGGCGCCATTTGTCTCCACCGTCAACCGAACGCCACACTGCCTCGAGTCCGTCGCGTGTGCCGATTGCGTAAAGCGCGGGCCAACGGCTGCCCGGCGCCGCCTTGCCCAAGCCGTAATAAGCGAGCGAGAGCCCTTGCGCGGTCCGTTGCCACGTATCGCCGGCGTTGAGCGAGCGATAGAGCGCGTCGCCGATGCGCAGCCACAGCGCGCCAGCCGCGCCGGGGGTTGCGCGCATGGGATTCTGCGCCTCACGCCACGTCACGCGGGCACCCGATAGATCGGGCGGCAGACCGCGTCCGGCGACCGGATGGAATTGCTCACCACCATCGTCGCTCCGCAAAACCCGATTGGTGGCAAAATCGATCGCGTAGAAGCGATGGGCATCGGCCTTGTCGGCGGTGATCCGCACGCGTGGCGGCAGCCCGCGCACGGGATGCCATGTCTTGCCGCGATCGCGCGTCAGAACCGGCGAGGCGCCGCCTACGACGAAGGTTTTGCCGTTGGCGGAAACGACGATCGGCGCATCACCGGTTTCCACGGGAAGAGGCGCATTGTCGGCCGACACGACGTGCGGTGGATCAAGCGGCTGCCAGTTCTCGCCATTGTCGCTCGACCATGCGAGCGTCGGTCCTGGCACTACGCGGCTGTGCGCGCTGCCGCTGCGCACCATGATGTCGGGAGCGAGCCCGGCATAATCGAGCGTGTTGGTGTTCACCAGAAACGGATGGAGATGGAGGTGCGCCGGCGATTTGGCGAGGTCAGTATGACGAAATCCCGCGATATCGCCGAAGCCCGAAATCAGTGCCGCCCCACCGGTCGGACTCGCCATCGTGATGATTGCGGTCTGCTCAATCCCGGCGGTCCATGGTGTCCATCTCATCGTGCCGCCGGTGTCGAACTGCTGTGTCGCATAGACGGTCGCGCCGGTGACATAAGCGGCGTGCGTGTCGTCGAAGGGGTCGATCGCCAGCCCAGCGATCCAGTGACCGAAGTTCGGCGCCGCGCCATCGAGATTGAGAAATGGGGTTGCGCTAACATCGCGGGTGCTGCGTTTCCACAATGCTTGCCAATGGCGGCCGGCATCCTCAGAGCGCCAAACGGTGTCGACTGGGTTCGTGCGATCGACGGTGCTGACCGCGATAAGTTGGGGATCGCGCGCCGATACGGCGACGCCCATGTAACCGCCCGGCGGCGCGTCGGGCCGCTTATCGGGAGTAACGTCGGTCCACCTGCCCGACGCCGGATCGTAACGCCAGACCGCGCCGCGCGTGATGCCGTTGGGGCCGATGCCGTCGCAATAGGCGATGGTCAGTATTCCATCGCCGCCGATCACCGCTTTGACCGGCAGCAAAGCGGGATCGGGGCCGCCTTCCACCTGCCGCCAATGTTTCCCGTCGTCTTCGGAGACGAATAGGTGATGGGGCCCGGGATCGGCGCTGGCGACGAATATCCGGCCCGGCGTGTGCGGCGCGAACAACACGAAGCTCAGTCCGCCGTGCGTCGAACGGCCGTTCGGCACCCCTAAACCGGGAAGCGGGAAGCTGGCCACCTTGCGCCAATGACGGGCGCCGTCGTCGCTCCGCCACAATCCCTGATGGCGTGAGCCGAACAGCAAGGTATTGGTCCGGCGCGGGTCGATTGCCAGGCGCTCGCCCAGCCCGCGACCATCCTCATTGCCGCCCATCCGGAATGGCACCGGCACAATTTGCCAATGCGCCCCGCGGTCGGTGGAGCGCAGGATCGCCGCCGCGCTGCGGGACGACATGCCGACCGCAAGATAAACAATATCGGGATCGACCGGATCCGCCGCGATACTCTCGACTCCCATGTAGCTGCCGGTCGCGATCGAATCCTCCAGCGGCGTCCACCGGCCGACCGCGCCATCCCATCGATAAGCGCCCCCCATGTCGGTGCGGAGATAAGCGAGCCCGCGCGCTGCGCGGCTGAACACCACGTCCGGGGCAAAGCCGCCGCCACCGACGGAAACCGATCGCCAGTTGTAATCAATCGAGGAGCGCGGCGCGCCCAAAACAACCGTGGAGGTCAGCGCGAGCGCTAGGCCCAGGGCAATGTGACGAGCCGACAAATTTCTCTCCCGTCGATGGCCGATCGAGGATTGTTTCGGCCATTTGTCAGATAACTTATTACATAATAATAATTTATCTCGATTATCAGACAAGACTTGCTCTGTTTTGCCTTCGCTTTTAAGATAGCGCTACCTTAAGTGCCAGACAAAGAAGAATCGTATGACGCGCGGCACGCCGATGCGGACATGCGATCCAGAGGTGACGGCTCACGGGGAGAGGGAATTGAAAGTGCACCAAATCGATATTTTCAAAGGGCTTATGGGCCGAAACAAAATGGCTCGATTGGCCGGTGTTTCGGCGCTGGCAATGTGCGCCGTTGCCATGCCGGGCGCCGCTTATGCGCAAACCGGCGATACCGTTACCGCGACGCCCCAGGATGCCGATCAATCGACTGGCACTGCGCAAACCGACACTAAACAACCGGCGGCTCCAGCGGATATCGTCGTTACCGGGCAGCGCGCCGCGATTCAGAGCGCGATCCAGATCAAGCGCAATGCTTCCGAAATCGTCGACTCGATCACGTCGGATGACATTGGCAAGCTGCCCGACCGCAGCGTGACCGAGGCATTGCAGCGCGTCACCGGTGTGACGATCGATCACTTCATCGCGCGCAACGATCCCGATCATTTTTCGGTCGAAGGGTCGGGGGTGAATATCCGCGGCCTCACCTTTGTGCGCTCGGAGATCAATGGTCGCGACAGCTTTAGCGCCAATGGCGGCCGCAGCCTGAGCTTCGAGGACGTGCCGCCCGAGCTGCTTGCCGGCGTCGACGTGTACAAGGACCCCAGCGCGGATCACATCGAAGGCGGCATCGGCGGCCTCGTCAATCTGCGCACGCGTATGCCGTTCGATCAGAAGGGGCAGGTGCTCAGCATCGCCTATTCGGGATCGATCGGCGATTTGCGCAACCAACTCGAGCCCTCTTTTTCGGGGATCTACAGCAACCGCTGGCACACGCCGATTGGCGAGATCGGCTTCCTTGTCGATGCCGCCTTTTCACGCAGCGCGACGCGCACCGATGCCGAGCAGGTCGAACCCTATTACCCGCGCACCGATCTCGTGCCCGGCAAGACGGTCTATATTCCCAAAGGCATCGATTGGCGCCAGCTCGATTTTACCCGGCGGCGGTTCGGCCTTTACGGCGCCCTGCAATGGAAGCCGGCGGACAATCTCGATTTCGCCGCCACGTTCTTCCAGTCGAACTACAAGTTCCACTGGGACGAACACGCGATCTTCGCGCAGACCAACGCCTACAATATCGTGCCCGCGCCGGGTACGCAGTTCACCTATGACGACAACGGCGTATTCCAGAGCGGTACCGAGACCGACCCCAACCCGGGGGACGGCGGTGGCATGCCGTTCAACGATGACGTGCGTAGCGCCGATCAGAAGTCGGTGACGACAGATATCGCCGGTACGATCACCTGGCGTCCGACCAGCCGTTTGACCGTCAAGGGCGACCTACAGCACGTTCACGCGACGCTCACCGGGCTCGATTCGACCGTCGCGACCGGCGTGATCCTGCCCAGCCAGACTATCGATCTATCGGGGGGCTTGCCCAAGCTTTCGGTCGACGAGAATTACCTCGCCGATTCGTCCAATTATTATTGGGCGTTCACCATGGATGAGCGTCAGCACAACGTCGCCAACGAATGGGCCTATCGAGCCGATCTCGATTATGACCTCGATACCGGCGGCTTTCTCAAGAGCTTCCAGTTCGGCGGTCGCATGACCAATACCAAGGCCGATAACAAGGGATCACCCTATAATTGGCAGCCGGTCAGCCAGACCTGGCAGGTTCCCGGAACGCTTCCGCGACTGGCCTATTTGTCTGAATTCCCGTCGGCGAGCCAGCTCTTCAACTTTGGCGGCAACTTCTATCATGGCGGCGCCGATGTGCCGACCCGCGTCGTGTTCCCTGCGACGTCTCAGGCTACCGGATATCCGGACACCTATTTCGCGCTACACGACATCACGACCCAGCTGTGTCGGGAGATCCATACGGCAGCGGATTGTCCGACATTCGCCCTGGCGGCCTTCGGCGATGCTCAGACCAATATCCAGAGCGAAAACACCTATGCGCTTTACGGTTTGCTGAAGTTCGGTTTCGATGATCAGGGCGTGCCATTGACCGGCAATATCGGTCTGCGCTGGGTAAAGACCGATATGAGCGCCGACGGCTTCGTGGTCGAGCCGCAGCCGATTTCCGGTGCGCCTCCGGGTGGCCCGGTGTTCACGGGCGCGAGCGATCCCATCGTCGCGAAAAACAAATACAGTTATTTCCTGCCGACGCTCGATCTCCTTTACAAGATCACGCCCAATCTTCAGGCGCGCTTCGCTGCCGGGCGGCAAATGGCGCGGCCGTCCTTCAGCCAGCTTCAGGCCTATACGCCGCTCTCGGCGTCATACGACACCACCACCGGCGCCTACAATTTCTCATCGACCGCGTCGGGCAATCCGTATCTTAAGCCCACCATTTCGAACCAGGCAGACGCGGCGCTTGAATGGTATTTCGGCACGGCCAGCTCGTTGACTGCAACGGTGTTCTACAAGCATCTCGACAATATTATCCGCAACGTCGAGACGCCCTATGAATTCCACGGGACCACTTTTCCGCTGGTTCAGCTGCAGAATGTCGGCACAGCCAACGTCAAAGGGTTCGAGCTTGGGTATAACCAGGCTTTCAATTTCCTGCCCGGCCTTCTGAGCGGTTTCGGCATCTCGTCGAACTTCACCTATGTCGACAGCTCTACCCACATCAACGCGTCTTCGCTGCAAGCGAACAGCGGCGCGTTTGCCTCGGCCAACGGCGTCGATACCAACGGCACGATCTTCGGCAACCTGCCTCTCGAAGGCTTGTCGAAATATAGTTACAATCTGACCGGCTATTACGAGAAAGGGATCATTTCGATCCGTCTGGCCTATAATTGGCGCAGCAAATATCTTCTCGCGACCAACGTCAACGGCACGCAGGGAAGCGATGGATCGCCGCTGACGCCGGGCGGCGTTTCCTGCGGTGATCCGAGTGATCCTGCCGCGAGCCACTGCGTCGTTTGGGGGCTGCCGACCTGGAACGGCTCCTATGGTGAACTCGACGGGTCAATCTTCTTCAAGTTCAACCATGACAAGATCTCGCTCGGCCTCGAGGCGCAGAATCTCACCAATTCAGTCAATCGAGTGCTGATGCAGCAGTCGTTCGGGATGATGGGGCGCGCCTGGTTCCAGAGCGATCGCCGTTATACGGCTTCGGTTCGGGTCAAGTTCTAACAGCTTCCTCCCTGGGTGGAGAGCCGTCCCGCGGGATTGGCTCTCCCCCATTTTTCTTTCGATCTAAGGTGGCGCAATGGCGATGGGGCGATCGATCATGATCCGGCGAATGGCAATGTGCGTCGCGCTGGCGGCAACTCTCTGCACGGCTCCGGCGAGGGCGATTGCGCCCGCTGACCGCGAAATTACGGTCGATCTAGCGCGGGCGGGCAGACCGCTCGACCGCTTCTATAATTTCTCCGTCGGCTCCGATTATCCGGGCACGCTGATCCGCACCGATTCGCAGGCGCAGCTCAAAACCGCAGTCGACGAACTGGGTTTCCGTTATCTCCGCTTCCACGGGATCTTCCACGACGTGCTGCAGACGGTGCGCCTGGTTGATGGCAAGACGGTATATGACTGGCGAGGCATCGACCGGCTCTATGACGATCTGCTGGCGCGCCGCATCCGTCCCTTTGTCGAGCTCAGCTTCACGCCTGATGCGCTCGCGACCTCGCCCCAGACGATCTTTTACTGGAAGGGCAATACCTCTCATCCGAAGCCCGATGGCTGGCGCAACCTGATCGACGCGTTCGTTCGACATCTCGAGGCGCGCTACGGCCCCGCCGAGGTGCGACGCTGGTATTTCGAGGTTTGGAACGAGCCCAATCTCAGCGGCTTTTGGGAGGGCGCGGATCAAAAGGCCTATTTCGAACTATACGATTCCACCGCGCGAACCATCAAGGCGATCGACCCGGATCTACAGGTCGGCGGTCCGGCGACAGCGGGAGCAGCTTGGGTGCCCGAGTTTCTCGACTATGCCGCGGCCCATCATACGCCGGTCGATTTCGTCACCACGCACAGCTACGGCGTCGATGGCGGCTTTCTCGACGAGAACGGCAAAAGTGATACCAAGCTGTCGGCCGATCCCAACGCGATCATCGGCGATGTGAAGAAGGTAAGGGCGCAGATCAGCGCCTCGCCATTTCCGAACCTGCCACTCTTTTTCACCGAATGGAGCACCAGCTACACGCCGCGCGATGCCGTGCACGATTCCTATATCAGCGCACCTTACATCCTGTCGCGGATCAAGGCGGTGGCAGGCGAGGTCCAAGGCATGAGCTATTGGACCTATTCGGATCTGTTCGAGGAGCCGGGGCCGCCCACTGCGCCTTTCCAGGGCGGCTTCGGGCTGCTCAATCCCGAAGGTATCAGAAAGCCGGCCTTCTTCGCCTACAAATATCTGAACGCGCTCGACGGGCGCGTTATCCCGACCGCAGATGCACAGGTGATGGCAACCACCGATGGTTCCTCCACGGAGGTGTTGCTGTGGGACTGGCAGCAACCGAAACAGCCCGTCAGTAACCGGCCGTTCTACACCAAGCTGGTGCCATCCACCCAAGCATCGCCGGCGAGAGTCGCGTTCGAGCATCTGCGGCCCGGCGGTTACCGGGTGCGTGCCTATCGCACCGGCTATCGCCATAACGACGCTTATTCGGCCTATATCGATATGGGCCTGCCGAAGACGCTCGATGCGGCGCAATTGAGCAGGTTGCAGCAACTTACTCGCGACCTGCCGGTCGTCGATCGCATGGCGACGATCGACGGCACCGGCCAATTCGATATCGAGATGCCGATGCGAAGCAATGATATCGTGCTCGTCACGCTGTCGCCCATGTCATCGGCGTCAATTGCACCCAAGGAGCGAAAGTAATGAAAGTGCCAGCGATCCCCGGTACCCGCGTTGTCGTCGCCGCGTTGCTGACGACGACTGCGGTGTCCGCGGCGCATGCTGCGCCGATGGCAACGCTCGATCGCTACGGCAGCAAGGTCTCGATCGAGCCCTATGCGCCGAACATCGTCCGCGTGACCATTTCATTGGAAAAGGACGAGGCCGAGGCCGCGCCCGGCTATGGCTTCATCGCCAAGCCGGACGATGCCGGCTGGACGCACCGGAAGGACAAGGCCGGAGACGTGTTCGCGTCCTCAGCTTTGTCGGTCATCGTCGATCCGTCGCCGACGCCGCAGCCACCGACGCAGATGCAACGCTATTTCGCGCCATCGCTTCCGCCCGTCGCGCTGACGATCCGGGGCGCAGACGGCAAGGTGCTGCTCGACATGACGGGTTGGGAAATGGCGCCGCATACGGTCAATACGGAAAAGACGTTTCGGGTCGGCGCAACTTTCTCGACCAGTGCCGACGAGCATTATTACGGGCTTGGCCAGAACCAACAGGGAATTCTGGACCTCAAGGGACGTACGATCGACTGCAAGCACAATTATGACGCGCCCGCCGGCGAAACGGTGTGCGTGCCGTTCATGGTCAGCACCAAGGGCTATGGCATCGTGTGGGACAATCCGTCTGAAACGATCGTCTCGCCGGGGCTCAACGGTCGCACGCATTTCCAGTCCGAAGTTGGCGAGCGCGTATCGTTCTTCGTCATCACCGGGCCGACCGCCGATGCGCTTTATGCCGGTTATGCCAAGCTGACCGGTCCAACGCCGCTTCCGCCCAAAGCGGCATTCGGCCTGATCCAGTCCAAGGCGCGTTATGAAACGCAAAAGGAACTGATGAGCGTCGCTGACGGCTATCGCCGCCGCGGCCTGCCGCTCGACGTGATGGTGCTCGATTGGTTCTATTGGACGCGGATGGGGCAACTCGACATCGATCCCACCGCTTTTCCCGACCCCAAGGGTATGAACGAGAAGCTTCATGCGATGGGGATGCACAGCATCATATCGGTCTGGCCGCGGTTCGAGAAGGAATCACGATATTACGATCTTCTCGCGTCGAAGGGCTGGTTCCTCCATGACAAGGACGGCAGCCCGGTCGATGGCCTGCCGATCCGTTCGGACCGCGCCGGCGCCCTGATCGACAGCACCAATCCCGACGCACGCGCCTGGTATTGGGGCAAGATTCGCGACAATATCGCCAGCCAGGGGTTCGATTGGTTCTGGCTTGACGAGACGGAGCCGGACCTCGTTCCCGATGGCCATTGGTATTCGATCGGCTCGGGCGACCGCTATCATAATGTGTTCCCGCTGCTTCATACCGAGGGCGTCGCGGAAGGATCGGCGCGTGATCGGCCTGACTTCCGCAATCTGCTGTTATGCCGTGCCGCCTATCTCGGTTCGCAGCGCACGGGGTGCCTGTTCTGGTCGTCCGATGTCGATGCCAGTTGGGAAGCGTTGCGCCGCCAAGTGCCGACCGGACTCGATTTCACCGCGACCGGTCTTGCTTACTGGGGCAGCGATACCGGCGGCTGGCAATGGCCAGCGCCGCACGTTCCCGCGCATCCGCCGTTGCTCGATCCCGCCGGCGCCACCGCGATGTCTCCCGGCGATCCCGATTATCCCGAACTGTTCACGCGCTGGTTCGAATACAATAGCCTTACGCCGACCCTACGCATTCACGGTCAGCGCCCGGCGACCGCCTTGTGGTCCTATGGCGACGCCGCGCTGCCGGTGCTCGAGCAATGGCTGCGGCTGCGCTATTCGCTGATTCCCTATCTCTATGCGCTTGGGCATACCACGGCCGAAACCGGCGCCCCCTTCATGCGCGCGCTGTTCATGGATTTCCCGGACGATCCGGAAGTCGCCGATCTTGACGACGAATATATGTTGGGTCCGGCCTTTCTCGTCGCGCCGGTCACGAGGCAAGGACAGACCAGCCGCCGCGTCTATCTGCCCGCTGGGTCTGACTGGTATGATTGGTGGACGAACGCACGCATCGCCGGTGGCCAGTGGATCACCGCCGCCGCGCCGATCGATCGTATCCCGCTCTACGTCCGCGCGGGCTCGATCGTTCCCCTCGGCGTCCAGGTGCCCAGCACCATGACCAAGCAGCCGTTGAAGGAGATTCGCGTCTATCCCGGCCGCGATGCAACCTTCACGCTTTATGACGATGACGGCACCAGCAAGCGGCCGGGCCGCACCGCGACGCTGAGTTGGCACGAAGCGACGCGCCGCCTGACTGCTTCGGGCGCACTGCCCACCGGGCAGTCGCTCGCGCCGCTGGTCAAGATCGTCTCGCCATCGGAGCCCGCAGGTTGAATGAAAAGCGGCGGCGGCTGCTGCCGTCGCCGTTGCGCCTCAATGGCAGTGCGCGCACCCGCTATGCGCCTTATCGCGTGCCGACCGTCGGCTGACGATAAACAGTGCCAGGCCCAAAAGCCCGAAGATCAGGTTCAGCCAAAAGGTATAGTCGATCGAAAAGCTCGTCAGCATTGCGCGGATGTCGGTGGCATGGTGCGGCACGATCCCGATCGCGGTGAACGCGAGATCGATGACGATCGCCGCGCCTGCCATCGAGGCGAACAGCACCAGGCCGATATAGGCCGCCATCTTCCATCCGAAATAGCGCCGATAGACATCGAGCAGCGGAAGCACGATCAGATCGCCGTAGATGAAGGCGATCACGCCACCGAAACTCGCGCCCCCGCCCCACAGGACCGCGGCGAGCGGAATGTTGCCGACCGAGCACACGAAGGTCAGCATCGCCACGATGGGGCCGATCAGCGCATTGGCCGGAACCTGAATCCAGGATGGCGCATCGGTCAGGAACAACGACTGCCAGAGGTCGCGCGGCACGAAGGCGGCGACGAAACCGCCGACGACGAAGCCGATCGCCAGATCCTTCCACAGCATAGACCATTCCATCGTGAAGTTCCGCGCGATGGTGGCTCGGATGTCGGGCCGCGCCAGTTTCTGCCACCAGCGCTGGTGATCGTCGCCCCCGGTTTCCGGCATGGTCGGATCATCGCCATTGCCCATCGATCGAGCCTCCTCGCCCAGCTTCGCCGGATAGGTCAGGCGAACGATCAGGCTCATGATGGCGATCAGCGCGATCCCGCCCAGCCATTCCGCAACCATGAACTGCCAGCCCATCAGCAGATAGAGAACGATGCCGAGTTCGAGCACAAGATTGGTCGCCGCGAACAGAAAGGCGAGCGAGGTAACGAGGCTGGCGCCCTTTCTGAACAGCGTGCGCATGATCGCCGCGGCGGCATAAGAGCAGGAGGAACTGGCCGCCCCGAAAAGGGCGGCGATTCCCACCTGCCGAAGATCGGAGCCGCCCAGGTGCCGTTTGATCGTATCGGTCGGGACGATCGCGCGCAGCACTGACGAAATCGTGAAGCCGAGAATGAGGGCCCAGCCCGTTTTCCACGCCATGCCGAATGCCATCAGCAGCGCTTGTCCGATCGTCGTGATGATGTCCGTCATGCTTTTCCCGTTACGCGTCGAACGCCGTTTGGCGCGGCAATGGAGGCGGGAGCGCTTGCGATCAGCGCTTCACCTTCTCGAACAGGTCGACCAGTTCGCCGAACTTTTCGTGCTGCTCGGCCGGATCACCCGATCGGATCGCATCGGCAACGCAGTGCGCGGCGTGATCCTTCAGGACCGAGCTTTCGACCTTGCCAAGCGCCGATTTCACCGCCTGGATCTGATGCAGGATATCGATGCAATAGCGTTCGTCCTCAACCATTTGCGCCAGCCCGCGCACCTGCCCCTCGATGCGCCTCAACCGGTTGACCGTGCTCTTGCGCATGTCGTTCATATAGGCCTCGCCGATACCCTGTAGGGGTATATAGCTGGCGCACCGCAAGGGCGTTTTCAAGAGGGGCCCCTGCAAAGCCATCGCCCGCATCGCGCCGAGACGGGTTCTGAGGCGACCCAATATGGCGGCCGACGGGATGGCTCGTTCGGGCACGCGTCCGCCACATGAGTGCTGACAAGACAGGTTCCCTTTCCCTATCAGGCAGCGATGGAACAGGTTGATGTCCTTATCGTGGGTGCAGGGCATGGCGGCGCGCAGGTCGCGATCGCATTGCGCCAGGGCAAGTTCGACGGGTCGATCGCGATCGTCGGCGATGAACCGGAATTGCCGTACGAGCGCCCGCCCTTGAGCAAGGAATATCTCGCCGGAGACAAGAGCTTCGATCGCATCCTGATCCGTCCGCCGGCGTTCTGGGAAGACCGGCAGGTGACGATGCTGCCCGGTCGCCGTGTCGTCGCGGTCGATCCAGCGGCGCATGTCGTGATGACCGCGAGCGGGGAAAGCATCGGCTACGGTGTGCTGGTCTGGGCGGCGGGCGGCCATCCGCGACGGCTCACCTGCCAGGGCGGCGATCTCGTCGGGGTTCACACGGTGCGCAATCGGGCGGACGTCGATCGCATGATCGCCGAATTGCCCGCGGTGCGCGACGCGGTGGTGATCGGCGGCGGTTTCATCGGGCTCGAAGCGGCGGCGGTGCTATCCAAATTCGGCAAGCATGTGACGGTGATCGAGGCGCTCGATCGAGTGATGGCGCGGGTCGCCGGGCCGGAGTTGTCGCGCTTTTACGAGGCCGAGCATCGCGCCCATGGCGTCGATGTCCGGCTCGGCGTGGCCGTCGAAGCGATCGAGGGCGATGGCCGCGTGACCGGCGTGCGGCTGGCCGGCGGAGAGGTCGTGCCGGCCGATCTGGTCGTCGTCGGGATCGGCATCGTGCCGGCGGTCGAGCCGCTGATCGCGGCCGGCGCGGTGGGCGGCAATGGCGTGCGGGTGGATGCGCAATGCCGCACCTCGCTGCCCGATATCTTCGCGGTCGGCGATTGCGCTCTGCATGCCAATCGCTTTGCCGGCGACGCCAAAGTGCGGCTCGAATCGGTGCAGAACGCCACCGATCAGGCAAGCGTGGCCGCGAGGGCGATCCTCGGCGACGATATGACCTATCAGGCGATCCCCTGGTTCTGGTCGAACCAATATGACCTTCGGCTCCAGACGATCGGGCTGTCGCTCGGCTATGACGAGACGGTGGTGCGCGGCGATCCCGCCGCACGCAGCTTTTCGGTCGTCTACCTCAAGCAGGGCAGGGTGATCGCGCTCGATTGCGTCAATGCGACCAAGGATTACGTCCAGGGCCGCAAGCCGGTCGAGGCCGGCGCCAGGATCGATCCGGCAGTGCTGGCGGATACGTCTGTGCCGCTCAAGGAGATGCTCTGACCGGGAAGCGTCGCGTTGGTGCCGTCAGCATTCGACGACGTTGACGGCGAGGCCGCCCTGGCTGGTTTCCTTGTAGCGCGATTGCATGTCGACACCGGTCTGGCGCATCGTCTCGATCACGGCGTCCAGGCTGACGATATGCGCGCCGTCGCCGCGCAGGGCGAGATAAGCGGCATTGATCGCCTTCACCGCGCCCATGGTGTTGCGCTCGATACAGGGAATCTGCACCAGCCCGCCGACCGGATCGCAGGTAAGGCCGAGATTATGCTCCATGCCGATCTCGGCGGCATTCTCGACCTGCATGTTGCTGGCGCCGAGCACTGCCGCAAGGCCAGCGGCTGCCATCGAGCAGGCGACGCCTACCTCGCCCTGGCAGCCCATCTCGGCTGCGGAGATCGATGCGCGCTTCTTGTATAGCAAGCCGATCGCGGCGGCGGTGTAGAGGAAGCGCCGCACGCCCGCCGCGTCGGCGCCCGGCACGAATGTGGTGTAATAGCGCAGCACCGCCGGGATCACACCCGCGGCGCCGTTGGTCGGCGCGGTGACGACACGGCCGCCGGCGGCGTTCTCTTCATTGACCGCGAGTGCCCACAGGCTGACCCATTCGAATACGTCCGCTGGCTCGATCGGCCCGCCGCGTGCGTTCAGCCGATCGTGCAACGCTCTGGCGCGCCGCCGCACGCCGAGCCCGCCCGGCAGCACGCCGTCCTGCGTCAGTCCGCGATCGATGCAAGCGCTCATCGCCTGGTGAACGCGATCGAGCAAGGCGTCGGTCTCGGCGGCAGGGCGCCACGCTTCCTCGTTGGCGCGCACAATCTCGGCGATGGTCAGGCTGCGGTCCTTGCCGAGCGCCAGCAATTCGGCGGCCGAAGCGAAATCGTGGCGCAGCGATACGTTGGTCTGCCGCGCCGGCGCCCCCGCCTCGACGATCGCGCCGCCGCCGATCGAGGCATAACGGCGCGTCAGCCGGTCGCCATCGGCGAATACCGCCTCGAACACCATGCCGTTGGGATGGTCGGCCAGGAAGGACGGATCGAGGACAAGATCGCGCGCCTCGTCGAAAGCGATCTCGGTCGCGCCATCGAGCGGCAGCCGCCCGCTTTCCCTTATGCCGGCGACGATTGCCGGCACGGCATCGGGGTCGATCGTCTCCGGTTCCCAACCGGCCAGCCCCAGCAGCACCGCGGTGTCGGTGGCGTGGCCGCGCCCGGTCAGCGCCAGCGAGCCGTGCAGCGTGCAGCGAACCCGCACCGGCAGTTGGTCAGCCGCCGCCAGCGCGGCGAAGCGCCGTGCCGCGCGCATCGGCCCGACGGTGTGCGAGCTCGATGGGCCGATGCCGATCGTGAACAGTTCGGCAATGCTCACCGGCACGGTGGGTTCGGATACAGTCATGCAAAGCCCAATCATCCGCCTCGCCCGATGCGAAGCGCCGCCGGGCGGAATACGACGGGCCGCTGCCCCTATCCAGCCGTGTCTTGAAACTCTCGGTGGCGCTGGTCCGGCGCGCTCGCGTAGTCAGCCATCGGCTGACGGGCAGTGGTCGAATTGCGCGCCGTCTGACAGCGACGGGGGCGGGGTTGCCGTTCCCCACGTGCTCGGCGCCGACCCCATGTGCAGCCGCAGCGTGCCGCCGTCGGCGATTTCCGACTGGCGAAACCATGCGCGGTCGAGCGGCTTGCCGTTGAGCTCGGCGGACTGGACGTACCGAGCCGTCGTGTCGCTTCCCAATCCCTCGGCGAGGATCGTGAGGCGCTTGCCTTCGCCCAGATCGATCGTACTGCGCGGGAAGACAGGCGAGCCGATCAGATACACATCCTGTCCCGCGACGGGGTAGAAGCCGAGCATCTGGAAGATCAGCCAGCTCGACATCGCGCCGGCATCGTCATTGCCGGGAATGCCCGCACGGCGATCGGTGAAGTCTCGCTCGCGATAGGCGATGATGCGATCGACCGAGAGATCGGGACGGCCAGCCCAATGATAGAGCATCGGAATCAGGAAGCCGGGTTCGTTGCCCATGTCGAAATGGCCATGGTCGAACAGCGTATCGAGGCGCTTGATGAAGCCGGCCTTTCCGCCGGACAGCCCAATCAGTCGCGCGACGTCCTGCGGGGCGTAGAGCGAATAGGTCCAGATATCCGCTTCGTACATGAAATCGGGCCAGGTGCCCCGCTCGACCAGATAAGGGGCGGCCCAGCTCCCATCGGGATTGCGCGGCCGCAGGAACCCGCTCACGCCCTCCACGCTCAGCGAGCGATCCCACAGATTGGCCCAGTTGCCGGCGCGCTTGGCGAACGCCCTGGCGAGGTCGTCCCGGCCGAGCCCGCAGGCAAGCTCGGCGATGGCGTAATCGTCATAGGCATATTCGACCGTGCGCGATCCGGCGCGTTCGTATCTGGTGCTGATATAGCCCTTGCCAAGATAGTCCGGCAGCCCGCCGCGCCCTTCCTTCTGAGGATTCTCCGGCGAGACGGTGGCGTCTTTCAGCACCGCCTGCAGCGCGGTCCGATAGTCGATGCCGCGCAGGCCCTTCACGAAAGCGTCGGCGATGACGACGTCCGCGTTGCTGCCGCCCTGGGTGCGGCCGTTGATATTGCCGCTGCGGCCGTCGGGCAGCCAGCCGTCGTGGCGATAGATATCGATCAGCGATCGCACCATGTCCCGGCTGCGATCGGGGGCGATCAGCGTCAGCAGCGGCCACTGGCTGCGGAACGTATCCCACAACGTGTAGTAATCGTCATAATAAGGCTCGCCCGACTGCCAGTTGGGATTCTCGCCGGTGCGATCGGTGGGCAGGAGCATGACGTGATACAAGGCGGTGTATAATTCGCGCCGCTGTGCCGGGGTGCCGCCGTCGACGGTGATCGGCGCCAGCGCGCGGCGCCAGCGCGCCGTCGCCGCCGCACGCGTGGCGTCGAATCCGGCCGCGGCGAGCGCGTTGTGGCGCGCCTGATGGATGCTGACGAACGACAGGCCGACACGCGCGGTGACGGTTTGTCCGGCATGCGCGCCGAAATCGAGGACGGCGCCGAGCGGGTGATCGCCCGATACGGTCACGTCCTTCCCGGCGGAGGGCGCGCCGCCCGTCCAGCTTCTAACGCCGCTTGCGTCGCGATCGGTGACGAGCGCGAAATAGACCCGATACTCGCCGCCCATGTTCCAGCCGCCGGCATAGCGGCCCATGCCGTCGATCTCGTGCCGCGAAGCGAGGTGAACGCTGCCGCCTAGGAAACGCTGATCTTCGGGCCCCGGGCTTTTGCTCAGCATCTGGTCGATGCGCACCGTCAGATGCGCCGGCCGTGCCGACAGGAACGTGTAGCGATGCACGCCGGCGCGTGCATCCGCAGTAAGTTCCGCACGAACGTCCGGGCGTGTCAACTTCGAGGTGTAATAACCCGGCGCATCGCTCTCCGCGCTGCGAGGGGATGCGAGGTCGGTCATGTCGAGCGGGCCACTTGCCGGCATCACCCGGATATTGCCGTATTTTCCCGCCGCTCCGCTCAAGTGGGTGTGGCTGAATCCCAGGATGCGTCCCGCGCTCCGATAGCCGAATTTGGTCGGTACGCCGTCGAAACTCTCCATGTCCGGCCCGAGCTTGACCATGCCGAACGGCACCGCCGCGCCGACGAAGGCGCCACCGCCCCAGTCGACGCCGATGAACGGATCGACCTCCGCGACAGCATCGCCGGGCGCCGGTGCCGCGCCGAGCAGAGCGAGCACCGGCAGGAGGGCGAAACCGCGGGCGATCCTCATTTCGCCGTACCCGCATCTCGTGGCGCCGGCGAGACGAGCGGCGCGACTTCGGCGGCGTGCCAGTCCGCGGCATCAACCGTCTCGACAGGCAGCCCGCCGCATTCGCCCTGCGTGCGCATCGGATTGCAGATCGAGGCGGCATGGTTCGGCAGGCGCACCGTATAACCGCCTGCAAAGCGCGGATCGGGCCAGAGATAATCGGTCGACACCATCTGCGCGCCCGAGTGCAGGGCAAGGTCGCGATGGCCGACATCATCGCGGCGCGCCTCGAACGTATCGGCATCGGCACGCGTGCGGACCAGGAATCCCGCGCGGGCGTCGCGCGCGATCCGGTCGGCATCCTTCACCGGATCGGTGAGCGTCAGATAGGCGGCCGCCGGCGACGATTCGTCGGGTGCATTGACGAACATCACGCGCCCCTCCAGCGAGTGGCGGGCGCCGCGATAGACGGCGACCACCGCCGGGCTTTCGTCGAGCGCGAACATGATCCGCCCCCGCGCTGCGCCCAGCTGCGGCCAATTGTCATGCAGCACGGCATCGCGCAGCGTCGCATAACGGCCCTGAACGTCGTCGGGCGTGATCAGCATCGCGGGCGGCAGCACGTCGCGGACTTCGCGATCGAGCGCGTCGAATGCTGTGGCGTCAAACGGCAGTAGCGGCACGCCGCCGGGCGCGGCCCCGCCCTGCTTGGCGTTGATCAGGATGGTGATCGGGGCGTGATGGGGATGGGCTTGCGACCACGCCTTGACGATGCCGAGGCACCGCTTGAAAGTCACACAGCTCGACCGGAAATCCACGTCGGGAATGTGCAGCACCTTGAATCCCGGCCGGCGCATCATGGCAACCCAGGCGGGATCGAGCCTGGTCTGCGTCATCCGCGCGATCAGCGGGTCGGCATAGCGGCCGCCGTTCGGATCATAGACGACATCGATTTCGATCTGGCGCGCGCCAGCGTTCAGCTGGGCGGTCAGCGACTTGTGCGCATAATCCAGCCGTTTCGCCAGCAGTGCGTCATGATCGGCGATGATACGGTAATCCGGCGCGGGGATCGCGTGCTTGTAGCTGTTGTGGGTGCCTATTGTCAGCAGGTCGTTGACCCGAAGATGCCGGTCCATCCATTGCCTGGCGCAGCCTGGCCCGGCGGCTGTTGCCGTAGGCGCGTCGAGCCTGCATCGCGGGGCGGCTGCCGCGGGCGTGACGGCCAGGGCGGCCGCCATCGTGACGAGCATTGCTGTGCGGCGTCCGGCGATCCGATGATGCGTCATGAAGGCTCTCCGTTCATCGGTGAGAGGCGCGTGCCGGGGCGATATAGATCGGGTTGCCGATCAGCACGAGGCGGCCCTTTCCGTCGCGAACTTCCGCCCGGATCCAGTGTCGGTTGCCGTCGCTATGCCAATCCGGCAGCGCCACGGGCTGTCCGCCGACGAAAGCAGCACGATAGGCAGGCTCGGCCTTGCCATCGATCACCAGCTGGACGAGGCCGCTCGGCACGCCCTTCAGCATCAACGCGAATCGCACTGTCCTGCCCGGCGGGAGGTGCAGTGTCTGCCCCATATCGGCGTGCTGACCGTCGGCGATCGCGGCGAGATCGAGAACGCGGTCACGCGTGCCATCGACATCGATGAACACACGACCCGCGCGGAGCCCGTCGAGCAACCCATGCACCGACAGGTTCGGCATGTAGACAACCGTGGTCGGCGTGCCGATCGCACCGGGCTGGTCGGCTGGAATGTCGGCATCGTGATTGTCGCTGCCGCCGATCCCGGTGACGTGTTGGCCGTCGTTGAGCAGCCGGTTCCACAGATTGAAGCCCTGGGCAGGATGATCGGCGCGGCCGGTGGCGGCAAGCGTGCCGCCATTGACCACCTCGACGGCGGATACCGCCCCGGCCGGCAGATCGTCGACTCGCCAGCCGCAGCCCATACATTGCTCGCCCGACGGCACGCCGGGATGATTGATCGATACGAGGCCCCCCTCGCGCTCGGCCGCCGTCATCCACTTTGCGGCCTGCGCATAGCCCGGCTTGGTCATGCGCCAGTCGAGGAAGCTGGTGATGCCGAATACGTTGGCGTGGCCGAAAAAGGTGGTGATTTCGCGGCCGGGCACCAGCAGCAACTTGTCAAAGGCCGGTTGCAGGGCGCGCTCCGCATCATATTGCGACGTGGCATTGTGATCGGTCAGCGCGATGAAATCGAGGCCGCGCGTGGCGGCTGCCTCGACGGTGCGATAGACAGGACAGCCGATTTTTCGGCCAGTTTGCGACTTGCATTTGCCGTCGCTGTTGCCGCTGTGCATGTGCAGATCACCCCGATACCAGCCGGGATGGGTATCGAGCGGCGCATCGGCGAATTCGGTGATGCCGGGCGCGCGCTCGACGAAAATTTGCGCTTCATATGGCGCCGATACGCCAGCCCGGACGTTCGGCACGCCCAGGATCAGATGCCAGCGCCCCGCCGGCAGCGGGCCCGGCAGATAGCCGGGGGTGGCATCGGTTTCGCTCACTGTCATGTGATCGCGCGCGCCGCCGCTCCATCCGCGCAGGCGTTGCGGATCGGCCAACCCGATATCGATCGCGGTGTGCTGGTCCTTGCCGCCATAACTGAAACGCACCGTGAGGCGCGTCACGCCTGGGGGAAGATCGAACGGAATCTCCCGATACTGTTCAAAGTCAGCGCGCGTTATCGTACCGCGCAACGTCTTGAAGGGCGTTGGCGCCGTGACGGTGCCCGCTTTGTCCTGTGCGGCAGCCGTTGCCGCCACTCCCGTCACCAGGAGCAGCGGCAGGGCAATCCGTGCGAGGGCACGCCTCCACATCAGAAGCGGTACATCAGCGCGGCACGATAGTTGCGGCCGATCAGCGGCCGGGCGATGAAGACGCTGGCACCCGCCTCGCCATTGACGATCTCGCCGGCGCGCGGATTCCCCTCGGTCAGGCCCAGCGAGTTGTTCAGATTGTCGATATAGCCATACAGCGTCAGATGGTCGGTAATCGCCGCCCGCAGGCTGACGTTGACTGTCGCATAGGCCGGGAGCTTCACCGAATTGGCGGTGTCGACGTAACGCGACCCCTCATATTCCCAAGATGCCTGGAGGCGGAGGCGGCCATCCATCAGGTTGAAGCCGGGGACCAGCCGCAGGCTGGTGATCGGCACGCGGATCAGACGGTTGCCGTCGTAATCGTTCAGTTTGCCCGAACTGTCGGTGTAGGTCAGGCCCTGGTAACGCGGATCCTGGATCGTCGCAGTACCCGAAAGGTCGAACCATTTGACCGGCCGGATCGTGCCTTCCAGCTCGGCTCCGAAGGTCTGGGTGTCGGCATAGGCCGGGGTCGAGGTCGAGGCGCCGGTGGTCGGATCGAACTTATAGTTGGTGAAGCCGACATTATGGTATTTGGTCCAGAAACCGGTGGCGTAGAAATCGAGCAGGTCGCTCGAATATTTGAAGCCGATCTCGCCCAGGTCCATGGTCTGGATGTTGGGCGTGGCGCCGGCGTTGGTCACGTAATTGCCGAGGCTCGGCAGCCGGTTTGCCGACGTATAGCGCGCGAACACGCCCGACCGCGGACTGAACTGGTAATTGACGCCGACCGACCAGGTGGCATGACTGAAGGTGTCGTCATAATCGGCATAGACGCCGGTGCCGGTATAGATGCTCGATGTCGCGAAAGTGCCGAGGTCGACCTGGTGCTTCAGCCCGACCGTGCCGCGCGCGCGCATCGTTTCCCAGCGCACACCGCCATCGATGCGCAGCTTCGGAGTGATCTGCCATTCGTCGGTGAGATAAAGCGCGTTGGTCGTCTGCTCGCCGTGCGCGTCTTCCCACTCATAGCCATATTTGTAGATGCCGTGATCGCTGAAGGTCTTGACGATGTTGCCATCGGCATCGACCGCGACGAGATCGAGCAAGCGGGAATTATCCTGCACGTCGAGCAAGGTAGTCGACGAATAGCGGCTGAATGTTTCGTCGATATGCGCGAAATAATAGCCCAGTGTGATGTCGTGGGTAGTCGAGCCCATGTCGAAGCTGTGAGCGACGCGGGTGTCGCTCATGAACTCTTGCACCGGCAGCGTCAGGCCGCGCAGGCCGCCATAGATGACGAGGCCATTGCCGTTCTGGTTGGCATTGTCGAACACCTGATCGGGCGACGTCGTGTAGCGGAGCTGTAGCGCGGTCGCGCCGGGTGCCTGGTTGAGGATATAGGACGACGACGTCGGATCCTCCAGCGGGCCGAGGAAATTGTCGGCGCTCGCCACCGCGTTGGGGAACACGCCGTTACGCTGCGTGAAGCTGTCGTTGTACCGGCTGGTGTTGCTGATCTTCCAGCCAGCGGCCGGTTCGAAGTCGAACTTGCCGGTGATCTGCGTGCGCTTGACGTGCGTGCCTTCGCTATTGTCGAAATTGTAGATGCTGCCGTCGCCCTCGATCATCTTGACGCGCTCGGTCTCGGGCCCGGCGATAGTGCCCGAATGACCGTTGAAGCCCGGCACCGCGACAATATCGCCGTCCGAATTATAGGTCATCGGGATGCCGGTGTAGAAGATGACCTTGTCGTCCATGCGCTTGACGTCGAGGCTGAAGTGCGCACGATCCCAATCGTGTGACAGCGTCGCGCGGATCTGGCCGCCCTGATTGCCGGTGAAGCCAGGATCGCGGACGCCGCCTTCCGAGCGGTAGAATCCGCCAGTGGCAAGCTTCCAGCCGCCGCCGATCGGCGCGCCGACCCAGAAATCGGTGCGATACTGGCTGTCTGCGCCCAGTGTCATCTTGACCAGGCCCTCGGCATGGTCGCCGACCTTGCGCGGGATGAAGTTGACCGCGCCGGCCGGGGCGTTCGAATAGAACAGCGCCGACGGGCCGCCGCGGACCACCTCGATACGGTCGATCGTCTCGTCGAGGCGGAATACCTGGTCCGCATTGAGATAGCCGAGCGCCGGATCGTGCTGCACCGGAATGCCGTCCTCGAGCAGCTGGATCGAGCCGAAGCCGTCGACCGGCACGCCGCGCGCACGAATGTTGCCGCTGGCTTCGCCGCCTGATGCCTCGACCCAGAAACCGGGCACTGACTTGAGCGCTTCGGTAACGCTGGTCGGCGCCTGGAGGCGGAGCTGCTCCTCGCCGATGTTGGTGACCGAGTAGCTGGTCTCCGCCTTGGTCCGCTGGCCGGTGCCGGCACGGCCGGTGACGACGATGTCGTCGTAGTGACCGCCCTGTGCGGGCTGCGCCTCGGCAGCGTTGCCGGCTTGCGATTGCGGATCGGCCGCCTGGCCCCGACCAGCTTGATCCTGCGCCCAGGCCGGCGCCGCTTGTGCGAAAGCGGCAGCGAGCAACGATGATGTCAACAGCAACTGCTTCATGGATGACCCCCTTCTGGTCCGGTTTTTCGAACTTTGTTTCGGGTTCGCGACGGTCGCGAACGGCATTCACGGAGAAGACGGGCCCCGCCGCGCATTCCACGACAACGGTTCGAAAAAATATTTTTGAAAGCCGAATTCGACCGGTGGCCGGGGCGTCTGTCGCTTGCCGGCTGCTCCGTCCGGCCGGGTGTCAATCACGTGTAACAGTGCCGGCCTACCGCCGAAGCCACGACACCATTCCGACGGGGCACGGGAACATGGCCTGGTTGCGCGACATCGACATCTGGTTTGCCGACCATGTCTTTGCCTTCCAGCAAGAACATCGGCGCTATGCGCTGCACCTTGTCAAGCAGCCCGACGAGGCCGAGGAACTGGTGCAGGAGGCCTATGCGCGGCTATTCGCGCGGGCCGACTGGGCGGGCATCGCCAATCCCCACGCCTTCACCATGCGCATCATCCGCAATCTCGCGATCGAGCGGTTTCGCCGTGCCCACGTCGTGCGTATCGATCAGAGCGCCGCGTTCGCGTCCGTCGATCTCGCCGATCATGCGCCGACACCCGACGTCGTGGCGATGGACCGTTCGGAGTTGCATCGAGTCGCCGAAGTAATGCAGGAGATGCCGCCCCGCATGCGCGAGGCGATCTATCTGCGTCGGATCGAGGGCTTGCGTCCGGCGCAGGTAGCGGAAAGGATGAATATATCCGTCTCCACAGTGGAGACGCATATCAAGAGGGCGCTTCGCCTCTTGGTCTCAGGGCTGGCACAACCGGCAACGCAGAGGAAGGCGGAGCAGACACCTCCATGGGAGCAGGCGGAGAAGACGGAGACGATCTGACGGGCCAGGCGATCGACTGGCTGGTGGCGCTCGACCACGGCACAGCCGATCAGGAAGCTTTCGAGGCATGGCGCTCCGCCGGCCCCCGGCACGCCGCGGTGTTCGCCCAGGTAGCCGCGACATGGCGGCGGACGAGCGACCGCAGGATCGCCGCTGTGATCGAGAGCCCCGCCGCCGACCCGGAGCCGGAAAGCGAGGGCGAAGGCGCAGCTCCGAAGCCAGGATTGATATCACGACGCGCCGTCGCGGCGAGCGCGGCGGCGATTGCGGTCGGGATCGGTGGCGCCGGCGCGTTCGTGGCGTGGCCGCGCCGCGCCTATGCCGAAACGGCAATCGGTGAGCGCCGGACGATCGCTTTGCCCGACGGCAGCCATGCGTTGCTCAACACTGCATCGCGCGTCGCCTGGCGGTTCGACGACGGCCGCGATTTCTGGCTCGAGCGCGGCGAGGCAGCACTGCTGGTCCGCGCCGGCGACAGGCCATTTCGCGTTCATAGCGATCCGATCGACGCCCGCCTGAGCTCGGGTTCGTTCAACCTGCGGCTCGATCGCGACGGGGCCGACTTGTTGGTGCGCGCCGGCCGCGCCGCCGCCGCCTATCGCGATGCGCAGGCGGAGACGATCGATGCCGGCAACATGCTGGTGATCAGTGATGGCGCAGCACAGATCGAGACGGTTTCGCCGTCAACGATGGCGTCCGCGACTGCCTGGCAGCACGGCGAGATCGTCTTCGACGGCATGCGGCTCGATCGTGCTGTGGCTGAATTCAACCGTTATTTGCCCGACAAGATCCTGCTCGGCGACGAGAGCCTGGCGGGGATTCGACTCGGCGGCGCCTTTCGCATCGCCGCGCCCGACAGCTTCCTGGCGGCCCTGCGCGATGGTTTCGGAATCGCGTCGCGGCGGGAACATCATCAAATCGTGCTTTACCGTGTCGCCACTGGTGGGATCGACGCCGCTCGTAGCTGACACGAAGTTGTCGCGCGCGCGCGGCATTGGCGCGCGATGCGCGTGAATCGCATAGGTCGCCGGGGGAGGTGGCGCGGCATCGTCGCGTCGCTGCATCGAATCGTGCCTATGGCCTGCGCGGCCGCTTGTATCGTGGGCACGCCAGCCGAGGCGGCTCGGGCGATCCGTTTCGACATCGAGCCGCAGAGTTTGGCCGCGGCGCTCGATCAATTCGCGCGTGAGGCGGGCGTGCAAATCCTCTATCCCTATGCAATTGCCACGACGCATCGCGTCGCCGGATTGCATGGAACGATGCAGCCGCGGGCGGCGCTCGAGCAGCTGCTGCAGGGTAGCGGGCTCGCCATCGCCAGCTTCGATGATCGGACAATTGCGTTGCGTGTTGCCGCGCCCGCTCCGCAGCGGCGACGCCGCGTAGGGCGTTCCGAGGCACGTCCCGCACCGCCGCCCGCCTCGTCGCCGGCGCCCGAGATCCTCGTCACCGGCCGCGCGGCCGACGCCGCGCTCAGCGCTGCTGAAGAAAGCTATGCCGTCACCCAGATCAGCGCCGCGACGCTCGCTGACCGGGCACCGATGTCGACCGCCGATCTGTTCAAGGAAATTCCGGGTTTCTGGGTCGAATCCACCGGAGGCGAGGCAAGCAATAACGTCCGCTCACGCGGCATTCCGACCGATGGCTATTCTTCGGTCGCCCTTCTGGAAGACGGGTTGCCGGTACAATATGACGGCGGGCTCGCTTATCTCAACACCGATCAGGTGCTGCGGCTCGATGCGACGATCGACCGCGTCGAGGCCGTGCGCGGCGGGCCGTCGGCGATCTTCGCGCCCAACGCCCCGGGCGGCAGCATCAATTTCCTGACCCGCGACGCGCTGACCGATCCCGGCGTCACGCTGACTACTCAACTGACCCGCAACGACTATCGGCGCGTGGATGGCTTCTTCGGCGCCGGGATCGCGCCGCATATCGGGGTGTCGCTGGGCGGCTTCTATCGCTACGATAACGGGTTGCGCGATCCGGGGTACCCGGCCGATCGCGGTGGCCAATTGCGCGCGGCAATCGATTATGACGACGGGCGAAACCGCCTGGCATTCAACGTCAAGCGGCTCGATGATCGCGTTATTCTTTATTTGCCCGTACCGTTGCAATTCAGCGCCGACGGCAAGGTCGAAGCCATTCCCGGCTTCGATCCGTTGACCGACACGCTGGACGGCCCGGACAATGTCCATGTCCCGTTCAAGACTGCCGATGGCACGCGGGATTTCGATCTGTCGCGCGGCACGGACAGCCGCGTTACCTTCTATACGATGATGGGTAGGCTCGCGTTGGGCGACAGTGCGGCGCTGGAGGTCAAGTCGCGGTTGCGTACCGGAAAAACGGTTCGCAATGGCCTGTTCCCGATCGGTCGACCCGCGGCCGGCACCGACTATATCGCGAGCGTCTGGCCGCGGCTCGCCACGGCCTATCCCACCGCGGCGACGGCGGAAATCCGCTATGCCGATAGTGGAAAGCCATTTCTGCCGTCGAGCAACGGCAATGGCCTGGTGGTCGGCGCCAATCTGCTTTCGGTGCAGCTGCCGATGGACGAGTTCATCACCGACACCCGCGTGACCGACAGCGTCGATCGCTGGGGACGCCACGACATCGCGGTCGGCCTGACTTATGACGATACCCGGCTTGGCTATGATCGGCAGATGAGCACCGTTCTGCTCGACGTGAGCGGTCGCGCGCAGCGCCTCGACGTCGTCGCGCTCGGCGCCGCGGGCCAGCCGGTCGGCGCGCTGACCGACAACGGATTCATCCGCTATGGATCGCTGTTCGATGACGTCCATATTCACTCGTCGAATGTCGCGGTCTATCTCGCCGACGAATGGCACGTCGGTTCGCGTTGGCGGATCGATCTCGGTGCGCGCTGGGAACGCATCGCGATCCGTGGCGCCGCCGAGGGCAGCACGGCGGTCGACCTCGGCGATACCGCGACACTTGCCGACGACGCGGTGTTGACGGGCGACGGCGTGGAGGAGCCGATCCGTCGCCGCTATGCGGGGTTCAACTGGACGATCGGCGTCAATTATCATCCGGCCGCAGGCACCGGCCTGTTCGCGCGGTTCACCCGCGCCACGCGGCTGCCCGGCGCCACCGACTTCAATGCGGCGCCCGACCGCACCGATGCCGCGGACGTGCCGATCACCATGGCCGAGGTGGGCACTACGTTCGAACGCCGGCACTGGAGCTTGTCCGCCGTCCTTTTCGGGACGCGTTTCGAGCGATTGCCGTTCACCGACTATCGCTTCGACGCCGTGACCAACAGCTATGTTGAGCGGACCTCGATTGCCAATACCTCGACGATCGGTCTCGAGTTCGATGGCCATGCCGATCTTTTCGGGCCGTTGCAGCTGGACCTCAAGGCGACGCTGCAGAACCCGCGTTACCGCAACTTCGTCTATGTCGATCTCGCCGATGGCCAGGCAGTTACCCACGACGCCACCGGGAACCAGTTGATCCGCGTGCCCCGATTATCGCTGCGCGCGACGCCCAGCCTGCATCTGCTCAACGACCGCCTGAGGATCGGTGCCGATTTCGTGCATTATTCGCATCGGTTCGCCGATGTCGCCAACAGTCAGCGCCTGCCGGCTTATTCGCTCATCAATCTCGATATGGAGGCGCAACTCGACAGACACATCAAACTGTCTGTGCACGCGACAAACATCACCAATGTTCTCGGCTTGACCGAAGGCAATCCGCGCGTCGGATCGTTCGATGCCGGCGGCAGCACGGGATATTTCCTCGCGCGCCCCGAGTTCGGGCGCACGGTTCGCGTGATCCTGAACGTCAATTTTTGAGATCGATGCGGCTGCTATCGTCCGGCGGGGATGGCGCGCCCGGCTGGATTCGAACCAGCGGCCTCAAGATTAGAAGTCTCGTGCTCTATCCAACTGAGCTACGGGCGCGCGATGGCGTGTCCGTTAGCGCGGATTGCGTCATCGCGGAACCTCGATCATAGCGTTGGCCATGGGGGATCGTCACACAGTCTCGCTCCAGGCCGTCGATGCCAAGGCGATCGGCGCACGGCCGTTTCGTTTCTACGATCTCGTCATGGTGGCGTTCGTCGTGGTGCTGCTGCTGTCGAACGTGGTCGGCGCCGAAAAGCGATCGGTGATCGATCTGCCGGTGATCGGGCCGTGGCCGTTCGGCGCCGGCATCCTGTTTTTCCCGATCTCCTATGTGATCGACGATATCCTGACCGAGGTTTACGGCTATGCCCGCGCGCGGCGCGTGATCTGGGCGGGGTTCGCCGCACTAGCCTTCATGGCGGTGATGGAATGGACCGTTGTGCACCTGCCGGTCGCCGACGGGTGGACAGGCCAAGCCGCCTATGAGCGCGTGTTCGGCGGCGGATGGCGCATCATCCTCGCGTCGCTTTGCGCTTTCTGGGCGGGTGACTTCCTCAATTCGCTGGTGCTTGCCAAGATGAAGATCTGGACCCGCGGCCGCTGGCTGTGGACCCGCACGATCGGCAGCACCATCGTCGGCGAGGGGGCCGACAGCCTGATCTTCTATCCGCTCGCCTTCTACGGTCTCGCCGACTGGCCGGTCGCGGCGCTGGGGCAAGTGATGATAAGCCAGTTCGTACTCAAGGTCGGCTGGGAAGTCGTGTTGACGCCGGTGACCTATGCCGTGGTCGGCTGGCTCAAGCGGGCCGAGGGCGTAGATGTCTACGACCGCGGCACTGACTTTTCACCGTTCCACGTCGGCGTTTGACGCGATCCGGGCGTCGACCAGCGCAATCGCCTTCTGCACCGCCGCTTCGATCGACAGGAAGCTGGTATCGAGCAACATTGCGTCCGGCGCCTGGACGAGCGGCGCTGCGGAGCGCGACGAATCGCGCGCGTCACGGGCACGAATATCGGCCAGCACGCGATCGTAGGTGACGGTCGAGCCGCCGCGTTTCAACTCCTCGTGGCGCCGGCGCGCGCGAATCATCGGCGTTGCCTTGACGAACAGTTTCGCGTCGGCCTCCGGCGCGATCACGGTGCCGATGTCACGTCCGTCGAGCACGGCGCCGCCGGGTTGCTGCGCGAACCGCCGCTGGCGCTGCAGCAGCGCCGCGCGGACCAGCGGGTGCGCCGAAACAATCGATGCCGCCTTGCCGGCCTCGTCGCCCCTCAGCGCCGGATCGTCGAGCAGTGAATCGGGGAAATCGCACGAGGCGACGGCATCGGCTTCCTTCTCCGGATCGAGCTCGTTGCGCATCACGGTCAACGCTACGGCGCGATAGAGCAGGCCGGTGTCGAGATGGGGCAGGCCGTAGTGGCGGGCGAGCGCACGGGCGATTGTGCCCTTGCCGGAAGCGGCGGGTCCGTCGACGGCGATGATCATCGGTACACGAAACTCTATTGGGTCAGATCGTCAAGGCTGGAGAAGAAGCCCGGATAGCTGGTGGCGACCGGCGCGACGTCGTCGATCGTCACAGGATCGCGCGCCGCCAGTCCAGCGACGGCCAGCGACATTGCGATGCGATGATCGAGTTTCGAGGCGATCCGTGCCCCGCCCGCGATCGGCTGGCCGGCGGTGCCGGTGATCGCGAGGCCGTCCTCGAACTCATCGATCGCGACACCGCATGCGGAAAGCGCCTCCGCCATCGTCGCGATGCGATCCGATTCCTTGACGCGCAACTCGTGCGCGCCGCGCGCGATCGTGCGGCCGTCGGCAAGTGCCGCGGCCACGAACAGGACCGGATATTCGTCGATCATGCTGGGGGTGAGCTCGGGAGAAACGTCAATCGCGGAGAGCGGGGTGTGGCGGACGCGCAGATCGGCGACCGGCTCGCCGCCGACCGTACGCGAATCGAGTTCGCTGATATCGGCCCCCATCAGGCGGAGCGCCGCGAACAGCCCGGTCCGCGTCGGGTTCATGCCGACGTTGGTGATGGTGATATCCGACCCCGGGACGATCGATGCCGCGACAGCCCAGAAGGCGGCTGATGACGGGTCGCCGGGGACCGTGATGTCCTGTGGCTTCAATTCGGCCTCGCCGGTGAGCGAGATAATGCGGCCCTCGGCAGTTTCCTCGACGCTGATCGCGGCGCCAAAGCCCGCGAGCATCCGCTCGGAATGATCGCGCGTCGCGATCGGCTCGATCACCCGCGTGACGCCTGGCGTGTTGAGGCCGGCGAGCAGCACAGCCGACTTGACCTGTGCCGATGCGACCGGGAGCGTGTAGCTGATTGGCACCGCCGGTACGATGCCGCGCACCATCAGCGGTAGCCGGCCGCCCGGCGAAGCGGTAATGTCGGTGCCCATCTGCGACAGCGGCTCGATCACGCGCGCCATCGGCCGTTTCGACAGCGAGGCGTCGCCGGTGAAGGTGACGGTGATCGCATGGCTCGCCACGAGACCCATCAGCAAGCGCGTCGATGTGCCCGAATTGCCCATGTCGAGCGCCGATTGCGGTTGCAACAGCCCGCCAACGCCGACGCCGTTGACGCGCCAGCAGCCGTTTTCTTCGCGCACGATCTCCGCCCCCATCGCGCGCATCGCTGCGGCGGTGGCGAGGACGTCCTCACCTTCGAGCAGGCCGGTGATTCGGCTTGTCCCCACCGCCAGCGCCGACAGCATCAAGGATCGGTGACTGATCGACTTGTCGCCTGGAACGGCAACGGTTCCGGTCAGCGCACCGCGGGCGGCGATCGTCATTTCCTGGGGTGTGAGATGGGCCATGGCGCGCGGGCTTTTGACAGTCCGGTTGCGCTATGGCAAGGCGCGCCCCACTTTGCAGGCCAACCTGCAATCCTCCATCAATTCGAAAGGCAACGAGGCGCACAGATGGTGAAGCCGGAATGGGGCACGAAGCGGACCTGCCCGAAATGCGGAACGCGATTCTACGATCTCGGCAAGGACGACCCCGTCACCTGCATCGAGTGCGGCACCGCCTGGGTACCCGAGCCGGTGCTCAAGTCGAAGCAGCCGTTGCCGTTCGAGCAGAATACCGACGAGACCAAGAAGAAGGATGCGGCGCTCGCGGGCGGCAGCGATGACGATCACGACGATGATCTGAACATCGACGAGGACGAAGAGGCGTCGCCCGACGACGAGGTCGATCTCGGCGACGACGATGACGATATCGGCGGCGTCAAGCGTGGTGACGACGACGAAGAAAACTGATCGCTTGCCAAGGCGTCGCCACCCCTTTAAGGGGCGACGCCTTCGCAACCGCGAACGGGGCCGTAGCTCAGCTGGGAGAGCGCTACACTGGCAGTGTAGAGGTCAGGGGTTCGATCCCCCTCGGCTCCACCAACATGGGGATTTCCGCGACCCACCCGCCTAGATCCTCTCGCAGGGTACGCGCGCTCGAATCACGGCGTGGTGGCGATGATCGTTCGGCCGGCGACAAGTCCATGATTTCAGCCTTGTCGGTGCGATCTCGATCCGGCAATAGGCAGTCCCAAGGTGCCGTTGGGCGATCGTCGTTCCGATCCGGCATTCGAGGTTGCCCGGGCCAAAGGTCTTGGCGTCTTCCGGGGATGGGGTTCCCCGCAAACCGCTCCTCGTCGGGGGCTGATGACTCCTGCTGCTTGTCACGGATGGGAAGCGTCTTTTCCCGTCGGCCGGATCGGAGGAGTGGGTGTTCATAACCTATTTGTGGATCGCTCTCGGCGGCGCCATCGGCAGCATGAGCCGCTATGGCGTTTCGCGCATCTTCACCGTCTGGTTCGGCGAGACCTTCCCCTGGGGCACACTCGTCTGCAACGTGACGGGGTCTTTCATCATCGGTATCCTTTCGGGGCTCACCGGCCCCGACGGCCGCGCGATGGTGTCGCCCGATATCCGGCAGTTCATGCTGGTCGGCTTCTGTGGCGGTTATACGACCTTTTCCTCGTTCAGCCTCCAGACGCTCGCGCTGATTCGTGAAGGCGACATGCTGGAAGCCGGCGCGAATATCGTAATGTCAGTGATTCTCTGCCTTGTCTTCGTGTGGCTCGGCGTGGTCGCGGCAACGCTGATCAACCAGGCGAGGGCGGGGTGAAGGCAGCGCGCGGCGGCGTGGCCGGTGCATCAGCCCTTGAGGGCGACAACGAGACGGCAGCCCGATAGGTTGGTCGCGTGAATCCCGAATCCGATCCCGCCGGCATGGTCGCCCATTTCCGAGCCGATCTCATGCGCTTCCTCGTCGCGCGCACGGGCGATCGCGACGAAGCCGAGGATATTCTGCAGGAACTGTGGGTGCGTACCCGTGACGTCAAGCCCGCCGCGGTCGAGCATTGGCGAGCCTATTTGTTCCGCGTCGCTCATAATCTGGTGATCGATCGGCGCCGCGCGGCGCAACGCCGGGCGGCGCGAGAGCGGCGCTGGTCGGAGGAAGCGCATGGCGTGATGTCGCCGACCGAGGAGGCTGCCGATACCGCACCCGGCGCCGACGACGCGATTGCCGCACGCGAGGAAGCGGCGAGGCTCGCCTCGGCGATCGCCAACCTGCCCGAAGGCGCACGGCGCGTTTTCCAACTGCACAAGATCGAGGGGCACAGTCATGGGGAGGTCGCTGCGCACCTCGGCATCAGCAAGAGCGGGGTGGAAAAGCATATGGCGGTGGCGATGAAACATCTCCGCCGAATGCTGGCGGACTGAGGTGAGACGGATGATGCGACGTCATCTGCACAGGGGTGACGGGATACGTGGTGATGGATAACGGGGATATTGACCGCATCGAGGAAGCGATCGCCTGGCACCATGCGCTGGCGCGCGACGATGCCGATTGGGACCGCTTCACCGCGTGGCTGGAGGCCGATCCCGCCAATCGAACGGCTTATGACGAGATCGCCTCGATCGACGCCGCGGTCGATGCGCATCGTGATACGATCCTTGCGATTCTGCCGAGCGAGACCGGCGCGCGCGAGTCCCGCCCGTCGCGGCGTTGGGCGCTCGGCGCCGGCGTAGCCGCCGCGCTGGCGCTTGTGGTCGGAATCCCCTTGCTCCACACGCCGCAGGAGAAGGCGGTGATCTATACTACGCGGCCAGCCGAGACCAAGGCGGTGGCCCTAGCCGACGGTACGCGGATCGCCTTGTCGGCGGACAGCGCAATCAGCGTCGGCGGGAATCAACGTGAGATCACTCTTCAACGCGGCGCTGCCTATTTCGACGTGCCGCACGATCCGACACGCCAGCTTTCGGTCACTGCCGGTGGGTATCGCATCATGGATATTGGAACGCACTTCTCGATCGATTCCGGGGGAGGGCGCGTCGCGATCGCAGTCGCCGACGGTACGGTTACGGTGACTCAGGGCACGGGAGGTCGTACTGTGCTTGCCGCTGGTCGGCGCTTGATCGGCAATGGCGAAGGGGCGCCGATGGTTTCGCCGATCGCGAGCGCAGACGTGGCGAGCTGGCGCCAGGGGCGGCTTGTATATGACAATGCGTCGCTGGCAGTGGTCGCGGCCGATATAAGCCGCTATCGCGGCACGCCGGTCAGTGTCGATCCGGCGTTGGCAGAACGACGGTTCTCGGGGGTGTTGGTCATTGGCGACGGCACGAGGCTGGTTTCCGATCTTGCGAGTGTCGCGGGCCTTCGCGTGGACCGTCGTGGCGACCGCATCGTGCTCGGCGGCAAGCCTTCCTGACCGGGCCTCGGCCGCTCCCGTTGCCCAACGAAGCCGCATCGATATTCCCGCTGGGCCGCTGACGCAGAGCCTCGCTGCGTGGTCGCGGGCGACCGGTTTGTCGGTGGGGCTACCCGGCGCGCTGCCGCCGATGCGCACCCGCGCCGTCCATGGCACGATGACCGCGACCGCGGCACTGCGCCGGCTGCTGGCCGGGATAGGCTATCACGCCGTGGCGGCCGGGCCGCGTGCCTTTCGCCTGGAGAAGGATGCTGCCGCGCCGCCGCGCCGGGTCGCCAGAACGCGGCATCGTCCACCGCCGATCGTCACGCCGCGATCCGACATCATCGTCACCGCGACCAAGCAACCCGAACGCCTCGATGCGGTGCCAGCATCGATTGCGGTCGCCACGCCCGATCGGATCGGCACCGGGATCGTTTCGCCGGACAGCGCCACCATCGCCAGCGGGATCAATGGGTTGGCGTTCACCAACCTGGGGCCGGGGCGCAATCGCGCCTTCATCCGCGGGATTGCCGACAGCCCGTTCAACGGCCCCAGCCAGTCCACCGTCGCGGTCGTCCTGGACGACAGCCGGATCACCTACGACGCGCCCGATCCCGATCTGTTGCTCGTCGATGTCGCTCGCGTCGAGGTGCTCAAGGGGCCGCAAGGCCCACTGTACGGCTCGGGTGCGCTCGGCGGCATCTTCCGCATCGTCAGCAACGCACCCGACACGTTAAACTTTTCAGGCTCCGCTGTCGCGATAGGCGAGGCAAGCCAGCATGGGGGATTCGGCGGGGGAGGCGATCTCGTTGCCAATGTGCCGCTCGTCCGCGATCGGTTGGCCGTGCGCGTGGTCGGTTATTATCGCGGCGAACCGGGCTGGCTCGACGATGTCGGTGGCGCGCAAGACACCAATGGCACGACGGTCAAAGGGGTGCGCGCGGCCGCGCGCTGGACGCCGGGTGCCGACTGGCGCATCGATCTCGGTGGCATGCTGCAATCGCTCAACGCTGCCGATAGCCAATATGTCACGGGTTCGGCGGGACGGCTCGATCGCCTCCATCCGATCGCCGAACCAGCGGATAACGATTTTGTGCAGGCACATCTCGATGTGCATGGGCGGCTTGGCGGGCTAGCGCTGACGATGACCTCCAGCTACGTCGCTCAGGCAGTCGATTACCGGCTCGATGCCAGCGCTTCGGCCGCGAGTTTCGGTGTTGCCGCGCCGGCAATATTCGCGGACAAGCGGCGCTATTCGATCGTCAATCAGGAAGTGCGCCTGTCCCCTCGGTCGCCCGGCCCGGTGCGCTGGGTTGCCGGGCTCGCCTATCTCCACGCGTCGAGCAGTCTCGACGGCACGATCACCGCTCAAGGAGCGGCGCTGCCGGTCGAGTCGATCGATCAGGATGTCGCCGAATATGCGGCTTTCGGAGAATTTTCCGCGCCGATCGGCCCGCTGCGGTTGACTGCCGGCGCGCGATTGTTCGACACCGATGCGTCCGACAAGCGCAACGAAGCATTGTCGCGCCGCGAGCGATCGCGCGACAAACTCGGCTTTTCGCCGAGCCTTTCCTTGTCGTGGACGCCAGCCAAAGGGCGTTTCCTGTTCCTGCGTTATGCCCGCGCGCTGCGCCCCGGCGGGCTCGCGGCCGGCAGCGGCGCGCGCGAGGGTCGGTTCGATTCGGATGAACTGGAGAGCCTCGAGACCGGGGGGCGACTGGCGATCGGTGACCGTCTCTCGCTTGGTGCGGGGCTCTATTACACCAACTGGCATGACGTACAGTCGGATTACCTGCTGGCGAACGGCCTGATATCGACCCGCAACGCCGGCCAGGCGCGAATCATCGGCGCCGATGGCAGCATCGATTGGGCATTGGGAAGAGGCTGGTCGCTGAGCGCCGGCTTCAATGCGGAGCGGGCCGAACTCGTATCGACGGCAGACGGCACCCGACTTGAAGACCGGCGGCTGCCGGTTTCGCCCGATCTCACGCTCAGAGGACGAATCGACCATCGCTTCGTGCTCGGCGAGTGGACGATGCGGCTGATCGGGCAGGGCAATTATGTCGGCAGCGCGCGGCTCAGCTTTGATCCCGATCTCGATCGGCACATGGGCGACTATGCGGTGTTCGCCGCCGCCGCAACTGCGCGCAAAGGGCCGTTGAGTTTCACGGCACGGATCGACAATGTGTTCGATATTGCCGGTGACAGTTTCGCCTTCGGTAATCCGTTCTCGATCCGTCTTGGGCCGCAATATACACCGTTGCGGCCGCGCTCCTTGTCGATCTCCGCTGCGATCGACTGGTAACGAATTTCGTCATGAACCGACTGCGGTGCCGGTCCGCTCGCGTCGTCCTAGCTGCCGCAGGGAAAGCAGCTCGGATCGATCATGACTTCAACCATTGGTGGTACTACCGCCCTTGCCGCCCCCTCGGCCCGTATTGACAGCACGTTAGCCAACTCTGTCATCCTCGATTCTCCCCTGGCCGAGCGTCGCTGGACGGCATGGGCCGGTGGCGCCATCTCGCTCGCGATACTGGCGGTGGCGCTGGTCCAGCTTCGCGACATGCCGGTCGCGCATATCCTGTCGCTGGTCCCTCGCAGTACGGGATTCTGGGCGGCATTTGTGCTCGCCTATCTTGCGACGCCGATATCGGAGTGGCTGATCTATCGCCGGTTGTGGGCAATTCCGGCGCGGGGCTTCGCCGCGCTGCTGCGCAAGCGCGTCACTAACGAAATCGTGCTCGGCTATCTCGGCGAGGTGTATTTTTATACCTGGGTGCGCAGAGCGGGACTGATTACCCGTAGCGCACCGTTCGGCGCGATCAAGGATGTCGCGATCCTTTCCGCCTTTGCCGGCAATGCGATGACGCTCGTCATGCTGGCGGCGGCGGCGCCCTTCTTCGGGCTGCTCCAGTTGGGGCTTGGCGGGCGCGCGATGGTCGGATCGCTTTCGGTACTCGCGATCACGTCATTCGCCATGCTGCTGCTCCGTCGGCGGTTGTTTTCCCTGCCGCGCCCGGAATTGACGTGGATCCTTGCCCTGCATATCGCGCGGATCGTGGCGATGATCGGGCTGACGGCGCTGATGTGGCATCTCGCGCTCCCCGCCGTGGGCGTGACCTGGTGGCTGGTGCTGTCGGCGGTTCGCCAACTCCTGTCGCGCTTGCCGCTGGTGCCCAACAAGGATCTCGCCTTCGTCGGTGTCGCGGTGTTCATTATCGGGCGCGAAAGCGACGTTGCCGCGATGATCGCCATGATCGGCAGCCTGATCCTGTTGACGCATCTGCTGGTCGGTGCCGCGCTTGGTGCCGCTGAATTGCTCCAGCGCGAGCGCGCAGCATGATTGTCGCAGCCATGGCGCTGGCGCTCGGTGCTGGCCAGGCGCTTCCGTCGACGCCTGATCTCGGCAAGGCCGCCGGCAAGTGCCGGACACCGGAAACCGGGCCGTCGTTCATCGTTTCGGTGGTCGGGCTCAAGGACCGGCGCGGCAATCTCAAGCTCGAACTCTATCCGGATAACGATGCCGATTTCCTGGCCGACGACAACAAGCTGATCGCCGCAGGCAAGACGTTCCGCCGCGTCGAAGTGCCCGTGCCGCAATCGGGGCCGGTGCAGCTGTGCATCCGCGTGCCGGGGCCAGGGCGTTACGCTGTCAGCCTACTTCACGATCGCGATGCCAATCGCAAGTTCGGCCTGTCGACCGACGGGATCGGGTTCGCGGGCAACCCGAAGCTCGGGTGGTCGAAGCCGCATGCCGCCGCGGCCAGCGCAGAGGCAGGTGCGGGGCCGACGCCGATCACGATCGTGATGAACTATCGACACGGGCTTTTCAGCATGCGCCCGATTTCGGGAGGACGGTGATGCGGATCGTCGACGTCTGCGCCTTCTACACGCCGGCGGGCGGTGGGGTTAAAACTTATGTCGAGCGAAAGCTGCGCGCCGGCGCGGCCGCCGGGCACGAGATCGTCGTGCTGGCGCCGGGAGCGGAACATGGCGTTCGCCATTTCGGACGCAACGCCCGGATCGTGACGATCCCGGGGCCCACGTTCCCGCTCGATCGTGCGTATCGCTATTTCGATGACGAGCCCGCGCTCCACGCCGCGCTCGATGCGCTGGTACCCGACATGGTGGAAGTATCGTCGCCATGGACGAGCGCGACGATGGTCGCGCGGTGGCGCGGCAGCGCCCCGCGCGCGCTGGTGATGCATGCCGATCCGCTGGCAGCCTATGCCTATCGCTGGTTCGGCGCGGTAGCGCGCCGCGAAACGATCGATCGACAGTTCGACTGGTTCTGGCGGCACTTGCGCGCGCTCGACAAGCGCTTCGATCTCATCGTCTGCGCCAGTCGCGATTTGTCGCGTCGCCTGACGGCGGGCGGGCTTGAGCATATCGTCACCGAGCCGATGGGGGTCGAGCCGGGCATCTTCTCGCCGACGCTGCGTGACGAAGTCCTGCGTGCCACCCTGCTGGCGCGATGCGCCCTGCCGCCGGACGCGACGTTGCTGGTCAGCGTTGGGCGGTTCGCGCCGGAAAAGCGCTGGCCGATGGTCGTCGAGGCCGCCACGCGGGCAGGGTATGACCGGCCGGTTGGGCTGCTACTGGTCGGAGCCGGGCGCGAATGCGGCCGTATTCAACGCGCGACGCGGGGCAATCCGCACATCTGCATGGTGCCCCCCATTGGCGATCGCGCCGCGCTCGCCACGCTGTTGGCTTCTTGCGACGCGCTGATCCATGGCTGCGAGGCGGAAACCTTCTGCATGGTCGCCGCCGAAGCGCGGGCCAGCGGGCTGCCGCTGATCGTCCCGGAGGCTGGCGGCGCGGCCGATCAACTCGTGCCGGGCGAGGGGATCGGATATCAGCCGGCCGACACGCGGTCGCTGGCCGCCGCGCTCGAGACGTTCCTTGCTGGTAGCGCAGCGGCTTATCGTGCCCGCGCCGCCGTTGCGGCGCCCGGCGTCCGGACGATGGATGCGCACTTCGCAGACTTGTTCGCGCGTTATGCGGCGCTGACACCGGGGATCGTCGATGTCGCTTGATCGCACGCGACGCCTGCTCGTCTCGATCCACGATGTCGGTCCGAAATTTGGCCCGCAGGTCGATCAACTGGCCGATCGTCTCGCGGAAAGGCTCGACGGCTTGCGGTTTGCCATGCTGGTCGTGCCCAATCATTGGGGCGAGGCGCCGCTCGCCGGCGATCCTGCCTATCAGGCCAAGCTGCGGCGCTGGTCCGATGCCGGTGTCGAGATGTTCGCGCATGGCTGGTATCACCGTGACGACAGCTGCCATCGCGGCACGCTGGCCCGGTTCAAGGCGCGCCGCATGACGGCCGGAGAGGGCGAGTTCCTGGGGCTCGGCAGGAACGAGGCCGTGCGCCGCATGGCCGATGGCCGCAAGCTCATCGAGGATATCACCGGCCGGCCGGTCGCTGGCTTCGTGGCGCCCGCCTGGCTCTATGGCGACGGCGCCAGGCAGGCCCTGGTCGAAGCGAACTTCGCGCTTGCCGAGGATCACATGACCGTCTGGCGCCCCGCCACGGGCGCGGTCGTGGCGAAAGGGCCAGTTATCACCTGGGCCAGCCGCAGCGGACCGCGCATCGCGAGCTCGCTGATCGCCGCGCGGCTGGCTCGTGTCGGGTTGCAGCGGCAGCGCGTCGTCCGGATCGCGGTCCATCCGGGCGATACGCGCGTGCCGCGGCTGCTCGACAGTATCGACGGCGCGCTTGCGTCCTTCAGAAACCGCGTGGTGTCGCGCTACGCCGACCTTCTGAAAGCCCCTTGCTTGCCCGCAGCCAAGGACGGCGGCGGTCTGGTCCGCTCAACCCAAGTCTAGCGTGCCGGTCAGGTCGCCGGGCGGTGGCCCTCCGGCAGCGACCATCGCCCGCTCGCGCTCGATCAAGCCGGGGAGCTTCTTCAGCCCGAACCGGCGCGTAATAAAGCGGGCGATCGAGCCGGTGTCGTAGATCGTGTGATCGACTTGGCCGCGGCGTGCATGCGGCGAGATGACGATCGCCGGAATGCGCGTGCCAGGACCCCAGCGATCACCCTTGGGCGGCGCGACATGATCCCACCAGCCGCCGTTTTCGTCGAACGTGACGACGACCAGCATCTTCTCCCATTGCGGGCTCTTTCTCAGCGCATCGATCACGCCGGCGATATGCCGATCGCCGGCATCGACATCGGAATAGCCGGCGTGCATGTTGAGGTTGCCCTGTGGCTTGTAATAGGTGACCGCGGGCAGCCGGCCGGCTTCGACATCGGCGAGGAACTTGTTAGTCCGCGCCGTCTCGCCCATGCCGCCGTCGCGCAGATGTCGTTCGCGCGCCGCCGTACCCGGCGCGAACTGGACGAAATAATTGAGTGGCTGATGATGCGGCTGGAAATTGGGCCGCGAGGGGAACTCGGCGTCGGTGCCGTGCCCGGCCAGCGCCGCATCCCAGCCACCGGCATACCAGGCCCATGCCACGCCACGCGCCGACAGCCGGTCGCCGATCGTCTCGTGATGTTGCGGCATCATCGTCTTGGCGCTCGACCAGTCGGTATAGCCCGGCCGGTTCGGATCGAGGTCATAGCTTGGCGCATAAGGCGGCAGCATCGTGTTGACCGAATAGAAATCGGGGGTGAGCGAATTGGGCACGAACCGCACCGGGCCAACCATCGCGCTGGGCGGTGACCGGTCGGTCTGTTTGGGGCGGACGCCGTGCGGATCGCTGCCTTCCAGCACGGTGATCCGGCCCTTAGCCGGGCTCTTGTCGGCATTCGGATAATAAGGCGGTCGCGCGGCGATCAGATATTGGTGGTTGAGATACGAGCCACCGAATGCGCCCATGAAAAAATTGTCGCACAAGGTGAATTCGCGCGCGATCTGCCACAGCCGCAGGTTCGCGGCGTTGTCGGCATAATGGCCCATGACGAGCGCGCCGCTGTCGCCCCAGGCCACGAAGCCATCGTTGCGACCGCCGTTGATTTGCAATTGATTGTTGTAAAAGGCGTGGATCAGATCGCGGGTGACGAGACCGTGCGGCAGAGGGTCACCCTCCGGCGTGCTGAGCGCGAAGGGCGCGTTGGGAAGTGTGGCGATGTCCTTCTCGTCGATCAGATATTCGCGATGCTCGACGACCTGTTTGTTGGGGACGAGGCCTTCCCAGATCGGCGGCAGATGTTCGAGTACGCTGCCATTGCGATCGCGCTGGATGTAGCGCGCCGGCGATACCTTCGAGAGCGGCTGTTCAAGCCCGGGGAAGTCGCCGAACAGATTGTTGAAGCTGCGGTTTTCGGCGAAAATCACCACGACGGTGTCGATCGAGTCACGCAGCGCGGCATCGGATATCGCCGCGCCGCTCGCGCGCTTTGCAGGCGCTGCTTCCGCCGTGCCGATCGCGGCTGTGCCAACCGCCGCGGCCAACCCGCCCAGAAGCAGGCGGCGGTTCGGATCGACCGGACCGTCGGCGCCGGATTGATCGCGATCTGACATCGGGTTCTTCCTCATGGCGCCTCGTCATCCGGTGTGGATTGTCGCCGGCGGCAGTCGTGCTAGCCGCTACCGGGCCGGCCGGGACTAGGCAAGGAAATCAGAGGTGCCCGATCGGTGGCGGCGTCGTCCGAATTCATCGCCTGACATCCACTCCTCCCGCTACGAAGCTGTCCAGCTCGGCACGGCCGAACAGGCTCGCGTCGCCGGGCAGCGAATGTTTGAGCGCGGTGAGCGCCAGGCCGTCTGCTGCGGCTTTGTCGATCCCCTCGCCGATCCGCAGCGCGTGGAGCACGCCCGCGGCAAAGGCATCGCCCGCACCGATGCGGTCGACGATGCCCGAAAGCTCGAGTTCCTCGGTCTGCGCATGGCCGTCGCGCGCATCGACGCGGGCCGACAGGCGGTGATGGTCTGAATCGACCACATGGCGCGCGGTCGAGGCGATGATCTGAAGTTTGGGAAAGGCCGCGAATGCCGCCTCGGCCGAGGCGCGACGGCGATCTCCGCCATCGCCGCCAAACTCGCGGCCGAGCAGCAATGCGACATCGCGATGATTGCCGAACATGATGTCGGCATGGGTGATCAGTTCGGTGAGGATCGCGCGCGGATCACTGTCCCAGCTTTCCCACAGCCGTGCGCGGTAATTACCGTCGAACGAGATCGGTATGTTGCGTGCCGCGGCGGCGTCAGCGGCGGCCAGTGCGGCGGCGGTGGGAACGGGCCCGAGCGCCGGGGTGATGCCCGACAGATGCAGCCGGTCGACGCCGTCCAGCAGCGCCGCCCAGTCCCAGGCGTCGGCAGGCGCCTCGGCGAAGGCGGAATGGGCGCGGTCGTAGATGACCTCGGTGGCGCGCATCCCGGCACCGGGGACGACGTAATAGACCCCCATGCGCCCGTCGCGGCGCTGGACGCGGCGGCAATCGATGCCGTGGCTGCGCAGGCTCGTCAGCACGCCGTCGCCAAGCGGATTGGCGGGGAGCGCGGTGGCGAAGCCGACGTCATGACCCAACCGGGCGAGTGCAGTGGCGACGTTCGCCTCGGCGCCGGCGGTCCAGACGTCGAGGCGAGGCGTTTGCAGCAGCAGCTCGCGATTGGGTGGCGAGAGCCGCAGCATGACCTCGCCGAACGCCAGGAATTGAGACATTTACATCCTCCCCGTTCGTGCCGAACCTGTCGAAATCCCGTTCTTCTTCCACCTCGCGGAACAGAAGAACAGCCCTTCGACAGGCTCAGGTAGCGGCCTTCATCGCGCCAGCCAGCCGCCATCGACGGCGAGGATGTGGCCCTGGACGTAATCGGCGGCGCGGCTGGCGAGGAACACCGCGGCGCCGCCGAGATCGGCGGGGGCGCCCCAGCGCTCGGCCGGAATGCGGTCGAGGATCGCCTTGCTGCGCGCTTCGTCGGCGCGCAGCTGTGCGGTGTTGTCGGTCGCGATATAGCCCGGTGCGATCGCGTTGACGTTGATGCCTTTCACCGCCCATTCGTTGGCGAGCAGCTTGGTGATGCCGGCGACGCCCGATTTCGACGCGGTGTAGCTCGGCACGCGGATGCCGCCCTGGAAGCTCAGCATCGAGGCGATGTTGATGATCTTGCCCGATCCGCGCTCGATCATGTGACGCCCGGCCGCCTGGCACAGGAAGAACACGGTCTTGACGTTGATGTTCATCACGTCGTCCCAGTCCTTCTCGGAAAAGTCGACGGCGTCCTCGCGGCGGATGATGCCGGCGTTGTTGACGAGGATGTCGACCTTGCCGAGTGCGGCGATCGCTTCGTCAACCACGCGGCCGACCGGCTCGATCGATAGCAGATCGGCCTCGATGAAATGCGCGCGGCGGCCGAGTGCCTGGGCCTTCTCGATCGTCTCGCCGGGCGAGACATGGCCGACCACCGCAAGGTCGGCGCCGGCTTCCGCCAGCGCCAGCGCGATGCCCTGGCCGATGCCGGTATTGGCGCCGGTGACGAGCGCGACCTGGCCCGTCAGGTCGAACGGATTGTTCATGATGCTGTCTTCCCTGTTCGCGGTTTCGCCGGTCACGCCAACTGGCAGATGTCGAGGACGTTCATGTCGGTATAGTCCTGGTTTTCGCCGGCCATCGCCCAGATGAAGGCATAGGCCTTGGTGCCGGCGCCCATGTGGATCGACCAGGGCGGCGAGATCACTGCTTCCTCATTGGCCATGGTGATGTGCCGCATCGCCTCGCCTTCGCCCATGAAGTGCATCACCCGGTCGGTGTCGGCATTGTCGAGCTCGAAGTAGAAATAGATCTCGCTGCGGCGCTCGTGGATGTGCGGCGGCATGGTATTCCAGACCGAGCCGGGCTTCAGGACGGTCAGCCCCATGACCAGCTGTGCGCTGTCGCAGATACCGGGGATGACGAGCTGGTAGATGGTGCGCTCGTTCGATTCATCGAGGCTGCCGCGCTCGAGCGCATTGGCGTTTTCGATCGAAAGTTTGCGCGTCTGGCATGCCTTGTGCGCCGGACACGACGCGAGATAGAAGCGCGCGCCATCGCCGGCGAACACAACTTCCCTAGCGCCCATAGTGACATAGAGGCAATCCTTGTTGGCGAGCTCGAATCGTTCGCCATCGACCGTGACGACACCTTTGGCCGTGCCAACATTGACGATCGCCAGTTCGCGCCGCTCCAGAAACGGGTGGCCGGCTGCCGAGGGCGGCTCGGTCTGATCGGGCAGCTTGACCTCGCCCGTCGCGACGGCCACGCCGCCGATCACGAAGCGATCGGCATGCGTGTAGTTGAGCACGCATTCACCGTCGCGAAACAGTCCCTGGATCAGATAGCGATCGCGCAATTCCTCGTTGGAGACGCACTCCATCATGTCCGGGTGCGTGGCGTAATAGGTCCGGTCGAACATCGATAACTTCTCCATGGATTGCAGGCGCGGGACGCCAATGAGCGGCTATGCGACAATCACGTCGCATATTTTGGGATATTATCCCATAGTGAACAACGATCAGTCAATGCGGTAGGCCTTGCGAACGAGCCGGCTGGTAAGATCGAGCGCCACTTCGGCGGCTTCCCAATCCGCCATGCGTCCTTCGGCGACGAGACGGGCGAGGAAGGCGCAATCGGCGCGGCGCGCGACATCGTGGCGCGCCGGAATCGACAGAAAGGCACGGGTGTCGTCGTTGAACCCGACGGTGTTGTAGAAGCCGGCGGTTTCGGTCGCCAGTTCGCGGAACCGCCGCATTCCCTCCGGACTATCATGGAACCACCAGGGCGGGCCGAGGCGCAGGCACGGATAATGGCCGGCGAGCGGGGCGAGTTCGCGCGAATAGCTGTCCTCATCGAGGGTGAAGAGGATGATTGTCAGACCGCGCTCGTTGCCGAAGCGATCGAGCAGCGGCTTCAATTGCTCGACATAGCCGGTCTGAGTGGGAATGTCGGCGCCCTTGTCACGCCCGTGGCTTTCGAACAGGCCGGCATTGTGGTTGCGGAACGCGCCGGGATGGATCTGCATCACCATCCCGTCCTCGACGCTCATCGCCGCCATTTCGGTGAGCATCTGCGCGCGGAACAATTCCGCGTCCGGTGGCGTCCAGTTGCCCGAGACGATCTTGCGGAACAGTCGTTCGGCCTCGTCGGGAGCGAGGTTGGCGGTCTGCGCAGTCGGATGGCCGTGATCGGTCGCGGTGGCGCCGGCAGCGCGGAAATCGGCGCGGCGCTTGCGGTGCGCGGCGAGGTAGCCCGACCAGCTATAGACATCCTCGCCGGTCAATTCGGCAAAGACCTGCATCGCCGGCTTGAACGCTTCATGCTCGACGTCGATCACCGCGTCGGGGCGATAGGTGGTGACGACGCGGCCGCGCCAGCCCGACCGTTGGATGCGATGGTGGGCGTTCAAATCGTCCTGCGGTCCTTCGGTGGTCGCGAGGAAATCGATATTGAACCGGTCGAACAGCGCGCGGGGACGGAAGGCGTCGGTCGCCAGCGCGGCATTGATCGCATCATAATAATGATCGGCACTATCGCCATCGAGCGCGACGTCGATCCCGAACACCTCAGCGAAGACATGGTCGAGCCAGAGGCGCGACGGTGTGCCGCGGAACAGGTAATAATGGTCTGCGAACAACCGCCAGGCCGCGCGCGGATCGGTCGCCGGCGTGCCGTCGCGGCGCGGGATCGCCAGCGCGTCGAGATCCACGCCCTGGCTGTAGAGCATGCGATAGACATAATGGTCGGGCGCGAGCAGCAGGCTGGTCGCATCCTGCCACGGCGTATCGTCGGCGAACCAGCGCGCATCGGTATGGCCATGCGGGCTGACGATCGGCAGGCCGGCGACGTCCGCATAGAGCGCCCGCGCGATCGCGCGCGTCGTGGAGTCGGCCGGGAACAGCCGGTCGGGATCGAGGTCAAGCGGTCGTTTCATGCATCCTTCCCGGGGTCGCGCGATGATCGCGATTAGCGGTGATGGTAACCGGTGTCAGAGTCAAACTCAACCGGTAGCGGCGTTCAATCGTCAGGTTTCGGCCGGCGGCGCCACCGAAGCGCGACGGATCAGCGTCGATCTGAACATCGACGGCTCGGCGACGGGTTCCTCGTCGCCGGCGATCAGCTTGAGCGCCGCCGATCGCGCCATCGAGGCGATCGGCCAGCGCACCGTCGTCAATGGCGGCCAGATATGCGGCGCGATCGGCGTATCGTCGAAGCCGATGATCGAAAGGTCGCGCGGCACGTCCAGCCCGCGCGCCCGCGCAGCGTGGATGACGCCGGCCGCCATCTCATCGTTGCACGAGAAGATCGCGGTCGGCCGCGGCATCAGGTCGAGCAGGCGTTCAGCGGCGATGAGCCCCGATTCGAACGTGTAATTGCCGTCGGCAACCAGGCTGCGCGGAAAATTGATCTTCGCGGCTTTCAGCGCCTCCTCGAACCCCAGGCGGCGCTCGCGGGCCGAGCGGAAGCCGTGCGGCCCGGCGATCAGCCCGATTCGCTTGTGCCCGCAGGCGATCAGATATTCGGTCGCCGCGCGGACCGCCTCGCGATCGTTGGAGGCGACCATATGCTCGTCACTGTCGAGATGAGCAGACCCCATCCGCACGTAGCGGCAACCGATTTCGGTGCAGGTCTGCGCGACCTGATCGTTCTCGCTGACCGGCGGCATCAGTAACACACCGAACAGGCGCTGCCGTTCGAGGAAGTGACGCAGATCCTCGAGCATCGTCGCCGAGCCCCGGTCGACCGGGCGCACCACCATTTCGAACTCGGTGCCGTGCAGCGCTTCGAGCATGCCTTGCTGAACGTTCATCACCGTTTGCGCGTTGGGATTGTCATGGACCAGGCCGATCAGGAAGTTGCGCCGCAATGCCAGCGCCCGCGCCTGCGGATTGGGAATGTAGCCCAGTTCGGCGATCACGTCCTCGACGCGCTTGCGCATGTCGTCCGAAAGCAGCGGGGAGCGGTTGATTACCCGGCTGACGGTTTTCTTGGAAACGCCCGCGATGCGCGCGACATCGTTGATTGTCGGCTGACCTGTCTTCGCCATGACCGACGGCATAGCGGCGAATGACGAATTGCGCCATTGCCTTCCGCTGACCGAGCTATAGGTTCGCGCGCGAAAGCTGACACCGGTTAACTGACGAGGATACATGCAAGCGTTGCAGATCAATCCCGCCGATAGCGTCGCGACGCTGATCGAGGCGGTGGAGAAGGGCGGTCGCGCAACGGTTGCCGACGTGCGTCGCCATGGCGAGCGCGAGATCGCGTTGTGGAAGCGCGGGGTGACGCTGTGACGCGCCTGAATGCCCGGACAGTGGAACAGGCGAACGCCGCCAGGCCTGTCGCGCGGCCGACGGGGACCGGTATCGTGCATTTCGGCCCCGGCGCTTTCCACCGTGCGCACCAGGCTGATTTCATCGACCGCCTGATCGCGCAAGATCCGCGCTGGGGAGTCGCGCTGGTGTCGCTGCGCAGCGGCCGCACGGTCGTCGATATGGCGGCGCAGGACGGGCTCTACACGCTGGCGGTCCGCGACGCGCAGCCATCGAACCGCATCATCGGTTGCCACACGCACCTGCTTGGCCCCGACGATGCGGCGGAAACCCTGCGGCTGCTGTCCGCTCCGGAAACGGCGCTGGTGACGACGACGATCACCGAGAAGGGTTATTGCCTCGCGCCCGACGGGACGCTGGATATCTCGCATTCCGACATCGCCCGCGATCTGACGGGGGAGAGCGCGCCGGCGAGCGCGATCGGCTGGATCGTCGCCGGCCTTGCCGCGCGCCGTGCGGCTGGCCTGGCCGCCTATGTCGTGATGCCGTGCGACAATATGGCGAACAACGGCGCCAAGCTGCGCGCCGCGCTGCTGACCTTCGCGGCCGCTCGCGACACCGATCTGGCAGACTGGCTCGACGCCGAATTGCGGGTTCCGGCAACGATGGTCGATTCGATCACGCCTGCTTCCGATCCCGATTTCCTCGCCGCGCTCGCCGACGAGATCGGGCTGGAGGATCGTGCCGCGGTCCAGCGCGAGGCGTTCGCGCAATGGGTGGTCGAGGATATCGGCCCGATCGGCCCCGACCTCGCCGCAGCCGGCGTCGAGATCACGTGCGATGTCGCCGGGTTCGAACGGGCCAAGTTGCGCATCCTCAACGGAGCGCATTCGACGCTCGCCTATCTCGGGCTCTTGCGGGGTCATGCCAGCGTTGCGGAGGCGATGCGCGACGCGGCGCTGGCCGATTATGTCGAGGCGATGATCGTCGAGGAAATCCAGCCGATGCTGCCGCCGGTCCCCGGCCTCGATCTCGACGCTTATCGCGCGGCGGTGCTGACGCGCTTTCGCAACCCGGTCATCGTCCACGCGCTCGCCCAGATCGCCTATGACGGGTCGCAGAAGCTGCCCTATCGCCTTTACGATACGATCCTCGCCAACCGTGCTGCGGATCGCCTGCCGCGCCGCGCGCTCGGCGCGGTGGCCGGCTGGCTCGCCTTTGTCGCGATGCGCACACGTGCCGGCGAAGCGATCGTCGACCCGCTCGGCGAGACGCTGGCCGCGCTCGGCTCGCGCGGCGATGCCGAGACGATGATCACGGCGTTCGTCGCAGACCCTCGCCTTTGCCCGCCACGGCTCGCGCAAGATAAAGAAGCGATCGACAGCATCGGCCGAGCACTGGCGGCTTTGCACGCCGATCCGAAAAATCTCCCGGAATAACGGTAAATTAGACAGAATATTTCGATCCCTCTTGTTACTGACACCGGTTTCCCTTAAGCCCTCGAACATTCACAGGTAGAGCAGGGGAGGGTTCCGACTTGCCATCGGACGATTTTGCCGAACAGGCGCCGCGCATTGCCGCTGCGTTCGTCAGTGCCCGGCGCGAAGCGCGCGCATTACCCGATTATCCCGGCGTGTTGCCGACCCGGCTGGCCGACGGTTACGCGGTGCAGGACGCCGCGATCGGCCTGATGGGCGAGCGGATCGGCGGATGGAAGGTCGGGCGAGTCAATCCTCCGATCGGCGACATCGCCCGGCTGGCCGGCCCGATCTTCGCCGACCGTATCGTCGAGGCGAACAGCGAAACCCCTGAAATGGTGATCTTTTCGGAGGGGTTCGGCGCCGCGGAGGCGGAATATCTGCTGCGCGTCGCGGCCGCCCCGCTGATCGGCAAGACCCGGTTCACTCACGAAGAAGCCAAGGCGCTGATCGGCGGCGTGCATGTCGGCATCGAGGTCGCGAGCTCGCCGTTTCCAGGCATCAACAGCTATGGCGCACCCGTTACCGTTTCGGATTTCGGGAACAATAACGGCCTGGTGATCGGCGCACCGATCGCCGGTTGGCAGGACGATCGTTTCGAATCCTGGGCCGTCGAGCTGCGCATCAACGGCGACGTCGCGGGTTGCGGCCAAGCGGTAGACATGCTTGACGGCGCGATCGGCGCTGCGCGCTTCCTGTTCGAGGCGATGGCCGAGCGCGGCATCTCGCTCGAGGCGGGCCAGTGGATTTCGAGCGGCGCGGTGACCGGTGTCCATCCCGTCGGGGTGGGCGATACGGTCGAGGCGCTGTTCGACGGGCGGATGGGCGTGACCTGTACGATCGGAGCAGCGTAGATAAGGCAACCGAGAGAAGCCGCACGAGACGGCGATCAAATGGAGAGAGTGAATGGCTGAAGCGGACGCCGTGATCGATCGGGCAGCGGAGCGGGCGGGGCGCTATCGCTGGGTGATCTGCGGGCTGCTCTTCGCGGCGACGGCGATCAACTATGTCGATCGCCAGATGATCGGCGTGCTCAAGCCCACCATGTCAGCGGAAATGCACTGGACCGAGTCGACCTATGCCGACATCGTCATCTGGTTTCAGTTCGCCTACGCAATCGGTTATCTGGGCTTCGGCAAGCTGGTCGACCGGATTGGTGCGCGCTGGGGATATGCGCTGGCCTTCACGCTATGGACGATCGCGCACATGCTGCACGGCGCAGCGCGCAACGCGGCGCAATTCTCGATGGTCCGTTTCCTGCTCGGCATCGGCGAATCGGGCAATTTCCCCGGCGGCCTCAAGGCGGTCACCGAATGGTTTCCAGCACGCGAGCGCGCGCTGGCGACGGGCATCTTCAACGCGGGGTCCAATGTCGGCGCAATCGTCACGCCGATCATCGTGCCGATCATCACCATCGCGATGGGGTGGCGCGCGGCGTTCGTCATCACCGGGTTGTTCAGCTTCGTCTGGCTTGCCGTCTGGATCGCGGTCTACCGCCGCCCGCGCGAGAAAGCCGGCGTCTCCGCCGCAGAAATCGCGTGGATCGAGAGCGACCCTGCCGATGTCGGGGAGACAATTTCCTGGACGCGCCTGCTGCGCTATCGCCAGACGTGGGCCTTCGCGATCGGCAAGTTCCTGACCGATCCGATCTGGTGGTTGTTCCTGTTCTGGCTGCCCGATTATCTGTCGAAGCGCTACGATCTCGATCTCGTGAGCTTCGGTCCGCCGCTGGTTGCAATCTATGTCCTGTCGGACCTCGGCTCTGTTGCGGGCGGTTTCGCCTCGTCTCGGCTGCTGCGCCATGGCTTTTCGGCCAATGCTGCGCGCAAGCTGACAATGCTGGGTTGCGCGATCCTCGTCCTGCCGATTTTCTTCACGCAATATACGCACAACCTCTGGGCCGCCGTCGGCATCATCGGTCTGGCGACCGCCGCGCACCAGGCGTGGTCGGCAAACATCTACACGCTGCCGTCGGACATGTTCCCGCGCACGGCGGTCGGCTCGGTGATCGGGATCGGCGGAACGGCGGGGGCAATCGGCGGCATGGTGATGGCGAAATTCACCGGCTACATGCTCGATACGACCCACAGCTACACGCTGATTTTCGCAGTAGCGGGCTCGGTCTATCTGATCGCGCTGGCAATTATCCAACTGCTCGTGCCACGCGTCGAGCGCGTTGATGTCGCTACGCTGGAGGCGGACGCGGCCTGATCGGTCCGCGCGGAAGCGCCGAGCGGGCTCGACTAAGCTGAACCCTCGGCCGGGAGCCGTCTGGCCGCGCCGCCTCAATCGCGTTCGAGCGACTCGATCACGCCGGAAAAGTCGAGCCCGCCCTGGCCGGCAGCGACAAACGCCTCATAGATTTCGCGTGCCTTGGCGCCGACCGGGGTCGAGGCATGAACATCCTCGGCCGCTTCCATCGCCAGCCGGAGATCCTTGAGCATCAGCGCGGCGGCGAAACCGCCTTGATAATCGTGGTCGGACGGGCTTTCGGGCCCGACGCCGGGCACCGGGCAATAGCTCGTCATCGACCAGCTCTGCCCCGACGAGACCGAGGCGATGTCGTAGAAGGCCTGCGGCGCGAGCCCGAGCTTCTCCGCCAGCGAGAACGCCTCGCAGGTGGCGATCATCGTCGCGCCGAGGATCATGTTGTTGCAGATCTTGGCGGCCTGCCCCGCGCCGTTGGCGCCGGCATGGATCACCGCCTTGCCCATATCCTCGAGAAAAGGCCGGGCACGTTCGAACGCCTCCTCGCTGCCGCCGACCATGAAGGTCAGCGTGCCGGCATTGGCCGCGGCGATCCCGCCCGATACGGGCGCATCGACGGCCGTCAGTCCCTCGCCCTCGGCCGCTTCGGCGATCCGCTTGGCGGTGGCGACGTCGATCGTCGAGCAATCGATCAGGATCGCGCCTGAAGGCGCCGCGCCGAACACGCTTTCGGCATAGACCTGCTCGACATGCTTGCCGGCGGGCAGCATGGTGATCACCGCCTCGGCGCCATCGGCCGCTTCGCCGGCCGACGCGACCGGGAGGCAGCCGGCCGCCTTGGCCCGCTCCAGCGCTTCGGCCGAGATGTCGAAGGCGCGGACATCGTGTCCCTTCTTCGCCAGGTTGGCAGCCATCCCGCCGCCCATATTGCCGAGACCGATGAAACCGACGCGTGCCATTCTTCTCTCTCCATTACCGTCATCCCGGTGCAGGCCGGGATCGCATATTGCATGAGATGCCGGTCTTCGCCGGCCTGATCCTCTTTATTTACCCGTCCACTTGCCCGGCCGCTTCTCGACGAAGGCGGCCATGCCTTCCTTCTGATCCTGGGTGCCGAACAGGCCGTTGAACAACCGACGCTCGAACTGGACACCCTGCGCCAGCGTCGTCTCGAACGCGGCGTTGACCATTTCCTTGTTCGCCTTGACCGCGAGCGGCGCCATGCCGGCGATCGTCGCCGCCGTCTTCACCGCTTCCTCGACGAGCTCGGCGGCCGGGATCACGCGGCTGACGAGGCCGGCGCGCTCGGCTTCCTCGGCGTCCATCATCCGGCCGGTGAGCACCATCTCCATCGCCTTGGCCTTGCCGACCGCGTGGGTCAGCCGCTGCGAGCCGCCCATGCCGGGCGACACACCGAGCTTGATCTCCGGCTGGCCGAACTTGGCGGTATCGGCGGCGAGGATGAAATCGCACATCATCGCCAGCTCACAGCCGCCGCCGAGCGCATAGCCGGCGACCGCGGCGATCACCGGCTTGCGAGTGCGGGCAAATTGCTCCCAGCCGGCGAAATGGTTGGTGCCGTACATTTCGGCGAAGCCCATGTCGGCCATTTCCTTGATGTCGGCGCCGGCGGCGAACGCCTTCTCGCTGCCGGTCAGCACCGCGCAGCCCTGGCTATCGTCGGCATCGAAGGCTGCTAGCACGTCGAGCAATTCGCTCAGCACCTGCGCGTTGAGCGCGTTCAGCGCCTTGGGCCGGTTCAAGGTAATCAGCGTGACCGCGCCGCGCTTCTCGACCAGCAGGGTTTGATATTCAGCCACTTCCATCTCCATATTCGTCACCCTGAACTTGGTTCAGGGTCCATGGACCATCATCGCCGTTTCGCGCGCCATCAGTGTTGCGCCATGGATGCTGAAACAAGTTCAGCATGACGGTTCGAGTCAATTCGGCGTCCACGCCTCGTCCTCGGGCAGCGGCGCGAAGATCTGGTCGATCACATGGCTCGTCACGCCGTCGGGCGTCGCCGGGTTCCAGTGCGGCGCGTTATCCTTGTCGACGATCACCGCGCGGACGCCTTCGAGGAAATCGTGGCGCTGCACGACGCGGCTCGCGACGGCATATTCCTGACGCATCTCGTCGGCGAATGTCTGCATCCGTGCGCCGTCGGCGAGCAGCCGCAGCGAGACTTTCATCGTCTGCGGGGATTTGGCCTGCAACGTCGCAAGCTGCGCCGTCGCCCATTCGCTGCCATCGGCTTCAAGCGCAGCGAAAACCTCTTCCAGCGTATCGGAAGCGAACAGCCGGTCGATCGCATCACGATGCTCCATGATCGGCGCCGCCGGCGGGTCGGCCGCCAGCGGTTCTAGCGCCAGATCGATCGCGTGCGGCTTGTCGGCGATCAGCTCCTTGGCCTGGGTCAGCGCATCGGCGGGCAGATAGTGCGTCGCTAGCCCCAGCGCGAGGCACTCGGCGCCATTGAGCCGGTGGCCGGTCAGCGCCAGGTATTGGCCCATTCGCCCCGGCAGGCGCGACAGATACCAGCCGCCGCCGACATCGGGGAACAGGCCGATTCCCGTTTCGGGCATCGCGAACCTGGTATTCTCCGTCGCGATCCGCACCTTGGCCGGCAGCGAGATGCCGACGCCGCCGCCCATGGTAATGCCATCCATCACCGCCACCACCGGCTTGGCGTAGGTGAACAGCGCGTGGTTCATCCTATATTCGGCGTGGAAGAAGGCACGCGCGTCGGCGCCGTCGGTCCGGCCGCTCTCGGCGAGCATGCGGATGTCACCGCCGGCGCAGAAGCCGCGTCCTTCGGCATGGTCGATCAGCGCCGCTTCGACCGCGAGGTCGCCGCGCCAGTCCTCCAACGCTGCCGACATCGCCAGACACATCTCGGTATTGAGCGCGTGCAGCGCCTTGGGTCGGTTGAGCCGGATGCGGCCGATCCGGCCTTCCTTGAACGTCAGTACGTCGTCAGTCACGAATGCTCCCGTCTTGAATTATTGCCGCAGCAGATCGCGGCCGACGATCATCCGCATCACCTGATTGGTGCCCTCCAGAATCGAATGCACGCGCAGGTCGCGCCAGAAGCGTTCAATCGGGTAATCCATCAGATAACCATAGCCGCCGTGAAGCTGTAGCGCGCGATCGACCACCGCCGAGCCGGTATCGGTGGCAAGCCGCTTGGCCATCGCCGCGAAGCGCGTCTTGTCGGGCGCATTCGACGTCACCTTTGCGGCAGCGGTGTAGAGCAGCATCCGCGACGCCTGCAGCTCCGTTTCCATGTCGGCGAGCATGAACTGCGTGTTCTGGAAATCCGCCACTGCTTTGCCGAACTGGTGCCGCTCCTTGGTGTAGCGCACCGCCTCGTCGAGGCAGCGCTGCGCGCCGCCCAGTGAGCACGCACCGATATTGAGCCGACCGCCATCGAGCCCCATCATGGCGATGCGGAAGCCCTCGCCCTCGCCGCCGACCACATTTTCGGCGGGCACACGGACGTTATCGAACATCACTTGGGCGGTTGGCTGAGAGTGCCAGCCGAGCTTGCGCTCCTGCGCGCCGAAACTTACGCCCGGCATGTCCTTTTCAATGACGATGCAGGTGATGCCCTTGGGCCCATCCTCGCCCGTGCGGACCATGCAGACATAGATCTCGTTCTCGCCGCCGCCCGAGATGAACTGCTTCGAACCGTTGACAACGTAATGGTCGCCGTCACGCACCGCCCTGGTCTTGAGCGCCGCCGCATCCGAGCCCGACGAGGGCTCGGTGAGGCAATAGCTCGCGAGTCTGTCCATCGTGACGAGGCTGGGCAGATACTTGTCCTTGACGGCCTGACTGCCGAACCGATCGATCATCCACGACGCCATGTTGTGGATCGAGATGAAGGCGCTGGTCGAGGGGCAGCCATAGGCCATCGCCTCCATGACCAGCGCCGCCTCGAGCCGGCCTAGATTGATGCCGCCGCTCTCCTCGCTGACGTAGATCGACGCGAAGCCGAGTTCGGCGGCTTCCCTGATCACGTCGCGCGGAAAGATATGCTTCTCGTCCCACTCGGCCGCATGGGGCGTGATGCGGTCCGCGGTGAACTTGCGCGCCATCTCCTGGATCGCGCGCTGATCGTCAGTCAAATCGAATTGGTCGGTCATATCTCTTTCTAACACCGCTGGTAGCGATAGTGATCCGGCGTGCCCCCTTCGGCGCGCACCAGTTGCGTGGCCGCAGCATCGAGCGTCAGCCGCGTCGTGCTGGTCCAGCGTTGTCCTTCGCCGGTCATGTCGAGCACCAGCGTGACGTCATAGGGTGAATGGCGGACGATCCGTTGCACCGATCCCTTCGACTCCCAGAACTTCAGGTGATCGGCGCTGATCGTCAGCAATCCCTTGGTCGCAAGGCTGTTCGGGTCGCAATCGGCCTTGGTCATGCCCCAGCGCCCGACGAAGCTGGGCGGCAACTGATAGGCGAGGGCATGCGCGGTTGGCTGCGGCACCGGCAGCCCGCCGAGCTGTGCCGCCGTCTGATTGACCGATACGGCATTGTCGATCGCCGCCTTGGCCTCACGATCCTCATGCGACAGCGCATTGCCATCCTCGCTGGCGTGGCATCCCGCCAGCGCGATTGCGGCACCGATCAGAAGCGAGCCTGCCTTCATCGTCAGCCCATCGTCGGGATGACGAAGGCGTTCTCGCCGGTCGGCGAGCCGTCGGGCCAGCGCTGGGTGACGGTCTTGACCTTGGTCCAGAACTTGACGCCCTCGGTGCCGTATTGATTGGTGTCGCCGAACGCCGAGCGCTTCCAGCCGCCGAACGTGTGATAGCTGACCGGCACCGGGATCGGCACGTTGATGCCGACCATCCCGACATTCACGCGGCCAGCGAATTCGCGCGCGGCGTGGCCGTTGCGCGTAAAGATCGCGACGCCGTTGCCATATTGGTGATCCGAGGGCAGTCGCACCGCTTCCTCGAAATCCTTGGCGCGGACCATCTGGAGCACAGGGCCGAAGATTTCCTCCTGGTAGCTCTCCATGTCGGTGGTGACATGGTCGAACAGGCTGGGGCCGATGAAGAAGCCCTTCTCATGCCCCTGCAACGTGAAGCCGCGGCCATCGACGACCAGCTCCGCACCCTCGTCGACGCCTTTCTGAATCCAGTTTTCGATGCGCGCCTTGTGCTCGGCGGTGACCACCGGACCGTAATGCGCCTCGGCATCGGTCGAAACGCCGACACGCAAGGCTTCGATCGCCGGGATCAGCTTTTCCTTGAGCGCCTCGGCGGTCTTGTCGCCGACCGGCACCACCACCGGTAGCGCCATGCAGCGCTCACCCGCCGAGCCGAACGCCGCGCCCGACAGCTCGTTCACGACCTGGTCGAGATCGGCATCGGGCATGACGATGCCGTGGTTCTTGGCCCCGCCCATCGCCTGCACGCGCTTGCCCGCCGCGACGCCGCGCTTATAGACGTAATGCGCGATGTCCGACGATCCGACGAAGCTCACCGCGGCGATATCGGGATGGTCGAGGATCGCGTCGACCATTTCCTTGTCGCCATTGACCACCTGCAAAATGCCCTCGGGCGCGCCCGCCTCGCGGAACAACTCGGCAAGGCGCATCGGCACACTCGGATCGCGCTCCGAGGGCTTGAGGATGAAGGCATTGCCGCAGGCGATGGCCATGCCGAACATCCACATCGGGATCATCGCGGGGAAGTTGAACGGGGTGATGCCCGCGCCGATCCCGAGCGGCTGACGCATCGAATAGACGTCGATGCCGGGCCCGGCGCCATGGGTATATTCGCCTTTGAGTACCTGCGGGATGCCGCAGGCATATTCGATCACCTCAAGGCCCCGCTGCACATCGCCACGCGCGTCGGCGATCACCTTGCCGTGCTCGGACGAGAGGAGGTGCGCGAGCTCCTCCATATTCGCCTCGATCAGTTCCTTGTACTTGAACATCACGCGGGCGCGGCGCTGCGGGTTGGTGCGCGCCCAATCGGGCTGCGCGGCCTTGGCGGCGGCGACCGCCTTGTCGAGTTCGGCCTGGCTGCCGAGCGCGACCGTGGCCTGCACCTGGCCGGTATTGGGATCGAACACCACATGGCTACGCGAGGCGCCGCCGCCCGAATGGCCGACGATATGGTGGTCGATGGTACGCATGGTCTCTCTCCTTCAGGGGGAGGATGGCCAGTCGGACGGTTGCAGGCAACAGCGAGTTTTGCAATTAACATCTGCATTCATGCAGGCGCTTCAGTGGAACGATCTCCAGGATTTCCTTGCCATCGCGAGAACCGGTCAGCTCGCCCGCGCCGCGGCGCAACTCGGCGTCGATCCCACCACCGTCGGCCGGCGGCTTCGCCGGCTGGAGGAACGGCTCGGCCGCACGCTTTTCGAGCAGACGCGCGAAGGGCAGGTATTGACCGAGGCCGGCGAGGCGCTCCTCGCCCATGTCGAGACCATGCAGCGGGCGGCGGAGCGGATCAGCGAGCAGCCCTCGGGCCAGTCGCTGACCGGGCAATTGCGGGTGAGCGCGTCGGAAGGTTTCGGCACCTGGTTTATCGCGCACCACCTTCATCACTTCATTGATCGTCATCCCGATCTGACGATCGATCTGGCGGCAACCAGCGGATTCCTCAGCCCGTCGAAGCGGGAGACCGACATCGCGATCCTGCTGGCGCGCCCCCAGGCCGGCCCGGTGGTGAGCGGCAAGCTGGCCGACTATCGGCTGCGACTCTATGGCAGCCGGCATTACCTGGCGCAGCGCGGGACGCCGGATAGCCTGAGCGAACTCGCCGCAGGGCATCACCTCGTGGGCTATATTCCCGATCTGCTTTACGCGCCCGAGCTTCGTTACCTCGACGAGCTCGACGACCGCTTGTCGCCGACAGTGCGCAGTTCCAGCATCAATGCGCAATACCGGCTGATCCAATCAGGGAGCGGCATCGGCGTGCTGCCCTGTTTCATCGGCGATTCGGATCAGACGCTCGTCCCGCTGCTGCCGCGGGCGACGATCACGAGATCGTTCTGGATCGTCACCCACAAGGATACGCGACAGCTGCAACGCGTCCGCGCGTTCAGCGAATGGTTGACGGATACCGTGCGCCGGCATCGGCAAAAGCTGCTCGGCACGCGTGACCGAACGGCGCCGGAGCCGGCGCGATCAAATCATCTCTTGATATAGCCGGGTCGGCTCGCCGCTGATCGCGAACCACGGCAGGAACGTCTGCGGATCGGGGCCCGCCGACGTCCAGATCGGCGACCCGCCGGTCTTCCGGGACGCTGCCATCATGTCGCCGAGACGTTGCGGCGGGAAGCGATCGCCCGCCGCGAACAACGCCAGCGGGCCCTGCATCAGCGCGACACGATCGGGATGCTGGGCGTCCACCGCCTCACCGCGTAGCGGCATGTCGATATCGAGCGCGACGCGGTCGCCGCTCCGCCATTCGCGGGTGATGGTCGCGAAGCGGCCCGGCCGAATGCCCGAGACGGCGCGCTCGTTGACGGTGAGCCGTGTTTTCGGGCCGGCCCATGCCGGGATGCGCACGCGAAGCGCCATGGTCGTCGGCCGATCGGTCTCGATGCGCATCCGGATATCGGGCGAAAGTGGATAGCCGCCCGACTGGACCAGCGTCACCGCCTGTCCGCGCGGCGAGCGCCAAATGGCCTCGGAGGGGGTGTAGAGATTGACGTACAGGCCGCTCGCGTCGCGCAGATAGGCGCTGATCGCGTAATCCGCGGTAAGCTGGCCGATCGTTCCCGAGCAGCACGGGCAAGTGTAATCGAAATAGGTCTTCGCGCCGATGCGGTTGTAATCGGCATAATAGAAGGCCTCGCCGGTCGGCTTGAGCGGCAACAGGCCGAGCGCGGCATTGTAGAACAGCCGCTCCATGCTGTCGCCAAAATGGCTCTCGCCGGTTGCGCGCATGAGATATCGAGCGACCTTGAAATGGCCGTATGTGCCGCACGGTGCCTCGAAGCTGGCATGGGTTCGATCGAGACTGTCGCCCAGTCCGCCGGAGCCGGGCTCGATGAACGCCTCGTTCGGCCCCCAGCCGCCGGTGGCGAAACTCTGATCGAGGACGAAGCCGAAGCCGTTGCGCGCGGCGGCGAGGTGCAATGCGGTGCCGTCGACCAGATAAGCCTTCATCGCCGAGGCGAGCGCGTTCATGTGGCTATAGGCATGGCGATGCGGCAACACGTTGCGGCCTGCCGCTAGGGGGCCGAAATAGGTGCTGTCGAGCAGATAGGCCTGCGCCATCCGATGGAAGCGATCGCCGGCGCCGCACTCGGCCGCGATGTAGAGGTTTTCCGCCAGCGTGTAGGTCTCGTCCCAATTGAACGCGACGTTGGGATAGTGGCGATGCTGGTCTATTTGCCTGTCGAGCGCATGGCCCGGCAGATAGGGCGTGACGGCATCGGTCGCCTTCGGCACCAGCGCCAGTGCTTGACGATTGCCCGCGAACCGCCAGGCATCGAGCAAGCCGATCAATATCTTGTCGAACGTGTAAGCGGGGAGGGGATAGCCGCGGTAGAAATCGGGCGTGATCGTCGGCGCGAAGCCGGCCACCAGGCGATCGACCTTGGCCTTCGCCGCCGCATCGCCGAATGCTGCGTGGCCGCGGGCCATGGCGGACAGATACTGGCCCATGCTGTGGCCGGGGATGAACCCGTGCATGTCGCGCGGCGGATCGAAATCGGGCGAGGAATCGTACCAGCCGCCGAACCCGTTCGATCCTATCGGCATCCCGGCCGCCGCGCGGAACGGGCGCAACAAGGCGTCTTCGTCCATCGCCAGCAATGCGTCGAGCGTCTGCCGGGCCTGGCGGCGAGCGATGCCGTCGTGCAGCGTTACGTCCGCATAGTCGAGAAGCTCGAGCGCCTTGCCACGAACCGGCGCCGCATCGAGCCGGCCGCCACCGATCAGCGGCGCGGCAGACAGGATAAGAGCGCCTTTGACTATGGCCCGGCGATTCAGCGCCACGATAGTACCCGCGCCCTGTCGACCAAACCTCATGGCGCGGACCGGCTCGGCGTGGTGACGCTGCCGAAATCGACCAGCGACACCGTGCCCAACCCACCCGCGCTCGCATCGGGCTTCCAGACTGCGACGACGATGCTGTTGTGGCCCTTCGGATCGAGCACGCCGGTCGGGATGGGGAAGCGATGCTGCGGACCCATGCCGGCGATATAATTGCCCATCTGCCAGCCGTTGACGAAGATCGTCGCGCGATAATGCCGGCCCGGCGGATCGGTGATGTCGATCCCCACAGATGTGTCTTGCCCGCGAGGCAGATCGAGCGTCACGTCGGTGCGATACCAGGTAACGCCGGCGCCTGGATCGCTGGCGGGAAGCGTTGCTGGCTGCCAGGCGCCGGCCTTGCCCGGATCGAGCGGCCAGCGCTGGCGCTCGCCATACAGGCCGCCGAAATTGTACGGCCCGCGCAGGGCATCGGGCGCCGTGGCCCCCTGGATACGCCAGGTGACGGCATTCGCGGGGGCATCGATCGGCTTTGCCTCGATCAGGCCGCGCGCGGTGCGGTTTTCGCCGGTCGAGTTGTAATCCTCTTCATGGCCCATATCGACGGTGAGCACGGAGACGACATTGTCGCCCTCAGCGAGATATTGCGCCGGAAAGCCGAAGGACCGCTCCTCGTTGCCCGTAAGGCTGCCGAGGAAATGGCCGTTGAGCCAGACCGAGAAGGCGCCGGCCGGACCACCGCTCCGCGCCTTCAGATAGATGCCGGTGGGGGCAGCCTGGTGCGCGTCGGCGGTGAAATGGCCGCGATACCAGGTGTTGCCGGTGTGGAAGCCGTAATCGTCGGCGAACAATACCGGCAGCGATCCCGGCTCGGTGATGCTCGCGGTGGTCGTTTTGTCGGCGATCGTCCAGCCGGCGTCGTCGAAGCCACGCTCGATCTCGGGCGCGCCGGTGTGGGTCTGCCAATGATCGAGCGCCGGAAGCGTGATGGCGCGCGCGATGGGCAAGGTGACCGTTACCGAATGCGATGGCGTCGCGACGGTCGGCAGCGTCGCGCTGTTCCAGGTGATGGACGTGCCCGAAGCCGCGAAGATCTCCGCGGCGGGATTATCGGCGTTGTCGCCGGTGAGCGCGAGCGTATTGCCGTCATACCGCGCTGTCCGCAGCAGATGGCCGCCGAGCATCAGGACGGGGCCCTGCGGCGTGTCCTGCCGCCAGATGCGGCGCGTGGCGGGCGTGTCGGCGAGCAGCAGCAGCAGCGGCTTGGCGCCGCCTTCGATCAGCACGCGCGCGATGCCGTCATGCTTGTAATCGAGGGTGAGTTGCCCGTTCTTCCATTGCTGCGCGACCTTGCCTGACAGGACGGAGACGCGGGGGCGTGAAGCGAAGGTGAGCGTGGTTTCGCCGTCGGTCCCGGGCCGGCCATAAAGAACCGCGACCTCGCGCCCGCCGATCGCGGCATCGGTCATCAGCTCGGACGTCGAATAGACAAGGCGCGAACCGCCGAGATCGTAATCGGCGAGCAGCATCCTGCTCTCGCGGCCGTCGACGGTGATGGCGGTGCCCGGTGCCTGCGGCACGCGATCGAAATGACCCTCCATGGTATCGAGCGCGAGATGCGTTTGTTCGACCGAGGTCGCGGTGGTGTCGCCGTGCCGGATCAGGTGAAACTGAGTGCCGGTATCCGGATTGGTGCGCGCGATATCGACCAGTTCGGGATTGTCGAGCCGCGCCGCCGCGCTCGCCTTCGTCTTGAGGAGCGGTGCTGTGCTGTGCAGGAAATAGCCGATCCGCTTGTCCTCATAGTATTTAGGGCCGAGCTGTCGCGCCTCGGTGATCGCCGCGCCGTAATCATAGGAGGTGTAGTTCTGCGGGATCGCCTGCCAGCCCCAGGACGTGCCGCCAAACAGCATGTAGAAATTCTGCGCAGTGGCGCCGCGCGCAATATTCTCTTTGTAGAAGACGTTGGCGAAGCGATCGTTGATCAGATCGGCGCATTTGTCATAACCGGGGCCGCCCCAGGGATCGAAGGCGCCGCCCTGGAATTCGGCGGTGAACAGCGGTTCGCCGGCGAACTTGTGGGATGCCATGTTCGGCGCGGGCTTCCACTTTTCGGGATGCGAGCAATCGAAGCCCTGCGGGTAATAATCCCAGCCGCTGACCTGGACCGCGCCGGTGCCGCTGACAAAGGTGGCGTCGTGGTTGCCGACCAGCGGCACGGTGATGCCGTCGGCCCGCGCCTTGTCCTCCAGATGCTGCATATAGGCACGGCCGTCGTCGGTGCCTTTATAATATTCGTTCTCGATCTGATAGGCGATCACACTGCCGCCGCCGTCGGTGATCTGGTGGCGCGCGAGGATGCGATCGATTTGCGTCATCCACTCGTCGGCGAGCCTCAGATAAGCAGGATCGGGGCTGCGGTTCTTGACCGGCTTGTTAGTCAGCCAAAGCGGAAAGCCGCCGCTGTCCACCTCTGCATTGATATACGGGCCGGGCCGGGCGATCACGTAGATGCCGGCATCTCGCGCGTCGTCCAGCAGCTTGTCGAGATCGCGCACCCCGGTGAAATCATATTCACCCTCGCGCGGCGAATGATATCCCCAGGAAAAGTAGATCGAAGCGGTGTTGAAGCCGGCCGCCTTCATCTTCTGGAAGATATCGGGCCACAATTCGGGGCTCGGCAAACGATAGGGATGAACTTCGCCCGACCAGAGATAAACTCGCTTGCCGTCGATCATGAAGCTGTAATCATCAAACGTGACGCGGTGGGGCCGGGCGGAGACCGCGGCCGGCGCGGCGTGCCCCGCGCCCGATGCCGGAAGCAACGAGACGGCAATCAGCGAGGCAAGCGCGCGGCGTTTCATGATAATCCCCTCGATTTTTGTCTTCGATCGGCGACGACGCGGTGATTGACCGGGTGGCGCGCGCCGCCAACATCGCCCGCACCGTAGCAATCTGTCCTCGAAAAACAATATATCTGTTATATATGACGATCTGCGTGACGGTCTCGTGCCGATTCTTGGTCAGGATCGCTGAAATCGAGCCCTTTGGATTTATCAGACAAGCTGGTTGGGCGCCAGTTTTCGGATTCTTGCCGGTATGACACTGGGCGAGATCAATCGGTGGGATGCGTTTCGCCATCGAGATCGATCGCTTCGCGCACCACGGCAATCCGATCGCCGTCGTCACGCATGACGTAGAGCTTGCCGCGCGCATGATGGAAGGGGCGGTGCAGCACCATCATCAATTGGCCATCGAAACGGCGGAACAGCATGCCGTGGCCACTATCATGCTTGACCAGTGGCGCCAGCTGTTCCCACGGCCCAGTGATCCTGCCGCTTGTGGAGCGCGCCAGGGTCTCAACATAGCTGCCCTTCTGATAGCTCGACCAGAGCATCAGAAGCGTGCCGGTATGCGTGCGGAAAAGTTCAGGCCCGTCGGTGACGAGATTGCCCTTGGCCTTGTCAGCCGGGGTCAGCCACGGCGCCGCGGAGGCGTTGAACAACAGGCGCGGCGGCCCAGCCTCGCCGAGACGGTCGTCGAGCGGCATCGCCTCCATCGCGCCGTCGCCGATCTGTACCCATTCATGCGCGTAGACGAGCCACGGCTTGTCGTGCGGATCGACATAGAGCGTGCCGTCGAGCGTCATGCGACTCTTGTCGGCGATCGGCGCGCCGTTGCGGACCAGCCGATAGGGGCCGTTCAGTCGATCCGACACCGCGAGGATCGTGCTGCGTCGAATGCCCTCGCGATTGCCAACAGCCGGAATCGGCGCGTCTTGATTGTGAAAGGTGGAAAACAGATACCAGCGGCCGCGCCAGCGATGGACTTCGGGTGCCCAGGCGCCGGCGTTCGCCCAGCTGTTCTTCGGCAGCGCGAAGACGACTGCAGGGCGCGTCCAGTGTTTAAGGTCGTGGCTCGAATAGGCCATGATGCCGAGCCGGGGATCGCCCGTCATGCGCGGCTGGTTGGTGGTGAACAGCCAATAGGTCCGCGTTGCCCTGTCCGCGATGATCCACGGGTCGTGGAGCGGCATGTCGGGAAGCGTCAGCGGCGCAGATGCCGAGGCGATGGCCGGCGGCACGTTCGGTGCGGCGAGGGCGGGAGCGCACAGCAGCAGGGCACCGCTCATCAACGATAGGAGGCGCATGGCTCTCCTCCTGCATCGCCCCGGCGCAAGATGAGCGTCGCAATCGCACGCGGCGGAACCGTGGTGCCGTCGACGCAGGCGGCATCATGGGTTGCATCGGTCAGCACCATGCGTGCGGTCCACCCCTTGGGCAGCGCTAGCGCGCGCGCCACGAGGCCGCCGTTGACGTGCACCAGCACGAGTTCGTTGCCGTCCGGCGACAGCGCGCCGGCAGTATCCACGTCGTCTACCGCGACCAGCCGGAATCCCGGCCGTATATAGCGGCTGAACTGCGCCATCGCCCAATATTTTCGGGTGACATGAATGGGATGAGGCACATCGGCGGACGCGCGCAAGTCGGTCTTGATCAAGCCCCAGTTGGAACCGCCCGCGCCATCCACGGCGCTGACATTCTCGACCGCTTGCCAGAACACCCAGGCAGAGGGCCGGAGCCGCTTGAGATCGAGAACGACGTGCTCGGCGAAGGCGAGCGGCGAGGTCATGCCCTCAAAGTTTTCGGGATCGTCCGGCATCGGATGGTCGTTTTCGCTCATCCACAAACGGATGTCGGCGGCGCGGGCGATATCGCGCACCGCGCTCTGGTGGACGGTGCCGTAGCTGTGGACGTTGAGCTGACCGATCTTCGCGCGCGCCGCCGGCGGAAAACCGGCCCAGTCCGTGACGAACAATTGCGAGCTGGTTTCATCGGGGGCAGCGACCGCCGTGTCGAGGCCGCGCGCCTCGATCGAGGCAGCGGTCGCTTCGATCATCATCGCCTGGCGGGCGGGACTCCAATGCGCGCCCTCCTGGCGATTGCCGGCATACCAATAATCAGTGTCGGGCTCGTTGACCGGCGAAAGCGTGCGGAAATGGATGTGCTGGCGCCGTTCCAACTCGGCGACGACGCGGGTCAGATAGTCGGCGAAGCGGCGTTCGAAACCGGGGCGGAGATTGTCGTCTGTCGCCTTCCTGGCCCCGGAAACCTCGCCCGAAACGGTCATGAACCATGGCGGCGAGTTGGAGAAGGCTTCGAAGATCGGTTTCGCGACGCGCTGCTTCACCGCATCGAGCCACCAGCGCTGGTTCGCGTCCTGCGACCAGTCCCACATCGCGGGATCATCGGGCCGCCACCAATCGCGTCCGGTCGATGCGTCGGGTTCGTGCCAGAAGCCCGCGACATTGGCGCCCGGTTGCGATAGCGCCTTGGCGTCGGGGGCGGCGCCGCCGCCGATATTGTAGCGCGCAATGGTCCAGCCGAGCCCCTTGGGGCCGTAAAGCAGATCGGCGAGATGCTGGCGGTCGGCATCCGGCCATCCGCCAGTGACGTTGGCGAACCACGCGAGAGCGGTGCCCCAGCCCTCGAAGCGCGTCGTCGGTCGATCGATCTCGGGGTGGAGCGCGATGCGAACCGTCGCGGCGGGGCCGTCACGCCGGGCCTGCGCAGCCGCACTGGTGATCGTTGCGCCGGAGGCCAATGCGGCGAGCACCAGGCGGACCCCGGCGCGCCTCACGCCGGCGCCAAGCGTAGCAGCGACGCGCCGTGCGGCGGGATCCGGCGGGCGATCCGCTTTGCGGCGACACCATCCGCGTCGCGTGCCCAGAGATTGCGAACGGCAACCTCGCCGCGGATGCCGATCGCATCGAGATCGACCCCGATGTCGTGGGGGTCGTCGCTTGTATTGAACAGCGCGAGATAGATGTCGTCGTTGGGCGCAACCGCCGTCCAAATCCGCGCGTCGTCTTCAAGGAAATGCGGGCGATTGTCCCGCGCCGCCTGGTTGATGGCGATGACTTCCGGGTTGGTCAGCAACGCGGTCGTCGCGGCGTCGAGATGACGTAAATCCCCGCCCATGATCAGCGGCGACCGCGCGATCGACCACAAGGTCATCAGCGTGCGCTGTTCGTCGGGTGTGAATTTGCTGTCGCGCTTGCCGAGTGCGATCCGGCCAAGGGGCAGCATATCGGCATCGGGCCAGAAGCCGTCGCCCATATAGGCATTCCAGTTTTCGAGCCGCGTGAATTGTGCCTTGAGTAGAGCCCACTCATCCCAGAAATCATCGGATATGCGCGTCATTTGTGCGTACCGCTTCGCATGGTCACCGCGCGCTACCGGCGTTTCGCCGGGGGACATCGACAGGATCATGCGGCGGCCGCTCGCACCTATCGCGCGATGAATGCCCTCGATCTCGGCGGCGTGCGCGTCATAGGGGCGGCTCAGATCGTCGACCTTGACGAAATCGACTCCCCAGGACGCCAGCAGCGCGAAGACCGAATCATAATAAGCCTGCGCGCCCGGCTTCGTCATGTCGACGCCGTACATGTCGGGGTTCCACGAGCAGGTGCTGCTCGTGTCGGCGATGTCTCGCGCACGCACGTCGGTGCCCAATACCGGCAGATTGCGCTCGACCGCGAGGCGCGGAATGCCCCGCATGAGATGGACGCCGAAACGCAGGCCGAGGGCGTGAACCTTGTTTGCGAGTGGCGCGAATCCGTTGCCGTTCGCGCTCGACGGGAAGCGATTGGGCGCCGGCAGCAAGCGGCCATGGCCATCCATCGTCGGCACCGGCTGCGCGCTGTAGGTATAGCTGTTCGCGTCCGGCTCGTACCATTGGATGTCGACGGTCAGGATATCGTAACCGGCGGGCTTCAGCACACGCGCCATGATCGAGGCCTGTTCGAGCGTCTGCGCCTCGGTGATGGTGGTGGCGAAGCTGTTCCAGCTGTTCCAGCCCATCGGCGGCGTATGCGCCAACGCAGGCCCCGCATGCGGTCGCGCGACGACCCGCGGCGCAGCGGCGAGCGAGAGCGCGATCGCGCCACCGCCGAGCACCCCGCGTCGCGACGGGCCGGTCACTTGACCTCCTGAATCGTCACCATCAGCGATCGGCCTTCGGGAGGCAGCCACAAGCCGAACGCGGTCTCGTCGCCGTTGAGCAGATGTTCGCCAACCCAGCGACCGTCTTCGAAATGCCCTTGCTCTACGCTCACAAGTTCGATCGATCCGTGATCGCCGAGCTTGGGCGCGAACTTGAGGTTCGCCGAGGCGCCGGTCAGGATGAAACGGTCGGGCGCTACGCGAGTGGCGATCACGCGGCCGGCGAGATCGCCATTGCCTTGTCCACGCGGCCCGCCATAGCCGTCCTTGACCTCGCCGAAGCGCGCGACGAGATCAACGTTCGGGAACGCCATCGGCACATTGGCCAGCCCGTCCTCCTCCACCGCGACGCGCATTTCGCCGGCGTCGCGCAAGGGAAGCAGGAATGGTGCCGAACCGCGGAGCAACCGGTAATCCACCGCGATCGGCTCATCCTGATCCTTGCCGTCGTGCATGCCGAAATCGGTATCGATGCCGAATTTGGAAATGCCGAGGCTGTGTGGCTGCGCGATCGTCCAGAAGGCATGGCGCGCATGCGCGACGCTGCCGCCGGTTTCGGGCACGAACAGCGGATTGCCGGAGATGTCGTACGCCTTGGCGATCTCGGTATAGGGCGCGACATTGGTGTCGTAATTGTCGACGCCGACGACGTCGATGGCAGGCGCCAGCGCACGCCATTCGGGCAACAGCCACGAAGCGGCGCCCCCCGAAGGCGAGCTATCGCCGGGGCGCAGCAGACCGGGTTGCTGACGCGGCCAGACATTGGCGTAGAGCGGCAGGTCATAAGCCTGCTTTCCGGCGGCAGCGACGGCGCCGATATATTTCGCGGTGTAATAGGCCATGAAGGCTTCGGGCGCGCGATCGCCGTAGGTCGCAGTCCAAGTGCCGGGCTTCGCGTGAGGCATATCGGCGGGCACGTCGCCATCGAAAAGCGCGTCGGCCGCAGGTGAATAATCGCGATCGGAACCGAGCGTACCCGCCTCGTTCTCGACCTGCGCCATGATGACGGTGCCTTGCCTGCCGTCCTTGGCCTTGAGATGCGCCATAAGCGCGCCGAAAGCGCGCGCGTCGGCCTGCATCGCATTGGCGGAAATCGGCGATAGCACATCGATGGGATCGCCGTTCCGATCAATCACGCGCGGAAATCGTTTCGTGTCGCGCTTCACCCAAGCCGGGGTGTAGCTCATCTTGGCGTTTTTCCACGTGCCGAACCACAAGAGAGCGACGCGAACATCCTGCGCGCGCGCCTCGTCGATAATGCCGTCCACCACCGACCAGTCGAACCGGCCTTCCTCGGGCTCGACCGACTCCCAGCCGACCGGCACCATGACGGTGTTCGCATGGCTGCGCTGGATGGCGGATTTGAGGTCGTGGAAGACCGGGGCGAAGCCGCTCGAATTGTTGAGCTGGATGCCGAGAATCAGGTAGCGGTGGCCATCGACCGTCAGTGCAGGCTTCCCGGTGCCAGGCTCGGTGACGAACCGGCTCTGTTGCGCGAATGTCGGTGCGCTACAGGCGGCCAGCATCGCAGCTGCGATCAAGGCATGCTTCATCCGTTGATTTCCTCGATGCTGTCGTGCCGGCCACTGCTCGACCAGAGCCTCTGGTGGTGACTATGAAAGAGGCAGCGATGATGGGGGGAAGTTGGTTGCGGGTGACCTCGCCTATGCTTTGGCGAGGTCATAACGATCGAACCGCGATGCTTTCGGGGGCAGCTTCGGCCAGCGGGTTGCGAAGGGGGAGGGCGAACGGGGCGGCTTCGATTTCGAACTGATCGCCCACCTGGGTCTCGATCTGGTCCGCGCAGGATAGCGTCGCTGTGCCGAAGAAATGAACGTGCACATCGCCCGGGCGGCGGAAACCGGGATATTTGAAATGGTGCGCTTCCAGATTGGCCAGCGTGTGCGACATATTGTCCTCGCCGGTCAGAAACGGCTTTTCCCAGAGCACCGCGCCGTCGCGGCGGATGCGACTGGTGCCTCGGATGTCCGTGGGGGGCGAACCGAGGAGAAGCTCCGCGCCCAGCGCCGCCTGGCGGAGTTTCGAATGGGCGAGCCACAGATAGTTGTGACGCTCAGTGACGTGATCGCTGAACTCGTTGGCGAGTGCCACGCCGAGGCGCCATGGCGCCCCGTCATCGTCGATCAGATAAATCCCGGCGAGCTCGGGCTCCTCGCCGCCATCGCCAGCGAAGAATGGCGAGGTGAGCGGCGCTTCGGGGCCAACCAGCGCTTGACCATCGCCCTTGTAGAACCATTCGGGCTGTTGGCCGGTTTGCCCTGGGGCCGGCTTGCCGCCTTCGACGCCTTCGAGAAACATGCGCATCGAATCGGTCTGATGTGCGGCCTCGGCCGCGGCCTTGTGCATGGCGTCACGGCCTTCCGCCGAGCCGAGATGCGTAAGACCGGTGCCCGCGAGCATTATCCTGGCGCTGTCGGGATGGTCGATCGCGGGCAGCAATCGCCCGGCATCGAGTGCCGCGGCCAGGTTCGCCGGTTCGGACGAGCGTCGCGCGCGCGCAGCGGCGGTGAGCGTCACCCCCTCGGCAAGCGCGGCCCTGGCAAGATCGAGCGTCGTCGAAACGCCGTCCAGGAAGAATGCCTCGTCGCCCTCGGCGAGAATGACGCGGCGCCTGCCATCGTCCGCGCGGTGCTGAATGAGCCGGCTATACATGGTTCGATCTCCTCAAACGGCTGACACCGATACGGCAGGGAGAGCCACGTGCGGCCGGCGGCCCCGCCGCACCGTACTGGAGGCAGATAGAGGCGGCCGCTTCTATCGCGATATGTTCGGCCGGCACCGGCAAGCATCCTCTCCCGCATTTGTCGCAACTTATTTGTCCGACTTAACTGGGAGGGCGGCGGTGTCAAGCAGGTTTGCCGTCGACCAGCCGTGGTTCGGGGGCGCCGTTCCGCAGCATCGGCGGCAGCAACGCCTCGGGCAGATCCTGATAGCAAACCGGCCGCAGAAACCGCTCGATCGCGAGCGTGCCGACCGAGGTCGATCGGCCGTCCGACGTTGCGGGGAAGGGGCCGCCGTGAACCATCGCGTGCGCGACCTCGACGCCGGTCGGCCAGCCGTTGGCGAGAATCCGGCCCGCCTTGCGCTCGAGGATCGGGACGAGTGGCTTTGCCGCATCGCTATCGGCGTCATCGAGATGCAGCGTCGCGGTCAGCTGGCCTTCGAGCGATTCGAGGATCGTGGCCAGCTCTTGCGCGTCCTTGCAACGGACGATCAGTGAAGACGCCCCGAAAACTTCCGCTGCAAGCGCCTGATCCGCCAGGAACTCGGCGCCGCTAGTCGAAAACAGCCGCGCCATTTCCCGTGCCACGCCATCGCCTTCGAGACCCGCGGCAAGCTCAGTCACCGACGCGTTGGCGGCGAGCGACGCGGTCCCAGCCGCGAAGGCCTTGCGAATGCCCGAGGTGAGCATTGGTTGCGGCGCATGCTGGCGAAGCTTTTCGGCGGCGGCGGCGGCGAAGGAATCCAGCCCCGGCCCTTCGATCGCCAGAACCAGGCCAGGATTGGTGCAGAACTGGCCAGCGCCCATCGTCAGCGATCCGACGAAGGCCTCACCCAGCGCCGCGCCGCGCCGGGCGAGGGCGGCCGGCATCAGCACCACCGGATTGACGCTCGACATTTCCGCGAACACCGGGATCGGCACGTCACGGGCATTGGCGAGCTGGACAAGGGCCAGACCGCCCGCACGGGATCCTGTAAAGCCCACCGCCGCGATCCGGGGATCGCTGACCAAGGCGGCGCCGATCTCGTTGCCGGGACCCCGAAGGTGCCCGAATACCCCGTCTGGCATGCCCGTCCGCTGCGCGGCCTTGGCAATAGCATCGGCCACCATCATGTCGGTTCCCGGATGCGCCGGGTGGCCCTTGACCACCACCGGACAACCCGCGGCGAGCGCCGCTGCCGTATCACCGCCTGCGGTCGAGAAGGCGAGGGGGAAATTGGAGGCGCCGAACACCGCGACCGGGCCGAGCGCCACCTTGCGCATGCGCAGATCGGGGCGCGGCAAGGGCTGGCGATCGGGCAGCGCCGGATCGATCCGAATCCCCAGCCAGGCGCCGTCGCGAACGGTTTGCGCGAACAGCTTCAACTGGTTGACGGTACGCCCGCGTTCCCCGGTCAGGCGTGCGACCGGCAGCCCGCTTTCGCGGCTGGCGCGCTCGATCAGCGCGTCGCCAAGCGCCATGATCTCTTCGCCGATCGCGTCGAGAAACGACGCACGCGCCTCGGCATCTGTCGAACGATAGGCATCGAAGGCCGCTGCCGCGGCGTTGCAGACGGCGGCAACGTCATCAATCGTGCTGGCGGAAAAGCCGGGCTCGAGGCGTTCGCCCGTATGAGCGTCGATCCCGTGGAATGTCTCCTGCTGGCTTGAATATGCCATCACTTTCTCCGTTCGATCTGTCTGAGTTATGCCCGTATAGTTATCGCCGGCATGAGCGACAACCTCGTCGCCGGTAATAACGGGGAAGACCAGCCGTACCGACGCCCCCGTTGCGACGGGGCGAGACAGGAGCGCCGGTCGCGCCGGACGAACCGACCGATTGTTCCCAGGCGATTGCCCCGCGTCGCTGCTATTTCGGTAGTCCCGCGACCGCAGGTGTGTCGGATGCCGGCATTTTGAGCGGATCGGTGACTTTCGCCCCCCACAGCGCGTAAAAGAGCGTGTACAGTTCGCACGCGGCTGTCAGCAGGAACGACATCTGCAAGCCATAAGTGTCGGCCAGCCAGCCCTGGACCACGACCAGTGCACCACCGGCGATCGCCATGATAAGCAGCCCGGAGCCTTCCTCGGTGAGCGGACCGAGGCCGCGGATGCCGAGCGTGAAGATCGTCGGAAACATGATCGAGTGGAAGAAGCCGACCAGAATGAGCGACCACATCGCGATCGGGCCGGTCGCGAACACCGTGACGATCATTACGGCAAAAGCGCCGATCGAAAATCCTGCCAGAACCGTCTCGGCGGGAATCCGCTGCATGATCGCCGATCCGAGGAAACGGCCGACCATCATCCCGCCCCACAGGAAGGTGAGATACCGCCCTGCTTCCTCGTGCGTCAGGTTGGCGATCTGCGGCTGGCTCACGAAATTGACGAACAGGTTGGCGACGCCGATCTCGGCGATCAGGTAGATGAAGATCGCGGGAACGCCGAACACCAGGTTGCGGTGCTTCCAGAGCGAATGCCGCTTGCGCTCTTCCTTGGCGACGCGGCTCGTCGCCGAGCCCATCGCGGGAAGCGGGAAGCGGGCGATGACGATCGCCAGGACGACGAGCACGACCGCGACCAGGACATAGGGCAGGATCACCGAATGCGCATCGGCGAGGCGGTCGGCCGGCGTGAGCACCGTGCCTGCCGTTGCCGTTCCGCTCTTTGATCTGCCGAGGATCAGATAAGCGCCGAAAAGGGGCGCCAGCATGGTGCCTGCCGAATTTAGAGCCTGAACGAGATTCAGTCGGGACGACGCGGTTTCGGCTGGACCGATCACCGCGACATAGGGATTGGCCGCGACCTGCAGCAGCGTGATTCCGCTGGCGATGATGAACAGCATGACAAGTGTGACGCCGTATGACGGAATGCTTGCGGCGAGCACCATGCCCAAAGCGCCGGCAGCCATGATGAGCAGCCCGACGACGAGCGATTTCTGATAGCCGATCCGCTCGATGAGCTTCGCCGACGGGATCGACGCGAAGAAATAGGCGATGAACCAGACCGATTCGATTAACGTCGTCTGCGTGTAATTGAGGTCGAACACGCTTTTCAGGTGCGGCAACAGTGTGTTGTTGATGACCGTGATGAAGCCCCACATGAAGAACAGGCTCGCGAGCAGCACGAGCGCCGGAACGTAAGTCGCGGTTGCGGCGCGGCCCGAGGGCGCTTTGATCGGTGATCCGGCTGATCCAGGCATATCACTCTCCATTGTGCCGTCGCTTCGCCGGTGAAGCCTTGCGTCGGTTCGATATGTCCGACTATATGCAAGCCGCGATATGGTCAACGCGTAAAAGGGCGCGTTTCACGGCGGGAGAGGTTCGAATGAAGATGCTCGTGATCGGAGCCGGGCTGTTTGTAGCTGCAGTCGGTGGCATCGTCGGCGCTGCACAGGCTGCGACTGCCGAGCGTGCCCCCTTCGGCAAACTCGCGGACGGTACTCGAATCGATGCCGTCACCCTCACGGGCGCGAATGGGGTAAGCGCGACGATCATTTCGTTCGGGGCGACTCTGCAATCGTTCAAGGTGCCGGATCGGAACGGTAAGATTGCCGACATCGAATTGGGATACGACACGCTCGAAGAGTATGTCGCCAGGCCCAATTACTGGGGCGCCACGATCGGCCGCTACGCGAACCGCATCGCCGGCGGCCATTTCGAGCTCGACGGCAAATCATACCAATTGCCGCTCAACGACAATGGCGTGAATTCGCTTCACGGCGGATCGATGGGGTGGGACCGCTTGCCATGGCGCATCGTGTCGGTGACGCAAGGCAAGGTTGCCAGCGTGAAGCTGGAGATCACCAGTCCCGCCGGCGATCAGGGATATCCGGGCACGGTGCATGCGACCGCGACCTATTCACTCGATGACGCCGGCAATCTGGTCATCGACTACGACGCGACCACCGACGCCCCCACCATCATCAACATGACCAATCATGCGATCGTGAACCTCGCCGGCGAAGGCGCGGAACGCGGCGTTCTGGGCGAGCGGCTGACGGTCCCTGCCTCGCGCTTCACGCCGGTCAACGCCAAGCTCATCCCCACCGGGGAAATGCGGCCGGTGGCCGGGACCGTGTTCGATTTCACCAAGGGACGAGTCATCGGCGACGGAATCCGCGACGGCAAGGATCAGCAGATCGTCTACGGCCGCGGATACGACCACAATTTCGTGCTCGACGCCGGTCTGACAGCGCAGCCGAAGCTGGCGGCCAAGCTGGAGGATCCGCAGTCCGGGCGTGTCCTCGAGGTGCTTTCGACCGAACCCGGCGTGCAAGTATATACGGGCAACTTCCTGGACGGCACCTATGTCGGGAAGGCCGGTCATGTGTACCGGATGGGCGACGGCATCGCACTCGAGCCGCAACGATTCCCCGACACGCCCAATCATCCCGCGTTCGGATCGGCCGAGCTGGTACCGGGCAAGCCCTATCATCACCGCATGATCTTCCGCGTTTCGACAACGCGTTGATCTGGAGTTTTTTTGGAATGAATGACATCGTTGACGTATCACGCAGACTTCGAAGCCGGGCGTGGTTTGATAATCTGGATAACGTCGACATGACGGCGCTTTATCTCGAGCGCTACCTCAACTTCGGCTTGAGCCTCGAGGAATTGCGTTCGGGAAAGCCGATCATCGGCATCGCCCAGACCGGCTCCGATCTGTCGCCCTGCAACCGCCACCATCTGGTGCTGGCGGAGCGCGTGCGCGAGGGGATTCGTGAGGCGGGCGGCGTCGCGATCGAATTCCCTACTCATCCGATACAGGAAACCGGCAAGCGGCCGACGGCGGGGCTTGATCGCAATCTATCGTATCTGAGTCTCGTCGAGATCCTCTACGGCTATCCGCTCGACGGCGTCGTGCTGACGATCGGCTGCGACAAGACCACGCCCGCCTGCCTGATGGCCGCGGCGACCGTCAACATTCCCGCGATCGCGCTTTCCGTAGGCCCCATGCTCAACGGCTGGTTCAAGGGCGAACGCACCGGATCGGGCACGATCGTCTGGAAGGCGCGTGAATTGCTGGCCGCCGGCACGATCGATGACGAGGAATTCATCAGGCTGGTCGCGTCGTCGGCGCCGTCGACCGGCTATTGCAACACGATGGGCACGGCGACGACGATGAACAGCCTCACCGAGGCGCTGGGCATGTCGTTGCCCGGATCGGCGGCGATCCCGGCGCCATATCGCGACCGCCAGGAAGTCTCTTACCACACCGGCAAGCGCATCGTGGACATGGTTCGCGAGGATCTGAAGCCCTCGGACATCCTTACCAGGCAGGCATTCCATAATGCGATCCGGGTGAACACGGCGATCGGCGGCTCGACCAACGCGCCGATCCACATTGCGGCGATCGCGCGCCACATCGGCGTCGACCTGCCGCTCGAGGATTGGGAGGAGCAGGGGCACGACATCCCGCTTCTCGTCAACCTGCAGCCGGCCGGCGAGTATCTCGGCGAAGACTATTATCGCGCCGGGGGCGTTCCCGCGGTGGTTCGTCAACTCATGGATCACGGGCTGATCGACGAGGCGGCGATGACGGTAAATGGCCGAACCATCGGAGAGAATTGCCGCGACGCCTTTATCGCCGATGAGAATGTCATCCGCCCGTTCGAGCGGCCGCTGGTCGAGAATGCCGGGTTCATCGTGCTCAAGGGCAATTTGTTCGACGCGGCAATCATGAAGACGAGCGTGATCTCGGACGCGTTTCGCCAGCGTTATCTGTCGAATCCCGATGATCCCGAAGCCTTCGAAGGGCCCGCAGTCGTGTTCGATGGCCCCGAAGACTATCATGCCCGGATCGACGACCCGGCGCTGGGGATTACGAGCAATACGCTGTTGTTCATGCGCGGTGCCGGCCCGATCGGTTACCCGGGATCGGCCGAGGTCGTGAACATGCGCGCGCCTGCTTATCTAATCACCGAAGGCGTGGGCAATCTTCCATGCATCGGCGACGGCCGGCAATCGGGCACCAGCGGCAGCCCCTCGATCCTCAATGCCAGCCCAGAAGCCGCGGCAAATGGTGGCCTCGCGCTGCTGGAGACCGGCGACCGGGTGCGCATCGATTTGGGCAAGGGTAGGGTCGACGTGCTTATCGACGATGCGACACTCGCGGCGCGTCGCCAACGGCTATTGGCTGCCGGCGGCTATCCTTATCCCGCTTCGCAAACCCCATGGCAGGAAATCCAGCGCGCGATCGTGGGGCAGTTGGATAGCGGCGCTATTCTCGAGGGCGCGGAGAAGTATCAGCGGATTGCGCAGACAGAAGGCGTGCCGCGCGATAGCCATTGAATTCGTTTCGGACGTTTCAAGCGTCGAGAGCAGCCTCGGTGTCGATCAGCGCTTGTTCGATCAGTTTTTCGGTCGCCTGGCGCGCGAGTTTGGGATCCGATTTCGCGATCGCTTCGAACAATATCCGATGATCCTCGATTGGATTATGGGGATGGCGGCTGGTGCGGTATTTGAAGAATGTGGTCCAACGAACCGCCGCCGAAATCGTGCTCGAAAGGCTGACGAGAAGTTCGTTTCCTGAGGCTTCCAGGATGATTGTGTGGAAGCGCTGATCGGCGGCCTGGCCGGTCTCTGTGGTCAGGCCGTGGGCGTCCATTTGTTCCAGCGCATGACCCAGCTGCGCCAGTTGGCGCGAACTGCGCCCAGCGGCAGCAAGCTCCGCGGCGGCGGGCTCGATTATCATCCGTAACTGGAACAGGTTTCTGACGAATTCGAGCGGGGGAGCGCCTTCGAACATCCAGCCGAGCAATTGCGGATCGAGCAAGTTCCAATCGCTGCGGTCGCGAACCCGGGTGCCTGCCTTGGGGCGGCTTTCCAGCAACCCTTTCGCCGTCAGCATGCGCAACGCTTCCCGAACGACGCTGCGCGAAACGCCCAATCGTTCGGCATATTCCACCTCGCCGAGCAGCACGGTTCCCGGCGGATGCCGGCCAGTGACGATGGCTATGCCGAGATCCTTGGAAACTTTCACATGAGAGGGTTCGTGCCGTCTACCGTTTGCCAATCGCCTCTCCTCGGGGCCTGCCTCAGCCGTTTCAGCGATGTCATCCTATCGGAACCGTCGCGATGGCCGTGAATACGGCAAGTTGCGCCGTCCTGCTAGCCCGTATGGCAGCAACTCGAGCATCCGCTTTCTATTGTCAGACAAGAGATGGCGCTATAGGGTGGTCCGGCATTCGATGGTCGTGCCAGGGGGTAATGGTCGCGCCTGGCGCCGATTAGTCCGGGCATAGGACCCGAACGACGATCAGGGAGAGGTATACAATGCCGAGGATATTTGCCGCAGCCGTGTTGATGCTCGCGTCCACCGCGTTCGCGCAGCCGAAAAACGCCACGGTGGATACGGTAGAAATTCATGCCAACACACCCGGTGCGACGTACAATCGGCATTTGTTCGGCCAATTCGCGGAGCACCTCGGGCATGGCATCTACGGCGGCCTGTGGGTTGGCGAAGATAGCAAGATTCCAAACGTGCAAGGCTATCGCAAGGACGTCATCGACGCGCTTCGCGAAATTCGCGTGCCCGAAATTCGCTGGCCGGGCGGATGCTTTGCCGACGAATATTACTGGCGCGAAGGCATCGGCCCGCGGTCCAAGCGGCCGGTGAAGGTCAATACCAACTGGGGCGGGGTTACCGAGGACAATTCCTTCGGAACGAACGAATTCATGAACTTCACCGAACTGGTCGGCGCGGACGCCTATGTATCAGGCAATGTCGGCTCGGCCCCGCCCAAAGACCTGCAGGAATGGGTCGAGTATATCACCTCGCCGACCAATTCTACCGTCGCCCAGGAACGGCGGGCGAACGGGCGCGACAAGCCGTGGAAGCTGGCCATGGTCGGGATCGGCAACGAGCTATGGGGCTGTGGCGGGAACATGTTGCCCGAATATGCGGCGGATGTGACGCGTCGCTACAGCACATTCATTCGCGCCCCGGAAGGGCAGCACATCATGAAGGTCGCCAGCGGCGCGAATTCCGATGACTATCATTGGACCGACGTCATGATGAAGAAAGCCGCGAGCGCCTTCGATGCGATCGGTGTCCATTATTACACCATTCCATATGAGTGGAAGCACAAGGGCGCGGCCACGGGTTTCGACGAGGACCAATGGGCCCGTACGCTCGTGAAGACCGAAAAAATGGACGAATTGCTGACCAAGCATTCGGCGATCATGGACAAATATGACCCCAAGAAGCGCGTGGCGCTTCTCGTCGACGAATGGGGAACCTGGTACGATGTCGAACCGGGCACCAATCCGGGGTTCCTCTATCAGCAGAACACGCTGCGCGATGCGGTCGTGGCCAGCCTTAACTTCAATATTTTCGCCCGACATGCCGACCGTGTGCGCGGCGCGAATATCGCGCAGATGGTCAACGTGCTGCAGGCGATGCTGCTCACCAAGGGCGACAAGATGGTCCGAACGCCGACCTATTGGGCGTTCGATATGTACAAGGATTATCAGGACGGCACCGTGCTTCCCGTCGACGTCACCGCGGGCTGGTACAAGAAGAACGAATGGACGTTGAAAGCGGTCAGCGCCAGCGCGGTGCGCGGCAAGGATGGCGTGATCCATCTCGGCATGACCAATGTCGATCCCAATCACGCGCAGCGGATTTCGATCAAGCTGGATGGTGAGCAGGCTCACGAAATTCACGGCCGCATCCTGACCGCGGCCAGGATGGACGCGCACAATACATTCGACGATCCGGATCATATCCGGCCCGTTTCGTATGACGGTGCCCATCTGTCAGGCGGCACATTGTCCGCAACACTTCCCGCCAAATCGATCGTGATGCTGGATATCAAATAATCGGATTGTTGGGGCGGCGGTTTCCTGCCGCTCCAACTTTGCCGACATGCCTTCCAGCATCGTCGGCCCCAAGCACGAACGCGATTGACGGCGCGCTGTCGCATGCGGGTCCCGGCGACATCGTTTCCGATCGGCTGGCTTATTGTTGTTTGACAAAAGAATTGGCGCCCTCTCGTGGAGCCGAGGTAATTCCGCCGAGCAAATGAGGGCGGCGCTCCACCTGTCATAAGCAACGCGAGTCGGAGCGGATCATCTGTTGCTATCGACGCTCGGCTCACGGGGCCGCGTTGCGCGTGGGCGAGCGACGCGCAGATCCGTCAAGTGATTTTGTCAGTCATTAAGTGACGGATTCTGCGCCAAAGCGTACAATTTTCAACGGTTTTGAATCACATTGATCATATTGTAGTTGATTGCACTTAAATTGTCCGATAAATGACATCTAAGCGCAATGGCGCTGTTTGCTGTCGTTAGGGAGGAATGCAGTGAAAAGGATCAGTCTATTTGGCGCGTCGGTTCTGGCGATCACGATGGCCGTACCGGGGGCGGCCTACGCCCAGGCAAGCGATCAAAACGGGTCGGCCGATGGCGCGGATCAGGCGTCCGATGCATCGGCGTCGGCTCGACAACTCGGACAAACCGGCGGGGCAGACGCTGCCCCCGTTGCAGCAGACAGCGCGCAATTACAGAATCCGCCGCAGGCGGCCGACATCGTTGTGACCGGCGTGCGCGCGAGCCTTCGGTCGGCGCAGGCGATCAAGCGCAATGCCAATCAAATCGTCGATTCAGTCCAGGCGCAGGACATCGGCAAGCTGCCCGACGCGAATACCGTCGAGGCGCTGCAGCGCATCACCGGCGTTCAAATCCAGCGCCGTTACGGCGAGGGCGCGACCGACTTCGATCACCGGACGCAGCCCGCGATCACGGTGCGCGGCCTGACGCAGGTCAGCAACTTCATCGACGGCCGTGCCGCGATCTCCGCCGCTGGCGGACGCACGCTTGATCTCGAGGCGCTGCCCCCCGAATTGCTTGCCGGAATCGACGTCTATAAGAACCCCCCGGCCAGCACGATCGAAGGCGATATCGCCGGCGTCGTGAACGTGCGGACGCGTTTGCCGTTCGATACGCCGGGCCAAGTGATCAGCGCCACGATCAAGGGGAATTACTATGATCGGGCGGACAAGTTCGGCTATTCGGCGTCGGGGCTTTACAGCAATCGCTTCGAGACAGGCGTCGGCGAAATGGGCATCCTGCTCAACGCCAGCTACGCGCAAAGCTATTACCGCCAGGATGCCATTCTCATTGGCGCTTATGGTCCCATTCCGGCGGGCATCACCATTCCGGGCGCTCCCGCCAATGCGCAAGTGCCCTATGGTGAGCAGATCTATGACGATGGCGGTGACCGCCGGCGGCTTGGTATTGCGGGCGCGTTCCAATGGCAACCGGCGTCGAATTTCCTGCTGACCGCGCAGGCGCTCTATTCCCGGTACAAATTTTACCGCCAGGGCAAATATTATTATTACAACAACAACGGCAACGCGGAAACGACTCCGCTCGACGGGGCCACGTTTACCTTTGATGATCAGGGTTATGCGACATCCGGATCGCTCGACCATCAGGTTTTCGAATCGTCGCGCTTCGATCAGGATCTTACCGATACGGTCGGAAACTATACGCTCAACGCGAAATGGGACGTTTCGGACAAGCTCCACGCGACGTTCGATGCTCAATATCTGAAGTCGAGCTACAATGCCGATCGCAACGGCTTCGTCATTTCGCTCTATGACCAGACAGGTGAAACGCCCTATACCGCGCTGCATCAGAGCATCGTCGATTTCGATCTGCGGGGATCGCGGCCGGTATGGAATGTTCGCGATCCGGGCCTGCTATCCGATCCGAACAATTATGCCTTCACCTACATGGCCGATGCCATCCAGCGGAACGATGCCGATCAACTCGCGCTTCGCTACGATCTTGAATATGACGTCGAGGGCGGCCTGTTGCAGAAGCTGCGCGCCGGGGTTCGCTACGCCGACAGCACGATCGACCTGCGCGGCACGTGGAATGCCTTTTGCCTTGTGCCCAGCGGCCCCAACCCGGCTTGCAACACGCCGGCTGGCGTCTCCTTCGTGCCGCTGTCCGATCATCCAGAACTAGCTTTGAGTGGGCCGACGCCCAACTTCTTCGATGGAAAGACCCTCACCGGCGGAATTCTGTACCCGAATTTCGAACCGGGGAGCAGCCTGTGGGACAGCCTGACCAAGACCGAAGCCCTGTTCGGTGCGACGCCGAAGGATTATTTTGCGCCGGCGGACCTCAACCATCAGACCGAGCGGACGCTCGCGTCCTATGCTTTGGCTGAATTCGGTAGCACGGCGGCGGGACTGCCGTTCGATGGCACGGTCGGCATTCGCGTCGTGCGAACCCGCACTGGATCGGCCGGCACCGTTTTCAACAGTGACGGCACCGAAGCGCCGATTGATGTCCAACGGACCTACGTCAAGGCTTTGCCGAGCTTCAACCTGCGTCTCCACCTGACCGATAATTTGCAGGCGCGCGTGGCCTATTCGAAATCCTTTGCGCGCCCGAACTTCGATCAAATGTCGACCAATGTAACGCTCAATCCGGCTACGGACGTCAGCCCCATCACCCATCGACCAAGCGGCGGATCAGGCAACCCCTATCTGCGGCCGATCACTTCGGACAATTACGACGCGACGCTGGAATGGTATTTCGCGCCCACGGGATCGGTCACGGTTGGCGCTTTCTACAAGAAGGTCAACGGCTTCCTGGCCAGCGGCACGGTCGTTCGGACGTATAACGGTACTGCCTACGACATCGGAACGACCGTCAATTCAGGCAACGGAACGATCAAGGGATTCGAGGCGGCCTATCAGCAGTTCTTCGATTTCCTGCCCGGCCTCCTGAGTGGTCTCGGCATTCAGGCCAATTACACCTTCGTCGACAGCAACGTGACCAACCCCTTCGCTGTCGCCGGTTCCGATATCCCGACACGGGTTCCGCTCGAGAAGCTGTCCAAGCACAGCTATAATCTCGTCGGGCTGTACGAGAAGGGGCCGGTATCTGCGCGCCTGGCTTGGAGTTGGCGTGGTAAATATCTCGATACGACCTATGGCAGCGGCGCCAATGGCATCCCGCAATTCCAGAAGCCTTATGCGTCGCTCGACGGCTCGATCAGCTATGATCTGAACAAGCACATCGCGGTGTCGATCGACGCCGTGAACCTGACCGACCGGATGAACGTGACGTACATCGGAACGCCGAGCCAACCGCTCCAATATACGCTCAACGATCGACGGTTTGGCATCTCGGTGCGGGCGACTTATTGATCTCCCCTCTACCGGCGCGCGTTAGGGCGCGCGCCGGCCTTTGTCGTTCGGAGCGCTGGTTTTGGGTTCAGGCAGGGCAGCGGAAGAAGGTGGGACGTCGCCAGCCCCATGTTGTCGGGTGCTCCGCGTTGGCCGGGAGCGGGAACCCGTCGTTATCATCGATCACGCGACGGGCGCGGCGGAAAGTCTGATCGATGCCGCTTCGCGATCCGGCTTTGAACCGGCGTCGGCAGTCGGCAGCCATTATCCGGGGCTGTTGGGCCCGGTGCCGCGGGCCTATGTCGATGCAATGGTGCGGTTCGTTCTGCCGTTCATCGAAGCGCATTTCGATCTTGGAAAGATCGCGCCGGCTCGTGCCCGCGGCAATTTTTCGCTGGTGACGACGCCGCCGGCCGACCTCGAGCCGGAACAACGCATGCCGCATATCGACGCGGCTGACCGGCTGCAGTTCGCCACGGTCCATTTTCTGTGCGATGAAGATCATGGCGGCACCGGCTTCTTTCGTCATCGCGCGACGGGTTTCGAGACGATCGACCGTCAACGGCTCGACGCGTACAATGGTGCGTTGAGCCGCGAGACGGCAGATGACCGTGCCGGCTATCAGCACTCGACCGATTCACGTTTCGAGCGGATCGCGGCATGTGAGGCACGGTTCGATCGCATGCTGCTTTACCGCGCTGCTCTGCTTCATTCCGGCCTGATCGAAAAGATCCCCGATCACGCCGCTGATCCACGGCGTGGCCGGTTGACTGGCAATCTATTTTTGCAATGCGCGGTTCGGCGGTGAGGGGCAGCGGGCTCAAATCGATCGCGATCCTCGGCGGCGGGACGGCCGGCTGGATGGCCGCGGCCGCGCTGGCCAAGGTTCTCGACACCGCTCGCACGTCGATCACGCTCGTCGAATCGGAAGAGATCGGGACGGTCGGCGTCGGTGAGGCGACGATCCCGCCGATCCTCGCCTTCAACAAGTTGCTCGATATCGATGAAGATACGTTCGTCCGGGAAACGAGCGCGACCTTCAAGCTCGGGATCGAATTCGTCGATTGGTTGCGCGTCGGCCATCGATATTTCCATCCATTCGGCAATTACGGGATCGATTTCGGAACCGTGCCGTTCGACGGGCTGTGGCATCGTCTTCGTGCCGCCGACGCGGCTGCCGGTCTCGACGCCTATTCGATCTGTGCGACTGCCGCGCGCGCCGGCAAGTTCATGCGCCCGGCGAGCGGCGGCAACACGCCGCTCGCCCATATTGGCTATGCCTTCCATTTCGATGCGGCTCGCTACGCCCGCTTCCTGCGCAGCTATGCCGAACAGCGCGGGGTCACCAGAATCGAAGGCCGAGCGATGGATGTCGAACGGTCCCATGACGATGGAAGCGTGAGCGCGATCCGGTTGGCCGATGACGGCAGAGTCGAGGCCGATTTCTTCATCGACTGTTCCGGTTTCCGCAGCCTCCTGATCGGCGCGGCGCTGGGCAATGCGTTCGACGATTGGAGCCGGTGGTTGCCGAACGATCGTGCAGCGGTGGTGGCATCGTCGCCGCTCGACGACCTGCCGCCCTATACACGGGCAACCGCGCGCGAGGCCGGCTGGCAATGGCGCATTCCGCTGCAGCACCGCGTCGGCAATGGCTACGTTTTCGCCAGCGACCACCTTTCCGAGGCGAGCGCGATCGAGGCGTTGTCCGGCGCAGTCGAAGGCGAGCTGATCGGAGAGCCGCGCCTTCTGCGATTCCGCACCGGCTGCCGGGCCGTCCTTTGGGATCGCAATTGTGTTGCGCTGGGGCTGTCGAGCGGGTTTCTCGAGCCGCTCGAATCGACCAGCATCCACCTCGTCCAGGCAGGCATTGCTCGCTTGCTGGAGATGCTGCCCAACGGCGAGATCGAGCCCGCCGACGTTCGCCGCTATAATCGCCTCATGCGCGCTGAGTTCGAGAGCGTCCGCGATTTCCTGATCCTGCATTTCCACGCCGTCCAGCGCGACGACACGTCTTATTGGCGGCAACTGCGTGCGATGCCGATCCCGGAAACGCTCGCCGAGCGCCTTCGCATCTATCGCGCTTCCGGGCGCGTTTTCCGTGAGGCGGACGACCTGTTCAGCAAGACGAGCTGGCTGGCGGTGATGAACGGGCAGGGCCTTCGAGCCGAAGGGTACGATCCGCTCGCTGACCGCCTGCCTTTCGATGACGCGAATCGCATGATGGCGAGAGTGGCGTCAGTGACACAGGCGGCCGCAGAACACATGCCGACGCACCGCGATTATCTCGATCGCATCGTCAGTGGCGCGGCGGAGGGAGCCGACCGGGGATGAGCAGGCGCCCGTCGGGCATTGGCCCTATTGCCAGCCGCCGCCCAATGCCATGAACAGCGCGACCTGATCGTCGACGAGCTGGGTCTGCGCGGCGGCGTGTGTGGCTTCGGCCTGGGCGAGGCTGCTTTGCGCTTCGAGCAAGGAGAGGAAATCGCCTCGGCCAAAGCGGAACAGCTTGCTTGCCTGCTGTGCCGACAAGGCGGCGCTGTCGCGGGCACGGCCCAGGGCTGCGGCCTGATCTCGATCGCGGGCGTAGGTTTCGAGTGCGGTCTCGGTTTCGCGAAGCGCGGAAAGAACGGTTGAATCGAAGCCGGCGAGATCGGCATCCACTTGCGCGTTCGCCTCCGCGATGCGCGCCTTCACCACCGGCCGGTTGGGAAAGCTCCAGCTAATCAGCGGCCCGAGGCTGAAGCCGAACGAGGAGGGGCCGCCGATATCCTTGAGGGGCCCCGATATTCCCGCCGAACCGCCGAGGCTGATCTGCGGATAGAGATCGGCCGTGGCGACGCCGATCTGCGCGGTGTCGGCTGCGATGGTCCGCTCCGCCTCGCGGATGTCGGGGCGCCGCCGGATCAGCGCAGCGCCGTCCCCGATCGGAATGGGACGCCCGAGCACCGGCAGCGTTGTGCATTGCTCGACATCGAGGGGATAATCGGCCGGTGGCCGGCCGAGCAACGTGGCCAACAGGTAGAGCGCGCTCTTGCGCTGGGCCGTGAAGGCGGGGAGGGTCGCCTCGCTGGCATCGACCGCGGCCTGGGCGCGGCTGACGTCGAACGCGGTGCCACGGCCGCCGCGCTGCAGCCGCTGTGTCGCATCGAGCGTCTCGCGCTGCAGCTTGACGATGCGGTGCGTGACGGCGAGCCGGTAATTCGCGCCGCAGACGTCGGCATAGGCCTTGGCGGTCGCCGCCGCGACGCTGACGCGGATGGCGTCGCGTGCTGCTTTCACCGCTTCTTGGTTCGCCTGGCTCGCTTCGATCGCGCGGCGGATCTTGCCGCGCAGATCGAGCGGATAGCCCAGCGAGATGCCGAGATCGTAGCTCAATACGCCAGGCAACGATTCGCCCGTGCCCGAAGGCCGGGCGAGCGTCGCGCCGCCCGATAGGCCGGTCGTCAGCGAGCGCCCGGCAGCGGTTTCCCGAACGATCGCATCGGCCTTGCGCAGGTTGGCGTCGGCGGCGCGCAGATCGGCATTCACCGCGAGTGCCTGCTCGACCAGAGCATCAAGGCGCGGGTCGTTGTAGAGGCGCCACCAATGATCGGGCAGGGGGGTATTGGCGAAGGCGGCATCATGGCCGGAGGCGAAGCCGCCGGTCGCGGCGGGATCGGTCGCCACCGAATGTTCTGACGGGCGGTAGTCCGGCCCCGCGGTGGCGCAGCCCGCAAGCAACGCCAGCGCGGCGAGCGAAGCAAGACGGCGTTGCATCACTGCGCTTTCCCGGCGCGCTCGGGCTGGATCGTCACTGTCGCGGTGCGGCCGGATACGAGGCGGATGCCCTTGGGGATGCGGGTCAATTTGATCCGCACGGGAATACGCTGTGCGAGGCGAACCCAGGTGAAGGTGGCGTCGACGCTGGGCAGGAGATTGCCCGAATTGCTCCGTGTCGTATCGTTGATGCCGGCGGCGATGCTTTCGACGCGGCCGTAGAGCGGGCGCGAATCGCCCATCAGCCGCACCGTGGCGGGCGCACCGATGCGGATCAGCGGCAATTTGGTTTCCTCGAAATAGCCCTCGACGCGCAGGCTGTCGGTATCGAGCAGCGCCATCGCCTGCTGCCCGGCGGCGACATAATCCCCCGGATGCAGATCGAGGTTGGTGACGACGCCGTTGACCGACGCCTTGACCTGCGTCCGCGCGAGATTGAGTCGGGCGCCGTCAAGCGCGGTCAGCGCCTCGTCGAGCGCGGCGCGCGCCGTGGCGACGGCGGCGACGTTCTGCTCGTGCGTCTCGGTGGCGACGAGATCGCCCAACGCGAGGTCACGCTTCACCGTGCGCTGCGCCTGGGCGAGCGTGGCACGCGCGCTGGCGACGGTCGCTTCCGCTTGCGCGACGGCGAGCGAATAACGCGGCTTGTCGATCACGAACAACATCTGCCCCGCCTCCACCGGCTGATTGTCGTGCACGTCGACCTCGGTGACGAGGCCGCCGATATCCGGGGTCACGCGCACGACGTCAGCGCGGACGCGGCCGTCGCGCGTCCACGGGCTGCGCTCGTAATGGTGCCACAGCCATATCGCGACGAGCGCGGCGAGGATCACGATCAGGATGGTCGCGGCGCTGCGGCCGATCTGGGTGAGGATGCGATTCATTGGTGAAAGCCGATGATGGGGGAAAGCCAGGCGAAAAAGCCCAGCACCAGGATGAAAAGGCACAGGTCGACAAGCGCCCGATAGGCGAAGAGGCGGTATACGCCGACGAGGTTGAACAGGCGCATCAGCGCCATCGTGACGAGCGACGCGGCGATGCCGAGGATCAGCAGCGTCGGCACGAATACGCCGTAGATCGCGATTTCGCCGGTCATGCGCGCGCCTCCGCTGCCGGATCGGCGTCAGGATAGAGATTGCGGCGGAGGCTGACCAGCGCGAGCGCCGCGGCGCGGCGAACGGCGGCATCGCCGTCTCGTGCAAAGGCATGGATCGCGGCATCGATCTCCGCGAGCAGGCCGGGGCCGGCGGGGGCGGGCGCATCGGGATCGAGCGAGCGATAATAGGCGCCGGCACCGGTCAACACATGGCGCAGGGGTTCGCCGCGATCAGGCGGCAGATCAAGGCGCAATTGGCGCAACTCGCCGATCGCCACCCCGGTGCGCAGGTCGCGCAGCGCATCGTAAAGCGGCGTGCCGGGGGCTCTGCCGCTCACCGCCAACCGCGGTGCCAGCAGCGCGACGCGATCTAGCATGCGATTGATCCATCCGCGCAGATCGACCGGCACCATCAGCGTGCTGCGCTCGGCGATGTCGATCCAGCCGGCGCGAATCGTTCGCCGGATCGCGCCGCTGACGCCGGCCGACTGGAGCAACCGTGCCATGACGATCGCGAAGGCGACGCCGACGAGCTGCGCGACGGCGCCGTTGATGAACGACTGGAAGTCGCTGATGTAACGGTCCGCGATCAGCAGCGGACTGCCGAGGCCGAGCAAGGTCGGCAGCGCTATTCCCGACCAGCGCGGCGAATGCATCAACGTACCGAGGATCAGCAGCGGTGGAGCGTAGGCCGCGGCGAATTGCGCGAAGCCATCGAGCCGCGGCATGATCGCATAGCCGTAGATCGCGCCGAGCAGCGTCGCGATGAGCGTGCCGAAGAAGAACGCGCGCAGGGGCACCAGCGGATCGTCGCTCGCCGAGAACAGCGCAAGGAACACGCCGGCGAGCATCACCGCGGTCGATCCGTCTTGCCAGCCGCTGGCGATCCACAGCGCGGAGCCGACGACGATCGTGAGGAACGCGCCCGTCGCGCCGCGCAAGGCGCCGGCGACATCGCGATGCAATTCGCGGTCGCGGCGCCCTTCGAGGAGCTCGGCGACGCGAGGGGAGACGGGGCGGCGGTCGAGCGTCGAGAGCTGCTCGGAAAGATCGCGGCAATCGCGGTGCGCGGCGATCAGTGCCGAGAGGCGTGCGGCGAGGCTGAGCATCAGCAGATCGCGCCAGCTGCTGCCTTCGGCGACGGCGGGCTCCAGTGCCGCACAACGCGCCTGCAAGGCGATCGCTTCGTCTTCGCGCGCCGCACGGCCCGTGTGGCCGAGCGCATCAAGCCAGGCACGCGTATCGGCAAGTAGCGTCTTGAACGCCGGAGGCACACCGCCGGCGCCGCGGAGTTGCGCGACCCGATCGGCGACCGCGGCGCCGAGCGGCATCAGCAGCGACAATTGGTCCTGTAGCGCGCGTACGGTGCGGACACGCGGCGCGATCCGGCTCGTCTCGAATGGCAAGTGGATCGAAAGCTGATGCAGCTCGGTGATATCCTGCGCGAGGCGGCGGCGTTCGACGTCGACCGCGGCATCGGGCTCCAGCTCGAGCGAATCGCGTGACCATCGCTCGGCATCGCGCACGATCACTGCGACGCGGTTGAGCAGGAATTCAGCGATCGACCGCGGCAGGATCACGGCATGGACCAGGCTGCCGCACAGGATGCCCAGGGTGATTTCCTGCACGCGCAGCGTTGCGACGGTGAAGATCGTGCCCGGCGCCTCGACGCTGGGCAGCGCGATCAGGATGGCGCTGTATCCGGCAAGGACGAACATATACGCGCGCGGCGTTCGGTCGAGCAGTGAGATGAAGACGCACAGGCCCAGCCACAGGCCGATCGCCAGCGTCAGCAACTCGGGCGCATTGTCGAGCGCGGGCACCATCACCACTGCGGCGGCAGCGCCGACGAACGTGCCGATCACCCGGAACATCGCCTTGGAGACCACGGCCCCCGCGAGCGGTTGCGCGACGATATACGAGGTCAGGAACGCCCAATAAGGCCGTTGCAGCCCGATCGACAGCGCAAGATACAGGGCGAGCATCGCCGCCAAATAGGCCTTGATCGAGAAGATCGCGGCATCGATCCCGAACCGCGACGTCATGGCAGGCCACGCCATTCGGCAATCCGCCGCGCAACCAGATCGAGCGTGCGCGTGGTCACCGTGATATCCTCGTCGGTGACTCCCTCGAGCAGATAGGCGCGCAGCGCGATCAGGCGCTCGTCGATCCCGGCCGCGATCGCCGCGCCCGATTCGGTGAGCATCAGCCGATTGGTCCGCCGATCGTCACGATCGGGCTGGCGCGTGACGAAACCGGCATGTTCGAGCTGATGCAGGGTGCGGACCAGCGATGCTTCGGTGATGCCGATCGCTTGCGCCAGATCGGCCTGGCGTGTGGTCGGGCCGAGCCGGGCGAGATGGACCAGCGCCCAGCCTTGCGAATTGGAGATTTCGAGCGACGCCAGCGCTCCATCCGCCAGCCGGTGCCATGCAGCCGCCAACGGGCGCACGCTATTTGCCAGGGCAAACTCCAATTCACGACGCGAGGGCATGGGATTCAATTAGATTGCTAACTAATTAAATCAAGACGTCGGCTGCACGCGTGATGAGTGCGAGGCGCGATCCCTCGGTAATGCGTCGGCCATTAGGGAAGCGATCCGGGCAGGGCCGTCGCCGGTGCGACGTTCAATACGCGCGTGCTACCGCGAACTCGACGGCTTCGATCATTGCATCCTTCGCCGGCCCGCCGGAGAAGATGCCGAGCGCATCAATCGCCCGCTGGCCATAATGGCGCGCCCGTGCCAGCGTGTCCTCGACGGCGCGCGTGGCGCGGACCAGCTCGATCGCATGGGCGAAATCCTCGTCGCTCGCGCGATGTCCGGCGATCGCCTGTTTCCAGAACGCGCGGGCATCCTCATCACCGCGTGCATAAGCCAAGATGACGGGAAGCGTCATCTTGCCTTCGCGGAAGTCGTCGCCGGCGTCCTTGCCCATCGTGCCGGCGTCCGACACATAGTCGATCGCGTCATCGACCAGCTGGAATGCGATGCCGAGGTTGCGGCCGTACGCGTCGAGCGCCTCCTCCTCGCTATCGGGCCGCTCCGCGACCACGGCGGCGATCCGGCAGGCCGCGGCGAACAGCGCCGCCGTCTTGGCGCCGATGATGTCGAGATAGCGTTCCTCGCCGAGATCGATGCGCCGCGCGGCGGTGAGCTGGTTGACCTCGCCCTCGGCGATGATCGCGCTGGCGCCCGACAGGATCTTGAGCACCTTCAGGCTGCCGTCCTCGACCATCAGCTCGAAGCTTTTCGAGAACAGGAAATCGCCGACCAGCACGCTGGCCGGGTTGCCCCAGATGATATTGGCGGTGCGCTTGCCGCGCCGGAGATCCGACCCGTCGACGACATCGTCGTGCAGCAGCGTCGCGGTGTGGATGAATTCTACCGCCGCGGCGAGGCGATGGTGGCGCGTGCCGGGATAGCCGAGCAGCTTCGCGCTGGCGAGCGTCAGCATCGGCCGCATCCGCTTGCCGCCGCCGGCGATCAAATGGCCGGCAAGCTCCGGGATCAACGGGATTTGCGACTGCATCCGATCGAGGATCACGGTATTCACCGCGTTCATGTCGGCAGCGGCGAGCGTCATCATCGGCTCGAGCGAGGGCGCGTGCGGCGTCGGCAGGCGATGGATGGTCGCGGTCATCGCGGCGCGATGTGGCGCCATTATCCGACAAACGCAAGACGCGAAGGGTTGCGTGGGTCGGTCTGCCCGCGCAAAAGGCGCCCGAGGGCGGCACCAGCCCGCACCTCGCCGGCCACCCGATACGATTATCCTCATGGGTGGTCGGGTGGGGAACGGGCCGCGGCCGTGAAAGGAAGAAAATGCCCGACGATACGCTCAGCCGTTACCGCCAGAGCATCGACAATATCGACGCCGCGCTGGTTTTCATGCTCGCCGAGCGTTTCAAGATCACCCAGGCGGTCGGCCGCTACAAGGCGGAAACCGGGATGCCGCCCGCCGATCCGGGGCGCGAGGACCGTCAGATCGCGCGGCTGCGGCAGCTCGCTCACGATGCCGATCTCGATCCCGAGTTTTCGGAAAAATTCCTGCGCTTTGTCATCGACGAGGTGATCCGCCATCACGAAAGGCTGCGCGATGAGCGCTGACCCCGCGATCGGCATCTACGGCAGTGCCGGGCGCATGGGGCGGACGATTGCTGCCCTGCTGCCGGCATTCGGCGTCCGTCTCGCCGGCGGCGCCGATGCCGGGGACGATCCCGCGCCCCTGGCGCGTGACGCCGACGTGCTGGTCGATTTTTCCGCTCCGGGGGCTTTGGCCACCAATCTCGCGGCGGCGCGCGGGGCGTGCACACCGATCGTCGTCGGCACGACCGGCCTGACCGGCGCCCATCACGACCTGATCGATCAGGCCGCTGCCGAGATCGCAGTGCTGCAGACCGGCAACACGTCGCTCGGTGTCACGCTGCTCGCGGCGCTGGTTTGCGAAGCCGCATCCCGGCTGGGCACCGATTGGGACATCGAGATCGTCGAAATGCATCACCGCGAAAAGGTCGATGCGCCGTCGGGCACCGCGCTGCTGCTCGGCGAAGCGGCTGCTGCCGGCCGTGGCGAGGAACTGGCCAACGACAGCGTCGTCGGCCGCGCCGGCCTGACCGGGCGACGCATCGAGGGCACGATCGGCTTCGCCAGCCTGCGCGGCGGCAGCGTCGCGGGCGATCATCAGGTCGTCTTCGCCGGCGATGGCGAGCGGCTCGAACTCGGCCACCGCGCCGAGAGCCGGGAAATATTCGCCCGCGGTGCGATCCGGGCGGCGCTGTGGCTACGTGGCAAGCCAGCTGGGCGCTATACGATGGCCGAGGTGCTGGATTTGTGAAGAAGGCCGATATCGTCGCTTTCTTCTCGCGGCTCGCCGAAGACAATCCGCATCCCGAAACCGAGCTCGAATCGGTCAACGACTATACCTTGCTCGTCGCCGTGGTGCTGTCCGCCCAGGCGACTGATGCCGGCGTGAACAAGGCGACGCGGGCGCTGTTCCAGCAGGTCGATACGCCGGAAAAGATGCTCGCGCTCGGCGAGGAAGGGTTGAAGCGGCACATCAAGACGATCGGCCTGTTCAACACCAAGGCGAAGAACGTCATTGCGCTGTCGCGGGCGCTGATCGCGGACCATGGCGGCAAGGTGCCGGCGAACCGCGATGCGCTGGAGAAGCTGCCGGGCGTCGGCCGCAAGACCGCCAACGTGGTGATGAACGTCGCGTTCGGCGCCGAGACCTTCGCGGTCGATACGCACATCTTCCGCGTGTCCAACCGCACCGGCCTGGCCCCCGGCAAGACGCCGCTTGCGGTGGAGAAGAAACTGGAGAAGGTCGTCCCGCAACCCTTCCGCCTGCATGCACATCATTGGCTGATCCTGCACGGCCGCTATATCTGCAAGGCGCGCCGCCCCGAATGCTGGCGCTGCCCGGTCGCCGACCTGTGCGCCTACAAGCCCAAGACGCCCGCGCCGAAGGCCAAATGAAACCGCTGGCGTGCCGCGCCCGGCTTTGCTAGGCGCGTGCCCGGCCGGCACCCGTAGCTCAGCTGGATAGAGCGCTGCCCTCCGAAGGCAGAGGCCACAGGTTCGAATCCTGTCGGGTGCGCCATATTTCAATGGCTTAGAGGGCCATTGACGGAAATGGTCAAATATCCGTCAAATATCTTTTGGCGGACTTTGGCGGACGCCATCAATGAAAGTGTTCGACGCGCCCCTCTCAAAAGGCTCTATGATTCGCGTGGATCATTCGGCGAAGCAGGCCGACCGGACGCGGTACGAGCCCTTCATTCCCGCCCGCAAATCGAACGCCAGCTATTGTCAAAAGCCGACGTTGAGCGCGTAGCCGCGCAGCGTCGCGTTACGACTGAAGCTGGGCCGTGAGCTGACTGGCAGCTTTGACATAGCTAGAGTGGAAAGCGGACGTTCGTTCCGGCAGGTGATCGAGAAGCCAAGACCTCACGTGCCTACGCACGCCTCTCGAACGTGACCCCTCGTTCATCTATTTCGCGACGTGAGCGAGGACCGTATTGCCGCTCATCGTTGGCCTCGGACCCGCATCGCAGTATGTTTAAACATGGCCACCGAGCGCCTTTACATTGACCTCCTTGCGCTCGCGGCTGAGGCGAAGCCCGCTGGCAGCCTTGAGACGCGCGTAAACAGCTTTCTTGAACCGCGCCGGGTTTGCCGGAGGCTCCAACTCCTGAGAAGGTGGAGCCTGTATGAGCAAGACGACGAACAAGTTTGCGCCGGAGGTCCGCGATCGTGCGGTGCGGATGGTTTTCGATCACGAGCG